>CAVYSY010000038.1:0-337102 GCA_963771175.1 uncultured delta proteobacterium
AAGGCCCAGTACGGCTACATCCAGGCGGCCATCGGGGCGGCGCGCGCCGGCAAGGTGGACGCGCTCTGCACGGCCCCCGTGTCGAAGGAGCAGATTTCGCGCGCGGGGATTTCCTTCATGGGGCACACCAGGGTGCTGGCCGAGGCGTTCGGCCGCGAGGTGCTGATGCTCATGGACGGCCCGCGGGTGCGGGTGGCGCTGGCGACGAACCACGTGCCGCTGGTGGGAAGTCTCCCGGCTGCTGACGGTGGAGCGGTTGGTGGGCCAGCTCCGACTGTTCGTCGCGGAGCCTGAAGCCGGTGGTGGGCCGGGCGCCTCGCATCGGCGTGCTGAGCTTCAACCCGCACGCGGGCGAGGGCGGGCTGCTGGGGCGCGAGGAGGTGGAGGTCCTCACACCGGCCATCAAGCGCGCGCGCAAGCTGCGGGTGGACGCGCACGGGCCCCTGGCGGCCGACGGGCTCTTCGCCCAGGTGGAGCACTTCCCCTACGACGTGGTGCTGGCGATGTACCACGACCAGGGACTCATCCGGCCGAGAGCCTGGACTTCGAGCGCACGGTGAACGTGACGCTCGGGCTGCCCGTGCCGCAGGACGTCGCCGGACCACGGCACGGCCTACGGCATCGCCGGCACGGGCAAGGCGAGCAGCGTTCCCATGGTGGAAGCGCTGCTCAAGGCCGCCAGCTCGCCGCGCGCTGAGCCCGCTCAGTACGTGAACGGGAAGCGCACCGGCTCGCGGCTCCGCATGCGGTGCCGCGGGAACTTCCACGAGCGCACCTGCGCCTCCATGCAGCGGGCGAACGGCGTGCCCTTGAGAGCCTCGGTCTCCATGAGGACCTCGGAGGCCGTGCCACTCGGCTGGACGCGCCAGCGCAACACGAAGCGGCCCTTGTCGGTGTCCGGGTCGCGCGGGGGCTCGTGCGTCTCGAGGCAGGAGACGATGCCCGTCCTTGTGCGAGCCCCCACCACCTGCATGACGTCCGAGGGTGGAGAGGGACTCGGGCAGCTCCTCGCCGGGCTCGGGCGGGAGGTAGACGGTGCGCTTGGAGCGCGAATCCTCCGACTTGGGGCCCGAGAAGAGCTCCTTCTCGAACTCCTTGTCGAGCGAGTCATCGAAGTTGGTTGGGTCCGCGGCCGGGGTGTCGTCCGCCACCGCCTTGCCACCCTGGGCAAGGACACGGGCTTGGGCGAGGACACGGGCTTCAGCTGGGCGCGGGCACGGGCGCGGGAGGCGGCTGCGAACGACGCTGCAGGGCCGAATCGGCGGCCTGCGCGATGCGCTCCTCCGCGACGGCCCGGGGCTTCTCCGCACCACGGGCGCGACCGCGGCCACCTTCCGCGACGTCTCGGACGGGGCGGGGGCGGGCACCTGCGCCGAGGCGGTGACGACCTTGGCCTCCTGCTTCTCGACCACCGGCGCGACCGGGGCCGGAGGAGGAGGCTGGGGCGCGGCCGGAGCGGGCTGCACCGCCGGAGCCGCCGCGACCACGGGCGCACTCGGCCGCGGGGCGGCGGGAGCGGGCTCCTGCGTGGGAGGTGGCGGCGTGGCGGCGACCGGCACGGGAGCGGCCTGTCGCGGCGTCTCCGGGGCCACGGCGACCGGCGGCGCGGCGGCCTCGGGCACCCGCTCCGGAGCGCTCCGGAGCCGTGGCAGGAGGAGCAACGCCCCCATGGCGAGGCCCACGGCCGTGGCGCCCATCAGAGCGCCGACCACGAGCCCCTTCACCCGCCGCGAGGGCTCGGGGGCCACGGGAGCCTCGGGCATCACCAGGGCGGGGATGACGGCCGGAGCCACGGGCACCGGAGCCACCAGGGCGGCGCGGGCACGGGCACGGGCAGCGGTGCGAAGTGCGGAGGCAGCACGGGCTCGGCGACGGGAGCGCTCGAGGTGTCGAGCATCGCCGAGCGCGCCTCCTCCTTCGCCTCCTCCTTCTCAGCCTGAACCTTGCGCATCCATGCCTCCTCCTCCGCGATGAGCGAGGGGAGCGCGGAGACGACCTTCGCCGTCGACGCGTCCTCCTTCGCCGGGGCTGGAGCCGCGCCGGCCGCCACCGTGGGCAACCCCGCGTCCGTCAGCGCGGCCACGAGCTCGGGCACGCTCGACAGCGGCCTCCACTGGGACCAGGTCTCGCACCAGCAGAGGGTGTCGGGGCCGAGCGCGCCGTGGTGCCACAGCTCGCGCAGCCGCTCCAGGCGGAACGGCCCCGCGGGCTGCGCGTCCCGCTCCAGGAACCACTCCATGGAGCCCACCGCCACGGGCGCGGCCTCCACGAGCGCGGCCTCCACGGTTATGGCCTCCGCCGATGCGCCGAAGAGCGCATCGTCGAAGATGGCGTCCATGTCGTCCGGGCGCACCGAGCCCAGCGCGGACTGGACGCTGACGGGAGTCGCCTCGGACCGAGGCGGGGAGAGCACCGGAGGCCGTACGCCGCCCCCGCCCGCGAAATGGACCTGCCCTCGATACCTGACTGGTGTCCGCCCACACGCCCTCCTTCCGGCCCCCGACCACCCCGACAAAGGGACAGCTTGCAGGGCCGAAATTAAGGACGTCCGAAGGGGGCGCCAGGATTCACGCCCCTCGGTACGAGGGACACCATCCGGTTCCGAGCACTTTCCGGGGAAAGAAAGTTCCGAGCCTGACGCTCGGGACTCCCGGGGAAGTACAAACCCCTGGACCCCCTGACTACGGCGCTTCCGTGGAGCTCCGCTCCATCCCTCGTCAGGCAACCCGTCCCGTTCCTGGACTCCTGACGGTAATAGGCAATCCAGGAAAGGATGGTAGTGTCTGGCGTTGGGGAGAGTGAGCGCAGATGGTGGACCTGCCAGAGAGACTTCTTCAGCAGCGGGAGAAGGCCGGGCAGCTCGCCGCCCGGGAGCGACTGGACGTGGCGCTCGCCGAGTTCCAGAAGCTCGAGCAGGAGGGCCGTCCGGAGGAGGCCGCCGCGGGCTACGAGGGGCTGGCGAAGGCCTGGGCCCTGGGCAGTCGGCCCCTGCGAGCCATCGCGGCCTGCAAGGCCCTGCAGCGGCTCGAGCCGCGACACACCCGGACGCAGGCCCTGCTCGCGGAGCTCTACACGAAGCGCTCGGGGTCGTTTCCCCGCCCGGTGGAGGGCGGCGCGGCACCCGCCGAGTTCGAGCTCCTCCCGGACAGGGAGGTCCCGGCGCCGGTGCCCATCTTCTCCAAGCTGGACCGCGACGCCTTCCTCGCGCTGCTCGAGGCGATGGAGGTGCGCACCTACGCGGCGGGCCAGACGCTGGCCCATGCGGGCGAGCCCTGCACGTCGATGTTCCTCATGGTGGAGGGGCGTGCGGACCTCGTGCTGAAGCGGGAGGCCGAGGCACCCCAGGAGGTGCTGCCGCTGGTGGAGGGAGGCGTCTTCGGGGAGACGGCGCTCATCACCGAGGCGCCCCGGTTGGCGAGCGTGGAGGTGACGGCACCCTCGACGGTGCTGGAGCTGACGCGGACGCGGATGGCGGAGCTGTCCCGGCGGCACCCGCTGGTGGAGCTGGCGGTGCAGTCCTTCTACCGGGAGCGCGCGGTGGACAACCTGCTGCGCACCCACCCGATGTTCTCCCTGCTGAGCTACGAGCAGAAGCGGGCCGTGGCGCGTGACTTCCAGCTCCAGCGGGTGGAGGCGGGCAAGGTGCTGCTCACCGCCGGGCACATGGGAGACGCCGTCTACCTGCTGCTGCGCGGCCGGTGCACGCCCTACCACGTGCACCCGGGCGGGCATGAGACGACCTACCCGAAGCTGCGCGAGGGCGATGTCTTCGGGGAGATCTCCCTGCTGCTGGACAGGCCGGTGACGGCGATGGTGCGGACGGATGTTCCGTGCGTCCTGCTGCGGCTGGACCGGTCGGCGTGCGAGCGACACATCTTCAGCCAGCCGGGAATGAAGGGCGCGCTGATGCGGATGGGCACCGAGCGACTGCACCGCACCGCCCGGGTGCTCGCGGAACGGTCACTGCACGATGGGGAGCCGAGCGCCTGACGCGGCCCGCCCCGCGCGCTTCCCTGGGTGCCAGGCGAAGCGAGGAACGTGCCTCCCATCGAATCCTGGGATGGCGACGAGGCGGACACCTTGCGCCTGAGACTGCGAGTGCGAACTGTAAGTGTTCTGCCCTTCAGCATGTAACGAGCCTGGAGGACAGACATGGCAGAGCTCACCCGTGGGGAGAGCACGCGGCAGGGGACGTATGGTGGCGAGTCGGTGGAGCGGCGACTGCCAGAGCATCTTGGTGACGGGTGGGACTTCCACTGGGAGGGATTGGACCGGGCGCATGACGCGCTCGCGGGCGGCGAGACGACGCGGGGCATGTGGACCCTGTTCTCCACGCTGGGGCACGCGCGCTCCGTGATGGTCCACGAGGACTGGAAGCGCTTCTGCCAGGACTGTCTCTCGCACCCCATCCGGGAGCTCGTGCACCAGGACCCCATCGCGCGCAGGAGCTTCGCGAGACCGCGCGGGTACGCGGGAGACGCGGTGCTGCTCGACCTCATGTACCAGACGGAGATGCCGGAGCGGACCCGCGCCTCGAGGCTGGGCCAGGAGCTCTGCCAGTTCATGTACGAGCAGCCGAGTGCCATCAGCCTCCGCTGGCGACGGGACATGCTGGCGCGGCGGCTCGACGAGCTCGCGGAAGAGCTCCCGGAGGCGCGAGTCCTCTCGGTGGCCTGCGGTCACCTGCGCGAGGCCCAGTGCTCCGAGGCCGTGCGGGAGCGGCGGTTCGGCCGGTTCCTGGCGCTCGACCAGGACCCCAAGAGCCTGGCCGTGGTCCAGCGCGAGCTGGTGCCGCTCGGAGTCGAGGCGGTCCCCGGCTCGGTCAAGGCGCTGCTGAAGGGGCAGCAGACGTTCTCCGACCTGGACTTCATCTACGCGGCGGGCCTCTACGACTACCTGCCCCAGCCCGTCGCCATCCGGCTGAGCCACATCCTCTTCTCGATGCTGCGCTCCGGCGGGCGGTTGCTGCTGGCCAACTACACCGACGGCGCCTTCGACAGGGGCTGCAAGGCGTACATGGAAGCCTTCATGGACTGGTGGCTCCTCTACCGGGAGGAGCCCGAGCTGTGCGAGTGGCTCCAGGACATCCCCCGGAACGAGCTGGCCACGCAGCGGCTCTTCCGGGACGACATCGGCAACATCGCCTACCTCGAGGCCACCCGCCGCTGAGGCCCCCGGAAAAGCGAAAGGGGGAAGGCCCTGATGGAGCCCTCCCCCGTCGCTCATGGACCCGCTCCTTCTGGGAGCGGGTCGAGGCGGTGGCCTCTAGCCTGGCCGCCCCTCACGCGCTTCAACGGTGGGCGTGAAGCCCCTCGGCGTAGTGCTGCAACTGGCGCCGGGCAGCATCGAAGGCATCGTTCACGGCCTGGTAGGGGTCCTCGTGCGCGGCGCGCTCACCATGATCGCGGTCGACCACGATGTTCTTGCCGGGCACGTGCAGGTCCAGGTGGACGTGGAAATGCTTGCCCTGCTGATGATGCCGGTGCGGCTCCTCCACCACCACGTGGCAGCCGGTGATGCCATCGAAGAACTGCTCGAGCTTGTCCGCGTTGTCGCGGATGTGCGCCGCGAGGGCATCGCTGGGGTTCATTCCACGGAAGGTGATCTGCAGGTCTCGCTTCATCTTCGCGCCTCTTGCTTGGCTCCCCGTTGGAGCCGTCGTGACGACCTCTCCTATTGCATGCGGAGCGCCAACGCCTATTCCCTCGGAATTCAGTGGGTTGGAGCGGGCCCCGAGCGCAGTGTTTGCGGTGGCCCCCGGCGGGCGCGCAGCCTTTGCGGAAGAAGGCTTGGGGAAGCACCAGGAGTGAAAAGCCCCCCACGGGCCGACTCCCTCCTCCCAGGACAGCCGGACAGGCTCGCGCTGCGATGCGTCGAAGCCAGCCCCACCTTTCTCCATCACCCGAGAGGAGGCGCGCGCGTGATTCGCATCGGCCCTGCGGGATGGAGCTACGACGATTGGGCGGGGGTGGTGTACCCGAAACCGAAGCCGAAGGGGTTCGACCCGCTGGCCTTCCTGGCGGGGTACTTCGACGCACTGGAGCTGAACACCAGCTTCTACCGGCCGGTGAGCCGCCACAACGTGGAGCTCTGGCTGGAGCGCACGGACTTCAACCCGGACTTCCGCTTCACCGCGAAGCTGTGGAAGCGCTTCACCCACGAGCGGGACGCGGTGTGGACTGCGGAGGAGGTCCGCCAGACGCGGGCCGGGCTGGACGTGATGCAGGAGGCCGGGCGGCTGGGGGCGGTGCTGATGCAGTTCCCCTGGTCATTCCGCAACACCGAGGAGAACCGGGACTGGCTGGACGCGCTGGTGAGCGAGTTCACCGACTGGCCGCTGGTGCTGGAGGTGCGGCACGCGTCGTGGAACGAGCGGGACGTATTCGAGGAACTGGCGGAGCGGGGGGTGGGCTTCGTGAACATCGACCAACCGCTCTTCAAGAGCTCGCTGGGCCCGAGCGCGCGGGTGACGTCCTCGGTGGGCTACGTGCGGGTGCACGGGCGCAACTACCGCAACTGGTTCCGCAAGACGGCGAGCGTGCTGGAGCGCTACGACTACCTGTACACGGCGAAGGAGCTGAAGCCCTGGGCCGAGCGCACGAAGGAGATGGCGGCGCACCCGCGGGTGAGCGACGTGTACGTGGTGACCAACAACCACGTGCGAGGCAAGGGCGTGGCCAACGCGATGATGCTGCAGACGATGCTCACGGGCCGGAAGGTGCGGGCGCCCGAGACCCTGGTGCGCGAGTACCGGGACACGCTCGGGCCCTACGTGCTGCCGCCCGAGGCGGAGACGCCCGAGCCCCCCGGCGCGAGCCCCGCGGGGTGAGAGACCTCACGGAGGGGGACGGCCCAGCGGGTTCCACACGTACTCCTCCGTGGGCGTCATCCGCAGGTTGGTGAAGCCGTGCCGCTCCACGAAACGCTCGAACCGCTCGGACACCGTCAGGACTCCCTGCCCCCCTCGGGGATGGAAGATGTCCTCGCCCCTCCAGGTGCCCTCCTCCAGGGTGAAGCCGTGGATGGCGTCGATACCCTCGGAGCGACACTCCTCGCAGGTGGGAGGCCTGACATAGCGGATGCGGCTGCGCGCCACGTCCACCGCCGCCCGGCCGAAGCAGACCCTGACGAGCAGATACCGGGGAACGTGAGCGGGCTTGGGGCCTCGCCGCTTCCGGCGCACCCGCACCACCTCCACCGGGTGGAAGCCATCCAGTCCCGTGAGCCCCTCCTCCCGGAAGGCCTGGGCGAACCGCTCGGACACCAGCAGGTCATTCCCAAAGACCTTGATGAAGTCCCCGAGCTCCTCGCCATGCAGCACCAACTCTGCTCGGTGGGGCGGAAGCCATGGCTTCATCCCGATGGGATCACCGCACCGCGGGCAGTGGGGACCCGCTCCCAGGTGGACCGGCTCGACATCTTCAACATCCGCGTCGTAACGGGAAAAGGTGACCCCCTGTTTCAGGACGAAGAAGCGTGGGGAGGCAACGGACTCAGAAGCCACGAGGGAACCTCCTGAGCATGTCGGGCCGACTGTAGATTTCCCGCAGGAAGGCCTCGAACTCCTTGGGTGTCGCCTTGGAGGGTTGCTCGAGCCACTCAATGACCTCGGCGTCCACATTCCGGTGCCACTCCTGGTAGCCACAGTGAGCCTGTCTCATCCACGGCCCGGGTGACGAACCGTGGGTCCCTCGGCGTGTAATGTCCGTTGAGCGCTTTGTGTTCCTCCAACTCCTTGGCGATGGGCCGGGAGATGACGTGGTGCGATCTGCCCCTTGCAATCGGGCGGCTCGGGCGAGGCGGGGGAGGTCTCGCCCTCGGCCCGAATCGCCTCGATCGCTTTCTGTGCCCCCTGCGCCGCCGCCGCCGCCTGCACTGCGGCCTCAATCTCCGCGGCCACTTGCGGCTCACTCAGCCGCAGCGTGTCGCACGCGCCGACCGCCCCCTGCTTGCAATTGCACACCACCGTCAGGTCATTCGCCGCGCACGGAATCTGCGCCAGCAGCAACAACACCACCGCGAGCATCTGGCCCCTCCCGGGCAACTCCCCCAGGCTACCACCCGGCGACAGGGCGACGTGACCGCACCTGCCGTGAAGGAAGTCCTGCTCGGGGAGACTTCACGCGGAGCCCGGCTTCGTGAGTGGGGAGCGGCGGGGGACGGCCCAGCGGGTTCCACACGTACTCCTCCGTGGGCGTCATCCGCAGGTTGGTGAACCCGTGCCGCGCCACGAAGCGCTCGAAGCGCTCGGACACCGTCAGGACTCCCTGTGCCCCTCGGGGATGGAAGATGTCCTCGCCCCTCCAGGTGCCCTCCTCGAGGGTGAAGCCGAGGATGGCGTCGAGGCCATCGGAGCGGCACTCCTCGCAGGTAGGAGTGCCTGACATAGCGGATGCGGCTGCGCGCCACGTCCACCGCCGCGCGACCGAAGCAGACCCTGACGAGCAGATAGCGGGGAATGTGAGCGGGCTTGGGGCCTCGCCGCTTGCGGCGTACCCGCACCACCTCCACCGGGTGGAAGCCCTCCAGTCCCGTGAACCCCTCCTCTCGGAAGGCCTGGGCGAACCGCTCGGACACCAGCAGGTCATTCCCGAAGACGTCGATGAAGTCCCCAAGCTCCTCGCCGTGCAGCACCAACTCGGCCCGATGAGGCGGAAGCCACGGCTTCATCCCGATGGGTTCACCGCACCGCGGGCAGCGGGGCCCCTTTCCGAGGTTGACGGGCTCGACACCATCGACCTCGGCATCGTAACGGGACCAGATGACACCTTCTTTGCAGGACGAAGAAGCGTGGTGAGGCAGACGGACTCAGAAGCCATGAGGGAACCTCCTGAGCATGTCGGGCCGTCTGTAGATTTCCCGAAGGAAGGCCTCGAACTCCTTGGGTGTCGCCTTGGAGCGTTGCTCGGAGCCACTCGATGACCTCCGCGTCCACCTTCCGGTGCCACTCCTGGTAACCGCAGTGCGCCTGCTCATCCACGGCCCGGGTGACGAACCGTGGGTCTCGCGGCTTGTAATGACCGCTCAGCGTTTCATGCTTCTTCAGCTTCTCGGCGATGGGCCGGGAGATGACGTGATGCATCTGCCCCTTGCAATCGGGCGGCTCGGGTGAGGCGGGGGAGGTCTCTCCCTCGGCCCGAATCGCCTCGATCGCTTTCTGTGCCCCCTGCGCCGCCGCCGCCGCCTGCACTGCGGCCTCAATCTCCGCCACCACTTGCGGCTCACTCAGCCGCAGCGTGTCGCACGCGCCGACCGCCCCCTGCTTGCAATTGCACACCACCGTCAGGTCATTCGCCGCGCACGGTATCTGCGCCAGCAGCAACAACACCACCGCGAGCATCTGGCCCCTCCCGGGCAACTCCCCCAGGCTACCACCCGGCGACAGGGCGACGTGACCGCACCTGCCGTGAAGGAAGTCCTGCTCGGGGAGACTTCACGCGGAGCCCGGCTTCGTGGTGGTCAGCGGCTCGGGCCCTCGCGGGTTCCACACGTACTCCTCCGTGGGCGTCATCCGCAGGTTGGTGAAGCCGTGCCGGGCCACGAATCGCTCGAACCGCTCGGACACCGTCAGGACTCCCTGCCCCCCTCGGGAATGGAAGATGTCCTCCCCCCTCCAGGTGCCCTCCTCCAGGGTGAAGCCGTGGATGGCGTCGATACCCTCGGAGCGACACTCCTCGCAGGTGGGAGGCCTGACATAGCGGATGCGGCTGCGCGCCACGTCCACCGCCGCCCGGCCGAAGCAGACCCTGACGAGCAGATACCGGGGAACATGAGTGGGCTTGGGGCCCCGCCGCTTTCGGCGTACCCGCACCACCTCCACCGGATGGAAGCCCTCCAGTCCCGTGAGCCCCTCCTCCCGGAAGGCCTGGGCGAACCGCTCGGACACCAGCAGGTCATTCCCGAAGACCTCGATGAAGTCCCCGAGCTCCTCGCCGTGCAGCACCAACTCGGCCCGGTGAGGCGGAAGCCATGGCTTCATCCCGATGGGCTCACCGCACCGCGGGCAGCGAGGCCCCTTTCCGAGGTTGCGGGGCTCGACTTTTTCGACGTCTGCATCGTACCGGGACCAGAGGACGCCTTCCTCCAGGACGAAGAAGCGTGGAGAGGCAACGGACTCAGAAGCCATGAGGGAACCTCCTGAGCATGTCGGGCCGGCTGTAGATTTCCCGCAGGAAGGTCTCGAACTCCTTGGGTGTCGCCTTGGAGCGGCGCTTGAGCCAGTCGATGACCTCCTCGTCCACCTTCCGGTGCCAGTCCTGGTAACCGCAGTGCGCCTGCTCATCCACGGCCCGGGTGACGAACCGTGGGTCTCTCGGCTTGTAATGACTGCTCAGCGTTTCATGCTCCCCCAGCTTCTCGGCGATGGGCCGGGAGATGACGTGATGCATCTGCCCCTTGCAATCGGGCGGCTCGGGTGAGGCGGGGGAGGTCTCGCCCTCGGCCCGAATCGCCTCGATCGCTTTCTGTGCCCCCTGCGCCGCCGCCGCCGCCTGCACCGCCGCCTCAATCTCCGCGACCACTTGCGGCTCACTCAGCCGCAGCGTGTCGCACGCGCCGACCGCCCCCTGCTTGCAATTGCACACCACCGTCAGGTCATTCGCCGCGCACGGAATCTGCGCCAGCAGCAACAGCACCACCGCGAGCATCTGGCCCCTCCCAGTCAACTCCCCCAGGCTACCACCCGGCGACAGGGCGACGTGACCGCACCTGCCGCGAAGGAAGTCCTGCTCGGGAAGACTTCACTCGGAGCCCTGCTTCGGAGTGGGGAGCGGAGGGGGACGGCCCAGCGGGTTCCACACGTACTCCTCCGTGGGCGTCATTCGCATGTTGGTGAAGCCGTGCCGCGCCACGAAGCGCTCGAAGCGCTCGGACACCGTCAGGACTCCCTGTGCCCCTCGGGGATGGAAGATGTCCTCGCCCTTCCAGGAGCCCTCCTCGAAGGTAAAGCCGAAGATGGCATCGATGCCATCACCACGGCACTCCTCGCACGTAGGAGTCTTGCCATAGAGGATGCGGCTGCGCGCCACGTCCACCGCCGCGCGACCAAAGCAGGGCCTGACGACGCAGATAGCGGGGAATGAGAGCGGGCTTGGGGCCTCGCCGCTTACGGCGCACCCGCACCAACTCCACCGGGTGGAAGCCCTCCAGTCCCGTCAATCCCTCTTCTTGGAAGGCCTGGGCGAACCGCTCGGACACCAGCAGGTCATACCCGCCAGCGTCGATGAAGTCCCCGAGTTCCTCGCCGTGCAACACCAACTCGGCCCGATAGGGGGGCAGCCACGGCTTCATCCCAATGGTTCGCCACACCGTGGGCAATGGGGGGCCCCTTCCGAGATTGACGGGCTCGACATTTTCGACCTCGGCATCGTAGCGGGACCCGATGGCACCTTCTTCCAGGACGAAGAAGCGAGGGGAGCAGAGGGCTCAGAAGCCATGGGGGAACCTCCTGAGCATGTCGGGCCGCCTGTAGATTTCCCGCAGGAAAGCCTCGAACTCCTTGGGTGTCGCCTTGCGGTAGCGCTCGAGCCAGTCGATGACCTCCGCGTCCACCTTCCGGTGCCAGTCCTGGTAACCGCAGTGCGCCTGCTCATCCACGGCCCGGGTGACGAACCGCGGGTCTCTCGGCTTGTAATGACCACTCAACGTTTCGTGTGCTTCCAACGCCTTGGCGATGGGTCGGGAGATGACGTGGTGCGTCTGCCCCTTGCAATCGGGCGGCTCCGGCGAGGCGGGGGAGGTCTCTCCCTCGGCCCGGCTCGCCTCGACCGCTTTCTGTGCGGCCTCGACCGCCGCAGCCGCCTGCACCGCCTCCTCAATCTCCGCGACCACTTGCGGCTCACTCAGCCGCAGCGTGTCGCACGCGCCGACCGCCCCCTGCTTGCAATTGCACACCACCGTCAGGTCATTCGCCGCGCACGGTATCTGCGCCAGCAGCAACAACACCACCGCGAGCATCTGGCCCCTCCCGGGCAACGCCCCCCAGGCTACCACCCGGCGACAGGGCAGCATGGCCTCCCGTCTTCCCGCCCGGCGCCCGGGCATGCGGGCCCTCACCCCTCCGGCACCGACCGCTGACGCCGACGCGCACCGTTCGCACCTTCGGGCAGAGGAGGTGCCCAATGGCGGACGACGACCCCGTGGAGAAGATGCACCAGCGAGAGCGGGAGCAGGAGCGGCAGCGGTTGCGCGAGTTGGAGGCCAAGGACCTGGAGGTGGAGTCGCGGCGAGGCCCGCGCCCGCTCGAGGGCTTCGCCGGGGGCCACACCACCTGGGCCAGCAAGCAGGACGACGAGGCCGCCACCGAGTTCCACGCCCACGACGCGGAGGAGTCCTCGGAGGAGAGCGAGGAGCAGGTGGCGCGCCTCTCGCCAGAAGGTGGCGAGCCCGCGCGTGGCGACGAGGAGCCCCAGACGTAACCAGGTCTGTGAATTCCAGGAAAATTGAAAATCGCCACCTTCACGGTTCTCTCTTTTTGAGGTAGCAAGAAGCTCGCCCTTCCCCCCTGGAGGCGAGCCCATGCTCTCCCGCCTGAAGTCCTCGTTCAGTCCCCTCCTGCTGCTCACCCTCCTCCTGCCGACGCTGGCCTGGTCCCAGGGGGTGCGCTTCACCACGCTGGACATCGGCCAGGGCGACTCGGCGGTGCTCATCGCCCCCGGTGGCTGTGCGGCGTTGTTCGACGGCGGCCCCACCGGCTCGGGCGCCACCATCAAGGCGTACCTGAAGTCGATGGGCGTGACGCGCATCGACATGGCGTTCATCTCGCACATGCACGCCGACCACATGGGCGGTATCGACGAGGTGGACGTGGGCACGGACGCGGTGCCCATCACCAACGTGTACGACCACGGCGGCACGTACTCCTCCACCGCGTACACCGAGTACAACACCCACTTCGCCGGCAAGCGCGTCACGGCGCGCAAGGGCGACGTCCTCAACCTGTGCGGCCAGGTGCAGCTCGAGGTGATGGCGGCCGCGGGCAACGGCGCCTCCCTGACGGATGAGAACGCCAAGTCGGTGGTGGTGAAGATTTCGTATGGCGCCTTCGACGCGGTGGTGGGCGGCGACCTCACCGGCACCACCGAAGACATGGAGACGGGCATCGCCACGGCGGTGGGGCCGGTGGAGCTGTACAAGGTGCACCACCACGGCTCGCGCTACTCGTCCAACAACACCTTCCTCGATGCCACCCAGCCGCTCGCGGCCTTCATCTCGGTGGGCAAGGACAACACCTACGGCCACCCCACCGCCGAGTGCCTGAGCCGGCTGACGGCGCACAACACGGACATCTGGCAGACGGAGGACCCGGCCACCAACTCGGTGCGCGGTCACATCGAGCTGAACACCGCGGACGGCAACACCTTCGTGGTGACGCAGGGCACCAACAGCGTCAACTACACCTCGAAGGGCGGCGGCACGCCTCCGGGTCCGGACACCACGCCTCCCACCGCGCCGGGTGCGCTGGTGGCCAGCGCCGTGTCCTCCACGGAGATCAGCCTGAGCTGGAACGCCTCCACGGACAACGTGGGCGTCACGGGCTACCGGGTCTACCGCAGCACCAACGGCACCAGCTTCTCGCTGGCGGGGACGTCCACGACCACCGGCTTCTCGGACATGGGCCTGTCGGCCAGCACCACCTACTGGTACCAGGTGACGGCCGTGGACGCCGCGGGCAACGAGTCCTCGCCGGCCAGCGCCTCCACGACCACGCCCGCGGTGGGAAGCCTCACCGTCACCAGCCCCAATGGCGGCGAGAGCTGGGCGGGAGGCAGCGCGCGGAACATCACCTGGAGCTCCAGTGGCATCTCCAACGTGAAGCTGGAGTACTCGCTCGACAACGGCTCGTCGTGGACGGTGCTCGCCAGCAGCGTGGCCGCGTCCACGGGCAGCTACACCTGGACGGTGCCCACCTCGGCCAGCACGGCGGCGCGAGTGCGCGCGACGGATGCCTTCGGTTCGGCCTCGGACATCAGCGACGGCACCTTCACCGTCACCGTGCCCGCCGGTCCGGCCAAGGTCATCATCAACGAGATTCTCGCCAACGAGCCCGGCTCCAGCACCGCCGGTGAGTTCGTGGAGCTGGTGAACGTGGGCGGCACGGCCATCGACATCAGCGGGTGGGTCATCCGCGATTCGAGCGCGGTGGTGCACACCTTCGCCGCGGGCACGACGCTGGGCGCGGGCAAGGCCATCGTGGTGTTCGGCTCCGCCTCCGGCATTCCCGGCGGGACGCCCAACGCGGTGGCCTCCTCCACCGGCTCGCTCAGCCTGAACAACACCGGCGACACGGTGACGGTGAAGACCTCGTCCGCCAAGAACGCGACGACGATCAACTCGTACACCTACGCCAGCTCGCTGGCCGCGCAGGACGGCGTGTCGATGAACCGCAGCCCCGACGCGAGCGCCACGGGCGGCTTCGTGCTGCACACGAGCCTCTCGTCGCTGAGCGCGTCGCCGGGTGAGCGCGTGAACGGCGCCGCCTTCTGATTCAGGTCCTCGGGGCGGGTGTCCCGGCGCGCAGGTCCAGCACCGCCGCGCCGCGCACCCGTCCCGAACGCAGGGCCTCCAGCGCCTCGTTGGCGGCCTCCAGCGGGAAGGGCTGCACCTCGGTGTGCACCGGCACCTGGGGAGCGAGCGCGAGGAAGTCCAGTCCGTCCCGCCGGGTGAGGTTCGCCACCGAGCGCACCACCCGCTCGCCCCACAGCAGCGCGTAGGGGAACGCGGGGATGTCGCTCATGTGGATGCCCCCGCACACCACGGTGCCGCCCTTCACCACGGCGGCCAGCGCGGCGGGCACGAGCCCTCCCACGGGAGCGAAGAGGATGGCCGCGTCCAGCGGCACGGGAGGCAGCACGTCCGAGTCCGCCCGCCCACACCGCCCCCAGCTCCAGCGCGAACTGCCTGCGCGGCCTCGTCTCCCGGGCGCGTGAAGCCGAACACCCGCCGCCCCTGGTACCGGGCCACCTGGATGATGACGTGCGCCGCCGCGCCGAAGCCGTACAGCCCCAGCCGCTCCGCATGCTCCCGGCCATGCGCAGGCAGCGGTAGCCGATGAGCCCCGCGCACAGCAGCGGCGCGGCCTGCAGGTCCGGGTAGCCCTCGGGGATGGGGAAGCAGAAGCGGTGGTCCGCCACCGTGTAGTCGGCGTAGCCCCCGTCGAGCTGGTAGCCGGTGAAGCGCGCCTGGTCGCAGAGGTTCTCCCGGCCGGAGCGGCAGTAGCCGCACGTGCCATCGCTCCAGCCCAGCCACGGCACTCCCACCCGAGTGCCTGGAACGAAACCGCGGGCCCGCTCGCCCGCCTTCACCACCGTGCCGACGATTTCGTGCCCCAGCACCAGCGGCAGCTTGGGACGGGTCAGCTCTCCGTCCACCACGTGCAGGTCCGTGCGGCACACCGCACACGCGTGGACCTTCAACAGGAGTTGCTCGGGAGCCGGCTCCGGAATGGCCCGCTCCTCCAACCGGAGCGGCTGACCGGGAGCCTGGAGCACCATGGCGCGCATGGGGTTCGTCCCCCGGGGCCCATCGGAAAAAGGAGCGCGACCGACACGGGTTCGCCTGCCCCACACCCATCCAACCGGTACCCACCCCATCCCGCACCGGACTCCACCTACGCGTCCCGTGCCGGGCACGCATCCGAAACCTGGGGACGGTTCTTCCGAGTACCACCCCCCCACTCACGTTCGCCCGTCCAGGGGGCGGGTTGCCGAGCGCGGGCACCGGGCACCTGCCCGACGAGAAGACCCGGGCCCGCGGGGTGGAGTACCTCGGCCTCAGTCCTCGAGGAGGGACTCGAAGACGAGGTCGCCCGTCAGCGTGAAGACGAGGCCGGTGCCGAGCTCGCCCTCCTCGTCGTCACGGCCCACGTCGACGGTCTTCTCGTCCTCCTCCCACTGACCCAGGTAGTACTCGCCCGCGGCCGCCATCCACGCGCGGTCCTCGGCGACGATCGTCTCCACCGTGTCACCCTTGTCGCTGGTGGCGGTGTACACGGTCCACTCCATCTCCTCCTCCTTGAGGTGGGAGATGACCTCGGCGAGCTCCTCGTCCTGCGGCATGCCCCCCGCCTTCTCCTCCACCTTCCACTTGCGCTCGTCGGCCTTCGGCTTGCGCGCGTGCCAGCCCTTCAGCAGGTCACGCAGACCCTGCTCGGCCTTCTCCTGGAGGGACTTCATGTCCCCGGGCAGCCCGGCCTCGTCCAGCGCCATCAGCGCCGTCTCCAGTTGAATCGCCTTGAGGGTCCACTCGTTCATCGCCGTCTTCAGCATCGCCGTCCGTCTCCTCGGGCCACGTCGGGCCCACCATCCATCCCGAGGACTTCCCTCGGGCAGAGCGCGTGCCCCCTATCACGTTCCAGCGCCGTGTGGGGTCGTCAGGCCTTTTCCTCCGGGTAGTGTAGGACCGGGCAACCTGAGAGACAGTCCACGGAGCCGCACTCTCCCCCTGGGGGCCTCTTCCTTGCGCCGCCGGAGAGGGCGTTACAATCATGCCGGGCACCCGTGACCCCCAGGAGGGCCCAACCACTGCTCAGAGCCCTGTGCGTCGCTCTCGTCCTCGTCTGTCCGCCCGCCTTCGCGCAGGAGTCGCCGCCCGAGGAGCCCCACGGGCTCGCGGCGGTGAAGGCCCGGGGGGAGCTGTTGTGGGGAGCCGACGCGCAGGGCGGCGCCCCCTACGTCTTCCAGGACCCGATGGAGCCCAACCGGCTCATCGGCTTCGAGGTGGATCTCGCCGACGCCATCGCCGGGAAGCTCGGCGTGCGAGCGAGGCCCGTGCTCGGCCCCTGGGACTCGCTGCTGGAGCTGCTGGCCCGAGGCGACTTCGACGTGGCGCTCAACGGCATCGAGGTGGCCGAGGAGAAGAAACGCGTCTGCGAGCTCTCGCGCCCCTACTACGCGGCCGGGGAGCGGCTCACCATCCGTCGGGGAGACACGCCCGCGCCCCACGTGCTGTCCCAGACGAAGGGCCGTCCGGTGGGCACCCTTCCCGGCTCGCTGGCCGAGCGCATGCTGCGCCGCGAGGGGGCACTCGTGAAGACATACGAGGGCGGCCAGGATGAGATCTACGCGGACCTGAAGCTGGGCCGCACGGACGCGGTGCTGCTCGACGATCCCATCACCCGGTACTACGGCGCCATCGAACCGGAGCTGGAGGTGGTGCCGGGCACCTTCGGCGAGGTGCGATACGCGGTGGCGGTGCGGAAGGACGAGGACTCGCTGCGCGAGGCCATCGACACGGCGCTGGAGGAGCTGGCGCGCGACGGCACGCTGCGGACCATCTACGAGCGCTGGGGCCTGTGGAACGCGGAGACGGCGGAGCTGCTGGGCGACCCGAACCCGAGCCCGCGCGGAGTGCCGGAGCAGTACGAGGCGTGGCGGGCCGCGGTGGGCAAGGTGCCGCCCTTCTTCGAGCGGGTGAGGGAGCGCTATCCGGCCACACTGGCGCTGTTCGCTCACGGGGCGCTGATGACGCTGGGGGTGTCGCTGATGGCGATGGCCCTGGCGGTGGTGGTGGGCATGGTGCTGGCGGTGTCGCGCGTCTACGGCCCCCTGCCGCTGCGCTGGCTGGCCATGGCCTACATCGAGGTGGTGCGCGGCACGCCGCTGCTGGTGCAGCTCACCCTGGTGTACTTCGGGCTGCCGCAGCTCGGACTGCGGTTGAATCCGCTGACGGCGGGGGTGCTGACGCTGGGGCTCAACTACGCGGCGGCCGAGGCGGAGAACTACCGGGCCGGACTGTCCAGCGTGCCCGCGGGCCAGCACGAGGCGGCGAAGGTGCTCGGCCTCTCGCGGTGGCAGACGCTGCGGCACGTGGTGATGCCCCAGGCCGTGCGCATCTCGCTGCCGCCGATGACGAATGACTTCATCGCCCTGCTCAAGGACAGCTCGCTGGTGTCGCTGGTGACGCTCACCGAGCTCACGCGCACGTACCTCAACCTCGCCAACGCCATGCGGGACCACCTGGGCCTCGGCCTCCTGGTGGCCGCCATCTACCTGCTGCTCGGCCTGCCCTTCGCGCACCTGGCGCGCACGGTGGAGGCCCGGCTCGGCCAGCACCTGAAGGGGGTGGCGCGATGATTCGCGTCGAGGAGGTGCGCAAGCGTTTCCCCGGAGCGGCCTCGGCCACCCTGGACGGCGTGTCGTTCACGCTGGAGACGGGCCGGCTGGCCGCCATCCTCGGGCCGAGCGGCTCGGGCAAGTCCACGCTGCTGCGCTGCATCGTGGGCCTGGAGCGGCCGGACTCGGGCACCATCCATCTGGGCGGGCACGCGGGGCTGGTGTTCCAGTCCTTCGAGCTGTTCCCCCACCTGACGGCGCTGGACAACTGCACGCTGGCGCAGCGGCTGGTGGCGAAGCGCTCGCGCGCCGAGGCCGAGGCACGGGCCCGCCAGTTGCTGGAGGAGCTCGGGCTGGGAGCACCGGATGGACGCGTACCCGGAGATGCTCTCCGGAGGGCAGCGGCAGCGCGTGGCCATCGCGCGGGCGCTCGCCATGGAGCCGGCGGTGCTGCTGTACGACGAGCCCACGAGCGCGCTGGACCCGTCACTGCGCCGCGAGGTGGTGGAGACGCTGCGCCGGGTGGGCTCGCTGGGGATGACACAGCTCGTGGTGACGCACGACGTGGCACTCGCGCGGGCCTCCGAGATGGTGCTGGTGTTGGACCAGGGGCACCTCGTGGAGCTGGGCCCGCCCGAGCAGGTGCTGGACACACCCCGACACGAGGCCACGCGCCGGCTGCTCGCCCAGGCCCACGCGTGACCCTCGGGGCACAGGGGTGAGCGGCCTGATTCGCACGCCCCGCATGTAAGAAACGCCGCGGGTCCCGTCTTTTATGGCTGGGCTCTACCTGGCCCAACGAGGGCCGGTGGGGCCCGATGGGCGAGAGCTTCGCCCATGACTCGCTGTGAGAACGAAGAGAGAGAAGCCATGAAGGCAAGCACGTCCTTGGTATCGTGGAAGGCCCTGTCGGGTTCGCTGCTGGCTGTGCTGTTCTGTGCGGGGTGCTCGGGGCAGGAAGGCGTGGAGGATGGGCAGGCCTCGCGGACGCAGACGCAGGTGGCGCTGGGCAGCACCGCCACATCCGTGAGCAGCGGCCTCTACCATTCGCTGGCCCTGGGCTCCAACGGCACCGTCTGGGCCTGGGGTGACAACTCCTTTGGCCAGCTCGGGGATGGGACGACCACTCCGCGGAGCACTCCGGTGCAGGTGTCGGGCCTGAGCAACGTCGTGGCCATCTCCACCCAGGGCGAGCACTCGCTCGCGCTGGACTCGAGCGGCAACCTCTGGGCCTGGGGAAACAACGCCTTCGGACAGGTCGGGGACGGGACGACCACGAACCGGCTCGCGCCGGCGCTGATCCTGAGCAACGTCACGGCCATCGACGCCGGTGGCCGCCACTCGCTCGCCCTGCGACTCGAACGGCAACGTCTGGGTCTGGGGGGAGAACTCCTACGGCCAGATGGGGGACGGGACGACGACCTCCACTCCGAGGACCTCCCCGGGACAGGTGCCGGGCCTGAGTGGCATCTCGTCCATCTCCGCCGGGTACCGCTTCTCGCTCGCCGTGGCCTCGAACGGCACCGCCTGGGCCTGGGGTCGCAACTTCGACAGCGAGCTCGGGGAGGGGACGAACATCGACCGGCCCTCGCCGGTGCAGGTGTCGGGCCTGACCAACGTCGTGTCCGTCTCCGCTGGGCACAAGTACGCGCTCGCCCTGGACTCGAGCGGCAACCTCTGGGCCTGGGGTGACAACAGCTCCGGCCAGCTCGGCGACGGAACGACGGTCGGCCCGCGCGCCCTGCCCTCCCAGGTGTCGAGCCTGAGCAACGTCGTGTCCGCTGCCGCCGGCGTCAGCCACTCGCTCGTGCAGCTCTCGAATGGCACCCTCTGGGGCTGGGGACAGAACAGCACCTGGCAGCTCGGCGACGGCAGCACCACGCAGCGGCTCACCCCGGTGCAGGTGTCGGGCCTGAGTGGCGTCTCGTCCCTCTCCGGCGCGTTCACCCACTCGCTCGCCGTGCGCTCCTCGGACGGCACCGTCTGGGTCTGGGGCCAAAACAACTACGGCCAGCTCGGAACCGGAAACCCGTTCCCGAAGTTCACCCCGTTCCAGCAGCCGTAACACCTTCCCCGCGTCTCCATCCAAGACAAGGAGTTACAAATGCTTTCCCGAATCACCAGCAGTCTGCTCGTGGCGTTCGCGATGGCGGTGGCGCTGCTCAGCGCCGGGTCGGCCCAGGCCCAGAGCTACTCCCCCTATCCCGATGGCTCCATCCTGATCGACTCCGTCTCTGGCTCCCACTACCTCATCGCCGGAGGTGCGAAGTTCTGGATTCCTTCCTCGGAGCAGCCGTACTTCAACTCCACCTACTTCACGTTCTTCGTCCCGACCAGCACCCTGGATGGCATCACCAATTCCCCTCAGGATGGCACCACGGTGCGGGAGCGAGATACCGCTCCCGTCTATATGATCCTCGGGCACCAGAAGTGGCACGTCCCGTCGGAAGCGGAGCTGCAGTATTTCGGTGGTTGGAACTCCGTCCGCACCATTCCCCAGGGCAGCCTCAATGACTTCTACCTCTTCAGCGTCCCGGTGAACGGCCTGATGGTGCGCGAGCGTACCAAGGAAGATGTGTACGTCACCTTCGGGGGCGCGAAGTTCTGGCTCCCCACCGAGTCGGACGTGCTGTACTACGGCGGCTGGGAGAACGTGCACATCGTGCCGGACGGCTCCACGTCCGCATTGCGGACCAATCCCGGGTGCGCCACCCGCCTGCGCGAGCGCTCCAGCGGGCTGATCTACCTCATGAGCATCGGCGGGAAGTACCTCATCCAGAATCCCGACAGCTTCGACTGGGCCAACCACTTCGTGGTGCCGGATGGCTCGCTGAACGCGTTCCCCACCGTGACCACCCACGTCTGCCTGACCTGATGTCTCCATCCGCACTCGCGGACAGCTGACCCGGGCCGGGCTCGACCCCACGAGGGTCCTGCCCGGCCCGTTCACTTCACGGCTCAGGTATCAGCGCCTTCCGCCTGCGCGAAGGAGGCGGGGGCCGGTTGCCCCACCTCCTTGCACAGCGCCTCCGCCTTCCTCAACTCCTGACGGAGCGCCTTCAGGTGGTTGCGGCTCTTCACCAGCGACTCGCGCCCCACCAGGCGGAAGGCCTCCTCCCGCCCCACCTGCTGCACCGCCTCGGCCAGCACGAAGCCCCGCAGGCTCTCGGCGAAGTCGATGTCGAGGGGGCTGCTCCGGCGCTGCGCCTCCTGCACGAAGGCACGCGCCGCCTGGCCCAGCGCCCCCACCAGTGAGCCCTGCCGGCTCTCCTCGTAGGCGAGTGCCTGCTGGACGTGGCGCTCTCGCAGTTCCAGCTCCTGCCCCACCCCGCCCTCCTGCACCAACGCCAGCGTGTAGGCGCGCCGGATGATGTTGTCGAGCTGCCGCAGATTGCCGGGCCAGGAGCACAGCTCCAGCCGCTTCTCGGCGTCCATGGACAGGCGGACCACGCCCACGGGCTTCTTCTCCTGGTGGTGGCGCTCCAGCATGTAGCGGGCCCAGGCGGCGATCTCGTCCCGACGCTCCTCCAGCGGGGGCAACCGGACGGGCAGGACGTTGATGCGGTAGAACAGGTCCTCCCGGAAGGTGCCTCGCCGGACCGACTCGCGCAGGTCGGCGTTGGTGCCGATGATGAAGCGCACGTTGGCCCGTTGCAGGCTCGCGGCGTCCCCGAGCGTGCGGTAGGTGCGCTCCTCCAACACGTGCAGCAACCCTGCCTGCGCCTTGAGGGACAGCTTGTCGATCTCATCGATGAAGAACGTGCCGCCCTGGGCCCTCGCGAGGCAGCCGGGATTGTCCCGCACCGCGCCCGTGAAGGCGCCCCTGCGCCAGCCGAAGAGCTCTCCCATCTGCAGCTCCTCGGGCACCATCATCAGGTCCAGCGCCTCGAAGGAACCCCGCCGACGGGCGGAGCGCTCATGACACCAGCGGGCCAACCGGGACTTGCCGGCTCCGGTGGGGCCGCTGATGAGGAGCGTCTCCTCCTGCTGTGCGAAGACCCGCAGCACGCCAATCAGGTTGGCCATGGAGGCGCCGACCACGGGCAGGTACTCGTCCGTCTCCGGCAGGGCTCCCGCATGGGGCAGGCCCGAGAGATAGGGCGTGGCCAGGTCCACGGCGAGCTGGAGCTGGAGACCCACCTGCCGCCAGATGAACTCCTGGCCGATCGCCGCCATGCAGTTCGCCTCCAGCGCGAGCATCCCATCGATGCGTCCGCCCACTCCGCGCAGCGGCAGGACACAGACATGCGTGGTCTGGCGGCTCAACAGCCGCTGCTGGCTCTCGGGGTTGAAGACGGTGCTCCCCAGGCTCGGCGCGGTGAAGTCGCGGGAGGCCCCCTGATGAGGACTCAAGGTGCCCAGGCCCACATCGATGGAGAGGGCACAGCCATGCTCCACCACGGCGCGCCAGGCGGAGGCGGAGGCCAGCAGCGCCCCCTGGGGCTCCTCGCCCGTCTGGAGGGGCTCCTCGCCTGGAGCCGAGGCCGCGAGCGACTCCCACTCCAACGACACCAGGCGGCGATAGGCGTCCTCCGGCCGCAGGTGCACCACGCCGCGCAGCAACCGGCCCTCCCGGGCGAAGGGGCTGGTCTCCAGCGCCTTCTCGCCCAGGAGCAACACCGTGCGGAGCACCGCGCTCGCGGCCTGCTCGAAGTGCCTCGCGGCCTGGAGCGCTGTAACGAGGGAGGGGAGCGGGTCGAACATCGCCCTCCTCTACGCCGACCCGACGCCCTTCATCCAGGGAAACGGCGTTCAGCTCATGCCCACCCCCGCGTGGGGCCGGAGGAGTTTCTGCAGCTTCGCTCGGGCGTCGTATAGCCGCTTGGAGACGGTCCCCAACGAGAGACCCAGGGAGCGGCCGATGTCCTGGTACTTCTGTCCGGCCGCGTGGATGCTCGAAGGTGGTCCGCAGCTTGGGACTCAGCGCCTCGAGGGCCTGGGAGAACTGTGCATCCGTGAGCGTGTCGTAGACGGGCCGCGCGCTGGACCCCCAGGCTCTCTGGGCCTCGCCATTCAGGCTCGGGTCCTTCGCCCAGTGGGACTGGCTCCTGCTCGCCCGCCACTGGTCATAGACGAGGCGCGT
The DNA here is from genome assembly GCA_963771175.1 of uncultured delta proteobacterium. Lineage (GTDB taxonomy): Bacteria > Myxococcota > Myxococcia > Myxococcales > Myxococcaceae > Archangium. The sequence continues at coordinate 23,134 of CAVYSY010000038.1, forward strand.
CAGGGTGGTGGTCAACCATGTCTCACACGCCTTCTGGCTGGGAAACGCCTCGCCCTTGCCGAAGGCCTGGAGGAATCGCAGCAGGGTCTCCTGCGCGAGGTCTTCCGCGTCATGCGGATTGCGGCACACGCTCCTCGCCTTCACCAGGAGCCACTCCCGATACCGCGCCACGAAGACATCACAGTCCTCCGTGCCGAACGGACGACCGTTCCGTAGGAGGCCACCGCTGTCGACCCTGCTGTCGTGCCTGTTGTTCATGGGCTTCTGGGACGGAGTCGTCCGAAGGGGGTGATGGGCGGCCCCTCAGCACCCGCCGTGCCAATCGCCAGGAGTGAGTCCCGGCACACGCCTGCTCCCACGGAGTCCTTGTTCGCGTCGCGTCCCTGGAATGATCCAGAGAGGCTGTGCGCGCGGGCCCGTCCTGAAGCGGCGCGGCGTGGTGGAAACACGCGGCCGCGTGGGCGCGATACGCGGAGGCAGTAGGTCCGTTCTTCCCGCGGCCCTAGACTTCGGACCCCCTATGCAAATCATCCCCGGCCGGCCTCCCCGGGATCGGCCCTCAGTCGCGGCCTCCGAGCTCCAGGTGGACACGGTCATCGCCGGGCGCTTCACGCTCGCGGCCCTCGTGGGCCGTGGCGGCATGGGCACCATCTATCGCGCCTGCGACTCGGTCTCCGGTCAGCCCGTGGCGCTCAAGCTGCTCCACGCCGAGAGCGCCGAGACCCTCCAGCGCTTCACTCGCGAGGCCGCCGTCCTGGCCGAGCTGCGCCACCCCGGCATCGTCTCCTACGTCGCCCATGGCTCCACCCCGGACGGCCGGCCCTTCCTCGCCATGGAGTGGCTGGAGGGGGAGGACCTGGCCCAGCGCCTCGCGCGCCAGCCCGTGAGCCTCGAGGAGTCGCTGACCCTGCTGCGCCAGCGCCGCCGAGGCGCTCGCCGTGGCCCACCAGCGCGGCATCATCCACCGCGATCTCAAGCCCTCCAACCTCTTCCTGCGCCACGGCCGCCCCGAGGACGTGGTGCTGCTGGACTTCGGCCTGGCGCGCCACATGGTGCCCTCCCTGGCCTCACGGCCAGCCAGATGGTGCTCGGCACTCCGGGCTACATGGCTCCGGAGCAGGTCGTCCGCGCAGGCGCCGCTCACCCCGAGCGCGGACATCTTCTCCCTGGGCTGCGTGCTCTACGAGTGCCTGACGGGCAAGGCCGCCCTTCACCGCGCCCCACTTCGTCGCCGCGCTGGCCAAGATCCTCTTCACGCGAGCCCGAGCCCCTGCGCTCGCCCCGCGCCCGAGCTCCCCGTGGCCCTGCGAGGCGCTGCTCGAGCGCATGCTGGCCAAGGACCCCGAGCACCGGCTTCCCGGACGCCGCCAGCCTGCTGGCGGCCCTGGAGCGGCTCAGACTCGCCGGCGGCGACGAGTCCCCGCCCGCGCTGTCCACGAGCCACGGCTCCCGCTGGCCTGGTCGGCGCCGAGCAGCAGCTCGTCAGCGTGCTGCTGGCCGCGCCTCGCGCCGCCGAGCGGGCCCTCCAGCGGACAGCAGGACTCGTGCGGACACCCTGCGCGACACGCTGCGCACCCTGCTCTCGCCCCACTGGCGCCCAGGTGGAGCTGCTCGCCGACGGCTCGCTGGTGGCCACCCTGGTGGCGATGCATGGCTCGGCCACGGATCCCGGCCGCCCTCGCGGCGCGCTGCGCCCTCTCATCCAGGAGCGCTGGCCCGAGGCCGCCGTGGTGCTCACCACCGGCCGGGGCCGGCTCGCGTCCGACCTGCCCGTGGGCGAGGCCATGGACCGCGCGGGCCAGCTGCTGCGCCAGCTCGAGGCGCTCGTCCCCCGACGCCTCCGCGCCGGTGCTGCTGGACGAGGTCACCGCGGGGTTGCTGGGCCCTGGCTTCCAGCTCTCCCGCGCCCCGCCTGGCGTGTTCCTGCTGCCAGGCGAGCAGCCTGGGCGCGGATGCCTCCCGCCCCCTGCTGGGCAAGCCCACCCCTGTGTGGGCCGGGAGCAGGAGCTGACCCTGCTGGAGCTGGCCTTCACCACCTGCGTGCAGGAGTCCGCTCGCGCAGGCCGTGCTGGTGCAGGCCCCGGCGGGCATGGGCAAGTCCCGCCTGCGCCACGAGTTCCTCCGCCGCCTGGAGCGAGCAGGGACAGCACGGTGCTGGTGCTGCTGGGCCGGGGCGATCCCATGAGCGCCGGCTCGGCGGATGGCTTGCTCGGACAGGCACTCCGCCGGCTGTGCGGCATCACCGGCATCGAGCCGCTCGAGATGCGCAGGCCCGGGCTGCTCGCAGCGGCTCTCGGCTGGCACCTGCCCGCGGCCACAGGCCCAGGAGATGGCCGAGTTCCTCGGCGAGCTGTGTGGCATCCCCTTCCCGGACGAGCACAGCCCCCGGCTGCGCGCCGCCCGCGGGAGACCCGCAGCTGATGAGCACCCAGGTGGGCCGGGCGCTGGTGACCTTCCTGCGGGCCGAGTGCGCCCACCACCCGGTGCTGCTGGTGCTGGAGGATCTGCACTGGGGCGATGCGCTCACCGTCCGGCTCGTGGACGAGGCGCTGCGGGAGCTGGCGGAGCAGCCCCTCATGGTGCTGGCCCTGTCCCGGCCCGAGGTGGAGCAACTGCTTCCCCGGCCTCGTGGGCGCCGGCGGACTGCAGGAGCTCGCCCTGCGAGGACTGAAGCCGCAAGGCGGGCGCGCGGCTGGTGCGCGAGGTGCTCGGCCCGGAGATGCCCGACGCCCTCATCGATCGGCTCGTGGAGCAGGCGGCCGGCAACGCCCTGTTCCTGGAGGAGCTCATCCGCGGAGAGGCGGAGGGCCGGGGCGAGGCCGCGCCGCAGACGGTGCTGGCCATGCTCCAGGCGCGCCTGGGACGGCTGGAGCCCAGGAGCGCGGCAGGTGTTGCTGGCCGCCAGCCTCCTGGGGCGCACCTTCTGGGATGGGGGCGTGTGCGGCGCTGTTGGGCGAGGAGCTCTCGCGCCCGAAGCTGGAGCGACTGGCTGCAGCACCTGGTGGAGCTGGAGTGGGTGGAGCCGCAACCCTCCAGCCGCTTTCCGGGTCGAGCACCGAGTACCGCTTCCGCCATGCACTGGTGCGGGACGCGGCCTACGGGCTGGTGCCGGACAGCCACAAGTCCGCTCGGTCACCGGCGGACGGGCCAGTGGCTGGAGCAGGCCGGGGAGAGCGATCCGCGAGTGCTCGCCGAGCACTCCCGGCTGGGCCAGCAGCCCGAGCGCGCCATCCACTTCTACACCCAGGCCGCCGAGCAGCTCTTCGAGCGACGACGACATGCAGGGCCTGGAGCGGTGCATGGCAGGCGGCCCTGGCGCTGGCGCCCCGGGGCGAGCAGGGGCGCGGCTGCGGGCGTTGCAGGCCACCACCGCCTTCTGGATGGATGACTTCGCGACGATGTTCAGGCTGGGCCGCACCGTGCTGCCCGACTGAGAACGGGCAGCATCCAATGGTGCAGGCTGATCGACGGCTGAGCCTGGGCAGCGGCCAGAGCGAGAAGGAGTACCTGCTCACCCTGTGCCGGTTGCTGATGGAGACCGAGCCGGAGCCAGAGGCCCGGAGCGCCTACTACCTGTCCCTCTGTTTCATGGGCACGTATGACTGCCTATATCGGTGCCTGCGCGAGAGCCGAGGTCTGCATCGATCGGCTGGAGCGGACGGGCCAGGACGTCATCGCCCAGGACGGCATCGTGCGCGGCTGGATGTACACCCTGTTCTGCTTCAGGGACCTCGCACCTGACGAGATAGCCCATGGAAGGCGTTGAGTTGGATTCAACGGGCCGAGAAGTCCTTCCGGGAAGTGGGCGAGCAGCACGACACGGTGGCGGCCCACGTCTGGGCGGCACACGCGCTGCTGGCCCTGGGAGACACGGAGGGCGCGGTGGAGCGGGTCCGCCACGGCCTGGTCCTGGCCCTGCGCGGGGGACGGCGCTTCACCATTACCCACACCCGGGAGCGTCTGGCCACCATGCTGGCCGCCAGTCCCGATCCGGCTCATCAGCAAGAGGCTCGGACCCTGGCCCATGGGACGCTGGACGAGCAGTCCCCCAACCGGGTGCACCTGGGCTCCACGCTCCTGGTGCTCGCCCGGGCCGCGGAGAACGAGGGGAACCTGGGCGAGGCGCTGAGCCGGGCGCGCAGGGCCTGCGAAGTCTTGGAGCCGTTCGTGCCCTTCGCGCTCCCGGCGCGCTGGTACCTGGGGGCCCTGCTGCTGGCGCAAGGGCGAGCGGCGGAAGCACGTCTGGAGGTGGAGCCCGCGCTGAGCCAGCTCGCGGCGGCCGGCGGGGAGGGATTCGCCAAGGTGGGACTGCTCCAGGTGCTGGCCGAGGCGTGCTTCGCCCTGGGCGACACCGCCGCTGGCGAGCGGGCCCTGCGTGACGCGCTGGAGTGTGTGCGCTCCCGCGCCGAGGAGATTCCAGAGGAGGCCGGCCGGGAGCGCTTCCTCGCGCGGGTGCCCGAGAATGCCCGCATCCTGGAGCTGGCCCGCCAGCGCGCCAGTTCTCGTCCCGTCCACGAATGAAAGAGCCGAGCGAGGGTCGCATGCACCTCGGGCCGGCTGCACACGAAGCGAGCGGGCTGGCGATAGACAGACGGGCTGAGTAGGGACCGACCGTCGATGCGAGCCGCTCGGCGAGGGGGTCGGGTGGCTCGCCCCGTGGCGCGCGAGGACCCATTCTTCTCCCAGGAGGCTTCCATGGCCAAGTGCGAGGTCTGTGGCAACGAGTACTACCTGGCCTTCCAGGTCATCACCGCTGGCGTCACCCACACCTTCGACAGCTTCGAGTGCGCCGTCCACAAGCTGGCCCCCGTCTGCGACCACTGTAGCTGCAAGGTGCTGGGCCACGGCGTCGAGGCCAATGGCACCTTCTACTGCTGCGCCCATTGCGCCCACGCCGCGGGGGTCCGCTCCATCGTCGACAACGCGGATCACGCCCCCGCCTCGCTCTCATAGGTGGCTCAGGACCGGGCCCCCGCGAGGCTCATGCGCAGGTAGTAACCCTGGCCGGGCTCCATGAGCGTGCACGAGTAGCCCAGTCGCTGGCAGGCCTCGTGCAGGCGGGTCAGGTCCGCGGAGTCGGGCGAATAGAGCTCGATGTAGGGCCCCGGCAGGGTTCGGAAGTCCAGGTCCTGCAGCGCGGGCGAATAGACGGAATGGCTGGCGAACGGCACTTCATCCTTGGGCCGGTCGAACGGTGAAATGCCGAGGGCGTAGAAGCCACTCAGGGCGTTCATGTTCGTGAGATAGGACCGACACGTCTCGGGCCGGAAGGTATCGGAGACGTACCGATCGATGGAGAAGCTGTCGAGCACCACCAGGTCCGCGGAGGCCAGCGCTTCCCGATGGGTGAAGCCCTGAAGGCTGTCGGACCTGGGGAATCCCTGTTGCCCGAGCCACGGCATCATGTAGTCGGCGCCCAGCACCTCGCGGGCCTGGGGGCGCTCAGCGGACAACAGGCTGAGCAGCAGCTCACGGGTATCGGGGCGGGTCAGCAACCAGTCGTGGCGCACGGAGCGGTAGCAGCTCTGCGCCAGGGCAGCGCTCCCCAGCACGGTGACCACGAGGCCGCTGAGGGTCGGCCCACGCACCCGCTCGCAGAGCCCCACGATGCCGATGGCGGCCAACGAGCCCATCAGGGGAACCAGGGGGAGCACGTATCGGTCAAAGGCCAGGAGCGAGCGGAAGACGACCAGCGTGAAGGCGAGCCCGAAGGCCAGCAGCGCCAGCTTCTTCGAGCGGGCTACCGTCCGCTCTCTCACGAGGATGACCAGACCCACGACCCCGAGCGCGACAGGCACGATGCCGATGCCGTTGACCAGGGCGAGAGAGTGCTCGAGCCAGGGAGTCCGGGTGTCATACCCGAAGTGCCCCAGCTCGAACGCATGGCGAGACTCATAGCGAAAGGAGCCGAGGAACGTGGACCGTTCGACGAGGACATAGGGATTGAAGGCGAGGAACGCGCCTGCCGCTCCCAGGCCCACGAAGAGCATCTGATGAATGAGACGGTCGAACCGGAAGCCCTCCTCCGCCAACGCGGCGACCAGGATGGCGACCCCCACCACCGCGCCGTTGTACTTGGCACTGGCGGCCAACCCCACCGCGATGCCCATGGCCAGGGCCAGCGGACGCGAGCGGCGCTCGCTGTCGATCCACCGCATGACCAGCCAGAGGGTCAGCATGCACATGGCGGCCAGGGGCAGGTCGACCGTGTCCATGTGCGACTGCTGGACCCAGAGGAGCGAGGTGCCCGCCAGGAGCACCGCCAGGGCCGAGGTCAGCCGATTGCGCGTGAGCCGGTAGGCAACGAAATACGTCGCCGTCAGGCCGATGGCCGAGAACGAGAGCGCCACGACGTGCCCCGGAAGGGTGTACGGAATCCTGGCGGCCGACAGGGGCAGGAACCCGCTCTGGGACTGGTCGGCGAAGGCCTGAAACGTGGGCGGACCCCCGCCGAACTGTCTGAGCAGGAAGAAGACGATGCAGTAGGCGGCCGCGTTCACGTAGATGACCAGGCCCGGGTAGTTGAAGAACCTGGGGTTGCCCTGGTTCAGCACCGTCGCCAGCGCCTGCTTCACGATGGAGTCCGGGTGGTGGAAGGGTGGCCCGCCCGCCAACCCCAGCAGGAGTGCGATCCCGACCGAGGCCAGCAGGGGTAGAGCGTGGCCAGCCCCGGCCAGTCGGGTGATGAGCTTGTGGACGTGGGACATTCGTGACGCTCCACTGAAGCAAGGACGGAATCAGAGTCCGAGCCCAGGCGGCGCCTATCCTCCTAGCTGGAGGGGGGGCGCGCTCGCATGGGCCGGACCGAGTGTCCAGGTTGTAACTCCCCTCCCCCGGCCCCAATGACGAGGGAGGCCCCAAGTCTGGGGTGGTCCCGGGAGACGGAATGCCGCAGCGGATCGACGACTACGCCTTGCTGGGCGACTGCCACTCCGCGGCGCTGGTGGGACGTGACGGTTCCATCGACTGGGCGTGCTTCCCCCGGTTCGACTCGCCCGCGGTGTTCTGCCGCATCCTCGACAAGCGCCGGGGTGGCTCCTTCCGGGTGAGCCCGGATGGCCCGTTCCAGTCCACGCGCCACTACCTCGAGGACACCAACGTCCTCGTCACCACCTTCACCACCCCTGGCGGAGTGCTGGAGGTGACGGACTGCATGCCCGTCCGCATGGAACAGGCACGCAGCTCGCGCGTGGGGACGCGGCATGCCCTGCTGCGGCGGGTGCGCTGCGTCGCGGGCCGGGTGCTGGCGCGCGTGGTGGTGGCTCCGCGCTTCGAGTACGGCGCCTTCGTGCCACGCATCAGCCTCACCTCGCTCCGGACGGCCGAGTTCGTGGGGGGCGCGGACGCGCTGTGGGTGACGGCCACGCGCCCGCTGGCCGCGAGCGACACCTCCGTGCGTGCGCGCTGGCACATGCGGGCCGGGGACGAGGACTGGGTGGAAGCGGCGTGGACGCCCTCGCTCATCGAGCGCGCTCCGGCGGACATGCCGGAACCCGCGGTGCTCCGCCGCCGGCTGGAGGAGACGGTGGCCTTCTGGCGCGAGTGGAGCTCCCACTGCGCCTACGAGGGCGAGTACATGCACGCGGTGCGCCGCTCGGCGCTGGTGCTCAAGGCGCTGACGTACGCCCCCTCGGGCGCCATCGTCGCGGCCCCCACCGCGTCCCTCCCCGAGGAGCCGGGCGGTGAGCGCAACTGGGACTACCGCTACACCTGGCTGCGCGACACCACGCTCACCCTCATCTCGCTGATGCTGTTGGGCTACCAGGAGGAGGCCTTCGCCTTCCGGCACTGGCTGCGGCGCACCAGCGCGGGGCGCGCCGAGGACATGCAAATCATGTACGGCATCCGCGGCCACCGGCTGCTGCCCGAGCTGGAGCTGACCCACCTGGAGGGCCACCGGGGCTCGCGGCCGGTGCGCATCGGCAACGGGGCGGTGAAGCAACTCCAGCTCGACGTCTTCGGGGAGATGCTGGAGGGGGCGTGGTTGTTCGCGAAGATGGGCGGCCGGCTGACGCCGAGGAACTGGGACTACCTGAGCCGGCTGGTGGAGGACGTGTGCGAGCACTGGCGGGAGCCGGACCAGGGGTTGTGGGAGATACGCGACGCGCCCCGGCACTTCATCCACTCGAAGCTGCTGTGCTGGGTGGCCCTGGACCGGGCCCTCCGCATCGCACGCACGCGGCGGTTCCCGGCCCCGGTGGGGCGCTGGGCCCGCGAGCGAGCGCTGCTGCGCGAGTACCTGCTGCACGAGGGCGCTCGCAACGGATGGTTCCCCCAGGCGGTGGGTTCGGACCAGGCGGATGCCTCGATGCTGCAACTGCCCGCGCTCGGCTTCCTGCCGGCGACCCACCCGCTGGTGTGCCGCACGGTGGCCCTGGTGCGCCAGCGGCTGGAGAAGGACGGGCTGCTCTTCCGCTACCACGCCCCGGACGGCCTGCACGGTGGCGAGGGCACCTTCCTCCTGTGCTCCTTCTGGCTGCACGACGTGCTGGTGCACTCGGGAAGGACGGGAGAGGCCGAGGAGCTGCTCCAGCACCTGCTGAGCCTGTCCAACGACGTGGGCCTCTACGGCGAGGAGGCGGTGCCGGGCACGGGCGAGGCGCTGGGCAACTTCCCGCAGGCCTTCACGCACATGGCGCTGGTGGCCTCGTGCGCGCAGCTCTCGGCGGCCCGGAGCTTCCCGCTCCCGAGGCCCGGCGCGTATGACTACGCGGACTTCGCGCTCACCTACCACCTCGGCAAGCGCTCCATCTTCATGTCCCACTTCTCGTGGGAAGCGGCGATGTGAGCCGCGTCCGCCGAGGGCTACCCGAGGCCCGGGTCATACGGCGGCGCGAGCAGCGCGCAGAGCACCAGCTCCGTCACGTCCTTGCCACCCCCGAGGTTCGTGGCGAGGCAGCGAGGCGTGTAGATGAAGCCCCACGGGAAGCCCCACCAGCCCAGGAAGAGCGACATGAGGGTGTAGCCGAGGCTCATGCCGAACGTGCCCTGCCCGGCCCGCACGAAGTAGACATCCGAGCAGCGTTTGAAGCTCAGCACGAGCACCGAGACGCAGTACTCGAAGACGACGAACTTCCCGCCGCGCCGCAACTCGTCGTGGATCTGCGCCGTGGACATGCCGTCCATGCCGTGGATGCCAGTCATACTGCCCCCCTGTCCGAGAAGTGCGGCCCCGGCCGCGCTGAACAGTGCGCGCAGCGTACATGGGCGATGCCCGCAAGCACAGCGGCCCCCCGGGCGAGCGAGCGCAGCCGCACGAGAAGCAAGAGGGCTCCAAGACTCCGCGTACAGGAGTATCCGACGAGGCCTCTTGGCGGTAAAGAGCGCTACGCGCGCAGTCCAGGCGCGCCCTGTCTCGTTTTAGCGGAAGTTGAGCGGTGCTGGCCTTCCCGCCGGGCATGCAGCGGAGCGGCCTTCGTCTCCTGCCACCCTCCGAGCCCCTGCTTACCGTGAGCACATGGGAGGCAGGAATGGCCACGAAGAAGACGGAGAAGAAGGACCCCATCGAGCACCTGGGCGAGCTCATCCACGGCATCAAGGTGACGATGATGACGACGGTGGAGGAGGACGGCACCCTGCGCAGCCGCCCCATGTGGACGCATGACCGGGACTTCGACGGGGAGCTGTGGTTCTTCACCCGCGAGCACTCACCCAAGGTGGACGCGGTGGAGCGAGACCATCACGTCAACCTCTCCTATTCCGACCCCACGAGGGACCGGTATGTCTCGGTGAGCGGCCAGGGCCGGCTGGTGCTCGACAAGGAGAAGGCGCGCGAGCTGTGGAACCCCACCCTCAAGGCCTGGTTCCCCAAGGGGCTGGATGACCCCGAGCTCGCCCTGCTCTGCGTGAAGGTGAACAAGGCCGAGTACTGGGACACCCCCAACAGCCGCATGGTGCAGCTCGTGGGCTTCGTGAAGGGCGTCCTCACCGGCGAGCCGTACCGCCCGGGCGACAACGAGAAGGTGAACCTCGACGAGGCCGGTGCCCCGCTGCACTGACGCCCCGCGCTCGTCTGCGTCGTCGTCTTTTGGACCCCGCCGTCAGCGAGGCGTTGGACTGGCCAACAGCGCGCCCGGGGATCGCCCTCGGAGCCCCTTGCATTCAACGGTGGGGGGCCTCACGCATGGCGGAACGTTCTGGTTCCAGGGGAGAGGCGAGCGCATGGACCACAAGGCGAGAGCTGTCTCCAAGCCCGAGGGGAAGCTGGCGGTGCTGCTGCCGGGGCTCGGCGCGGTTTCGACCACGCTGATCGCGGGCGTGGAGCTGATGCGGATGGGGAAGGGCGTGCCGGTGGGCTCGCTGACGCAGATGGGCATGGCCCGCCTGGGCAAGCGCACCGAGGGGCGCAACGTGCGCATCAAGGACCTGGTGCCGATCGCCTCGGTGAAGGACGTGGTCTTCGGAGCCTGGGACATCATCGGCGAGAACGCGTATCAGGTGGCCGAGCGCTCCGCGGTGCTGAGCAAGGAGCACCTGGCGCTGGTGAAGCCCGCGCTCGAGAAGCTCAAGCCCAAGAAGGGCGTCTACAACCCCGAGTTCGTGCGCCGCATCGCGGCCAACCACTTCAAGGGCACGAAGACGCACCGCAAGAGCATCGAGGCGCTGCGCCAGGACATCCGAGACTTCCTCGAGGAGCTGGGGGCGAAGCGCGCGGTGATGGTGCTGTGCGCCTCGGTGGAGACGTACGCCGCGCCGCCCCAGGCGGTGAGCTCGCTGGAGGAGCTGGAGAAGGCGCTGGATGCCAATGACCCCAGCATCAACCCCACGCTGCTCTACGCCTACGCGGCGCTCCAGGAGGGCGTGCCCTTCGCCAACGCGACGCCGAACCTGTGCGTGGACACCCCGGCGCTGCAAGAGCTGGCGCGCCAGCAGGGAGTGCCGGTGGCGGGGAGGGATCTCAAGAGCGGCCAGACGATGATGAAGACGGTCATCGCCCCGGCGCTCAAGGCGCGCATGCTGGGCCTGGAGGGCTGGTTCTCCACCAACATCCTCGGCAACCGGGACGGCGAGGTGCTCGACGACCCGCGGGCCTTCAAGGCCAAGGAAGTGACGAAGTCGGGCGTGCTGGACACCATCCTCCAGCCGGAGCTCTACCCGGAGCTCTACGGCAAGGTGAGCCACAAGGTGTCCATCCACTACTACCCGCCTCGCGGCGACGCGAAGGAGGGCTGGGACAACATCGACCTCTTCGGGTGGATGGGCTACCCGATGCAGCTCAAGGTCAACTTCCTCTGCCGCGACTCCATCCTCGCCGCGCCGCTGGTGCTGGACATCGCGCTGTTCATGGACCTGGCGCGGCGCCTGGAGTGGAAGGGCATCCAGGAGTGGATGTCCTTCTACTTCAAGAGCCCCATGGCCCAGCCCGGCCTGCAGCCCGAGCATGACCTGTTCATCCAGACCACCAAGCTGAAGAACACGCTGCGGGTGATTGCCGGAGAGGAGCCCCTCACGCACCTGGGGCTCGACTACTACGCCGAGGACCTGCCGCTCTGAGCTGAGCGCGGCGGGAGCGGCACGAACCGCAACCCGAAGGCCCAGGCTGGGAAAGCCGTGGCGATGAGCCCCGCGCCAAACCCATACAACAGCTCATCGAGAGGAACACCGAGGAGCCTGCCGTCCAGCAGCAGGCTCGGGCGCCACGCGCGCTCGAAGACGCCGGGCACGAGCAACTCGAAAACGAGGCAAAGCCCCAGGTAGAGGGTAGCCGAGAGCAACGCGCCCAGCAGGCTCGGCCCCAGCAGGTCCCCGCGCCTCACCAGGATGCCGGCGACAGCCAACACCATCGCCGCCACGGCGGCGTAGAGGATGGGCACGCCCACCGCGAGCAGCAGCCCGACCACCACGAACGTGAGCACGAGCGAGCCCACGGCTCGCGCCCACGGCCTCTCGCTCGCGCCACGGGACACCAGGGTGCGGCGGAACGCCACGGCATACGCGCTGGAGCAGAAGGCCCCGAGTCCCACCACGAACAGCACGTCCTCGATGCCGAAGCCGATCCGATCCGCCAGGTCGAACAGGAACCGAGGGGTCCAGTACTCCGGGTAGAACAGCCACTCGGTCGCCGCGAACGGGAGCGAGAGCAGCGCCACCCGCTTCATCAGCCAGCGCAGGTCCGGGCGCACGAGCCAGACGAGCACTCCCGGCACCAGGAACAGGAGCGCCAGCACCAGGAACTCGTAGGTCATGGCGTCCTCAGGAGACCGTCAGGCCCAGGAGGGGAATCATGACCATCGCCAGGGTGGCGGTGATGGCGGCCGCGACCCGGAGCTGGATGAGACGGGAGCCGGGTGGCGCGGGATGAACCAGTGGCACCGCGAGCGCCGCCATCGCCGGCACGAGCAGCCCCGCGCCCGCGCTCAGGCCCACGGCGCCCAGTCCGAACGGGGCCAGCGCCAGCGAGAGCCCGTTGAGCGCCACGATGGCCCAGGCAGCCCGCTCGCCCCCCACCCGCGCCGGCAGCGTGTACTTGCCGCTCTCCCGGTCCGAGGGCTCGTCGGGGAGCGCGGTGGCGATGGCACAGCCGAGATGCGTGGGCAGCAGCAGCGCGAGGAGCGCCCAGGGAAAGCTCGCGAGCTCCCCGCCCTGCGCGACATAGCCATAGAGCGGCAGCACCCCGGCGACGCCCACCATCTGCAGCAGCTCCCCGCCTCCCCGGTAGGAGAGCCGGAGCGGCGGATAGCTGTAGGCCCACAGCAGCGCCAGTGCCGCCATCGCCAGCGGTACGAGCAGCGGCGCGCCCCGAGCCACCGCCAGCCCCGCCGACAGGACCAGCAGCGCCCCCGCGCAGAGGAGGGCGGCGAGACCGAGCGCTCGCGCTGGGAGCCGGCCCTCGACCAGCACGCGCGACCCGCCGGAGAAGAGGGTGGCCGTCCGGTTGCGCCGGTCGGTCTCCTGGTCCGCCCAATCATTCGCGTAGACGATGAAGAGCTGATCGAGCAGCCCGAAGAGCTGGACCCCCACCAGCGTCCCGAGCTCGAGCGCTCGGCCCCGCATGTGCGCGGCGACGACCTGCCCGAGCAGCAGCGGGAGCGCGAGGTACGACTGCGAGGGGAGCCGCGAGGCCTGGAGCCACGTCCGGAGCGCCGCCAGCCCGGCCCTCACGACGCGGACTCTCGCGAGAAACCGAGTCGCTTCGCGGCCTCGGCACGCAGGTCGGTGAAGGGCAGGTCCCAGCGGCGCTCGCCATCGAGCCGCCACGCCTTGACGGGGATGAAATCCGCCTGGGCGAGCACCTGGTGCAGGTGCGCCTCCTCTCGGGGCTCCCTGCAGAAGGTGAAGGGGTTGCGGAACTCCTGGCCCTGGAGCTGCCCGTACTTGCTGTCATTGCCTGCGATGAGCTCGAGGAGCTTCTCGCGCCGGGAGTCCAGGTAGTCGAAGAACGCCAGGTCGAAGGGTCCGATGCTCGCGCGGAGCGACGGCTCACGCGCCACCCAGCGGGCCCAGTCGTAGCCGTAGAGGAAGTCGTGGGCATAGCGGAAGCGCAGCTCCGACTTGTTGCCGAAGCCGCGGCACACCACCACCACGCGACGGACGAAGCCGTCGATCTCCTCCGGCCCACCCGCGCTCCACATACAGCACGCCAGGTAATCGAGGTCCCAGAAGACGTTGTCGGGAAAGTCTTCCGCGAGCGTCCGGATCACCTCGCAGAGGCCCCGGACGAAGGCGCGCAGCCGCACCACCTCGTCGCGGTCACCCACCACCCGCGCCACCAGCTCGACGGGCGGGAGCGCGTGCGGTCGGCTGGAGTCGAGCGAGGAACCCTCTCGGAGCAGGGGCTCCACACACTCGAGCTCGAAACGGATGTCCTCCGGCAACCCTCTCACCGTGAGCCTCCCAATCCAGCGACGAGCACCAGGGCCGACAGCGCCACCGTGCCCCACCAGATGGCGCGGTGGAGCTCCACCTTGTACGCCGACTGCGCGCCGAACGCATTCGTCACGGCGGCCGGGCTCCTCCGCAGGCTTCGCACGCCGAAGAACCCCGTCAACAGCGCGGCGGGCACCACCGACCAGACAGGAGGCACGTCCCCGGACAACCCGCCCACCCCGAGCCAGAGGAGCACGCCGAGACCCAGCAGCACCTCCGCGCCCCTGCGGGCCACCGCGTTGCCCAGCAGCGTGGTGAAGGTGTGCTTGCCCCCGGCGCGGTCGCTCTCCTCGTCGGACAGCCCACTGGCCAGGGCGCTCGACAGCGACAGCGCGAGCAGGCCCGGCGCCAGTGCCCCCAGCCACGCGGGAGCCCAGGCCCCGCACTGGGCATAGACATGCAGCGCGGGGAGCACGCCGCCCACGCCCACCATCTCCAGCAACTCACCCCCGCCCCGGTAGTTGAGCCGCAGGGGCGGCAGCGTATAGGCCACGAAGACGAGCAACCCGAGCGCGGCGAGGGGCAGCAGCAGCGGGCGCTCCAGGACGACACCGGCCCCCCACGCCACCAGCAGCGCCACGGCACCGGCGCCCAGGCCGGCGGCGAGCAGGGCGCCTCCGGGAAGGATGCCGTCGGGGATCGTCTTCGGCGAGCAGCCCTGGGGGAACATGCGGCGCTTGAGGACATCCACCTCGCGATCGCCCCAGTCGTTGAGCAGCACGATGAAGGCGACGTCGGCGCTCATCCACAGCACGCCGAAGACGAGCGCTCCCATGGACACGTGACCAGCGGTGGCCGCGCCCACGGCCTGACCGAACAGGGCCGGGACGAACACCTTCGGCCAGCTCGCCGGCTTGAGGGCATACCACCACCGCCCCGCGGGACTCATCGACTCGACACGCACGGCTCACGCCTCCCCGTCGATGGCTCATAGCGACAGGGACTCACCGGGGCAACTCCTCGACGCACCACCCCGCTCGCGGATGTCCACGGGACGGAATCCGCCGGGCCCCACCTGCTGCGTCGGGTGGACACAACCTTCCCGCCCTGGGTGCCAGGCTCAGCGAGTGAGCGCGGAGGCGATGACGTTGAGCACCTTGAGCTGGGACGGGGACAGGTTGCGCAGCGAGCGAGCCAGCTTCCGCAGGTCCGGGGAGCGCTCCTCGCGCGGGGGCAGCGAGTCCACCCAGGCCGTCACCTCCGAGTGACTCAGGCTCAGCAGCGTGTCCGAGGGAATCTTCAGGACGATGCTCAGTCGGCGCAGTGTGGGGACGCTGGGCATCATCCCCCCGCGCTCGATGCGGCCATAGACACCCGGGGCCAGGCCCACCTTCTCGGCCGCCTCCGCCTGCGTGAGTCCCGCGCGCAGCCGGGCGGCACGCGCCGCAGCCCCCAGGGCGAGGGCCAGCTTGTCGTCCATACGCTGCTGCGAGCTTGGGGGAGGGGTGCGTTTCGATGCCATGGCGCCTGACGTCAAAAGAGACGTTGGAGGACATTACCCGAGAGGCCAACCCGCGCCTAGGGACTTGCGGAATCTCCCTCCCCCGAGGACTAACCAGCGCCCGCCGGACGCCTCCTGGACTCGGCCGAGCCCGCGCCGGAGCCAGGGGGCAGGACAATCTGGAGGATGCGCTCGCGCCGGCGCCGGGCCATGTCCTGCCGGCGCTCGAGCGCGGTCCGCTCCTGGCGGGCCTCGCGCGGCTCGGTGACGGCCCGGGACGCGAGCGCCACGAGCCGCTCCTGGATGGCCAGCAGCTCCTCGTCGAGGAGCACGGGCTGGATGTGGCGCGGCACCTTGTTCCGACCCTGCGCGACGTAGTGGTTGTTCTCGATCCACACCGGGAGGACGGACAGGCCCTCCAGTGCCACGGGCGCGCCCGGCTGGGGACGCACGAGCGAGAACCGCAGCAGCAGGGAGTCGCGCTTCTTGCCGCTGTCCTCCGGCTGCTGGCCGTGGATGTAGTACCGATCCTGGTTGGCGATGAGGTTGCCCAGCGAGAAGGCGACGAGCGTGTCGCGCCCGGAGGAGGTGCGGTAGGACCTCGATGGGCTGAAGCACGTGGGGGTGGTGGCCGATGATGGCGAGCGCGCCGGCCTCGAGCAGGGCGCGGGCCAGCTTCCGGTCCTCCGGGTGCGGCGTGTGCGAGTACTCGGTGCCCCAGTGGATGGCGACGATGAGCGCGTCGCAGCGCCGGGCCGCGGCGCGGACCAACTCCACGGCCGACGCGGGGGCCAGCCAGCTCCCGCTCGCCTTGGGGACGTAGGGCACGTAGGCGACGTGGGGCGAGACGTCCGGATCGACCGGGTTGCGGGCGCCGTTCAGCCACCGGGTGAAGGACAGGAAGCCGATGCGCATCCCGTGCTTCTCGATGATGAGGGGCTCCCACGCGGCGGCCTCGGAGGGGCCCGAGCCGACGCCCCGGAGGCCGGCCTCGGCCACGTGCTTCCACGTCGTGGGGACGACCCGCGCGGCGCTGGTCGAAGGCATGGTTGTTGGCCAGCGAGACGACATCCACCCCGGCGGCGGCCATCGCGCGCAGCATGGCGGGAGGCGCGTCGAAGATGAGGGGCCCGGTGGGAGCGCGCGGGTCTCCGCTGACGGGCGTCTCCAGGTTCACCATGGCGAGGTCGGCGGTGCGCAGCACGTCGGCGATGGGCCCGAAGACATGGTCCCAGCCCTCGTTGTTGAGCGACCGAGCGGGGCCCGCGTCACCCGAGCCGTGGCGCGCGTGGTCGGCCGCGGCCTCCTTCACCTCGCCGTGAGGGATGACATCCCCACCGAAGACGAGCTCCACGCGGTCGGGCGTGGTTGCACACAACAGGGGCACGAGCAGGAGCGCCGGGGCGAACACGCCCTCAGGCTAGCCGAGCAGACGGGCAGGAGGACAGTTTCTCCCCTCGTGAGCGAGCGACCGCCAGTCGGATGGCCCCATCGGTCCGCGTCCGCCGCCCTGCCCTTCTCCTCCGCCGCGAGGGAGCACACCGTTGCCCAGGAGGGCATCGATGCCACCGCGCCTGATCAAACTGTGGGCCTCCATCCTGTCCGGCCTCTGGTTCCGGCCCGTGCTGTACCTGACCACGGGCATCGCGCTCGGCCTGGTGCTACCGGCGCTGGACCGGAGCTGGCCGACGCTGGGCCTGACGCTGCGCTCGTACTGGGTGTCGAACTACCTCCCGACGACACCGGACAGCAGCCGGGAGGTGCTCATCGGCATGGCGGCTGCACTCGTCACCGTCATGACGGTGGCGGCCTCCATGACGATGGTCGCGGTACAGCTCGCCTCCACGCAGTACACCCCTCGGCTGCTGGGCCGCTTCATGGCGGACCACACCACGCAGCGGGTCCTCGGCACCTATCTGCTCACCGTGGTGTACCTGCTGCTCCTGCTCGGAGTGGTGGGCACCCAGGCCAAGGAGAGCGAGGAGGTGTCGCTGCCCGTCATCTCGCTCGGGGTGGCGCTGGCCCTCACCCTGCTCTGCCTGCTGATGCTGCCCTACTTCCTCCACCACGCCGCCCATTCCGTGGAGGCGAGCACCATCATCGCGACCATCGGGCGGGAGATTATCCACGAGCTGAACCAGTTGGAAAGCCACAGGGAGGAGGAGCTGAGCGAAACCCTGCCCGGCCCCAGCGAGGCGGCCACGGTCTTCGCCGCGAGGGAGACGGGTTACGTGCAGCTCGTGGATCATGCGCGGCTGCTCGCGGCCCTGCCGAAGGGCGTGCACACGGTGCGGCTCGACGTGCGCACCGGAGACTTCCTCTTCCCGGGGTTGCCGCTGCTGTCGCTCTGGCCCCAGGTGCCCCTGAGTGAGCGGCAACAGGCGCGACTGCACGCCGCGTTCGCGGTGGGCCACACCCGCACCACACAGCAGGACGTGCTCTACGGCGTGCGGCAGCTCGTGGACATGGCCCTCAAGGCGCTCTCGCCCGCCATCAACGACGTCACCACCGCGGTGATGGTGGTCAACGAGCTGGGCGCGGTGGGACACGCGGTGGCGCACAAGGGGTGGCTCGGCCAGGGCTGGTGGAGGCGGCGGCACAGAGGCGTGACCTTGCTGCGCCCCGGCTTCGGGCTCGTGCCCTTCCTGCAGGACGCGTTCGGGGAGATTCCTACTTGCCGCCAACTCGCAGCCGCGAGTCATCGTCCGCGTCATGGAGGTGCTCGCGCAGATCGCCAGCGTGGAGACCCAGGAGGCGATGCGGGGGACGCTCGTGCAGACCGGACGCGCGGTGTACGAGGCAGCACGACTCGGCAACCAGAGGGAGCGCGACGTGCGGCTCATCGAGGAGCGCTGGAGCGAGCTGCAGAAGGAGGCCACCCAGCCGGGCGCCCTGACCTGCGAGACCGTGCACTGAAGGGGACGGGGGTTGAAACGCGCGGACGGCTCGGTCATCTGGGGGAGGCCATGGGGGACCCTTCGCCTCCGCCCCACCAGCCATGCCATCTTGAGCCGAGCATGAGCATTCCGCCCTTCACACGATGGCTCCCGCTCCTCGGCCTGCTGCTGGCCGCTTGTGCCACTTCAACGCCCGTTCTTCGGGAGGATGACGAAGCGCCCGAGGTCGTGTCCTCGTGGGAGGAAGCCCGAGCGGACCCGAGCTGCGTGGTGCCGCTGTGTGACGAGGAACGCTGCGCTATCTGGCGCTGCCAGGACCTCGTGGAGGAGGTGGACGACTCCCCTTCCGTGGTGCTGGCACGTGGGCCCATGCCCGTGGTGGGCCTTCGCCCTCCCCTGGTGGGCAACCCCAGCCGCTGGTGGGCACCACCTCTGGCCGCGCCCACCTACGCGGAACCTGTCTTTGAAATCCCCTGGCACAACTGGAAGACGCGCGAGCAGCTCGCACAACAGCGCAAGCACCCGCTCGGGTGCATGCTCCCGCCCGAGCCCCTCGAGAAGCACCACATCTTCCCGCAGCAGGAAGAGCTGGCCAGGTGGTTCGCGAGCAAGGGCATCGACATTCACGACTTCACCGTCAGCATCCCCAGGAGCTTCCACCGATGGCTGCACAGCGGCGGACCCTCGGGCGGCCAGTGGAATGCCGCCTGGCGGCAATTCAAGGAGGATAACGGTCGGAGCCGGCCCGAAGGAGATCTGGCGGTTCGCGTTCGAGCTCATGTTCTTTTTCAACGTGAATGGCCCACTCAGCCCCTACTACTGCCAGGATTGAGCTGATGAGCACAGGTATGCGGTATTTCAGAGTCAAGGAAGACAGGTCCGCGGGTTACACGGGTGTCGTTGACGCCTCACACAAATGGGGACTCCCGGGTCTCCTAAGCTGCCCTACTTGCAATGCCACCTGGGGTGACAACTCCAAAGCGTACCCGTCGGTGGACTTGACCTCGGTGGCCACTCTGGCCGACTTCGAGGAGGCCCGGCCCGAGCCCTTCGAGGAGTACGAACGGCTGTGTGAGCTGGTACGCCCCTTCCTGCCATCGGGAGCCGTGCTGGAACCCGGTGCAGCCTTCGGCCCGCTCGTGGGCAAGGCCCAGGGAAGCTTCGGTCCGCTCGTGTCACCCTATGCCTGGTGGCTGTTGGTTCAGCGCGAAGCACTCGAGAAGCTCCAGGCCGAGGGCCTTCAAGGTCTCAAGGGCTGCCGTACCCAATTGCGCTTCCGCCAGCGCGCCTCGCCCGAGCTGCTCGAGCTGGAGCTCCTCCCCGTGGGCCGCGCGCACCCGGATTGCCTGCCCTCCAACCGCGAACCTCCCTGCCCGCGCTGCGGCCGTGTTGCCATTACCTTGCCCAAACCCCTCGTGCTGGACGCCGCCACCCTTCCCAGCCACCTGGACGTGTTCCGGCTGGAGGACTTCTCCACCGTCATCGTCTGCACCGAGCGCTTCGTTGATGCCTGCCAGCGTCTGGGGTTCGACGGCGTTGCCTTCCACCCTCTCCCCTCGGTGTGACCGGGGTGTTCCCCGGGCGCTGGACAGTCTCCACCACGTGTCGCGTGTGGCCAGGGGTTCCCCGGCTTGAACCCGTGGCGGCGGTATCCACAACCTCCGCCCCACCCGCCATGCCATCTTGAGCCGAGCATGCGCATTCCACCCTTCACACGATGGCTCCCGCTCCTCGGCCTGCTGCTGGCCGCTTGTGCCACTTCAACGCCCGTTCTTCGGGAGGATGACGAAGCGCCCGAGGTCGTGTCCTCGTGGGAGGAAGCCCGAGCGGACCCGAGCTGCGTGGTGCCGCTGTGTGACGAGGAACGCTGCGCCATCTGGCGCTGTCAGGACCTCGTGGAGGAGGTGGACTCCCCTTCGGTGGTGCTGGCACGTGGGCCCATGCCGAGCGGTGGGCCTTCGCCCTCCCCTGGTGGGCAACCCCAGCCGCTGGTGGGCACCTCCCCTGGCCGCGCCCACCTACGCGGAACCTGTCTTTGAAATCCCCTGGCACAACTGGAAGACGCGCGAGCAGCTCGCACAACAGCGCAAGCACCCGCTCGGGTGCATGCTCCCGCCCGAGCCTCTCGAAAAGCACCACATCTTCCCGCAGGCCCGAGACCTGGCCGAATGGTTCAAGAGCAAGCACCTCGACATTCACGACTTCACTGTCAGCCTCCCCAGGAGCTTCCACCGATGGCTGCACAGTGGTGGGCCCAATGGGGGGCAGTGGAATGAGGCCTGGCGACAGTTCCAGGAGAAGAACCGAGGAGCCACCACGGAGGAAATCTGGCAGTTCGCGTTCGAGCTCATGTTTCAGTTCCGAGTGAATGGTCCGTTCGTGCCCTATTACTGCCAGGAGTAAGCCCAGGAGCTACGGATGCGATACTTCAGAATCAGGAAAGACAGAGCCTCGCGCTACACGGGTGCGATTGACGCCTCGCACACATGGGGACTACCGGGTGTCATCAATTGCCCTGCCTGCAAGGCCACCTGGGGAGACAACTCCAGAGCGTACCCCTCGGTGGACCTGACTCCGGTGGCGTCCCTGGCCGACTTCGAGGAAGCCCGGGCCGAGCCCATCGAGGAGTACGAAAGATTGTGTGAGCTGGTACGCCCCTTCCTGCCACCGGGAGCCCTGCTGGAACCCGGTGCGGCTTTTGGCCCGCTCGTGGGCAAGGCCCAGGGCCGCTTCGGGCCGCTCGTCCTCTCTCCCTCCCCCTGGTGGCCGATGGTGCAGCGCGAGGCTCTCGAGAAGCTCCAAGCCGAGGGCCTGCGCGGCCTCAAGGGCTGCCGCACCGCGCTTCGCTTCCGCCAGCGCAACTCGCCCGAGCTGCTCGAGTTGGAGCTCCTCCCCGTGGGCCGCGCGCACCCGGATTGCCTCCCCCCCAACCGCAAGCCGCCCTGCCCCCGCTGTGGCCGTTTTGGCCTCACCCTGCCCGATGACCTCCTGCTGGATGCAGCCACCCTTCCCAGCCACCTGGACATATTCCGGTTGGAGGACTTCTCCGTCATCGTCTGCACCGAACGCTTCGTTGATGCCTGCCAGCGTCTAGGGCTCGACGGCGTTGCCTTCCACCCCCTCCCCTCAGTGTGACCGGGGTGTTCCCCGGGCCCTGGACAGTCTCCGCCACGCGTCCCGTGTGGCCAGGGAGCCACAGTCCACGGCTCTCCCCAGTCCTTCCGCGCACTTACCACGCTGAAGGACCCTGGCCCGCCGGCTGCATTGACACGGCTCGCACCCGTCCAGTCCGAGGAATCCCATGCGAGCCGCACTCGCCGCGCTCATCGTCTGTCTTCTGTCCGTCCCCGCCTCCGCGCAGGAGCCGGCCCTCCCCGAGACACCCTGCCCCGCTCCCGTCTCGCCCCTCAGCTCCGGGGCCATCACCCAGGGCACGCTGGTGGCGAAGCTCCGCGGCCACGCCTCCGCTCGCGGCTGCCCCGACGCCCAGCCCCAGCAGTTCAGCCTGAAGCACACCGAGGTGGACGCCGAGGTGAGCGGCTTCCTCGCCAGCGTCACCGTCACCCAGGTCTTCACCAACCCCTACGCCGAGCCGCTCGAGGCCCTCTACGTCTTCCCGCTCCCGGAGAAGGCCGCGGTGGACGCCATGGAGCTCGTCATCGGCCAGCGCGTCATCCGCGGCGTCATCCAGACGCGCGAGCAGGCGCGTGACACCTACGAGCGCGCCCGCGCCGAGGGGAAGACGGCCGCGCTGCTCGACCAGGAGCGCCCCAACCTCTTCACCCAGTCCGTGGCCAACATCCTCCCGGGTGAAGAAATCCGCGTGCGCATCCACTACGTGGAGCGGCTCGTCTACGAGAGCGGCAGGTACAGCTTCAACTTCCCCATGACGGTGGGCCCTCGCTACATCGGCGGCGAGCCCCGGGCCTTCCGCCAGGGCGAGGGCACCGCGCCGGACACCACCACCGTCCCCGACGCGAGCCGCATCACCCCGCCGGTGCTGCCGCCCGACGTCCGCAGCGGCCGTGACATCCGCCTCACCCTGCGCCTGGACGCGGGCGTGCCCGTGCACGAGCTGCGCTCCACCTCGCACCAGGTGACGGTGACGCGCGAGGGCCCGAGCCGCGCCCGCGTGGAGCTGGCCTCGAACGACCGCATCCCCAACAAGACCTTCACCCTGGAGTACCTCGTGGCCGACGCGCTCATCCGCCCGGCCGTGCTGGTGCACCGCGAGCCCGGCGCCGAGGAGGGCTACTTCCTCGTGCTGCTCAACCCGCAGCTCGAGCCCAAGCAGGAGGAGGTGGTGCCGCGCGAGCTGTACCTGGTGCTGGACACCTCGTGCTCGCAGTCCGGCCAGCCCATCGAGAAGTCCAAGGCCATCACCGCCGAGGTGCTGCGCCACCTGCACCCCGAGGACACCTTCCAGGTGCTCAACTTCGACACGCAGGTGACGAAGTTCGCCCCCGCCGCCGTGCCGGCCTCGCCGGAGAACGTGGAGCGCGCCCTGCCCTACGTGGCCAACTTCTGGGGCGGCGGTGGCACCGACGTGCGCGTGGCGGCCCAGGAGGCCATGGTGCCCGCCAACGACCCGGCCCGCCTCCGCATGGTGCTGCTCATGACGGACGGCTTCATCGGCAACGACGAGCAGGTGCTCGGCACCCTCCAGCAGCACCTGCGCGAGGAGACGCGCGTCTTCAGCGTGGGCGTGGGCAACGACGTCAACCGCTACCTCGTCACCAAGATGGGCGAGGTGGGCCGCGGCGCCTCCACCTTCGTCAACCTCCACCGCCCCGAGGACGAGGTCGCCCGTGAGTTCGAGTCTCGCATCCGTGGCCCGGTGCTGACCTCGGTGCGCGTGGACACGGACGGGCATGCCGGTGTCGGACGTCTACCCGCGAATGGTGTCGGACCTCTTCAGTGGCCAGCCGCTGTTCCTCATCGGCAAGTTCCACGGCACGGGCGAGGGCCTGCTGCGCATCACCGGCCGGGTGCGCGGGCAGGAGCGTCGCTTCGACGTGCCCCTCACCCTCCCCGCGTCGGCGCCGGAGCACTCGGCGCTGCGGAGCCTGTGGGCGCGCCAGCGCATCGAGGAGCTGAGCGTGGAGAACTACCGGGGCGAGAAGCCCGAGGTCGTCCAGGCCATCACCGCCACGGCGCTCCAGTACGGGCTGATGAGCAAGTACACCTCCTTCGTCGCGGTGGAGGAGGTGGCGCGCACGCAGCCGGGTGGCGACCCGGTGCGCGAGCTGGTGCCGGTGGAGCTGCCGGAGGGCACCTCGTACGCGGGCATCTCCGGCGAGCTGAGCCGCGAGGAGATTCCTCCGGGGGACCCCATCATCTCCGTGGCGGCCCCGAGGAACGCGCGCCGGGTGACGGCCTACTTCCCCTTCGGCCTGGTGAAGCCGCTCACCTTCGACGCTGTCTCGGGTTACTGGCGGGGCCGCTTCCTGGTGCCGCTCTGGGTGGAGGACGGGTACTACGACGTGCTGGTGGCCGTGGAGATGAAGGACGGCACGGTGCGCCGGCGCGAGGTGCGCTACCGGCTGGACTCCAAGGGCAACGACTTCGAGGTGACGCTGTCCGCGCGAGTGCTGGCGCCGGGCCAGACGCTGCGGCTGGAGGTGGACGCGGTGGAGGCCACCAAGGAGGTGAGCGTCTACGGTGAGCTCTTCGGGGACGAGCAGCTCCTCCTGGAGACGCGCGAGGGCCTGCGCTTCACCCGGGAGCTGGTGGTGCCCGCGGGCACCGAGCCCGGGGAGTACGAGCTGGTGCTCGTGGCCCGGGACGCCGCGGGCAACCGCTTCGAGCGCCGCGAGAAGGTGCGCGTCGCCCTCACCGTCGAGGAGTAGTCCCCCACCGCGCTCCACCTCGAGGACCCACCCCATGCTGCTCTCCACGCTGACCGCCGCCCTGCTCTCCGCCACCGTCACCAACACCGAGACGGTGCATGACCTCGCCGCGTACAACGGCCACGTGGTGGCCTGCACCGAGGGAGGGCTGGAGCTCTTCACCCGCTCGGGCCGCCCGGTGCGCACGCTGACGGTGGAGGACGGCCTGCCGAGCCACTTCTGCCGCGCACTGGAGGTGGCGGGCGACCGCCTCTTCGCGGCCACGGACGAGGGCGTGGTGGAGCTGGACAACCGCTGGCGGGTGGAGCCGGTGGTGGGGGCGAAGTGGCACGCGCTCCCCGCCGCCAGGGAAATGAACGCGGAGACGTACCGCGCGGCGCTCGGGTGGCTCTCCGAGCGGCTGCCCGCGGGCCCCACGTACACGGCCTTCACGGAGAGCTACCTGGGCACGGCGGACGGGCGGGTGCTGGCGCCCAGCGCGGGACGCACGTGGACGATGCCAGGGCCCGTGCTGCTGCTGGAGGAGAAGGGCGACACGCTGCGGGTGGGCACCAACGAGGGCGCCTTCACCCTGGGCCCGAGCGGGCTCGTGTCGCTCCCAGTCCCCGTGGGGCCGCTCGCCTACGCGCGGAGCCCGGAGGGAGAAACCCGGGTGCTCGGGAGCGAGGGCGAAGCACGGCGCTGGGGCGCGAGCACGGGTGAGTCCCAGGCGCTGCCCCAGGGCGTGACGAGCACGCTCGAGGTGGATGGAGCGGCCTGGGTGGGCACGCGCGGCCAGGGCGCCTTCCGACGGCAGGGCACGCAGTGGAAGCGGGCGACGCCCACGGACCAGCTCTGCGGCAACCACATCACCGCGCTGGCTCGCCACCAGGGACGGCGGGTGGTGGGTACCTTCGACCGGGGCGTGTGCTGGGAGCTGCCCGATGGACGGTGGCGAACGTTCCGCGCGCCGAACCTCCCGAGCAACCACGTTCTCGGCCTGGCCAGCGATGGGAAGAACCTCTACGTGGCCACGATGTACGGGCTGGGCCTCCACGACGGCAAGGCGTGGACCCAGCTGGCGTACGGGGGCCGCAATCCGGTGGCGCTCGGGAAGCTGTCGGTGCTGGCGACGGTGGCGAAGACAGAGGAGGGCCTCGCCCTGGTGGATGGACGCGGCGCCTCCTTCGTGAAGCCCGGGAGCCAGCCGCTCGAACTGGTGAAGCGGCTGCCGCTGCCGGAGGGCTGGAGCAGCCACATCTCGGGAGCGGACGGCGCCGGGCGCTTCCTCTGGGTCACGAGCGAGGACCGTGGCCTCCTGCGCTGGGACGGCGCCGAGTGGAAGCGCTTCCACGATGGGAAGGACCTCACGGACAACTGGGTGACGGCGCTCGCGGCGGATGCCGAGGGCCGTGCGGTGGCGGGCACGTGCCAGGACGGCTTCAGCTACTTCGACGGCGAGCGCTGGACGCGGGTGCGCGACGCGGAGGGCCTGCCGAGCCGCTACGTGGTGTCCACGGCGCTGGTGCCGGGCGGCGCGCTGGTGGGGACGCTGCTGGGCGCGGTGCACTACGACGCGGCGAGCGGCACGGTGCGCCCGCTGCCCCGGCTCGCGGACCCGCGCGTGTACTCCATCCTGGTGGAGGGAGACACCGTCCTCTTCGGCACCGAGGGCGGCCTCTCGCAAGTGGCCTGGAGCGCCCCCGTCCCCGTCACCCGGCGTTGAGACGGGCTCGGGGTCCAGCGCACGACATTCACCGGACCCCGGAGTATCGACTCCTGTTCAGCCCGCCTTGAGGACGCCGACGGGATGGGACTCGCCGGAGCCCCCAGCCGAGAGCACGAGGACGGCCGACTGGCTCAGGGCCGCCTGCCCCAGGGCGTTGAGCTGCTGCTGGTTGGCCACCGCGTTCTGGAACGCCAGACCGAGCGCCTGCGCCGCCGCCTCGTAGACGGAGGCCAGCGCCCGCGCCCGCACCTCGTCGGGGTGGGAGGTCTGCCCGGTGGACTCGGAAGCCTTCTCCACTGCCGAGGGAGCGGCCTGCACCGGCTCGATGGGCGGCAGTGACGCGGTCTTCGTCTCGGGCGCCGGGCCCTTCATGGCCTCGCAGGCCATCCGCGCGTCCACGACGAGCTGCAGGATGCTCCGCTGCTGCTGCGCGGTCACCTCGTTCAGCTTCGCCAGCACGTTGGCCACCGCCGTCCCGAGGCTCACCAACTCCACCTCGGCACCGAGCGTCGCCAGCGCCACCTTGTCACCATCCGTCATCGTGTTCCCCTCCGGGTCATGCACCACACCGCGTGGTCCCGGAGAGTAAAGCCGCCCGCCCCATCGCCGTCGAGTCGCCTTTGTCACCCCTGAGGCGCCTTCTCCCCCCCGCTGGGGCGTGACACACTGCACCGAGCCCCCATGCAACAGAGCCACGCGCAGGCGCTGCTGGACTCCTCCTTCCACGGAGTGGAGGAGGGCGCCGCCCGGATGTACGAGCCCGAGGATGTGCGCTTCGACAAGCGCCTGAGCGCCGTGTGGCTCGAGTACCGCTGGTACGTCCACGAGCGGGGCCTCGCCGAGGTCTTCGTGAAGTGGAAACGGGTGGAGAAGGAGGCGTGCGCGCGGGAGGACGTGTCCGTGCTGCGCCTCCACCTGCTCGGGCACTCGGCCGCGCTCGCCGAGCGTGCGCGGCGGGTACTGGAGGCGGGCACGCCGTCCTCGGGGCGGCTGCTGGAGCTGTTCGGCTCGGACGGGGTGAAGCGCGAGAGCAGCATCGCCGGGCCCACCCACATCACCGTGGAGCACTGGCCCCACCCGGCCCCTCGGCCGCTGCTGCCGGAGGAGACCTTCCAGGCGCTCTCCGCGGTGCTGGTGAGCCCCGAGGCCACCTTCGAGGATCGGAACGAGGCGGTGGACCGGCTGTGCCGGGAGCGCAGCACGCGCGTGGTGGACACGCTGCTCGCCGCGATGGAGCTGAAGCCCTCGCTGTCCGCCCTGCGCCGGCTGTCCGAGTGGGGCGAGCCAGGAGCCCTGCCGCACGTGGAGCGGGCGCTCGCGTCGGTGGCACCGGACAACCCCGCGGACCTCTGGGCGCTCACCGCTTTACAACGGCGGCTGCTGGCCTGGGGACGCGCGCTCTAGCAGTGGTAAGGAGGGCGCATGCGAATCCTTCACACCATGCTGCGCGTGGGCGACCTGGAGAAGTCGCTCGACTTCTACACCCGCGTCATCGGAATGAAGCTGCTGCGCCGGCACGACTACCCGGACGGCAAGTTCACCCTGGCCTTCGTGGGCTTCGGCCCCGAGGACACCCACCCGGCCCTGGAGCTCACCTACAACTGGGGCACCTCGAAGTACGACCTGGGCAACGCCTACGGCCACATCGCCCTCGGCGTGCAGGACATCCACGCCACCTGCGACGCCATCCGTCAGGCCGGCGGCAAGGTGGTGCGCGAGCCGGGCCCCATGAAGCACGGCACCACCGTCATCGCCTTCGTCGAGGATCCGGACGGCTACAAGGTGGAGCTCATCCAGCAGGGCCCCTGAGCCCCAAGAGCGTGTACTGGCGCGCCTCCATCCGCACGCGCCACGCAGGCTCGGATGCCCGCCTGACGAGGGACAACCGACCCCCGAAGTCATATTTCGGATTGAACTTCCGGAGTCATGCCTTAATCTTGAACCGAACGCGGTCCCGCTAGCAGGACGGCCCGGGAGGGACTCCTTCCGGGGTCCTGTGACGCCACTGGTCCCCATCGGTCGAGTGAAGGCACCATGCACAGCCCTCTGGAGACGAGCCTCGCGCCTCCCGCTTCCCCGCCAGGAGCCGGGGCGCCCGGGCTCCTCCCCGCCCCCTCCGCGCTCACGCCGCTCGAGGCGCGGACCCTGCAACCGCTCCTCTCCCAAGCGAGCGGCACCGTGGCCGACGTGGCCCACACGCTCCGGGCCCATGCCCTCGCGTCCGCCGAGCAGTTCGAGGAGCTGCTCGCCTTCGCCTCGCTCTCCGGCGTGGAGCCCCATGCCTACCAGCTCGAGACGGTCCGGCGCGTGCTGCGCCAGCACCGGGGTCGGGCCCTGCTCGCCGACGAGGTGGGTCTGGGAAAGACGGTGGAGGCCCTCATGGTGCTGCGCGAGTACCAGTTGCGCGGCATGGTGCGCCGGGTGCTGGTGCTGGTGCCGCCCGCGCTCGTGCTCCAGTGGAAGGGCGAGCTGGCCGCCAAGGCCGGTCTCGAGGCCCACGCCTCCACGGACCTGACCGCCAACTCGCCGCCCGAGTCCTTCTGGCGGCGCGAGGGAGTGCTCATTGCCTCGCTGGCCCTCGCCCGCTCCGCCCGCCATGCCCCGCTCGTCCAGGCCCAGCCGTGGGACCTGGTCATCATCGACGAGGCCCACCACCTGAAGAACCGGCGCACGTTGGCCTGGAAGCTGGTGGACGGGCTCAAGAGCCGTTTCCTCCTGCTGCTCACCGCGACGCCGGTGGAGAACGACCTGGAGGAGGTCTACAACCTCGTCACCCTGCTGCGGCCCGGCCAGCTCGCCACGCCCGCGGACTTCCGGCGCCAGTACGTGGACCCGAAGGATCCCACCTCGCCGCGCAACCGCGAGAAGTTGCGGCGCCTGCTGTCCGAGGTGCTCATCCGCAACACCCGGGCCCGCTGTGGGCTGAAGCTGCCCCCGCGCTACGTGACGACGGTGGCGGTGGAGCCCCTGGAGGGCGAGCGTGCGCTCTACGCGGAGGTGCTGGGCTTCCTCCGGCGCCACGCGGGCGATGCCCGGGCGCGCCTCTCGGCCTCGACGCTGCTGCTGGAGGCCGGCTCCAGCCCCCACGCGGTGCGTGCCACCCTGCACAAACAGCGCGAGCGCCGCCTCGCCGAGCCGGGCGAGCACTCGCCCCTCCTCGTCCGGGAGCTGGAGCGACTGGGAGGAGAGGCCGCGGAGGTGCACGAGTCGGCCAAGGCGCGGGCCCTGGTGGACATCCTCCGCGCCCACCGCGAGCAGGTGCTCGTCTTCAGCCGCTACCGCGAGACGCTGGGCTACATGGAGAAGGTGCTGGAGGAGGCCGGCGTGCCCCGCGAGCTGGTGCACGGGGGGATGAGCCAGAAGCAGAAGCACGAGGCCCTCGCGCGATTCCGGGGCGGTGCGCCCGTGCTGCTGGCCACGGACGTGGGCAGCGAGGGGCACAACCTCCAGTCCTGTCATGTGCTGGTGAACTTCGACCTGCCGTGGAACCCCATGGTGATTGAGCAGCGCATCGGCCGGCTGCACCGCTTCGGGCAGACGGAGGAGGTGCGCGTCTACAACCTGTGCGCCCGGGGCACGGCGGAGGACCGGGTGCTGGACGTGCTGGACCGGCGCATCCACCTCTTCGAGCTGGTGGTGGGGGAGATGGACATGGTGCTGGGCAACCTCGCCGACGAGCGAGACCTGGAGGAGCGCATCCTCGCCCTCTACGCCGAGTCGCGGGGCGAGGAGGAGGTGGCGAGGGGCTTCGACGCCATCGCCGAGGAGCTGGCCCGGGCGCGCGGGCAGTACGAGAAGACGCGGGCGCTGGACGCGGCGCTCTTCGGAAAGGACTTCGAGGCATGAGCGGGACGGGGGCGGTGCCGGATGCGCTCGCCTTCACGGCGCAGGCGCTCGCCCGGCGGGGGGCGCTGCTGGAGGCGGGGGAAACCGGGGGCGAGGTGCT
Source organism: uncultured delta proteobacterium (assembly GCA_963771175.1). Lineage (GTDB taxonomy): Bacteria > Myxococcota > Myxococcia > Myxococcales > Myxococcaceae > Archangium. Next base: position 52,841 of record CAVYSY010000038.1, read on the forward strand.
GGCGCTGCTGCCGCCGGAGCTCTCCCGGGAGCTGGGGTTGGCCGAGGAGGTGCGGCTGTCGGCCGTGGAGGAGGGAGACGCGGTGGCGTGCGGACTGGGGACGCCGCTGCTGGAGGCGGTGGTGGGCGCGGCCCGGCAGGAGGTGCCGGTGGCGGCGGCACGGGCACGAGAGCCCGCGTCCAAGGCGGGCCATGCGCGCAGCCTGGCCGAGCGCTACGTCATCCGCAACGGCGTGGCCGAGGTGCTCGAGGTGACGGCGGGCGAGGGGACGTACCTGGTGGCGTGGCTGGCGTACGTAGCCGACGCGGACGAGCGGCACGAAGGCGTGGTGACGGTGGCGGTGCATGCGCAGGACGGGACGGTGCCCGACGAGGGCCTCCTGGCCGCCTGCGAGGTGGAGTCGGAGGGCGCGCTGGCGCCGTGGCCGAGGCGGGTGGGAGTGCCCGAAGCGGAGCAGTGGCTGGTGCGCTACGCGCCGGAGGCGGAGCTGCGGGCACTCCAGGGCGTAAGGGAGGCCACGGCGCGGCGGCACGCGCGGGACCACGAGCGGATGGCCGAGTATTACGCGGCGATGGTGGCGGAGACGCGGGCGCCCCGACGGCGCGTGGACGCGGCCACGATGGAAGCCAAGGTGCGGCACCTGCTGGCGGAGCGCGACAGCAAGCTGAGGGACCTGGCGGAGCGCTTCACCCTGCGCGTCCACACCCGGCTGGCGGCGGCGCTGTGGGTGGCGGTACCCGTGGTGAATGTGCGGCTGCGCGTCCGACGGCGCAAGGGAGAGCGCGAGCTGCTGCTGCGGCTGCCCGCGGGGGCGCACGGCTTCGACCGGCTGCCCTGCGAGGGCTGCGCGGGCACCACCGAGCGACCCGCCCTGTGCGACGAGCGGCTCCACGTGCTGTGCGAGACGTGCGTCCCCCAGGCCACCGGCCGTCCCAAATGTCCCGCCTGCGGCGGCTGAGCGGAGCTACCCCTGCCGGGCGGCGGGCTCCCAGCCGAGCATGACGAGTTGGAGGAGTTCGACGCCGAGCAACTCCGGGTAGCGCTGTAACCAGGTGGGACCTTGAGGCGTGACAGGTTCTCCGTTCCAGAGCACCTGCCCCCCAACGCGCGCCCGCAACCGCTCGGCTGCGGCGAAGGTGGTGAGCGCCATTCGCGAGAAAGGAGCCTCTCCCCACTGTGGCCAGACCAGCAGTTCGTCCGGAGCGTGGGGATTGAGGTGGAACCACGTCACGGGTTCACCGGAGGCACGATCAACCCATACACCTCGTGCCCTCTCGGCCTCCACGTCCTGACCTTCCGGTGGGGCTTCCAGCAGTGTCGCTAGTGGTGGCAGTCGGGGGTGCTTGAGCCGTAACGCCAGCAGGTTGGTGTCCTCATCTCGCCCGCCTACGGGGAATTCGAGGGGCATGCGCACGGTGGCGTGGAGTTGCTCGCGGCGTTGCAACCACAGACGTCCCTGTTCCCGCGTGTACTCGCCCTGAACATCCGTGAAGTAGCGGAGGGAGTCCACTGTCACCTCGCGACCGTGTACGCCCTCAAAAGCGCGCAATCCCAGTTCCTCGTTGGCGAGGGCCGCGAAGGAGAGCAGCTCGAACATATTGGCAAGGAAGAAGGGGCTGGTGCCACTCACCGACAACTGGAGGGTGCCCATCCGAGGACCGTTGTTGGGCCGCACACCCGCGAACAGCAAGGGAGCCAGACCGGGCGCCGCTCCTCCGCGAAACACCCAGGTGGCCCCATCAGGCCGGTGTGACCGTAGAATCGGGCGGGAGCGCGCGAGCAGGTCCAGACAGGTACGCCAGTCTTCCAGGGTGAGTCGATCCGGCGCACCGGCCTGAACGTCCTTGTAACGCCGATGGGACGTCAACCAGATGGAGTACGGCATGAGAACGGTCCCTCAACGGAAGGCGTCGACGATGAACACGGCCGCGCGAGGGTGCTCGATCAATGCGGCTCCAGACGGGGACTCTGGTTTCTTCCGCAATCCGCCACGACCCAAGCGAGCAACCGCACAGATGGGGATTGGGTCGCCATCTGGGGGACGTGCCTCATAGTAACGGATGATGACATTCGGTCCCCCAGTCCAGATCTGCCCATATAGCCGGGTCAGGGGAGAGAGATACCCAAGCTCTTCGGTCAAGTAGCTCTCGACGGGTCCATCGGTGAGAGAGACCGGACTCTGACTGCTCTGGTTGGCGTCGATCACGATAGAGGAGCTGTCCCCCGGACGCAGCCGCAGGATCCTCATCGCCTCCAATGCCTTCTCCGCACACGCCTGAGGACCAGGGCTTCCATCCGCCCGAAGAGACACACCTGCACCCGTACAACCAAGCCCCAGGCACATCAGAATGACGAGGGTCGAAAAGTGGGCTGCTTTTGTCAGAGCCATGAACCGAGATCCTTGTCTTCGGGCGCGAGAGAACGCCCAAGGAACGAGCGCACACGTCGCATCGGAATCAGCGTCGGACCCGGGAGGCAAGGGACGCCAGATCCAACTCGACGAACCCCTGCCGAAGCCCTCCGTCCCTGAACAGTTCCAAAACGAGCATGTCGCCGGTCTTTATCGAATCCAATGGGGGCAGATCCATGATGACGGCGATGCGGCCCATCTCACCGGGAGCAATCGAGGCCGTCGATGCACGGAGAGCGAAGGACTGCTTCTTCAGGGTGGCCGCATCCATGAGTCGCGCCTCCTGCAACTTCCACGGCTTCTCGGGCGCGAGATTCGTGATCTGGAAGACAACCGCCACCCGGCCCTTGGCGGCCCGCCCCTTGGGCATGAGGATGGAGACCTCCGCGTCGATGCCGGGCACGTCTGACTCGCCGGGCCGCCATTTCTCTTCGACCCTGAATGGGGTCAGCGCGACCTGATTGTTGGCCAGGAGAGTGGCAAGCGCGTGATCGACCGAGGCGGCCTCGTACCGGTAGCGATGATTCTCGATTCGCAGTGCCCTGACCGCCTCTCGCTTCTCCATCAGTTCGGCCCGCGTGGCGTCTGGGGATTCTGGGTTGGGGAAGACATCAACCTGCCCATCCACCACATCCCTGCCGGCTGTCAAAGTGAAGGGCAACGACGAACCATCCATGAACGTCACCAGTAGCAGGAAGCGCTCATCCGGTGAAAGCTCCCGGAGCGGGACGACGACTACGGACAACCCGCCACAGAGCACGGGCTCGAAGCGGCCCTCCCACCCCAGGATCCTGGTCTGATCTGGATCGCATGGAGTCGCGAACCGAAGCGTCGTCACCATGCGACCAGCGACGAACACCTCCGGCACCGCACTGTTGGGCTCCTTCGAAAGGAACAAGTTGCGCCGCACCGGTTGTCGCACGAATCCGGATGCCTCCTGGGCAGCCACTACCCCAGAAACCAGGACGAAGAGGCAGAGGACAACACCCTTGAACCAGTCGAGTTCACGTTCCATCTATCAGCTACCTTACCGGAAAGGTCGGGCACACGTCTAGTCGAGAGGTCAGCGACGTCCCCACACCCCCTACGCTCGGGGTAAGGCTCCAGCGTCCTGGATTGCTCAAACGGTACGAGGATGAATCCCCAAGCGAAGAGTCATCCATGCGCAAGCTATTTGTACCGTGCTTTCAATGCCTTGACCTCTTGAGCAAAGTCCGCGATTTCCAAGCCAATGGCCTTGGAGTCCAGAGCAAAGACTGGAATGATCCTCGTAAAAGCCTTACCGTCGATAGACGGCTCGAGCCATTCCTTGAAATGACGGTGGATGGATTTTTTGGTGATTTTGTCGTTTTGATTGACCGTCAATTTATTGCCGCGATGACAGAGCCAGAGCTTCCGATCCTCATCCAGAGCGAAACAGCCGTTAACTCGGCCGTCAGCTACCTCCGGTATGTTCACCTCGACGATTGGGGACATCCCACTGGTTGCCTTCTCACATGCGATCAGGATGGGGCATCTGTACTTGTTGCGGTTGGTCTGCGAACGCCACTTGAATTCGGGCTTCAAACCGATCGTGAAATACCCGTTTTTACACGCTTGCTCCACGTAGGTAGCTCATCTTGAGTTCCGTCTGGAAATGTCCATCGACATTTCACCGGCTTACCAAAGAGCTTGAACAATCGGCTGTTTAGCTCATCCAGCGCCCTTAGCGCATTATCTGTCTTTCGAACAACAAGCTTTGCTTTCTCGCGCATCGTCTTCTCCAAACAAAACCAAAGGTGAAGAAGCGTGAACATCCTCACGGCTACGGCCCCCGAAGCGGCAGCTTCCGGTACTCCTCCTTCAGCGCCTCGGGAGAGGCCGCGAGCCGAGCCGCCACCCGCGTCGCCTCCGCGGGCGGGAGCCGGCCGAGCACGCTGCGCTCCAGGTGCTGCTCGATGAAGCCCTGGTCGTGCGCGCACCCGCACGTCCACCAGCCGCCCCTTCCGCGTCCAGCACCGGCACCAGCCGCGGGCGAGATCAGCAAGATGCTCCGCGGGCACGTTGACCGCCTTCACGCGCGCCACCACCTCGTCGCGCAGCTTCGGGTCGAACTTCACGCCCTTCTCCTGCACCAGCGTCCGGATGCCCGCGTAGTCGCCGGTGGCCTTGATGACCATCAGCTTCGCGAGCAGCTCGCCCACCGCCTCGCGCATCTTCGGGTAATCCTCCACCACCCAGTAGGTGCGCCCGGTCGCCCTCCGTCACCTGCTTCACCGCGCCCTTCTCGATGCAGGTAGCTCACCGTCATGTGGTGGCCGCCGCTGGTGGTCCTCCTCGAAGCTCGTCGCCCTTCTCCACGCTGGCGAGGTTGGTCAGCCCCTCGACCAGGAAGTCGCGGTACATCTGCCTCGGCGATGCGCTCGTGGTCCGGCGTCAGCTCGGCCAGCGACGGGTCGAAGGCGTGCCAGAGCGCCACCAGGTCCGCGCGCGCCTCCTCCAGCGTGTTGTCGTACTCCTTCAGGTAGCGTCGAGGGCTCGCCCTCCAGCTTCGGGTCCACCTGCCCCGAGCGCGTGGCCCATCACCTCGTGGAAGGCCACCAGCCACTTGCGCGCGGTGGCGGAGTACCTGCGCGCCCGCTCGCGCTCCTCGGCGCGTGCGGGAGAACTCGATGCGCCAGCGGCAGCCGCTTCAGCGCCGCGCGCGGTCTCCATCGACGTTGCGCCACCAGCACGCTCTTGCTGCCGTACTTCTCGCGGATGTGCCTGCTCGTTGGGCAGGTTGATGCCCGCCGGCGGCTGCGGGTGGCTCGTCGACCAGGTTGATGGCCTTGGCCACCGGCTGCGCCACCTTCTTGCGGCGGTACTGCTCCGGCCAGGGCATCCGGTCCTCGAAGTACTGCGCCCGCTGGGCGATGAGCTCCATCACCTGGTTCTCGTGCGGCGTCCCGGTAGTTGACGAGCGCCTCCCACTGCCCCTTCTGCCCGCGCGCGTCCACGTACGTCTCGATGAAGCCGATGTTCGCGTCCACCGTCGGGTCGGCCTTCAGCCAGGCGATGTTGTAGGCGTCCCAGTCCTTCAGGTCGCCCGGTCTGGAAGTAGCGTACCAGCTTCTCGAGCGCGGCCTTCTGGTCCTTCGGCGCGCGCTTCGCCGCCTCGCCCAGGTGGGCGATCACCCGCGAGAGCTCCTGCGCGTAGAGCCCCGCGAGCCACCTTCCCGTCCGGCGTGCCGGCGCGGAACACCTGCTCCACCAGCTTCCCGTCCACCTTCACCACGCGCGAGTTGAGCGGGTTCTTCTCCTCGAAGCCCTCCAGGTCCTCCAGCGTCACGTCCCGGCCGTAGGCGGTGTTCGCCGAGGCGGTGAGGAGGTCCTGGCCCGCCGGCGGCGTCTTCGAGGTGAGCTGCGGCTCGTAGCTCGGCGTCGAAGAGCGTGGGCCGCAGCTCGCGCGAGCCAGGCCTCGAGCGCCGCCTCGTCCTTCACGCCGAACGGGGCGCCGGCCTTCAGCGCGCCGCAGCGCCGCGGCCTCCAGCTCGGCTCGGGGTGAAGGCGGGGACGAACTTCTGGCTGGTCACCTGGTCGTGGTTGCCGTGCTGGCCGTAGAAGCGCGCGAGGTAGCTCGCGTCAGCTTCTGCGTCGAAGCGAGCCGGGCTCCGCCGCCGCCCTCGCAGACCGAAGAGGTAGACGCCCTCCAGCAGCCGCTTGAGGGCGACCGTGTCCCAGCCGAGCTGGTCGTAGGCGATCTCCTCGCCCGCGTGCGCCGCGAGCGTGAGGTGCCAGGCCACGCGCTTCTCGTCCCTGGACAGCGCGGGCACGCCCGGCGCGTACATGCGGACGATGGCCTCATGACCGAGCCTCGACACGAAGAAGGACGGCCCGGTGGGCGCGGGCGTTGCCTTGGCCGCCGGAGTGCTCGGAAGCGGAGACGGGGAGGGCTTCGCCTGCGGAGTAGCGGCGAGTGCCGCCGCCAGGAAGAGGGCTTTCACGGGGGCTCCGGGGAACGTTCAGTGGCGCCACGGTTAGCACCCGAGGGCCTCTGCCACCAGCGGCGGGGCGTGCTAACCCTTCGGGGATGACCACCCTTCCGCCTCCCGTCCGGGGATTCGCCGAGGTGAACGGAGCTCGCCTGCATTACGAGCTCCAGGGTGTCGGCTTCCCGGTCGTGTTGCTCCATGGCGGCCTGCTCGACCTGCGCATGTGGGACGGCCAGGTCGGACCGTTCTCGAAACACTTCACCACCCTCCGCTACGACCTGCGCGGCTTCGGTCAGACGCAGGCCCCTGTCGGACAGCCCTCCGCTCCGCACGAGGACCTGCGAGCCCTGCTCGACCACTTCTCGATGGACCGCGTCCACGTCGTCGGCCACTCGCTCGGCGGACGCTTCGCGCTCGACTTCGCCCTGGCCTTCCCCGAGCGCGTCTCCTGTCTCGTTCTCGTCGCTCCCGGCATCAACGGCTCGCCCCCCTCACCCGAGGAGTACTCCTGGTTCGCGTCCCTCCTGGGCTCGGGAAGGGAGAAGGATCCCCAGGCCCTCCTCGAAGCGTGGCTCGGGAGCGACTACCTCGCCGCCGCCATGGCCCGTCCCGAGCTGGCTCCCATGGTGCGGCAGTGGACACTCGACAACCTGCCGGGCCTGAGACCCGGCGCCAACCTCCCCCAGGCCCTGCAACCCTCGGCCTACACCCGGCTCGAGCAGCTCGCCCCGCCCACGCTCCTCGTGGTGGGGGACAAGGACAACCCCGCCATGCTGAAGAACGCGGAGGTGCTGGCGCGGCGCGTGCCCACCCTCACTCGCGTCACCCTCCCGGGCGTGGGACACCTGCCCAACCTGGAGCGTCCCGAGGACTTCAACCGTGCCGTCCTCGACTTCCTCGACGAGCAGGGGCTAGCTGCCGGGCAACCCTGACCGCCCGGGGGCCCTATCGCGTGGGAAACGCCTTCTCCTACGATCCGGGTGGGCCCCGCGGCCCTCCCGCTCAGGAGCAGTCCCATGCCGACCTCCCGCCGAAACTCCGCAGGATTCCGCCTTCCCGTGCTCGCACTGGCCGGATGGCTCACCGCCAGTGTCCTCGCCTGCGAGGGCCCACAAGGACCCGAAGGTCCCCAGGGCCCAGCCGGAACCGCCGGCACCGCCGGACAGGACGGCATCCCCAAGCCCGTGCGCCTCCTGGACGACAAGGTCGGGCGCTGGCTCCCGGAGAACCGGACGCGGATCAACGAGATGGTTCAAACCCTGGGCATCGCCAGCCCGACGTTCGACCCGAGGAACCGTCCCGTGGCCGTGTTCGACTGGGACAACACCGTCGTGAAGAACGACCTGGGAGACGCTACCTTCTTCTGGATGGTCCGGCACGACAAGGTGCGCCAGCCGCTCGACAAGGACTGGAGCACCACCAGCAACCATCTCACCCCCGAGGCCCGAGCGGCCCTCAACACCGCCTGTGACGCCGCCGCGAACCCCGGCGAGCCCCTCCAGACGAGCCTCCACACGGAGTGCGCGAACGAGCTCGTCAGCATCTACAACCAGGGCAAGACGCGGGCGGGCCAGTCGGCCTGGAGCACTCCCATCACCCTGACCCTCAACACCGCCTATGCCTGGGTGGCCCAGCTCCAGGCCGGCTACACCCCCGAGGACATCCGCGCCTTCGCTCGGGCCGCCTACGCGGAGAACGCCTACAACCCGCCGGGCACCACGCAGACCGTGGGCACCACCACCGGGCTCGCCTACCACGTCCAGGTCTACGAGGAGATGGTCGACCTCATCGAGACGCTGCAGGCCAACGGCTTCGACGTCTGGGTCGTCACCGCCTCGCCCCAGTTCGTCATCGACGCCGTCTCCGAGGAGCTGGTCGGCATCAAGCCCAACCGGGTGATTGGCATCCGGCCGATGACGGACGCGCAGGGACGTGTGACGCCTCGGCTCCAGGGCTGTGGCTCCGTGGCCGATGGAGCGGACACGCTCATCACCTACGACCAGGGCAAGCGCTGCTGGATCAACAAGGTCATCTTCCACCAGCCCACCGAGCAGCAACTGGCCCGCCAGTCGGAGGCGAGCAAGCGGCCAGGTCTTCGCGGCCGGGGACTCGGACACGGACATCGCCTTCGTCCAGGACGCCACGCACCTCAAGCTGGCCATCAACCGCAACAAGGTGCAGCTCATGTGCAACGCCTACGCGAACCACGAGGGCCGGTGGCTGGTGCAGCCCATGTTCGTCCAGCCTCGCGCCAAGGCGACGGCCAACTATCCCTGCACCACCGCGGTGGACGCGGCCGGGCAGCCCATCACCAACGAGGCGGGCCTCCGGTTCACCCAGGACTACGAGGACCGGGTCTACGCCCTGCCGTAGCTCAGGCCACGAGGTTCACGTCCCCGGGCAGCCCGAGGTGCCTGCGGACCACGGCCGAGAGCGCGTCGATGGAGATGGGCTTGCGCACGAACTCGGAAACGCCGGCCTTGAGGGCCTTCGCCTCGAGGTCCGGCGCCTTGCCGCCGGTGAGCAGCACCACCGGCATCTGGCGCACCCTCTCCCCCTCGTTCGCGCGCACCCGGCGCACGAACTCCAGGCCATCCATCCCGCCTGGCATGTTGAAGTCCGCGATGACGAGGTCCACGGGGTGCGTCTCCAGCAGCCGCAACCCCTGCTCGGCCCGAGCCGCATCGAGGAAGTTCAGATTCAGCTTCATCAGGTAGATCTTGATGATGTGCCGGATGGTGTTGCTGTCCTCGACGAGCAGCACGGTGCGTTTCATGAAAGCCCCCGCATTTGAAAGGATTCATTCCATTCCTTGGAAGTCACGGCGCCACCACCCGCAGTGGCCAGGAGCCGTTGGGGCGATGAGGAGTGAACAGAACGGGAGTGGGGCTGTGCAGCGCCCGATACTCGGGAGTCCCGCTCTCGCACCGCAGTCGGATTGACTCCCCGTCCTCCGGTCACGAAGAGAGGCCAGCCCCCTCCTCGGTCCAGGAGTAGGCGGATGTGCGGCGCGCTCGGCGGAAGTGGCGCCGCAGGTCGGACAGCGGGAGGGTGTTGAGCACATCCTCCGCCTCCAGCCAGCCCCGCCGCGCCACCCAGACGCCGTAGCGCAGGTTCTCCAGGTGGCGCGCGTTGTGCGAGTCACTCGAGATGACGAGCTTCACCCCCGCCTCCTTCGCCATGCGGCACGCCTGGTCCGTCAGGTCCAACCGCTCCGGCTGCGCGTTCACCTCCAGCGCCACGCCCTCCTCGCGAGCCACCTCCAGCACCCGCGCCAGGTCGAAGGGGTACGGGTCCCTGCTCCCGATGAGCCGCCCGCTCGGGTGCCCCAGCACGTGGACGAGCCCGCTGCGCAGCGCGCGCTCGATGCGCTCGGTCATCTCCTCCGAGGACATGTTGAAGCGCGAGTGGACGCTGGCCACCACGCAGTCCAGTTCCGCCAGCACGTCGGGGGCGAGGTCCAGCGAGCCGTCGGGGAGGATGTCCACCTCGATGCCGGTCAGCAGGCGGGGCCGTCCCCGCAGCTCGCGGTCCATCCAGCGGATGAAGTCGATGTGCTCCAGGAGGCGCGCCTCGTTCAGCCCCAGGGGCCGAGAGCGCGAGTGGTCCGTGATGGCCAGGTAGCCGCGCCCGAAGCCCCTCGCGGCCGAGGCCAACTCCAGCAGGGAGCTGGTCGCGTCCGACGATGCGTCCGAGTGGACGTGCAGGTCTCCCCGAGGGTCATCCTCCTCGATGAGGTCGGGGAGCTGGCCGGCCTCCGCGGCCTCGAGTTCGCCCAGGCCCTCGCGCAGCTCGGGGGGAATCCACGGCAGGCCCACGGCGCGGAAGACGTCCTCCTCGCGCTCGCCGGCGATGCGGCGCCCCTTCGCATCGAAGACGCCGTACTCGCTCACCTTGAGCCCCCTCCGCACCGCGCGCGTGCGCAGGGCGATGTTGTGGGCCTTGCTGCCGGTGAAGTAGTGGAGCGCGGCGCCGAAGGACTCGGGGAGGAGGACGCGCAGGTCCACCTGCAACCCCACGCGCAGGCGCACCGTGACTTTCGTCGGCCCCCGCGCGAGCACCGTGTCCACCTCGGGCAGCTTGGGGAAGGCGCGCACCACGCGCTCGGGGTCGGTCGAGGACACCAGCAGGTCCACGTCCCCCACCGTCTCCTTGTGCCGCCGCAGGCTGCCAGCGGCGATGGCCTGCTTCACGCCCGGAATCCCGCGCAGCCCCTCCACGAGGGTCTCGGCGTACGGGATGGCGCGGTGGAGCGGGACGCGGCCCTGGCGGGACCGGTAGCGGCGGATGGCCGAGGCGATGGCCTCCGAGCGTTTGGAACCCATGCGCGGGAGCTCGGACAGGCGGCCACTGAGCGCGGCCTCCTCCAGTGCATCGATGGAGGTGATGCCCAGGTTCGTCCACACCTGCGCGGCCGTCTTGGGGCCCACGCTCTCGACGCGGAGCAGCTCCATGACGCCGGGAGGAACCTTGCCGCGCAGCTGCTCCAGCGCGTCACAGGTGCCCGTCTCCACGAGCTGGGCAATGCGCTCCGCCGTGTGCGCCCCGATGCCGGGCAGGCCAGCGAGCTCGCCCTTCCGAGCCAGCTCGGCGACGGGGACGGGGAGCGTGTCCACCACCTGCGCCGCGCGCCGGTACGCGCGAACCTTGAAGGGATTCTCGTTCGTGAGCTCCAGGAGGTCGGCGATCTCCCCGAGCATGGCCACGACTTCGGCGTTCTCCATGGCGCTCCTCCCCGGTGGGCCCTCCGATTCAATGTCGGTCGGCCTACCGAGGAAGGGGTACAGGGCAGTCCCGCGGGAAAATCGGGTGGCTGCCCGGCTGGCCAGGGAGTGCGGCTCAGCCCGCGCGGTAGCGCGCGTCGAAGCGGCTGGTGCCCGGCTCGCGCTTCACGCCGTGGTCCGGGTTGGCGGACAGGTGCTCCAGCACCTTGAACACCGTCTCCACCTCGTCCGGAGCGCCCACGGCCGAGGCCAGCTCCTCCGCGGTGTGGCCCTTCGCCTTGTCCCCGCGCAGCTTCGCCAGCAGCTTGCGCTGCAGCTCCAGCACCACGCCCGCCGCCTTCTTCCCCGCCTCCACGCCCGGCTGGTGGTACGCGTTGATGTTCACCAGCGAGGCGTAGAAGCCCACCGCCCGCTCGTACAGGGCGATCAGCGCGCCCAGCGTGCGCGCGCTCACGTCCGGCACCGTGAGGGTCATCGACTCGCGGTCCTTCTCGAACAGCGCCCGCCGCGTGCCCAGGAAGAAGCCCAGCAGGTAGTCCCCGCTGGTGATGTCCGGCTCCACCTGCATCGAGCGTCGCCCGGCGCGGTCCTTCAGCACCTCCATGAACGTCGCGAAGAAGTTGTTCACGCCCTCGCGGAGCTGCTGCACGTACGCGTGCTGGTCCGTGGAGCCCTTGTTGCCGTAGACGGCGATGCCCTGGTTCACCACCTTGCCGTCCAGGTCCTTCTCCTTGCCCAGCGACTCCATCACGAGCTGCTGGAGGTACCGGGACAGCAGCATCAGCCGGTCCTTGTACGGGAGGATGACCATGTCCTTCTGCGCCACGCCCACTCGCCCGCGTGGAACCACATCAGCGCCATCAGCGCGGCCGGGTTCGCGCAGCACGTTCGCGCTCGCGCGTCGCCTCGTCCATGTCGCGCGCGCCCGCCGAGCATCCCGTCGATGTCCAGCCCCTGCAGCGCGCGCCGGCAGCAGGCCCACCGCCGACAGCACCGAGGTGCGCCCGCCAACCCAGTCCCACATCGGGAAGCGTGCGCAGCCACTTGCCCTGCTTCGCGTAGCTGTCCAGCTCGCTGCCCTCGCCCGTCACCGCCACCGCGTGCTGCGCCGAAGTCGAGCCCCGTCGCCTTGTACGCGCGCTCGCGCCTCCAGCATGCCGTTGCGCGTCTCCTTCGTGCCGCCCGACTTGCTGATGACCACGGTGAGCGTCTCGGAGAGCTCGCTCGCCCGAGCTGCGCCAGCACCCGGTCCATCCCGTCCGGGTCCGTGTTGTCGAAGAAGAACACCCGCATCCGGTCCGCGCGCCGTGCCGAGCGCGTCCGCCACGAGCTGCGGCCCCAGCGCCGAGCCGCCGATGCCGATCACCAGCAGCCGGGTGAACCGCGTCCGCCTTCGGGGGCTTCACCCGGCCCGCGTGCACGTCGTTCGCGAAGCCGCGCACAGCGCTCCACCGTGTCCCGCACTGGCCTTGCGTGAGGCCCGGCTCGGGAGCGCAGCTCGGGGGCGCGCAGCCAGTAGTGGCCCACCATGCGCTTCTCGTCCGGGTTGGCGATGGCGCCCTTCTCCAGCGCCTCCATCGCGTCGAAGGCCTTGCTCCATGCGGGCCGCGCATCCGCTCGAGGAAGTCGTCGGCGAAGTTCATCCGCGACACGTCGAGTGTCAGCCCGACCGACTCCACCTCGCACAGGTACTTCTTGTAGCGCTCCCAAAGCTGACGCTCGCTCATCGCCTCTCCTCGGCTGCGGTTGCTGGTCAGGCCCGTTCCTACCGCCATGCCCGCACCGGGGAAACGAGTTTGATGCAGAGCGCGCCGGAGTCCCGACACTGAACACGCACGGGCGCCCGCGGCGTTGAGCACCGCGCACCCTGCCCTCCAGTCCCTGGCCGCGCTCCCCGCCCGTGCCTTCCCTCTGGGGAGCCCCTCACCCAGGAGCACGCCCATGCGCACCCGGTCGGACATTCCCGGAGCCCTCGCCGTCCTCCTCCTCTGTGCCGGGCTCGCCGCCGGCTGTCAGACGTATGACTTCGAGCCGGTCACGCCGCTCGCCGTCACCGTGCCGACAGCCGAGGTCACCCTCGCCGTCCGCACCAACACGCCCAACCTGATGCTGCTCGTGGACACGTCCGGCTCGATGCTCGACCCGATGAACTCGTCCCTCGCCACCTGCAGCACCGCCTCGGGCTTCCTCTGCCGGGGCCAGGAGTGCCCCGCGAGCTGCCCCACCCGCTGGCGGGCCCTCCAGGGCGCGATGGGCTCCTTCCTCGACAGCTACGGGAGTGTCGCGCGCATGGGCCTCGCCACCTACCCCGGCCAGCAGCTCGTCCTCGGCCAGCAGTGTGGCGGCACGCAGTCGCTCCACCTGGACCTGCCCGCCACGGAGGAGGCCGCCGACCTGCGAGACCACGCCCGCAAGGTAAAGGAGGAGCTGTTGAAGATTCCCGAGGACGAAGTGGGTGGACCCTCGGGAGGGACCCCGACCGGCGCGAGCCTCCAGTTCATGGGCTCGCTGCCCCAGCTCCAGACGAGCGAGCGCACCGACTTCGTCCTGCTGCTGACGGACGGCCTGCCCAACTGCAACGAGACCAATTCCTACTCCGGGTCCTCCACGGCGTGCCGCTGCACGGTGGGTAACGGCTCCAGTGCCTGCAGCGGTCTCTACGAGCGCCTGGGCTGCCTGGACCAGGACGGCTCGGTGTCCGCGGTGCGGGCCCTGAGAGAGAGAAACATCCAGACCATCGTCATTGGCTTCGGCGCGGATACGGCCACGGGCGATGGGCCCGCGGTACTCAATGCCATGGCCGAGGCCGGAGGCTTCGCGCGCAGGTGCGAGCGAGACGCGGACTGCGGCACGGGCGACACCTGTGACACGGGCTCCGGGCTGTGCCGCCGCCGCTACTATCAGGCCTCCAACCAGGACGAGCTCGCGGCCGCCCTCCAGAACATCACCGAGCTCTTCGAGGGCACTCCCTGCCTCATCGAGCTCGCCCCCGACAAGATGCCCCCCTCGCAGAAGCTGCTCGTGGTCTACGTGAACGACGAGCACGTCGATGCCGGTGACGACACCTGGCGGCTCAAGGAGGGCGTGGGCGTGGAACTCCTGGGCGCCCTGTGCCGGCGGGCCGAGCGCTCCACTCCCACCCAACCGTTGCGAATCCAGGTGCGCGCCGTCATCCCCCAGTGAGGCCCCCGGGCCCGAGCCCCTGGCGCTATCATCGGCCGCCATGAGCCTGCCCTGGATGCTCGAGACCCCCGCGCCTCCCGCCGATGCGCGGATTCCCTATGGCCCCCTCACCCACCAGTTCGGGGACCTGCGCCTGCCCCAAGGCAAGGGTCCGCACCCGGTCGTGGTGGTGATTCATGGTGGCTTCTGGCGCGCGAAGTATGACCTCGACCACGCGGGCCACCTGTGCGCGGACCTCACCCAGCGAGGCTACGCCACCTGGAGCCTCGAGTACCGGCGCGTGGGCCACCCGGGTGGAGGCTGGCCGGGCACGTTCGAGGATGTCGCGCGCGGAATGGACTTCCTGCGCACCCTCGCGGCCAACTCCCCGCTGGACCTGGAGCGGGTCGTCACCCTGGGGCACTCGGCCGGCGGACACCTGGCCCTCTGGCTCGCGGCGCGCGGGCGGCTCCAGCCGGGACAGCCGCTGCACACGCCTCAGCCCCTCATACCGCGCGGGGCGGTGTCGCTCGCGGGCGTGGTGGACCTCGAGCGCGCCCACGCCCTGCGTCTCGGTGATGGAATCGTCGAATCGTTCCTCGGCGGCACGCCCGCGCAGGTCCCCGAGCACTACCGGCTCGGCTCTCCCGCCGCGCTCCTCCCGCTCGGGGTGAAGCAGGTGCTGGTCCACGGAGCCGAGGACACCACCGTCCCGCTCTCCCTCAGCGTCGAGTACCACGCCCGCGCAACGAAGCTCGGCGACTCCGTCCGGCTCGTGAGCCTGCCGGGCGCGGAGCACTTCGAGGTCATCGACCCGCGCGCGAAGGAGTGGCCACTGATTTTGGAGGCGATCAGCTCCCTGCTGTGAGGGAGCCGATGGGCCCGCCGGGTCGGCTTACAAAAGCCCGGCGTCCTTGAACCCGGCGAGGATACCGGTCCAGGAGGGCCTCATCGAAGGGAGGCACTTCGACACCCGAGCCCCGCAACCCCTCGCGCGTCTGGTCGTCCCGGTAGACGGGCATCCGGTGGCTCAACTCCACGACGGTGGCGCGGCCCTGGTAGACCTTCTCCGTGATGTAGGCGGTGAGCGGGTAGAGCGGGTTGGCGGGCGGCAGCGAGTGGAGCGCCTGCAGCCAGCTCCGGGTCGACACCTTCTCCATCGGGTAGCCCCGCTCCACGAGCTGCTCGAACATCTCCAGGTGCGACAGCTCGCGCACCCGGTCGGGCACCAGGTTGTAGGTGCCGCCCGCGGCCCGCTGGGAGAGGACCGCGATGGCGCGGGCCAGGTAGTCCACCGGCGCCGGCAGCCAGAACTTCCTCGGCAGGTCCGGGTAGAGCCCCATGCGGATGCAGCCCACGAGCATCCGGCACAGCAGGTCGTCCACATTGGCCATGCCCGTCACACTGTGGCCCTCGATGAAGCCAGGGCGGTAGATGGAGACGGGCAGTCCCCGAGCACGCGCCTCGTGCACGAGCCGCTCGGCCACCCACTTGGACTTCGTGTACCCGTTCTCCACGGCCATCAGCGGCAGGCTGCGCAGCAGGTCGAAGCCCTCCTCCACCTCCTCCAGCCCCAGCAGCGTGGAGACCGCGCCGTACACGCACACCGAGGAGACGTGGTGCAGTGCCTTGGGGCGCGTGGTGCAGGCCAGGCGCAGGACGTGGCGCGTGCCCTCGACGTTGGACCCCCGCATCGCCGCGTAGGGCCGCACGTAATGGGTGTCCGCCGCCGAGTGGTAGATGACGTCCACCTCGGCGCAGAGCCGCGCGTAGTCCACCTCGGAGAGCCCCAGCCGGGGCCGCTGCACGTCACCGGCCAGCGCCGCCACCCGCGCCAGCAACTCCGGACGCCGCCCGTACTTCTCGAAGGTGGCCCGCCAGCCGCCGCATGGCCTGTGCGTCCGACTCCGCCCGCACCACGCAGTACACGGTGCGGAACGGGCCATGGGCCAGGAGCTCCTCCAGCAGGAAAATGCCCAGGAAACCCGTGGCGCCGGTGATGAGCGCGACCTCCGAGCCCGGCGTGCCGCTCAATGGGCGGAGGTCCTCCTCCAGGCGAGACTCCGCGAGCAGGTCCACGTCCTCCGTCCCCTTCACGGGCTCCGGCGACGCGAGGCGGTGCTCCACCCACGCCATCATCCCCGCGGGCGAGGGGTGCGAGTACACCACCCGCGGAGGCACCTCCACGCCGAGCTCCTGACGGAGTGCGCCCACCACGTGCGCCACGCACAGCGAGTCGCCGCCCAGGAGGAAGAAGTCCGAGTCCGCCCCGACCGAGCCCGGAGCGAGCTTCAGCACCCGCTCGAAGATGGCGGCGCACCGGCTCACGCCCTCCGACTCCAGCCCGCCCGCGAGCGCCTGCACCGGCGGGGGTGGCAGCGCCGCGCGGTCCACCTTGCTCCGGTTGGCCATCAGCGGCAGGGCGTCGAGGAAGACGTAGAGCGGCGGGACCATGTACTCGGGCAGCCGGTCCGCGACGAAGCGCCGCA
This sequence comes from uncultured delta proteobacterium, assembly GCA_963771175.1. Classification (GTDB taxonomy): domain Bacteria; phylum Myxococcota; class Myxococcia; order Myxococcales; family Myxococcaceae; genus Archangium. The sequence continues at coordinate 69,579 of CAVYSY010000038.1, forward strand.
GGGACTCGGGCGAGGGCGTCTCCGAGCGGGGCACCACGTACGCCACCAGCTTCCGGGCACCGCGCTCCCCGGACTCCAGCGCCTTCACCGCGGCGTGCTGGACGCCCGGGTGCTCGCAGAGCGTGTGCTCCACCGCCTCCAGCTCCACCCGCAGGCCGCGAATCTTCACCTGCTGGTCCACGCGCCCGGCGAACTCGAGCGACCTGCGTGGCCCCCTGCGCACCGCCAGGTCTCCGCTCCGGTAGAGCAGCCCGGTGCCCGCCGGGTGGCGCACGAAGCGCCGCGCGGTCAGCTCGGGCTTGTTCAGATAGCCGAGCGCCACGCCCACGCCGCCGATGTAGAGCTCGCCCACCTCCCCGTCCGCCACCGGCCTCAGGGCCTCGTCGAGCAGGTGCACCTCCCATCCGGGCAGCGGCGGGCCGATGGGCACGGAGGTGTCCGAATCCCGGAACAAGTGCATGGTGGTGCAGACGGTCGCCTCGGTGGGGCCGTAGGCGTTGAAGAAGCGCCGCGACGGCGAGGCCCAGCTCCGGGCCAGTGCGAGCGGACAGGCCTCGCCCGCCACCACCACGGTGCGCAGCTCCGGCAGCGCGTCCCGGAAGTCGTGCAGGGTGGCCAGCACGGACGGAGGCATGCACACCATGGAGACGCGGTGAGCCACGAGGAACTCCGCCAGGGGCCGACCGGGCATCAACTGCTCGCGCGAGCCCAGCACCAGCGTGGAGCCCCCACACAGGGCGGAGAAGATTTCCCACGTCGCGGCATCGAAGCTCAGCGAGGCGAACTGCAGCAGTCGCACGCGGCGATCCAGCTCGAACGCGTTGACGTTGGCGCGCGCCAGGGCGACGAGCCCCCGGTGGGGCACCACCACGCCCTTGGGTTCTCCCGTGGAGCCGGAGGTATAGATGACGTAGGCGGCATCGTCGGGCCCCGCGGCCGGGAGCACGGCGGCCGGAGGTGTACGCCGCCACGCGAGAGCCTCGTCGTCCAGGTAGAGGAAGCGAGGCCGGCGGTCGAGCGCCGCCACACAGGGCTCCAGGTCGAAGGCGAACTTCCGCTGCGCCAGCACCGTGCGCACCCCTGCATCGGTGAGCGTATAGGCGAGGCGCCGCGCCGGCAGCTCCGGGTCCAACGGCACATAGGCCGCGCCCGCCTCGAGCACCGCCAGCAGGGCGATGATGCGGTCGAACGAGGGCTCCAGGCAGAGGGCGACGAGGTCTCCCCGCCGCACGCCCAGCTCCCCCACCAGGTATGACGAGAGGGCGCGGACCCGGGCGCCCAGCTCGCCATAGCTCAGCGTCCTGTCCCCCCAGGACAGGGCGGGCGCCTCCGCGTGCGCCTTGAAGAGGTGTTGCAGCCAGGGAACGACGGTCGGGAACGAAGAATCAGAGGCCAGTGCAATCATGGGCGCGCGCCTCGTATTCATGGTTTACATGAAAAACCACTTAAAAAAGTAAATCAGCACTTAAAGATTACGTCACCTGCCCAGGAGCGGCTCGCGGGAGGAGCGGTGGAATGCATGGAGTGTGCGGCGCTCAAAACCACCGCGGGACAGCAGTGACAAGCCTGACACTTCAACTTCAGATGTGAGGAAGGGCCATCAGGCAGAAAGAGAGGGCGCCGTCATGGTTCATGACGGCGCCCTCGACACATCCGATGAGGCAGAGCCCAGGTCTGGAAGTGAACCCCGGGTCAGAAGCCGCGCACGTCAGGCACGGGACTCGGCCCGAGAGCTCAGCCCTGCGGCACCGACCAGGAGCCCGTCCACTCCGAGGGCATGTCCGGGTGCAGCGAGGTGAGCTTGTAGGTGCAGTGCTTATCGCCGCTCGGGTCCGGGCTGCGGATGGTGTAGAGCGGCGACAGCCTCGAGCCGCGCTCGGTGCCGGCGTACTGCACCTCGTACTCCTTGCTGGTGGAGTTCGTGGTGGTGGTCTCGCCGCGCTCGGTCTTGCGCGTCGTGGTGCACTGCGCCTCGAACTTCACCTTCCAGGTGCCCTTGTCGCCCACGCGCGGCACCTTGAGTTCGGCGCGCATCATGTACTCGCCCGGCGGCAGCTCCTCGGCGCTGGAGCCGAGGAACTCCTCGCAGTCGCGGCCCTGGCCCTTGCAGATACCGATGCTCTGGTCGCTCCAGGGCTGCACGCCCGCGCGCACGTCCGAGAGCAGCGGGCCCACCAGGCCCTCCTCGAAGGACGTGAGCCCGGACGCGCCCGCCGATGATGTGGAGCAGTTGCTGGAGCTGGCCGCCTCCGCCGTGTTTCCGCCCTTGCACGCCATGAGCGTGCCCGCGGCCGTGAGTGCCAGGATGAATGTCCGCATGGTGTTCCCCCCTCGTATGAAGTCGAGTGCGGGCGCTATAGCACCCGCCCCCGGCCCCAACAGTGAACGGGTTCACACTCGCGCGGGGCCCCGCTCAGCGGCGGGGAGTCAGAAGCCGCGCATCCAGCCGCCGTCGATGGCGATGGACTGGCCCGTGATGTAGGCCGCCTGCTCCGAGGCGAGGAACGTCACCAGCGCCCCCAGCTCCTCGGGCTTGCCCAGACGACGCGCCGGAATCTGCGACGTAATCCTGTCCTCGGGGACGCCGAGCGCCTTCAGACGCTCCGTGGCGTGGTAGCCGGGCTGCACGCCGTTGATGGTGATGCCGTGCTCGGCCACCTCGTTGCTCACGGTCTTCACCAGCCCCATCAGCCCCGCGCGCAGGCCATTGGAGATGGTCAGCAGTGGCATCGCCTCGCGCGCCGCCGCCGACGTCACCAGGACGATGCGCCCCCAGTGCCGCTCCTTCATCCCCGGCAGCGCCGCCTGGAGGCCCTCCACCACGCTCATCCACAGGTTCTGGAAGCCCTCCTGCCACTGCTCGGCCGAGAGCGTCTCGATGCCGCCCTTGGGCGGCCCGCCCGTGTTCACCACGAGCACGTCCACGCCGCCCAGCTCCGCCACCACCTTCTCCACCAGCACCTTCGTGGCACCGGGCTTCGTCAGGTCGGCCGCCACGGCGAGCGTGGCGCCCATCCGCTTCTCGGCCTCGCGGATGCGCTCCTCACTGCGCGAGCAGATGGCCACCCGTGCCCCCTCCTTCACGAGCTGCTCGGCGATGGCGTACCCCAGTCCACTGGAGGCACCCATCACCAGAGCCCGCCTACCCTTCAAGCCGAAATCCATCCGAGTGCTCCTTCATGAAGGGCGCCAGCCGCTCGCGGATGAGCGTGCGGGCCCTGTCCAGGTCCACGTCTTCCGCCCGGGTGAGGCCCTCGCTCAGCTCGGCGACGATGCCGCCCGCGATGGTTCCCACCTCGTAGGCCAGACGGTACGGCACCCGGCTGAAGCTCACCAGCGTGTAGCGGCTCAGGAACTCGCCCGGGAAGGCCTTGAGCAGCTCCTTCTCCACCGCCTTCTCCAGCAGGAAGCGCGGGTCCGCCGTCCGGTCCCGCATCTCCACGAAGTTCTCCACCGCCATGTCGGCGATGGCATCCGCGTTCGGCTTGCGCAGCCGGAAGAACTCCTCGAAGGCGTCCTCCCACCGAGTGTGCCGCCCGAGGCAGTCCTCCAGCGTCACGCAGTCCTCGAAGCCGCAGTTCATCCCCTGCCCGAAGAAGGGCACGATGGCGTGCGCCGCGTCCCCCAGCAGCAGTGCCCTCCCCCCCACGTGCCACGGCGCGCTCTTCACCGTCACCATCGTCCCCGTGGGGTTGTGGAAGAAGTCGTGCGTCAGGTCGGGCATCAGCGGCAGCGCGTCCGGGAACTGCTCCTCGAAGAAGGACAACACCCGCGACGGAGAGTCCAGCGACTCGAAGCTCACCGGGCCCTGGAAGGGGAGGAACAGCGTGCAGGTGAAGCTGCCATCCTCGTTCGGCAGGGCAATCAGCATGTACGAGCCACGCGGCCAGATGTGCAGCGCGTGCTTCTCCATCCGGAAGGCGCCACCCGGGCCCGCGGGAATCGTCAGCTCCTTGTACCCGTGGCTCAGGTGCTCCTGCGCCGAGCAGTGGCCCGGCAGCCGCTCCAGCTCGCGCCGCACCGCCGAGCCCGCGCCGTCCGTGCCGAACACCACCGGAGTGCGCACCTCGCGCGCGGCGCCACTCGACTCGTCCTGCACGTCGAGCACGCCCTTCTCGAAGTCCACGTGCTGCACGCGCTGCTTGAACTGGATGCGCACCCGGCCCGAGCCCTCGGCGTGCGTCATCAGGTACTTGTTCAGCCACGCGCGCGAGATGCTGTTGATGTGCTGGGACTCGTCCTTGCCGTAGGCCTGGAAGACCAGCCCACCCGAGACCGGGTGGATCATCCGGCCGCGCATGGGGATGGCATGGCGCAGCGCCTCCTCCTCCAGCCCCACCTGCCGCAGGGCATACAGACCGCGGGCGGAGATGGCGAGGTTGATGGAGCGCCCCGCGCCAATCTCCTCGTGCCGCATGTCCGGGCGCCGCTCCAGGACGTCCACCTGGAAGCCACGCCGCGCCAGGTACATCGCCAGAAGCGAGCCCACCAGGCCCGCTCCCACCACCGTCACGTGCTGTGTGCGTTCAATCTCGTGCATGGCTTTCGAGCACCCCCGCGAAGCGGTATACGTCGAGGAAGCTGACATAGAGAGGAGCCGGCGCGGCGCGGATGACGTCCGGCGAACGGAAGTCGCAGAGGATTCCCTGCGCCGTGAGCTTCTCCAGCAGCTTCCGAGGCTCCTTGCCGAAGCGCAGCGAGAGCTGGACGCCCCGCTGCTTCGGCTCTCTCGGAGTGGTGATGCGCACGAACCCGGGCGGGAGCCGGTCCAGGAGGAACTCCAGGTAGCCGGTGAGCAGCTCGCTCTTGCGGCGCAGCGCCGGCATCGTCGCGCGGTCGAAGATTTCCAGGGACGCCCGGAGGGCCGCGAGCTGGAGGATGGGCGGGTTGGAGAGCATCCACCCCTCGGCGCCCGGGCTCGGGTTGAAGTCCGGCCCCATCTGGAAGCGCGTCTGCTTGTCGTGGCCCCACCAGCCCGCGAAGCGCGGCAGGTCCTTGTCGCGAGCGTGGCGCTCATGGACGAAGACGCCGCCCAGCGTGCCCGGGCCCCCGTTGAGGTACTTGTACGAGCACCACACGGCGAAGTCCGGCCCGTCATCGTGCAGCGAGAGCCGCAGGTTGCCGGCCGCGTGCGCCAGGTCGAAGCCCACCCGGCAGCCCTGCTTGTGCGCGGCCCGGGTGATGGCGGCCATGTCGAAGGCCTGGCCGGTGAGGTAGTTCACGTTGCCCAGCAGCACCAGGGCGATCTCCCGCCCGTGTCGCTCGAGGGTCTCGAGGATGTCCTCGGTGCGCAGCGTCTCCTCGCCCTCGCGAGGGGAGAGGCGGAGGATGGCCTCGTCCGGGTCCTGGCCGTGGAAGCGCACCTGCGAGGCCACCGCGTACTGGTCCGACGGGAAGGCCCCCGCCTCGATGAGGATTTTGCGGCGCTCGCCCGAGGGCCGGTAGAAGGACACCATCATCAGGTGCAGGTTCACCGAGAGGGTGTTCATCACCACCACTTCGATGCGGGTGGGCCCCCACGAGCCGGGCCGTCTGCTCGGTGAGCAGCTCGTGGTAGGGCATCCACGGATGCGGCCCCGTGAAGTGGCCCTCCACCCCATGCTTCTCCCAGTCCTCCATCGCCTCGAGCACGTAGGGCTTCGCCTTGCGCGGCTGGAGCCCCAGCGAGTTGCCCACGAGGTAGATGACGGGCTCTCCGCTCTCGCCGCGCGGGAAGAGGAACTCCTCCCGGAAGTGGCGCAGCGGATCCTGCGCGTCCATCCGCCGGGCGAAGTCCTCACTGGCCTCGAAACGCACTGCCTCTGAGCCACCGCTCATCTACTTGAACTCCTCTGCTGAACGCCCGAGCCACTCGAGTGCGTTGCGCCACAGCAGCCGCTCCCGGGTGGAAGCGTCGAAGTCCGGGAGGGACTCCATCAGGGTGCCCGGCCGGTCCTCGCCCAGCGGGAAGGGATAGTCGGTGCCCAGGGCCACCTTGTCCGGGCCGAACAGCCGCACGATGAAGCGCAGCGTCTCCGGGTCGTGCACCAGCGAGTCCACGTAGAAGCGGCCCAGGTACTCGCGCGGCGGCACCGGGTTGTCGACCGCGCACGAGGTCCGGCCGCGCCTCGAAGCCGTGCTCGATGCGGCCGAAGGTGCCCGGGAAGGCGCCGCCGCCGTGCGCGAAGGCGACCCGCAGCTTCGGCAGCCGCTCCAGCACGCCGCAGAACAGGAGCGAGCAGATGGCGAGCGCGATCTCGGCCGGCATGCCCACGAGCCAGGGCATCCAGTACTTCTTCATCCGCGCCTCGCCCAGCATGTCCCAGGGATGGACGAAGACCGCCGCGCCCAGCTCGGCCGCCGCCTCGAAGACGGGGAAGAGCTCCGGGTCGTCCAGGTTCCAGTGCCGTTGACGTGGCGTGCCGATCTGCACGCCCGGCGAGGCCCAGCTCGCGCACGCAGCGCTCCAGCTCGCGCACGGCGAGCGCCGGGGACTGCAGCGGCACGGTGCCCAGGCCCACGAAGCGCCGCGGGTGCGCCGCGCACCACCGAGGCGAGGTGATCGTTGAGGAAGCGCGACAGGTCCAGCCCGTGCGCCGGCTTCGCCCAGTAGCTGAACATGACCGGCACGGTGGACAGCACCTGCACGCGCGACGCCGTGCGCGTCGCACTCCTCGAGGCGCTTCACCGGGTCCCAGCAGTTGCTCTCGATCTCCCGGAAGAACTTCCCGTCATCGCGCACCATGCGCGCGCGGCACGGCGCGTGGTGCTCCAGGGTGATGAAGCCGCCGTAGCCGTAGCGCTCGGCGAAGCGCGGCAGCTCGGGCGGCAGCAGGTGGGTGTGGATGTCGATCTTCATGAGGCACGCGGCGGGCTGGGTCACCCGGGTGCCACAGCGCTTGCAGGTGCTGTGCTCCGGGCTGCCGTAGAAGCGGTCGAAGATGGGCGGGAGCTGGGTGCACGATGTTGGTGACGTGGAGGAACTCCTCGTAGCAGCTTGTCGCCGCACTGCGCGCAGAACCACAGCGAAGCCGTCCAGCTCGCCGCGGCCGGCGGCGGCGCTCGATGCACCAGCCCCACCGTGCCCGCCGGCCGCTGCGGCGAGTGCGGCACCCCGGGCGGCAGCAGGAAGATCTCCCCCTCGCGGATGGGGACGTCCTCGGGCTTGCCGTCCTCGATGATGCGCAGGGTGATGTCGCCCTCGAGCTGGTAGAAGAACTCCTCGCCCTCGTTGACGTGGAAGTCGGTGCGCGCGTTCGGCCCGCCGACCACCATGACCATGAACTCGCGGTCCTGCCAGATCAGCTGGTTGCCCACGGGCGGCTTGAGCAGGTGGCGGTGCTCGTCGATCCACTTCTTGAAGTTGAGGGGCTTCAGTCGGCTCATCTCAGTCTCCAATGGTCGCGATGCACTTCAGCTCGATGGCAATCGGCGTGGGCAGGCGGTTGATTTCGAGCGTCGTGCGGCACGGCGGCGTGGGCACGTCCTTGAAGTACTCGGCCCACAGCCGGTTGTAGGTGGGGAAGTCCTTCTTCATGTCCGTGAGGTAGACCGTCACGTCCACCAGCCTGTCCCAGGACGAGCCCGCCTCCTCCAGGATGTAGCGCACGTTGCGGAACACCGAGTGGCACTGCGTCTCGATGTCGTAGGAGACGACGTTGCCCTCCGCGTCCAACTCGACGCCGGGAATCTTCTTGCTGCCGCGCTCGCGCGGGCCCACGCCGGAGAGGAAGAGCAGGTTGCCCACGCGCCGGGCGTGGGGATAGAGGCCCACCGGCTCCGGGGCCTTCTGGGAATCGATTCGGTCGCTCATAGCGTCCTCGCAAGCTGACGCACACGTTCTTGGGCTCGGTGAAGAAGCGCAGCGCGTCCCAGCCGCCCTCGCGCCCCACGCCCGAGTCCTTCACCCCGCCGAACGGCGTGCGCAGGTCGCGCAGCATCCAGCAGTTCACCCAGACGATGCCGCTCTGCAGCTTCGCCGGCGACGCGATGCGCCCGGCTCAGGTCCCGCGTCCACACGCTCGCCGCCAGGCCGTAGCGCGTGCCGTTGGCCCAGGCCAGCACCTCCTCTTCCTGTCTCGAAGGGCGTGAGCGTGGCCACCGGGCCGAAGATCTCCTCCTGGTTGGTGCGGCACGCGTGGCCCAGGCCCTCGATGAGCGTGGGCTCCACGAACCAGCCGTTGCGGCAGCGCCCCGGCACCTCCGCGCGCCTGCCGCCGGTGAGGACGCGGCCGCCCTCCTGGCGGGCCAGCTCGACGTAGCCCAGCACCTTCTCGAAGTGCTGCGGCGACACCAGCGCGCCCTGGTCGGTGCGCGGGCTCCAGCGGGTCTCCCACCTTCAGCGCCCGCGTGCGCGTCCACGAGCGCCTCCTTGAAGCGCTCGTAGATGGGGGCCTGCACGAAGATGCGCGAGCCGCAGAGACAGATCTGACCCTGGTTGGAGAAGGACGAGCGCACCGTGGTGGCCAGCGCCTCGTCGAAGTCGCAGTCGGCGAAGATGACGTTGGGGTTCTTGCCGCCCATCTCCAGCGAGAGCTTCTTGAAGAGCGGCGCGGCGGTGCGGGCGATTTCCGCGCCCGTGCGCGTGCTGCCGGTGAAGGAGATGGCGCTGATGTCCGGGTGGCGGCTCATCGGCGCGCCCACCTTGGGGCCGAAGCCGTGGACGATGTTGAGCACGCCCGGCGGCAGCCCCGCCTCGCGACACACCTGCGCGAGCAGGTACGCCGTCATCGGCGTCACCTCGGAGGGCTTGGCCACCACGCAGTTACCGATGGCCAGCGCCGGGGCGATCTTCCAGGTGAGCAGGTACAGCGGCAGGTTCCACGGCGAGATGCACCCCACCACCCCCAGCGGCGAGCGCAGCGTGTAGTTGAGCGCCACCCCGTCCGTGAGGTGCGCCTCGCTGGAGAACTGCGTCACCGCGTCCGCGAAGAACTCGAAGTTGAGGATGCTGCGCGGGATGTCCACCGTGGCGGCCACCTTCAGCGGCTTGCCGGTGTCGATGGACTCGGCGCGGGCGAAGGCCTCGGCCCGGGTGCGAATCGCGTCCGCGATGCGGCGCAGCAAACGCGCCCGCTCGGAAGCCGGGGTGGCGGCCCAGGAAGGGAAGGCACTCCGGGCGGCTTCCACGGCCCGCTGGACGTCCGCCTCGTCCGAGTCGGGCACCCGCACGGAGGGCTCCCCGGTGGCGGGGTCGGGCTTGTCGAACCAGACCTGCGAACTCGGGGGGACCAGCTCTCCGCCGATGTAGTTGAGGACCTTCTCCACGCGTGAATCCTCCTCTGGCAGCCGGCGCCTCGAATACCACGAGCCCCGAGTAGCGGCCACCTGGAGGGGAAACACATAGCGTTCAATTTTGAAGCCCCCGGAGAGCAGAAGGGCGCTGCTTCCTCCACTTCGGGTGACTCGAATAAATCGAGGCTCCAATCGTCCGTAGCCACACACGACGGGAGCGAAGTCGGGCTCCCAGTGCTGAACACCCCTAACGGATGAATACAATGAACCGCCTCTCTTCCGCCGCCGTCGTCGTCTCCCTTCTCCTCACCAGCGGCGCTTACGCCCAGGACTGGCGCAACCGCCAGGAGCGCACCCAGGACCGCCGTGAGCTTCGCCAGGACAAGCGCGAGCTCCGGGACGACCGGCGCGACGTGGCCGAGCTGGAGAACGTGCTGACGCGCTTCGACAGGGCCTGGGCGGAGAGGAACGAGCGCGAGATGACCTCGGTGGAAGCGCGGCTGCGGGAGCTGCTGCACGAGGAGCTGGCCGAGGGCCACGCCGAGCTGCAGCGGGACAAGGCCGAGGTGCGGCGGAGCAACCGGGAGGCGCGCTCGAACCGCCAAGAGGTGATGTGGGGCCGGCCGGATGACCGCCGGGACGCGCGGGACGATCGGCGCGACCGGCGGGACGACGTCCGGGACGCCAAGGTGGAGGCGGCCACGCAGCGGACGCGGGCGTACATCGCCCGGGAGCTGGCCACGCTCATGGGCAGCCGGTATTACTCGGATCTGCAGCGCCAGCGCTCGCTCATCGTGGAGCTCCTCCAGCTCGGCCAGCAGGAGGTGCAGCAGACCCGGCAGGAGCTGCATGAGGATCGGCAGGAGCGGCGCGAGGACCGGCGCGAGACGCGCGAGGACCGCCGCCGTCGTTATTAGGCCCCCTTCCCTTCGGAGGCGGCCTCGACACGAGGCCGCTTGCGCTTCTCCCGGAGCACCGGAAAAGTTGCCGCTCCCCCGATTGGAGACGGCAATGACGCAACACCCGCACGAGGAGCTGGCCCTGCTGCTGGACCAGGCACGCCTGGAGGCCCGCGAGATTCCGCCCCTCACCCAGCAACACCCGGACCTCACGCTCCCGGCCGCCTACGCCATCCAGGCCGAGGGCATCCGCCTGCGCACCACTCGCGGCGAGCGCGTGGTGGGCCTGAAGATGGGGCTCACCTCCGAGGCCAAGCGCCGGCAGATGAACCTGGACTCTCCGGTGTACGGAGTGCTCACGGACCGCATGCAGGTGCCCGCTGGCGGCACCCTCCGGCTCCAGGGCTCCATCCACCCGAAGATTGAACCGGAGATCGCCTTCCGCACCTCGCGCGAGCTGCGCGGTCGCATCACCCGCGAGCAGGCGCTGGAGGCGTGCGCGAGCGTCTTCGCGGCGATGGAGATCCTCGACTCGCGCTACCGTGACTTCAAGTACTTCTCCCTGCCCGACGTGGTGGCGGACAACTCCTCGTCCTCCCTCTTCGTCCTGGGCACCACCGAGCGCCCGCCGCGCGAGCTGGACCTGCCCCGACTCGAGATGGTGATGGAGGTGAATGGCGAGCGCGTCCAGGCGGCGCGCTCGGACGCCATCTCGGGAGACCCGCTGCTGTCCGTCGTCCAGTTGTGCGAGCTGCTCGACGCGCGGGGCGAGTCCCTGCCCGCCGGCAGCATCGTGCTCGCCGGCGCCGCCACCGCGGCCCACATGCTGCGGCCCGGAGACCGCGTCCGTCTCACCGTCGAAGGACTGGGAGAGGTCGCGGTCTCCGTCGAGCCCTGAGGGCCCCCCGCTACTCGCCTCGGTAGATGCCGACGGCCCCGGGATTCCCGTACTCGTCGCGCCGGAAGGCCACCAGCACCCGGCGCGACGAGCCACTGCCCACGGCCTGGATGTCCCAGACGGGGCGGTGCGAGAGGGGGCCGAGCGTCTGGCTGTAGCGCATCACCGTGTCCCCCTTCAGCCGGGTCAGCCCGCCGCTCCAGCGGTGCCCGACCCAGAGGCTGTCGTCGCTCGGGTCACGCGCCAGCGCGGAGATGAAGCGGTCCGAGCCGGTGTTGAGCGTGTACTGCAGCACCACACCCGTCGCGTCCATGCGGGCCAGCCCCCATGCGAAGGAGCTCACCCACACCGAGCCATCCGGCATCAGCGCCAGGCCGGACACCAGGTCGTCCACCCGGTCCCCGGGGCCGGGAATCCCCACCTCGTCCACCAGGTCCGGCCAGAGGTCGATACGGTTCTTGATGGCGGAGCGGTTCTCCGTCTGCTTGCGCGCCAGCTCGAAGTCCCTCGGGGTCTTCACGGTCATGAAGCGGAAGCGCGTGGAGCGGTTGGCCCCGCCGAACCACACGTCCCCATCCGGCCGCACCGCGATGCCGTAGTAGGCGTCCGTGAGCCGGAACTCGTGGCCCGCCGCGTCCTTCGCCACGATGTGCGCGTGCGTGTGCTCCAGCACTCCCGAGCATTCGCGCTTGCCGTTGCAGGTGGGGTTGGCCTGATGGTTCGGGTCACCCCACGCGAAGGCATGGTTGGCGCCAAACCACAGGTTGCCGTGCGCCTTGTCCCAGGCGATGCGCAGGACGGAGCAGAGCTTCTCGCGACCACCGGCCTCCTCGCCAATCACGCCCGGGCCGGACGAGATGTCGTAGTGGTCGACCCGGATGCCCGTGCCCGTCAGCGTGACCCTGTCCGCGTCACCACTCTTGTAGACGTTCGGGTTCTTCGCGCCCGCCTTGTAGTAGTTGCTCTCGCAGTCCGCCTGACCCTCGTAGCCCACGAACACCGTGCCCGCCGGGCCGCCCGTCACCGCGATGACCTTGAGGTACTTCGGCCCGACCGGCGCGCTCCCATCCTTCATGTAGCCATAGGGCCGCAGGCCATCGTCCATCGTGAAGCGCTCGAAGGTGCTCGACCCCGGACGCAGGAGGAACAGGCCCTCCTCGCCACCGGCCACCCAGACGTTGCCGCCCTCGTCCTCCGTGACGCCAAACACATCCTGGGGCGCGCCCCGCGCCGGGCCGTAGAACGTCCACCCCCGCGCGTCCGGGTAGACGACGGTGCCCGCGTCAGCAGTACCCGCGTCCACCGGCTCCACGGGAGGCTCACCCGCGTCCGGTCTCTCCGGTTCGGGGGGAGGTTCCTCGTCGTCCGGCTCGGAGTTTTCGTCCCCCGGCCCGTGGTCGTCCTCGTCGGGTACCGGCTCCCCATCATCGATGACCGGGTCCTCATCATCGACGACCGTGCCGGCATCCTCGGGAGATGGAAGGCCGGGCGTGCTCCCCGTGCCCTGGTCATCCTGCTCCGTCGAGGGCGAAGCCGGCTGGCTCCCACCTCTACATGCCAGCGTGACCACCAACAACCCCACCAGCCCCCACTTCCACCCTCGCCGCCCGCTCATACCCCGGTACGCCTCCGCCGCTCGCCGCCGGACACTCCGTCCAGTGTCATACGGAAGCATCGCAAGCGGAGTGCCATGGCCAGGGGCACGTCAAGGCCTGACACCGCACAGCGGGTGGGCAACTTCGTCGCCACCGGGAGCAGTCACCTGCTCCGTGTGAGCAAGGACGAGGACCGCGGCTGGGGCGCGACTCAGGAGGACTCGTCGCCCTTCCGAGAGCCTCCGCGGGCCCTGTTCTTGTCCACGATGGCCACCAGGATGAGCACGAAGGCGAGCAGCCGGATGGAGTACGCCGCGACGACGTGCTCGTTGTTGTTCCGCAGCGCCAACACCACCACCCGGTGCAGCGCCATCAGCCAGAAGGAGGCGGCGAAGAACGCGAAGAACCGGTCGCGCGTCTTCCGCCAGAACCGGAGGAAGAACAGCCCCGCGACACAGCACAGGGCGAACACGGTGCCGGAGAGGAAGTCGTTCATTCGGAATCCCAGACGCAGGCCGAATATCAGGAGCCCGAGTGACACGAGCGCGGACAGGTGCCGGAACGTGGTCAGGTCCGGCCCCTTGGGCATGACCATCAGGTCCACCACCAGCAGGACGTTGTTCACCGCCAACCCGACGAAGCAGAGGCTGCTCCACAGCAGCAGGGGCACCCGGTTCCGGGCGTATCCCCGCAGGAGCAGCACCGCGCAGGCGAGGCTGGTCGCCGCACACAGAAGGAAGACCACGTCAGCCATTGTCATCGTCCCTCCGAATCCGGAAGGCATCGGCGAAAGTCCGGATCTTGTCGACCGGCTTGGAGAAGATGAGGTTGATGACGCTCACCCGGCGCTCCGAATACGCCTTCGCGAGACCGCGCACCGCTTCATCCAGCATCGCGCTCTCCGAGGCATAGCGGTACTCCACCGGTTTGCCTTCCTTCCGGGCCATGAGGCCGGAATGCGTCATGTCCTCCAGCCGCTCACCCGCGGAGACAGAGGCTATCCGCAGCTCGCGCGCCACCGATTCCGCGTCCCAGGTCCGCTCCGGGTGCTGGTACAGCAGCAGGAGAGTCTCCAACTGCTCCACCGAATCGATGTGCTCGGCGATGAACCGCCGCACCTCTTCGGGAAGATTGCTCGGGCGCAAACCTCATCCCCTTCTTACTGCCTGTCTCGGACCACCTCAGGGCCGGGGCGCTTGCTCCGGGGAGGCGGACCGTACAGGCAACCGGACGTGGAAAGTGCTGCCTTCCTTCTCAATGCCCTGGGACTCGGCCCAGATACGTCCACCATGCTGCTCGATGATGCCCTGGGAGATGGTCAGCCCCAGGCCGAGACCGCCGTAGCGGGCCCCATGGGCCTGACCGAAGCGCTCGAAGATGGTCGCCAGCTTCTCCGCGGGGATGCCAACGCCGTGGTCGCGCACCTGCAGCGCCACCTCCCCGTCCTCGAGCCACGCCCGCAGCTCCACCGGTCCACCCTGGGGCGAGTAGCGGATGGCGTTGGACACCAGGTTGGTCACCACCTGCTCGATGCGCCCCGGATCGCCCCACATGAGCAGCCGCTCGGGAGCCTCCACCTTCAGCCGGTGCTCGGAGGAGAGCGCCTGCAGCCGCTCGCAGGTGGCGTGCAGCAGCGGCACCAGGTCGAACTCCTCCACCTCCAGCGACAACCGGCCCGTGAGCAGCCGGCTCACGTCCAGCAGGTCCGAGACCAGCTTCGTCATCCGGTCCACCTGCCGGTCCAACCCCTCGAAGGCCCGGCTCGTCCCGTGAGTCAGCTCGGCGCCGTATTTGCGCCTGGCGAGCTGCACCTGCATCTTCGCCGCGGCCAGGGGCGTGCGCAGCTCGTGCGAGGCCGCGGCCAGGAAGGTGTCCTTGGCGGCATTGGCGTGGGCCAGCTCCTGCTCGGCCTGCTTCTGGTCGTCGATGTCCGTGGCGGTGACAATCCACCCGGTGATGCGCCCGCGCTCGTTGCGCTCCGGGACGGCCCGGCCCAGGTGCCAGCGGTAGCTCAGGTCACTGCGGCGGCGCAGCCGGAACTGCACCTCGAAGGGCTGGCCGGTGTGCACGGACTGGCACCAGTCCTCGTGCACCGATTGCCGATCCTCCGGGTGCACCACCTCCGAGCGCCACAAGTCCACCACCGCCTCGGCGGGCAGGCCGGACAGCTCCGTCCAGGCCCGGTTGCCATAGCGCAGCGTCCCATCCGCGGTGGCGGCGAACACACACAGGGGCATGGCGTCGCCCAGCAGGCGGTAGCGGTATGCGCTCTCCCGCTCCAGGGCCTCGCGCTCGCGCTGGCGCAGCAGGGCCTCCTGCCGCTTGAGCTGCTCCTCCTTGATGAAGAGCTCCACGAAGACGGAGACCTTCGAGCGCAGGATTTCCGGCGCGAAGGGCTTGAGGACGTAGTCCACCGCGCCCTGTGCGTAGCCGCGGAAGACGTGCGAGGCGTCCCGGCTGCGCGCGGTGAGGAAGATGATGGGGATGAAGCGCGAGCGCTCGCGCTCCTTGATGAGCCGGGCCGTCTCGAAGCCGTCGAGCCCGGGCATCTGGACATCCAACAGGATGAGGGCGAAGTCCTCGCGCAGCAGGTGCAGGAGGGCCTCTTCGCCGGAGTGGGCCTTCACCACCTCACCCAGGTCGCCGAGGGTGGCTTCCAGGGTGAGGAGGTTGGGAGCGTGGTCGTCGACCACCAGGATGCGTGCCCGCGGCAGCTCCGACAAGACCTGGAAGCCGCCCCCCTTCCCACCCTCCGACCACGTCATCACGGTCATTTCGCTCCCGCGCAAGGCTCTACCCATCGGCGAATCAACTCCAGCAATCGCTCGGTATCGACCGGCTTGGAGAGGTAATCGGACGCTCCCGCTTCCAGGCACTTCTCTCGGTCATCCTTGAGAGCCCGGGCGGTGATGGCGATGACGGGCAGGGACGCCCACCGGGAGTCAGCACGGATGGCCCTCATCGCCTGGTAGCCATCCATCTCCGGCATCATGACGTCCAACAGAACCACATCCAGCTCCGGATTCTTCACCATCAAATCCATGGCGGCCCGCCCGTCCTGGGCGAAGGTCACCTGCATGCCGTGGCTCTCCAGCACGCTGGTGAGCGCGAAGATGTTGCGCGCATCGTCGTCCACCAGCAGCACCTTGCGGCCGGTGAGCGAGCGGGTGAGCTCCTTCGACTCCTCGTTCGCCACGCGCGACTGGTCCCCGACGCGGCGCAAGAAGCGGCCCACCTCGGCCACCACCGCCTCGGGCGAGCGGGCGACAGCCTCGAGCAGCACGGACTCGGCCGAGCGCCGCAGCCGCCGCTCGTCATCCGGCAGGAGCTGCGAGCCGCTATAGAGGAGGACGGGGGGCAGCCGGGCGGGCCGGCGTACCAGCCCTACCAGGAGCTTCATCCCCCGCCCACCGGGCGAGGCGAGGTCCAAGGCCAGCACGTCCACCTCCCCGTGGTCCAGCGCCTCCATGGTGGAGGTCGACTCCAGCTCCCGCAGCTCCAGGGGCTCGCCCATGTCGATGAGCTGCTCCACGCTCTCGCGCAGCTCGGGCGTGGGGTCCACCAGCAGCAGCCGGAGGGGCGCGCCGTCGGGCTTGAGGTCCAGGTGGCTGAAGGCGCCCTGGATGGCCTCGGGAGAGAAGGGCCGGTCCAGGAAGGCGAAGCCGCCGCCGCACGAGGCGCCACGCAGACGGTCCACGCTCACCACCTGGACGGGGATGCGGCGGGTGCGCGGGTCTCGCTTGAGTCGGTCGAGCACGGACCAGCCGTCGATGACGGGCAGGCCGAGCTGCAGGACGATGGCGTACGGCTTGAGCCGCTGGGCGAGCGAGAGCGCCACATCGCCGCGCGTGGCCACCAGCGCCTTCAGGCCGTTCTGGTGCGCGGTGGCCACCAGACCGCGGGCGAACTCCACGTCGTCCACCGCCACGAGCAGCACGCGATCATCCGCGCGCAGGTCGTCCCGGTCATCCACCAGGGGACTGAGGGTCACCGTGCCCGGCACGTCGGTGTCGGGCGGCAGCAGCTCGCGCAGCATGGGGGTGTAGTCCACGTCCATCTCGCTGGCCGGCTCGCCCCCGCGCTCGGGGCCGCTGTAGCTGCGCGGCAGGTACAGGGTGAAGATGCTGCCCGCCCCGCGCGCGCTCTTCACGCGGATTTCGCCGCCCAGCAGTCGGGCCAACTCACGGCTGATGGAGAGGCCCAGGCCCGTGCCACCATACTTGCGGCTGGTGGTGCCGTCGGCCTGCTGGAAGGCCTCGAAGATGAGCTTCTGCTTGTCCTCGGGGATGCCGATGCCCGTGTCGATGATGGAGAAGGCCAGCACCTGGTCGGCCTCCACCAGCTCCGGGGCGGCGAAGCGCTCCTCGGTGTCCGCCATGCGGATGCGCAGCGTCACCTGGCCGGCGCTGGTGAACTTGAAGGCGTTGGAGAGCAGGTTCTTCAGGATCTGCTGCAGCCGCTTCGGATCGGTGAAGACGGTGACCGGCACCTCCGGGCCCACCTCGGTGAGGAAGCCCAGGTTCTTCTGCTCGGCCACCGGGCCGAACGTGCGCCGGGCGAAGTCCACCAGCTCGGCCAGCGCCGAGTCGCGCGGCTCCACCTGCATCTTCCCGGCCTCCACCTTGGACAGGTCGAGGATTTCATTGATGAGGGACAGCAGGTCCCCACCCGAGGAGTAGATGGTCTCCGCGTACTCCACCTGCTTGCGGCTGAGGCTGGCGTCGGAGTTGTCCGCGAGCAGCTTGGCCAGCACCAGCATGCTGTTGAGCGGCGTGCGCAGCTCGTGGGACATGTTGGCGAGGAACTCGCTCTTGTACTTGGAGATGATCGAGAGCTGCTCGGCCTTCTCCTCCAGGGAGGCGCGCGCCTGCTCCACCTCGTGGTTGTTCTTCTCCACCTTGATGTTCTGCTGCTCGAGCAGCTTGGCCTTCTCCTCCAGCTCGAGGGCCTGGGCCTCCAGCGCCGAGTTGGAGCGCTTGAGCTCCTCCTGCTGCTGGGTGAGCTCACGCGACTGGCTCTGCAGCTCGTTGGCGAGGCTCTGCGACTGCCGCAGCAGCTCCTCGGTGCGCATGTTGGCCATGATCATGTTCAGCACCACGCCGATGCTCTCGGTGAGCTGGTCCAGGAAGATTTGATGGATGGCGCTGAACGGGTGGAAGGAGGCCAGCTCGATGACGGCCTTGACCTCGCCCTCGAAGAGGACGGGCAGGACGATGAGGTTGAGGGGGCTGGCCTCGCCCAGGCCGGAGGTGATGCGGATGTAGTCCGCCGGCACGTGGGTGAGGAGGATGGTCTTCTTCTCCAGGGCGCACTGGCCCACCACGCCCTCGCCGAGGCGGAAGCGGTTGCCCACGTTCTTGCGCTCCCGGTAGGCGTAGCTGGAGGTGAGCTTGGCCACGGGCGCGCCGTCCTCGGTGTCCATGAGGAAGAAGGCGCCGTGGTGCGCGGACACCAGGGGCGTCAGCTCGGACATGATGAGCCGGGAGACGGCCTCCAGGTTCTTCTGGCCCTGCATCATGCCGGAGAACTTCGCGAGGTTCGTCTTCAGCCAGTCCTGCTCGGTGTTCTTCTGGGTCGTCTCCTTGAGGTTGACGATCATCTGGTTGATGTTGTCCTTCAGGGCGGCCAACTCGCCGCCGCGCATCCACCGCGATGAACCGGGTCAGGTCACCCTTCGTCACGGCGGTGGCCACATCGGAGATGGCGCGAACCTGGGACGTCAGGTTGCCGGCGAGCTGATTCACGTTGTCGGTGAGCTGCCTCCAGGCCCCGCGCGCACCGGGCACCTTGGCCTGGCCACCCAGCTTGCCCTCGATGCCCACCTCGCGGGCCACCGTGGACACCTGCTGGGCGAAGGTGCCCAGCGTGTCCGTCATGCTGTTGATGGTGTCCGCCAGCGCGGCCACCTCGCCCTTCGCGTCCACGACGAGCTTCTGGGTGAGGTCGCCGTTGGCGACCGCGGTCACCACCTTGACGATGCCTCGCACCTGGGTCGTCAGGTTGCGGGCCATCAGGTTCACGTTGTCGGTGAGGTCCTTCCACGTACCGGCGACACCGGGCACACGCGCCTGGCCGCCCAGCTTGCCCTCGGTCCCCACCTCGCGAGCCACGCGGGTCACTTCCGAGGCGAACGCGTTGAGCTGATCCACCATCGTGTTGATGGTGTCCTTCAGCTCCAGGATTTCACCCTTCGCGTCGACGGTGATCTTCTTGGACAGGTCGCCATTGGCGACCGCCGTCGTCACCTTGGCGATGTTTCGCACCTGGTTGGTCAGGTTGGAGGCCATCGAGTTCACGCTGTCGGTCAGGTCCTTCCAGACGCCGGACACGCCCTGCACCTCGGCCTGACCGCCCAGCTTTCCTTCCGTCCCCACCTCGCGAGCGACGCGGGTCACTTCCGCGGCGAACGAGCGGAGCTGGTCCACCATCGTGTTGATGGTGTTCTTCAGCTCGAGGATCTCCCCCTTCACGTCGACGGTGATCTTCTTGGACAGGTCTCCATTGGCCACCGCCGTCGTCACCAGCGCGATGTTTCGCACCTGCGCGGTGAGGTTGGAGGCCATGAAGTTCACGTTGTCCGTGAGGTCCTTCCACGTACCGGAGACGCCGGGCACGTCGGCCTGACCGCCCAGCTTCCCTTCCGTCCCCACTTCCTTGGCGACGCGGGTCACCTCACCGGCGAACGAGCGGAGCTGCTCCACCATCGTGTTGATGGTGTTCTTCAGCTCGAGCACCTCGCCCCGGGCGTCCACCGTGATCTTCTTGGACAGGTCACCGCGAGCGACGGCGGTGCTGACCTCGGCGATGTTTCGCACCTGGGCGGTCAGGTTGTTGGCGAGCAGGTTCACGTTGTCCGTGAGGTCCTTCCACGTCCCGCCACACCCGGCACATCCGCCTGGGCGCCCAGCTTGCCCTCGACGCCCACCGTCTTGGCGACGCTGGTCACCTGGTCGGCGAAGATGCCCAGGGTCTTGGTCATGCTGTTGAGCGTGTCGGCCAGTGCGGCCACCTCGCCCTTGGCATCGACCACGAGGCGCTGGGACAGGTCACCGTTGGCGACCGCGGTCACCACCTTGACGATGCCTCGCACCTGGGTGGTGAGGTTGGAGGCCATCAGGTTCACGTTGTCCGTGAGGTCCTTCCACACGCCGGAGACGCCCGGCACGTCGGCCTGGCCGCCCAGCTTGCCCTCGGTCCCCACTTCCTTCGCGACGCGCGTCACTTCGCCCGCGAACGAGCGGAGCTGGTCCACCATCGTGTTGACGGTGTTCTTCAGCTCGAGCACCTCGCCTCGCGCGTCCACCGTAATCTTGCGCGACAGGTCACCGCGCGCCACCGAGGTCGTCACCTCGGCGATGTTTCGCACCTGCGCGGTCAGGTTGTTGGCGAGCTGGTTCACGCTGTCGGTGAGGTCCTTCCACGTACCGGCGACACCGGGCACGCGGGCCTGACCGCCCAGCTTTCCTTCCGTACCGACCTCGCGCGCGACGCGCGTCACCTCGGCGGCGAACGAGCTGAGCTGATCCACCATCGCGTTCACGGTGGTACCGATGCGAAGGAACTCGCCCTTCACCGGCTGCCCGGGCAGGTCCAGCGCCATCTTCTGGGTCAGGTCACCTCGCGCCACCGCGCCCAGCACGCGCGCCACCTCGGTGGTGGGCTGCACCAGGTCGGCGATGAGCGAGTTGATGGAGCCAAGGCTGGAGGCCCAGCCACCGCTCACCGGCCCGAGCGAGGCGCGCTCGGCCATCTGGCCCTCGCGGCCCACCACGCGCTCGACACGGACGAGCTCGTCCTGCATCCGCTGGTTCATCGCCACCATGCCGTTGAAGGCGTGGGCAATCTCCGCCATGGCCGCGGGCTGCTCCTCCGGCGCCAGACGCACGGAGAAGTCGCCATAGGTGACGGCACGCAAGGACTCCAGCAGCGTCTCGAGCGCTGCATTGCTCGCCGAGCGCCGAGGGGAATGGCCACCGCGGCGCGCGAGCGCGGTCGGCTTGCGCAGCTTCTTTCCGGTCTGGATACGGGTGGGATGCTTGGTGCGACGGTTCACGTCCTGCTCCAGTGCGGAGGGGTTGGCGTTTGTCCCAACCCAAGGACGCTCTCCGTTCGTTCCTGCATCGACCATGCCCCGCACGAGGGCAGACGCCCGGTCGAGCGCACACGCGGCCCGGAATTCCCCGCCCCGACGTTGGGCATCCGTGAAGAGTGCTTCCACGTCCAGCGGCCCGGCGAGCCAGCCCCCCTCCTCGCGGGCTCTCCGCGGCCTTCACGGGAGCGCGCATCCCCACGCACGGCGCCGATGGCACCGGTTTGCTCCTCGCCCGGTGCCATCGGCGTCTTTTTTCACCGGACGCTCACCCGTTGGTGCCGATGATGCCGAAGCAGTCGTCGATGCAGCTCCTGAACGCCTCGGAGCACACGCGCTCCGAGACGCACTCGGCGCACTCATTCGCCCTGTCCGCATAGTCATTGTCGTCGTCGGCCTTGCCGCTGCACGAGTCCGTGCAGGCGTCCACGTTCAGGCCCGCGGACAGGCACTCCTGCTCCTTCTCACAGACGACGCGGCAGTCGCTCTTGCAGCCGCTCAGCACCATCGCGAGTCCCAGGGTCGCCACCAGCGTCACGATTCGATTCTTCATGTGCTCCTCCTTCTTGGCGCGGCGCATCTTGCATGCGGACGCGCGCCCGGCGAATGAAGAACGTGGGCGCGACGCCCCCGTTGGCCTCAGCCCGACGCCGGAGGCTCCTGGCGCAGCACGGACAGCAGAAAAATGCATACCCGGGCCAGCGGCTCCACCAGGGCCCGGTGCTCCTCCTTCCCCGAGCCCAGGATGCCGATGACTTCACGTCGGGTGCTCATGGCTTCGCTCCGGGCGAGAACGAGGAGGGAAAGGCCCCCACCCTACCCTTGTCCCTGAGCAGGAGAGGGCTCGCGACCTCGTCCCCTTCGCGAGCGTCTGGAAGCTGGCCTCAACGCGCCGCGGCGTACACAATCGCACGTCCTTTTCGCCTCTCCCTGGAAAGCCATGACGACCTCCGCACCGCTGCCTCCCATGCCCCCGGGCCACTGGCTGTGGGGCCACCAGCTCCAGCGTCAGACGGATCCGCTCGGCCTCTACCTGCGAGCCCGCCAGCAGTTCGGGGACGTGGTGCGCTACCGCATGGCCTACGTCTTCGTGGAGCAGCTCACCCACCCGGACCACGTCAAGCACGTGCTCGCCGACGCGAGCGCCCGCTACACGAAGGGCTCCGTCTTCGACAAGACGCGCCCGCTGGTGGGCAACGGCCTGCTCACCGCCGAGGGTGACTTCTGGAAGCGCCAGCGTCGGCTCTCCCAGCCCGCATTCCACCGGGAGCGCCTGGCCGCGCTCGCCACCATGATGACGGACAGCGTCTCCGAGCTGCTCCAGACCTGGGCGCCCGCGGTGGACGCGAGCCGGCCCGTGCCGGTGTTCCAGGAGATGATGAAGCTCACCCTCACCGTGGCGGTGCGCGCCCTCTTCAGCGCGGACGTGCGGGAGCAGACGAACGCCCTGGGCGAGGCCTTCACCACCGCGCTCGAGGTCACCAACGAGCGCATCGTCTCGCCCCTCCCCTACCAGCCCTGGCTCTACCGGCTGCCCACGAAGAAGAACCGCGCCTTCCAGCAGGCGGCGGCCACGGTGGAGCGCATCGTGGGCGGCATCATCTCCTCGCGCCGCGCGGCGGGGGCCGCGAAGGCGAGCGATCTGCTCGGCATGCTGATGGAGGCGTGCGACGCGGACACCGGCGACGCCTTCGATGACGCGCAGCTCCGCGACGAGGTGATGACGCTGCTGCTGGCCGGCCACGAGACGACGGCGACCTCTCTCGCGTGGACCTTCCATCTGCTGGAGAAGCACCCCGAGGTGGAGGCCACCCTGCACGCGGAGGTGGACGCGGTGCTCGGCGGGCGCGTGCCCACGGTGGAGGACCTGCCGAAGCTGCGCTACGTGACGTGCGTCTTCGAGGAGGCGATGCGCCTCTACCCGCCCATCTGGGCCATTCCCCGGGTGCCCACCGAGGACGACGAGGTGGGCGGCTTCCGGATTCCCAAGGGGGACATCGTCATCCTCGTCCCCTACGTCACCCACCGCCACCCGGACTTCTGGCCCGAGCCCGAGCGATTCGAGCCCACGCGCTTCCTGCCAGAGAACAGCAAGGATCGGCCGCGCTGGGCCTACCTGCCCTTCGGTGGGGGGCAGCGCCAGTGCATCGGCAACAACTTCGCGATGATGGAGGCGCAGCTCATCCTCGCCATGGTGGCCCAGCGTTTCACCCTGCGCGGGGTGCCCGGCGTGCCGGTGGAGCCCGAGCCTCTCGTCACCCTCCGCCCCCGAGGCTCCATGCCCATGGGGGTGGTGCGCCGCGAGGACGCGCCCCAGGTGCAATCGCGGACGGGGTGAGCCACGCGGGGGCCTGCCTCGGGGTCCCTCAGAAGAGGGGGGAGCCGCAGTCGAGCAGGCAGCTATCGGCGGTGACGCCCCAGCCGGGGCTCTCGCCCAGCTGGCAGACGCCGTCGCCGCAGTGGTGGATGTCCTGCGGGAGGAGGCGGGTGGTGAGCGGCTTGTACTGCACGCCGTTGTAGGTGCAGCTCGTGTAGAAGGTGCCGCTGGCGTCCAGCGTGCAGTAGTCCTCGCACTGGCCGATGCGCCTCACCTGCGAGCACGCCTCGTTGGAGAGCGCCCCGTAGCCTGTCAGGCCGCACGGGCGCGAGGTGCTCTCGTCGGCGGCCAGGGAGTTGCGGTCATTGCCGGCGAAGAGCCCCTCGTCGGTGAAGACGTTGCCAAAGAAGCAGGACTCCTTCTTGGCGAAGGTCGCCAGCTCGTCGGAGGAGTAGGGGATGGTCACCTCGTTCGAGTTGCGGCCCAGCACGGAGATGGAGACGTGCAGCCCGTAGTTGTTGGCGTGGGCCGCCAGGCACGAGGAGAGGGTCTGCTGCTCCACCAGGG
The DNA here is from genome assembly GCA_963771175.1 of uncultured delta proteobacterium. GTDB lineage: Bacteria > Myxococcota > Myxococcia > Myxococcales > Myxococcaceae > Archangium. The sequence continues at coordinate 93,157 of CAVYSY010000038.1, forward strand.
TGGCCGGGGCCCCGCTCGCCCAGTTCGGCGCCAGGCCCAGCGCGCCCGACCAGGAGTAGACGACGCCCGTGTTCGGGTTGGTGAAGCCGCGCGTCTCGCCCTGGGGCACCGCGCAGCGCACCACGTAGCGCATGAGCTGGTCATTCGCCTCGGGGTTGCTGTTGAACCAGGTGGAGAAGTCCGTGGTGGACAGGCCATTGAGCGACAGGCCGTTGAGCGACAGCCCGTTGAGCGACAGGCCGTTGAGCGACAGCCCGTTGAGCGACAGGCCATTGTCCATCTGGAGGTCCTGCCCCTGCGTCTGGAGCGCCGCCGCCTCGTCCTCGGTGGGCAGTTCCTGCACGCCGCAGCCGGTGGTGCCCACCAGCGCGAGCGCCGAGGAGACAATCCATGCCATTCCCTTCCGACCCGCCCCACGCCCAGCCATCCCGCTCCGCAGACCTTCGAACGACGTGAAACCCATGGCTCACCTCCGGCTCGTGGTCCCTCGCTCGGTTGGGGCCACAAGCCGAGGGTGAGTACCCAGGGCGTTCCCGGCATCTGCGGGAACTCGGGTAAAGCCATGGAGGTCTGCGACTCGACAACCTGCCCGTACAACGCGCGACTTTGTGCCCGGCTGAGCGTGAGGCACTCGACGCATGAGGGGTCGCCCCCACCCTCCCGACGGGTACCCGAGGGAAAATCTTTTCCCGCGCTGGGAAAAGTGACCGCCCGCGAGGGCCCTACCGTGGGAACGGCGAGCGCTCCTCGGCTCCCGCGAAGGCGATCAGCGCGCCCGCGGTGGCATGGGCATCGCCCTCATCGGAGTCCGTCCCCGTCGTGCCATCCGACAGTCGACCCTCGGACTGCTGGTGCCTGACGAGCAACGTCCAGGAGGGCCTCGTGTGCGCCGCCTCCGGCCTCACCCGCGCACTGGAGACAGAAGGCCACCTCCGCCGCCAGGTCCACATGGCCCTGCTCCACCAGCCAGGGGGTGGCCACCAGCAACTCCTCCGTCCACGCCGCCGCGCGCGAGTCCCGGAGCGGGGCGCGCAGGTAGTGGGTGTCCAGCAGGTACAGGTGCGTGAGCCAGTAGAGGTCCACCAGGTGCGACATGTCCCGGTAGGCGCGCTCGGGGACGAGCAGGCGCACGTCCAGTCCACACGAGGCGGCCATCTCTCCCAGCAGCCACGCATGGATGCCGTGGCCCTCGTCGTCGATCGACTCCAGGTAGGCGCGCAGGGCGGACGGCTCCAGGGGAGCGTGAGGCAGACCCCGCTCGCGGCGCACGTACCAGGCGTCCACCCGGGCCATGCCCACCTCGGGATCCAACCCGGGAGGAAGCGCCAGGGGGACCTCCGCCAGCGCGGCCACCGCCGACTCCAGTGTGGGCCCCAACCCTCGCCGTGCGAAGGCGCCGGGCGCGTGACCCTCCAGCATGTGCAGCGTCAGCGCGCGCAACGCCCGTGCCTCATCTCCCTCGCCCTCCGTCAGCGAGAGGAAGGCCCGCAGTGCGCGATCCACCTCATCCGTCCTCGGGGAAGCCGGAGGCGAGGGAGGCCCCGACAGAAGGAAGAGGGACGTGGCATCCCGGGTGAAGGCGGGGCTACCGGGCATGTCGTGCACCGCGTCCGCCAGCACCGCGCTCGCGGCCGACGCGGCGTGCAAGGCCCGCGAGTAGCGCTCGCGGAAGGTGCGTCCCTCCACCTCCACGCGGTAGCGGTCCAACCGCCGGGCTCCGGCCTCCGCGGCGAGCGCGGCCTGATGCCCACTCTTGAAGGTGAGGACGAGTGGCACGTCCGGGGGCGGCTCCACCGGCCGGACCGGCAGTGCGGCGGCGCGGGTCAGCTCCGCGAGCACCTCCTCGGAGGAACGCGAGCGGGCCCGCGTGACGGAGAGGGCCACCTTGGTGTGCACATACCCCACGCGGCCCTCGAGCCCCGCTTGCAGCACGTCATCTCCCGGAGACGAACACCGCCGGCACCCCGGCCTCCGCCGCGAGCGCCAGCACGAGGTCCGCCTCCGACAGGGCCCGGCCGGCGCACGTCCACGCGCCGAGCACGTCCACGGTGTGCGCACCAAAGCCCGCCGAGCCAGCCGCGGCATGCATGCCCACACAGGCCACCGCCTGAACGTCCTCGAAGACTTCCGGTGCGTACGCGTCCTCGGGGAGGAAGCAGGGCTCGGCGGCGGGGTGTAGCGCCTCGGGCAGCAGGTTCATCTCGCCGGAGCCGGACAGGTGGCTGTCACTCACCCGCACCCGCTGGAAGCCGGCGGCGAGCAGGCCCTCGACCGCGGCGTTCACCTCCGCCGTCAGGAGGGCCTGGGCGCGTCCGTACTCAGGAGTCCCGGAGATGAGCGCGCCGGGAGTATCCACGCCGGCCACGCCCTCGAGGTCGATGATGAGCAGCGCCCGGCGCGAGGTCATGGCGCTCGGCTACTTCCTGGGAGCACTGGGGCCACCCGATTTGATCCACTTCGCCAGCGCGAGCGCCGTGGGCTGGTCGATGAGCGAGGCATAGGTGGGCATGGTGGTGCCAGGGACGAACTGCTCCGGGTTGCGAATCCACTTCGCCAGGTCCTGCTCGGATTTGGCGGCGGCCTGGGTGATGCGATCGTGGTAGCGGGCACCCGGGGCGTGGCACAGCGCGCAGCCCAGCCGAGCGAAGAGGGCGGAGGGGTCCACCTCCTTCTTGGGCTCGGCCTGCGCGAGGAGGAGGTCCGCGAGCAGCGCGGGCGCGGAGGTGCGCACGGAAGCGCCGGGCTCCACGGCCTCGAAGGACACGGAGGCGGGCGTCACCTGGGCCACCGGAGCACTGGCGGAGAAAGTGGTGTTGGCGACACTCGCGCACCCGGACAGCAGGGCACTGCCCGCCAGCAGGGTGCCAGACACGGCGCTCAGGACTCGTCGGTGCATCCGCTCACGCCCTCCGGAGAAATCCAGAATGCCGCAACTCAGGGTTCAAGGGTAGACACCCCCGTTCGTCTGGAGCCCAGCCGAGCGCGCGCCGGGCTGGAGCGTGGAGTCCACGAAGGTGCGCGGATCCACCACCGGACACCACCGGGGACCCGAGGCATTTTCGTGACGCCCCCTCCAGGCGCAGGGGATATATGGGGGGGGGTAACAAGGACGCCGGCGGTGTCCGCCAGGCAACACCCTTTGTTGCCCTTCCGGGGGCCGGCCCCAGCCGACACCCCGCCTCCAAGTTGGTACTGCCATGAAGACCGAGTACGCGCGCCACGCTTCCGGGCGGATGTTCGAAAACAACTTCCTCGAAGCCTGCTCGAAGATCCACCCGGCCACTCCGTTCGCCTTCTACATCCCCATCATCACCGGCCTGCTGGCATGGAGCCTATGGAGCGGGACGACCCGCGTGGGGATGGTCGCCCTGTTCGCCCCCTTGGGGTACCTCACCTGGTGCTTCATGGAGTACACGCTGCACCGCAACCTCTTCCACTGGGAGGGAAACGGGCCGCTCACCCGGCGCTTCCACGCCATCATCCACGGCTACCACCACACGTACCCGGATGATCCGCAGCGGCTGGTGATGCCCCTGGGGGCGAGCATCCCGCTGGCCATCGTCGTCAGCGGACTGCTGTGGCTGGTGGGCCGGCCGGACGCCACGATTCCCTACTTCGTCGGCATCGTCGTCGGCTACCTCGCCTACGACTACCTGCACTGGGCGGTGCACTACAAGAAGCCGTGGACCAACTGGGGCAAGGCGCTGCGTGCGCACCACATGGCGCACCACTTCGCCTGCCCGGACAAGAATTTCGGCATCAGCCACCGGTGGATCGACCGGATGGTCGGCTCGATGCAGGTGCGCGGGCAGGCGGCCCGCGAGTCGGCGAAGCAGGGCGCCGACTCCACCGCGGCGGAGTAGTCCCGCCGCGGTGAACCGGGGCATGGCCTACGGGTGCGCGGGAGCCGACGCCGCCCACTGCCAGGCGGTGCCCCGGTGCAGGGCGGCGTAGATGATGTCCCTCAGCTCGTTGCACTCGGAGTGGGTGAGCGAGCGGTCGAGCGCGCGCAGCACCACGCGCAACAGCACGTTCTTCTGCCCGGGTGAGATGCCGAGCCGCTTCACGGCGGCGGGAGGCAGCGCCTCACAGGGCGTCTCCGAGAGTACCTCGACGGTCTCCACCATCTCGGCCCGTGAGCCCAGGGCGGCCCGAACCCCATCTCCGAGCTCCTCGGAGGTGGCGTCGCCCTCGAGCACCAGCGACAAGTCACGACGCACCTCGGGCATGGAGGACACCTCGCGGTACGGCTCCAGGTCGAGCATCTGCGAGGCGATGCGTGGCTCCTCTGCGCGCAGCAGGCGGATGTCATCGAGGCCCTTGCGCAGCATGAGGATGCGATCCATCCCGAGCCCCATGGCGAGCCCCGAGGTGCGCGCCGTGTCCAGCCCGCTGTCGGCGAGCAGCGCCGGGTTGGCCAGGCCGCACTCGCCGATCTCCACCCATTCGGCTCCGTGGCGGACGTCGATCTGGAGCCCATCGGTGGTGTACGGGTGCTGGGCGGGAGTGATGCGCGGCTCGCGCCCGGGGAGCAGGGCGCGCACCACGGTCTCCACCATGAGGCGCAGCTCCTCGACGCCGAGCGGCGCGCCCGTGCGGATGCGCCAGAGGTCCATCTGGTGGGGCTCGCCGGTGTGCAACCGGTCGATGCAGTCGCGGCGGTAGACGAGCCCGGGACAGGCGAGCAGCACGTCCTCGGGAGACTGGGGTACGGCGGCGAGCTGGCGCAGCAGCGGCGGAATCATCGCCGAGGTCTGGGTGCGCAGCAGCGCGGTGTCACAGACGTAGCGGGTGTAGCGGGCATCGCGAGCGGCGCCCTCGGGCGGGTAGCGCAGCCGGTCGTAGTTGTCGGCGACGGAGACGATGGGGCTCTGCCGGTGGAGGCGCACGTCGCAGCGCCACGCGAGGCGCAGGGAGGAGAGCACGTCATCGATGAGGCGCTGCATGGCATGAGGGCCGGCAGCGGGGTCGGTCAGGTCACGAATGGACAGGGCACGGCGGACAGCATCGGTGCTGAGAATGCAGACGGACATGGGAAGTCTCTCGGACTGGAGTGGAAGGAAACGGCTCCAGGTGACGCCCGGTCCTCGAGGGGAGGAGCTGGCGCCACCACGCACGGCGCCCCCCGAACCCCTGGTCCAGGCGAGCGTCACGCCGAGAGGCGATCCGCCGAGAGAGAACGGGCTAGCGACGCAGCACGGCCTCCCTGAGCCTGGTGGGGCTCGGGGGGCGGCTAAATCGACGCTGGCACGTGAGGAGAAGCATCGCGGTCAGAAAGGTAAACGCGGTTCGGGCCGAATGCAATCCGGGCCCCGCTCAGACCTCGACGAAACGTGTGCCGGTGATGCCCTCCTGCTCCATGGCCAGCTTGAGATCCTCGGAGATGATGAGGGCCACGCGCCAACCCCAGGGGCGGAAGATATGCGCGTCCCCCACCTTCGTCGGGTCGATGCGCAGGCCCGAAACAATCCGGTACTGTCCTACCTTTTCTGGCTCATCATCCTCGGGCGTCCAGAGCACCACCCGTCTGCTCCCGGCCTCGTCTACGCAACGAGTGATGCGCAGCGCATTGAGGATGAAATAGGGCGCCTCGTGCCCCTCCACCCGAGCAGGAATGAACTGCACATCCTGGACACGTAGCCGCTCGAAGATCTGAACGACGCGGCCATGGACGACGGGGATGGAGAAGGCGGCCCAGCAGTAGTCCAGCGAGTCTCCGGGAATGTCGAGTGGGAATCGCGGTACGCACCCCAGCTCGAGCACCCTCCCATCCTTGAACTGCCAGGGGTCGAGTTCCTGCCCCTGCTCGTCGACAGGAGTTCCCAGATGCCACCGCGTATGGGATTGCCTGTCGTCCATCAGCTCGAAATACCGGGTCATGCGCTTCGCTCCCATTGTCACCAGGTCTTCGTCGCCCACCGATGGAGCGAGGACCCCGGAGTACATACCTCGTCCGCCAGCTCCTTGAGTGTTCGCACCAGCTTGCTCTTGCATTGTGAAACGGTCTGGCAGCCACGGAGTGCTGCTTCTAGCCTTTGCATGACCTCCGTATGGTATTCCACCGGGTGAGGACCCTTGTGGCCCTTGAGGTAGACGAGGTTCTCCGCTGCGTCCAGGCTCATCCCCGCCTTGGCGAAGAGCTTCTCGAACAGGGGCGTCCACGGCCCACCGGACTGCGTCGAGGTTTCGTTCTTGTTGGTGGCGAGGTGGTGCCAGTGGTGGCCGTCCTTCTTCTCGGAGCCATCGGTGCACGCGCTGCCCACCGCGGCAGCCGCCGTGCCCGCCGCCACTCCCGTGACGATGATGGTGCCATCCGCCGCCATCTGCACCGTCGTCGCCCCCGCCACGGACAGCCCCTCGGCCATGGCGTACCGGGGAGGCCCCAGCAACGCGCCCAGTCCTCCCTCGGGCACCTGGGGCAGCCCCCTGGCGAGCCCCATGCTGGCCACCACCATCAGCACCCGCAGCCCCGTGCCTCCCATCGCCTTGCCGAAGCGCTCCGCCGCCGCTTCGAGCTCCTGCACCGTCCTGGCCGCCTCCGCTTCCTCGTACAGCCGCAGGCACGCACGGGCGAAATGGGTGAGCTCCAGCGCCCCCACCACGAAGGCCAGTCGCAGCGTCAATGCCGTCACGAAGGCCTTGCTGAACAGCGGCTCGGGCACCAGCCACGCCCCGAAGTACACCAATACCGACAGGGCGACACTGGACAGGAAGACGGGCGAGGAGAACAACTCCTGGGCCGCCTCGCGCACTCCCGCGCCCATGTAGCGGGGAGAGAGCTTCAGGGCCAGGAAGAGGCGGCTCTGCTCCAATGACCGCGGCATGGGTAGCAGCGGCGGGCCAAACCGGGACACGTACTCCTCCCGCAGCCGTGATTCCCACTCCGCCGGCTGGCCTTCTCCCGCCCCAGCCGACACCAGGACGAACCGGGGCCGAGACCGGGGCCTCTCCGTCAGTCGGAAGGACTCATGGAAGGCCGCGAGGACCGTCCGCGCCTCCTGCACCCTCAGTCGCTCCAGGACCGGGTCAGGGGCCACCGGCTCGAAGTCGAGCCGCAATGCGCCACCAGACAGCTCACTCGCCCTCACCGCGCTCGGCTCCGCCTGCTGTCTCCGCTCGGGAAGCGGCCCCTCCGGCGATGTGGCGCACGAGAGGGGCAACAGCAGCAACAGGGCCATGGCCATGCGCGGCAAGGCAGAAGCTCTCTTCATGACGCGGCAGCATGCACGGTCCTCGGTTGTCGCACCATGCGGCCGAGTCTACGCACCGCCTTGAATTTCAAGGTCATCGCGTTCGCTCACACCTCGACGAACCGGGTGCCGGTGATGCCCTCCTGCTCCAGGGCCTGCTTGAGGTCCTCTGAGATGATGAGGGCCACGCGCCAACCCCAGGGACGGAAGATATGCGCGTCCTCCACCTTCGTCGGGTCGATGCGCATCCTGTGGACAACCCGGTACTCCCCCAACTTGTCCGGGCGATTGTCCTCGGGCTTCCAGTACCGCACTTCCGCGCACCGGGCGTCATCGATGCATCGGATGATTCGCAGGGCATTGAGAATGAACCGGGGCTCCTCGTGGCCTTCCACCCTGGCGGGGATGAACTGCACATCCTGGACACGTTGCCTCTCGAAGATCTGCACGATGCGTCCATGGACCACGGGGATGGAGAAGGCGGCCCAGCAGTAATCCAACGCGTCTCCGGGAGTGTCGAGCGGGAAGCGAGGCACGCACCCCAGCTCGAGCACCCTCCCTTTCTTGAACTGCCAGGGGTCGACTTCCTGCCCATGCTCATCGACAGGAGTTCCCAGATGCCACCGTGTGTGGGATTGCCTATCGTCCATCAGCTCGAAATACCGGGTCATGCGCTTTGTCCCCAGCTCCTCTAGGTCTTCGTCACCAACCGATGGAGTAGGGACCCTGGAGTGCATACGTCATCTGCCAACGTCCTGAGCTCTTCCACGAACCTGCTCCTACATTGTGAAACGGACCCACAGTCCTCGAGCGCCTCCTCAAGCCTCCGGAAGACCGCCGCATGATACTCCTCGGGATGGGGCCCCTTGTGGCCCTTGAGGTAGATGAGGTTCTCCGCTGCGTCCAGGCTCATCCCCGCCTTGGCGAAGAGCTTCTCGAGCAGGGGCGTCCACGGCCCACCGGACTGCGTCGAGGTTTCGTTCTTGTTGGTGGCGAGGTGGTGCCAGTGGTGGCCGTCCTTCTTCTCGGAGCCATCGGCGCACGCGCTACCCACCGCGGCAGCCGCCGTGCCCGCCGCCACACCCGTGACGATGATGGTGCCATCCGCCGCCATCTGCACCGTCGTCGCCCCCGCCACGGACACCCCCTCGGCCATGGCGTACCGGGGAGGCCCCAGCAACGCGCCCAGTCCTCCCTCGGGCACCTGGGGCAGCCCCCTGGCGAGCCCCATGCTGGCCACCACCATCAGCACCCGCAGCCCCGTGCCTCCCATCGCCTTGCCGAAGCGCTCCGCCGCCGCTTCGAGCTCCTGCACCGTCCTGGCCGCCTCCGCTTCCTCGTACAGCCGCAGGCACGCACGGGCGAAATGGGTGAGCTCCAGCGCCCCCACCACGAAGGCCAGTCGCAGCGTCAATGCCGTCACGAAGGCCTTGCTGAACAGCGGCTCGGGCACCAGCCACGCCCCGAAGTACACCAAAACCGATAGGGCGACACTGGACAGGAAGACGGGCGAGGAGAACAACTCCTGGGCCGCCTCGCGCACTCCCCGCGCCCATGTAGCCTGAGCCAGGAGTGCATAGATCGTCTGCAATCCTCTTGAGCTCATCAACGAGGCTGCTCCGTCATTGTGCCATGGTCTGGCACCGTGACACTGCAATCTGAGCCAGCGATAGATTTCCGGGGAGAGGACGCTTCAGGGCCAGGAAGAGGCGGTCTCCGCTGCGTCCAGGCTCATGACCGCGGCATGGGTAGCAGCGGCGTAGGCCAAACCGGGACACGTGAGTTCTCCTCCCGCAGGCGTGATTCCCACTGGCGGCCGGCCTTCTCCCGCCAGCCGATACAAGACGAACCGGGGCCGAGACCGGGGCCTCTCCGTCAGTCGGAAGGACTCATGGAAGGCCGCGAGGACCGTCCGCGCCTCCTGCACCGTCAGTCGCTCCAGGACCGCCGGTCAGGGGCCACCGGCGAAGTCGAGCCGCAATGCGCACCAGACACTCACTCGGGCCCTGGCAGCCCCTGGCGCTCGGCTCCGCCTGCTGTCTGCCGCTCGGGAAGCGGCCCCTCCGGCGATGTGGCGCACGAGAGGGGCAACAGCAGCAACAGGGCCATGGCCATGCGCGGCAAAGCAGAAGCTCTCTTCATGACGCGGCAGCATGCACGCCCCCGCACTGCCGCGTCATCCGATGCCGCGACTACCGCGTCCCGAAGAGCCGATCTCCCGCGTCACCCAGACCCGGGAGGATGTAGCCGTGCTCGTCGAGCTTCTCATCCACCGCGGCGGTGAAGACGTGCACGTCCGGGTGGTGCTCGCGCAGGTTCGCCAGACCCTCGGGGCACGCCAGCAGGCAGACGAAACGCAGACTGCCCGGCTTGTTGCGCTTGATGCGGTTGAGCGCCGCCACCGCCGAGTTCCCCGTCGCCAGCATCGGGTCGCACACGATGACGTCTCGGTCCGCGAGCTGGTTCGGAACCTTGTAGTAGTACTCCACCGCGCCCAGCGTCTTCGGGTCCCGGTACAGACCGATGTGGCCCACGCGGGCGCTCGGCACCAGTTGCAGCATGCCGTCCAGGATGCCCTGGCCCGCGCGCAGGATGGCCACCAGCACCAGCTTCTTTCCATCCAGCACCGGCGCCACCGTCTGCATCATCGGCGTCTCGATGGTCTCCTCGCGCACCTTCAGGTCCCGCATCGCCTCGTAGGCGAGCAGCAGGGAAATCTCCTGCAGCAGCGCGCGGAAGGAAGCCGTGCTCGTGTCCTTGCGCCGCATCAGCGTCAACTTGTGCTTCACCAGTGGGTGGTCCACCACCGTGCAGTTTTCCGGGTACGTCATGGCTCCCTCCTTCGTCGACTCGACTGAATAGAAAAGAAGACCTTCAGAACACCGTACCGTCGCTCTCGATGCGGATGGGCGGCGTGCCCCCCTTCCGCTTCTCCGCGGCGATGCGCCTCCCGGCGCTCCACGTCCCCCCTTGCAGCACCTTCGCCAGCGGCAGCTCCTCCGCCGTCATTCCCAGCCGCTCGCGCACCCGCTTCGCCACCTCGTCCAGCAGCGCCACCGTCAGCGCCCGCCACTCCACGATGGGCTCCGCTCCCGGCGCGAAGGCGTCCGTGAGCAGCCGCGAGTCCCTCGGAACCAGCAGGCCCAGGTCCACCAGCAGCCCGCCATTGCGGTACTCGGGCAGCCCCGTCAGCGCGTCCAGGTCCGTCACCTGGATGCCGCCTTCCTCCAGCGGCTCCAGCAGCGAGTACGTCAGCCACTGCGACAGCTTGTGGAAGGGCACCAGCGACTCCGGGCTGCCCTCGGCCCCCAGCGCCGAGTGCGACCACACGTCGCCCAGGTTCACCCCGTCCAGCGTGATGCGCCCCGGCCAGATGGAGCCCAGCGACTCCAGCACCCGACCCAGCACCTCCGCCGCGGGCACTCGAGGACCCCGCGCCGCGAGCAGGTCGAAGAGCGCTCCGGGCCTCGGCAGCGCCTTCCCCAGTCCGCGCAACAGCGCGAGCCGTCCCTCCAGCCCCGCCAGCGGGTTGACCTCCGTCACCTGGAAGCCCCGCGCCAGTGCATCGAGGCTCAGCCCCTTCAGCCCCTCCGCGTCCGCGCGCAACGGTTGGCGTGGGTCCGAGGAGAACGCGCCCGCGAGGAACATGCGGAAGCTCGCCACGGCCAGGCCCTCGGAGCGCGCGTAGGTGTCACCACCGGGCTCCACGTACTTCCACGTGGGCCCGCTGCCCGCGTCCAGCAGTACGCTGGTGACGACCAGGTCCAGCTTCGCCCGGGCCCGCTCGGCGGGTGGCAGCGAGGCCAGGCGCGCATCCAGCTCCGCGTTGCGCCGCACCCCCCCCACGTCGAAGTGCCCCCAGCGACTGTGCACGGGAATCGCCAGCGAGGGGTACGCCGCGCGGGTGACGTCCAGCACGTAGTCCGCCACGGCCGGCAGCCGCTCCATGTCCACGCGGAAGTGCTTCAGCTTGCCGGCGAGCCCCAGCTCCAGCAGGGCCCGGCAGCGCTCGCGAATGGCTCGCGGGCTCCGCAGGTACGCGACGGTGGCGGAGGGCTCAGGCATCGAGTGCCCTGCCCTTCACCTGCTCCAGCTCGTCCTTCGAGGCCACCTTGCCGTTGGTGAAGTAGCCGGCGGCCTTCTTCGCCTCCATCTCCACCTTGGCGTCGGCGGGGATGAGCTCCTCCGGGATCGGCACGCGCTCGAGGATTTCGATGCCCGAGCGGACGATGGCGTCGTGCTTCATGTCGCTCATGGACACGAAGCGGTGGATGCGGGTGATGCCCAGCCAGTGCAGCGCGTCCGGCATCAGCTCCTGGAAGCGCATGTCCTGCACGCCCGCGACGCACTCGGTGCGGTGGAAGTAGGTGGCCGCCGAGTCGCCGCCCTCCTGCCGCTTGCGCGCGTTGTAGACGAGGAACTTCGTCACCTCGCCCAGCGCGCGGCCTTCCTTGCGCGAGTAGACGATGACGCCCGCTCCGTTCTCCTGCGCCGTCTGGATGCACACCTCGATGCCGTGCGTGAGGTACGGCCGGCACGTGCAGATGTCGCTGCCGAACACGTCCGAGCCGTTGCACTCGTCGTGCACGCGCACCGCCAGCGGCACGTCGGGGTCGGCGATGGTGTCCATGTCGCCGAAGAAGTAGAGGGTGAGCCCACCGATGGGCGGCAGGAACACCTCCAGGTCCGAGCGGGTGATGAGCTCGGGAAACATGCCGCCGGTCTGCTCGAAGAGCCCGCGGCGCAGCGCCGCCTCGGTCAGGCCGAAGCGCTTGGCGATGCCGGGCAGGTACCACACCGGCTCGACCGCGGCCTTCACCACGCTCACGTCGCCGTTGGCGCAGAGAATCTTCCCGTCCGGCTTGAGGCGGCCAGCGGTGATGGCGTCGCGCAGCTCGGGCATGTTGATGTGCGCGCGGGTGATGGCGATGGTGGGCCGGATGTCCATGCCCTGCTCCAGCAAGTTCCGGAAGGCCTGCGGGGCCACCGCCCCCCACGGGTCCATCGAGACGATGCGGTCGGGGTCCGCCCACGCCTTGTGGGGTCCAATCTGCACGGCCGGCGCGGTGTTGGTGAGGTCCGCCCGGTGGTCCTGCGTGAGCTGCCCGGCGGCCACCGCGACGGCCCGGTAGATGGCATACGAGCCCGAGTGCGTGCCGATGACGTTGCGGTGCACGGGCTCCGTCAGCGTGGCGATGACGGGTCCCCGGCGCAGCGGCTCGGGCTCTCCCCAACGGATGGGGAGGGTCTGCGAGTCGCTATCCGGATGAGAGGTGAGACGGATGTGGTTGACGGGCTTCTTGTCGGACATGAGGCGCCCTCCTCGGAGTGCGCGCTGCGGGGGAAGGAAAAAAGAACGGGAGAGACTCGGTCAGCTCATCCAGCTTCCGTCGGTGCGGGCGCTCCACTTGCGGGTGACCTTCTTCAGGTCCGTCCAGAAGCCAAGGCTGGACGTCCCCGTGATGTCGCCGTAACCGAACTTGGACTCGCCGGTACCGCCGAAGGAGAAGGGCTCGCGAGGCACGGGCACGCCCACGTTGACGCCCACCATGCCCACGCGCGCGCCCTCCACCACCGCCTGAGCCACCGCGCCGTTGGTGGTGAAGATGGAAGCCGCGTTGCCGTAGGGCGAGGCGTTCTCCACCTCCAGCGCCGCCGACAGCGTGGGCACGCGGACGATGGACAGCACCGGGCCAAACAGCTCCCGCTGTGCCGCCTCCATGTCCGGGCGCACGCCGTCGAGAATCGTGGGTCCGAGCCAGTGGCCACCCGCCCACTGCTCGCCCACGGGCTTCTTCCCGCGCCCGTCCACCAGCACCCGCGCTCCGGCCTTCTCCGCCGTGGCGATGGCCGCCTCCAGCCGCGAGAGGCTCGCCCGGTCGATGATGGCGCCCATGCCGCCGCCCACCTCCAGCCGGGAGGCGCGCTCCGCCACCTGGTCGATGATGCGCTGCACGTCTCCCACCGCGAGCAGCACGCTGGCCGCCATGCAGCGCTGGCCGGCGCACCCGGTGAAGGAGTCCACCACGGCCTGCGTGGTGAGGGCCTCGTCCGCGTCGGGCACGACGATGAGGTGGTTCTTCGCTCCGCCGAGCGCCAGCACGCGCTTGCCCTGCGCGCTGCCCTCCGCGTACACGCGCCGCGCCACGGGAGAGGAGCCCACGAAGGCCACCGCGCGCACCTCCGGGTGGGCCACCAACGACTCCACCGTCTCGCGCCCGCCGTGCACCACCGAGAAGACGCCGCGAGGAATGCCCGCCTCCACCATGAGCTCGCCGAGCGCGCACGCGGTGAGGGGCACCTTCTCCGAGGGCTTGAGGATGAAGGCGTTGCCCACCGTCACCGCGATGGGGAACATCCACAGCGGCACCATGGCGGGGAAGTTGAAGGGCGTAATCCCCGCCACCACGCCGAGCGGCTCGCGCCGGAACTCGCAGGTGACGCCGCGGCTCACCTCCATCGCTCCGCCGGTGTCGAGGTTCTGCAGCGACAGCGCGAAGTCACACACCTCCAGCCCCTTGAGGATGCCGGCGCGGGCCTCGGCCACCGTCTTGCCGGCCTCGCTGGCGGCGAGGTGGGCCAGTCGCTCCAGGTTGGACTCGAGCAGCGCGCGGAAGCGGGCCATGAGCGTGGTGCGCTCGCGCAAGGGCGTGGCGCGCCAGCCGGGCACCGCGGCCCTCGCGGCCTCCACCACCTGAGCCACGCCATCCGCGGGCGTCAGGGGCACGCGGCCGATGACGCCTCCGGTGTACGGGCTGCGCACGTCGAGCAGAGAGGCATCTCGCGGAACGAGCCACTCACCTCCCACGAGGTTGCGGCAGGTGGTGACGCTCTCGGACAACTGGACGAAGGACACTCGTGCTCCCCCTTGAGACGGCAGCGTCACGAGAACGGTGACGGCTGTGTCACGAGAGAGCTTACCAAGAGTGCTTGAGAACCCGGTAATCCGGGGGGGAGCGGAAAGGCCCTACACAGGGTCCATTAATAGACATTTGTCGAAAACGACGCGCTGCGCAGTGACACGGGCCCCGTCCCCGTCCGCCACCAGCGCGCGCAGCGTGTCGAGCTCCACCGGCTTGACGAGGTGGGTGTCGAAGCCCGCCTCGCGCGAGCGCTGACGATCCGAGGCCTGTCCATAGCCGGTGAGCGCCACCAGCCGCAGCCCCGCGCCACCCGGGCGCCGCCGCAACCGTCGCGCCACCTCGTACCCGTCCAGTCCCGGCAAGCCGATGTCGAGGAAGACCACCTCAGGAGCGAAGGCCTCCACGCACTCCAGCGCCGCCATGCCGTCGTAGACGACGGACACCTGGTGCCCATCCAGCTCCAGCACCTCGCCAAGCAGCTCGGCGGCGTCCACGTTGTCATCCACCACGAGCACGCGGCGGCCCTCGGAGGACACCTCCGGCGCGGGCCGCGAGTCCTCGCGCACCGGCACCCGCTCCGCCGGCAGCAGCGGCAGGCGCACCGTGAAGACGCTGCCCTGTCCCACGCCCTCGCTCGCCACCTCCACACGGCCGCCGTGCATCTCCACCAGCCGCTTCACCAGCGTCAGCCCCAGGCCCAGTCCGCCCTGCGCGCGGTCCAGCGTGCGCGCCACCTGCATGAAGGGCTTGAAGAGGTGGGGCAGCGCCTCGGCGGGGATGCCCATGCCCGTGTCCGCCACGCGCACCACCGCCTCGTCCTCCTCGCGCACCAGCGTCAGGGTGATGCGGCCACCTCGCTCGGAGTACTTGGCCGCGTTATGCAGCAGGTTGGTGAGCACCTGCTCCAGCCGCACCGGGTCCGCCTCCGTCCACACCGGCTCCCCCGGTAGCTCCGCGCGCAGGGTATGTCCCCGCGACTCGGCGAAGGGCCGCGCCGCCTCCACCGCGCGCGCCGCCGCTCCCACCACGTCCAGCGGGCGCTTCTGGAGGTGGATCTTCCCCCGCGTCACCCGCGACACGTCGAGCAGGTCATCCACCAGGCGCCGCATGTGATGCACCTGACGCTCCACCACGTCGCGCTCCCGGCCGACGTCCTGGCCCTCCCGCTGCTTGCGCTCCATGAGTTGGACGGCGGTGAGCACCGGGGCCAGGGGATTGCGCAGCTCGTGGGCGAGCATCGCGAGGAAGTCGTCCTTGCGCCGATCCGCCTCGCGAAGTCGCTCCTCCACGCGGGCCCGCTCGGCGAGCGCCACGCGCAACCCATCCGCGCCCCGCTCCGCCTCGCCGCGCGCCCGAGCCTGGGCGAGCGACAGGATGAAGAGGGCCAGGCTCACCAGCACGCCCCCCACCGCGAAGGGAATCACCATCTGGCTCCGAGTGCCCTCCTCGAAGGCTGGCAGCGAGGAGAAGGCGAGCGTCCAGGGTCGCCCGGCCACGGTGAGCGTGGAGATGGCGGTGAGCATGGGCTTTTCGGAGAGCTCCTCGGGACGGTGCGAGCGGTGCAGCAGGTTCTCGGGGTCCACCACCGGTCCGTCATGGAGATGGAAGGCCACGCGGGGCCGCCGCTCGGTGCCGAAGATGCCGTTGAGCAGGTCGTCCGCGCGGAAGGGGCTGTAGACGAAACCGACGAGCGCCTCGCGCCTCGCCTCCACCGTGGCCGGCACATCGCCGCCCCGATAGACGGGCAGCAAGAGGAGGAAGCCGGCCTGCTTCTGCTCGTGGATCTCCTGCTTGAGCGTCACCTTGGCGGAGAGGGCGGGCACCCCGGTGTCCCGCGCCCGGTCCATCGCCTCGCGGCGGATGGGCTCCGAGTACATGTTGAAGCCCATGGCCGCCCGGTTCCGCTCATCGAGCGGCTCCAGCAGGACGATGGAGTGCAGCTCCCCGTTGGGGCTCTCCGGCCAGACGCGGAAGTCCCGCAGGCCCGCCACCTCGTGCGCCCACTGCTCGATCTCGGGACGCTCCTGGTGCGAGAAGCGCCGGCTGAAGCCGATGCCCTGGATGCCCGGGTAGAACTCCTGCACCTGGAGCAGCCGCACGAACTCGGAGAACTCGCGTGGCGTCACCTCGCGCTGAGTGGCGAACAAGCCACTGGTTCCCCGCAGGAGCGCCACATGGGCATCCAACCGCCGCTGGATTCGGTCGGAGGTCGACTGCACCACGTTCTCGAAGCGCGCCTGGTCCCTCGCCCGCGCGTTCACCCCCAGCAGCAGACTCATGCCGAGCGTGACGAGCAGGGAGAGGATCAGGACGACCCCGGGGACGAGCTGGCGAGGGAGCCGGCGCAAATGCGGATGGCGGAGCAGTGTCTTCATCAACGAGCAGGTGGATCCGGACGACAACGCGCCAGCGGCCCGCATCCCTCCCGGCGCCTCGCAGCGGGAACCGCCCGCGCCAGGGGCTCTCCCTTTGCGGCCGATGGCGAACGCCCACCTGCCCTTCCGAGTCGCTTGCTCGCTCCAGGCCCTGGTTTGGACTCTGGCCATGTCGGACAGGGCGACACGGCCAGGCATGGCGGCCCGGTGGGGAGGCTAGTCGCGGCGGTACATCGTCACCACGCACGCCCCGCCGAGGCCGAGGTTGTGCTGCAGGGCGACGCGGGCGTCCTCGACCTGACGCTGCTCGGCCTGACCGCGGAGCTGCCACACGAGCTCGGTGCACTGCGCGAGGCCGGTGGCGCCCAGCGGGTGGCCCTTGGAGAGCAGGCCGCCCGAGGGGTTGGTGACGAACTGCCCACCGTAGGTGTTGTCCCCGTCCCAGATGAACTTCTCCGCCTCGCCCTCCTTGCACAGGCCGAGCGCCTCGTAGGTGAGGAGCTCGTTGGCGGTGAAGCAGTCGTGCAGCTCGATGACGTCCACGTCCTGGGGACCGAGGCCGGACTTCTCGTAGACCTGCTTCGCGGCGAGGGCGGCCATGTCGAAGCCGATCATCTTGATCATGCTGTCGCCGAAGCTGGAGGGCAGGTCCGTGGTCATCGACTGGGCGGCGATGTACACGGGGTTGGAGATGCCCAGCTTCCGGGCGAAGTCATCCGAGCAGACGATGGCGGCGGCGGCCCCGCAGGTGGGCGGGCAGCACTGGAAGCGCGTGAGCGGGTCGAACACCTCGTCCGAGGCCAGCACCTCCTCCACCGAGAGCGTCTGGGTGAAGAGGGCGTAGGGGTTCTTGCTGGCGTGCTTGCGGGCCTTCTCGGAAATCTTGGCGAAGGTCTCGCGCTTCGTGCCGTACTTCCAGCGGTACTCCCGACCGGCGCCGCCGAACATCTGCGCGGCGAAGGGCGACTGGTTCATGCCCTGGGCCCGGTTCATGGTGTCCACGTGGCGCTCGAGCGGGTTGGCGCGGTCGTCGTACTTGGAGCCGAGCGCGCCCTTCTCCATCTTCTCGAAGCCGAGCGCGAGCACGCACTCGGCCATGCCGCCCTCGACGGCCTGGCGCGCGAGGTAGAGCGCGGTGGAGCCGGTGGAGCAGTTGTTGTTGACGTTGATGACGGGGATACCGGTGAGGCCCACCGAGTAGACGGCGCGCTGGCCGCAGGTGCTGTCGCCAAAGACATAGCCGGCGTAGACCTGCTGGATGTCGCCGTAGGCGATACCCGCGTCCTTGATGGCCGCGTGCGCCGCCTTGCTCGCCATCACGTCGTACTCCTCGCTGGCGCCCGGCTTGGCGAACTTCACCATCCCCACTCCGATGACATTGACCCGACGTCCCATGGTTGTTGTCCCTTTCTCTTGGAGCCGTGTAATGGCCATCCGGTGGGTTACAGGAGGAAGCGCAGGCGCCGGGCCGCCAGCACATCCCCGTCCACACGCAGCTTGCCCTGCATGTAGAGCCGCGTGACGGACTGCGGGTCCTGCTTCAACGTGACCAGGTCCTCGTCGGCGATGCGAATCGTGGTGTCGGGCTTCTCGACGGTGCCCTCGCGCACGCCCGCCGAGCCCTTGGCCGCCACCACCCAGGAGCCCTGGGGCTCGGTGACGTGGAACTGGATGACGGCGTCCACCTCGCGGGCGACTTCCGGCTTCTGCGCCAGCCGCTCACCGAGTTCCTTGAAGATGGCCGGAGCACGGGCCGTGAGTTGCTGGCTGGCGCTCTTGAAGCTGGCCTTGGCCTCGGCTGCCGCGTTCTGGGCCGGGGACGACTTCGCGGCGCCCGAGCCCTCAGCAGCAGGCGCGGAGCCGACCTTGGCGAGGAACCCGAGCTTCTGCGAGGCCATCACGTTGCCGGTAATCTTCAGCTTGCCGCCGAAGTAGAGCTTCTGCGGGTCCGCCTTGCCCGAGGTCATCGCGAGGAAGTCCGCGTCGGTGAGCTCCAGGGTGCAGTCGGCCTTGCCCTGCGCGCCCTCCTGCACCGAGCCGGCGCCGTTCTTGAGGTCCAGCGTCCAGGCGCTGTCCGGCTGGGTCAGCTTGAACAGGTAGACATTGGCCACCTTGCCGACGAGCTCGGGGTGCTGCTCCACGTAGGCGCGGAGGGCCTCGAAGACGCGGGCACTCGCGGAGGCCCCACCGGAGGCCGCGGCGGGAGCGCTCGCCTGCGCGGGGGCCGCGGGCTTCACCTGGGCCTTGGGGACTTCCTTGTAGAGCTCGACGGCGGCGTTGCTGATGACGACCTTGTCGCGCTCGACGACCTTGCAGCGGACGATGATGCGGTCGCCCTCCTTCCACATCTCGGTGCGGAGCGTCTCACCGGGCAGCACGGTCTCGGCGAAGCGGACGCGGATGCTCTTGAAGAGACGCGGGTCCCCCTCGGCGAAGGCCTTGATGACGTGGCGGCCCACGTACCCGAAGGTGCACAGGCCGTGGAGGATGGGCCGCTTGAAGCCGAAGTTCCGGGCGAGCTCGGGGTCGGCGTGCAGCGGGTTCCAGTCACCCGACAGGCGATAGAGGAGCGCCTGGCTCTCGTGCGTCTTCTCGGTGATGACGGCGTCGGGAGCGCGCTCGGGCGGCACGTTGATGTCGCTCGACGGCCCGCGCTCGCCTCCCCAGCCACCGGCGCCCCGCACGAAGGTGGTGATTTCGTTGCGCACGAGCGGCTCGCCCGTCTTCGCGTCGTAGCTGGTGACCTCGGTGACGACGAGCGCGTTCTTGCCCTTGTCGAAGATGTCCTTGATGCGGCCCTTGTGGCGCAGGGAGGCCGTGGAAGGCAGCGGGCGCAGCAGCTCGGTGTACTGCTCGCCGTGGAGGACGCGGTCCAGGCCGTAGTTGAGACCCGGGGCCTGCTTGCCCTCGGCCGACAGCTTCAGGATGGTGTTGAGCGCGGGGATGACGCCATAGGTGGGCAGCGGGCGGAAGCCCTCGCCGTGGAGCTCGTAGACGTACTGGAGCTCCTTCGTGTCGAGCGGGTCCTGCGCGGCACCCACGCCCAGCGCATAGAGGGAGAGGTCACGCTCGTCGTAGGACGAGGTCGTCTCGGGGAACTCGTAGCCGAGCGCCGCGTCGACGTCGATGAACTCGTTGCCGCCCTTGCTCTGGGAGGAGAGGTTGTCCATCACCGGCTGCATGCTGGCGGCGATGTCCGCGGGGTGGGTGGCGTCGGTGAAGTCGGTGATGGCCTCCCACGACTGCTGGATGGCCTCGGGGGTGATGGCACGGCCGAGCTTGAAGACCTTGCCGTGGGTGCGCTCCCAGCGCAGCTTGGCCATGAAGCCGCCGCCCACCTCGAAGAGGGAGCCGGACTCCTGGCAGTCCTCGTGGCAGAGCCAGGTGACGAGCGGGCTGACGTACTCGGGCTTGAGGACGTTGACGACCTCCGGAGGCAGCACGGTCTCGGTCAGGCGGCAGCCGGCGATGGGGGCAATCGCGTTGACGAGGACGTTCTTCTTGCGGCCCTCGATGGCGAGCGTGTTGGCGAAGCCCACGAGGCCGAGCTTGGCCATGCTGTAGTTGGCCTGGCCGAAGTTGCCGTAGATGCCGGCGGCCGAGGCGGTGAAGATGATGCGGCCGTAGCCCTGGTCGCGCAGGTGGGGCCAGGCGGCGTGGGTGACGCGGAAGGCGCCGAGCAGGTGGACGCGGTAGATGAGCTCCCAGTCCTGCTCGCTCATCTTCTGGAAGCTGGTGTCGCGCAGGATGCCGGCGTTGTTGATGACGATGTCCAGGCGCTTGAAGGTGTCGAGCGCGGTCTGGACGATTTTGGTGCCGTCCTCGACGGAGTCGTAGTTGGCGACGGCCTCGCCGCCCGCGGCCTTGATTTCGGCAACGACCTTGTCGGCGGCCTCGGAGCTGCGCCCGCCACCGGTGGTGGCCCCTCCGAGGTCGTTGACGACCACCTTCGCGCCACGGCTCGCGAGCAGCAGCGCGTGCGAGCGGCCCAGACCATTTCCGGCGCCGGTGACGATGGCGACCTTTCCGTCGAAACGAAGCTCGTTGCCCATTCAGTCTCCTTGCGGGGCGAGAGCAGACGACGGGACGAGGCGTTTGACAAGTGAGTCAATCTCGCCCGCCGCACTGCGTCGACGACCCTCACCACCCGTGCGACTCCAGACGGAGGACCTACCGCCCCCACATCCCGGCAGTCGCTCCTATTGGTGGCAGCGAGAGCATTGGCCCCGCCCTGACGCCGCATGGAAGGCGGCTGTTCCCATCACCACCCTGACGACGCGGCAAACGGGGCGAGCCCCCCTCCCAGGGCCCGCCCGAAGAGGGACGAAAGGGAGACGGAGGAGGCAGACATGCGAGGGACGTGGACGAAGGCAGCGCTCATCACGGTCGTCGCGGTGCTGGGGTCGATGGGTTGCGGTGGTCCGATGGAGGAGGCGGGTGCCGTCGAGGAGCTGGACGAGGTGGCGCAGGAAGAGGCGGGGGACGTCAGCGCGCTCACGGAGACCTACCCGAAGTGCCAGGGCGTCGAGGTGAGCCCGAGTGTGCTCTGGCCGCCGAACCACAAGTTCGTCTGCGTCAAGCTGAGCGGCGCGAAATACATCAACATCAAGTCGGTGATGCAGGACGAACCGGTGAATGACGGGGGTGACGGCAACACCTCACCGGATGCGAAGTTCAAGGACGGCAAGCTGTGCCTGCGAGCGGAGCGCAGCGGCCAGGGGGATGGGCGCGTGTACTGCATCAAATTCACGGCCAAGGACAAATACGGCAATAAGTGCAAGGGCACGGTGGAGGTCGGCGTCCCGCATGACCAGGGCCAGGGCTCGGAGCCGATCAACTCCGGGTGCAAGTACAACTCGTTCGGCTACGGCTACGACCACGACTGCGACTCCTGATAGCGACCGCGGAAGGACTCGGGCTCGGCCCTCTCGTATAGGGAGAGAGTCGGGCCCTTGCCCGTCGATGCAGCGACTCAGAGGGCTGGCACGGCGCTCGGGAAGGGGCGGAAGCCGAGCGCGGCCTCCACGGTGGCGCGCAGCTCGCCCGCGGCCCACGGCGTGGCGAGGGCGAAGTGGATGATGCTGGACTGACTGAGGGTGGAGGCCTCCTGGGGGCGGAACCTGCCGGACAGGAGGAGGCGGGGGCCGGGGTAGCCGCGCTCCACGAGGCCAGCGAGGAACTCCGCCGCCCGCTTCGCGTCCGCGAGCCCCAGGTCGATGAGAATGGCGGCGGGGGCCGGCTCGAGGTCCAGCAAGGGCTCGGCGAGGGAGAAGGTGTTGGCGGGGAGCAGCTCGAAGCCCGGGGACAGCTCCCGCCGGACGGTCTCGCGGAGAGCGGAGTCGTCGGCCACGAGGAGCACACGGATATCGCCGGAGGTGCTCCGATTCAGGGAGCGTCCGTCACCCTGCGGCTGTCGGGAAGGAGGCTCGGTCGGCACGGACCCAGAGTAACGCCGGGAGAGAACGGGGGGCAACGCAACTCCCTTTCCTCCAAGGGGTAGCACAATGAGCGACCGCTCGCGCTCCCGCTGGCCGACTAGCCATGCTGGGGGTGTGGGGACACGGCGTAGGCCCGGAGGAACGTCTCCAGGTGGTCCTCCAGGAAGCGCTCCACGTCCAGCGGCCTGCAGCGCGCGCCCGAGAGCTGCACCTGGTGCAGCAGGCCGAGCACCACCGGGCATACCAGCTCCAGCGCGGCGTGGCGCACGTCGCAGCGCCGCAGCTCCCCCTCCGCGATGTGGCGCGACAGCCGCGCCTCCGCCGCCTGCAGCGTGGGCTCCAGCATCTCCTGCACGTACACGGGGCCCAGCGTCTCGTGGCCCACGCTCGCGGTGAGGCCGAAGGCATGCGCCGCCCCCACGCCCATGCGCCAGCCCAGGAGGAGGGATTGGAGGAACCACTGGAGTGACTCGCGCACCGGACCCCGGGGCTCGGTGGCCGCGGCGTGCAGGTGCGGCAGGCCGCGCCGGTGCAGGTCCACCATCACCTCGGCCAGCAGCGCCTCGCGCGAGCCGAAATAGTGGCGCAGCGTGGCCACGCTCACCCCGGCCACCTCGGCCAGCTCCCGGAAGCTCGTCTGGGCCCCGTCCGGCGCGAGCAGTCGCACGCGCACCGCCTCCAGCAGGCGCGCTCGCTCCTTCTCGTAGTCCGCGTTGCGGCTCCCCTTCACCCGGGCCATGCCCTTGAATAACCCGCCTGGGGTAGGAAATCCATTTCCCGCCCCTCTTGTATCTCCCCTTCCCGCACTTCGACTTGAAATTAAATAAACCACCCTGAATATTCTAACCGAGAGCGCTGGAAGCGGGAGGACTGCATGCTGGACGGTTTCGCCGACGAGGGCTTCGCGGACATCTGGACGCCAGTGGCGATGTCGCGAGAGGTGGGCAAGGCGCCCTACGCGCTGACGCTGGCCTCGGAGCGCATCGTGCTCTTCCGGGACAACGAGGGTCGGGTGTCGGCGCTGCACGACCAGTGTCCGCACCGGGGCGTGAAGCTGTCGCTGGGGAAGGTGGGGAAGGACGGGTGCCTGGAGTGTCCCTTCCACGGCTGGCGCTTCGCGTCGGGCGGGGCCTGTACGCACATCCCGCTCAACCCCATGCCCGAGGAGAAGCGCCGGCGCTTCGCCGCCACCACCTTTCCCGTGCGTGAGCGCGGCGGCCTCATCTGGGTCTACACGCGCCCGGGTACCGAGGCCCCCGAGGAGCCGACGGTGCCCGCGGTGCTGGAGCAGGAGGGCGTCCACGTGTGGCTGTACGCCGAGACGTGGAACGCGCACTGGACGCGGGCGATGGAGAACATGCTGGACTCGCCGCACCTGCCCTTCGTGCACCGGCGCACCATCGGCGGAGGGCTGCGCCGGAGGATGAAGCCGGACTCGAAGATGGAGATGGAGGTGCACCCGACCCCCACGGGCTTCCGCACCTCGTGGACCATGGACGGAAAGTTCACGGATGCCTCCCTGGAGTGGCTGCGGCCCAATGGCATGGCGCTGCACGTCCCCGTTCCGAAGCGCATCATGAGGCTGCATATGTGGTGCGTGCCGGTGGACGCGAACCACACGCGGATGATGCTGGCGAGCGCGCGTGATTTCCTGCGCTTCCAGCCCATCGCGGGCCTCATCGACCGCTTCAACACGCGCATCCTGCGCGAGGACCAGGCGGTGGTGGAGTCGAGCCACCCGGCCGAGGTGCCCCCGGCGTCCGAGGAGCGCAGCGTGGCGACGGATCGGGCCACGCTGGCCTTCCGGCGCTGGTACCTGGAGCGCAAGAAGCGGGGCGCACGAGAAGTCACCAGCCCCGAGGCTCCGTCACTGGCGAGTTGATCAGCTCGCCGCTGGCTCCGCGACGGCCTGCTCCTCACGACGCAACCGCGCGTCGAGCACGAAGGTCCCAAAGGGCAGCAGCGACGCGATGAACGCGCCCACGATGCGCACGAGCGACCAGCGGTGCGCCGCGGACGCCTCCACGAGGGCGAGGAGGTAGAGCACGAACAGCAGCCCGTGCGCCCAGCCGACCATCTTCACCGCGAGGGGCATGCCGGCCAGATACTTCAGTGGCATGGCGATGAAGAGGAGCACGAGGAAGGAGAGGCCCTCGAGCAGGCCGACGGCGCGCAGACGTCCGATGGGGGTCTTCAGCATGGGGGGGAACCTCATTCGCCCCCCTCGCTTCGCACCCTCTCGGGGCCCGGGTCAACACACGTGGCCAGCGCCCTCCCACAAGCACCCCTGAAGTAAGTCGTTTCAGGTGTGACGAGCAGCGCCAGTGCGTCCGCACCGCACACGCCCGCCACGACACCTGAGCCCCCGCCTCCTGGGCGCGCTTTTCAGAAACCTGTCCGACTGTCGGACAGGTTTTTGAAGACCGCGCCCGGCAGCCCCCCCCTCCTGCGCGGACTTTCTTCGGATGGCTTAGCGGCGCTCCGTCATGCGCTCCAGCGTGTCTCGGTTGCGAGGCTCGAAGAAGCGCTCGCGCAGCAACCTCGGGAGTGCGCGCTTGTCCACACACAGGAGTTGGAGCGCATCGTTCCATTCCCCGAGCACGGCGACGGCGCGCACGTCGGGTGCCTCACGATAGAGGTCGTTGAGGTTGTGGACGAGCGCCCAGAGGTCCTCCACCTCCCAGCGCTCCGACGTCTCCCCGGCGAGGATGTGAAGCTCGAAGTGCGGGCGCTCGCGAACGTCGACGACCTTGAAGCGCCGAGCGGCCCCACCCATGGCCAGCGTGAGGGGCCCGACGAGCTCATCGGCCCGCACGCCGAGCGCGACGGTGAGGCCCCCTTCGAGGACACCGGCGTCACACAGGCGGAGCAGGGACACGTGGGGAGGCTCCGCATCATTGAGGAGCTCCCGCGGCCGCCTCCCGGTCCTTGAGGAGGCGCGAGCGTTCGAGCGAGTCGAGGAGCGAAGCCATGGGCGCGAGGGTGCCACGGCGTCTCTCCCCGGCTCAACCTTCCTCGCCCTCCCAGTAGCCCACCTGGGAGGCAAGGGGCAGATACGCCTCCAGGGTGCGCGCGGCCTTGTTGCCCCCGGGCGCCGCTCCGGCGAGCACCCCCACCTTGTTGGAGTCCGGGTACACGATGACGTCGGGCTCGAGCATGGTGGAGATGGCGAGGTAGCGCAGGGGCTCGTCCCCCTCATTGATGAGCTGGTGCGCGCAAGCGGGCCCGGCGGGGAGCGCGACGTAGTCCCCGGTCTTCACGGGCACGGTCTCCTCGCCGAGCCGCAGCGTGCCGGAGCCCGAGAGGATGAAGAGGGCCTCCTCGTTGGAGAGGTGGTAGTGGCGGGGCCAGGACTGCTTGCCGGGGAGGAGCTCGAGGAGGCTGCACCCGAGCTTCTGCCCGTGGGCCGCGGCGCCGAGCTGCTTGCGCCGCATGGCGACACGGGAGCCGCGAGTGGTCTCGGTCCAGGAGATGTCCTGCGCATTGACGACGTGGGGGTGGGCCATGGGTTCCTCCGTCAGGGGCGAGTGGCGATGAGGGCGAAGACGCGGTGGGGCACGGCGAGCGGGTTCTCGGGGAAGCGCTCGGAGAGAACGGAGGCGAGCGCGGCATCGAAGCGGGCCACCTGCTCTGGCGCGAGCGACGCGCCAATCTTGGCACTGGCCCGGACCCGACCGCGCCAGGCCTCGTGGGTGTAGGGGACGGCGAGGTCGAAGGAGAAGCTCTCCAGGTGGACGAAGCCCGCGCCGGCGGCGTCCTTGAACCAGGCCGGATAGAGGCCGGTGCCGTGGCCGAAGCGGACGTAGGGCTGCACGGGGCCGGGATTGAACTCCTCGATGAGGTGCTCGGTGGCCTCGATGACGTTGCCGGGCAGGGTCACCCAGTCGAAGTGGGCGATGACGAGCCGGCCACCGGGGACGAGCAGCCGGGCGGCCTCGCGAGCGGCGGCGGTGCGGTCGAACCAGTGCCAGCACTGGCCGGCGATGACGAGGTCCGCCGAGCCGTCGGGCAGCCCGGTGTTCTCCGCGGGGGCAATCCGCCAGTCGATGGAGAGCCGCTCCTCGGCGGCGAGCCGGCGGGCGCCCTCGAGCATGGAAGCGGAGATGTCCAGGGCGGTGACCTGGCAGCCGTGCCGGGCGAGGCCTCGGGCCACGGTGCCAGTGCCGGTGCCCAGGTCCACGGCGCGCAACCCGGGCCGGAGGACGCCCTCGCGAGCGAGCCGCAGGAAGAACGGCTCGGGGAATCCGGCCCGGTGCTTCACGTAGTCATCCGCCGTGCGTCCGAAGTCGACCTGCATGGTGGCCTGCTCCTCGCCTCCCATCTCGACGCGCTGTCGAGTCGAGTCGACAATGCGCTCCGGGAGACACGGTGAATGGTTAAGGCACGCGAACCGAAGGCTCAATCTCGATTCGACAGTCGACATGAGGAGCTGCTGCCGGCGGCGGAGGCGGCGAAGCTGCTGGGGGTGAAGCGAGCCACGCTCTACACGTACGTGAGCCGGGGTCTGGTGCGGTGCGTGCCCGAGCCGGGGACGAAGGAGAACCGGTACGTCCGCGCGGACATCGAGCGGCTGAAGGTGCGGCACGACGCGCGGGCAGGGCACGCGGCTGTGGCGGCGGGGGCACTGCGCTGGGGCGAGCCGGTCATCGACTCGGCGGTGTCGCGGGTGGGGGCGGAGGGGCTGGCGTACCGGGGCCACCCAGCGGTGCAGCTCGCGCTGGAGGGACGGACCTTCGAGGATGTGGCGGAGCTGCTCTGGACGGGCTCACTGCCAGTACAGCCGGTGCGGTGGCCCTCGCCGGGGCTGCCCATCCAGCCCTCGGCGGTGGCGGAACTGATGCCGAAGCGCTCGCCGCCGCTGGCGGTGCTGTCGGCGGTGGTGCCGCTGTTGGGCGCCTGGGACGAGGTGCGCTTCGCGGCCCCGGCGGAGCAGGAGCGGCTGCGAGGGCGACGCCTTCTGCGGCACCTGGCGGCCTGGGTGTGCGCGGCGCACGCGCCGGCACGGGTGGCGCGGGCGCTGAAGGAGGAGACGGTGGCGGCGTCGCTGGCGGTGGCGTGGGGAGCGACGGCGAAGCGAGCACCGGAGGTGCTGGACCGGGCGCTGGTGCTGTGCGCGGACCACGAGCTGAACGTGTCCACCTTCGCGGCCCGGGTGGCTGCGTCCTCGGGAGCGGACCTGTACGCGTGCATGAGCGCGGCATTGGCGGCGCTCTCGGGACCGAAGCACGGAGGCGCGTGCGACCGCATCGAGGCGCTGCTGCAGGAAGTGGGCAGGCCGGAGCGGGCGCGCACGGTGGTGCACGAGCGGCTGCGCCGAGGCGAATCCGTTCCAGGCTTCGGGCACCAGCTGTACCCCGAGGGAGACCCCCGCACACCGCCCCTGCTGGAGGCGGCGTACACGTTCCGTCCGGAGCCCCTGGGCGTGCGAGTGCTGCGCGCGGTGGAAGAGACGATGCGCGAGGCGGGGCACGCGCCGCCAACGGTCGACTTCGGACTGGTGGCGCTGGCATCAGCGCTGGAGCTGCCCACGGGAGCGGCAGCGGCACTGTTCGCGGTGGGGCGCGCGGCGGGCTGGGTGGCACACGTCCTGGAGCAGCGCGAGCAGGGGAACCTGCTGCGCCCCCGGGCCCGCTACGTGGGAGCCTGAGCCCGAGCGGACTCCGCGTGGTTTCCAACGCTCGCCGGCCGTATGGGGCGCATGGCGGACGACAATGCGCTGGACTCCGCTTCCTCCGCGTCTTACCGGAGCCACCCATGAGCCCCTTCGTCCGCCTTCAGCTCCTGCTCCTGCTCGGCAACGTCGCCTTCATCGCCGCCTGGGCCGTGGCCCTCACGCGGCCCGCGGGCTGGCAGTGGGTGGGAGTCGCCCTGCTCGCCTTCTTCGTCGCCGTCCGCGTGGGCGGCATGTGGCTGCGCGCCCGGCAGTTCCCCGACGAGGGTCGCTCCCGCAGGGCAGCCATCCTCTCCACCGTCGTCGCGGCGCTCGCGGTCGCCCTGTGGGTCTACACCGCCCTGCGCGGGCCCGCATAGGAGCGCCCTGGCCCGCAAGTGAGAGAGGGTGCCGGGACCTCTCACGGTCCTCGCGGCACCCTCACCCGACCTCTCAAGAGAGAGGCGTCACACGTTGAAGCGGAAGTGCATGCAGTCGCCGTCCTGCACCACGTACTCCTTGCCTTCCACGCGCAGCAGGCCCTTCTCCTTCACCGCCGACTCGGCACCGAACTTGATGAGGTCTTCCCACCTCATCACCTCGGCCTTGATGAAGCCGCGCTCGAAGTCCGAGTGGATGACGCCCGCCGCCTGCGGCGCCTTGTCACCCTTGTGGATGGTCCACGCCCGGCACTCCTGCTCGCCCACCGTGAAGTACGTCTGCAGGCCCAGCAGCTTGTAGCCCTCGCGCACCACCTTGTGCAGGCCCGGCTCCGTCAGCCCCGCGCTCTCCAGGAAGCCCGGACGCTCCTCCTCGGGAAGCTGCTGGATTTCCGACTCCATCGCCGCGGCCAGCACCACCACGCCCGCGCCCTCCTTCGCCGCCATCTCCCGCACCCGCTGCACCATCGGGTCGGAGTCTTCCTTGCCGATCTGCTTCTCGCTGATGTTCGCCACGTACAGCACCGGCTTGTCCGTCAGCAGGAAGAGGTCCTTGAGGACCGCCCGCTCCTCGTCCGACAGCTTCTGCGCGCGCACGGTGATGGCCGAGTCCAGCCCGGCCTTGACGCGGTCCAGGATGGCGAGCTCCGCCTTCGCCTCGTCGCCCGCCTTGCCGCCCATCTTGGCGTTCTTCTGCGAACGCTCGCGGCGCTTCTCCACCGTCTCCATGTCCTTGAGGCAGAGCTCCGTGTCCACCACGTCCCGGTCTCGCACCGGGTCCACGCCGCCCTCCACGTGGGTGACGTTGTCGTCCACGAAGCAGCGCAGCACGTGCAGCACCGCGTCCACCTGCCGGATGTTGCCCAGGAACTGGTTGCCCAGTCCCTCGCCCTTCGAGGCGCCACGCACCAGGCCGGCGATGTCCACGAACTCGAGCGAGGTGGGAACCTTCTTGAGGGGCTTCACCAGGGCCGACAGCTTGTCCAGCCGATCGTCCGGCACCGGCACCACGCCCACGTTCGGCTCGATGGTGCAGAACGGGTAGTTGGCCGCCTGGGCGCCCGCTGCCGAGAGTGCGTTGAACAGGGTGGACTTGCCCACGTTGGGCAGACCGACAATGCCGATGGAAAGCGCCATATTGGATTCCTGAACAGCTCGAGGCGAACCCGAAAATCCGGGGGACTAGGCTCGGGTCGCGGGCGTGCCCTTGCCCGGCAGGCCCTGCACGAACTGCTCCGCCAGGGCGCGGTGCTTGGTGTCGTCCATGCGCTCGTTGAGCAGCTTGCCGGCCACCTCCATGGACAGGTCCACCGCCATGGCCTTCACCTCGGCGATGGCCTTGGACTTCTGCTCCTCGATCTCGCGCTGCGCGGAGGCCTTGAACTCCTCGGCCTCCTTGCGGCTCTTGGCCATCAGCTCCTCGCGGAACTTCTCCATCTCCTGCTGGTTGCGGCGGAGCATCTCCTGCGACTCGCGGCGGGCCTCGGCGATGGCCGTCTTCTGCTCGGCGAGCAGCTTCTCGGCCTCGGCGCGCTCACGCTTGGCCGCCTCGATGGAGCTGGCGATCTGCTTCTCGCGCTCCTCGACCAGCGACAGGATGGGGCCCCAGGCCTTCCAGCGCAGGACGATGGCGACGATGATGAAGGTGACGAGCGTCCAGAAGATGAGGCCCGGGCGGACCTCCACGAAGCTGCTGGCGGCGAGAACGTTGGGCAGGAGCATGGCGGCCTTCGCAGGTACTGCGTCAGGGGTACGGCCTGCTGGGACTACAGAAGACGGGGAACCGCGGTGATGCGAGGGCCGGCGCCCCCTCGTCTGCACGAGCGAGCGCCGGACCCGGGTCCTACTCACGACCTGAATCACACCTTGATGGCGAGGAGGATGCACACGACCAGCGCGAACAGCGTCGCGCCTTCGATGAGGGCCGCGGCGATGATCATGGTGGTGCGGATGTCGCCACCGGCGGCCGGCTGACGGCCCGTGGCGTCCATGGCGGCGGCGGCCAGCTTGCCGATGCCGAGGGCGGCGCCGATGATGGAGAGGCCGGCACCGATGCCGGCGGCGAGGAAGGCGAGAGCGACGTTGGTCATGGGAGTGCTTCTTCTTTCTTCGGAGGGGACCCACTTGTGGGGGGGTCGTTGCTTCCCTTTTGGACGACCTCCGGCGACCTTTCGAATCGCCGGGTACTCACCGGGGCCCCAGGAGTCGGGGCCCCGCTAACTTGGGGGGACCTCAGGAGCCCAGCACGTGGGCCTTGCCATGGTCGTGGCTGTGGCCCAGCTCCTTGTGGTCGCCGTGCTCGTCGGCGTGCGCGTGGCCGTGGTGGCCCATGGCCACGCTCATGCCGATGAAGAGCGCCGAGAGCATGGTGAAGACGTAGGCCTGCACGAAGGCCACGAAGAGCTCCAGCAGGTAGATGCCCATGGCGAAGGGCACGCTCACGAAGGCCACCGCCGGGTGGCCGAGCATGAAGATGAGGCCCAGCAGGAAGAAGATGACGATGTGGCCCGCCAGCATGTTGGCGAAGAGACGGATGGTGAGCGCGAAGGGCTTGGTGAACAGGCCCAGCATCTCCACCGGAATCATGATGGGCCACAGCGCCCAGTGGCACGCCGCCGGTCAGGTGGGCCAGGTAGCCGCCGAGGCCCGCGGCGCGGATGCCGGCGATCTGCGTGACGACGAAGGTGCAGACGGCCAGGCCGCAGGTGACGGCGATGTTGCCCGTGGCGCTCGCCATCCAGGGGAACAGGCCCAGCAGGTTCATGAAGAGGATGAAGAAGAACGCGGTGAGCAGGTAGGGCGTGTAGCGCGGGCCCTCCTCCTTGCCGATGTTCTTGATGGCCAGCTCGTCGCGCACGAAGAGGACGAGCATCTCGAAGAGGTTGGCCGCCGGTGCCGCGGGGCACCAGCTTCGTCTTGTCGCGGTTGCTCCAGATGAGGAGCGAGCCGATGAGCAGCAGCGCCGCCAGCCACATCATCACCGTGTGCTTGGTGATGGAGAGGTCCAGGCAGCCGGCGCCCAGGCCGGGGATGACCTCGCCGTGCTCCGTCATCTGCGGCGTGCAGGCGCCCGCCTTCAGCGGGATGAGAATCTGCGGCAGGTGGATGGGGACGTGGTTGTTGCTGAGCGGAATCTCGAACTCGTACTCCGGCGAGTCCGAGACGTGGTGGAGGATGTAGCCCGCCACGTCCTGCTCTCCTTCTCCAGGTGCGTCTCGCCGGCAGCGCCGTGCCCGCCTTCGGCGAACGCGACGCCGGCCATCAGCCCGACGAAGAGAACCATTGCCTTGCGCATCACTCGTCTCCGCCCGCCGCGCCCCGGGACGCGGCCATCACGTAGCTCACTTCAATCCACTGCAGCGCGAAGTAGGTGCCGAAGAAGCCGGCCACGAACGCCACCGCGCCCAACCCTCGCGCCACCACCCACAGCAGACCCACCACCACGCACCACGGCCCGCATCCCGAACACCACTCCTACCACCTTCAACGCCGCGTTCAGGTCCTTGCGCACCGCCCGCCGCTTGAGCACCAGCGCCACCGCCCCCGTCACCGCCGCCAGCCCCACCCCCATCACCGCCGCCAGCCGCGCCTCCGGCCCCCTGGGCGCCAGCGCCGCCACCGCCAGTCCCACCACCGACACCACCGCCGCCAGTCCGGCGTGCAGCCGGAAGGTCTCCGCGCCGTGTTCCTTCACCGCTTCCGCTTCCCCAGCCGAGCCATCTCGCGGAGGAAGGCGTAGAAGCCCACGCCAGATCCCCACCAGGCTCAGCCCCAGCAAGAACCAGGGCGACGTTCCCAACCACCTGTCCAGGAAGTACCCGCCCAGCACCCCTACCACCGCCCCGCCCACCAGCTTCCACACCGCGGAGATGTACGGCTCCGCCGCCCTCATCTGCCGAGCCGTCTCCGACAGCTCGTCGCCCTCCGTGTCTTCCCGTGGCTCCTTCTCCGCCATGCCCTACAACCCTCGGGAAAACCACGGGTTTCCTTCGCCGCCCACCCCGCCCTTCCTACGCGCGGGCGCCGCTTAACATTGAAGGTGCGCGCCACGCAACCGCCACGCTCGGAAAGAGGTGGTCCTCCTATAAGAAGGGTTGCGGTGACTGGAAGCCCAGCTTGCTGAAACGGGCATGGATGGAGCTGGAGGAGGTGCCCCGATCTGCACCACGGTGTTGCCCTCGGGGTTCCTTCTCATGGTGTGGGTAAAGGCCATACCCAACCGCGCGTCGGGCAGGGCGGACGGCCAGCGCAGCGCCGGGGGGGGTGATCGACCCCGCGCCAGTCCACCGGGCGCTCCTCGTCGCGAGGTCCCACCGTTCCCAGCTTCCACCTGGACCTCTCACCACACGCCAGGAGGACCCCACGATGCCAGTCCCCTTCCAAATCACCTCGCCCCGCTTCAAGGACGGAGACCCCATTCCCATCGCCTACACCTGCGAAGGAGAAGACGCGCCCCCGCCCCTCCACTGGCAGGGCGAGCCACCGGGAACCAGGAGTTTCGCACTCGTGGTGGAGGACCCCGACGCCCCCGACCCGAAGCACCCCCAGCGAACCTGGGTGCATTGGGTGCTCTACAACCTGCCCCCCAACATCCATGACGTGCCCGAGACCATGCTGCCCGACAGCGTCCCCCCGAGTGCCCGCCAGGGCCTCAATGACTGGAAGCGGCAAGGGTACGGAGGGCCCTGTCCTCCCATCGGCCGCCACCGCTACTTCTATCGCCTGTACGCCCTGGACACAGTGCTGCCCGACATGGGCGCCATCACCCGCGACCAGTTGGAGCACGCCATGGCCGGCCACATCCTCGCCCAGACGGAGCTGATCGGCACCTACGAGAAGGTCCACGCGCATACCCGGCACTGACTGGCCGCGCACGAAAACACCGGGCCCGCTTCCCCCCAACCCGGCCTGGGTGTCATCCTCCCCTCCGTGACGACGCACGACGGAGCGGGGGGGGCCCCGTACCATCATTTCGAGACGCTGCCCTTCGCCCTGTGCGTCATCCGCGACAGCGTCATCGTCTACGCCAACGCGGCGCTCCTCGGGCTGATCGGCAAACCTCGCGAGGAGGTGGTCGACAGGCCGTACGAGCTGCTGCTGTCGGCGCAACAGGCCCCCTTCATCACCGAGCGGCACGCGCGTCGGCTGCGCGGGGAGCCGGTGCCGGACGCGTACGAGACGGTGGTGCGCACCCCCACGGGTGAGCGTCGCGTGGAGTTCACCATCTCCCTGAGCGGGCCGGACACCGTGGTGCTGATGCGAGACCTCTCCAGCCGGCTGGCCCAGCGCCAACTGCTGCAGCGCATGGCCTCGCTCGGCGCCTCGCTGCCCGGCATCCACGCCGAGGACGAGGTGCTCCGCCGCGTCTTCGAGGGGCTCGCCGAGCTGGAGCTGTCCTACGGCTACCTCGTGCCGGACGGAGACAAGGTGTGGCTGGGCCATGCCTGCGTGGCCACCGGAGCGTCCGCCGGCGAGGCGCGCCTCACCGGCCAGCACCTGGTGGACGTGCCCGGCCGGTGGTCCCCCGTGCTGGAGCGGGCCTGGCGGGAGGGCTCCGCCTTCGGGAATGACTTCGCCTGGGAGGCGGCCCAGTTCGTGGGCCAGGACTGGGCCGAGCCGGTCCGCACCCACCTGAGCCGGGTGGAGCCGCTGCGCGCCATCTGCGTCCGCATCGACCTGGAGGGCGCACCCCGGGCGCTGCTCATCGTGGCCGCCGACTGGTTGCGCGAGGAGGAGCAGCCCTCGCTGCGTCTCTTCGCCGCCCAGGTGTCCGCCGCGCTGGAGGCCGCGCGCACCATCTCCCGCCTGTCCACGCGCAACACCGCGCTCGCCGCGCTCAACCGGCTGGCCGAGGTGGCCGCCACCGCCCCGGAGCCGCGCGCCTTCTTCGAGCCGGGCACGCAGGAAATCTTCGGGCTGCTGCACTGCACCGCGGTGCTCATCACCCTGCGCACCGAGGACTCCGACGAGATGGAGATGGTCTGGACGTCCGGTGCCACCGAGGAGGCGGTGCGCCCCTACCGGCGGCGCGCCCTGTTCGGCGACGTGACCCGGCAGGTGATGGAGGAGGGCGTCCCCCGGGTGCTGCACCTCGAGGACTTCCCCGACCCCGCGCGCGAGGACATGCGGCGCGCCGGCCGCGCCTCCGCCGTCATGGTGCCCCTGCAGGTGCGCTCGCGCATGGTGGGCGCGCTCGTCATCACCTTCCGCCAGCACCGCATCCTGTCCGACCTGGAGCTGGAGACGCTCCAGGCCATGGGCTCGCACTTCGCCGCCGCCATCGAGTCCCACCGCCTGCTGCAGGAGGTGCGCGGGCGCGCCGAGGAGCTCGCCCGGCTCCACGCGGAGCTGAAGCACGCCCAGCAGCAGCTCGTGGAGCGCGAGCGCCTGGCCGCGCTCGGCGAGCTGTCCGCCGTGGTGGCCCACGAGGTGCGCAACCCCCTGGGCGCCATCTTCAACGCCGTGGCCACCCTGCGCCGCTTCGTCGAGCCCGCCGGCTCCGCCCACACCCTCATGGGCATCCTCGAGGAGGAGGCCAACCGCCTCAACCGGCTCGTGGACGACCTGCTCGACTTCGCCCGCCCCTCCTCGCCCGAGCCGCAGCCCGTCCCGCTGGAGCCGCTCCTCCAGGAGGCCGTGCGCACGGCGACGAGCGGGCAGACGCGCGTGCGCGTGGAGTGGGCGCTGGAGCGGGACGTCCCCCCGGTGCCGGTGGATGAGCGGATGATGCGGCAGGCCTTCCTCAACCTCGCCCTCAACGCCGTGCAGGCCATGCCCCAGGGCGGCACCCTGCGCGTGGCGGCCCGCCGCTGCTCCGAGCACCCCGGCGCCATCGTGGAGTTCACCGACACCGGCCTGGGCATCCCCCTGCGAGCTGCGCGAGCGCCTCTTCAAGCCCTTCTTCACCACCAAGGCCACCGGCACCGGCCTCGGCCTCGCCATCGTCCAGCGCACCCTGGCCGCCCACTCCGGACGCATCACCATCGAGTCGCCTCCCGGCGGCGGCACCACCTTCCGGCTCGTGCTCCCGCTGCTCCCAGAGGCCGTGGCCATGCAGGCGGAATAGCCAGGGCTCGCTCTCCCGCCTGCCGTTTGGCGCCCGTCCTGTCCGGTAGCGCACGCTCCGGCGCCGCGCGGGGCTCACCATCCATTGTTTGTCAAGGCATTCCTCCGGCGGACCCTGGCCATCGGCGAACCGGGACAGTAGAACGACGAATCCCCAGGCATCGTTCCGTTGCTCGGCGTGGCCGGCGCCCCAGTCGTGGCCTGGGTTGAAGGCATCCATGGCGCCGGACCTCCGAGCCCCCATCCCGTCTTCCGGGAGGTGTCTTGATGCGTCGTCTGCTCGCAGGAAGTGTCGCGGTGTCCGCGCTGATGCTGGGGGGAAGCGCCCAGGCCTCAGGGGCGTGTGGCTGGACGTCCGCCGGCTGGAACGCCCCCAACGGGGCGGTGGTGTTCAACCGCGGCCCCGGCCCCATCCGCAACGTGCTGGACGCCATCGGGGAGTACCGCACGCACTCGATGCTCTCGCATGGGCCGGGCGCGGGCGTGTCCCACGCCACCATGAAGACCCCGAAACAGACGGACTGGCCGGGCGTCTGCACCAAGCCCATCAACGGCGGCGAGCTCCAGTACGGCTACCCGGGTCTCGAGCAGGTCAACCAGGGCGGCATCTACCACTACATCTACGAGGAGGGCGCCGCCGCCGAGTGGACCGGCTGGCAGCAGGGAGACCCCGCCCAGGCGGCCCTCATCGGCGACTCGCTCTGGTTCAACCACCCGTACGTCAGCGACGTCTCCCGGGTCGACTCGGGCCAGTACCTCGACCGGCCGGTGCGCAACGGCTATCGCGTCAACTACTCGCTCTTCCAGTACAAGGACCTGGAGACCACCCATCTGATTCCGGGCGGCGGGGCGAACGAGGGCATCGTCTGCTCCACCTTCATGGCCTACGCGCACAACTACGCGGGCCGCGGACAGGTGACGCCGTACACCTACTCGCACGAGCAGATCGCCAACGCGTCCAACTCGCTCTACACGGGCGTCTACAACGAGTGCAAGGAGTCGCTCGGCTGGTTCACCAACGCGCTCCTCACCGTGGCCTGCCCCTTCTACAACGTGTGCGGCAACGCCGGTAACCAGGTGGCCAACTGCATGTCCACCAACCGCTGCGACACCTCCGATGGCAAGTACTGGAGGGGCGTGCGCGACGACCCCAACACCACCGCCACCTCCCTCAGCCCGGATCGCATCGGCGGATGGGGCGTCCACCCCATCAACAACACCGTCTGGGGCCCGGACTACTCGCACCAGCTCCAGTGGAACTCGGGCGGCAACGTCTACGGCTGCTGGCAGTAATCACGGAGAGGAGCCCACGCGATGACGTCCATCCCCGAGAACCGCTCTCAACGGCCCTGGCGCCCGGTGCTGCTGCTCTCGCTGCTCGCCCTCGGGGGACTCGTCGGCTGGCTCCTCTCCCGGGAGAGGCCGGCGCCGGACGCCCCCGCTCCCCAGACGCGCACCCGGGGTGCCTCCGAGGACGCTCCGTCCCCGGCCCTGGCCGCCGCGCCGAAGTCTCCGGAGGCCGCTCCCGCCGCCGCCGCCAGGCCCGCTCCGCCCATCGTGGATGAGATTCAGGTGGAGAAGCAGGAGGTGTGCTCGGGCGAGGAGAACCTCATCTCCGTGCGCGCCCACACCCCGGACGGCAAGGACGCGTACCTGCACTACACCGTGGGCAGCGGCACCGGCCAGCGCATGCCCCTGCGCGTCTGGCGCAATGACGACGGCACCTACGAGATTCCCACCCTCACGGTGTTCACCCAGGACAACGTGGCCGTCACCGTCCCCATCCCCACCTACCAGGTGAAGGAGTGCGAGCCCGAGCGGCTCGTCCATGTCATGTCGCGGCGGCAGCCCAACGCCGAGGACGACTTCGAGTTCCTCGCCAAGGTGGTGGAGCGGCCCGCGCGCCCCGGCCAGCCCGCGCTCAAGCCCTTCGTCCCCGCGCGCTACGTGTGGACCTTCGACGACGAGCCCGCGGAGACCACCACCCAGCCCGTCGTCTCGCACTCCCTGCTGGGCAAGACGGGCGTGGACAGCATGTACACGCAGCACCTCGTCCGCGTGGACGTCTATGATGCCGCGGGCCAGAAGGTGACGGGCCGCTCCTCGCTCCAGGTGCTCAACACCGCCTTCGAGAACTTCGACAAGAAGGGCATCGTCACGATTCTCACCGTGGGCACGCCGCGCTTCCCCGTGCTCGACGAGGACGGCGTGGTGCGGCAGAGCTTCCGCCTCTACCACCGCTTCCGCGGGCCGGTGCGCCTCACGAAGGTCACCACCATCCGCGCCTTCCAGGGCAACAAGGAAGGGCCTCCGCCTCCGGAGCAGGTGGACGACGCGTCGCTCCCGGTGAGCGAGGTCCCCGAGGGCAAGGGCGCCGAGGTGAAGGTCACCTTCGACACGAAGGCCGAGCCCGACGTCTTCGCCATCACCTACGCGCTGGAGGGCGTCAGCGCCGACGGCCACCCCGCGCGCGGC
Organism: uncultured delta proteobacterium; assembly: GCA_963771175.1. GTDB lineage: Bacteria > Myxococcota > Myxococcia > Myxococcales > Myxococcaceae > Archangium. The sequence continues at coordinate 130,653 of CAVYSY010000038.1, forward strand.
ACCTTCTCCCTCATGCGGCCGCCTCCCAAGCCCACCCGGGAGAACAGCAACCCCGTCACGGACCCGGTGCTGCTCGCCAAGGTGAAGCGCGCGCGCGAGCTCCTCAAGCAGGAGTTCGTCACCGACGAGGACCTCTTCCGCCTGGAGCGCGAGGGCAGGTTCGCGGACCTGAAGGTCGACGCCTCCCAGCAGCCCGCCCAGGCCACGCCCGCGAGCGGCACGTCCACGGGCCGTCCCCGCAACCCCGGGCGGTAGCCCCGGTGGGAGGGCGAGGAAGCGGGCAAGGTGGCGCCCCCATGGGGAAAGCGCCATGCTCTCTCCCACGGAGGTAGTCCATGTCCCTCTTCGATGCCGTGGCGGCCGGTGACCTGGCCCGCGTGCAGGTGCTGCTCGACAGCGGCGCCGACCCCAACCCCTTCGACGACGAAGGCCGTACTCCCCTCATCGTCGCCGCCGAGAACGGCCACGAGGCGCTCGTGCGCGCCCTGCTCGCCGGTGGCGCCGACCCCATCCTCACCGATCGCATGGGCGAGACGGCCCTCGGCAAGGCCGCCGCCCACGGCCACGCCCGCGTCGCCGCCCTCCTCTACCCGCTCGCCTCCGAGGACGAGCAGATGATGGCCCGCTCGCTGCTCAAGCTGGGCACTGACTTCTTCAACCTCCCGAGCGAGCCGGCTCCGCCCCCGGACGAGTTCCGCCGCAAGCTGGCCTCCGCGGGCGCCTACGTCGCCGGGAAGCTCGGCGACAACGCCCCCACCGAGCGGCTGGAGCGACTGGCGCGCGCGGAGAAGAACGCCAAGAAGCGCTGAGGCCGTGCCGCTACAGGTTTTTCGGGAGATCGCGCGACAACGTCCGGTTTTCAGCACGCACTCCGCCCGTCGGTGAACATCTCCACGGGCCGGTTTCCGGCGAGTCCCGCCACTCCGTGCGATTATGCCGCCACTGTCCGGTGCGGCTCTGTGAGTCGCATGGTTCCAAATGGTCCCCGCTGTACGGGACCGTCATGAGTGGGGGGACATGCATGTTGATGACGGATGAGCGCGGAGTGTTCGGCAACGCCTTCCACGGTCTCTTTCAGCTTGCACACGGGAGGCTCTCCTTGGGAGCCCGCAGTGCCCTCGGACGCATGGGGCTGCAGCTCGACTGCCAGCCCCAGTCCTTCTACCCGCTGTCCGTCTGGCGCCCCTCGCTCGACATCGTCGTGCGCGAGCTCTACCCCAACCTCCAGCGCGACGAGGCCCTGCGCCGGCTCGGCCAGCAGATGGTGCTCGGGGTGAGCGAGACGGTGCTCGGCCGGGGGATGCTCGCGCTCGGGCGCGCGCTCGGGCCTCGCCGGCTGCTCATGCGGATGAACCACAACTTCCGCAACGCCGACAACTACGTGCAGATGCAGCTCACCGAGCTGTCCCCCACCGCCTATGAGGTGTGGATCAACGAGACGCTCGGGATGCCCTCCTACTACCAGGGCATCCTCGAGGCCGCGCTCGGTGCCACCGGCGTGCGCGAGCCCCGCGTGCGGAGCGTGCGCGTGGAGGGCGGGAGCGCCACCTACCACGTCGAGTGGTGCGCATAGCTCAGTGGGGCAGGAGGCTCGCCGCCCGCTGCAACACGCCCCGCCAGCCCGAGAGCCGGATGTCCTCGCACTCCTCGCGCGCCAGGGCCCAGCAGCCCTCCTTCGGGTCCGCGGTGAGCTCGTGCGTCGAGCCCGCGGGCGCGCTGCTCCAGTCCCCCGCCTCCAGGAACCGGCCCCGGTCCCATGCGCCGCCCGCCACCACCAGCGTCTCCTCCCCGCCCCGGTGCGCGTGCCTCGGGAAGCGAGCCCCCGCCGGCAGGTGGACCAGGTAGAGCGCGCACCCGCCCGATTCGTCCCTCAGCAGGCGGGACACCCGGCTGCCCTCGCTCAGCAGCGAGTGCCACCGCCAGTGCTCCGGTGGCGGCAGCTCCGCCAGCAGCGCGGGGGGCAGGGGCAGGCCTTCCACGGGCCTCGGTTGCTCGCGTCGGGACGCCTCCTCCCAGACGCGGCCGAAGAGGTCCGGCGGCACGGGCGCCTCGGGCACGGCCTCCAGCACGGTGCCTCCGGCGGCCCCCAGGCGACCTGCCCGCCGGGCGCAGTCATCACAAAAGGAGAGATGCGTCTCCACCAGAAGGCGCAGTGGCACGTCCGCGGCTCCCGTGGCGTAGGCCAGCAACCGCTCGGTCGAGGGATGGTTCGCAGGCTTCATCGCTTCACTCCGTCAGCAGGGCGCGCATGTGCAGCAGGGCCATCCGGACTCGGGACTTGAAGGTGCCCAGGGGCACGGCGAGCGCCGTCGCCGCCTCCTCGTGCGTGTAACCCCCCAGCACCGCCAGCTCGACGGCCTGACGCTGCTCCGGGCTCAACCCGTCCAGCGCGCGTGCGAGGCTCATCGATAGCTCGGGGTCCGCCCGCACCAGTTCCCGCAGCGGCTCCTCCGCCTCGGGGGGCGCGGGCGCCTCTCCCGACTTCCGACGGCGCCACCGGTCCACCAGCTTGTGGCGCGCGATCATGTACATCCACGCCAGGGGCGTGCCGTGCTCGGGCCGGTAGCTGGACGCCTTCTGCCAGATGGCGGTGAAGACGTCCTGCACCACGTCCTCGGCGAGCGCGCGATCCCTCGTCACGCGCAGCACGTAGCCCAGCAGTCGGCCCGCGTGCCGCTCGTAATAGGACTGGAAGGCATCCTTGCTGCCGCGCGCGATGGCGCACAGCAGCACCCCATCCTCCGCCATGGCTCGACTCCTCCGGACGCACGCGCGCCGCGCGCCGCCCGGGTTCAGAGGCCATTACGGAAGACAGGGTGGAGTTGGATGAGTCGGAACGACAGGGGAGGTTGCCTGCCCGCACCTCCCCCGAGGGACGGACGAGCTAGTCGTTGAACTTGCCAGCACGCGCGTCCTCGAAGGGCACGCGGTGCTTGAGGTACGTGTCCTGGAGCATGTGGTTGGCGACGAGGTTGATGCCGCCGTCGCCGAAGCGGTGCACCACCGCGTCCTTGCCCGCCTTCTTGAGGAAGGCCAGCGGATCCACACTGCCACCCAGGCCGAAGAGCGAGGGCACCATGTCCCGGTTGTTCACGTAGTGCACGTACTTGGGCCCATCCGGGTAGGTGGCCGCGGCGGCCCCGAAGGTCTCCACGTTCACCCGGCTCATGGTCTTCTCGACCTCGGCCTTGGACATCCCATCTTCGATGCGCAGCCGGTTGTAGACGTCCTTGAGCGCCCGGCTGGTGATGAGGCCGCCCTGGCTGTAGCCCATCAGGTCCACCGACCGGCCCGCCTTCAGCTCCGAGTAGACGGTGTCCGCCAGCGTGTCCACCGCCGGGTTGCGGCCCTTGTCCAGCTTGTCCTTCACGCACTGGGCCAGGTCGCTGATGAAGCCCTCGGTGGAGTTGTGGATGCCGATGGTGCGCGCCCCCGACTTGTCGGCGATGGCCTGGAGGTCGCTCGACTGCGCCTCCTTGGGCGTCATGATGCCGTTGACGTAGATGATGGTCTTCGTCGGGTTGGGGTTGTTCTTCGGCATCACCGCCGGAATCTGGCTCAGCGGCGTGCCCGGCGGGAACGTCTTCCCGTTGGCGCCCACGAACTGGCCGTCATGCACCCGGTCCGGCGGCTTGCTGCCACCCAGCAGGCTCGTCACCTGCCGCACCGGCCCCGACTCGAAGGCGTCCACGCCCTGCTTCACCACCTTGGCGCCCTCGGCCACCGCGTTCTTCACGGTGTTGACCGCGGCGTTCGCGGTCTGCTGGGCTTCTCGAGGGTCTGACGCGCGCCCTGGCCCACGTGGGACAGGGGGTTGCGGTTGCGATCGATGGTGCTCATGGGGGCTCCTACGAATTGTCCGTTGCTCCATTCTCCCACGAAGCGGTGCGGAAGTTGCGTACCCCCCGCACTTTTCTGGCACGGTACCGTCCCCCTCTCTCCCTACACGAAAGGAAGAAATCCATGAGCGCGAAGCGTCTTCTGTCGTCGGCGGTGCTCCTGTCGGGCCTGCTGGCCCTCGCGGCCTGCGGCAGTGCCGAGATTGGCGAGGAGTGCGACAAGACGGGCAGCACCGACGAGTGCGTCGAGGGCGGCGTCTGCGACACCCTCGGCGGCGGCAGCACCACCCTGCAGTGTCTGAAGATCTGCACCGCGGACACCGACTGCCCCTCCACCCAGTCCTGCACCGGCGTGAGTGGCAGCAACCTGAAGGCCTGCCACAACAAGTAGGAATTCCGGCTCCGCGCGCGTGGCCGCTCTGACGGTGCGGGTGGGCTCGATCGAACCCATCCTCAAGCGGCAAGCAGCCACGCGCGCCGGGGTGAGTGCTCCTCGGGGCTTCCCGAATGGCTACATCAATCCCAGGAGGAAGGGGTAAAGCCATGCGTGAGAGCATTCTGGCGGCGATGATCTCGGCCGTGTCCTGGGGGGCGATGGGCACCGCCCTCGCGCAGCAGGGCAACTACCCGCTACAGCAACCCATGGCCGGCAGTTACTACCAGCAGCAGCCCATGGCCGGGAGCTACCAACTCCAGCAGCCCATGGCCGGGAGCTACTACCTCCAGCAGCCCATGGCGGGGAGCTACCAACTCCAGCAGCCCATGGCCGGGAGCTACCAACTCCAGCAACCGATGACTGGCAGCTACTACCTCCAGCAGCCCATGGCGGGGAGCTATTACCTCCAGCAGCCGCTCATCGGCAGCGACTATGTCGAGCCGCTCTTCGACAACGACGTCTACGACATCAACGAGCCCTACGTCGGCGGCTACGACCTCTATCCCCTTGACGCATCGGAGTAGGAGGACCCCAAGGGTCAGCAGCCGAGCCGCTCCGTCATCCGCGTCTCAACTCCGTGAGGGACGCTTCGCTCGAGCCTCAAGCCATCCGGCTGGCGTGAGGGGTGCGGTGGGGCTGTCACTCGAACCTCCCCCGGGAAGGGGACGGGCCCTCCCATGGCCGCCTGCCCTGCCTTGGCATGCGCGGGTGGAAGACGCACCTTCATCAAGCCTCACCCGTCCCGAAGACCTGGAGAGGGCGGAAGGAGAGCATCATGGAAGGCAGCCCACCTACCGGATGGCAGGCAATGGAGGCTGCGCCCGCAACGGCGACCGAGGTCGAGCACCCCCTGCCCCCCCGCACCCACTCCTTGAAACAGTTCATCCTGCGACTCCGCGACGCCAATAGACGCGGAGGCCCCGAGGCCATCGAGCAGGTGCTGCGCGAGGGCAGCCTGCACCGGCGCGCGGTGGAGCCCTTCGCCCTGCGGCGCGAGGGGCGCTACACGCGCACGCTCGTGTACCGGGACGAGGACTTGGAGGTGCTCGTGCTGGGCTGGGGCCGCGACGCGCGCACGCCCATCCACGGGCATGACGGCCAGGAGTGTTTCCTCACCACCATTACCGGGGAGCTGGAGGTGGCTGACTACCGCCTCATCGCCGGAGGCCAGGAGCCCGGCTATGCGCTCGTCGAGCGCGTCGGCCCCCGCCGTACGCTGCTGCCCGGCGCCATGGACCACCGCGGCCCCGAGGCGGAGCTGCACTCGGTGCGCACCGGCGCGCGCAGCGGCTACGCCATCTCCCTCCACGTCTATTCCCGGCCCATCGACACCTGCCTGGTCTACGACCCACGCCGTTCGAGTTGCGACCTGCGCAAGCTTCATTACGACCGGGTGATGCGCCTCGTCGACCCCCCGCCCCCCACCGCCTCCCCTCGTCCCCAGGAGACGCCCGCCTCCCGCCCCGGACTCGTCTCCCGGGTGTGGCGCTCGCTCTTCCGCCGCGTGCAGGAGGTGAAGGAACTGCTGGTGCCCGCGAAGGTGGGCGCGGACTCGGCGAAGATCGCCGTCTCGAAGGTGGAGCACCGCTACGCCAACAAGGTGGTGGCGCTGAGCAACGTCAACCTCAACATCCGCTCCGGCGAGTTCGTCTGCCTGTTGGGGCCCTCGGGCTGCGGCAAGTCCACGCTGCTGTACGCGCTGGCGGGCCACATCGCCCCCACCGGGGGCACGGTGCGCATCGACGGCAAGCCCATCCACGGCCCGGGTCCGGAGCGGCTGCTCATGTTCCAGGAGCCGGCGCTCTTCCCGTGGCTCTCCGTGCGGCAGAACATCGAGTTCGTGCTCAGCGCCCGAGGCCTCTCCAAGGCCGAGCGCCGCGAGCGCGCGAGCCGCTACATCCACTACGTGCAGCTCTCGGGCTTCGAGAACACGCTGCCGCACGAGCTGTCGGGTGGAATGAAGATGCGCGCCGCGCTCGCCCGCGCGCTGGCGGTGGACTCGCCGGTGCTGTTGATGGACGAGCCCTTCGGCTCGCTGGACGCGCAGACGCGCCTGCACATGCACGAGCTGTTGCAGCGCGTGTGGCTGGAGACACACAAGACGATTGTCTTCGTCACCCATGACGTCACGGAGGCGCTGGTGCTGGCCAACCGGGTGGTGGTGATGGCGCCCCGGCCCGGCCGCGTCCTGAAGGACCTCGAGGTGCGGCTGCCCATGCCGCGAGGCCCCGACGACGTGGCGCTGGTGGGACTGGCGCGGCAGATCCGCGTGATGCTCCGCGAGAGCGAGTCCATGGGCGGACCCGGGCCCGGTCTCCGGGAAGAGCAGGGGGCGCACCATGAAGGCCTGGCACCTGAGTCAGAAACTGCTGTTCCTCGCGGGGCTCCTCGCGGTGTGGGCCCTGCTCGCCCGGTTCGGCCCGTGGCCCCACCACCTGTTCCCGGGTCCGAAGGCGGTAGCTGAGAGCCTCTTCGCCATGGCGCGGGATGGCCGGCTGTGGAACGCCATCACGCGCTCCCTGGGGCGGCTCGCGCAGGGCTACGGCATCTCGGTGCTCATCGGCGTGCCGCTCGGCCTCGCCATGGGGCGACTGCGCTTCGTGCGGCGGTTGCTGCGCCCGCTGGTCGTGGGCCTGCAGGCGCTCCCCTCCATCTGCTGGCTGCCCCTGGCGCTGCTGTGGTTCGGCCTCACCGAGACGTCCATCATCTTCGTGGTGGTGATGGGCTCGGTGCTGGCCATCGCCATCGCGGTGGAGGACGGCGTCATGGGGGTGGACCCGCTGATGCTGCGCGTGGCCTCCACCTACGGCATCCGCGGCCCGCGCTTCTACGGCGGCGTGCTGCTGCCCGCGGCGCTGCCCGGCATCGTCACCGGCCTCAAGCTGGGGTGGAGCTTCGCCTGGAGGGCCCTCATGGCCGGCGAGCTGCTCTACGTGTCCGGCGGCCTGGGCCAGCTCCTCACCATGGGCCGCGAGCTGATGGAGATTCCCCAGGTCATCGCCGTCATGGTCTGCATCATCCTCGTGGGCACGGTCATCGACCGGGTGCTCTTCCAGACGGTGGAGCTGCGCGTGCGGCGCCGCTGGGGACTGGCGACGGGCTGACAGTCACCCCGCACTCCAGTCCATGTGCGGCGAGCCCCGCCCCACCCCACCCTGAGCGGCCTATGCGTATCGGGTTCCTCGTCGCGAGTCTCGCCGCCCTCTGTCTGGCGGTGACCGGGTGCAAGAAGGAGCAGGCGGCGAAGCAGGCCGGCGGTGGGACGGAGCAGCGCCCGCTCCGGGTGGGCTTCTTCCCCAACATCACCCATGCGCAGGCCCTGGTGGGCAACGCCTCGGGGACCTTCCAGCAGGCCGTGCCCGGCATCGAGCTGAAGATGTTCAACGCGGGACCGGCCGCCATGGAGGCGCTCACCTCCGGCTCGCTCGAGGCCTCGTACGTGGGCACGGGGCCGGCCATCAACACCTTCCTCAAGGCCGGGCGGGAGCTGCGCATCATCGCCGCGGCGGTGGACAGTGGCGCGGTGCTGGTGACGAAGACGGCGCGCGGCCCGGCGGAGCTCAAGGGCAAGACGCTGGCCAGCCCACAGCTCGGCAACACCCAGGACATCGCGCTGCGGCACTGGCTGGGCCAGCAGGGATTGAAGGTGGGGCAGGACGTCACCGTCACCCCGCTGTCCAACCCGGACATCCTCGGCCTCTTCCTCAACGGCAAGATTGAAGGGGCCTGGGTGCCCGAGCCGTGGGGCGCGCGCATGGTGGCCGAGGGCGGTGGCCATATCCTCGTGGACGAGCGCGACCTGTGGCCACAGCGGCGCTTCCACACCACGGTGCTCGTCACCACCCGGAAGACCCTGGAGGAGCGGCGCGAGCAACTGAAGAAGCTGGTGCGCGCCCACGTGGAGCTCACCCGGCAGTGGCAGCAGCAGCCCGACGCCTTCGTCGGCCGCGTCAACGACGCCTTCGCCAAGGTGACCGGACACCCCATCTCCGAGCCCGTGCTGAAGGATGCCTTCACCCGCCTGGAGCCCGCGCTGGACGCGGTGCCCGCTCAGCTCCAGACGGCCGCCGAGCACGCACAACAGCTCGGCTTCATCCCCAGCTCCGACCTGAAGGGGCTCGTGGACGACTCCCTGCTGCGCGAGGTGATGGCCGCTCCGAGCGCGGCTCCGGACGCGGGGCCGTGAGCCACCTACACGGAGGAGGGGCTCAGCTCAGCTTCGGCGGGACGCGGTAGATTTCCTCCACGTCGTCGTGGTTGAAGAGCCCCATCGCCTCGCGCTGCACGATGAGCGACCACTGGCGGTACTCGGCATCACGACGCTTCTCGGTGTACTCCGCGAGCTTCTTCTCGCGCGCGGGTCCTGGCGCCATCGCCTGCACCTGCTGCCCGAGCTGTCTCAGCTCGGTGAGCTGACGCTCCAACCTGTGCCCCAGGGCCTTGAGGCTGTTGGCTGCCTCGGCCCGCAGGGCCACTTCGATGGCGAGTGTTCCACCGATGGGTGCCTTGCTGGACATGCGCTCGATTTGGGGCCGGAAACGAGAGCGGGTTACGGTTCCAGCCCAGTCTCTCATGACCGCCAAAAAATACCTTCATCTCTTCCTGGTCATCGGAGGCGTCCTCGGAGCTCTCGTGCTCGGCGGCGCGCTCCACTTCGTCACCGGCCAGCCGAGGGACTGGGCTGGCTGGTCCGTGTTGCTCCTCGGCACGCCCCTGCTGCTGCTGGTGACGAGTCAGCTCTTCTGGTGGGTGTGGGGGGCGAAGCGGGTCAGGGCGCGCACCCGCTTCTTCACCCAACTGGCCGAGGGAAACCTCACCCACACCGCCTATGGCGGCATGGAAGACCAGCGCGAGGTGCGCCGGCTCATCTACTCCCTGCGCCGCGCGCTCAGCCAGGTGCAGCGGGTGACGGGCAACGTGCGCCGCACCTGCCAGGGCGTGTCCGAGGAGGTGCGCGTGCTGCTGGAGGCCGCGCGCCGGCAGGGCGGGGCGGTGGAGCGCTCGCGGGAGTCGGTGGAGAGCATGGGCCAGAGCCTCCAGTCCGCGGGCAAGCGCATGACGCACCTGGAGACCTTCTCCCGGGAGACGGCGGGCTCGCTGCTCGAGATGTCCGAGCGGCTCGGACAGGTGGCCGAGGCGCTGCTCGCGCTGGACGACTTCTCGCACCGCACCACCCAGCAGGTGCAGGCCATGAGCGAGCGGCTGCACCATATCGCCTCCTCGGGCGACGAGCTGGTGCGCTTCGCCAGCGAGGCGGAGGCCTTCGTCCAACTGGTGCGGACCGGCATCGACGCGGTGCGCCTGCGCGCCACGGAGACGAATCAGCTCGCCCACGACGTGACGGCCACCGCCGAGCGCGGCGAGGTGCTCGTCACCGAGTGCGTCCAGGGCATGTACCGGGTGGAGGAGACGGTCCGCAAAGCCGCCGAGCTGGTGGACTCGCTCGGGGTGCGCTCCACGCAGATTGGCCGCATCGTCGACGTCATCCAGGAGATCGCCGACCAGACGAACCTGCTGGCGCTCAACGCGGCCATCATCGCCGCGCAAGCCGGTGAGCAGGGGCGTCCCTTCGGCGTGGTGGCGGACGAAATCCGCGGCCTGGCCGAGCGCACCGCTCGCTCCACGCGGGAGATCGCCACCATGGTGGGCGGCGTCCGCCGGGAGGTGGACACGGCGGTGGCGCTGGTGAAGGAGGGCCGCGAGCAGGCCGGCACGGGTGTGCTGTTGGGAGACCGGGCGGCCGAGGCGCTGAAGGAAATCCGCACCATCACCCAGCGAACCTTCACGGCGGTGGAGGCCACGCTGACGGAGACGAAGCGGCTGGAGGCCCAGGGCTCCACGGTGGTGGAGGCCAGCCGCCGGGTGGCGCGGCGCGTGGACGACGTGACGCGAGAGGCCATCGCGCAGGCGGGGCACGGGCGAGAGCTGGTGCACCAGACGCAGCAGATGGCGAAGCTGGCACAGGAAGCCTCGCACAAGGCGGAGGGCCAGTCGCGCACGGGCCGGGACCTGTCCAACGCGGTGGTGCGACTGAACTCGGCCATCGAGGAGATTCGTTCGGCGCACGGCGTGCTGATGCGCGGGGACACGGCCATCGGCGAGGAGGTGGCGCGGGTGCGCGAGGACGCGCTCCAGGTCCTCCGCATCGGCGACGGACTGAGCCGCACGGTGGAGCAACTGGCCCACGAGGCGGCCAGCCTGGACGGCGAGGTGTTCCGCTTCCGGCTGCCGGCGCCACGCTCGGGCGGCACGCTCCGGGCGGGCATCCACCAGTCGACGTTCCTCAACACGCAGGGTCGATTGGATCCACTCTTCGGCGTGGAAATGCAGCTCGTGGAGATGAGCTGCGGCGTCTTCTCCAACCTGCTGCGGCTGGAGGACGGCGTGCTGGTGCCGGACCTGGCCGAGCGCTGGGAGGCGGACCCCTCGGCGCGCCGCTACCGCTTCTACCTGCGCCAGGGCGTCCTCTTCCATGACGGGCAGCCCCTGACGGCGCGCGACGTGAAGCGCCACTTCGAGCGGCTGCTGGACCCGACGGTGAAATCGCCGGAGCGCGGCCTGCTGGAGGACGTAGAGGGCGCCAAGGCGTTCGCGGCCGGCAAGGCGCGTGAGGTGACGGGCATCGAGGTGCTGAACGACCTGACGCTCGACATCCGGCTGGAACAGCCCAAGGCCTTCTTCCTCCAACTGCTGGCGCAGACGGCCGCGGCGGTGGCCCGGCTGGACGCACAGGGCCAGCTTCAGGGCACGGGTCCCTTCCGGCTGGTGGACATCGGGCCGACTCGCGTCGTGCTCGAGCGAAACCCCACCTATTGGCGCCGCGAACAGCCGCTGTTGGACCGGCTCGAGTTCCACATCCATGGGTCGCGCGAGGAATCCATCACGGCGCTGCGACAAGGGACGGTGGACCTCGCCTCGTACCTGCACGCCACACACGTGAAGCGCCTCGAGCAGGAGGGGCACCTCCAAGTCGTGCCAGGCACCACGCCCTCCACCTCGTTCCTGGGCTTCAACCTGCGAGAGGCACCGTACAACGACGTGCGCGTGCGCCAGGCCATTCGGGCGGGACTGGACCTCCAGGGGTTGGTGAACGGCTTCCACGCGGGGGCACGCCTGGCCAGGACGCTGACACCGCCGGAGCTGCTGGACAGCTCGGGTCTGCCCGAGCCCCGCATGGACCTCGACCTGTCCGTGCGCCTGCTGCACGAGGCCGGAGTGCGGCGGCTCCCCGTGACGCTGTACCAGACGGTGGGACGCGACACCTCGGCGGAGGATGCCGTCCTCTTCCGCCCGCTGCTGGAGGCGGGGCTGGTGGAGCTGCGGCATGTGGAGGTGAGCGCGGAGGAGTTCGCGGAGCGGCGGCGCGAGGGACGGCTGCCCGTCTTCCGGTTGCACTGGGTCGCCGACTTCCCGGACCCGGACAACTTCCTCCACTTCCTGCTGAGCTCCCAAGCGCAGGGGGTGTACCCGCTGAGCTACCGCAACGAGGAGCTGGACACGCTCACCGCGGAGGCCCGCATCAGCATCGACCCGGAGCAGCGCAAGCAGCACTACCAGCGTGCGGAGAAGCTCGCCCAGCAGGACTGCCCCATCATCCCGCTCTTCCATCCCCGCGTGTACGCTGCGACGAGCGGCCGGGTGCAGGGACTTCGACTGCACCAGACGCCCCCCCAGGTGCGCTTCGAGGAGCTGTGGTTGGACGCGATGGAGGAGTCATGAGAACGAAGCCCCGAGTCCTGCTGGTCGGTGCGGGGGCCGTAGGACAGGTGTTTGGGAGGTATCTCCAGGCGGCCGGGTGCGACCTCGCCTTCCTGGTGAAGGAGAAGTACGCGCAGGAGGCCCGGCGGGGCTACACCCTCTACGAGCTCGGCATCCTCGAGAAGGACCCGGAGCCGGTGGCGTTCTCCGGCTTCGGCGTCCACACCTCGGTCCAGGAGGTCGCGGCCCAGAGGTGGGACCAGGTCTGGCTCTGTGTCTCCTCGACGGCGCTTCGCTCCGGCAACTGGGTGAGCGAGCTCGCCCGAGCCACGGGAGAGGCCACCTGGGTCATGCTCCAGCCCGCGCTCGATGACCGCGACTGGCTCCTGCAGTGGGTTCCCGCGGAGCGGCTCGTCTCCGGCATGATTCCCTTCATCAGCTTCCACACGCCCCTGAAGCCCGGAGACCGGGTGTCGAGGCCGGGCACGGCGTTCTGGATGCCTCCGTTGGCCCAGGGCCTCTTCAGCGGGCCCCCGGAGCGGCTCCAGCAGGTCATCCGGACACTGCGGGCCGGCGGGTATCCGGCCCGGCGCGACCGCGATGTGACCCGGGCCGTGGCGATTCCCTCCGCGGTGCTGACCGTCTTCGTGGAGGGATTGGAAGCGGCGGGATGGAGCTTCGAGCGGTTCCTCCAGCGCGACTCCCTGGAGCGAGTCCATCAGGCCATGAGGGAGGCGGTCGGGATCGCCGCCTGGCGCACGCAGGGGAACGCCTCCGCCCTGCTCCCGCTCCTGCGCCCCGCGCTCTTCAAGCTGCTCCTGCCCATCGCCGCCCAGGTCGCGCCCTTCGACCTGGAGACCTATCTGAAGGTCCACTTCACCAAGGTCGGAGAGCAGACCCGATTGATGATGCGGACGTACATCGACCTGGGGAGGACCGCCGAGCTGCCGGTCGAGCACCTTCAAGCCTCGTCTACCACCCGGTGCTAGCATCACCCCATGCGCGCCGCGAACGACCCCACCGTCGGCAGTGAAGCAGGCCCGACCGAACCGAAGCAGGAGCCGGTCCAACAGCCCTCCACCGCCGAGGACGCGAGCGCCGTCCAGAAGGTGACTCAGGGACTCACCACGCTGCCTCCGGCACCCACGGCCTCCGAGGAAGCACTCCCTCCCGAGACACCGAACACCCTCGTGGTCTCGGATGCACGCACCAACCCCTTCGAGCCGGGACAGCCGGAGCGGGGCGGCGCGGAGCTCGCTGATGCACTGGGCGCGGAGCTGGCCGCCCGGGTCGACCATGCCCTGTCCGGAGAGGTCTCGAAGGAGCTTCAGCAAGAGCTCGCGGCGCTGGTGACACTCATCCCCGGCACGCGGGAGCATCTCGGCTCCGAGCAGCTCCAACTCCTGCGCTCGGCCGTGCGGGCGCTGCTGGGCGAGAAGCCGAACTTCACCTACGCCCGAGAGCTCAAAGGCGTGCTGCAGAAGTCCATCCGGGACAAGACGTCCCCACTGCGGCTGTCCCTGTGGCAGAGGGAATCGCCATCCATCCTGGTGGTGATAGGGCTCGGGCTCTTCGCATACCTGGTCGCGCCGCTCGCCCTGTGGGTGATGCCGAGACTGATTCAATGGGGCGGGCGCTCCCCCGGGGCGGGCCTGAGCATCGAGGATCTCGTCCTCATCACCGTCATCGGGGCGCTCGGGAGCGTCACCAGCATCATGGTCCGGCTCCAGGACTTCGACGCTCGCGCCAACATCAAGCCCGGCGTCCTGGTGCTCTTCGGCTTCTTCAAGCCCATCATCGGGATGTTCTTCGCCCTGTTCAGCTACACCCTCTTCAACGCGGGCCTGCTGCCGGCGGTGCAGATTCCCGAGGGCAAGGACATCTACTTCTACATGACCCTCGCCTTCATCACCGGGTTCAGCGAGCGGTTCGCCGGGGACATCATCTCCCAGGTGCAGCAGCGGGCCCTCCCTGGCATCACCCAGAGCGACAACAAGCTGTAACGTCGTGAGCTGGGACGAATCCGACGGTATCAAGAAGGGCTCGGAGGCGAATGATGCCTTCCGGGCCCGGCTGCGCGAGAACGGGCTACGGTGAGCCAGCGGTCGTATGGCCCTAGGATGCGAAGAATCCCAGTCCCCCGTGGCTTGCACGGGGAAGGAGAACAGCCGTGACCCGGGTACTTCTCATTGCGCTTCTGATCGGCCTGGGATGCTCGACAGCCCAGCGCCTCGACGACCCCCACATCTGGCGGCACGCGTCCGACGAGAGACCGGACAGCATCCCGGGTCCCCTGAAGAACTTCGGATCGTTCGATTCTCCTTCGGACGCACTCAAGGCAGCCTGCCCGCTGATCCTCTCGAAGCCGAACGCAACCGTCGTCCACCTCCAGCAGAGAGACCCCAAGCTGGCCCTGCGAGTCTCCACCGAATACTGCGCCTGGCTCTACTACACTCCAGAGCATAAGTACGAATTGAGCATGCTGACGGACGTGGCAGCACCAGGGAGCGCTCTGCAAGGAGAAGCAACCTGCCTGCTTCCTCCGAATGTGGACGACCCTCGATACGCGCCGAGCAGCATCAAGTACATCATCCTCCTCCACAACCATCCTTTCTCGAGCGAGATCTCCAAACCGGACGTCAATTTCGCCATTGCCATGGCGAATGCACATGCACTGACCGTAGAGGCGGGAGGTAGAACAATCCCTCTCGCCGTCGTCGCGTTCTTCTCGAACTCGAAGGAAGCCAGAATCCCACCTGTGATGGCTTCTACCAGTACATTCCGGCGACCAGTGAGTTGCTGAAGTGGACAAACACGGCGGGCGAATGGGAGGAAGGAGAAGATTGGCACGGTCAGTTGGACCAGTGACAACGAGCCCACCATCATCGAGGGAATAGCACCTTCCCACCAAACTCTTTCGAGGATGCTGTATGAAGATGCGATGGATTTCTCTCGTGCTCGCCGTCACACTCATGGGATGCGGTTACTTGCGGCAGGCTTCTTCATCCCGACGCGCCGACGGAAGATGACAGGTCCGTTGAATTTCCAGATTCTTGACCATGTTGCTGTCACGGTCGGGGCACAGGGGAGCTGTATGAACTGGACGGCGAGATGCTTCGAGCTCTCGTCATTGCGTCCAATGATTATCTTCCCTCCGGACACCAGGGATTTACCTTGTCCGGACAGGAAGGAGGCACAGTTCTATCGGGTCATCCGCCAGGGCAAGCATCATCTTCGTCTTGATCCACGAGAACTTCGTATACTGCGGTCACCAGTATCCGGTACGGGCTGGGCGAGGATGATGTACGCCATCAGCACGGACGGCCGCATTCTCCGACGACTCGTCGGGGACCAGACCTCGAAGGCCCCATCGAGCCGGAAACCCCGGATGCTGGACGCCGACGGATCAGCGCCGAACCCGGCGTCTCCTCTAATTCGAAATGTGCAACCCACGGCGGGACGGGGGAACTGTTCCCTTCGCGACAGTCACAGCGCTCGTCACCGCCCACGCGGCGGAGTTCCCTCACGGTGGGGGCCCACGGAGGAGACGCGGGATGAGGAAGGGCTCGCGGCTCACTGCCAGAGCCGCTTGTACCAGGGCTCCTGCTCCTTCTTGCCCCCGGCCTTCTTCGCCTTCCCTGGCGCATCGTCCCCCATCTTCTTCGTGATGGTGCCCAGGTCCCAGCCCGTGAGCTCCGCCAGCGTCTCCGCCTCGGTCTGATGACGCTTGTCCAATTCGGCGAGGTACTGCTTCCCGGCCTCGCACTGGAGCGGGCCCTTGAAGGCGTGGCGCAGCACGTAGCGCGCCTGGAAGTTCTGCCGGTCGTTCGTCGTCTGGAACACCAGATCCTCGGGGAAGTGCTCACCGTCGTAGCGCGCGTGCAGGCGCGTGAGCACCGTCTGAGAGCCACCGCCCATGCCGTTGGGGTCCTGCTCGTCCAGCCAGAACACACCGAGCCCCTTGAGCTCCTCGGGAGTGAGCGGATCCGCCGCGCACGGGTCGCACCAGCCCATGTCCCAGACGTACTCGGTGAAGATGGCGCGCTTCTCCTCCTTCTGGTGCGCCTTCTCGAAGAGCGCCGGGTAGAACTTGGAGAACTCCCCCTTCACGTACACGGGGATGTCCATGTCGCTGGGCACCTTCACCGTGCGGTAGTTGGAGGACTCCACCCGCCCGGTGCGCGTCAGGGCGTAGATGACCAGGTCCTGCGGCCCTCGCCCGTTGGCCATCCCCAGGCGGATGGGCAGCATGAACTTCTTCGACTCGTAGGCCATCTGCAGCGGCCGCAGGTAGTTGAAGCCCGTGGCCTTCTGCTCCTTCAGGTTCACCTTGGCCACGAAGAACTTCATGTCCTGCTTGATGTACGGCTCCAGCGCCTTCGAGGCGCGCGGCGGAATCTTGTAGCCGCTCTCGCGCAGCCACGTCTCCAGCCCCGAAGACTCCTTCGCCGACAGGATGAGGATGTCGTACTCGCCGATGGTGTACTGCGCCTCCACCGTCACGCCCAGGCTCTTGCTCCGAGCCCTGTCCATCCCCGCCCCCGCGGGCGCGGCCGCCGTTGGCGCCATCTCCATCATGGGCGGAGGAGGCGCACACGGGTCCTCGTCGAAGTACTCCACCAACCTCGGCGCGGAGTAGGCGTCCACCCGCTCGATGTACTTGCGCTCGCCCACGTGGATCTGCTCGCGCTTGAGCACCACGGGCACCGGCACCACCAGGGCGAATTCGGTGAGCTCTCCCTTGTAGTCGTTGGACATGGTGAGCACGGTGCGCTCGCCGTCGCGCACCATCACCACCTGAGAGGCCTCGTTGAAGAGGCTCGTATCGGCCTTGCCCACGTAGAAGCCACAGAAGGCCTCGGCGGCGGGCGCGGCGAGGGTGAGGAGGCCGGCGGTCAGGCCGGCTGCGAGGAGGCGGAGGCGCATGCGTTGTTCCTTTCCGGTGCCTTGCCTTCCGGCCAGTTGAAGCGGCTGGCGGGCAGGACACGGTCGATGAGGGGAGTGAGGGGAGAAGCCAGGCAGAGCGCCCAGATGAGCGCGTTCTGCCACCAGAGCCCGTGCAGGAAGAAGAAGGCCAGCCCGGCCACGAAGGCGGCGTAGAGGATGCGCCCCACGCGGTGGTCCGGCGTCGTCTTCGGATCCGAGATCATGAAGAAGGTGAAGAGGATGAGGCCGCCCGCGGAGAGCTGGTGCTGGAGGCTGGCCCAGGGAGCGCCCAGGTAGAAGATGCGGGCGGCCTTGAGCAGCACCCAGGTGCCCAGGAAGGCCAGGCTCACGTCCGAGCGGAACGAGCGATGGGCCACCGCCAGACCGAAGGCCGCGAACCACCCCAGCAGCGCGGCGCTGTGCCCCCACTGGCTGGGCGAGCACCACGCGTGCGTGGTGAGCAGCATGGCCACCACCAGCCCCAGGTTGGTGGGGTTGAAGAGGTGCTTGCCGCGCACGCGCAGGACGAACTTGCCGGAGATGGCCACCGCGGCGGCGAAGGGCCCCACCCAGAAGGCGTCGGTGCGCAACAGCAGCGACAGCCCCAGCGAGGTGATGAGCGGCGAGAGGTACCCCACGGGCGGCGCTCGGAAGAGGCGCGTCATGGCCCACTGCGTCGCGCACGCGGTGAGGGCGATGAGCGGCGGCTGCCAGGGGGGAACATCGAACCCCAGTGCCAGGAGTCCCGCCACCAGGAAGGAGGCGAGGAAGGCAATCTGGAGGGAGCGCGGATCGCGGGGGAGCGCGGCGGCGAGCGACATGCCTCCCATCAACGCCCGAACTCGCGAAAAGTTCTACCGCTCGGCCCGAGCATCCGCCCAGGAGACGACGGACGCGCCCGGTAACGCCCCTTGGCGCCCTCGCCACCGCTATCTTCCGCGCCTCCGAGGTGATGACCCATGCAGACCAAGGCCGCTCCCCCCATCACGCACCTTCAAGGCCGGCGCACCCTCCCCCTCATCGAGGCGTATTTCGAGCTCAACCACCTCAAGCAGCTCTACCGGCAGGGATGGCTGCGCGTCGGCCTCTCCAAGGAGAAGTGCGAGAGCGTCGCCGAGCACTCGTTCGGCGTCGCGCTGCTGTGCCTGTTCCTCGCCGACAGCTACTTCCCCGAGGCGGACGCCTCCAAGGTGGTCCGCATCGCGCTCCTGCACGACCTGGGCGAGGCCTACGTCGGAGACATCACGCCCCATGACAAGGTGAGCCGAGAGGAGAAGCTCCAGGCCGAGCAGCAGGCAGTGGAGCGCATCCTCGCCAAGCTACCGCGTGGTGCCGAGTACGTCGCACTGTGGGAGGAGTACGAGCATGGCACCTCCTTCGAGGCCCGGCTGGTGCGTCAGGTGGATCGACTGGAGATGGGACTGCAGGCCACCATCTACGAGCACCAGGACGCGGGCGACCTCTCGCAGTTCTTCACCTCGGTCCACAAGGCACTGGAGACGCCCGAGTTGAAGGCGGTACTCGCCGAGCTCGAGAAGCTGCGGCCCGGCACGCCGGCCCCCGGGGCCTGAGTCACGCGCGTTTCACGGATGTCAGCAGGGAGAGCGAAGGAGCGCGGGTCATCGGGGGCAGGTGGGGTCGGCCCGCGTAATGGATTTCGGGGCGGACGCCCTCATCGGAGGGAGCCTCGTCCCAGGCTATCCTGGGGGCATGCAGGTGGGCGCGGGCAGAGATGAGGCCGCGGCGATTCCGGTCGCCGCCGAAGCGGTGACACCACGGGCTGAAGCCCCCCCCATGGCACTCACCGTGCGCGCACTCGGGCTCGGCAGCCTCATCGGCGCGCTGATGTGCCTGTCCAACCTCTACGTGGGATTGAAGACGGGCCTCGCCTTCCCCGCGGCCCTCATCGCCTGCGTCGTCGGGCTCGGCCTGCAGGGAGCGCTCCTGCGGCTCAGCCCCTCGCGCTTCGGCCCCGCGCTCAGTCTCCAGGAGACGAGCGCCATGCAGTCCACCGCCTCCTCCGCGGGCTACTCCACCGGGGGAACCATCATCTCCGCCAGCGTGGGCTACCTGCTGCTCGCCGGCCACCATCCCCCCGCCTGGGCGCTTCTCCTGTGGACGTTCCTCGGCTCGGCGCTCGGCGTCGTCCTCGCCCTGCCCCTGCAACGTGCCTTCATCCGCCGCGAGCCCCTTCCCTTTCCCACCGGAATCGCCGCGGCCGCGGCCGCTCGGGCGCTCCACTCGGGAGACGCGGCGGGGAAGCGTGGGGCGCGAGCGCTCGGACTCGGGGCGTTCGGGGCAGGACTCCTGGCGTTCGCGCGTGATGGCCTCCAGCTCCTTCCCGCCACGCTCGCGCTCCCAGGAGCCCTGCTCGGCGTGCCCCTGACGAGCCTGTCCTTCGGCATCGACCTGGCCCTGGTGCCGCTGGGCACCGGGATGCTCGTGGGCCCTCGCATCGGGGCCTCGCTCCTGCTCGGCGCGCTCGTGTGCTTCGGAGGGCTCGCCCCCTGGCTGCACGGGCGCGGGCTCCTCGCGCGGACGGACTTCTTCGGCGTGCTCGAGTGGAGCATGTGGCCGGGGGCCGCGCTGGTGACGAGCGCCTCCTTCACCCACCTCGCGCTCCAGCGGGGACTGCTGCGCCGCACCCTGGGGGCGCTCCTCGGCGCGGGCCCGTCCGGGGATGAAGTGCCCGACGCGGCGGATGTTCCGCGCTCGTGGTTCCTCGCCGGGACGGCTCTGCTCACCCTGGGGCTCGTGGCGGTGGGCGCGGTGGCCTTCGACATCCCCGCTTCGCTCGGGCTGCTGGGGGTGGTGCTCTCCTTCGCGCTCGCCGCCGTCGCGTGCCGGGCGACGGGCGAGACGGACATCACTCCCTCCGGACCCATGGGGCAGGTGGCCCAGCTCGCCTTCGGCGTGCTCCTGCCGGGCAACACCCTGGCCAACACCCTGGCCGCCAGCCTCTCCGGCAACATCGCCTCCTCCAGCGCGGACCTGCTCACCGATGTGAAGGCCGGGCACCTCCTTGGAGTCGCGCCCCGGCAGACCTTCCTGGCGCAGCTCTGGGGTTGTGTCGTCGGCTCGGCCCTCATCGTCCCCGTCTTCTTCCTGCTCGTTCCGGATACCTCGGCCATCTCCGAGGAGCGCTTCCCCGCGCCGGGCGGGATGTTCGTGGCCGGAGTGGCGCGCGTGCTGGCCACGGGTCTCGGGAGCCTGTCGGAGGCGGCGCGCTGGGGAGCCCTCGCCGGAGGTCTCGTGGGGGTGGCGCTCGTCCTCCTGGAGCGCTCCGCGCCCGAGCCGGTGCGGCGCTTCCTCCCCTCCCCCATCGCCCTGGGGCTCGCCTTCGTGCTGCCGGCGTCGGCCTCGCTGTCCATCTTCCTGGGCGCGGTAGCCGCGGCGCTCCTCGCGAGGGTACGGCCCGCGTATGCCCTCGCCGCCACTGTGCCGCTGGCCTCGGGGCTCATCGCCGGGGAGAGCCTGGTGAGTCTGGCCGTCCTGCTGCTCGCGCCGTCCTGAATCGGTGACAGGGGCCCGCGCCACCAGCGGCCGAGCCTCCGAGCACTCCGTTGGCGGGCACCTGCTCGCGTCACCTCCGCTGCCAGGAGAGCAAGCCGCCAGCGCCCCGGGATGAGGCGCGCCGTGACTAGCTTTGGAAGCCAGGAGGTGTGCCATGGAACGTTCGACCCGACGCATCCTCGCCGGGGCGGGAGTGGGGATTCCGCTCGTGGCGCTGGGTGCGCGGCTGTGGTCCAGCCCGGGCTCCACGCCGCCCATCCAGGATGAGCGGGGCGAGCCCCTGTCCGAGGGCATCGCCTCGCTGGAGCAGGTCCGGCTCGGGGGCGTGGACCAGTGGCTGCTGTTGCGCGGGCGGAGCGTCCACAACCCGCTGCTGCTCTACCTGTCCGGAGGCCCGGGCGGGCTCCGAGCTGGCCTGGGTGCGTCACTTCAACGCCCCGCTGGAGGACCACTTCCTCGTCGTGCAGTGGGACCAGCGCGGCGCCACCAAGTCCTACGCCGCCGTGAAGGACCGCGACGAGCTCACGCTGGACCAGTACATCTTCGACGCGAGCGATCTGCTCGAGCTGCTGACCACCCGCTTCGACCAGCAGAAGGTGTTCGTCGTCGGTCACTCGTGGGGAAGCGTCCTCGGGGTGCTGCTGGCCCAGCGCCGTCCCGAGCGCATCCACGCCTATGTCGGCCTCGGCCAGCAGGTGAACTTCCTGGAGAACGACACCGTCAGCCACCTGCGCGCGTACGAACTCGCGGCAAGGTACAGGGACGGCAAGGCGCTCGAGCAACTGGAGCGCCTCGGCCCGCCGCCCTACACGGGCCCGGACATGATGCAGCGGTACATGACGCTGGTATCGCTCGCGAACCGCCACGCCGGCCGCCGGAGGGTGGTGCCCGAGATGCTCTCCTCGGTGCTCAAGGCCCCCGAGTACTCGCTGCGCGACAAGGTCCACATGTTCCTCGGGCCGCGTGACACCTTCCCGCTCGTGTACCCCCAGCTCGCCGGCATCAACCTGGAGGCGCAGGTGCCCCGACTGGAGGTGCCCGTCTGGTTCATGCTCGGGCGCGAGGACTTCGTCACGCCCTCGGAGATCGCCGCGCGCTACTTCGACAGGCTGGAGGCACCGCGCAAGACGCTCGTGTGGTTCGAGCACTCCGGGCACTCGCCCCAGTTCGAGGAGCCGGGGAAGTTCAACAGCGTGCTCACCGAGCAGGTGCGCGCCGTGGCCTCCGAGACGCGGCCCGAGGCCGTACTCCACTGACGCACTGTCCCGCTACGCCCGCCTGGCCGAACGGCGCACCTCGTTCACCAGGCGGTGCGCGTGCCGGGTCGTCTCGGGCTCGCGGTAGCGGGTCGTCACCCGCAGCACCAGCTCGACCGCCGTGGGCAGGTCCATCAGGTGCCCCGGCGACACGTAGACCGGCTGCACCCCCCTGCGCGTGCGCACCGCCATGCCCACCACCTCGCCCTGGTGGAGGAGCTCCGCCGTCGAGCCCCGTTCCTCGCCCAGCGGCCCGTGCTTGCCCACCAGCAGCGACTTGGCGCACCCGATGGAGGGCACGCCGAACAGCAGCCCGCCGTGACACGCCAGCCCCAGGCGCCGGGGGTGCGCCGTTCCCTGCCCGTCGAAGATGAGCACGTCCGGCCTCACCTCCAGCCGCTTCCACGCCTCCGCCAGCACCGGCAGCTCGCGGAAGGACAGGAGCCCCGGCACGTAGGGGAAGCCCAGGCGCACCGCGGCGCTCGCCTTCGCCACCGGCTCCAGCGTCCCCGCGTCCAGCACCACGAAGCCGCCATACGCGGTGTCCTCTCCGCGCATGGTGGAGATGTCCGCTCCCGCCACGCGCTCCACCTTCAGCCCGCTCGGCGGATGCAACACCAACCGCTCCCGCAGCTCGCGCTGCAGCGCCACCGCCTCGCTCGGCGTCACATCCCATCCATGCAGAGGATTCAGCTTCATCCGCCCTCCAAGGCCCGCGCGACCCTCCTTCTGGAGTCCGCCGCGCCATCCTACCTTGGAGATCAGGTCCCTTACACCTCGATGAACCGGGTGCCGGTGATGCCCTCCGCCTCCATGGCCTGCTTGAGGTCCTCGGAGACGATGAGCGCCACCGGCCAGCCCCAGGGGCGGAAGATACGAGCGTCCCCCACCTTCGTGGGGTCGATGCGCATGCCCGCGACGACCCGGTACTCGCCCACCTTGTCCGGTTGCCCGTTCTCGGGCTTCCAGTACCGCACCTCTTCACAACGAGCGTCGTCGATGCAGCGGATGACGCGGAGGGTATTGAGGATGAAATAGGGCCCGCTGTGGCCCTCCACCTGGGCAGGAAGGAACTGAACCTCCTGGACGCCCATGCGTTCGAAAAGATGGACGACACGGCCATGCACGACCACGAGCGCCCAGGTCCGCGAGGCTGAAGTCGAGTTCACACCCGGGAAGAGGACACGGGAAGACAGGAGCTTCGATTGCACTTCAAGAACGCGGCTCTCGGTGAATTGCCAGGGGTCCACCTCCTCGCCATGCTCGTCGACGGGACTCTGCAGCACCCAACGTCCAGGGATGCGCATGTCGCTGTAAAGCTCGAAATAGCCAGTCATTGCCCGCGCTCTTGATTCAATCTCAAGACTCAAAGAACCATGCCCAGACGCAGCCACCAGAAGGCCTTCTTCATGTCCTGGCGAGCATGCATGGCGGCCCGCTGCCACACCAGTGACCCGGGAGAGGTAGACTCCAACGGTCCCGGTCGCCGCGGCCCCCCCACCGCGCCCGGACCAGCAGGAGGAAGCCATGGCGGAAGTGATGCGACAGGAGCAGGCGGCGGAGTCCGGCAAGGACACGCTCGCCCGAGCGGAGACGCTCCCGAGCGCCCAGCCCCCCACCACTCCAGAGCCCCTGAAGGTGGGCGAGCCGGCGACGTCCGCGGGCGGCGTGCCGGCGGTGGTGTCCGCGATGAAGCACGCTTTCGGCGAGATGGGTCCGGTGCGCGGCACGCAGACGCTGCTGCGGGTGAACCAGAAGCACGGCTTCGACTGCCCGGGCTGCGCGTGGCCGGACCCGAAGCACCGCACGTCCTTCGAGTTCTGCGAGAACGGGGCGAAGGCGGTGGCGGAGGAGGCCACCAAGGCGCGGGTCACGCCCGAGTTCTTCCGCCAGTGGAGCCTGGTGGACCTGGCCGCGCAGACGGACCACTGGCTGGGCAAGCAGGGCCGGCTCACCCACCCGATGGTGCTGCGCGAGGGAGCCACGCACTACGAGCCCATCTCCTGGGACGAGGCCTTCGCGCTCATCGCCGAGGAGCTGAACGCGCTCGCCTCGCCGGACGAGGCCTGCTTCTACACCTCGGGGCGCACGAGCAACGAGGCGGCGTTCCTCTACCAGCTCTTCGTGCGGCAGTTCGGCACCAACAACCTGCCGGACTGCTCGAACATGTGCCACGAGTCGAGCGGCACGGCGCTCAACGAGACGCATCGGCATCGGCAAGGGCACGGTGACGCTCGAGGACTTCGAGAAGGCCGAGGTCATCTTCGTCATCGGGCAGAACCCGGGCACCAACCACCCGCGCATGCTGACGGCGCTGCGAGGCGGCCAAGCGCAAGGGCTGCCGCATCGTCGAGCATCAACCCGCTGCCGGAGGCGGGCCTGCAGCCGCTTCAAGCACCCGCAGGCGGTGCGAGGCATCCTCGGCTCGGGCACGCCGCTGGCGGACCTGTTCCTCCAGGTGCGCATCAACGGGGACGTGGCGCTGCTGCAGGGGCTGGGCAAGGCGCTGCTGGAGGCGCGAGGCGACGCGCGCCGGGCACGGTGGTGGACCGCGCCTTCGTGGAGGGCAGGACGCTCGGCTTCGAGGCCTACGCGGCGCACCTGGGCGCCGTGTCCTGGGAGGACGTGGTCGAGCAGAGCGGCGTGTCCCGCGAGCGGATCGAGACCGCCGCGGAGTGGCTCGCGGGCACGGAGCGCATCATCTTCTGCTGGGCGATGGGGCTCACGCAGCACCGCAACGCGGTGGGCAACATCCAGGAGATCGTCAACCTGCCGCTGCTGCGCGGGAGCATCGGCAAGCCGGGCGCCGGCGTGTGCCCGGTGCGCGGCCACAGCAACGTGCAGGGCGACCGCACGATGGGCATCTGGGAGCGGCCCAGGCCGGCGTTCCTGGATGCGCTGTCGCGCGAGCTCGGCTTCGAGCCGCCGCGCCAGCACGGCCTGGACACGGTGGGCACCATCCAGGCGATGCACGAGGGCCGGGTGAAGGTCTTCTTCGCGATGGGCGGCAACTTCCTGTCGGCCACGCCGGACACGGAGCGCACCGCCGAGGCCCTGCGCCGCACGCGGCTGACGGTGCACGTGTCCACCAAGCTGAACCGGGCGCACCTCGTCACCGGGAAGCGGGCGCTCATCCTGCCGTGCCTGGGCCGCACCGAGCGCGACGTGCAGGCCGGGTGGGCCGCAGTTCGTCACGGTGGAGAACTCGATGGGCGTGGTGCACGCCTCGCGCGGGACGCTGACGCCGGCCTCGGAGCACCTGCTCAGCGAGCCGGACATCGTGGCGAGACTGGCGCGGGCGGTGCTCGGCGACGCGCAGCCGGGTGGACTGGGCGTGGCTGGTGGAGGACTACGACCGCATCCGCGACCTCATCGCGCAGGTGATTCCGGGCTTCGAGGACTTCAACCGGCGGGTGCGCGAGCCGGGCGGCTTCGCCCTGCCGAACGGGCCGCGCGAGGGCCGCTTCACCACGCAGAGCGGGCAAGGGGCACTTCACGGTGCACGCGATGTCCCGGCTGAAGCTCGGGCCGGGGCAGCTCCTGATGATGACCATCCGCACGCCACGACCAGTACAACACGACGGTGTACGGGCTGGACGACCGCTACCGGGGCATCCGCAACGGGCGGCGCGTGGTGATGCTGAACGCCGAGGACATGAAGGAACTGGGCGTGGAGGCCGGGCAGGTGGTGGACCTCACCAGCCACTTCGAGGGCGAGGCAGCGCGTGGCGCGGAAGCTTCGTGGTGGTGCCGTACGACATTCCGCGCCGGTGCGCGGCCACCTACTTCCCCGAGGCCAACGTGCTGGTGCCGCTCGACAGCTTCGCGGAGAAGAGCCGCACGCCGACCTCCAAGTCGGTCATCATCAGCCTCGAGCCGTCCGTGGAGCTCCCGCCCTGGCTTATCCGCCTCCAGCACCCGCACCACCACGCCCGTGATGTTGTCGGTGCCTCCACGGTTGTAGGCCTCGGCGACGAGTCGCTCGGCCATCTCCTGGGCCGAGCCCCCCTGCGCCAACAACGGGACCATCCGCTCCGGAGGCACCGGCTCGTACAGGCCATCGCTGCAGAGCACCAGCACATCACCCGGCTGCATGGGGACGCGCTGACAGTCCGGGTCCACGCTGGCATCCATGCCCACGGCGCCCGTGAGCGAGTTGCGGTGCATCGCGGCGAAGGGGTTGTTCGTATCGAACCCCGCCTCCTCCATCTCCGCGAGCACGGTGTGATCCCTCGTGAGCCGCCGCAGCTCGCCGCCCCTCACCAGGAAGGTGCGGCTGTCTCCGAGATTGCACACGATGGCGTCCCCGTCGCACAGCAGGACCGAGGTGATCGTCGAGGCCATCATCGAGAGCTTGCCGCTCTGCTGGGAGCGCACCGCTTCGTGGGCCTGACGCACGGCCTGGACGATGAGACTCTCGCCCCCACCGCCCAGCCTCCCGGAGCAGGCCCGGCTGGCCGCTGGCCCACCTGGGAGGTCAGGAAGTCAGCCACCGTGCACAAGACGAGCTGACTGGCCACCTCTCCGCCTTCATGTCCGCCCAGGCCATCCGCAACCGCGAAGAGGCCCAGTTCGGGCTTCTGGCAGAAGGAGTCCTCGTTGTTTGGCCGGCGGCCTACGTGCGTGGCCGCTCCGCTGTCGGTTCGAGACATGTCGGTCCCGGGAGGTGTCGAAGCAAAGATGCTCATCCCGCGCGCGAGTCTCGACCTGAGCGACTACCTGGCCAAGGAGATAACGCCTCCCTGGCCCTCCGCTTCCCAGGCACAGGAGTTTCTCAGTGCCCGGGAAACCCACGCCTTCACGGCGCCGGCGCGACCGTGGGCTTGGGCTCGGGCTTCTGCGCCGGCTTCACCTCGGGCTTCGGCTCCGGCTTCGCCACGGGCTTCGGCTCGTGCCGGCATGACGAGGCGCGGACCGGCGTCCTTCGACGATGTGCCGGTACCAGGAGTCCGGATACTTGCGGGTGGTTCACCTTGCCCTTCTCGTCCCGGACGTTGCCGTCGATGTACTTCACGAGCAGCTGCTCGCCCAGCTGGCGCCAGCGGGTGTGCACCTTGTCGCCCTGCTTCTCCGAGTACTCGGTGAGGTAGTCGCGCGCCTGCTCCGGCGTGCTCTTGTACAGCTCCAGCGCGGCCTTCTCGATGTCCGCCTGGTCCGCGAGGAACTGCCCCTCCAGCTCGCCCTGCACCTTCTGGACGTCGACGATCATGTCGCTCTAGCGCGAGTAGGCCTAGTTGGCGACCCAGTTGAACACCCAGAAGGCCGAGTCCCAGGAGAACTCGCCGCGGCTGGCCACGCCCGTGCGCGAGGTTCTTCGGCGCCTGGCGGATGCCCGCGTACATCGGCATGTAGACGGTGGTGTAGGTGTCGTCGACGCCGAACCAGAGCACGCCGCCGATGGGGCGCCGGCAGCCAGGCGCGCATCTGCGCCACGAAGGAGAAGCCGGTCTGCTGCGTGGAGATGGCGCGCTCGTGGACGTACTTCTTGCCGTCCACCTTCCACGTCATCGGGCGCCAGCGGTAGGGCACGGCGTACGGCCCGGCGCCCACGTCCTTCGTCATGTCGAGCGGGGTGCCCTCGAAGTGGTCGCGCATCAGCGCCATCACGTCCTGCACGGCGAGCTTCTTGTCCGGCTTGACCCACAGCGGCAGGCGCTTGTTGGGCGCCGAGCCATCCACGTACTCCGCGCCCAGCTGCCAGCGACGGCGCCGCGCGGCGGAAGATGCTCCACACGCGCGCCTCGCAGAAGCGCGCGCCCTCGAAGTCGAGCGGGTCGTAGGTGTCGGCGAAGCTGAAGTCCTCGTCCGCGCCCGGTGAACCAGCCCTTCTCGCGCGCGAAGGAGATGACGTCCTTGCGAGTAGAGCGCGTTCTCCGGGTCGTTGAGCGGGAACTGGCGGATGCGCGACTGGTTGGCGTGCGCCGAGATGTACCCGTCGGGCACCCGGCGGGCCACCCACACCGCGCCCTTCTGCCCCTCGCCCTTGCCGATCATCTCCAGAATCCACACCTCCTTGGGGTCGGCGATGGAGAAGGACTCGCCGGTGGAGGCGTAGCCGTACTCGGCCACCAGGTCGGTCATCACCTGGATGGCCTCGCGGGCCGTCTTCGCGCGCTCCAGGGCGATGTACATGAGCGAGCCGTAGTCGACGATGCCGGCCGGGCCCTCCAGCTCCTTGCGGCCGCGTGAAGGTGGTCTCGCCGATGGCGACCTGGTGCTCGTTCATGTTGCCCACCACCGAGTAGGTGACGGGGGCCTCCTTGATGCGGCCGAGGAACTTGCCCGTGTCCCACTCGAAGATGTCGCGCTGGGCCCCGGCCGCGTGGCGGCGCGCGGGGGTGTAGTACAGCTCGCCGTACAGCTCGTGCGAGTCGGCGGCGTAGGTGATGAGGGTCGAGCCGTCGGCCGAGGCGCCCTTGGTGACCAGCATGCTGGTGCAGGCGAGCGCGGCGGGGGCGACCAGCCCCGCCGAGACGGCCAGGGCCGGGAGGAACTTCGAGAAGGGTCGGATCATGGCGGCGGATGCTACCAGGGCGACCGTCAATGCCACCTTTCTGAACACGCCATGCATCCCACCCCACCGGGCAGGGGGCCGAGCGGAGGGTGGCCAGAACCCGACCACGGCCTAGCTTGATGAAAGGTCGGGTAGGCACATGCAACCTGAGCTTCCCACGGGAACACAGCCCCTGCGCGGGGACGAGCGGCGGCGCGAGGTGGCTCAACGCCGCGTCGAGGAGCTGCGCAACCTCATCAACACCCACGACTACCGGTACTACGTGCTCGACAACCCGGAGATCTCCGACGCCGAGTACGACGCGCTGGTGCGCGAGCTGCGCCAGCTCGAGGCGGAGTTCCCCGAGCTCATCACCCCGGACAGCCCCACGCAGCGTGTGGGTGGCAGGCCCGCCGAGCTGTTCGCCCCCGTCCAGCACCGGGTGCCGATGCGCTCGCTCGACAACGCCTTCTCCGTCGAGGAGCTCGACGCCTGGGCCGCGCGCGTGGAGCGGCGCATTGGCTCCGGGGCGGACTACGTCTGCGAGCTGAAGATCGACGGGCTGGCCGTCTCCATCACCTACGAGAACGGCGTCCTGGTCCAGGCCGCGACCCGGGGGGACGGGCTCGTGGGCGAGGACATCACCGCCAACGTCCGCACGTTGCGCTCGGTGCCGATGCGCCTGCGCGGCGATTCGCTCCCGCGTGTGCTGGAGGTCCGAGGTGAAATCTACCTGCCCGTGAAGGCCTTCGAGCGTCTCAACGCGGAGTTGGCGCAGCGCGGCGAGCGGGTCTTCGCCAACCCGCGCAACGGCGCGGCCGGGAGCCTCCGACAGAAGGACCCGGCGGTGACGGCGTCGCGGCCGCTGCGGCTGTGGTGCTACGCGCTGGGGCTCGTCGAGGGCGTCACGTTCTCGCGGCACTCCGAGTCGCTCGACTACCTGATGCGCCTGGAGCTGCCCGTGAACCCGGCCAGGAAGTCGGTGCGTACCCTGAAACAGGTGCGGGACTTCTGCGCGCACTGGGCGGAGCACCGCCACGACGTGGACTATGAGATTGACGGCGTGGTGGTGAAGGTGGACTCGCTCGCGTTGCAGCGGGAGCTCGGTGAGACGAGCAAGGCACCGCGCTGGGCCATCGCCTTCAAGTTCCCGCCGGAGGAGCGGACCACCCTGGTGAAGAGCATCGAGGTGAACACCGGACGGACGGGCAAGGTGACGCCCTTCGCCGTGCTGGAGCCGGTGCGAGTCAGCGGGGCCACGGTGACGTACGCCACGCTCCATAACGAGGAGGAGGTGCACCGCCGGGACGTGCGCGTGGGGGACACCGTCATCGTCCGCCGGGCCGGCGAGGTCATCCCCGAGATCGTCGGCCCCGTGCTCTCCAAGCGCCCGCCGGACGCGCGCCCGTGGCACTTCCCGAAGAAGTGCCCCTCGTGCGGCACCCGGCTCGTCCGCGAGGAGGGAGAGGCCGACTGGCGCTGCCCGAACCACGCCGGCTGCCCCTCCCAGGCCGTCGAGTGGCTCTTCCACTTCGCCTCGCGCGGGGCCATGGACATCGAGCACCTCGGGTACGTCACCGGGCTGTCGCTCCTGGAGCGGGGCTGGGTGAAGGACCCGGCGGACCTCTTCTTCCTCACCGCCGAGCAGCTCGAGCAGCTCCCCGGCTTCAAGGAGAAGTCCATCCACAACCTGCTGTCCGCCATCGAGGACGCGCGGCACCGGCCCCTCTGGCGGCTGCTCGTGGGCCTCAACATCCGCCATGTGGGGCCGTTCGCCGCCCGGCTGCTGGCCCAGACCTTCCCGTCAATGGCGGCGCTGCGTCGGGCCTCGCTCGACGAGCTCCTGGCGGTGCAGGGCATCGGCCCCCGCATCGCCCAGAGCCTCCATGACTGGCTCCATCAACCGGAGAACGAGCGACTCATCGAGAAGCTGCGCCGCGCGGGCGTGCGGCTCCGAGAGGAGGCACCGGCGCGACCCACCGCGGGCCCCCTGGCGGGAGAGACGGTGGTCATCACGGGAGAGCTGGAGACGCTGAGCCGAGAGGAGGCCACGCACGCGGCCGAGGCCGCCGGGGCCCGCGTCACCTCCAGCGTGTCGCGCAACACCTCGTTCGTCGTGGTGGGGGCGAACCCGGGCGCGACCAAGTACGACAAGGCCCAGGCGCTCGGCGTCGAGACCGTGGACGAGCGGGAGTTCCTCCGCCGCCTGGGCGAGCGCCGCACCGTGCACTGAGCACACGCTCGGCCGTCCGCCTTCAGCCCCGCTCGATGCGCAGGAGGTCCTCCAGCCGCACCGCGGTGCAGGCGACCGGGTGGATCTCCGAGATGCTCCAGTCCTCCAGCGACTGGGCGTCGATGAGGACCTCGGGCTTGGGGAGGAAGCCCCGGAAGCAGCCCTCGAGCCCCAGCTCCGTCGCCACCCGACGGGCGTGCTCGGCGCCGTGGCGGCTCCACAGGTACATGCCCGCCCCCTTCTCGGCGCAGCTCGCGCACCCGCTTCACCACCCGCTCCTGGGAGATGCGTTTGTCCGCGGTGCTCGGGACCAGCGTGTCATCGGCGTCGAGGTAGATGGCCGCACAGGGAACGACGGGGGAGGTCATGACGGGGGGAAGATGGCACCGCCCGGAGCCCTGTCCAGAGACGGGAGGTGGGCCGCTCCCCGGGCACCCGGCCAGCCTCCTCTACTATCGCTCGTTGCTCGCATGAGGGCAGGTTGTCGGCGTGTTTCCGTGGGACTCCCCGGACAGGCGGCTCACGGCTGACAATCGGGGGGAATGGGGACGAAGCTCCCCGGTCCAGCTCCAGCCACCTTTCGAGGCCACGATGAGCGACTTCCAGTTCCAGGACATGCTGCCGCTCGGCAAGGACGAGACGCCCTACCGGCTGCTCACGAAGGACTACGTCTCCACCTTCGAGGCCGCCGGGCAAGACCTTCCTCCAGGTCGAGCCCGAGGCGCTCACGCTGCTCACCCGCGAGGCGATGCGCGACATCGCCCACCTCCTGCGGCCCGGCCACCTCGCGCAGCTCGCGCACATCCTCGACGACCCCGAGGCCTCGGCCAACGACCGCTTCGTGGCGCTCGAGCTGCTCAAGAACGCCAACATCGCCGCCGGCGGCGTGCTGCCCTCGTGCCAGGACACCGGCACCGCCATCGTGATGGGCAAGAAGGGCCAGTACGTCTTCACCGGCGGCGGCGACGAGGCGGCCATCGCGCGCGGCGTCTTCGACACCTACCGCACCGCCAACCTGCGCTACTCGCAGATGGCGCCGCTCGACATGTACAAGGAGGTCAACACCGGCAACAACCTGCCGGCGCAGATCGAGATCTACGCGACCGACGGCGACGCCTACAAGTTCCTCTTCATGGCCAAGGGCGGCGGCTCGGCCAACAAGAGCTACCTCTTCCAGGAGACCAAGGCGCTGCTCAACCCGCAGAGCCTGCTGGCCTTCCTCGACGCGAAGATGCGCACGCTCGGCACCGCGGCCTGCCCGCCGTACCACCTGGCCATCGTGATCGGCGGCACCTCGGCCGAGTACACGCTGAAGACGGCCAAGCTCGCCTCGGCGCGCTACCTCGACACGCTGCCCACCGAGGGCAACGAGCTCGGCCGCGGCTTCCGCGACGTCGAGCTCGAGCAGGAGGTCCTCAAGCTCACCCAGCGGACCGGCATCGGCGCGCAGTTCGGCGGCAAGTACTTCTGCCACGACGTGCGCGTCATCCGCCTGCCCCGCCACGGCGCCTCCTGCCCGGTGGCCATCGCCGTGTCCTGCTCGGCCGACCGCCAGGCGCTCGGCAAGATCACGCAGCGACGGCGTCTTCCTCGAGCAGCTCGAGACCGACCCGGCGAAGTACCTGCCCGAGACGACGGACGACGGACCTGTCGGGCGAGGTGGTGAAGATCGACCTGCAACCGCCCGATGACCGAGATCCGCGCCGAGCTGTCGCGCTACCCGATCAAGACGCGCCTGTCGCTCTCGGGCCCGATGGTCGTGGCGCGCGACATCGCCCACGCCAAGCATCAAGGAGCGCCTCGACCGCGGCGAGGGCATGCCGCAGTACCTGAAGGACTACATGGTCTACTACGCCGGCCCGGCCAAGACGCCCGAGGGCTACGCCTCGGGCTCGTTCGGGCCGACCACGGCCGGGCGCATGGACGCCTACGTCGACCAGTTCCAGGCGCAGGGCGGCAGCTTCGTGATGCTGGCCAAGGGCAACCGCTCGCCGGCCGTCACCGAGGCCTGCAAGAAGCACGGCGGCTTCTACCTCGGCTCCATCGGCGGCCCGGCGGCGCGGCTCGCCAAGGACTGCATCACCAAGGTCGAGGTGCTCGAGTACCCCGAGCTCGGCATGGAGGCCGTCTGGAAGATCGAGGTGGTGGACTTCCCCGCCTTCATCGTCGTCGACGACAAGGGCAACGACTTCTTCGCGGACATCAACAAGCCCTCGAAGAAGGCCTGAGCGCCCCGACCCCAAGGGAGGCCCGGTGATGCCGGGCCTCCTTCGGAGGAATCAGTGCTTCAGCCCCGCCACATGGGTGGTGGGAAGGCTCTCCATCCCGTGGGCGAGCTGGAAGGTGTAGCGCACGCGGGGCGCCGACTTGAGGCCCCCCACCACCTTGAAGAGGAAGTAGCCGCGGTCCACGTTGTCCGGGTCCGGCGTCACCTGCACATGGAGCAGGTCGGTGGTGTCGAGCACCATCTCCCCCACCATCCGCTTGCCAAGGATGAGCTGCACCACGGGTGCGCCGTTGTCCTCCGCGAAGAGGGCCCAGTGGAGCGCCTCGGCGTCGTAGAGCCAGAACTCTTCCGTGCCGACGCTGAGGACGCAGTTGGTGTGGTCCAGGACCCAGTCCCAGAAGCGCTCGAAGGGGAGTGTGCCCCCCGTCTCTGTCTCAATCGCCATGCCCCCCACATAGCGCAGGTCGGGGGGTGATGGGCGACGGAGAGGGGCCTATATCGGCCTCACGTCATCAGCCACACCACCAGGAAGCCCGCCGCGAGCGCGACGAGGAAGAGCCCCGCGGTGAGCCACACCCTCCGGGATATCCCAGCGCCAGGGAGGGGCCCCTCCTCCTCGCCGCCCTCCTCGATGGCCCGCACCAGCCCGGACTCCTCGCCCTGCTGCGCCACGTCGAAAGCCACCCGTACCTCGCGAGAGGTCGGAGGCTCGGCCTGGGACTCGGCGGAGCCCGGCGTCGCCTGCGGGGCGTCCTCCATCAGGACCACCTCCGCGGACGGCACGAAGTCCGCCGGGGCATCGAGGGCCCGGTGCTCGAAGGCCAGCGCGGTGGGAGGCGCGAAGGTCGGCAGCTCCTTCTCGGTGAGCGGACGACGGAGCTTCGACTTGCCTCGCACCAGCTCCCCGAGCACGCCGTCCTCCACCGCCTTCTCCCGCGCGAAGGCCTCGCCCATCAGCCGCGCCAGGTCCGCATCCCCCACCCCGGGCGCGTACTTCTCCCGCAGGGCGCGCAGCGCCGCCCCGAGCGCCCTCGCATCCAGGAAGCGTGCCTCGGGCTCGGTGGCCAGCGCCTTCAGCACCACCGCGTCCATGTCTGGCGGCAGGTCCGCCTGGTGGCGGCTGGGCGGTTCCCACTGGGGGTACGCCGCGCGGCGCCAGCGAGCGACGACATCGCCCTTCTGCGCCTGCGTCTGCGCCTGCCAGGCGAGCAGCTCCCAGAGCACCACCCCCGTGGCGTACACGTCCGCCCGCCGGTCCACGCGCAGCTTGCGCGCCTGCTCCGGCGCCATGTACGCGATGCTGCCCATCACCACGCTCGGCGCCGTCTGCGCCTCCTTCAGCGTGGACTGCGCCGCGCCGAAGTCGATGATTTTGACCTCGCCGCCGTAGGAGATGCACACGTTGGCCGGCGACAAGTCCCTGTGCACGAGGTGCAGAGGCTGGCCGTACTCGTCCGTCACGTCGTGGGCGTACGCCAGCCCCTCGCACATGCGCTCGCCGATGAGCAGCACCAGCCCCCGGGGCAACACCCGCCCCTGCTGCCGCAGGCGCCAGGCGAGCCGGTTGAGCGTCTTGCCCGCCACGTACTCCATGGCGAGATAGAGCTCCCCGGCCACCTCGCCCATGTCCCACACGCGAGCGATGTTGGGATGGGACAGGCGCCGCACCACCCGCGCCTCGTCCCGGAAGCGGGCGAGGAACTGCGGGTTCCCCGCCAGGGAGGGCAGCACCTTCTTCACCACGCAGGCGCGGCCCGGGCTCTCCTCGCGCGCGAGGAACACCTCCCCCATCCCCCCGTACCCGATGCGCCGCACCAGGGTATAGGGACCGAAGGGGAGGGACCCCGGGCGCTCGGGCGCCGGCTCAGGCACCCTGTCCAAGCGCCCGGAACGCCTTGCGAGCCGCCTTGAGGATGTGCGCCACCTCGGGCTCGTTGATGGCCAGTGACAGGAACGCCGCCTCGAACTGGCTCGGCGGCAGGTACACGCCCTCGTCCAGCATCACCTGGAAGAAGCGGCTGTAGCGCGCCGTGTCGCTCTTCTTCGCGCTCGGGTAGTCGAACACCGGCCCCTCGGTGAAGAAGACGGTGAACATGCTGCCCACGCGGTTGATGGTGACGGGGACGTTGGCCTCCTTCGCCTCCGCGCGCAGGCCCGCTTCAATCTCGCGGCCGATGAAGTCCAGGCGCTCGTACACGCCCGGGGCGCGCAGCGCCTGGAGGCTCGCGAGGCCCGCCGCCACCGCCACCGGGTTCCCCGACAGCGTGCCCGACTGGTACACCGGGCCCTCGGGGGCAATCTTCGACATGATGTCGCGCCGCCCGCCGTAGGCCGCCAGCGGCATGCCGCCACCAATCACCTTGCCGAAGGTGCTCAGGTCCGGACGCAGGCCGTACACCTCCTGCGCTCCGCCGCGCGCCAGCCGGAAGCCCGTCATCACCTCGTCCAGGACGAGCAGCACCCCGTGGGCGCGGCACAGCGCCTGGAGTCCCTGGAGGTAGCCCTCCTCGGGGATGAGCACGCCCATGTTGCCCACCACCGGCTCGATGATGGCGCAGGCGATGTCCTTGGCCCGCTGCGTGAAGAGCTTCTCCACCGCCCCCAGGTCATTGAAGGGCGCCGTCAGCGTGAGCTGCGCCACCGCCGCGGGCACGCCCGGCGAGTCCGGCAGCCCCAGCGTCTCCACGCCGCTGCCCGCCTTCACCAGGAAGGGGTCGCCCGCGCCGTGGAAGCAGCCCTCGAACTTGAGGATGTAGTCGCGGCCCGTGTAGCCGCGCGCCAGCCGGATGGCCGCCACCGTGGCCTCGGTGCCACTGGAGACGAGCCGCACCTTCTCCACGCTCGGCACCGTGGCGCAGATGAGCTCGGCGAACTGCACCTCCAGGTCCGTGGGCGCCCCGAAGGTGGTGCCCCGGCGCGCCGCCTCGGTGACGGCCTCGATGATGGGCGGGTAGGCATGGCCCAGGATGAGGGGACCCCAGCTCCCCACCAGGTCCACGTAGCGGTTGTCATCCACGTCCGTCAGCCACGCGCCCGCGCCCTCCTTGAAGAAGACGGGCTCACCGCCGACCCCACGGAAGGCACGCACCGGGGAGTTCACTCCGCCCGGAATGCGCTCCTGCGCGCGAGAGAAGAGGGCCTTGCTCTGCGAGTGGTTCATGTGCGCTCCATAGCACGCGACTTGCGGCGCCACCGGCGTCACCCGTTCATCACCGGCAGCCTGCTTGATTCCCGGCAGGGCTAGAACTACACCGCGCCGCACTTTCGTGTTTTACGGCTTATGGGTGGGTGGAGGAACTTTCGGTAGCGGCGGTTCTAGCCTTTCCCGGGCGGGCGGGTCCACCTGCGGGCCCGGCGAGCGCCAGGCATCGGCGAGGGCTGGGGTCCCCTCCCCAACCCAACACCGCACGGGGAGGAGCATGTTGGACATGAAACACAGTGGAAACGGGACGCGGAGCACCTTGAAGCTGGCGGGTTTTCTCCTGGTGCTCGTGGCGGCCCTCGGTGCCCAGGCGGAGCCGCCCTCCTCCAAACTCCCTGGCCGTACGCCGGACTCCAAGGAACCCTGGGGCGCTTTTCTTGGCCGGGCCGCACATGAGGCCATTGGCAACGAGTACATCGTGCGGCATCCCACCCATCGCGTCTTCCTCAACACCGTCAATCTCTACGACATTGTGAAGCAGGGGAAGTTGGGGGATCCCAAGCGTCTTTCGGAGTTCGTGAGGCGCTTGCGCCCGGACATCACCGATACCCGCGCCCTCGTGCTGTTCGAGATCAAGCCGGACGATGAGGAGTCGCGCAGGGAAGGGAGAGAACAGGCGGGGCGCTACCTGGCGGCTCTGAATGAGGCCGTCGAACCTGACAAGAAGCTCGTGGGAGGCACCGGCTTCGAGGGGTCGCTCTTCCTCGAATTCGAGAACGGGGGAGCACTCTGGCAGTTGTCCTGGCGCACGCCAGAGCCCGGAGTAACGCTGTACCGCTGGAGCTACCGGCGCAAGCAGCCCAATGCTTCCTGGAAGGAGCAGGCGGCCCAGAAGGCAGAGGAATTGCCCAGGGAAGAAATAGCGCAGCGCGATGAGTTGGCCGAGCAGGCGATCCGGGCTGCCTATGAAGGGGGCGAACATCCCAAGGGCTTCCAGGGCCAGGTCTACCTGCCCGTGGACTGCCGCTGAGCGGGCGGGAGGCGTCTGCTGCCCTCGGAGCGCGCGAAGTGCCTGGCGATTGAGGAGCATCTGACCGCTGTGGTAGGGCGAAAAGCCATGACCACGGAACAGTCCCCGGTGCTCGAGTTTCCAGCGTGGCTCCACGGCTCCACCGCCGCCATCCTCCGCAAGGCGAGGGCCGAGGGCCACTGGTGGGCCCGGGAGTACCTCAAGACCGGTTCCTTTCCCCAACCCCGGCAGATGCGCCAGGTGCCTCCCGGCGAGGTGCTGGTGGTGCGATCAGCGGCCGAATTCGACTCGACCCGCACACGCTGGTGGGTGCACCTGTTCGGCGAGGTCTTCATCAACTTGGATGAAGGCGTCCCGGAGGAGGAGCACCAGCACATGAGGGAGTCCTTCGAGTCCTTCTGCCTGAGCACGCCTTGGGGCGCCCTCTATTATGCCGTATCCTCACCCTCGCCGCAGAGCGCTGAGCGCATGGCGAACCGGCTCGCCTCGGTGCTCCGCTTCTGGGACGTGCTCCAGGGCCCTCGCTACGCGTTCTGGCTCGGTAAGAAGTACACGCTGGAAGAGCTCATGGAGGATATCTACGGCAAGACCCTGGAGGCCTGGTGCCCCGGAGGCCCGGCCTCGGTCCGCGAGCACCTGGCCCAGACGGTGGAGCGCATGTCTCGCGCTACCCGAGAAGAGTGCATGGAGGCCGTGCTCCGGGTGATTCCTGTCCTGGTGGAGGTGGACACCGATTTGAAGCACCGCGAGGTTCTCTGTGACCCGGGCTTTCTGCGTGAGCGCCTCTCCGCGCTTCCCCCGAAGAAGTTCGAGGATTTCTCCAGCGCCGACAAGTACGCGGTGACAGGGCAGTTGTGGGACTGGGACAGGGAGTTGGGGCGGCATTAGCATCGACGCCCTGCAGGAGATGAACATCATTCCCCCAGAAGACTTTGACGCGCTAAACGCGAAACACGGAATCGACTAATCAGACAGCATCGAAAAAACAATCCCAGCGGGAGTCATGTTGAAGGCCCAGCGAATGCAGTCGTCCACCGCTCGATGCTGGCGCCTCGTCCCCGCGTTGCTTGCCGCGCTCGGAGCCACTTCCGCCTCCGCCGTCGATGAGCGTCCGATCGCCGAGCCGCGCCTGCCCCAGCTCACATGCTACGCGGGCTACTTGAAGCTCGAGGCGCCGCACGGGCTCGCGGGTGTGCGTGCCGCCATCCAGCAGGCCCTTGCCCGGAAAGACCAGGCCGCGCTGCGCTTCCTGGAGGAGCGGCTCACCGAGGTCATCGGCGGGGATGCCAATGCCGCGCTCCAGGCGATTGAGTGGGCCCACGCCGCACAAGAGCCCGAGATGTCGCTCTATCTGCGCGCGGTGCGCGAGACGGAGGCCGTGCGCGCCCCGAAGGTGGTGGACCGGCTCGTCACCCTGGCCGAGGGACACTCGGCTCCCAGCCATCAGGCGGGCGCGTTGATTGCCCTGGAGACACAGCACCGGCTTGAGCCAGCCCTGCTGGAGCGCCTCACCACGCTGGCCAAAAAGGACACGCTCGCCACCGGTGTGGCCATGCACACGGTGCGCACCATCGGCCGGGTGATGGACAACGACTTCAAGCGCACCGGCAGCTTCGACCCGTACATGGGCAAGCTGCTGGAGGTGGCGCTCGACTCCACCGAGGCCGACGTGCGGAGCCTCGCCCTCGAGATGGGCACCTACCCGGAGGCCCGTATCGAAGGGAAGTCGCTCCAGCAGATGGCGAAGCTCCTGGCCGAGGACCCCGACCCCGGTGTGCGCGAGATGGCGGCGCTGGTGATGTCCTCGGGACGGGATACGCAGGCCGTGCTCGACGCATTCCGCGAGTCCTTTCCCCGGGAGAAGAACCTGTGCGTGCGCTGGGCGCTCGTGCGCTACGCGGTGCGAGCCGCGGGCCCCGAGGCCCTCCCGCTGCTCAAGGACTTCGCGAGGCGGGACGCGCGCTTCCAGCGGGACTACGCCGAGTTCAAGGCGCTGTATGACGCGGGCCAGGTCGACTTCAACCGCGTCTGGCTCGGCAAGGCCACCCACCACCGCTGCGAGGGATAGGCGATGAGCACGGGAGCGAAGAAGACCTGGGTGGGGGTTGGCGTGGTGCTGCTCGCCGCGCTCGTGGGCCTGCTGCTGTGGCGAGCTGCCCCCTCGGGCGGAACCACGGACGAAGCGAGGGACACCGTGGCCGTCCAGGACCCGGCGAGCACGGGCGAGGGGCGCGGCGACACGTCGGCTCCGACCTCGCCCCCCCGAGCCCCCCACCCGAGGACCTGCTGCGGCCGGTGCCGTGCGAGTTGGACTCGCTGGTAGAGGAGTACCGCCAGGGCAAGGGCTCGCCGGCATACCGGCGCCATGTGATGGAGCAACTGCGCGGCCTCCTGGAGACGCTGCCGCCGGAGCATTTCTGGGCGAAGGTGGAGGCGGAGCAGGACGCGGAGGTGCTGGAGCCCCTGTCTGCGCTGTGGGTGATGCGATTCAACCTGACGGGCGACCGGGGCGTGCTGGAGCGGGTGCTGACCAAGGCCGCGCGCGAGTCGGACCCGAAGCGCCGGGCGGCGATGGTGCGCTCACTGAGGGCCTCGGGCGAGCCGGCCAGCGAGGTGCTGGCCAGGGCCGAGTCCACGCGCCACGCCTACCGCGAGTGGGTGAAGGACGCGGCCCCCGAGGTGCGCGAGGCGGTGGTGGGCAACCTGACGGAAGAGGCCGCGCGCAACTTCGGTCGCTTC
Organism: uncultured delta proteobacterium; assembly: GCA_963771175.1. Classification (GTDB taxonomy): domain Bacteria; phylum Myxococcota; class Myxococcia; order Myxococcales; family Myxococcaceae; genus Archangium. The sequence goes on from CAVYSY010000038.1 coordinate 170,185, forward strand.
CAGGGTGTGGCGGAGGAGGCGGTGGCGCTTGCCTCGGAGGCGGGAGACCCGAAGACGGCGGCGGGGCTGCTGGGCGCGTCGTCCATCGAGGCGGCGCGGACGCCAGCGGTGGACTCGGTGCGCCAACTGCTCCAGGGCTCCGAGCACCCCGAGGTGCGGGAGGCCGCGGCGAAGGCGCTGGGCACGGTGTCGGTGAGCGAGTCCGAGCGGACGATGCGGGCGCTGACGGCTCGCTATGCCATGGAGAGCTCGCACGCGGTGCGCGGCGCCATCCTGGAGAGCCTCGCGCGCCTGGGCCTGTCGAACGCCGTGCCGGTGCTGCGCGAGCTGAAGGGCGTGGACCGGGAGCTGGACGGGGAGATCGACACGTGGCTCGCGCTGCTGGCCTCCCAGCCGCAGACGTGGAACCTGCTGCTGCGCGACAAGCAGGCGCTGGAGCACCGGCGAGGCCAGGGCGGCTGAGCCCGAGGCCCAGGACAGAGCACTCGCGGGAAATCCCCTCTCCCGGCGGGAGAGGATAGGTTGAGGCTCTCGCCGTCCCGAGCTTCCCACCCGAGGTCCCGCCATGCTCCATCTCACCCAGCGCCGGAAACTGACCTTGCAGGCCCCCGAGACACCGGGCGGCCAGGCCCATGTGTCGGCCGCGAGCGGGCTGGTGCGCGCCGGGAATTGGCTCCACGTCGTCGCGGATGACTCGCTCTTCCTGGCCACCTTCCCCGCCGAGGGAGAGGCTCCGGGACAGCTCCTGCGCCTCTTCCCGGGGGAGCTGCCGCTGGAGCCCGAGGTGCGCAAGGCTCGCAAGCCGGACCTGGAGGCGCTCTGCCTGGTGAGGGGACTCACCTTCGCGCCACACGGAGCGCTGCTGGCGGTGCCCTCGGGGAGCACGTCGGCGCGGATGAAGGGCGCGCTGGTGCCACTGGCGGCGGACGGGAGCCTCGGCGGCGAGGTGCGCGAGGTGGACTTCACCAGCCTGTACGCCCAGCTCACGCGCGAGCTGGGTCCGCTCAACGTGGAGGGCGCGGCACTGGCGGGAGCACGCCTGCGACTGCTCAACCGGGGAAACGGAGACCAGGGCGCGGACGCGGTGGTGGACCTGGACGCGGGCCGGGTGCTGCGCACGCTGGAGGCGGGAGAGCCCCTGAAGCCGGACGTGGTGCGCACGGTGCGCCGCTGGGAGCTGGGCCGGGCGGGCCACGTGCGCCTGTCCTTCACGGATGCCGCGCCGCTGCCGGACGGCCGCATCGTCTTCACCGCCTCCGCCGAGGACACCCGAGACGCCTACGCGGATGGCGCGGTGATGGGCTCGGCGGTGGGCGTGCTGGCGCCGGATGGCTCGCCGCTGTTCCTCGATGGAGTGGACGCGAAGGTGAAGCTGGAAGGCGTGGAGGTGCGGGTGGAGCGCGGCCGCATCCACCTGCTGCTCGTGGCCGATGCGGACGACCCGGCCATGGCCGCGCCCCTGTTCGAGACCGTGCTGGAAGGCGTGCCGGGCTAGGGGAAGCGGGGCCTACCCGGGCTCAGTCGCCGTGGTCGCGGGCGGCTTCCTCGGCCGAGCCGCCGACGGCTTCCACCGAGTTCCGGGGGGGATGGCGGAGGTTGTGGTCGAAGGCCGACTTGCGGTCGAGACCGTCCGGCGTCGTCGCGGCGATGCGGCGGCGCGCCCGGGTGATGGCGTCCTGCACCATGGCCGGGTCCGGGTGGTTCTTGAGGGCCTGCACCCAGGTCTCGATGGCCTTCTCGTTGTCCCCGGACTCGGCCTTGATCTTTCCCATCTCGAAGGTGGCGTGAGGGGCCAGCTCCGAGTCCGGGAAGCGGGCGATGAGGTCCGCGTACGTGCGCGAGGCCTCCTGGCGGAAGCGCGCCACCTCCGGCGTGCCGGGCTGCGACTGCACCGACTGCATGTGCAGCGCCTGGGCCTGCAGGTAGATGGCGTCGTCCACGAAGGCGCTGGTGGCGAAGCGCTCGGCCAGCTTGCGCGACTCCAACACGCACTGCTGGTAGTCCTGCAGCTCGAAGTACAGCTTGGCCACCTGGTAGTGGAGCTCGGCGCCCTGGGGCGGGTTGCGAGCCAGCGCGGCGGTGAGCTGGTCGATGGAGCCACGCAGGTCGCGGAAGTGGACGCGCAGCAGCTCGGCGAGCACCACGCGGCCCTCCAGCGCCTCGGGAGACTCGGGGCACTGGGCGATGAGCTCCTTGTAGACGCTCACGGCCTCCTTCACCTTGCGCAGCTCGAGCCGGTAGACGTCCGCGGCTCCCTTGAGGGCACGGGCCTTGAGCACCTGGGCCTGCGGGGACTCGTCCAGCCGCAGCGCATCGAGCGCCTTGCGGTACTCCACGAGGGCCTCGTCGGGACGCTTCTCGAAGGTGGCGTCGCGAGCGCAGCTGCATGTGGTCGGTGGCGCTCTCCCGGCGACAGCCCGGGGCGAGCACGAGGGCCAGGGCGAGCACCAGACGCCGCATCAGCAGGACTCCGGAAGGGGGGAGATGAGGACACACTCGGTGTCCAGGCAGCGCACGCACTCCTGCTGATTGCCGGTGTCGGCAACGCACAGGGACACGCGGGAGGAGCGAGGGCAGTCCTCGGCGGCGGTGCACCGGTAGACACCCCCATTGGGGTTCGGCACTGGCACCGGCTCGAGAATGCACTCCTCGCGAGTGTCGCAGCCGGCGAGCCCGGTCACGATGGCGAAGAGGACGAGTGCTCCAATCCGGGGTCTCACGACCCAGGTTTCTAGCCGGATTTGGCGCCCTCGTCACGGAAGCCGGTGCCCGCCCGCCCGCATCCCGGGCGACTCTCGGGAAAACGCCGGCCCCGCCGCGGTGCGGCTAGTTGTTGCTCACGCGCTCCACCCGCCCCGAGGAGGTGAGCATCGCGGAGTCCACCGCGGCCATGCGGCGGCGCCGGTGCATCCGCCGGGCCTTCTCCTCCTGCTTCTCCAGGTGCTTCGCAATCCCCAGCAGGTGCTCGTCCGCCACGCGGCACTGGATGGCCGATACCTCCTGGTGCCGCCGCCCCAGCTCCTGCCACAGGTGCATCGTCGCCTGGTTGCCCAACAGCCGCGTCTCCACCTCGTCGAGCGCCGCGTCCATGCGCGCCTCCTCGGCCTGGAGCTCCGCGAGGCGGGCCTCCGCCTCGTCCGGGGGCGCTCCGCACCCGCTCGACAGACACAGCACCATCGCCGCCAGCCCGAGCCCCCAGTGCCGCGTCCCGCCTGCCATCACCCACCTCGAAGTCCGGTGCGTTGGATTGCCCACACGTCCGCGGGCCCCCGGTCAGGCGTCCCGCGCGTGGCGCAACCTAGGGAGCACCTCCCCACCGGGCAACCTCCCCCCGGGGCAGCTCCCCTCTCGGACTGTCAGCGGCCGACGCTCGGCCCTTCCTCCGGGGCGCTCAGGGCGCCTGCCGGTGACGGAGAATGAACTCACACACCTCGCGCGCCGCGCCGAAGCCCGCCGGCCGCTGCGCCACGTAGTGCACTTGCGAACGGACCTCGTCCGGGGCCTCGGGCGGCGCCGCCGAGAAACCCACCGCCTTGAGCAGCGGCAGGTCCACCAGCTCGTCCCCCATGTAGCCGCACCGGTCCGCCGTCACCTTGAGCAGCGCCAGCAGCTTCTCGAAGTGCGCCACCTTGTCCTGGCTGCCGAAGTGCACGTGCTTGAGGCCCAGCGACTGCATCCGCATCTGCGCCGAGAGGCTCTCGCCACCGGAGATGGCCGCCACCTCCAGCCCCGCCTCCTGCAGCCGCTTGATGCCCATCCCGTCGCGCACGCTGTACATCTGCGTCCACCCCGAGTTGGGCACCCAGAAGATGCGCCCGTCGGTGAGCGTGCCGTCGATGTCGAAAATCATCACCGACAGGCGGCTCACCCGCCCCTTGAGCGACTCCAGGTCCTGGTTCATCCGCGGGCGCCTACTTCGGCACGGCCTTGAGCACGGCCTTGCCGTCCTTGATGACGACCTTGAACTCCACCGATTTGGCCCCGTGCTGCTTCATCAACTCCGGCACCTGCTTGCGCAGCGAGGCGGCCACCGAGTCGAAGTTCATCTTCGAGGTGTCCTCCTTGTTGCGGCGCTTGGCGGACACGTAGGCGTCGTAGACGGACTTCAGGCTGTCGTCGGTCAGGCCACCGGCGCTGCTCGCCGACGGAGGACGCGCCGCCGCCACCGCCGGACGAGGACCGGTCGCGGGAGGCCGGGCCACGGGCGGCACCGCGGGGGCCACGGGCGGCACCACCGGGGCGATCGACGGCAGGGGCGCGGAGCCCCGCGGCGGCCCCAACACCGGGGCCATGGGCGGCACCAGCGGCGCCACCGAGGGCACCAGCGGCGCCACCGAGGGCACCAGCGGCGCCACCGAGGGCATGCCGCCCCGGAACGGCACGGGCTCGAGCGACGCCATGGCCGGCACCGGCGGAGGGGGCGGCTTCGGGGTGGACGACAGAATCTCGTCCACCTCGTCCACCTCGAAGTCGGTCTCCTCGGGCAGCTCCACCGCGCCCTGGGAGCGGGCCTTGGCCGAGGCCGGCTTCTCGCCGCGGCGCTTCACCTTGGCGAGGTCGCGCTTGTAGGTGCCGTTCTCGATTTCCTGCAGCGTGCGCAGCCACAGCCGCTCGTAGGTGACGAACTTGCTGTGGATGGACTGCACGCGGAACTTGGCGCCGGTGTTGCGCACGAAGCTGTTCTTGAGCTTCTCCACCCGCTTCTTCAGCGCCTCGTGCGTCCGTGCGGGCGGGGTGCGCTCGAGCCCCAGGAAGTAGTGCTCGTAGGTCACCTTCAGGGCGGCCAGCTCGGCCTCGATGGCGTCGCACTCCTGGGCCGCCATCTCGCTGCCCGACTTCGTGGGCATGCCGGACTTCGTGTCCCCCTGCAGCGCCGCCAGCTTCGCGGTCGACTTCGCCGACGCGCCAGACCTGGTGGCGGTGGGGTTCTTCGTGGACGACTTCGAGGGCTCGTACGCCATGGGCTCCTAGAGTGTCCCCAAGACGCGGCCGCTTATCAACCTCAGGCCGGGCTCGGTGTCGGCCCGACGCCAGCCGCCTCGCCCGCCCGGCGGATCCGCCGGTACAGCAATGTCGCACCAAAGGTGAACATGCACAGGGAGATGAACTGGCTGGTGGAGATGTTGTACCAGGCCTCCAGGGGAACGGAGTCGGCCAGCCCCCGGGCGCCCAGCGAGTTGAGCAGCCCGTTGAGCGTTCCACGCTCCGTGTCACCGCGCAACAGCTCCACCGAGGTGCGCAGCACCGCGTAGCACATCAGCCACAGGGCGAAGATCTGCCCGTGGAAGCGCCGGAAGCGCCGCGAGTACAGCAACACCAGGAAGAGTACGAGCTGGCCGATGGACTCGTAGATTTGAGTGGGGTGGATGGGCAGCGTGGTGCCGTGCTGGGCCACCCACTCGGAGATGCGCACCGCGCCGGGAGCCGACTGGTGGAGGATTTCACCGGTGGCCTCCACCACGTAGCGGGAGTCCTGCGCCTGGGACTGGAAGGCGAGGCTGGAGGTGCCGCCGAGCCGCCCGAAGAGGTCCTTGGCCACGCTGACGCCGGGGAAGTTCACCGCGAAGCGAGTGCCGGCGGCGGTGACATCGCCCCAGCAGCACCCGGCGGAGAAGCACCCGAGCCGCCCCAGGCACTGGCCCAGCGACACGGTGGGGATGGCCAGGTCCGCCAGCCGCAGGAAGTCCATGCCGTGCTGCCGCGCGAAGACGTAGGCCGCGAGCGCCGCGCCGATGAGGCCGCCGTAGAAGACGAGCCCGCCGCCCAGGGAGAACACCTGCGTCCAGTCGCGCGCGTAGTCCTTCCAGTTGACGAGCACGAAGAGGACGCGGCTGCCCACGAGCCCGCCCACCAGGATGTAGAAGGACAGGTCCATGAACTGCTCGCGCTTGCGAGGACCCTCGGTGTCCACCCACTGGCCGCCGCCCTGGGCATCCGGCACCCACGTCAGCTTGCGCCACTCGTCCTGCGCCAGCCGCGAGCCCACCGCCACCGCGGTCATGAAGCCGGAGGCCAGCAGCACCCCGTAGGTGTGGATGGGGATGCCCTCGCCCTTGCCACCCAGGAAGGCCCCCGCGGGCAGCGCGTACCGCAGGCCGAACGACGCGATGGCCGCGCCGATGGCGCCGTAGATGAGCGCGCGCATCATCCGCTGGTCCGTCGTGGCCGGCGCGGGCTTCTCGCCCGGAGCCTTGGGAGTGCCCTCGGCGCCCTGCCAGCCGTTGTAGGCGATGTACGCCACCGCCGCGAGCGCCAGGGCGTACAGGATGAGCTGGGACCAGAGGGACGTGAAGGTGAAGTGGACGAGGACGGGAAGCATGGGCAGGGACCGTTACGGACGCGAGGCCGCGCAGGTTACCCCGTCACGGCGTCGCTGCGGGTGGGGGAGACGACCCGGGAGCCGGGCCGTCAGGAGGGGGAGCGACCCGCCGTCAGGAGCGGACCTCGGCCGACTTCTCCTCCTTGGGCGCCTCCTTGCGCACGAAGGCGTCCACCAGGAGCAGCCCCACGCCCACCACGATGGCCGAGTCGGCCACGTTGAAGGACGGCCAGGTGGCCTTGTCGTACCAGTGGGCCTCGAGGAAATCGATGACGAAGGCCCGGGCAATCCGGTCGATGTAGTTGCCGATCGCCCCGCCCAGCACCAGCGGCAGGCCCCACCGCGCCCACTTCTCCTGGGGGTCCTTCCCGCTCAGCTTGCTGAAGTACCAGGAGATGAGCACCACCGCGCCGATGCTCACCACGTGGAAGAGGGGCCCGCGCACGTTGGGCGGCAGGGTGCGGAACATGCCCCAGGCGGCGCCCGGGTTCTCCGCGTAGCGCAGGCGGAAGAAGGACTCGGAGACCTCGATGTGGCGCTTGGGCCGGTAGTGCAGCCCATCGTACCCCAGGGGTGGGGGCTCGCCGTACATCGCCGACAGCCGCTCGCCGAGCGTGGGCCGGTCATCGAAGCGCGTGGTGAGCTCGCGCACGACGAGGTACTTCGTCCACTGGTCGAGGACGATGACGCCGAGCGCCACCGTCAGCAGGAGGAGGTATTTGCGGGGCACATGGGGCGGCTTACACCACCTGCCCCCCCGGCGTCACGGATTCCACCGGCCGGCGCGCCCGCAGGGAGTCGAGCAGGAGCAGGCCCACTCCCACGCAGATGGCCGCGTCGGCCACGTTGAAGGTGGGCCAGCGCATCCCCGGCTGGTTGCGCCAGTGCCAGTCGATGAAGTCGATGACGTAGCCCCGGAGGAGCCGATCCACGAAGTTGCCCAGCGCCCCGCCCGCGACGAGCGCCAGGGCCCAGCGCACCATCCGCTGCTCGGGGGCCAGCTTCACGTACATGGAGAGGATGAAGCCGAGCGCCACCAGGCTCACCAGGTGGAAGAAGGGCTGGCGCACGGACTCGGGGAGGTTGGCGAAGAGGCCCCAGGCGGCGCCCGGGTTCTCCACGTAGCGGAAGTGCCAGTAGTCCTCGATGAAGCGGTGGGGCGCCGTCGGCCGGCGGTGCAGCCCGCCCAGGAACGGCGCGCCGTCCGGGTCTTGCTCGGCGAAGAAGCCCTGCACCCGCGCGAGGCCGGTCCGCCCCTCCAGGGAGTCCGTGAGGTGGCTCACGGCCAGGTACTTGGACACCTGGTCGGCGGCGAGGGTGGCGAGGCCCACGAGAATCAGGACACGAAAACGGTGCACCATGGGACCCTGATCTCTATCTTGGGCATGGGAGGCTGACAACCCGGCCCGGCATACGGGCGATCAGCCAGTGGGTTGGCTCCCCGGACGCCTCCAAGTGGGGCATGGTGAGGACGATGCAGACTGTTGAGCCGCCCGTGATGCCCAATCCGAACGAGACTCCCTCCGCCCAGGCCGTGGCGGCCCCCAAGCCGTCCCTCATGGAGCGCCTGCAGGCCTTCATCACCCGGTACGGGATGCTGGCCCTGGTGGTGCACTACGCCATCTTCGGCCTCTGCCTGGGCATCTTCGCGCTCCTCATCCGCTCGGGCTTCCAGTTGGAGGGAGCCGGCGGCGCGGCGGGCACCTTCGCCGGTGCCTACGCCGCCTGCCAGGTCATCAAGATTCCGCGCTTCGCCGCCACCTTCGCGCTCACGCCCGTGCTCGACAGGCTCATCCGGCGCCTGCGGAAGAAGGGCCCGGCGTCGAGCGACGACCCGCCCCGCGCATGAAGCAGGTGACGGTCCGCTTCTACGGCTCGCTCAACGACTTCCTCGCCCCCGAGCGGCGCGGCGTCGAGTTCGTCCACCCCCTCAGCGGGCCGTGCTCGGTGAAGGACCTCATCGAGTCGCTCGGCCCGCCCCACCCCGAGGTGGACGTGGTGCTCGTGGACGGACAGGCGGTGGACTTCTCCCACCGCGTCGAGGACGGCCAGCGCCTCGCCGTCTACCCCGTCTTCACCTCCATCGACGTGACGCCGCTCGTGCGCGTGGGGCCCCCTCCCCTCTCCGAGCTCCGCTTCCTGCTCGACGTGGGGCTCGGCCGGCTCTCGGGCCTGCTGCGCATGCTCGGCTTCGACACGCTGTGGCGCAATGACTTCGCCGATGACGAGCTCGCGCGGCGCTCCCGGGACGAACAGCGCATCCTGCTCACGCGGGACCTTGGCGTGCTCAAGCGCTCCGAGGTGGTGCACGGGTATTTTCCGCGGGAGACGGACCCCTCGCTGCAGCTCGTCGAGGTGGTGCGGCGCTTCCGGCTCTCCGAGCACATGCGGCCCTTCACCCGGTGCATCGCCTGCAATGCCTCGCTGTCCGCCGCCTCGCCCGAGGAGGTGCAGGGGCGCGTGCCGGAGCGGGTGCGGGCCACGTTCTCCCGCTTCCAGCAGTGCCCCGAGTGCAAGCGCGTGTTCTGGGCCGGCTCGCACCACGCTCGCATGCAGGTCATCATCGACAAGCTGCGCGAGCTGGAAGCGCAGTGACAGCACCCCCGGGTGGATTCAGAGGATGCGGCGCGAGCGCGGGTAGCTGCCGAGGACGAGCAGCTCGCGGCAGTGGGCGCGGGCGCGCTCGATGGTGGCGGCCATGTTCGGGTCATCCCGGTGCCCGAGCGCATCGAGGAAGAACGTATACGTCCAGTTCTCCCCCCGCCCGCGCGGGCGCTTGTCGATGTGCGAGAGGTTGATGCCGGCGGACTGGAAGACTCCGAGCACCGAGGCCAGGGCACCCGGCGCGTCGTCCGTGGTGAACATGATGGAGGTCTTGTCATCGCCCGTCGGCCGGGCGTTCTGCCGGGCGATGATGACGAAGCGGGTGACGTTGTTGGGGTCGTCCTCGATGCGCGCGAAGAGGACGTTGAGCCCGTAGAGCTGCCCGGCGAGCGTCGTGCCGATGGCGGCCGCCCCCGGCTCGGCACCAATCTCCAGGGCCTTGCGGCACTCCTCGACGGCGATCTGCGCGGCGCGCGAGCTGCTGGCCGCGGGCATCAGCTCGACGCCGGGGTACTGGGTGCTCAGCCAGTTGCGGCACTGCTGGAAGATCTCCGGCTTGGAGTGGATGCGCCGCACCTGGCGGGGCTGGCAGTTGGCGAGCAGGGCGTGGTGGATGGTGATCTGCACCTCGCCGTAGATGGAGATTTGATGGGCGTTGGCCTTGAAGGCGTCGAGCGTCTCCACGATGCCGCCGCCGAGCGAGTTCTCGATGGGGACGAGCCCGTAGTTGACGTGCCCGCGGCGCACCTCGGTGAAGACACCACCAATCTCGTGCAGGTCCTCGTAGTCCACGGAGGCGCCGAACTGCTTCACGGCGGCGGCGTGCGAGTGGGAGCCGGGCGGCCCGAGGTAGCCGATGCGCAGCGGCTGCTCGAGGGCGAACGAGCCGCTCATCATCTCGCGGTAGATGCCCTCGATGGTCCGGTCGGGCAGCGGCCCCTTGTTGGCAGCCAGGACCTTGCGGAGCACCTCGGCCTCGCGGTGGGGGGCGTAGACGGGGATGCCCTGGGTGCGCTTGGTCTTGCCCACCTCGACGACGAGGCTCGCCCGCTCGTTGAGCAGCCGGACCAGGCGGTCGTCGAGCGCGTCGATCTTCTTGCGCAGCTCCTGGAGCTGGGCCGGATCCTGAGTCGGCTCGGCGGGCGGCGCATTCGGAGGGGCGACGGGCGCGGTGCGAGTGCGCTTACGGGCGGGGGGGCTGCTCCTCTTTCCGCTCTTCCTGGCCATCTCGCTCCTTCAACAAGGGGCCCATGTTACCAGCCGTTCGAACCCCCTCGGAAGTAACAACCCGAGTTCGAATCACACTGGAAGCCGAGCACCCTTCCAGGCAGCCTGAGCTCCGCACCACGAGCAGACCCGGAGGGGAAGAGATGCCGAAGCGACCTGAGCGTGACCTCGAGAAGGGCTATCCGCGCAAGGAGTTCGTCGCCAAGTTGAGGAGACTGGCGGATGCCATCGAGGCCGGTAAGTCCTTCAGCATCCAGGTCGCGGGCGAGCGCCTGCACATCCCCGCGGATGCGCTCTTCAATATCGAGCACGAGCGCGAAGGGAACGTGGACGAGCTCGAGTTCCAATTGCGATTCCCCGCGCCCATGGCGACCCGCGCGAAGACAGCGAAGAGGGCCTCGGCCAAGAAGAGCCCCGCGCGGATCCTCCTGCCCAGTGGGGCAACGGAGGACGAAGGCCCGAAGCCCAAACAGAGGAAGGGCCGGGGCTGAGCCCTCCGAAGAAAGTCCGTGCAGGAGGGGGCCTCCGGGCGCGGTCTTCAAAAACCTGTCCGACAGTCGGACAGGTTTCTGAAAAGTGCGCCCGGGAGGTGGGTCCAACCACCAAGGCCCGTGGTGGGGAAGAGCCCGAGTCCGGAAGTGACCCCCTCCCCCCATCAGAGGGAGAGGGCTTTGACGCTGATTCAACCCGCGAGCAGGGAGCTCAGCTCAGCGCTTCCTGGCACTTGTCGCAGACGGGGGCGCCACCGGCCACCTTCTCCGAGTAGGTCCAGCAGCGCGGGCACTTCTCGCCCTTCGCGGGGAGCACCTCCGCCTTCACCTCCTCGCCCAGCACCTGCGCCACGTTCAGCGCCTGCGCCTTCTCCCCTGCCCCGTCCGCCAGCTCCACCTGGCTCACGATGAGCAGCCCCGGCAGGTCCGCCACGTTCGCCTGGAGGAAGTCCTTCGCCTTGCCGCTCGCGCTCAGCACCACCCGCGCCTCCAGCGACGAGCCGATCATCTTGTCCCGACGCGCCGCCTCCAGCAGGCCCTGCACCGCGCCGCGCACCGCGAAGAGCTTCTCGTACCGCTCCGACAGCGCCGCGTCCGGCTTCACCGCCGGCTCCGGGAAGTCCGTCAGGAAGACGCTCTCCGCCTTCGTCCCCGGCAGGAACTGCCACGCCTCGTCCGCCGTGAAGCTCATCACCGGCGCCAGCAGCTGCAGCAGCACCGTCGCCACCTCGTGCAGCACCGTCTGCGCGCTCCGCCGCGAGTGGCCCGTCGCCTTCGTCGTGTAGAGCCGGTCCTTCAGGATGTCGAAGTACACCGCCGACAGGTCCGCCGCGCAGAAGTCCACCACCGTCGCGTACACGAGGTGGAACTCGTAGGCCTCGTAGGCCTTGCGCACCCGCGCCACCACCTCGGCCAGCCGGCCCCGCGCCCACGTGTCCAGCGGCAGCAGCTCGCTCGGCCGGCACCGCGTCCTTCGCCGGGTCGAAGTCGTACAGGTTGCTCAGCGCGTAGCGGATGGTGTTGCGGATCTTCCGGTAGCCCTCGCTCAGGCCCTTCAGAATCTGGTCCGACAGGCGCACGTCGTTGCGGTAGTCGCTCGAGGCCACCCACAGGCGCAGCACCTCGGCGCCGTACTGCTGGATGATCTTCTCCGGCGCCACCACGTTGCCGCGGCTCTTGGACATCTTCTCGCCCGCGCCGTCCACCACGAAGCCGTGCGTGAGGCACGCCTTGTAGGGCGACATGTCGCGCGTGCCCACCGCCACCAGGATGGACGAGTGGAACCAGCCGCGGTGCTGGTCACTGCCCTCCAGGAAGAGGTCCGCCGGAACCCGCTGCCGCCGCGCCGACACCGCGCTGAACGCGCACGCCGAGTCGAACCACACGTCGAGGATGTCCGTCTCGCGGCGGAACTCCGTCTTGCCGCACTTCTGGCACGCGAAGCCCGCGGGGAGGAACTCCTTCACCGGCGTGCGGTACCACACGCCCGCGCCCTCCTTCTCCACCGCGTCCGCCACCTTCTCCATCAGCTCCGGAGAGATGACCGCCTCCTCGCAGCCCTCGCAGTACGCGATGGGGATGGGCACGCCCCAGCGTGCGCTGGCGGCTGATGCACCAGTCCGGACGCGTCTCCAGCATGCCCCGGATGCGGCTGTGCCCCCACGAGGGCACCCACTGCACCTTGTCCACCTCGTCCAGCACCTGCTGGCGGAACGTCTTCTCGCCCTTGAGCGGCTTGTCCAGCGGGATGAACCACTGGTACGTCGCGCTCGAGGATGACCGGGTTGTGGCAGCGCCAGCAGTGCGGGTAGCTGTGCTCGACCTTGTCCGACTTGTCGTTGAGCAGCACGCCCTTCTCGACCAGCGCGTCGATGATGATCGGGTTGGCCTCGAAGACCCGCTTGCCCGTCAGCCACTCGCCCACGGTCTCGTCGTAGCGGCCGTCCTGGCGCACCGGGTTGTAGATGTCGAGCCCGTACTTCAGGCCGACCTCGTAGTCCTCCTGGCCGTGCCCAGGCGCCGTGTGCACCAGGCCCGTACCGGCCTCCAGCGTCACGTGCTCGCCCAGGAGAATCTTGCCCCTGCCGCTCGTAGAAGACGTGCTGGTAGGTGCAGCCCTCCAGCTCGTCGCCGCGCGCGTAGGCGATGATGCGCTCGGGCTCCACCAGCGCGGCCGCCGACACCTCACCGCCCGCCACCTTCACGTTCTTCACCGCCAGCTCGTCCGCCTTCACCTCGGCCAGCACCTTGGGCAGCAGGTCCTTGGCCACGCAGATGACGCGGTCGCCGAGCGCGTAGAACACGTACTCGTACTCGGCGTTCATCGCGATGGCGAGGTTGGCCGGCAGCGTCCACGGCGTCGTGGTCCAGATGACGAAGGAGACGTTCTTGCCCTTGAGCTTCGGCACCCGCTCGGCCACCTCGGGGCCCGCGGGGAAGGCCACGTACACCGACGGGCTCGCGTGGTCCTCGTACTCCACCTCGGCCTCGGCCAGCGCCGTCTGGTCGTAGAGGCAGAAGTACACCGGCTTCTTGCGCCGGTAGAGCATGCCCCGGCGCGCGAAGGTGGCCAGCTCGCGCAGCTCCTGCGCCTCGAAGGAGAAGTCCAGCGTGCGGTACGGGTTCTCCCAGTCGCCGAGCACGCCCAGGCGCTTGAACTCGGTGCGCTGGATGTCGATGAACTCCAGCGCGTACTCGCGGCACTTCGCCAGGAAGTCCTCGCGGTCCAGGGTGCGCTTGTCGATCTTCTTGTCCTTCAGCCGCTTCTCCACCGCCTGTTCAATCGGCAGACCGTGGGTGTCCCAGCCGGGGATGTAGTCGCACCGGCGGCCGGACAGGTTGCGGTACTTCACCACGATGTCCTTGAGGACCTTGTTGAGGGCGTGGCCCGCGTGGATGTGGCCGTTGGCGTACGGGGGCCCATCCGTCAGCACGAAGGGCTCGGAGCCGTCACGCCGCTCGAGAATCTTCCCCCAAATCCCCCGCTCCGCCCACCAGCCGAGCATCTTGGGCTCGAGCTGGGCCAGATTCCCCTTCATGGGGAAATCCGTCTTCGGGAGGTTGACCGTGTCCTTGTAGTCCTTAGGGGGTGCGCCGGTGTCGCTCATACCATCGGGCCGTAACACGGGCCCACAGGCGCTTCAATCCGCAAACCGCTCCCGGAGTCCCGGCGGCGACGGTGTGGCCCCCATCGCCAAGAAGGCCCCGCCACGACCGGGAGTCCGAGCCCCCCTCCCCCGGGCCGTCGTTCCGGCCTTCTCAGTCGCAGTCCAGGGGCACCGGGGCGGACTCCGGCAGGCCGAAGGAGGCCGGCTCCACCCCGCCCCCGGCGTCATGGCACGAGAGCGTCGCGTCGCCGGAGATGGCCCGGTACAGCACGCACGAGGCGCGCTCGATGAAGGGGGCCTGCCGCCGCCAGTAGTCCTTGCCCCTACGGGCCAGCAGCGCCACGGCGTAGCGGTCTCCCCCGGGCACTTGCACCACCCCCACCTCGGTGAGGGTGTTGTACACGGCATCATCCGAGCAGCACCCGGGCGGCAGCCACCCCGCCTTGTGCATCAGCGTCGCGCGAGCGGCCTCGGGCAGCAGCGCCCCCATCCACCCGCCGCAGCCGGTGCGCGGGGTGAGCGTCATCCACTGGCGCAGCGCCCGCGTCTCCGCAGTGCCGAGCAGCTCGCCCCTGTCCAGCCGGGTGAGGACGTCCACCACGTCCCGGGCGGTGAAGTAGTTGTCGTCGCCCATCTCCCGGGGCGAGTTGGTGGCCGTGCGCGGCGTGCCGTACCGCCACCGGGTGAGCGCGGTGTGCTTCAGCCCCAGCTCGCGGTACCAATCATTGACGGCGTCCGCGCCGATCAGGTCGATGACCTCACCCGAGGCGACGTTGTCCGAGGCGCGGAAGATGGGCTCGGCATGGGGGACCACCCGCTCGGAGCCCACGCGCGCGAGCGCCGCCGCCACCCAGAGCACCTTCGCCGCGCTGGCCGAGACGTGGGGCACCTCGTCCGCCACGCCCGCGTACTCGCCCGTGCGGAGGTTGCGCACGGCGATGGCCACGTCCGAGCCGGGCGTCAGCAGGGCCGCCTCGGAGGAGAGCCGCGTCACCACCTCCCGCAGCGAGGGCGCCGGAGCCGCCATGGGCTCGGGGCGGACCTCGCGCCTCACACAGCCCGGCGCGGCCAGCAGCCCCACCACCGTCCAGCACCCCACCGCGACACGGCACCACCCGGCGCGACTCAAGCCAGCTCCTCCTCGCGAATGAGCCTCGAGGGGAGACCCCGAGGGGACGTCAGGGCTTGCCCGTTTCGGGCCTGGGAGACAGCACCTCCTCGGTGGTGGTGCGGCGCATGACGATGACCACCACGCGGCCGGCCGGGCCCGGGCGAATCGCCACCCGCAGCTCCTCCCCATTCCGGCGCCACGTGCCCTGCGACGTCTCGGTGAAGCCCGCCGCGCGCAGCTCCGCCAGGTAGAACTCCCGCACCTTCGCCTGATCCGCCGTCACCGTGTACGTCAGCGAGCGAGCCCCCTCCATGTCGCTCTGCATCACGTCCTTCCCACCCGGGAAGACGGGGGCGAAGGTGCTCTGCTCCTTGCGCGCCTGGCCCAGGTTGGCCTCGCCCAGCACCACCGTGGTGGTGCCGTCCGGGTTGGGCTGCAGGATGAAGGTGTAGGAGATGAGCCGATCCGTATCGAGCGCGGTGAGCTGCGGCTCCTTCAGCCGCTGGGTGCGGTGGGCGTCCGGAGGGATGTAGAAGCCGGCCGCCTCGAAGCGGTTCACCAGGTGCTGGACGATGACCTCGGGCTTCTCGGTGCTCCGCACCGAGCGCAGCTTCACGGGAATCCCATCGGCCCGCATCACGCCCGGCACGTCCACCGACTCCACCACCCGGGGCACGTCCCAGGTGAAGGTCGGCCGCTGCGCGGACGCGACGCCCGCGCCCAGCAGCGAGAGGGCCAGCACCCACGCTCGAGCACTCAGTTGCACTGGGTCCCCAGGAAGCAGTCGCCGCGATTGTTATAGGAGTCGTCGTACGGCGTGGTGGGGCTGTTGGCGCCCGGCGTCGTCACCCAGTCATTCGGATCGCTATCGCCGCCTGGCTCGCTCTCCCGGAAGTCGCCCATGCCCCGGAAGCTCATCCAGAACTTCCCCGGGTCGATGGGCGCCGTGCCCACGATGGTCTGCGCCAGATTCTCCGAGGCGCCATTCACCGTGTTGTGCGCGTCGTACACCTTCTTCGTGGAATCGTAGTAGGCCGAGTTGTCACAGTTCAACAGGACGCACTCCCGGGACTCGTCGCTGCCGGCCAGCCCCCAGTCATCCAGGAGGATGCCGTAGGCCCCTGCACAGTTGCCACCCTTCGCCCGGCCCGTGCCACACACGGTGAAGGCCTTCAACGCGGAGTGGGCCACATCGAAGAGGGCACCCGAGCCCTCGTCCACGAAGTTGCGGGGGATGTTGATGGGGGTCATCTGCGCGCTGGAGGAGCAGCGCATGCCGCCCGTGTCCTTGTAGACACCATTGGTGGTGTTGCTGGGCTTGAAGGAGATGTCCCCAGCCTCCTCACAGGTGACGTTCAGTTGATCGGCCGAGGTGAAGACCTGGACAATCTTCTCGCGCCCCTCCCGCGAGGTGCGCCCGTCGAAGTCCTTGTATGCGCTCGGTGGCGTGCCCGCCCGCCGCGCCGATGGCGTTTTGCAGGTCCGCGAAGTTGCCCGGCAGCTCGTGCATCTTCGCGCTGGTGGTGTCCCACAGGGCGCTGGTGGACGCCTCCTGCACCTTGAGCGAGAGGTAGCCCACCTCGGCGAAGTGGATGCCGAAGATGAACACGGTGACGAAGAGGAGCACCCCGAGCGCCATCTCCACGGTGCCCTGGCCTCGCTGCTGCCCGCCGCGGTGTCGCGTCACCATGCCGAGTATCCTTTGTCCTTGAGGGCCTCGTAGACTTCCTGGGAGAACGACGCGGACTCGCCGAGCACCTTCCCGATGTCCTGCTCGCCCTGCGTGTCCACCTGGGCCGAGACCAGCGTGGCGCGCCAGAAGGGATTGAGGAAGTTGGGCGGCTCCCGCCAATGGTCGCCCTCGCGCTTGTAGTAGGTGATGCCCGCCGAGAGCGCCGTGGCCTTGGAGATGTCCGTGCCCCCGTTGTCCGGGGAGAGCTGGATGCCGCGGTTGTCGAACTCGGTGCCCGCGCCCGAGCTCGAGACGCGGAAGCGGAAGAAGAGGTTCCAGGGGTCTCCCTTCCCGTCCGGACGCTTCGAGTAGTCGCGCTGGATGACGGCGTAGCTCTTGGGCTGGCCCCAGTTGTTGCCGGAGTCGGCCACCAGATTGAAGTTGTAGTCCATGTGCGACGGCCAGATGCCGGGGCACTTCGTGCACGTGCCCATGGTGTGCGGCTGCGCGTCGTTGTCACTCCCGCCGGTCCATTCGTGCTCGTCCGAGGTGTCCCCCTGGTGGTTGCTGCGCACGTGGGCCTTGGGCGAGGACGTCCCCGGGACCATCGGCGGGCACGGGGCCTGGCCCCGGCCAAAGAGGAGGCCGAGGTTGCCGTGGTCGTCCCCCCACAGCTCGGTGCCGTCGATGGTCTGCGCCGAGTGCGTCTGGCTCCCCTCGGCCGGGAAGTAGCTACTGCCTTCGTTGGTGAGGTTCGTGATGAGGTCCCGCTGCGGCAGCAGTTGCTGCAGCTTCATCCAGATGAAGGCCGCCTCCCCGCGCCCGGTGACGAAGGAGAAGCCGCGGCTGCCCATGGCGGCGTAGATGAAGTGCTGCTTGTTCCCCGCGTCGCGGCGCGTGCAGGCGGCACCCTCGCCCGAGCAGTTCTCCTCACCGGCGATCTCCTGCTTGATGACGCTCTTCAGCGCGTCGTTCGACAGCGCCTCGAGCTCCTCGCCAAACGCGGCGCCCTTGTTGGCCTCCTTGACGATGCTGCCGGACAGCGTCGCGTTGTTCAGGTCGTTCTCGAGCTGGTCGTAGAGGGTCCGCTGCTCGTCGGCGATGGAGGAGATCTGCAGCCCGCGGGCCTCCAGGCCGGCCGCCCGGTCCAGCTGATCCCACTTCTGCCCGAGCTTCTGGTCCTCCTGCTCCAGCTTGTCCTGCGCATCGGAGATGTCCGACATCGCCTGGGTGGAGCACTTGCACAGCTTCGCGCACATCGCGTTGGTGACAGCGCAGGGGCAGCTGGCCGCGGCGATGGCCGCGTACACCCCCATGGGCATGTTGTAGGCCTCTCGCGCACCGTTGATGGTGGCGCGGTAGTAGCTGCTCCAGGAGATGAGGCTCTCCACGCCAGCCATGGCCACCATGTGGCCCATCAGCGCCCGGTTCATCAGCGGAGATGGCGTTGAAGGTGCGCGCGGTGGCCACCGCGTTGGAGTAGGCGGCGGCGTCCGCCACCGTCTGCAGCTCCATCTTCTCGCGAGCCTTCATGCCGATGGAGAGCGTCATCGTCACCATCAGCACCAGCAGGAGCATGGTGAGGGCGAACAGCACCATCGTCTGGCCTCGGCGTCTCATCACAGGCCCTCCGGCGTGGGCTCACAGTTCTGCTGTTCGAAGAATTCCTTGCGCGCCGGCGTCATCATCCGCATGCCGTAGGTGGCCTGGATGGGGTAGACGTACTTGCCGGACATCACCTTCTCCTTCAGCTCGTCCTGGATCAGCACGTCCAGGTTGACGACGGGCTGTTCGCTCTGCGACCAGCCCGCCTGCTTGTCCGTCACCATCAGCGGGTTGACGTAGTTGTAGTCCTGCAGCCCCAGGTGGGCGAGCAGCATCCGGCTGATGACCCAGTCCGCGAAGGGGATGCGCAGCCGGTACCAATAGATGAGGCGCACCTCCAGGCGTTTGGCGCTCGCGCCGTCGCCCGTGGGGGTGTCGAAGTCGATGTCCTCCGGCGAGGGCACGGAGCCGGCGCGCGGGTACTCCCGCACCAGCCAGAAGACGGGCCCGTCGTTGCCCAGGTCCCGGCCCGGCTCGTACTTCGGCGAGGGGTTGTTGCGGGGATCCGGCCCCAGGCGCGCGGCCCAGGCGTCGGCCAGCTTTTGCGCCGCCGAGCCCCCACCCGGCCTCAGGAAGGGCTCCACCGTGGGCAGCAGCCCGGCCATCGCCGCGTGGATCATCGGCTTGCAGTTGCCGTGCTGGCGGCTACCGGCCCGCACCGCCTGGAACGCCGCGTATTCGGCCATGATGCGGCCCTGCAGCATCATGAAGAGCTGCAGCGTGCCCAGGATCAGGAAGACGACCAGAGGCAACGTCAACGCCGCCTCCACCGCTGCCTGTCCGGACTGACGCCCTTGGACGTGGAACTCCTTGGAACGCATACATGTGGTTGTTCCACTCCCTCCGGAGCTTTCCCATCGGTCAACTGGACGGGGGTGCTCGCCAGGACGCTGGGGGAGGGTCCCCCCGCATCCCTCAACGGGGTTTCATGCCCTTGGCGTCGAGCTGGTACTTCTTCACCAGGCGCTCAATGGACTTGCGGTGCAGGCCACTCTCACGGGCAGCGCGGGAGAGGTTGCCCTCGCAGCGGGTGAGGACGCTGGTGACGTACTCGCGCTCGAAGTTCTCCAGGAGCTGCTCCTTGGCGTCCTTGAAGGTGAGGTGCTCGTTGAAAGGCAGCGGCCCCTCGCGCTCCTGGCCCCGGACGCGGGGCGGCAGGTGCTCGGGCAGCACCTCCTCGCCCTCGCTGAAGGCCAGCACGTGGGAGAGCACGTTCATCAGCTCGCGCACGTTGCCCGGCCACGCGTAGGCCATCAGCAGCGAGAGGGCCTCGGGGGAGATGCGCTTCTTGCCGTGGCGAGCCACCGTCTCCGGCTCGGCCAGTGCCCGCTTGAGGATGAGGGGGATGTCCTCCCGGCGCTGGCGCAGCGGCGGGAGCTGGAGGTTGATGACGGACAGGCGGAAGAAGAGGTCCTCGCGGAAGTTGCCCGCCGCTATCTCCTTGGGCAGGTCGCGGTTGGTGGCGGCGATGACGCGGCAGTCCACCTCCAGGGTGTCGTTGCCGCCCACGCGCCGCACCTCGCGGTTCTCCAGCACGCGCAGCAGCTTGGGCTGCAGGTCCAACCGCAGCTCGCCCAGCTCGTCCAGGAAGATGGTGCCCCCTTGCGCCCGCTCGAAGGCCCCCGGCCGCTCCGTCATCGCCCCGGTGAAGGAGCCCTTCTCGTGGCCGAACAGCTCGCTCTCGATGAGGTTGGGCGGAATGGCGCCGCAGTCCAGCACCACCAGCGGCCCCTTCTTCCGGCCGCTCAGCTCGTGGATGGCCCGCGCCACCAGCTCCTTCCCCGTCCCCGTCTCGCCTCCGATGATGACGGACACGTCCATGGGGGCGATCTTCTTGATGAGGGCGAACACCTGCCGCATCTGGACGCTCTGTCCCACCAGCCCGCACAGCTCGCCCTCGCGGTCCGGCTCGACCGTCACCTCCTCGTCGATGGGGGCGAAGGTGAGGGTGGAGGAGCCCGCGCGAATCTGGGCCCCGGCCGACAGGTAGGCCCGCTCAATCCGCCGGCCATCCATGAAGGTGCCGTTGGTGGAGTTGAGGTCCACCAGCAGCCAGCCCCGCTCGGTGTTGATGATTTCGAAGTGGTGGCGGCTGGCGGTGCGGTCCTCGGCGAGGACCAGGTCGTTGGTGGGATGGGCACCACAGCGCAGCCGCTCCTTGTCGGACACCAGGGACTTGCCCTCGTCCGGACCGGCCGACACCAGGAGGCGGCACTTGCGCAGCTTGAGCGTGGTGCGCTGCTGCAGCACCAGCACCTCGGTCCCGGCGCCGGCCCCACCCTTGGCGGGGGCGACGATGGAATCAAGACCGTTCTCTCCCGGGTTGGTGAGTATGTCGTCCGGGTGCGGTTCGTTCGTGCTCATTATTTCCGATGATAGCAAACACGGCCGACGCGGCCCGCCCCCTGCTCGTGATAGGCTCGTCACCCTTCCATGCCCGCCAAGAAGGACTCGTCCAAGAAGGCGTCCGCCAAGGCACGCCCGAAGGCCCCCGCGCGCCCCATCGAGCCGCCGCCCGCCTCCTCGCCCCCCCCTCGCCGGGCCCGAGCGAAGAAGACGGTGGTCATCCTCTCGCGCAAGCGGTCCCTGTACTCGACGCGGCGGCTGGTGGAGGCCATCAAGCAACGCGGGCACCGGCCCCTGGTGCTGGACACGCTGCGCTGCACCATGGTGCTCGCCCCGGGCAACCCGCACATGAGCTACCGCGGGGTTGAAATCAAGGGCGTGGACGTGGTGATTCCGCGCATCGGCGCCTCCATCACCGGCTACGGTCTGGCGGTGGTGAACCAGTTCGAGATGATGGGGGTGCCGGTGCTCAACGGCGCCTCGGCCATCTCCCAGAGCCGGGACAAGCTGCGCGCGCTCCAGCTGCTGTGCCGGAGCGGGCTCGACGTGCCCCGGACGGTGATGGCGCATGACCGCAGCAACGTGCGCAAGCTCGTGGAGGAGGTGGGCGGGCTGCCCATCATCATCAAGCTGCTGCGCGGCACCCAGGGGGTGGGGGTGATGATCGCCCACACGCTCCAGGAGGTGCAGACCATCCTCAACACCTTCTGGGACCTGGGGCAGGAGGTGGTGCTCCAGGAGTTCGTCGCCGAGAGCAAGGGCCAGGACGTGCGCGCGCTGGTGGTGGGCGACAAGGTGGTGGGCGCCATGCGGCGGCGGGCGAAGAAGGGCGAGTTCCGCTCCAACATCCACCGCGGCGGCGAGGGCAGCCCCATCGAGCTGCCACCCGCATATATCGAGGTGGCGGTGCGGGCCGCGCGGCTGGTCGGGCTGGAGATCGCCGGCGTGGACATGCTCGAGGGCCGCGCGGGCCCCCGGCTGATGGAGCTCAACTCCAGCCCCGGCTTCGAGGGCCTGGAGCGCGCGACGCAGCAGGACATCGCCGGAGCGATGATCGACCATGCGCTCGCCTTCTCGGCGGCACGCACCGCGGCCACCGGTCCGCGGCAGGTGGTGTGACGCACGGCGCCGCGCCCGTGGAGCAGGCGGGCAGACGAGCCTCTTGCCTGGTCCTTATGGGAATGGGCTCGAAATTCAAATGTCGGAGGGGATTGGCAGTGGGAGCGTGGGCTTCGTAATCTCTGCGCCGCTCACATGAAGCTCCTCCCCAAGCCGCTGCAGATCACCGTCTACCAGGATGTGTTGTGCGCCTGGTGCTACCTCGCGGACGTGCGCCTCGAGTCCCTGAAGCAGGAATTTGGCGACCTCATCCGCTGGCGCGTGCGGCCCTACCCGCTGCGCCTCCATGACAAGCGACCCACGGAGAAGGAGCTGCGGGGGCTGACGGAGGAGGTGCGCCGGGCCCAGCAGGAGCCGGAGCCGCTGGCGCGACTGCTGTCGACGGAGCTGTGGCAGGGCAATGATGCGCCGCGCTCCAGCATCCCGGCACTGGCGGCGCTGGAGGCGGCGCGGCTGCAGAGCCCCACGGCGAGGACGTACCTCGCGCGCGCCATGCAGCGCGCGGCGCTGGAGCAGGGCGTGAACGTCACGCGCACCGACGTCATCTTCGAGCTGGCCAACCGCGTGGGCCTGGACATGGGGCCCTTCTCGGCGGCGTACCACTCGGAGGACACGCGCAAGCTCATCCTCGACGAGCACGAGCTCGCCGCCAGCCGCGGCGTGCGCGGGGTGCCCACGCTCGTCATCGGCGGCCGGTGGATGGTGTGCGGCCTGCGCGAGGTGGCCGAGTACCGCGAGCACATCGTCACCTGCCTCGGCAAGGTGTACACCACCCCGCGCCCGGGCTCGTCCGAGCGCGTGGTGCACTGAGCGCCGCCGCGGCGCGGGCTACTCCAGCTCGGAGCCGTTGCGCAGCGCCAGGTAGAGACCGCCCACGAGGAGCTGGATCAGGCCGTAGGCCGGGAGGATGCCCACGCAACAGGCCAGCAGACCGACGAGCCCCACCAGGCCGGCGATCAACAGCACCCCGACGATGGACAGACGCTGGCCGCGCGCCAGCGCATAGCAGTTGCGCAGCGCCTGCACCGGCGTGACGTCGTCATTGAAGGCGAGCTCCGCCTGCAACAGGTAGAGCGGGATGACGAAGTAGATGGCGGGGACGAAGGTGACGAGGGACGCCCCCACGAAGGCGACCAGCCCGACCGTCTCGTTCGAGCCGAAGATGCTGCCGCTGGCGATGTCCGCCATGGATACGCCCCCCGCCATCATCCCGATGAACGCCAGCACGAAGAAGAGCAGCATCAGGGGCAGGACCAGCACCACGAAGACGAGGAACATCGTCACCACGTAGCGGCCCGCCTTGGTCCACTGGGAGAAGAGCCGGCCGATGTCCACGCCCCCTCCCTCCAGGACATCGAAGGCCACCCGCATCATCCCGAGCCCCATCACGCCCTGCACCACCACCTGCACGAAGACGGAGATGAGCAACAGGGCGCCGATGATCACGAAGGAGTCGGTGGCCTGCATGACCACCCCCGCGATGTTGCCGGCGAAGTTGGCCACCGTGGTCACGGACACCCCCACGAGCATCGCCACCGAGAGCATCAACCAGTCGCGCTTGAAGGCCTCGAAGCAGTAGTCCCAGAGGGCGCTGATGCTCCAGGTGTCCCGCCGCAGCGGGAAGACCGCGTCCCCGGTGCGCTGGCGGCAGGTGGGGCAGAACTTCTGCGAGCCCCGCTGACTGCAGATCTCGCACATGAAGTTGCCACACCGCTCGCACGTGCCCGTGGCCCCCAGCGTCGGGTGAATCGCACACCGCGCCCCCATCCCCCCACTCCCGGAATCCGTCACGGCCATCGCTCTGTCTCCAGCGGCGTCCGGGCCGGAAGGGCCTCCAGGGAGCGCCGCCTCCCTCGCCCCCTCTTTATCAAGGGCCACGACTGAGCGAGCATCCCGGAAACGGCTCGGACACCGGGGCGAGGGAAAATCGGGAAACAGGGGGGGTGAATTTTCTCCCTGCTCGCCCGTCTGCTCCGATGTCCTCGCCGTGATGAAATGGATGGGCCGGCTCAGAGACCGGCCTCGGAGAGCCTCCCATGCGTCGCCTTCTCGCCCTCACAGTCCCGGCCGCCCTGATGATGGGGACCGGCTGTGTCGCCCACTACCACCAGCCCGGTACCACCTACGAGACCCGCGTCTACGAGTACCGGTACTCGGGCCCCCACCCGGATCCGTACGGCGGGTGGTGCACCGAGTCGTACAGCCACGTCCACGGCTACGCGCCCGAGGACGTCAACACGTACAACTACTCGAACGACGTGTACGTCTACCGGGGCCCCACGGTGGTCTGGTACCTCGACTACCACCCGGGGCCCAGCGGCGATCCCTGCTACATCCACGGCCGCCACAGCCACGACTACTTCCCTCACAGGCACACGAGCAGCACGTACCGCTGGGACAAGGGCCGCTCGGTGTACGTCTACAACAACTACCGGCCCGCTCCGCCCCCCGGTGGCTGGGACAACTCGCACGACGCCTCGCCCGGTGGCTGGGGCAACCCGCAGCCTCCGCCCTCGAACAGTGGCGGCTGGGGCAACTCCAACCGGCCTCCTCCGTCGAACAATGATGGCTGGGGCAACTCCAGCCGGCCTCCTCCCGCGCCGGGAACGGGTTACGGCACGCAGCCCCCGACGAGCGGCGGCGGCTGGGGCAACCCGACTCCGCCTCCGTCCAACCCGGGCGGTGGCTGGGGCAACCCGACTCCGCCTCCGTCCAACCCGGGCGGCAACAACCCGACTCCGCCTCCGTCCAACCCGGGCGGCAACAACCCGCCTCCCGCCAATGGCGGCGGCTGGGGCAACACGCCCCCCGGGCACGGCGGCACGCCTCCGGGACACGGGGGCACTCCTCCCGGCCAGGGCGGCTGGGGTCAGCCCCCCGGCCACAGCAACAACCCCGGCCAGGGTCATGACCGGGACAATGACGACGATTCGCCGCGTCCGCCTCGCGGCAATGGCGGCGGCTGGGGCAACGGTGGCGGCAACAGCGGTGGCAACAACACGCCTCCTCCGCCCAGCAACAGCGGTGGCAATGGCGGCGGTAACGGTGGCGGCTGGGGCAATGGTGGCGGCAACGGCGGTGGCAACAGTGGCGGCAGCACGCCGCCTCCGTCTCGTCCGCCCAGCAACGGCGGTGGCAATGGCGGTGGCTGGGGCAACGGTGGCGGCAACAGCGGTGGCGGCAATAGCGGTGGCGGCAGCACGCCTCCGCCGTCTCGTCCGCCCAGCAACGGCGGCGGCAATGGCGGCGGTAACGGTGGCGGCTGGGGCAACGGCAATGGCGACGGCAACGGCAATGGCGGTGGCAACGGCGGCGGCAATGGCGGCGGCAACGGCGGCGGCAACGGCGGCGGCAACGGCGGCGGTCGCGGCAACGGCAACGGCGGTGGCAATGGCTGGGGCCCTGGTGGACGCCGGTAGGAGTTGACCTCCAGCGGGTCGTGATTCGAGGGCCGCTCCCTTCCTTTCGAGGAAAAGGGGGCGGCCCTTCGTCTTTCCACCGGTGAGCACTCGGGACCCGGGGTGTTTTCCATCACCCAGGGGACGTCCACGGCCCGAGGGTGGATTGCCACCGCGCGGGAGCGTGAAGAACTTGGCGCGCAGCCATGAAGCGTCCGCGTCTCGTCCTCTGCTGCGCTCTCCTCGGGCTTGCCCCGGTCGCATGTGGTCCTTCCAACGACCCGGACCCCGGCGTCGACCCCAGTGACAGTCAGGCGGTGGACCTCGACCACCTCGCCATCACCGTCACCGGCCGCGCCGAGCTCTTCCCCGAGGCCGCACGCCTGCTCGAAGCCCAGGGGCAACCCCTTCCCCCGGTCGAGGGGCTCGAGCTCACCCTCGAGGAGCCCCTGCGCGTCGGCGTGAGCGATCCAGATGCCGCGCTGGGCAAGGGCCCGGTCGGCGCCGGCGGCGAGTTCTCCGTGTCCGACGTCCCCGTGCGCGAGGTGAACCTGAGCCTCGCCGCCACCCTCGTGAGCGAGGGGCTCGTGCGCAGCTCCACGGTCGTCTTCGACACCGCCTTCACCCGCACGCGGCCGCGCACGGACATCATCAATGCCCGCGTCTGGGCCCTGCCCGTCTCCTTCCACGACACCCTGACCCGGGCCGTCGGCGAGATGTCGATCCGCACCCACACCAACGACCGCGCCCTCACGCTGCGCGAGGCCGGCTTCATCCTCGGCCGCGTCGTGGATGCCTCTGGAGCACCCGTGGCTGGCGCCCGCGTCGCGCTCGACCGCGGCGACCTGGCCCATCGCATCTACTACCCCGCGCCGGACTTCCAGAGCGCCAGCCAGGACGCCACCAGCGCCACCGGCCTCTTCATCTACGTCCACTCCGGCGCGGAGGCGGAGATCTTCACCCTCTCCCTTCAGGGTTCCCAGGACTACCTGCCCCGCAACGCGGGCGCCACTCCCGGCCAGGGGCTCGTCCTCACCCTGTACCCGGGCAGCTTCGCTCCGTAGCTCTCGTCAACCCGAGAGGACAGGCGGAGGCTCGGTCGCACGGCGCCCCTCCCCGAGGGCAGCTACCCCGTCCGCTTCTTCGGGCTCGCGTAGGGCGCCAGGAGGTCGGGCCGGTCCACCAGACAGCGCAGCGCCCTGCCGGCGAATTCCTCCAGCCGGTCGATGAAGGCGAAGTCGTGCTCGTCGCCCGCCTCGTGCGCCAGCTCATGCAGGATGATGCCGAGCGTCCGCGGCTCCAGCGGGTCCTCCAGCCGCACCTGCCCGCGCATGTTCACCCGCAGCACGCGCCGCTCGCGGTCGTACTCCGCATCGACCTGGGCGCTCGGGTCGCGCACCTTGCGCTCGAAGAACTCCACGCCCACCTCCCGCCCGGTGAGCTCTCGCGACAGGCAGCGCACCAACCCCACGAAGCGCTCGGCCCTCGCCCCTGGCCGCACCAGCATGTCCCGCGGCGGGCCCTCCATCCGCTCCACGTAGGCGTCCGCCGACTCCACCACCGTCTCGAGCTGCGCCAGCGCCGAGTCCGGCATCCCCCGCAGGTCCACCACCTTCGCCCCGAGCTGCCGCGCCCGGTCATCCTCGAGGGGCCCCACGGACAGCACCGCCCGCGCCGGCAGCACCCTGGCCACGTAGGCTCCGAGCGCCTCCTCGCCCAGGGAGAAGTGCGCCAGCACCTCCGTCACCCACGCTCCCGACAGCTCCTGCCGGCTCAGCTCGGGCGCCAGCGACTCGAGGATGATGGCCGCCAGCGTGCGCTTGTACGGGTCCCTCGCCGCATCGCGCTCGGCCGCCAGCGGAATGCGCTGCTGCACGTCCACGTGCCACGGCAGGTGGTGCGGCTCCACCGGCAGCCCCAGCTCGAAGAGGTGCGGCGTCTCCCCGGGACGCGGGTGGTAGAGGTCCACCCGCGCGGGCCGCTCGACGAACCGCTCCACCGCGCGGTGCAGCTCCACCGTCTCCAGGGGGCAGTCCTCCAGCGACTCCCGGAGCCTCGGAGGCCGTACTCCACGCCCGTTGATGACCAGCTCCACCCCCGGCGGTGGAATGGTGAGGCGCAGCAACTGGAGCGCGGCCTCGCGCTCGCTGGCGCTCGTGTGGCGGAAGAGCCGCAGGCACGTGCCCACCAGGCGCGTGTTGGCCTTCACGTGGCGCCCCGAGTCGTCGAACACGAGCGTGCGCCCCACCGTCTCCACCTCGGCGCGGTCGCTCGCGGCGATCATCTCCTTCAAGCCACGGCCCTTGCGCCCCCGCCACGTGGGCGGCGTGTCCTTCTCCCCGAGGAAGACGGTGAAGGCGAACTCGTCACGCGCCAGTCCGGCGGGGGCATCGTCCTCGATGCGGACCTCGTCCTCCTCCAGGCGCACCTTCACCCGACGCGCGCGCTGGTCGAACGCGTTCTGCAGCGCCTCGCGCACGAGCTGACCGAGCGGCCGGGCACGGTTGGACCGCCGCCAGCCCTCCTCCGACAACTCGAACCATTCCGCACGACCGTTCCGGGCCTGGGGCATCAAGACTCTCCGAGTACGGGAAACACCTGAAAACACCTCGGGCCGCGCGTCTCTTCCCGGTGTGCACTCCGTCAGTGGACTTGACGCCCCCCGGCCCGAGGAGGGGCAATGAGTGCATGGTGGCCCCCCCTCCGGAGCGTGCGTGATGACCCGAGACCTGGTAGCCGCCGCGGCCTCCAACAACGCGTCCTGGTGTGACGCGGTGTGCCGCTCCCATGGCCGTCCCGGCGAATTCGCGGAGGTGCTCTGGCTCAACCGCACCCCGGTGCCGCCCTTCTACCCGAACGTCGTCACGCTCACGCCGGAGGGAGTGGCTCGACAGGTGGACGCAATCTCCGCGCTCGTCCTGCCGGGACACTGGGGCGTCAAGGACAGCTTCGCGACGCTCGACCTCGCACCGCTGGGCTTCAGGGAGCTGTTCTCCGCGCAGTGGATCCACCTGCCCCCGGCAGGGCCGGCTCCCACCCTCTCCAGCGAAGTGCGCTGGGCCCAGGTCCATGACGCGAGCGCGTTGGCCACGTGGGAAGCGGCCTGGAGCGGCCCGGCTGGGAATTCCAGGCCGGACTCCGCGAACGCCCTGTTCCGTCCTGGCCTGCTCGAGGATTCAAGCACCACGTTCTTCGCCGCGTACCTCGGGGACGCCGTCGTCGCCGGTGCCATCGCGTATCGCGCCGCGGGGGTCGTCAGCCTGTCGAACACGTTCTTCACCGAGAGCGCACCCGGCATGCCGCGCGCGGAGCTCCTCGGGCAGGTCGCGAGGGCCTTCCCGGGCCTGCCGCTCGTTGGTTACGAGCACGGCGACGAGCTGGCCGAGTGGTGCGCCCTGGGCTTCGAGTCCCTCGGCCCCCTGCGGGTCTGGCTGAAGACGCCGGCCCCCTGACCGCTCCGACCGCAGTGACCGGATTGGCCCGCCGCATGCTTGTGGACCGCTCGCATGCCCGGACCCCATGACCTCTTCGCCCGCTACACCTTCGGTCACCCCGAGCGGGCCGCGGCCGAGTTGCGCGCCGCCCTGCCCCCGCATGTCGTCTCGCAGGTGGACTGGGCGTCCCTGCGGCGAGAGTCCGGCTCCGTGGTGGACCCGGAGCTGCGGGAGACCGAGAGCGACCTGCTCTTCACGGCTCGACTGCGCACGGGCCGCCCGCTGCTGCTGTACGTGCTGCTCGAACACCAGTCCTCGGTGGACAGGTGGATGGCGCTGCGCATGCTGCGCTACGTGGTGCGCCAGGTGGAGCACTGGCGCCAGCAGCACCCGGAGAGCACAGCGCTCCCGGTCATCATTCCCCTCGTCATGTACCACGGGCAGGAGGGCACCTGGTCGGCGCCCCGCCGGGTGGAGGAGCTCTTCGACCTGCCGGGCGAAGGCGAGCAGCGCGGAACGTTGGCGGGCACTGGTGCCGCGCTTCGAGTACCTGCTGGATGACCTGACAGCCAAGCGAGCCGAGGCGCTGCTGGCGCGCCCCGGCCCACCTCTGGCCCGGCTGGCGTGGCTCGCCCTACGCTACGGGCGCACCGAGGAGTTGGCTCAACGACTGCCGGACTGGACGGCGCTCTTCGCCCAGGTGCATGACACTCCCGAGGGCTCCGAACATCTGGTGGTGGTCATCCGCTATCTCATCTGGATCGGGGACGAGGCAGCCCACGAAGCAACGAGGCAGGTGCTAGATTCAGTCTTGGATACCCAACGAACGGAGGCGCTGATGCGGAGCTATGGCGAGGAACTCATCGAGCGGGGACGCCGGCGGGGACTGGAGCAGGGACTGGAGCAGGGGCTGG
The DNA here is from genome assembly GCA_963771175.1 of uncultured delta proteobacterium. Lineage (GTDB taxonomy): Bacteria > Myxococcota > Myxococcia > Myxococcales > Myxococcaceae > Archangium. The sequence goes on from CAVYSY010000038.1 coordinate 199,532, forward strand.
AGCAGGGGCGGCTCCGAGGACGTGCCGAGGCGGTGCTTCGGATTCTCGCCGCACGGGGCGTGCAGGTCGGGGAGGAGGCGCAACAGCGCATCCTGACGTGCACGGACATGGCCACCCTCGACCGTTGGTTCGATAAGTCCCTGAACGCCACCACCCTCTCCGACGTGCTGGATGACCTGGTGAGCTGAACCGAGGGCGCCTCCGCGGCTCACGCGCGCGGCCACGCGACCGTACTGGAGCACCTGCCGGGCCACCTGGCATTCGGACTACGGTGGAGCACCGTGAAACGCCTCCTCCTGGTCGGCCCCGGCCACGCACACCTCTTCGTGCTCGAAGCCCTGGCCCGTGCGCCCTGGCCGGGAGTGGAGACGGTACTGGTATCGCGGGGGCGCACGCAGCTCTACAGCGGCATGGTGCCGGGCTACCTGGCGGGGCAGTACGCGCTGGAGGCGCTGAGCTTCGACCTGGAGGGACTGGCGCGAGCGGCCGGGGCCCGGCTGGAGCCAAGCGGCGCCTCGGGCCTGGACGCGGAGCGGCGCGAGCTCCGGCTGGGAGATGGGCGGACGCTGACGTACGACGCGGCGAGCTTCGACCTCGGCTCGCTGCCCGCGGGCGACGCGGTGCCCGGGGTGCGCGAGCACGCGGTGCCCCTCAAGCCGCTGGAGCTGGCGCTCTCCCGCCTCACGTCGGCCCGGGAGACGGGCCCGCTGCTGGTGGTGGGCGGAGGAGCGGCGGGCGTGGAGCTGGCGCTGTGCCTCCAGGCGGGCACGAACCGGCCCACGGTGCTGCTCGAGGACGGGAGCCAGGTGCCCCAGGGCGCCTCCCGCGCGGCCACGCGCCGGGTGCGCGGACTGCTGGAGCGCCGGGGCATCCGCCTCCACCTCGAGTCCCGGGTGACGAAGCTGGAAGCAAACGTGGCGCACCTGGACTCGGGCGAGCGACTCCACTTCGGCACGTGCGTGTGGGCGACGGGGCCCCGCGCGCCGGAGCTCTTCGCGGCGAGCGGCGCGGCCGTGGACGCCCAGGGCTACATCGCGGTGCGGGACACGCTGGAGAGCCCCTCGCACCCGGGCCTCTTCGCGTCGGGGGACTGCGCGGGCTTCATCAGCGGGCAACGCGTGCCGAAGGCCGGCGTGTACGCGGTGAGACAAGGGCCGGTGCTGCGAGACAACCTGCGCGCCTTCCTCACGGGCTCGGGCACGCCGAGGCCCTACCGGGCACAGTCGGGCTTCCTCTCGCTGCTCAACGCGGGGGACGGGACGGCGGTGGGCGCGTGGAAGGGACTGGCCTTCCACGGCCGCTCCATGTGGCGGCTGAAGGACCTCATCGACCGGCGCTTCATGGAGCGCTTCCAGCGATTGGCCCCGCGCATCAAGTAGGCACGAACCAGCGCGGCAGCCAGTCCGCCCCCTTCGACTTCGTCAACTGCGCCTGACCACTCCCGTCCGCCCGCATCAGGAACAGCTCCACGTCTCCCGTGCGGTCCGAGGGGAACACCAGGTACTTCCCATCCGGGCTCCACGCCGGCTGGTCATCCGTGCTCTTCCCATCCGTCAGCGCCACCGGCTCGCCACCCGCCACGCTCGCCACCCAGATGCGCGCGTTGCCTTCCTTGCCCCGCGCCACGAAGGCCAGCTTCTGCCCGTCCGGGCTCCACGCCGGCTCCCGCTCCTCGCCTGTCGTCGCGCTCCCCGACACCGCTCGCAGCCCCGTCCCGTCCGGCTTCACCAGGAACACCCGCGTGCGCCCCTCCCGGTCACTCAGGAAGGAGAGCCACTTCCCGTCCGGGCTCCAGCGCGGCGCCATGTCCTCCTTGTGGAAGGCCGTCAGCCGGCGCACGTCCGACCCATCCGCCTTCATCACGTAGATTTCCGGATCTCCCTCGCGGCTGGACACGAACGCCACCTGCGTCCCGTCCGGAGACACGCTCGGCTCGAAGTTGCCCTCGCGCGCCGTGGCCAGCCTCACCACCTCCGCGCCCGCGCGCGGCTCCTGCCGCACCACGTCACTGAAGCCCTGTGCGTCCGACTCGGCCACGAACCAGCCGCCGTCCGGGGCCCAGCTCGGGTTGCGCGCGCGCCCCCGGGGCTCCGACAGCATCACCACCTCGCCGCCACCCACCGGCGCCAGCCGGAGCTGCTCCACGTGCAGCCCGCCCACCTCGGCCGCCGCCACCACCATCACCGCGGCACCATCCGGAGATGGCGCCATGGGGTACTCATCCTCGGGACCTCGCGTGAGCTGCGACTCCTCGCCCGTCGGCCGCACCAGCCAGACATCCTTCTGGGGCGCCCGCTCCGAGACGAAGGCGATGATTCCTGGCATCCCTCGCCGCTCATCCTCGGTGAGGGGCCCGGAGCCAGATGCACCTCGGCCACACATGCCCGCCTTGCATCCGGCCCCGAGCAGGGCGAGTACGGCCAACCGCCGCGCTCCACCCCGCCACGCCTGTCTCGCGAAGTCCCGAGTCATCACGTCACATCACTACCGCACCTGGATGGCGTCGGCGATGACGTAGTAGCCCGACGTGGTCCAGCGGCTGAGCTGCACCTTGTTCCAGCCGGCGGAGAAGCTGTACGTGCCGAGCGTGTTCCACTTGCCGCCGTTGAGCTGCTGGTTCACGTTCACCGTGGCCAGCTTGGTGCCCGCGGCGTTCCACATGATGAAGGGCGCGGTCGTCGAGCGGTCGGTCGCCGAGGTCCACCAGGCGTCGATCGTCTTGGTGGCCGCCGCCGGCAGGTAGAAGTAGAACGTCGCCGGCTCCGACACCGCCGCGGTGGGCGAGGCGTAGTAGCCCGAGCCGTAGTAGCCCGCCACGTTCGTGGACGAGGTCCAGCTCGTGCCCGTCACCTCGACATAGCCCTTGGAGGTGTCGTTGTTGGCCTGGTTGCTGTCGATGATGATGCTGCTGCTGGTGGTGCCGCAGTAGCTCTGCACCTTGCTGATGTAGGTGGACCACGGCCAGTTGGGACCCGGGTCCGTGCGGGTCGCCGGCTGCAGACGGCCGTGCGCCACGATGTGGTAGCTGTCGCGCACGATGCCCTGGCCCTGGGAGATGTCGCACGAGAGCTTCGCCGAGGCGTCGATCTGCCCGGCCGGGAAGGACGTCTGGCTGGCGTAGCCGCCGTGCTCGATGCCCACCGAGAAGTGGTTCACCGACGTGCCGTTGAGGCCGCACATCACGCTGCCGTTGAGGCTGCAGTCGTAGGTGGCGCCCACGTGCCAGCCGCGGTTGGCCTCGAGCACCAGCTGCGAGATTTCCGAGCCGCTCTCGTTCACCACGTAGTGCGCGCTCACACCGGAGGCGGAGTTGGTCAGCCAGCTCCAGCAGCTCGAGTAGCTGCCCTCGCAGGTGTGGATGACGATCATGCGAGACGTCAGTCCCCGCCGGGCGCGAGTTGTAGTTGGGGGACGGACGCCAGATGGCGGGGGTGTAGTCCGCGCTCAAGGAGCGCACGCGAGACGGGGGAGCGAACTTCGCCTCCACCTGCGAGGGCATGAGCGAGACGGCCACATCGCCCGCGGGCGTCTGGGCCACCACGCCCTTGCGCAGCACGTCATACACCGCGCTGTGGACGTACTGGGCCTGCGCCTCGGTGCTGGAGATGCCGCTGTACTTCGCCGCGGCCGGGGCCCAGGCGCCCAGGTCCACGCGGTTCACGCCCAGCTCGTTGGCGTACGCGGACAGCAGCGCCGCGGCGGCCCGGATGTTGGCCTCGGGCAGGGTGCGCACCGACTCCTCGGACACGCCGGCCAGCCGCGCGCCCTCGGTCAGCCGCTCTCCGCGCAGGGCCATCAGGCCGTACGCCGCGGACATGCCCTCGAACTCCTCGGCGCCCTGCACCATCTCGAAGCGCGTCTCCGTGTAGGAGATGGCCTTGAGCAGGTCGGCCGGGACGTTGAACTCGGCGGCGGCCTGGGCGAAGGCGGCATCCAGCTCGTACGGGGTGCGCTCGGCCTCACGCTGGGTGGGGGTGCGCGAGTCCTCGACGGCGGCGGGGGCGGGGGTGGACGTCGGCTCCTGCGGGCCGCAGGCGGCCAGGGAGAGCGCGGCGGCGGCGGCGGCCACCAGCGGCTTACGGAACGGGTGCATTAGCACTCCTTGAGGGGGATGGGGGGAAGCCATGGCTCCGCCCCTCCTGGGGAGAGCCGGGGCATAAGATGCACTTTTCCAGCCCTCAAGGGAAGCTCGTTTTTCTCGGAAATTGGTTATGACTCTCAAAACCTGATTTGAGCTGAAAACAACTCCGAGGGCCATCGACCGGGCACCCGGAGGGCCGCCAGGAGGGCCACGTCCGGAGGCGACGCGGGGAGCGGGCTGGGTTAGGAGAAGGGCATGCGTCTCTTCGCCATCGGCGACACCCATCTGCCCTCCACGCGCAACAAGGACATGCACCGCTTCGGGTGGACGGAGCACCCGCTGCCGCTGCAGCGAGCCTGGGACGAGAAGGTGCGACCCGAGGACGTGGTGCTGGTGGTGGGGGACATCTCGTGGGCCACGCGGCCCACGGAGGTGCAGGACGATCTGAAGTGGCTGGACGAGCGACCGGGGCGCAAGGTGCTGGTGCGCGGCAACCACGACTACTGGTGGGGCGACTCGGCGGCGAAGCTGCGCAAGGTGCTGGAGCCCTACAAGACGATCGAGGGCTTCCTGCACAACAGCGCGTTCGTCATCGGCCGATGGGTGATCGCCGGCACGCGGCTGTGGACGGCCCCCGAGGCCCCGCCGATGCCGGGCGGGGAGATGGGCGACGAGGCGGGAGACTCGGGGTACGTGGAGCGGGAGACGCGGCGGCTGGCGACGTCCATCGCGGACGCGGAGAAGAAGGAGAAGGAGAGCGCCGAGCCGCTGACACGCGTGGTGGCGGTGCACTTCCCGCCGGTGTACGCCAACGAGAAGCCCACCTCCTTCAGCGCCCCCATCGAGGCGTTCAAGCCGAAGGTGTGCGTCTACGGGCACCTGCACGCGGGAGGCATCCCGGCCGGCTTCACGGGGGAGCGGGCCGGAGTGCGCTACGTGCTGGCCTCCTGCGACGCGGCGGGCTTCTCGCCGGTGCTGCTGGACGAGTAGCTCACGGCACGGCGGAGATGGGCCCCCAGGGGAGCGTGCTCCCCGCGGGACGGCACTCGCGCCAGGCCTCGCCGCTGCCCTGCACGGGCGTCCCGTTCCGCTCCAGCGGCACGCCCACCGGGCAGACGCCGCGGGTGATGTTGCCCGCCGTGTCACGCACCTCGAAGTGGAGGGAGTACACGCGACCATCCCCACCATCGGAGCGGTCCGCGCGGACCTTCACGGTGGTGGCGTCCACGAAGACGACATCCGGCTCGACCCCGCTCTGCGGCTCGTCGGAGGCCACGCAGGAGATAGAGGCGGAGGCCCCCGTGTGGGTGAGCCCGCCGCTGCACTTGTCGTGCACGGTGATGCAGTCCTCGAGGCGCACGGTGCGCAAGCCCTGGTCCGCGGGCCAGAAGGGCGCGGGCGGCGCCAGGGTGACGGTGGGAGGCCGCGGGTCCACCACCTCGATGATGGAGGTGCACGAGGCCTCGTTGCCCGCGGAGTCCTTCGCCGTGTAGCGCACGGTGTTGGTGCCGAGCGTGTACCAGTCCGACAGCGGGCCGGAGACCTGGGCGCCCGAGCAGGAGTCGGAGGCGGTGGCCAGGCCGGGGGCGACATAGGCGGAGTTGCGGCTGGTGCACTCGGCGATGATGCGCTCGGGGCACACGACCACGGGCACCTGGGTGTCCACCACCGTCACGGTGGGAGCACAGGTCGCGGTGTTGCCGGACGCGTCCGTCGCCGCGTACGTGAGCGTGTGCGAGCCGAGCGGCAGGCTGACGGACTCGGGCTGCGTCACGCTCGCCGGGCCGCAGTTGTCCGTGGCGCTGGCCTGCGGCGGCGACACGACGGCGCGCCCCTCGCTGGAGCACTCCACGCGGAAGTCGGCGGGGCAGGCGAGCGCGGGAGCCTCGCAGTCACGCACCGTCACCATGGACCAGCAGGAGTCCCGCGCCTTGCCGTCCGAGGCGGTGACGCAGACGCCGTGCATGCCCGGGGCATAGGGGCCCAGCGGGTGCAGGTCCCACGACACCGCGTCCCCATCCGGGTCCGTGGCGGTGGCCAGGTCCGTGACGGTGGCGACGCACACGCCCGGGTCGGTGCAGACGGAGACGTCGTGGCACGTGGCATCGGGAGCGTGGTTCTCCTCCCTCTGGCACGAGGCGTTGCAGCCGTCCCCGGGCTTCACATTGCCGTCATCGCAGGCCTCGCCGGGGTCGACGGTGCCGTTGCCACACACCTGGCAGTCCGTGTCCTGCCCATCCACCGCGCCGTCGCCGTCGTTGTCACTCCCATCGCCGCAGTCCTCGGCGGTGAGGATGACGGCGGTGCCACCGAGCATCACCGGCCTGCCGGCGTGCGGGCTGAAGGCCTCGTCGTTGTAGGCGAGCACGCGCAGGCCCGAGAAGCCGCTCGGCCCGGTGAAGACGTTGTGGAAGGACTTGTGGCTGAGCTCGAAGGCGGTGAGGGTGGGCGCGAACTCGCGCAGCTCCTCGGTGGGCTCCGCGACGTCGAAGGGCAGGTCGGCCGTCTCCAGTGGAATGGGGAGGAAGCCCCAACCCCCGGGGACCTCGGCCTGGGTGAGGGCGATGAGCGAGCCACCCTTCTCGTTGATGAACCGGGCGAGCTCCGGCTGGCGCGCGTTGAGCGCGGAGATCTGCCGCGGATTGATGCCGCCCTGGGTGTGCCGCTCCGCCGAGGGCAGGTAGACGAAGGCGAAGCGGTTGAAGTCCACGTGGGAGATCTCCTCGAGGGTGCGCACGTGGGTGACGCGCGCGCCGGGGCCGCCATTGGAGGAGTCGTTCCAGCCATTGAAGGCGGCGAGGGCCTGGGCACCGTTGACGCCGACGGCGAGGATGCCGGTGCCACCCGAGCGAGAGCGAGAGAGAGCGGAGCGGAAGAGCGAGGGATAGAGCCCGCCGCAGCCCTTGGCCTCGCAGTGCCACAGGTCGTCGGCGTCATCGCCCGTCACGACGACGAAGCCCCCCCGGGTGGGCCCGGAGGAAGGCGGCGGGGAGGAGGGAGTCGAGGGATGCGGGGCGGTCTCCAGCACGGGTTCGGCGTCGTGGATGGAGGTCTCGTTCCAATCCTCGTAGTAACCCATCCCACAGCCGGAGACGAAACCGACGAGCGACAGGATGGACAGGCACACACCGAGGCCCGGAAGGACGCTGGGCAAGCGAACAGGCGGACACGTATCGCGCATGGAGTTTCCCCAACGTGGGCAACGAAGCACCCACGCTGGGCAAATCAGTAGTGATGCAGTGCCATCCGCGAGGAGCGTGCGCGGAGGGCAATGTCCAGCGGGAGCGTGCCGGGCGTCGGCTCGTCGACGAACAAGGTGGAGCTCGCGTCCACCACGGACGTTCATCCCGTCCCGTGGGACTGTAGCCCTGTCATGGACGAACGATTCTCAGGCTGAGACAAACCGAGACGGCCGCGAGGGCAGGCAGCCGAGCGCGAAGGCCTACAGCTCCACCTGCGCGCCGAGCTCCACCACGCGGTTGGGCGGAATCCGGAAGTACGCCGTGGCGCTGCGCGCGTTGCGCGACATCCACGCGAACAGGGCCTCGCGCCACAGCGCCATTCCCGGCTTCTTGCTCGGAATCAGCGTCTCCCGGCCCAGGAAGAACGACGTCCCCATCAGGTTGAACTGCAACCCCTTCTCCCTCGCCCGCTTGAGGATGTCCGGGACGCTCGGGTTCTCCATGAAGCCGTAGCGGGCAATCACCCGCACGAAGCCCCCGTCCAGCTTGAGGACCTCCACCCGCTCCTCCGGAGGCACGTGCGGCACCTCCTCCGAGGCGATGGTCAGCAGCATCACCTGCTCGTGCAGCACCTTGTTGTGCTTGAGGTTGTGCAGCAGCGCCGGCGGCGTGCCCTCGGGATTGCCCGTCATGAAGACGGCCGTGCCCGACACCCGCTCCGGCGGGTGGTCGCCGAAGCTCTCCAGCAGGGTCTTCAGGGGCATGCTGCTGCCGCGCAGCCGGTTGCCCAGGATGTCCCGCCCCCGCTTCCACGTCGTCATCAACGTGAACACCAGCAGGGCCAGGACGAGCGGGAACCATCCCCCCGCGGCGATCTTCACCGCGTTGGCGCCGAAGAAGGACAGGTCCACCACCGCGAACAGCCCCGCCACCGGTAGCGCCACCGCCCGCGACACGTTCCACCGCTCGCGCGCCACCACGTACGCCAGCCCCGTGGTAATCCCCATCGTCGCCGTCACCGCGATGCCGTACGCCGCCGCCAGGTTCGTGGACGACTTGAAGCCCAGCACCAGCACGATGATGCCCACCAGCATCGCCACGTTGATGCCCGGCAGGTAGATCTGCCCCCGCTCCTCCGCCGAGGTGTGCACCACCTCCAGGCGCGGGGTGTAGCCGAGTTGAATCGCCTGCTGCGTGAGCGAGAACACTCCCGAGATGAGCGCCTGCGAGGCAATCACCGTCGCCCCCGTGGCGAGGACCACCAGCGGGTAGAGCGCCCAGGAAGGGGCCATCAGGTAGAAGGGGTTGGTCGCCGCGCTCGGGTCGCGCAGCAGCAGCGCCCCCTGCCCCATGTAGTTGAGCATCAGCGCCGGCAGCACCACCGTGAACCACGCCCACTTGATGGGCCGCAACCCGAAGTGGCCCATGTCCGCGTAGAGCGCCTCGCCGCCCGTCACCACCAGGAACACCCCGCCCAGCACCAGGAAGCCGTGCCAGTGGTTCGCCATGAAGAAGCGCACCGCCTGCATGGGGGAGAACGCCCAGATGACCGCCGGGTACGTCACCATCTCCTTCACCCCCAGCACCGCCAGGGTGATGAACCACACCAGCATGAAGGGCCCGAAGATGGCGCCAATCCCCGCCGTCCCGTGCCGCTGGATGAGGAACAGGCCCACCAGGATGAGGATGGTCAGCGGCCGGATGTACGGCTCGAAGAACGGCGTGGCCACGCTCAGACCCTCCACCGCGCTCAGCACCGAGATGGCCGGGGTGATGAGCCCATCCCCGTACAGCAGCGCCGCGCCGAAGAGGCCCAGGGTGATGACCACCGGCCTCACCTTCACCTCCTCGCCCCGCTTGCGCTGCATCGCCAGCGCCATCAGCGCCAGGATGCCGCCCTCGCCCCGGTTGTCCGCCCTCATCACGAAGACGAGGTACTTCACCGTCACCACGATGATGAGCGCCCAGAAGATGAGCGACAGCACCCCGAGCACGTTCTCGTGCGTCGCCGCCACGCCGTGGGGGCCCGTGAAGCACTCGCGCAGCGCGTACAGCGGGCTCGTCCCGATGTCGCCGTAGACAATGCCCAACGCCCCCAACGCCATCGGGGCGACACGTTTGTACGACTCCGCTGCTTCCGGAACGCTCATGGGCACCTGCTCTAATCCAACCGCCACCCGTGAACAGTCCTTTTCGGCCCGTTCGAAGGTTGAGGCCCCAAGACGCCCCTGTTTTCAGCCCCTTGGCCTACACCCCTGAACACAACCCGGCCCCTTGCGTCCGGAATCCATCGCTTCCCCTGGGTTGCCACCCGGTTGGCCAACCTCTTGGATTCTCTCGGGTCGTGGTTTCTGTTCACATGGCGCGCCGCCACGGCAACGGCGGGTGGAGACCCCTTGGGAGCAAGAGCGACACAGCCACGCGCGCAGGACTCCGGCACCCCGGACAGCGAGCGACTGATGCTGCTCGCGGACGCTTCCCATCAGCTCGCCGACGCCGGCCTCGAGCCCCTCGCCGTGCTGGAGCGGCTGTGCGAGCTGGTCGTGCCCCGGCTGGGCACCGCCTGCTACGTGCTCCTGCTCTCCGAGGACGGCGCCTGGCTCAACCCGGTGGCCTCGGCGCACGCGGACCCGGAGAAGGTGCGCGCCCTCATCGAGCGCCTCGACTCCGCCCCCCAGCGCGCGGACGAGTCCCTCCCCGCGAAGGTGCTGCGCACCGGCCGCGCCGCCCTCCTCACGCCGGAGGAGCTGACCCAGCTCAAACGGCAACTCCCCGCCGAGGTGCAGAAACACCTCCCGCGCTTCGCCTCCCTCCACCTGCTGCTGTTGCCGCTGCGCGCACGCCAGCGCCCGCTCGGCCTCATCGCCGTCCACCGCCGCGTGGAGGCGCCTCCTTTCGAGAAGGACGAGCAGCTCCTGCTGCAGGAGCTCGTCGACCGCGCGGGGCTGGCGCTGGACCTGGCGCGCGCCTACGAGGCCGAGCGCCGGGCCCGTCACGCCGCGGAGGTGGCCGCCGAGCGGCTCACCCGCCTGCAGCGCGTCACCGAGGCCCTCAGCGAGGCCGTTACCCCCGCGGATGTGAGCCGCGTCATCATCAAGGAGATGGTCGCCGCCCTCGGCGCGGACCGGGCCATCGCCGCCACCCCGGTGCCAGGAGAGCCCGAGCAGCTCGAGGTGGTGGGCCAGCACGGCGTCTCGCCGGAGGCCCTGGCGCACTCCCCCCGCATCTCCCCCACCGCCCCGCTGCCCGTGGCGGTGGCGTACCGCACCGGCGAGCCGGTGTGGCTCGAGTCGCCAGAGGCCGTCTCCACCGCGTTCCCCCGCATCCTCGTCTCGGAGCCCGGGGTGACGCAGGCGGTGGTCGCCCTGCCGCTACGGGCGCGCGGGCGGACCCTGGGCTCCATCGGCTTCGGCTTCGACACGCGGCGCACGTTTGGCCCGGACGAGCGCTGCCTGATGGTGGAGCTGTCGCGGCAGAGTGCCCAGGCCCTGGAGCGCGCCTGGCTCTACGAGGCCGCGCAGCAGGCCCGTAACCGCGCCGAGCGCGTCGCCGCGCGCACCGCCCGCCTGCAGACGCTCAACACCGCCCTCTCCCAGGTGCTCACCGCCTCGCGCGTGGCGGAGGTCGTCATCGACCAGGGAGTGGCGGCCATCGGCGCCGAGATGGGTGGCCTCTGGCTGGTGGACGAGTCCGAGCCCCAGGCCCGGCTGCTGCGCTGCGTGGGGATGGCACCGGGGGTGGTCTGCGCCCTCTCCACCCTGCCGCTGACCCACCCCATGCCCCTGACCGACGTCATCCAGCGCGAGCAGCCGGTGTGGCTCGAGTCGCCCGAGGAGGTCGCCCGTCACTACCCCCAGACAGGGAAGCAGTTGAGCGAGCTGATGCCGTCCACCCCCGCCTTCTCCATGGCTTGCCTGCCGCTGCTGGTGGACGGGCGCAGCCTGGGCGGGCTCGTCTTCGGCTTCCCCAGCGCGCACCGCTTCGACGACGACGAGCGCGTCTTCCTCACGCTGCTGACCCACCACGCCGCCCAGGCGCTCGAGCGGGCCCGGCTCTTCGCCCAGGAGCGCAGCGCCCGCGAGGCCCTGCGCGACGCCCACCACACGCTGGAAGCCATCATCCAGTCCTCGCCCACCGCCATCACCTTGATGGAGCTGGACGGCACGCTGCGCCTGTGGAACCCCGCCGCCGAGCGCATCTTCGGCTGGAAGGCCGAGGAGGTGCTCGGTCGCATCCCCCCCGCCGTCCCCGAGGAGAAACGGGAGGAACTGCGCGACAACCTCGCGCGCATCGCCCGCGGCGAGTCCATCCTGGGCCTGGAGACGCACCGCCAGCGACGCGACGGCACCACCATCGCCGTGTCCATGTGGAGCACCTCGGTACGGCTGGCCGATGACCAGCGGCTGTGCCTCACCGTGGTGGCGGACATCACCGAGCGCAAGCGCGCCGAGCAGGCCCTGCGCTTCCTCGCCGAGGCCAGCACCGTGCTCGCCAGCTCGCTGGAGCACGAGGTGACGCTGGAGCGGGTGGCGCACCTGGCCGTCCCCACGTACGCCGAGGGCTGCTACGTGTACCTGCTCGGAGATGGAGGCGCGGTGAGCTGCGTGGCCACCGCCCGCGAGGGGGAACAACCCGCGCTGCCTCGGGAGCTGGGGCCGCTGGCGCCGGGGGTCTCCGCCGTCTCACGCGTCATCGCCTCGGGCCAGCCGGAGCTGCGCGCGGACCGCTCCGGCCTCCCGCCCCCGTCGACCCCCGGGAGCACCACGCTGCCGTGCGAGCTGGCGGCGCGCTCCTACCTCTGCGTGCCCCTGGTCGTCCGCGGACAGACAATCGGCGCGCTGTCCTTCGTCTCGTCCCGGTACAGCTACGACGCGCAGGACCTGACCCTGGCCCAGGAGCTGGCCCGGCGCGCCGCCCTGGCCATCGACAACGCCCGCCTCTACCGCGAGGCGCGTCATGCCATCCGCCTGCGCGAGGAGTTCCTCTCCATCGCCAGCCACGAGCTGCGCACCCCCATCACCGCCATCCAGCTCCAGGTGCAGGGACTGCGGGGGGCCCTCGCCCGGAATCCCGACGGGCTTCCCCCGGAGCGGCTGCGCCGCGGTCTGGAGCTGCTGGACCGGCAGACGAAGCGGCAGATGCAGCTCGTGAGCGACCTGCTGGACGTATCGCGCCTGCGGGAGGGCCGGCTCGTGCTACGGCCAGAGCCCTTGGAGCTCGTGGCCCTGACGCGCGAGGTGGCGGAGCACTTCGAGCCGGAGCTGGCGCGCACCGGCTCGCGCATCACCGTGCACGCCCCCGCCGCGGTGCCCGGCACCTGGGACCGAGCGCGGCTGGAGCAGGTGCTGACGAACCTCATCTCCAACGCGGTGAAGTACGGGCAGGACAACCCCATCGAGCTCACCGTCGAGGCCACGGAGGGGCGCGCCCGCCTGGTGGTGCGTGACACGGGCATCGGCATCGCCACCGAGCACCTGGAGCGCGTCTTCAACCGCTTCGAGCGCGCGGTGTCCGAGCGCCACTACGGCGGCTTCGGCCTGGGGCTGTGGATTGCCCGGCGCATCGTCGAGGCCATGGGTGGCCGCATCACCGTGGCCAGCGAGCTGGGCGTGGGCTCCACCTTCTCCGTGGAGCTGCCCCTCGCGCCCGCCTGAGCGGGAAGGGAACGACCAGACAGGCGCGTCACAGCGTCCGGATCCGGCGAGACATTCTCGAGCAGGGCCCTCTGACTTGGGACGAAACCCCCTTGCTCGAAAGGACGAGACATGGACGCGAGAACGCAGTCGGGCGTCAGCACCTTCACGAAGCTGCTCGCCGTGCTGGTCATCCTCGGAGCCATCACCTGGGGCCTCATCGGCCTCTTCCAGTGGAACCTCGTGAACGCCCTCTTCGGAGGCGACGTGTCCCCGGCGGACTCCAGCCGCCTCAGCCAGATCCTCTACATCCTGGTGGGCCTGTCCGGCGTGGCGCTCGCCTTCACCTTCCCCTGGAGGAGCAGGGGCGGGTGGTACGAGCCGCGCCGGGAAGTCCTTCCGTAGTCGGGAGAAAGGACTCCGGCCGGGGCGCGTGGGCACCCCGGCCGGGACATGCAGCTCCCGCGCTCCTCACTTCAAGGCAGCAGGTTGGCCTTGTCGTTGATGGGCGACAGGTCGCCCGCGAAGTTGAGCAGATCCGTCATCTCGAACTCGCCCGCCTTGGCCGAGGGCAGCGTCGGCCGCCACTGCGGGTTGCTGGCCAGGAAGGAGCCGTTGTCCAGCTCGAGCATGCCCACGAAGACCTCGGACAGGATGCGGCTGCCCACGGGACCGAGCCGCTTGCTGTCGCCGCGCTGCTCGGCCTCCTTGAGGATGTAGTACCAGAGCGGCGTCTCGACGTGCAGGCCGTGCTTCTCGGCCACCGCCCCATCGGGTCCCTTGGCGATGTCCTTGGGCGAGAGGGGCTCGATGCGCATGCGCCGCGCCACGTTCTGACCGGAGGGGAGCCCGAGGCTGCGCCCGCGCCGGAGGTTGGCGATGGGCAGGTTGACGCCGGGCAGGACCCCGTGGTCGGGAATCTCGGAGAGCGTCGGCGCGAGGAACGGGTCGAGCTTGCGGCTGAGGCCGGCCGTCACCCCATCGCCAGCGAACCGGAAGAACCGCCGCCAGTCGATGATCCAATCGCTGGGGATGGGCACGTTCTTGCCCGAGCGTCCGGAGAAGCGGAACAGGAGCTGGAGCGACGCCGGCACCCGCTTGCGAGGACTGTCCTTGAAGGTGAAGACCTCGTTGTAGTCGTACGCATCGCGCACCATGCTGTGCCCCAGGCGGTAGGCGGCGGCGGAGAACTCCACCGGGATGAAGGCATCCCCCTCCGGGAGGTAGAACGCCCGGCCCCGCTCCAGCACGTCGCCGAGCACCTTCTTGTCCACCAACCGCGGCAGGAAGTCGTGCAGGACAATCCACTGGTAGTGCCAGATGACGAGCTTGCGCGCCTGCTCGAACAGGGTGGCCTGGGTCGCCGACGGGGGCGGCTTGAGGGTGCCGGCCTTGAGGCCCTCGACCACCTTGTTGTGGAAGCGGAGGAACGCCAGGTGGAGCTGGGCGACGATGAGGTTCTCGTCGTTGCGCGGGTCACCGATGATGGCCTGCGCCTGAGCGCCACGCGGCAGGTCGAAGGGGAGCGACGGCTTCACCTTCGGGTCGCCCGCGCCCGGGGCCGTGTTGGTGCTCCCGATGACGAAGAGCGCCTCGTTGGGAGGGAGCTGGTAGAGGTAGGGCTGATCGCCCGGTCCCCGGCCATAGACGCAGTCCAGGTCGAGTGCCGGTGTGCGGAAGTTGTGGAGCGCCAGCGGGTCGACCTGCACCTCCTGGATGGGCGTGGTGTCGAAGGTGATGTCGTGGTCGATGAACTGGCCGAGGTACGTGAAGCCCGCGGGGACGTCCTCGTTGTCACCCTTCGGGTCCGCGGGGATGGCGTCCTTCATCGCGCGGCCAAGGTCATCCAGGACCTCCACCGGCGGTAACAGCGGCTGGAGCGACGGAAAAATCCTCCCGAACTTCCCCGAGGGGACGAACTGCCCCAGCGGGGTCCCCTCCCCATTGCGAATCAAAATCCCATGAATTCCTGGCATGGCTCTCCCTCGTGTAGGTGATGCATCGAGACAGACGTCACACATTGCGTCTGTGATCGCGGGCATGCCCCAGGGTGGGAAGCTCGGTGGGCTGGCAGCCACGCATCTCGAACGCGACCGCTAGATTTCAACGCGTGTAACGGGCCGCAATGCCCCGCGGGGCACCTGTCCGGAAGCACCCTCGACTCTCGGCCGGCGGGACTACGTGTTGCTGGAGCCGCCGACCGCGCCGCGCCACGCCCGCCACCGCACGAGCGCGCAGCCCAGGGAGAGCCCGACGAGCGTGCCGGTGACGGTGGGCCAGAAGGCCCACCAGAGCTGCGCCTCCAACGCGCCCATGTCCTGGTAGCGCGCCAGCCGCAACGCGAGTCCCACGAAAGCCCCGGTGGCGGTGGGCAGCAGCATGCGAAGGAAGTCAGACCAGGAGCCCCCTCGCACGGGGGCCAGACTCGAATAGCGGCGCGCCATGTACCCGAGCACGATGAGCGAGCCCACGAGGGACGAGGCGTGCTGGAGGACACGGGCGAGCGGCAGCTCCCGGCTTCCGGCGAGAACACGCACCTCCGGGTAGAGGACGTCCGCGGGCCACATGCCGTGGTGGGTGAAACCATCCCAGAGGATGTGCGTGGCGGCCCCGAGCACGAGCGCCCCGGCGGCGACCCCCCAGGCGAGAGGCGTGCGCGGCAGGCCCCCGGTGCTGACGAAGCGGCCCCACTGCACACCGCCGACCTCGGGCAGGGCGAGGCGCAGCGCGGGCAGGACGAGCGCCTCCAGCCACACCAGTACCGCGAGGCCCATGGGAACACAGAAGAGGACGAAACCGGGGACCGCATGCGAGAGGAGGCCCAGCCCTCGCACCGCGTACAAATAGGAGAGGTCGGGCGCACAGGCTCCGACGACGAGCGCGGTGGGCAGCAACCCCCGGCGGAAGAGCCGGAAGAAGGGCAGCACCGCGGCGGCATGGGCAGGGAGGGTGACGGGCATGGGTGTCCGCCCCCATGCGTAGTCACGATGCCGCCCGGGGCAACCCCCTCGGGTCACATCCCGTCAGGCCGCGTCGGCGTCCGTACGCGACACAGGGGCGGCCGAGTCGTCGGGCCTCCAGGGCCAGGCCCGCGGGGCGATGCGCGCGTAGAGCAGGAAGAGCGACTCTCCGTCGGCGTGCTCGCGACAGACGCGACTGGCCTCGCGCAGCAGCGGACCCGGCGACAGCTCCCGGCCAGACTCGCGTAGCAGGGATCGCAGCGCCTCCGGCACGGCCTCGAAGATGCCATCCTTGTTGAGCCGCCCGTCGTTGGCCTCCGCGCACGACTCCAGGTGGCGCACCAGCTCGGCCTTCAGCCGCGCGTCGTACCCGAAGACGTACGAGCACATCTGGAACAGCTCCGAGCCCGCCTCCGTCATCAGGTCCGACTGCTCGCGCGCGAAGCCCGGCTCGCCCGCGGCCCGCCACAGGCAGTCCCACCGCGACTGCGAGGCATGGCGTGCGTACAGCGCCCGCGCCGTGAGGTAGCTCTGCATCGAGTCGTGGAAGAAGCGCACGTGCGTGGGCACCGGGCCGGGCCGCGCGTCCGCCGGCACCAGCAGCCCCGCGTCCAGCAGCACCCGCAGCTTCGCCTCGTCCGGGCTGTCCCGGAAGATGATGAGCCGGCTGCGGTGCTCCCAGTAGCTGCCCAGGCACAGCGTCTCCGCGAAGGTCAGCAGCTCCGAGGTGGCCTCGTCGTCCGGGGCCTTCTTCAGCAGCCCCGCGAACACGGCACGGTAGAGGTTGATGACGCTGTCCACGTCGCTCCCGCCGAAGCGCAGCGCCAGTCGCACGAGGATGGGCACGTAGGTCGCGTCCGCCACTCGCCCCCGACAGATGCGCTTGAGTGACTCGGAGAGCGGCACGGGCTTCCCGTCGGCGCCCGGGTACGCGGCCTGGAAGCGCACCAGCCCCGCCTCGTCCAGCCGCTTCGGCTCCACCCCCATCCAGCGCAGCGAATGCTCCATCGCCGTCCGGTACGCCTCGTTGGGCCGGGCCGACAGCAGCAGCGGCGCGTGCAGCCCCATCTCGCGCTCCAGGTAGCGGCGCAGCGCCTCGGGCTCCACCCTCGACTCGGTGAGGCCGTCCAGCACGAGGAAGAAGTCCCCCGACTCCAGCAGCGCGTCCCGCAGCGCCTCCGGCAGCCCGAGGTCCTTCAGCGATTCCTTCGCGGCGGACTCCAGGTCCTCGGCCGCCGGATCGATGAAGACGGGCAGCGGCGAGGAGGGCTGCTTCTCGAAGCGCTCCAGCGACAACCGGACGAGCTGCCGCAGCAGGGCGCTCTTCCCCCGGCCTCCCGCGCACTGGATGAGCAGGTGCGCGCGCTCGCGCGTGAGCAGCGTGGCCAGCTCCTCGGCGGTGCGCTCGGAGGGCGAGGGCGGCACCCCGGGCCCGGCGTACTCGGTGACGTGCGAGGACAGCTCCACGTACACCTCGTCGTTGGCGCGGGCCGAGGCCACCTCCACCCGGCGGCGCACCTGCCGGACATAGGAGGCGAAGAAGCGGCGCCGGAAGGCGGGCCAGCGCAGCAGCGGCGCGGCGGCCCAGGAGAACGGATGGGTGAAGACGAGCCGGCGGAACACGCTCGGAGACAGCAGCCCCAGGCCCGCGCACAGCACCAACTCGGCACCCACCACGGCCATCAGGGAGGGCACGTGGATGCGCAGGCCACCCAGCAACCCGAGCACCTCGCCGCCACCCGCGCCCACGACGGAGGCGACGTAGCCGAGGAGCGGCAACCACTTGCGGGGAGCGGCGGTGGGGCGCAGCAGCAACATGGGCAGCAGGAGCAGCAGCGTCACCGCGAGGCACGCCAGCGCGGTGCGCACCCAGACGCGGTCGAGCAGCGGCATGCCGAAGGGCACGTGCCGGAAGGTGGCGGTGAGGCGGGTGCCATTCTCCACCTCGTGCGCCAACACGGCCCGGTAGAGGCGCTCCGCGTCTCCCGGGGGCTCCGTCCACTGGAAGAGTGGGCCGGCCGGCACCCCGAGGCGCCGAAGCCCCTGCCCGGCCAGCGCGTCTCCGTCCTCCGCGCGCAACTCGAGCCGCAGCGAGCGCCCGAGCTCCGTGGCATGTGCGAGCCCGGGCCAGTCGAGCTCCAGGGACTCCAGCGGCAGGCCCGCCTCGAGCTTGCCCGCCATGTGGACCTTTCCGCTCGCGTCGCGCTCGAGGCGGGCGCCCCCCGCGAAGCCCACGCCCATGCGCCCCACATCCGAGGCCGGTCCGTAGATGTAGCTGCGCGGCTCGCCGGCAATCCACACGCGCCCGGTGCCCTGGATGGGGAGCACGTCGCGCATCCCCGCGCCCTCGAGCACCAACTGTGCACTCGGCCCGTCTGGCGTGAGCACGAGCCGATGCAGGGCCGTGCCACCGTCCAACAGCAGCCACCCATCCTTCTCGCTCCAGGCCTTCAGCAGTGGGGCGCCAGAGCCCATCGGCAGCGGGGCGCTTGCCGTGATGGCGTTGCCCTTCACGGACAGCAGGCGGACCTCGCCAGCCTCCGTCACCGCCCACGCGTGCTCCGCGGAGAGCGGCAGGAGCCACGCGCCGCCGAACCCCTGCGCGCTACGCGCCACCTCGTTCCCGTCATCCCCCAGGAGGTAGACGCGCCCATCGCCGATGCTCCACACGTCGCCGTCCGGCGAGCGCCACAGCGACGGTATCCCCTCCACCGCCAGCCCCGTGCCCACCGTCTTCTCATCGCGCCCCACCAGCCGCACCTCGCTCCGGGAGGACGACGCAGTCCCCCGCCAGCACGGCCCAGACCCGGTCCGCATCGCGATGGGCGAAGATGCCCCGGACGCCAGCCCCCCCGAACATCACGCGCTTGGCGCTCTTCGCTCCGTCGCGGCTGACGAGCAGGAGCTGGACGGGCATCCCGGGCTGAGCCGCGAACACCCAGATGCTCTGGGGCCGCCGGGTGGGGAGGAGGCAGCATGTCGCGCATCTCGAGCAGGCGCCGGCTGAGTGGGCGAGCGTTCGTCCAGGTCCACGAAGTGGAGGCCCTGGTCCAGCACCAGCCAGCCCTGGCGCCCCTCCGCCACGGGCATCACCGTGCGCGCGGTGGTCCACCAGAGGCTGGAGGTCACCTTCAAGCCTTGACCCGAAGGAGACAGCGAGACGACCTCCACCCGGCCCGTGGCATCGATGACCCGGAGCTGGGAGTCGAACTCGGACAAGGCCCAGAGCCGCTCGCGCCCCGCTGTGGGGGTGAGCGCCAGCTCGAAGGCCCCCTCGTCCAACAGGCCCCGGGCGGTGCCTTGATGGTCCACCAGGAACACCTGGCTGCGCACCTTGGCCGAAGGCGAGAACACCTGAACCTGAACCCAGGCACGCTCGGGGTCCGCCGTGGGCACCACGTGCAGGATGGCTCCGCCCGTCTTGTCGCCGAAGCTCACGGAGGTGAGCTCACGGCCCTCCGCGTCCACGAGCCTGAGCCCGACCCGACCCGGCGTCCACACCCAGGCATGGTGGCCATGCCCGCACGGCACGATCTCACTGCCTCGCGCGATGGGCTTCAGCCAGTACCCCTCGACCTCGGCCTCGACGGGTGGAGGCGGGGCCTCGCTCTGGGCACGGGCGGCCACGCTCGCGAGCAGCAGGAGCACGGCGCTCGCGAGGAGCGGCCCCTGGGGAAACAGGCTCCGCCGGAAAGACCGGGCACGGGAGGAAGTCGTCATGGCGAGCGGACGTCCGGGGGCAACGAGGAGCCCGGGCGCCGGTGCATTGTGGCACAGGAGCCCCCGCTTCAGAGCCCCCCCGGGCCGCGACTCACCCGCGCGTCTTGAGCAGCCGGGTAAGCTCGCGGTCGAGGCTGGCGGCGAACTGCTGGCGGTCCTGGTTGGAGAAGCCACTGGGGCCGCCGGTGTTCACCCCGCTGTCGCGCAGCTCCTGCATGAAGTTCCGCACCGAGAGACGCTCGGAGATGTTCTCCTCGCTGAAGAGCTCCCCGCGCGGGTCGAGCACCACCACGCCCTTGGGGACGAGCAGCGCGGCGAGCGGGATGTCCTGGGTGACGGCGAGGTCCCCGGTCTGGGCCGAGGCGGCGATGTGCCGGTCCGCCACGTCGAGCCCGGAGCCCACCTGCACCGTGGAGACGAGCTCCGAGCGAGGCAGGGTGAGGCGCTTGTTGGCCACGAAGACGATGGGGACCTGCAAGCGCTGCGAGGCGCGCAGGAGGATGTCCCGCACCGGCACCCGGACACGCATCGGCGTCGATCCAGATTCGCATGTGGGCTCAGCCCTCGGTGTTGCGCAGGAAGTCGGCGACGTCGGCGAAGCGCTTGTCGAGGAACACACGCACCGAGCCCTTCACGCCCCGGGCATCCATCGCCCGGCTCATGCTGCGCACCCAGGCATCGCGCATGGCGATGTCCACGGGAACGTGTCCGTGGCGCATGCGCAGGCGCGGGTGGCCGTGCTTCTCCATGTAGTGCTGGGGTCCGCCCAGCCAGGCGATGAGGAAGAGGCCGAAGCGCTCACGCATGCCGCGCGACACCCTGCCCTGCTCATCCAGCTCATGCAGGCGGGCGAGCGCCGGCTCGTGCGCATCCATGGCGTCATAGAAGGCCTCGGCGAGGGCTCGCACGCCCTCCTCCCCACCCAGACGGTGGAAGGGCATGTCCTCCATGGTGGGGTACCAGTCGTCATCGCTGGGAACGTTCAGCCCGATGGGCTTCATTCCCGGTGGACATAGCGGTATTCAACCCGGTGCGGGGAGACACATTCTCCTCGCACAGCGCGCGCGGCGGGGAAAGCCCTTCGTCTCACGCCGCCCAGCGCTTGGGGCGCGTCTTCATCGTGGTGAGCCCCAGCGAGTCGCACAGCGCCAGGAAAGGCTCGCGAGGCACACCCGCCCAGGCGAGGTCCTCGAGGGACTCGGCCCAGGGGCACGTCCGTCACCAGCGTGGCGAGCTTGCGGTAGAGCAGCGCGTCCTCGCGGTGCTCGCGCAGGGTGGCCGCGAGCTTGTCCGCGCCGCGCGGGCGCACCGTCCAGTCGAGGCCGGGTCGTCGGGAATGGCCTCCAGGTGGCCGTAGGCGCCGAGCAGCGCCGACGCGCTCTTCTCGCCGAAGCCGGGCAGCCCCGGGATGCCGTCCGCGTCGTCGCCCACCAGCGCGAGCAGGTCCGGCACGCTCGCCGGGCGCGACGCCGCGCTGCGCGCGCACCGCGTCCTCGTCGAGCACCTTCTCGCTGCCTGCGGTCCACCTGCACCACGCGCTCGCCCGCGCACGCACTGCCCGAGGTCCTTGTCCGGCGTGAGGATCCGCACCTGCTCGACCTGGCCCGGCCCAGCGCGCGGCGGCGGTGGCCAGCGCGTCGTCGGCCTCGTAGCTCCTTCATCGACCAGACCGTGACGCCCGAGCGCGCGCACCGCCTCCTCGACCAGGTCGAACTGCGCGAGCAGCTCGGGCGGCACGCCCTCGTCGGTCTTGTAGCCGGCGAAGAGGTCGTTGCGGAACGAGCGGATGGGGTTGTCGAAGGCGACGCGCGACGTGGCGTCACCGCCTCCGTCGGCGTCGTGCAGCAGCGCGAGCAGCGAGCGACACGAGCCCCACCGTGGCCTTCACGTCCCGACCGTCCGGCGCGGTGTGAGCCGGGGCGGGGCGAGAAGTGGGCGCGGAAGAGCTCGTAGGTACCGTCGACGAGGTGCAGGCGCATGGGGCCCTGTCTAACTCAATTCCGGCGGTAGCGGACCACGGTGACCTCGATGTCCGCGCCCTCCGCCTCCAGCGAGGACACCATCACCGCGAGCGCCCGCGCCTCGTCGAAGCCACCGCTGCCCGAGCCGATGACGGGAAACGCCACGGAGCGGAAGCCGTGCTCCCGCGCCCGCGCGAGCGCATTGGCCACCGAGTCCCGGATGGAGCGCTCGGACGAGCGCCAGAGCATGTTGATGCCGGCCACGTGGATGATGCCCTGGTAGGGCAGCCGGCCCGCGGAGGTGACCACCGCCGAGCCGAGTGGCATCGGCCCCACGCGCGCCAGCTCGCGGAAGGGCTGGAGCCCGCCCCGCTTCTTGATGGCACCCGATACGCCCTGCGGCAGCAACAACCACCACGGGATGATGTTCCGGTTCCAGGCGTTGACGATGGCGTCGACCCGCTGCTCCAGCAGGTCTCCCTCGACGATGTGCGGCGTCATGGTGGGCTCCAACCTCCACCAGTCAACGCGAGCGGCGAGGACCTGTCGAGCCTCCCTCCTTGACTGGGCGAGTGGCACCTGGGCCCTCGACCGGCGGTAGCAGGCTCCTCGCGCATGGAAGCTTGTAGAGTGCGCCCATGCGCCCACTGCTCATCCTGACGGCCCTGCTCGCCGCGACGTCCTCGGTAGCCCAGTCCGCGCCCGAGGCGCCCAAGTCCATGCTCCTCGTCTGGGGCGGAGGCAAGACGCCCCAGGAGGCCGAGGCCGCCGCGAAGGACTACCGCGAGCGCGCCGGCGACTGGAAACAGGTGCTGACGCTCGCCGAGGGCTACCCGCGCATCCTCGAGAGCGACACCGTCCCCGGCCTCAAGCCCGGCTTCCACGTGGTGGTGCTCGGCGTGTGCGAGCCCAAGGAGGGCGCCACCCTCGAGGCCGCCTTCGACGCCCTGGAGCCCCGCACCTACAGCCGCGAGGTGTCCTGGCCCGAGAAGGGCAAGCTGCCCTGCCCGCAGCTCGCCTATTACTGGTCCTTCGAGAACTCGGTGCGGGCCAAGAGCAAGCAGGGCGACCTCCTCGCCGCCTTCTTCAGCGCCTCCGAAGCCGAGGGCGACTTCGAGATGCACGGCTGGCACGTGGTGTTCACCGCGTTCGACAAGCAGGGCAAGCGGCTCGGCACGCGCACGGAGTCCTCCGGCACCACGTACTCCGACCTCCAGCAACTGGAGGCCAAGGGGGCCCGGCTGCTGATGAAGGAGCGCAAGCTGGACCCGCCATGCCATGGCGCGCCGAGCTTCGAGGTGGTCGAGCGCACCTGGAGCGCGCGCCTCGACGGGGAGGCCATCGTCATCGACAGCGGCACCACGAAGAGCGTGGAGTCGGGCTCCTGCTCGTACCCGGAGCTCGGGGCTCCCCCCGAGGGAGACTGAGCCCCGGAAGGCACCACTTCGCCTCGAGGGCGCTCGCACGCGCCGCCGCCGCTGTCGTTAGCCTCCCCGGTGCACGCCATGTCCTTGGACACCCCACCCGTCCTGCTCACCACTCCGCGCCTGAACCTGACCCTGCTGCCTCCGGACGCCGCCGCGCGCGTGCTGGCCTACCATCGGGCCAACCGCGAGCACCTCGGCCCCGTCTCGCCCTCGCGCCCCGACAACTTCTTCACCGTCACCTGGTGGCGCTCGCGGCTGGCGCAGGACGCCGAGGACTGGCGGCGAGGCCTCGCCCTGCGCCTCTTCCTGCTGTCGCGCGAGGCCCCCCTCACCTCCGCCCCGGTGCTCGGCAGCGTGTCCCTCACCGACATCCGCCGCGGGCCCCTGCAGTCCGCCGAGCTGGGCTTCGGGCTGGACCACCGCGCCCAGGGCCAGGGGTACATGACCGAGGCCGTGCGCGCCTTGTGTGACCATGCCTTCGGGCCCCTGGGGCTGCACCGTATCCAGGCCAACCACCTGCCGGAGAACCACCGGAGCGCCGCCGTGATGCGCCGCCTGGGCTTCGCCGTCGAGGGCCTCGCGCGCGAGCTCGTCCTCATCGACGGCCGCTGGCGCGACCACGTCCTCACGGCGCTGCTGGCGCCTCGGCCACCGGAAGAGTGAAGGAGAAGGTGCTGCCCACTCCCGGCTGGCTCTCCACCTGGAGGTGCCCGCCGTGGGCCTCGACGATGCCCTTGGCGATGGGCAGCCCCAGCCCCGCGCCCTCCCGCGAGCTCTTGGCCTGCCAGTAACGGTCGAAGAGATACGGCAGGTGCTCGGACGCGATGCCCTTGCCCGTGTCGCTGATGGCGAAGCCCACCGCCTCCCCCTCGCGCCGGGCCCTCACGGTGATGCGCCCGCCCTCGGGCGTGAAGCGCAGCGCGTTGCCGATGAGGTTGGAGAACACCTGCAGCACCCGGCTCCGATCCGCCAGCACCGGCGGCAGCTCCGACTCCTCCTCGCGCTCCAGCCGCAGCCCGCGTGACTCCGCCAGGGGCCGGTGCAGCTCGATGACCTCGTCCAGCAGCCTCTTCACCGACTCGGGCTTGCGCTCCACCGTCATGCGCCCCACCTCGAGCTTGGCCACGTCGAGCAGGTCCTGGATGAGGTGGACGGCCCGCTCCGCCGAGCGCCGGATGAGCTCCCCCTGCTTGCGCCAGGACGCCGCCTCGGGGCCCTCGGGCAGGTGCTTGAGCAGGTAGGTGGCGCCCAGCGAGATGACGTTGAGGGGATTGCGCAGGTCATGCGAGACGACGGCGAGCACCTCGTCGCGCGCCTGCGTGGCCTGCTGGGACTGCTTGTAGAGCCGGGCGTTGTCGATGGTGAGGGCGGCCCGGCCGGCCAGCCCCTCGGCGAGCGCGAGATCCGTCGGCCCGTAGCGCCGCCCCGACTCCGCATCCGTGGCGAAGGTGATGGCGCCCAGCGTCCGCCCCCGTGCCACCAGGGGGACGATCATCATCGAGCGCGGCACCAGCCTGCACAGGGTGGAGTAGTGCGCCTCGTCCTCGGAGGCGGCCCGCAACCAGGCGTCCGTCACCTCGGGGATGAGCTCCGGACTCGCCAGTGCGCAGCACGCTCTGCACGCCCACCACCGTGTGATGGACGCGCTGCATGCGCCCGAGCTGGTGCAGCAGCGGCTCCCGAGCGGGCTCCCTGTGGGCCATGGCCACCCGGCGCATGCCGTCGCCCTCCAGCATCCCCACGACGCAGAAGTCCGCCAGACGCGGCACCACGAGCCGGGCGAGGCTCAGCAGCGTGGCCTCGTACTCCAACGCGGCCACCAGCACGCGGCTGCTCTCGGAGAGGAACTGCTGGGCCTCCTCGGCGCGTTTGCGATCCGAGATGTCGCGGATGATGGTGGAGAGCATCTCCAGCGTCCCCTCCGCGTCGCGGTGCGCCAGCAGCACCTGGGAGACGGGCAGCTCGAGCCCCTCCGGGGTGAGCAGCGCCGTCTCTCCCATCCACACGCCCTCGTGCAGCGCGGTGGGCACGCCCTCGGACAACAGGCGCCGGGCGGCCCAGGTCGGCTGGGCCGAGGCGATGTTCCAGTCCTTCGCGTCCTGGTCCTCGGCGAGCCCCACCATGCGTCGGCCGGCGCGGTTGAGGTAGAGGCCGCGTCCCTGCGCGTCCGTGCTGCCCACGAAGTCCGGGGTGGCCTCGATGATGGAGGTGAGGCGGCGGCGAGCCTCCTCCGCCCGCTTCCGCGCCGTCACCTCGCGCAAGTAGACGGAAACACCCTCGCTGGAGGGACTCACGTGGCACTCGAACCAGGCCTTCAGGGAGTCGATGTACAGCTCGCACTCGGAGGAGCCGTGGCCGGCCAGCACCCGGCGCACCCCTTGCACCAGCACGGACGACTGGTCGCCCTCGGGCAGCACCTCCTCCAGACGATGGGTCAGGAGCTCTTCCCTGGGGTGCCGCAGCACCTGCACCGCGCGACGGTTGACGAAGGTGAAGCGCTGCTCGCGGTCCAAGGCGAAGAAGGCATCGGTGATGCTCTGCAGGATGGCCTCGATGCGCGCGTGTGCCGCCTCGACCTCGGAGCGCGCCGCCTCCTCGCGGGCGAGCCGCAGCGCCGCCTCCTCGGCCCGTTTGCGCTCCGTCACCTCGCGCGACATGCCGACCCAGTGCAACAGCCGTCCCTGCTCGTCCTTCTCGGGCACCAGGGTGTTCTCCGTCCAGAAGGTGGAGCCGTCCTTGCGATAGATGAGCAGTTCCTCTCGGATGGGCTCCTGCCGCTTCATGGCCTCGCGCATGCGCGCGAGAGTGGACGGGTCCGTCTCCGGCCCCACCAAAATCAGCGACTCCGACTTCAGCAACTCCTCCTCGCTGTAGCCCGTCATCCGTGAGAAGGCCGCGTTGGAATAGACGATGCGCCGGCTGCCGCACCCATTCCGCGGCTCGGGCTCGATGATGACCACGCCGTCGTTGGCGTTCACCACCATGGACTCGAAGAGGCGCAGCCGCTGCTCGGTGCGTTTGCGCTCGGAGATGTCCCGGAAGTAGACGGAGAGCCCCTCCGCGGAGGGATGGGCATGGAGCTCGAACCAGGCATCCAGCTCGCGGGCGTACTGCTCGAAGTGGACGGCCCGCTGCTCGGTGAAGGCGGTGCGGAACTCCTGCTCGGCGAGCGAGCCGATGAAGCCCGGGAACACCTCCTGGACGGTGCGCCCGAGCAGTTCCTCGCGCGAGCCCTGGAGCATCGTCTCGGCCCGGTGGTTGACGTAGGTGAAGCGCCAGGCGCGGTCCAGGGTGGCGAAGCACTCGGTGATGCTCTCCAGGATGCGGCGCACGCGTCGCTCCGCCTCCTGGGCCTCGGCACGCGCGACCTGCTCGCGGAGGAACTGGCGCTCGTGTTCGAGGGCGCGCACGCGCTCGGTGATGTCGCGGAAGGTGATGACCGCCCCGATGATGCGCCCCCCCTCCCAGACGGGGCTGCCGCGGTACTCCACCGGAAAGCGGGTGCCGTCGCGCCGCCAGAACACCTCGTCCGCCCCCGACTGGTGGACCCGACCATCCCGAACGGCGGCGTAGAGCTCACAGCTGGACTCGGGAATGGGCGTGCCGTCCGGGTACGAGTGGTGGATGCGCTCATGCAGCGCCCGGCCGATGAGCTCCTCGGACTTCCACCCCAGCATGCGCGCCGCGGCCGGGTTGACGAAGGTGGTGAGGCCCGTGGTGTCCAGGCCGCAGATGCCCTCGTCGGCGGAGGCGAGGATGAGCTCGCCCAGGTGATGCAGCAGCTCGAGCTCACGCTCCCGCTCCTCCATGAGCCGCAGGTTGCACGCGAAGCCCACGAGCGCACCGCGCGTATCGCGTAGCGCGGTGAGCACCTGCCTGGACCAGAAGCGGGTGCCGTCGAGCCGCAGGCGCCAGCCCTCCAGCACGCGATGCCCCTCCACCTCGGCCTCGTGCAGGTCCCTCGCCGCCCGCTCGCGCTCCTCGGGCGGGTAGAGGGAGGAGAGCGGCGCTCCGAGCAGATCGGCCCTCGCATGCCCGGTGAGCAGCTCCGCGCCGGGGCTCCAGAGGGCGATGCGGCCGTCCACGGTCAGCCCGACGAGCGCACACCCCTCGGCTTGCTCCAATATCCGCAGGGCGAGCGTACCGAGAGGGCCCGCCGCCTCGTCCGGGCGTTGCTCACCCCTGGGCTCCTCGGACTCGCCGGGAGCGCTGTGAAACATCGAGGGCAAACCGTGGGGCCCTCCTCTCGGGAAACCCGTCTGGTCCCAGCCCGACCCCGGACGCGAGGTTCCAGGGTTTGTATCTGGATGCCTGGGCGCCCGATGCAAGGGGAGCCCCACCGGCTGGCACCCGCTCGCGCGGGGGGGCGGGGGCCTTGGGAGCGGGCGGTGGCGCGGGCCTGGGCCTGGGGGCGGCTGGAGCTGGAGCTGCGCCCCGCGACGGAGAAGTTCCAGGAGCGCTTCGGCGTGAGGAGCGCCGACTCATCGGGCGGAGACGGAGCGGAGAACCAGTCGGCAAGTGCCTCGATGAAGTCGGGGGCCGGAGAATCCACCGGCGGCGAGGAGAGGACCCGCCCAAGCGACGGTCTACCAGTCCAGGGCCTCCGGGGCCCTGCGGAACAGGTCTCGAAGCTCGGGGTGCTGCCGATGCTGCCTCTGCATCTCCTTCCACACCGTGGGATGTGCCGCCCGCTGGATGGACTGGGTGCGTCGAGCCAGCGCGGACGGAGCAGCCCCCTGTTCGCGCAGCGAGACGTACTCGGAGAGGCGAGCGCGATACCCCGTGAAGGCTTCGGCGCGCGCCACCAGGAGAAGCTCGCGAGCATTGAGCCGCAGGATGTCCAGGGTGTACTCGGCCCGTGCGTGGTCCTTCGAGCCCTTCGACGCGATGGGGATGAAGAAGAAGGTCTCCCGCAGGTCGAGCATCAAGAAGGCCATCGGATCCTCGTGGCGCGGATCGATGAGAGCAGGAGTGCCCTGACGCGGCGGCTCGAGGGGCGCTCCGGGGCGCCGCCTGACCTCGATGGGCTTGCGCGCTCCGCGAGGGAAGACCGCGAAGCGGTTGTTCTTGGGCCTGTTGCAATGGCCGCAAGCATAGAGGTAGTTGTGCCAGGCGAAGACCAGCTCCGGGTAGAGGTCCTTGGGCCTGATGTGCTCGACCTCATCGGCCGCCGAGTCCTCGCAATAACCGCAACGCCGGGCACCCGCGCACATCGCCGCCAGCGTGCGGCGAACGGCTCGAAGAAGGTCTCGTTCCTGGCGGTGTTGCGCTGGAGAAAGTGTTGCTTCGCGGCCTCGACACGTTCGGCATGGCTCGGCGAGCGCGTTCACCTCCGCCTGCCAGCGCTCGAGCTGATGTGCCGCGCGTGGTGGGCAGCGGGACGTCGGCAGCCGGATCACTTCAGGCTCTCACGACTCCGAGTCATGGACCGTCATCGCGGCAGTGGGCAGACTCGCGCGCAGAACCTGCAGCTCCTTGCGCTCGGAGGCACTCAAGCCCCTGCGTAGCTCCTTCAGGTTCAGCTCGGCCAGGCGGCTGCAAGCCGGCGCTTCGACGTGCTCCGAGCGAGCCACGTCCTCGCCAAACAGCTCCGTGCCATAGGCTTCGAGCACGTTGCCGAAGATGAGCCGGTCGAAGCTCCACACCGGTCACCTGCCGGGCCTCCTCGTCCGAGCCGGGCCGGGGAGCCGCCACACCGTGCCCGACTTCCGCCGCCTGACAGACCAGGGGGCTGTGGGTGGTGACGATGAATTGCAGCTTGGGGAAGTGCTCGCGGAACCAGAGGCCCACCTTGCGCTGCCAGGTCGGGTGCAGGTGCGCATCCACCTCGTCGATGAGGACCACGCCCGGCACGTCCACCTTGGTCGGCTCCTTCGGATGGAAGACGCGCTTCGGACCGTAGGTGGCCGCGAGCTGGCGGATGAGTTCGAAGGTCATGCTGAGGATGGAGCGATAGCCATCGCTGAGATCCTCCACGGGGACGCGATAGCCATTGCCATCAACGAAGAGCACCTCGCGAGAGCTGATCTTCTCCAGGCGTGCATGGTGCGGCAGGAACCCAGGCTGGTTGATGAACTCCTTCAGCGAGTCGAGCAGGTCACTCTCGGGATCTCCCTCGAGCTTCTTGAACTGAAGCTGCTGGAGCCACCGGAGGCTCTCGGTGAGCGCGACGCTCTCGTTGAACACGGAGAGGTGCCGGGCGAGCCGTCGGGTTGGTCGCGAAGAGCTCTTCGTACTCCGTCGTCGCCACCCGTGAACCGGCGGAAGGGGCCATAAGAAGCCGAGAACCAGCCCGTCGCCTCTGCTGCCAACACATACGCTGCCCGACGGAAGGATCGAGTCCTGGAGCTGGACTCAGCCCTGAGAATCGCCCCGCTCGGGCTCAATCCTCCCGAAGAGTCCAGGTACCATCAGAGGCCGCCCCAACTTCACGGGGAAGCGTCCGCGGCTCCCTTGCCTTCAGAGCTTGTCGAGCTTCGCGAATCCGGCACAAGCACCAGATGGATCATGGCCTTGCTGCTCGTGCCACGTCGCCACCGAGCCCACTCGCGCGGCAGGGCCTCGGCGCTCATCAGGCCCCACGAAGCGCCAGCGCGAGAGAGCGCAGGACCGTGGACTTCCCAGAGCCGTTGTCCCCCAGGATGACGTGCCAGCCTGGAGCACGCTCGGCAGGAACCTCCCACTCCAGCTTCCGGATGGCTCGGATGTTCTCGATGACGAATCGTGTCAGGTACATGGCTCGGGCGCCACCGTAATCCCATCCACGTGCAGGACCAACGACTCCGACCCCGGCCTCACTTCCCGCGCCGCGGCGCGAAGAGCCAGGTACTCACGGCCTCGTCGAGGTACACGGTGTCGAAGATGTCGTGACCCAGGCCGGACGAGCTCGGTGTAGCGCACGGTGCTGCTGGCCCGCGCGCTTCAACTCCGCCACCAGGGCTCGGGGTGCAGCCGGGCCGCCTCCGCCAGGCTCATGGACCCCCTCGCGTTCCGCCGCACAGGTTCTGTCGCGGAGTCAGACCGAGTCCCCAGGGTACCGCTCTCCCAGAGGAGGCGGGACGCACCCATCGAGTACCAGCCGGCCAAGGGTTGCGTTTCCGTCACCCGCTGCTTGCATCTGACCGAACAGGTGGGAAACTAGGGCTGCGCGCGTCCTCGGGGTTCGACCTTGGAGGGGTTTTGCACCCCGAGGACGCGCGCAGTCACCAATCAGCCCGATTCCGCGGCATTTACCTTGGAGGGGTTCCTCCGCAGGAGCCGGGCTGCATGGGTGGAACAGGTGACATCCACCCGAAATTCGTGTTCGCGCGCCTGATAGGAGAAAATCAGGCAAAACGCCAGCCCCGCACGCGCGAAGCCATCAGCGTCGTAGAGGGCTTGCCATCAGTTCGCCTGATTCTGTCTGGGTAGCGCTATCAGCCTACATCATGGAAGCCTGTGTGCCCACCAGATTGTAGGTGGGCACACCTGGGCACCTCAACGCCGGCTCGACATCATCCGGCCCAGGGCCAGCAGCACGATGGCGCCGACGATGGCGCCGATGAAGCCGCTGGGATTCAACAGGCGCCAGTTCCCGCCCCGGAGCACCGAGGCGAGGAAGCCGCCCATGAAGGACCCGGCGATGCCGAGCAGCGTGGTCGAGATGAGGCCCATGCCCTGACGGCCGGGCATCACGGCGCGGGCAATCAGCCCCGCTATGAAACCAGAGATGATCCACATACACAGGCCCATCGAGCCCTCCGTGCTACCGCTGCTGGGGTGAGCCCCCAGTGTGCATGAAGTACGTCCCTGGACGAACTCCATTGCGAGAACGGCTCGGGGGGACGAGCGCTGTGAACGCGTTCACACCTTTGGCGTGAACCGGTTCGTACTCCCAGCCTGGGAGACATGGTCGGCTCGGGTCCAGAAATTCCCGAGAACGCAGCCATGTCCGAACCCCTCATTGGAGAGATCCGCATGTTCGCCGGCGCCTTCGCCCCCCGCGGGTGGGCGCCCTGCGATGGCCGGCTCCTGTCCATCTCGCAGAACTCCGCGCTCTTCTCCGTCCTGGGCACCGCCTACGGTGGCGATGGCATGACCACCTTCGCCCTACCGGATCTGCGGGGCCGCGTGCCGCTCCACCCGGGGGTGGGTCCGGGCCTGACGCTCCGAGGCTCGCCGCACACCGCCTCGGACCTGCCGGCCGCCAGCGACACCACCGATCGCCGGCCGCTCGATGACCTGCGGCCATACACGCAGGTGAACTTCATCATCGCGCTCGACGGGTCCTTCCCCGCCCGGGGCTAGGACTGGCCCGCGGCCACCTCGCGCAGGCTGGCCTCCACTCCGGCGAGCAGCTCGTCCAGCGCGGCGTCCGGGATGTTGAGCGCGGGGGCCACGTACACCGTGTCCCCCAGCGGGCGCAGGTACAGCGCCGCGCCGCCGCGCCGCCTCGTACACGCGCCAGCCGCCGTGCGCCAGGTAGCCGCCGCCTCCCAGGTCCACCGCGCCCACCATGCCGAGGGCCCGCGGCCGCGTCAGCCCCGGGATCGTCCCGGCCATGCCGCTCGAAGGCGGCCTCAGATTCGCGGGCCTTGCGCGCCACCTGTCCCAGCACGTCCTCGTCCCGGTACACCGCGAGCACCTCGCGCGCCACCGCCGCGCCCAGCGGGTTCCCGCAGTACGAGTGCCCGTAGTACAGCGCCCGCTGCCTCGCCTCCGCGGAAGCCCGAGAACACCCGCTCGGTGGCCAGCGTCGCGGCGAAGGGCAACATGCCCTCCGGACAGCGCCTTCGCCAGGCACAGCAGGTCCGGCACCACCCCCGCCAGGTCGCACGCGAAGCGCGCCCCCGTGCGCCCCATGCCCGTGAAGACCTCGTCCGCGATGAGGAAGGTGTCCACCGCCCGCGTGGCCTCGCGCACCGCGCGCACGAACTCGGGCGGGTACATCTGCATGCCCGCCGCGCCCTGGATGCACGGGCTCGAGGATGACGGCGGCGATCTCGTCCGGGTGCTGCGCGCAGCGTGGCCTCCACCTGTGCGAAGGCGCGCTCCCAGCCCCCGTCCTCCGCCGGCGAGGGCACGTGCACCACGTCGAAGAGCAGCGGCCCGAAGATGTCGCGGAACAGCGCCACCCCGCCCACGCTGGTGGCCCCGATGGTCTCGCCGTGGAAGGCGCCCGAGAGCGTGATGAAGCGCGTGCGCCTGGGGCGGCCGTTCTGCGCCCAGTACTGCGCGGCCATCTTGATGGCCACCTCCACCGCCGTGCTCCCGTTGTCCGAGTAGAAGACGCGCGAGAGGCGCTCGCCCGGCCGGGAGGTCCGTGCGCTCGGCGCCCGGTGCCAGCGGGACGAGCTCCTGCGCGAGCCGCGCCGCCGGCTCGTGCGTCACGCCCGCGAGCGAGACGTGCGGGAAGGCGCCGGCCTGCTCGGTGAGCGCGCGCACCAGCCGCGGGTGCCGGTGCCCCAGCGTGGACACCCACCACGAGCCGTTGGCGTCCAGGTAGCGCGTGCCGTCCGCGTCGTAGAGGTACGGCCCCTCGGCGCGCACCACCACCAGCGGGTCCGTCTTCGCGATGTACTCGTCCATCGCGGTGTACGGGTGCCACACGTACCGCTTGTCCAACGCGACGATGTCCGCGCGCTCCATGGTCGTTGCTCCTCCCGATGCGCGGCCCTCCCTACCACGCTCTGCCCGAGCCCCAACACTCGTGCGTGGACGAGACTCTCCGGGCTGGCGTGTCCCGCCTCGGGAACGCTAGAGAGACGGCTCCTCGCGTCGAGACAGCTTCCTCTCTGACATGGGCAAGAGCTTGAACCGAAAGCACCCCTCCCTCCCGCTGGCGCGCACCGCGCTCCTGACGATGCCCCTGGCCCTCTTCGCCTGCTCGGACAAGTCCGAGCAGAAGGAGCCTGCCTCGCCCTCCTCCGCCACCGCGCAAGGCAGCCCGCCACAGGCCAAAGCCGCGCGGCCCCCGGAGCAGCTCTACTCCGACCTCGGGTGCAAGACCTGCCATGGGCCGGGCAGCGCCTACGCCGCCTCGCTCGCCAACGCTCGCGGCAAATCGGCGGAAGTGGTCGCCATGTGGATCCTCGCTCCCCAGAAGATCCGTCCCGGGACGATGATGCCTGCCTACGCCGGCCGCATCTCCACGGCGGAAGCGCTCGCGCTCGCCAACTGGCTCAAGGCGGGCAACCCGGCTCCCTCCGAGTAGGGCTTGGGCGGCTTCGTGCGGGGCCGTGCTCATGCGGAGCCTCTTCCTGCACCGCTACGCCGCGCACCGCATGTACACCATGGGTCCGCGCACCGAGCGCGCCCTGCACCTGCTCACCTACCTGCTCCAGGGCTCCTCGTACCTGTCGCCGCGCGCGTACGCCATCCTCCACCGCCAGCACCACGCATACTCGGACACGGAGAAGGATCCGCACTCGCCCCACTACTACCGGGACGAGCCCACCCACGTGGTGGAGGCCCAGACGGCCTAGCAACACCGGGGTGGGCGGCGGGATGATGAATAAGGAGGCGCCCCCTTCCGTCCGGGGGAGCCGCCTCCCGTTCTCTCCAGCGACCTCCCGCCCATGCGTTTCCAGCTCCCGGTTTCTCGACTCTCCCCGCTGCTCGCACTCCTGGCGTTGAGCGGCTGCAACACCGCGTACCGGGAGGCCATGGCCCTCGCGCGAGACGCGGCGATCCGCGGTGACTTCCTGACCGCGGCCCGCGCCTATCGGGATGCCTGCACCGCCAAGCCCGAGGACGAGCTGGCCTGCACCCGCGTCCCCCTCTTCGCGGAGAAGGCCACGGCCCAGGCCATCGAGAGCGCCGCCCTTCCTGCGAGGCGGGTGACCTCGACCGGTGCATTCCTCCCCTCCTCGATGCCTGGGACCTCATCCCCAACCACCCCGAGCTCTCCGCGATGCTCGAGAAGGCCAGCCAGCTCCACATGGAGCGCTGCGCCCGATGGAGCCTGGACGGCCCGCTGAACGTGGCGGTCACCGGGCTCACGTGTCTCCAGTCGCGCGGCCGTCAGTTCCCCGTCCCGAGCTACCAGACACGCCTCGCCGAGAGCGCGAGCCGGGTCGCCTCGCGCTTCGTGGACCTCGCCCTCATCGCCCAGGGACAGAACCACGCGGGCGCCGCTACCGTGATGTGGTCCACGGCGCAGTGCCTCGCGCCCGGTGAGAACCTGGCCCCGCGCGTCGAGCGGACCCGCCAAGAGCTTCCTCGCCCAGAGCGCCATCCGCTGTCTCCATCCCGGGCCCGACGGCTCGATGTCGCCCCCGGTCGCTTCCGCGCTCTCGGGCGTGTGCGCGTACCTGGCCTCGGGACTGCCGCCCTGGGCGCGGTGCGCGAGTCCCGAATCGCTGCCCGGCGAGCCCGAGCCGCTCCAGCTCCAGGTGGACGCGGTCATCCAGATGCCCGCGAAGACCCGCACCGAGCACAAGAAAACCGTGCGCTATGTCAGCGGCAGGGAGGAGGCCGCGGAATCCCGACTACGACACCGCCGAGGAGAACTTCTCGCTCGCCGAGAGCGAGCTGCGGAGTGCCCGGGAGAAGGAGAAGGAGAAGGACGCCGAGTGCGAGAAAGGCCCAGGAAAAGCACGAGGCCACCTGCGTCACCTGCCCCACGCCCAAGTCCCCGTGCGAGGAGGCCCGGGAGGCCGCCACGGACGAGAGCGATGCCCGGAACGCGCGCGATCTGGCGAGCAAGACGCTGAACAACACCCCCGCCACGGTGCTCGTGGACGTCTACGACGACTTCACGTAGTCGGTGTGGACGCACCGTTGGACGTCGGGCTTCCGCTTCACGCTCCAGGCGAGCACGCCCTCCTCCACTCCCGACCAGAAGGTGGGCGGAGATGCGCTTCGAGGACGGGGAGCACGTGGGCTTCGGGCCCGCGGGGCTCGTGGCGGATCCACTGGTGGTGCCTCCTCCGCAGGCGTACGCGGACATCCTCCTCCAGCAACTCGCGCCCCATGTGTTCGCGGCGGTGAAGCGGGACGCCGAGGCCCGAGGGGCCGTGCGCGGAGCCCAGTGCGGCGCGCTCCCAGCGGACGGGAACGTCTCCTGGGTGCAGTGCTGGGCCGAGGCCGCGCTCTGGAAGAACGGGCAGGAGCCCCAGCCCACCGAGCTCCTCCAACTCCTCGCCACCAGCGTCGACGCGCCCGCACAACCCCTGTGCCGCTGAGCCAGGGTGCGCGGCCCCATGAAGTCCCTGCTCATTGGCGGATCGACGGTCGTTCCGACCCTCCTCGCTGTGCTTCCTACTGTTCCGCTCGGGGCTGCGCGCTCCCTTGGTGGCACCTCCCATATCGGGAGAAAATTCCCCAAACGTTCCGGGGGCTTGAGACGCGTCTCCGGCCCGGCCGAAGGGAGAGGAGGGGTACGCACGGCGAGCGTCCCGGGACCGCGTTAAGAAGGTCTCCCGTGGCCGCCGACTCTCCCCTCCGCCTCCGCCTCCTCGAGTCCATCACCGACGTCCCCGCCTCGGCCTGGGACGCGCTCGCTGGACCCGAGGCCCCTCCCTTCATCCGCCATGCGTGGCTCGCCGCCATGGAGGAGAGTGGCAGTGCCCGGCTGGAGACCGGCTGGGAGCCCCAGCACCTCACGCTCTGGCGTGGGAAGCAGCTCGTCGCCGCCTCGCCCGCCTATCGCAAGCACCACAGCATGGGCGAGTACATCTACGACTTCGCCTGGGCCAGCGCCGCCGAGCGGCTCGGCATCGAGTACTACCCCAAGCTGGTCGTCGGCGCCCCGCTCTCCCCCGCCACCAGCCCGCGCTTCCTCATCGCCGCCGGGGAGGACGTCGCCCGCGCTCCGCAAGGCGCTGCTCCAGGCCGCCATCGAGAGCGCGCGCGAGGAGCGGTTGCTCCTCCGTCCACGTCCTCTACCCCCGCGAGGACGAGGCGGACCTGCTGGAGGAGGACGGGCTCGCGCGCCGCATCACCCTGCAGTTCCACTGGAAGAACCCGGGCTATCGCGGCTACGACGACTACCTGGCCCGCTTCGACTCCAAGCGCCGCTCGCAGATCAAGCGCGAGCGCGCCGCCGCGGCCTCCCAGGGCATCGTCATCCGCACCGTGCGCGGCCAGGAGCTGGGCCCCGAGCACGCCCGGCGTGCCTACGGCTTCTACGAGGCCACCTGCGAGAGCCGGGGGCCCTGGGGTCAGGTGCAGCTCAACCGGGACTTCTTCGAGCGCGCCTTCCGCGCGTTGCCGGAGACGGTGGAGCTGGTCCAGGCCGAGCGCGGCGGCAAGGTCATCGCCGGGGCCTTCAACCTCGCCACCCCCAAGCGCCTCTACGGCCGCTACTGGGGCTGCTTCGAGGAGCACCCCTTCCTGCACTTCCACGTGTGCCTGTACCACTCGGTGGACGAGTGCATCCAGACCGGGCGCAAGGTGTTCGAGCCCGGCGCGGGCGGGGAGCACAAGATCGCCCGCGGCTTCGAGCCCACCGCCGTGCACAGCGCGCACCTGCTCTTCGACAGGACGCTCGACAAGGCCGTGCGTGACTTCCTCCGCCGCGAGCACGCCCACCTGCGCCCCGCCATCGAGCAGGCCGAGCAGCTCGCCGGCCTCAAGCCCTGGCCCCTCCCGGAATAGGGCCGCGCCACCGGTCAGTAGCGCACGTCCAGGCTCGGCAGCAGCAGGCGGGACTCGCCCTGGGCCCGCAGCGACTGCCCCAGGTCCAGGTGCACCACCGCGTGGCCACGCTTGGCGAGGTAGGCCACCGGAGCCTCGAAGCGCAGCGGCGCCACCCGCGTGTCGAGGACCCCGCCGCCCGAGGCTCCCTCGTAGCCGCCGAAGTCGTCGAACTCCACCGCCACCTTCACCCGCTCCACCC
Organism: uncultured delta proteobacterium; assembly: GCA_963771175.1. GTDB lineage: Bacteria > Myxococcota > Myxococcia > Myxococcales > Myxococcaceae > Archangium. The sequence continues at coordinate 236,315 of CAVYSY010000038.1, forward strand.
CGTCCGGCACCACGAAGCGGCCGATGAGGTGCGCGTGCTCGGGATTGGTCAGCTCCAGCGCCTGACGCGTCTTGAGTCGGGTGGCCAGCGGCTGGCCGTCCACCGTGGTGACGGTGATGCGGCGCACCTGCACGAGCGCCGAGCCGTAGCCGGGATTGTTCACCCCCTTGAGGCGCAGCTCGAAGCGCTGGCCCTGGAGCTCCTCGGGGAAGTCCGGGCGGGGACCGGTGACCCCGCGCGTCTGGTCACTCTCACCGCAGCCCGCGAGACAGAGGACGACCGCGCCCAGCGCGGACAACATCAGCTTCTTCATGGTGTGTTCTCCTGGAAGTCGAGTGGGGGAGCTGGCGCTACCGGCGGACGGGCTCCGTCGGGTCGATGGCGATGCTGGCGGCGTGCGCCGGCGTGGCCCGGCCCGCGTCGAAGCCCTGGGGCAGCGGCTCGCGCGTGCCCGCCTCGTTGGTGCGCCGCAGCTCCGTGGCGAGTCGCTCGGTGCCCTCGTCCCCCGAGGTGCCCAGCGTCCGCAGGGCCTCGTCGAGCGCCCGGCTCCGCTTCGCCTCGGTCCCGAAGAGGCGCTCGTTGCACGAGGCCACCAGCGCCTCACGCGCGAGCTCGAAGCGCCAGGCCTCCGTCTCGTTCCGGGCCTCGCCATTGCGGTCCAGGCCGGGGCTGGCCCACAGCAGGCCGAGCGCGTGCTCCAGCGACTCCACCTGAGCCACGCCCAGGTCGATGCGCCCCGGCGCGAGGCACTGCTGGAGTGCCCCCTCGTGCACCTTGAAGAAGCCCGCGTTGCGCGAGGCCGGGGCCAGGGCGTTCCCCGTATCCGTGCACAGGGGATCATGCTGCGGACAGGTCATGTCGCAGTCCACATAGGGCTCGCAGCAGGAGACGCGCGCGGCGCACTGCGTCTCGCCCAGGTCCCACCCCACCCGGAGCGCGCTGTCGAAGTGCCCGTCCACCTTGCCGTCCGAGGCCGCCAGCGCCTGACAGGCATCGAGGGACGCCAGCTTCACCTCGAAGGAGCTCTCCTTCTCCTGGCCCACCCCGACCGCCAGCGGCGTCTGGAACGGGAAGCGGAAGCCGTAGGGCTCCAGCAGCGCGTCCTCCACCACGTTGGCCACCGACTCGCCCGTCGGGTGGACATTCTTCAGCGTGTAGTGGAAGCGCAGCGTGGCCGGGAACTTCGTCACCCGGGGGGCCTCGGCCGTCGGCTTCTCGCCCTGGACCCGGATGCGCTTTTCACAGGTGAACTCATGGGCACTCGCCGCCCCCGCCCCTCCCAGCACCGCGGCCATGGCCATGGCCTTCCATCCCCTCTGCATAGCGTTCCCCCGTGTGTGGACCCGAGCGCCCTGGCGGCTCGTGCCCCCGTTCCCCTTCACGACCCATACCGGGCGCGCCAACCACCCACTTCGTCCACCGGAAGGCGCCTCGTGGGTACAGCGTGCGACAGGGATGCTCGCCCGCCTGCCCTGGAGGAGGGAACGGCGCCTCCCACGGTGGGAAAGCGGTTACCCACCCTGGAACCGGACACACCCCTGTGAATGGAAAGTGAATTGGGAGGAAACAACCCGTAGAGTCTGACCGCTATGAAAGCGCCTGAGACAGAAGCGGACTTCCTGCAGTGGTACGAGGACTGCTGGGCGGATCGGGACGAGGTCGAGTACCCCAAGCTCTTTGGAGCCATCAGCGAGGAGGTCTACACGCTGGACCAGAGTGGAGCTCTGGAGGCCTGGTTGGAGAGTGACCTGGCCGAGGTCAAGGAGTTGGATCCCAACTGGGGGGGGATGGGGGTGCGCGTGGCGCCCCCGAGCCCGGACTACCCCTACTGGACATACGTGACGAGTGGCCTGTCCAACCCCTTCACGGTGGCCCCGGGTCAGGAGATTGAAGCGGGCCGGCCGAGCGGCATCGGCTACGAGATGGTCATCCACACGACCGAGGAGGCGAAGTGGCCGGTGCTCCGGCTGCTGGACATGATGGCCTACAACCTCGTGTGCATGCGGGCCTTCGCGGTGGGACACCGCTACCCGGTGGAGGGCACGCTGGACGGCAGCCCCGAGACGAAGCTCAACGGCTTCGTCTTCGTGACGGACCCCTCGCGCCCCTCCCACTTCGAGCTGGAGTCGGGGAAGGTGCAGCTCCTGACGCTGGTGGGCGTGACGAAGAACGAGATGGCCTTCTCTCGTTCCAACGGCATGGACCGGCTGATGGCGAAGCTGGTGGCCGCGGGCACCGGCTTCATCACGAATACCCAGCGCGAGCAGGTCCCGCTGTAGCCGTCCTCCATCCCTTCGTGACGCCAGCCCCCTCTCCCGACACCTGGGAGAGGGGCAAAACTCACGGGGTTGGCACCGGCCATGTCAGAGCCGGGTGTTAGAGACGTCACTGCACCATGACCTCCAACACCCAGACCCTGCAGAGCACCTGGGCGGCCCTGAAGCTGTTGGGCTGCACCCTGGTGGGTTCGGTGGTGGGAGCACTGCTCATCACCACCCTCACCTCGTGAGACGGCTCGCCGCTCAGCCCATGCGGCCGTAGACGGCGCCGCTCACGTCCACACCCACACCCCACTCGCGGCCGGCGATGTCCACCTGAGGACCGATCGGCAGCGAGTGGTTCGACCACGTCCGGCCGCCGTCCTCGCTCTGATGCAGGGCGAGGTCGGCGCTCCTGGTCGGGTCCGCGCTACGGGTCAGCAGGCGCAGCACGCCCTCGGCGGAGACGAGGCGCAGCGGCTCGCGGCCATTGGGCAGCGGCTCCAACCAGCGCACCTCGGAGCCCTGGAGCTCGCCCACCCGGGCCTGGCCCTCCACCACGGCGGCCACGAAGGCCCCGTCCACGTCCACCACGCGGCTCGCGCCCACCACGTCCTGCTGGCGCCACGAGGCACCGCCGTCCGTGGTGAGGGAGATGCCCTTGCCCAGCAGGGCCACGCCCCCCTCGATGCGCCGCAGACGCTCGGTGTGCGGGTTGCGCTCGCCCGCCAGCTCCACCTCGGTCCACGAGGCGCCACCCTCCGTGGTGCGCCCGAGGAACCAGGCGCCCAGCACCCAGACTTCGTTGGCACTGAGGGCCAGCACCTGGGCGAGGCTCGGCGCGCCCACCGGCCCGCGCGTCTGCCACTCGAGGCCACCGTCCGTGGACACCAGCAGGTGGTAGTCCGAGCCCGAGCCCGAGGGCTTCAGCGTGGCACCGACGGCCACGCCCAGCGACCCGTTGCAGTCCAGGGCCTGAATCCAGCCCGGACCCTCCCAGGTCCTCGTCACGGACCCGGCGGACACCCGGTGGAGCTGGGCGCGACGGCCCCGCATGCGCTCCAGGAGGGCGCCCGCGGACGGCTCCGCCACGGCCCCGACGAGGCCGAAGCCCTCACGGCTCGCGGCGACCACTCCCACCTTCAAGCCCTCGGACAGCGCTCCCAGCCTCTCCCAGTCTTTCTCCGGCACGCGTCAACCTCGGCGAATCAGGAATGCGGGCGTGGAAGATGCCAGCCCGCCCGCAACCAGGGAAGGGATAGGTGGGGCACGAGTGTGGACCCCCCGATATGGCCCACGGGCCGCGACGTTCCCCAGGGGGGAATGCACCCGGACTTCCCTCGCCGAGAACGCGGGCGCCACCTTCCACCACCTCGGGCAGGACCTGGCGCTGAGCTCGCCGTACTCGACCTGCCCTTCCTCTTCTGGGTCTCCTCCGACGCGTCCCAGTGCCCTTTCATCCCCGGCCCCCAGGCTCCGGCCTCCGAGCTGCTCGGCTTCCTCGATGGCCTACACACTGTGACCAGGCGCTCGCGGGCTCTCAAGGCTTCTACTACCAGGCGGCCACCGAGCTGGGCTGGCCCCACCTCCCCGAGGAGCACCTGAAGGACCTGCTGCGCTACCCGCGCAAGAACAACCCCCTCACGAACCTGCTGGTCCCCATGGAGCCGCGCAACGACCCCTCGCTCCTGCTTCAGGTGGAGCAGTGGAGCCGCACCGAGGCCGAGCGCCTGCTGCTCGTCTACGGTGAGAACGACCCCTGGACCACCGGCGGCTTCTCGGTCCATGCGCCCAACGACTCCTTCCGCTTCACCGTCCCCGGAGGCAATCACCTCGCCCGGCTGGGCCAGCTCCCCGAGCCCGAGCGCATGCGGGCCCTGGAGCGACTCTCCGCGTGGACGGGCGTCGCCGTGACGCCGCCATAGCCCTCCGAGGAGGAACACCGTCCACCCGGTGTCAGGTGTGCTCCCCCGCTCGCCATGCGGCCAATCTTCCGGGACGTGGAGAAGTGTCGGCTCACGCCCCTTGAGGCCCCTCACCCTCCGCCCCAGCTTTCGGCGGCGCGGCATCTTCCGCGCGCTTCAGGAGGTAGACGGCATGGCGGCGATGGACCTGAACAAGATGCTCGAGCGGCTCAATGACCTCATCGCGCTCGACTACGACGCGGTGGGGGCCTACGAGGCGGCGATCAACCGCATCGACGCGGAGTCCCTGCGCATGAGCCTGCGGACGTTCCAGCAGGACCATGAGCGCCACATCCGGGACCTGTCCCAGGTGGTGACGATGCTGGGCGGCACGCCGAGGCAGAAGCCGGACACGAAGGGCTTCATCCTCAAGGGCTTCACCGCGGTCACCTCGATGATGGGCAACGAGGCCGCGCTCCAGGCGATGCGGGGCAACGAGATGCTCACCAACCGCACCTACCAGAACGCCCTGAAGGAGGACTGGAGCGACGAGGCCCGCCGCGTCATCGAGCGCAACTTCTCGGACGAGCAGCGGCACCTGAAGTTCATCGAGAACGCGCTGCGCGACCGCAGCTGGGAGCAGGCGCCGGTGCAGCCGTAGGCCCCGCGAGGGTGTCCGGTCGGGTCCGGAGCGGCCAGCGTGAATGAGCCTGGCCGCCCGGCGACCCGGCCGAGGGGGAATGGGTGCGAGTGGGACGGCTGCCCGCTCCCCCACGTGTTTCCTCCCCATTGAGCGGCGGAAGGAACATCCCCGCCCCTCGGGAGGAGGACATGCGAGAGAACGAGTACCCCGCGCGCTGGTGGCATGCGCTGGAGGACGGGCGCATCCAGTGCGACCTGTGTCCGCGCGACTGCAAGCTGCACGAGGGGCAGCGGGGCATGTGTTTCGTGCGGGAGCGGACGGGCGACCAGATGGTGCTGAGCACGTATGGGCGCTCGTCGGGGTTCTGCGTGGACCCCATCGAGAAGAAGCCCCTGGTGCACTTCCATCCGGGCAGCAGCGTGCTGTCCTTCGGGACGGCCGGGTGCAACCTGGCGTGCCGCTTCTGCCAGAACTGGGACATCTCGAAGTCGCGCGAGATGGACAGGCTCACCGACGAGGCGACCCCCGAGGCCATCGCCCGCGCCGCCGAGGCGCGCGGCTGCCGGAGCGTGGCCTTCACCTACAACGACCCGGTCATCTTCGCCGAGTACGCCATGGACGTGGCGGACGCGTGCCATGCGCGCGGCATCCAGACGGTGGCGGTGACCGCGGGCTACATGCGCGCCGAGCCACGCCGTGAGTTCTACGCGAAGATGGACGCGGCGAACGTGGACCTGAAGGCCTTCACCGAGGACTTCTACTTCCAGCTCACCGCCGCGCACTTGAAGCCGGTGCTGGAGACGCTCGAGTACCTCCGCCACGAGACGAAGACGTGGCTGGAGATCACCACGCTGCTGATTCCGGGGAAGAACGACTCGGACGCGGAGGTGGGGGCGATGAGCGAGTGGCTGATGGAGCACCTGGGCCCGGACGTGCCGCTGCACTTCACGGCGTTCCACCCGGACTACAAGCTGCGAGACCTCCCACCCACCCCGCCGGCCACGCTGCGCCGGGCGAGGGACATCGCTCGCAAGGCGGGGCTGCGGTACGTGTACACGGGCAACACGCACGACCCCGCGGGCGAGACGACGCTGTGCCCGGACTGCGGCAAGGCGCTCATCGTGCGCGACTGGTTCCAGCTCCTGACGTACCGGCTCACGGCGGAGGGCAAGTGCCCGGATTGCGGAGCGCAGGTGCCGGGGCACTTCGACACGGAGCCGGGAGACTTCGGCCGCCGCCGGCTGCCCGTGGCCGTGATGTGACCTACCTCCCCGCCGGAGGAGGGCTGGGGTGAGGGTCATCCTGTGGATTCAGCGAAGCCGCCCTGCCACCATTCGTGTAGTAGAACGCGCCAACGCCTCCTTTTCCGAGCCCATGATCCACAAGCTGACCCTGCAGAACTTCAAAGGCATCGAGTCGGCTGAACTCGCCTTCGACCGATTCACGGTGCTCGTTGGACCGAATGCTTCAGGGAAAACGAGCGTGCTGCAGGCACTGGACCTGCTTTCGGCTTTTGCCGACCCGATCCATCCATCGCAGCAACGTCATCCAGCAGTACGGTGGTCTTCCGCCATCAGGCGGAGCAGCGAGTCCCTGGTTCTCATTCAGGCAGAAGGAGAATGGGAGCCAGAAGCCGGGCGTCCTTCGTATGGAGCTGAAGGCCACGAAACAGCAGTCGGCCGACAATCTGCGCCCTCTATTGGAAGTGAATGGCCGATGGGGAGAACTGGACTTCGTAGTACCAGAGGTTCCACGCACGGCAATGGACATCTCCACACGCAGAAGCCAGCCGCAAGCCTCCTCGCCTTCCTGAAGGACTGGACCGCCAGCGTCCTCCTGCGTCTGGAAGTCGCGCCGCCTCGCTGAGCCGTCCTATGCGGAATCAGTCCAGCCCAGGATCGACACAGACGGGGCGGGCCTCGCCACCACGCTGGCTCAGATGGCCCTGAATCGGCCAGAAGACTTCGCGGAACTCCTTGGTGCACTTCGTGCCGTGATTCCCCAGGTCGTTCGGGTTCGACTCTCCCTGGCGGAGGTCACACGTCAGGAGGCGGAAACACTCCGCATCAACGATGAGCCCATCACCCGACATGTGACACGGACCTACTCCGGTCACCGAATCCTCTTCGATACGAAGTCAGGCACGGGAATCCCGAGCGAGGCCGCGAGCGAAGGCACCCTCCTCGTCCTCGGCCTGCTCACCGTCCTGATGAGCGAACCCAGGCCCAAGCTGGTCCTGCTCGATGATCTCGGACCGTGGCCTGCATCCCAAGGCCCAGCGAGATTTGGTAGTCCAGCTCCGCAAGCTGCTGGAGCGCGACCCGGAGCTGCAGATCATCGCTACCAGCCACTCCCCCTACCTCGTGGACCACCTCGAGCCGCAGGAGGTCCGGCTGTCCACCGTACTCCCCGACGGCACCATCCGCTTCGCCGCCCTCACGGACCATCCGGATTTCGAGCGCTGGAAGGAAGCAATGCGGCCCGGTGAGTTCTGGAGCACAGTGGGCGAGCAGTGGGTGGGTGAGCGAGGAGCGGAGCAGCCCTGATGGCGGATGCGAGCTCGTTCCATCGTCGTCATCTGCGAGGCCGCCGCCGATCAGCGGACAACCTGTGGCATCGTGGATCGCATCCTGAGCCAGAGCGCGGACTGGATACAGCCCGAGTTGCTCGATGCCCTGCGGCAATGGCGTGGGCTGACAAAGAGCGAGCCCTTCCTCGCATGGAAGAACCTTCACGCTCGCGCCGATGCGGCCAACATCCGCATCAACGGCCTTTTCGGAGGTGAGCCGGGAGCTCCGGATGCCTTCATCGCTCGCCGTGCTCTGGCACTCCTGACGACCCAGGGAGAGCACGACATTGATGCCGTGCTACTGATCCGGGACAGCGACATGGACCCCCGCCGGCACAAGGGACTCGAACAGGCCCGCGCACAGACCAGCGGCCTGGGTCCCATCATCATTGCCGTTGCCCATCCCAAGCGCGAGGCCTGGGTCCTGGCTGGATTCGATGCGGCCAGTGATGACGAGCGCTCGAGGCTCGAAGAACTTCGCCGAGAGCTCGGCTTCGATCCGTGCCGCCACGCGGAGGAACTGACCGCCACCAAGCACGGGGCAAAGCGGGATGCCAAGCGAGTCCTGAGCGAGCTCACCCAGGATGACTATCAGCGGGAAGTCGTGTGCTGGACGGAAGCCCCGCTGGAGCAACTCGAAGCCCGGGGAGAGGCAACGGGCCTCGCGGACTTCATCCAGGAAGTGCGTGACCGGCTCGTGCCGCTCTGGACCGGACGTCCTACGACTCAGCAGAATTGAACTCGTGGAGGATGTGAACTGTCCGACGCCTGATGCGGCGCGGCGAACCCGGACCCTGAGCACGGCCGAGCGCGGCGCAGGCATGCCCGTTAGGCATAGGCGCTGTGCTGGACTCCGACGCCTCCCCCGTCCGTCTCACCCTGGTCGCCGAGGACCCACTCGCCCGAGGAGCGCTCTCCCGCGCCCTCGCGGAGCAGGGCGACGACATCGCCGTCATCGCCTCCGGCACCCTGGCGGAGGTGGAGTCCTCGCGCCCGGAGCTCGCTCCCGATGTCGTGCTGTGGGACGTGGGCCTGCACCCAGCCGAGCCCGGTGGACGGCTCGATGCTCCCGAACTCGGCGCCCCCGTGCTCGCGCTCGTTCCCGATGAGCCCGCCGGAGAGGCAGCACTCTCCACGGGGGCCCGGGGGTTGCTCTTCCGGGACGTGGCCCCCGCTCCGCTGCTCGCCGCGCTCCGCGCCGTGGCCCGAGGCCTCACCGTGTTCGACCCGGCCCTCGCCCCTCTGCGAGCCACCCCGCGCGCCTCGAATCCCACCGTGGGGCCGGAGACGCTGACGCCTCGGGAGCGAGAGGTGCTCGCACTGCTCGCCGAGGGCCTGTCCAACAAGGCCATCGCCGATCGGCTCGACATCAGCGAGCACACCGCGAAGTTCCATGTGAACGCGGTGCTGGCCAAGCTCGGCGTACAGCGGCGCACCGAAGCCGTCGTCCGGGCCGCGCGCATGGGACTCGTAACGCTATAGCCCGATGGGAGAGGGCACCTACCCGTTCGGGTAGGTCGAGCACCTGCCCGTCTCGCCGATGTGCCGCCGGGGCGTGCCGTTTAGCTTTCACAGCGAAAGGAAACGCCATGTCCGTCGACCTCTCCGCCCTGTCCCAGTCCCTCGCCTCCATCGTCGAGTGCGTCGCCCCCAGTGTCGTGCGCGTCGAGGCCCGCCGTCGACACGGTGCCACCGGCATCGTCTGGAGCGCCGAGGGCCACATCGTCACCACCCACCACGCCATCGAGCACGAGGGCTCCATCACCATCGGTCTCGCCGATGGTCGCACCGTCTCCGCCGAGCTCGTCGGGAGAGATCCATCCACCGACCTCGCGCTCCTCAAGGCCGACGTCCCCGGCCTCACCCCGCTGGCGCCCACGCCGCTCGATGGCGTCAAGGTGGGCCACCTCGTGCTCGCCCTGGGCCGCCCTGGCCGCACCGCCCGCGCCACGCTCGGCATCGTCAGCGCGTTCGGCGAGAGCTGGCGCACCTTCGCGGGCGGCCGCATCGACCGCTACCTGGAGACCGACGCGGACCTGCCTCCGGGCTTCTCCGGCGGCGCGCTCGTGGATGCACAGGGCCGATTCCTCGGCCTGCTCACCGCGGCCCTGTCCCGCACCGCGGCCGTCATCATTCCCGGAGAGACCATTGGCCGCGTCACCCAGGCGCTCCAGCAGCACGGAGGCATCCGCCGGGGATACCTCGGCGTGGGAGCGCACCCCGTCCGCCTGCCCCAGGGCCTCTGGGCCCGTGCGGGCAGCGAGGACGGCCTCATGTTCCTCACCGTCGAGCCCGAGGGCCCCGCCGACCGCGCGGGCCTGATGATCGGCGACGTGCTGGTGAGCCTCGGAGGCCAGCCGCTGCACAGCATCGAGGAGCTGCTCGGCTATCTCGGCGACGAGAAGGTGGGCACGCAGGTGCAGGCCCGGGTGCTGCGCGCTGGAGAGGTGCGCGAGTTGCCCCTCACCATTGGCAAGCGGTCGTGAGGTCCAACACCCCGCGCGCAAGAAACCCTCGGGGCCTCTATTCTCCGCGTCCATGCGTTTCGCCATCGTGGGCTCCGGGGCTGTCGGCGGCTTCTTCGGCGCGAAGTTGGTGCAGGCGGGCCATGAGGTCACCTTCCTGGCCCGGGGTGCGCACCTGGAGGCGCTGCGCCAGCGGGGGCTGACCATCAGGAGCCCGGCCGGCGAGGTGCGCGTGCCAGTGCGCGCGGAGTCCGACGCGGCCCGAGTGGGTCCGGTGGACGTCGTGATGCTGGCGGTGAAGACGTACGACCTCGCGGGGGCCCTGCCGGCGGTGAAGACGCTGGTGACCGCCTCCGAGCGCCCGGCCCTTGGCGGGAGCACGGCGGTGGTGCTCACCCTGCAGAACGGCGTGGACAGTCCGGACGAGGTGGCCGCCGCGGTGGGCCGGGAGGCGGTGCTTGGCGGCTCGGCCTACATCTCCGCGGCCATCGCCGAGCCCGGCGTGCTCACGCAGACGGGGATGCACCAGCGCATCACCTTCGGCGAGTTCTTCGGGGACACCTCGCGCAGCTCGCCCCGGGTGGCCACGCTGCGCGACGTGCTCGCCGGGGCCGGTATCAACACGGACGCGGTAGCGGATGCCCGCGTCTCCCTCTGGGACAAGCTCGTCTTCCTGGCGCCCTTCGCCGGGCTGACCGGCACCACCCGGCTGCCCATCGGCGTGCTGCGGACGTGCCCACCGACACTCGACACATATAAGGAGGCGGCATCCGAGGTCATCCGGGTCGCCGCCGCCGAGGGAGTGACCGTCAACCGCAACCCGGAGACGCTCATGCGGGAGCTGCAGGGGCTGCCCCCACAGACGCGGGCGTCGCTGCTGGTGGACCTGGAGCAGGGCAAGCGCCTGGAAGTGGAGGCGTTGATGGGCTCGGTGGTGCGCCGGGGCCGGGCAGCGGGCGTGCCCACTCCAGTGATGGCCACCCTCCATGGCCTGCTCGCGCCTTATACAAATGGGCGACCTCAGGATTGAAAGGGTGTCTGGAACCGGATTTCACCGGGAGCCGTCACGTCCCTCCAGACGGCCCGGGCCTGGAACGGCGACCCACACCCGGTGTATGCATCCGGCCCGCCCGCAGGATGGGTATCGGGATGGCTCGCGAGCAGCCGTTCCCCCAGCCCAGGCATGAAATCCCGCCCTTGTCTGTGAACGGCTTCACACCGCCTTGGTGAGTCGCTTCACAGCCTCACGGGGACGCCCCGGGCTATCACCGTACTTGGGACCGGGGACTCACTACCCGTTGGACCCGAACACCGAGTGAGGGCCGCGCCCGGGGGGGTGTGGCCCATGCGCTCGGGTCCAAGGGGCAGGGGCGTCGCGCTGGGGGGCGCGACCCACATCGTCTCAAGGTCCCAGGGAATGGGGGCCGCGCTGGGGGGCGCGGCCTCTGCCCGTGTTTTCCGGGAGTCGAGGTCCGCCGGGGGGCGGCCTCCTCCCACTGTTGTACCCTCAGTCCACGTCACGGCGCAGGCGCGCGGGGTCCACGAGGGTGATCTGCCCCCCCTCGACCGTCAGCAGCCCCTCGCGCCGGTAGAAGCTCAGCCACTTGTTGGCGCTCTCCCGGGTGACGCCGCACAGGTTGGCCAGCTCCGCCTGGGTCAGCTTGGGGATGATGACCCCGCCCTCGGCCCCGGGCTGGCCCTGCGTCCGGGCCAGATCCAACAGCACCCGCGCCAGGCGCGCGCGCGCATCCAGGAAGGCCGCGTCATGCACGAGCTGGGTGACCCGCCGTACCATGCGGCTGAGCACCGCCAGCAGCGCCATGGCCACCTGGGGGCGCTCGACCAGGAAGCGCCGGAAGTCCTCCTGGTTGAGCTTCAGCAGCTCCGTCTCGTCGCGCGACACCGCGTCCGCCGAGCGCGGCTCCCCGTCCAGCAGCGCCAGCTCTCCGAAGGCATCGCCCCGGCCCAGCAGCGCCAGGATGACCTCCCGGCCCTCCGCGGAGCTCAGGCGAATGGCCACCTCGCCCTTGCGGACGATGAAGAGGGCCGTGCCCACGTCTCCCTCGTGGAAGATGACCTCGCCCTTGCTGTAACGCCGCAGCTGGAGCAACCCCGACAGATGCTCCTGGTCCTCGCTCGCGAGGTGCTCGAACATCGGGATTTTACGCAGCAGCGGCGCGTACGACATGCGGGCACCTCGGCGAGCCGGAACGAGATAAACAGGCGAGCACCGGAAGTCTCCACTTCCTCGGCCCGGGCGCCAACCTAATCGGATCCTCCCCCGACTCCAATGATCCGTCTCCTACACTCCCCATCCCACCCCACCCGGACCCGCCGTTGCATTGACCCCTCCCCCCGATTGCGAAATGATGCGTCCAGGGTGTAACGCCGAGTCCGGCACGCGTGGATTCCCTGGCCGTGTTCCTCGGAGCCCATCGAGCGCATGACCGCAGAGCCTCGCCCATCACCCCCGGTGCCGACCCTCCAGTGCCCCCGCTGCAAGGCGACGCTGCCGCCCGTGTCCCTGGGCAGTCAGATCGTCCGCTGCGGGAGCTGTGGGGCCGCCATGGAGGTGAGGGTGCGCACGGCGCAGCAGGCGGCGAGCGAGGGGCCCACCACGGCCTACATCCCCCCTCCCGCCCCGCTCGAGGGGATGGCACGGCCTCGCCGCCGGCCCATGGTGGAGGTCTCCGGCCCGAGGCGCGCCGCGGTCGAGCCCGTCTCCACCCTCACGGTGGACATCCCCGTGGAGCCCGAGCCCGCTCTGGCCTCCACCCCGCCGCCCTCGCCCGCCAGCATCGACGTGCCCTGGTTCGCCGAGGACATCGAGCGACTGCCGGAGGCCGACGTGGACCTCGGGCAGCTCGCGCTGGAGTCCTTCGAGTCCCTGCCCCCACTGGCGCTGCGGCCCGACCTGTCGTCGGCCTCCCGCGCGGCCGGAGCGGCTCCGTCGCGCCCCCCTGGTTCCCAGTTGCCGGGTAAATGACAGAATCCACCAGGCTGGTGTGTTGACGGCCAGGCCCCAACCCCCTGAAGCCCGCCACGAGAGGGTGGGGTATCATGGCGGGGACGCGCGGTTGGAGGACGGCCGGCATCGAGGAGGGAGTGGAGGAAGCGTGATGAGGAACGCAACCAGCATGGAGTCAGCGTCGGGCTCCTCGGCGAACCTCCAGGAGCTCCGCCAGGGTTGTATCGAGCTGGGGCGCCAGGTCGAGGGCCTCGCCGAGCTGGTGCTGCCCCTGCTGCGACAGGCGACCCAGGAGCTCGGCCGGCTGGAGGCGCAGCGCGAGGAGCTCCGCAAGACGGGAGCCCGCGAGGCGCAGCAGACCGTCCTGCCCAAGCTGAACGAGCGCATCGAGGAGCAGGCCCAGGGCATCAAGCGCCTGGAGCGGACCAGCCGGGGCCTCAAGGAGCTCCTCACGGGGCTCGGGGGCCTGGGCGAGCAGATGCAGAGCGGGCTCGCGCGGCGCGACGAGGCCTGGCGCGAGCAGGAGGCCATCGTCCGCGAGGAGAAGCGGATGTGGCTCCAGGAGCTCACCGCCCTGCGTGAGCAGGTGCGGAGCCAGGGCACCCCCGCGAGCCCCTCGCCCGTCCAGCACGAGGAGCTGCCGCGGCTGCGCGCCGAGAAGGAGCGGCTCACCCAGCGCGTGGCCGAGCTCGAGAAGAGCCTCGCCGCCCGGGAGCAGACGCTCACGGCCAAGGAGCAGACCATCGAGGACCTGCGCAGGATGATCGTCCTGCTCACGGGGGACGCGGCCTCCTCGGCCGCGCCCAAGGCCGAGACGAAGCCGCTGCCGCCGCCGCCCGTCAACGTCGTCCCGCTCACCACCAAGGCCCCACCGAAGCCCAAGCCGCCCGACACGATGTTCGGCAACAGCACGATGCAGCTCGCCACCAGCATGCTGGAGACGCTCGGCGCGGACGTCCCTCCGCCTCCGCTGCCCGAGCCGCCCGTGGCGCTCGGGCCCAAGGTGCCGAGCATGGAGATCATGCTCGGCCCGCTCGACGAGCTGGAGCCACCGCCGCCGTCGCTGCCTCCCCCCGTACCCGTCGCGCCGCCCGTCCCCATCATCCCCGCCATGCCCCCCGTGCCCTCCATGCCCCGCGCCAGCGCGAGGACCGCGGCACCGGCCAAGACACCCGCGCCCCTCCCCGGCCTCGCGCCCAAGGTGGTGGGCCGTCCCGGCACGCTCGTCGTCAGCGAGGACATGTTCAACGAGATGCTCGTCGAGGAGAGCACCCGGGGCGGCTCCGGTAGGAAATGAGCACGACGGACGGCGACAGCTCCCTGCCGGCCCGCTTCGGCCGCTACGTGCTGCTCAGTCACCTGGGCCGCGGCGGCATGGCGGACATCTACCGGGCCCTGGCGCTCGGCGCCGGCGGCTTCGCCAAGCAGGTGGTCGTCAAGCGCGTGCTGCCGGAGGCCACCCGGCAGGAGTCGACGGTGAAGATGTTCATCGAGGAGGCGCGGCTCTCGGGCCAGCTCCAGCACATGAACATCGCGCAAATCTTCGACTTCGGAGAGCACCGGGGCGAGTACTTCATCGCCATGGAGTTCATCCATGGGCGCGACCTGCATGACCTGATGCGGCGCGTGGCGGCGAGGGGGCAGGGCATCCCCGTGCACATCGCCTGCTACATCACCCAGGAGGTGCTCAAGGGGCTGGACTACGCGCACCGGGCGCGCTCGGCGGCGGGCGAGCCGCTCCACCTCGTGCACCGCGACGTCAACCCCACCAACATCATCCTCTCCTTCGAGGGAGAGGTGAAGCTGCTGGACTTCGGCGTGGCGCTCGTGGGCGAGGGCAACAACGACATCGCCATCAACGTGCGGGGCAAGCCGGGCTACATCCCTCCCGAGCAGCTCAACCGGAAGAAGCCGGACGCGCGCGGCGACATCTTCGCCCTGGGCATCACCCTCTACGAGCTGCTCGCCCGGCGGCCCGCCTTCAAGCCCGGCCCGGTGATGGACGTGCTCAAGCAGACGCTGACGCTCAAGGTCCGCCCGCTGCGGCTCCAGGACGCGTCCCCCTTCCTGCCCGAGCCCCTGTGCGCCATCGTCAACCGCTGCATGCTGGCCAACCCGGAGGAGCGCTTCCAGTCGGCCGCCGACGTGCTCGACGCCCTGGACGAGTTCCTCCTGTCCGCCGGCCTGCGCGTGTCCCAGCGCGACCTCGCCGCGCTGATGGCCACCTGCTACGAGCCGGAGGTGCGCACCCCGCCGGTGCTGCCCCCCATCTCCGAGGCGCTGCTGGCGCAGGAGGCGCCCCCAGCCCCGGCCCCGGTCACTCTCCCCATCTACGCGGTGCGCGAGCCGGATGGGCGCTCGCTCGCGAAGCTGGGCGAGGAGGACGTGCAGCTCCTCTTCGCCTCGGGGAAGCTGTCGCCGGAGGCGCAGGTGTCCCAGGCCGGCGGACCCTTCCTGCCGCCCTCGGCCTTCCCCCGCCTCAGCTCCGTGGCGGCCGCGGCCCGCGAGCGCCTCGAGGCCCGGCGCGCCAAGGCGCCCCCGCCGCGCTATGCCGGGGACCTCGGACAGGTGCCCGCCCTGCGGGTCATCTCGCGGCTGCTGCTGGCCAAGGCCACCGGCCGGCTCCACTTCGAGAACAACCGCGCCCACAAGGAGCTCTTCCTCAAGGCGGGTCAAATCATCGCGGTGCGCTCCAACGTGGCCGCGGACCGCTTCGGCCCCTTCCTGCTGAGCACCGGCAAGCTGGCGCCGGAGCTGTGGTTCCGCGCGGTGGAGCGCACCCGCCCCTTCTCCGGCCGGCTGCTGGATGCGCTGCTGGCCTCGCGGGCCCTCTCCCCGGCGGAGCTGGCCGAGTGGTCCCGCGACCACCGGCGCACGGTGGCGCTCGGCCTGCTCGGCTGGACGCGGGGCCGTTATGCCTTCTTCGAGCGCGAGCAGCCCGTCATCGACAGCACCGAGGAGAAGCTCGGCGGCCTGGCGCTGCTCAACGAGGGCCTGCGCGCGCACTACCCGCTGGAGCGGCTGGTGCGTGAGCAGGAGCCGCTGCGCAACAAGCCCCTCTACCGCAACCTGGACGCCCCCGTGGCCGCCAGCGACCTGGCACTCTCGGCGTCCGAGCTGCGCGCCGCCTCTCTCCTCGGCAAGCCGGGAAATACCCTGTCCGGCGCCCTTGCGGAACTCAAGCGGCCGGAGGATGAAGTAGCGTTGCGCCGGGTGGCGCTGCTCTTCACGGAGATAGGGCTCCTGGCGGCGGCCTGAGCGGCACGCCAGGAGGGACGGGGTGTATGGGAATCGTTCTCGGAATCGACCTGGGCACGACCAATAGCTGCATGGCCGTGGTCGACCCGGCCACCGGACAGGCCCGCGTGTTGCCCAACCGCGAGGGCGAGCGCACCACTCCGTCCGTCGTCGGCTTCGACCCCTCGGGCAAGGTGACGGTGGGCAGCCCCGCGCGCCGCCAGGGCGCCCTCCACCCCCGCAGCACCCTCTTCGGGGTGAAGCGCCTCATCGGCCGGCGCTTCTCGGACCCGGCGGTGCGCAAGCTGATGAGGCTGCTGCCCTACGAGGTGGTGGCGGACCCCGCCGGCAACGCCGCGGTGCGCGTCC
Organism: uncultured delta proteobacterium; assembly: GCA_963771175.1. Lineage (GTDB taxonomy): Bacteria > Myxococcota > Myxococcia > Myxococcales > Myxococcaceae > Archangium. The sequence continues at coordinate 252,728 of CAVYSY010000038.1, forward strand.
ACGGCCAGGTGCTGAGCCCGGCCGACGTGGCCAGCCACGTGCTGCGCTACCTCAAGGAGAGCGCCGAGGCCCGCCTGGGAGAGCCGGTGGACGGCGCCGTCATCACCGTGCCCGCCTACTTCGACGAGGTGCAGCGCCAGGAGACGAAGAACGCCGGCCTGCGCGCCGGGCTGACGGTGCACCGGCTCCTCAACGAGCCCACCGCCGCCATGCTCGCCTGCCGCTTCGACGAGTCGCAGCCGGAGAACATCGCCGTCTTCGACCTGGGCGGCGGCACCTTCGACATCTCCCTGCTGCACGTGGAGGAGGAAGTGGTGCAGGTGCTGGCCACCTGCGGTGACAACTTCCTGGGCGGCGACAACTTCGACGAGCTCGTGGTGGATGCGCTGCACCGCATCTTCCTCAAGCAGACCGGGGTGGACCTGGCCGGAGACCCCGCGGCCCTCTGGCGCTTGAAGGAAGCGGCGGAGAACACCAAGCGCGCCCTCTCCGAGGTGGAGCTGACGGCGGTGGACCTGCCCTTCGTCGCCACCGGCCCCGAGGGCCCGCTGCACCTGTCCATCCCCTCCTTCCCGCGCACGCTCTTCGAGAACCTCGTGGCCCGGGAGCTGGAGCGGCTGCGCACCCCCTGCGAGCAGGCCCTCCAGGACGCGGACCTCCAGCACCGGGACATCCACCGCGTCCTCCTCGTGGGCGGCATGTCGCGCATGCCCGCGGTGCGCGCGCGCGCCGAGCAGTACCTCGGCCGGCCCGGGGAGCGCTCCGTCAACCCCGACGAGGCCGTGGCCCTCGGCGCCGCCCTCGAGGCGGACATCATCGCCGGCACCTCGCCGGAGCTGCCGCGGGTGCTGCTGCTGGACGTGCTCTCGCGCAGCCTGGGCGTGCGCACCGAGGGCGGCCGCTTCAGCGTCCTCATCCCCCGCAACACCACCATCCCCGCGCGCGAGACGAAGGTGTTCGCCACCACCTTCGACCACCAGACCCACGTGGACATCGAGGTGTACCAGGGCGAGGCTTCCACCGTGGACGGCAACCGCTACCTCGGGGAGCTGCGACTGGCGGGGCTCCCCGCCGCGCCGGGTGGCAGGGTGCGCGTGGAGGTGGACTTCACCATCGACGCGGATGGCATCCTCCAGGTCACCGCGCGCGAGCCCGCCACCGGGCGCAAGGCCGAGGCCCGGATGCACCCGCCCACCGCCAGCTCGCCCTGAGAGGGAGACCCCATGTCCCTGGACTCGCCCTTCCACGGCAAGAACCCCTTCGAGGTGCTCGGACTCCAGGGCACCGAGGACGTGCCCGCCATCCGCAAGGCCTTCCTGCGCATCGCCGCGCAGTCCCACCCGGACCGGCTCCGGATGAAGTCCGAGGAGGAGAAGGCCCAGGCGCTGGAGACCTTCCTGCTCGCCAAGAAGGCCTTCGAGGTGCTCTCCCTGCCGGACAAGCGGCGCGAGTGGAGCGAGCGGCTGGTGATGCCGCCCCGCACGCCCCCCGCTCCGGTGCAGCCCCCTCCCGAGGCGAAGGCCCCGCCCCCCCCGCGCAGTGGCCCCCTGCCCGCCGCCGCCGCGCTCCAGCTCTACAAGCTGGGCATGCTGGCCATGGAGTCCTCGGACTACGCGAAGGCGCTCGACCTGTTCTCCAAGGCCGCGAAGCTGGCTCCCACGCCTCGCCACCAGGCCATGGAGCTGGTGGGCCGCGGGCACCAGTACCTCAGCACCCGCTTCCTCGACCGCGCGCGCGAGAGCTTCGAGCGCGCCCTCCAGCTCCAGCCGGACTGCCGCGAGGCCCGCGCGGGCCTCGACGTGCTCGACAAACAGGCGGGCCGATTGTTCAAGGGGCGCTAGCGCCCCGCCCCCTCCTCGGGTGCGACTCCTTGAAGACCTCGGACAGCCGCGGCGGCACCTGACGCACCGCGTCACGCATGACGAGGGCGGCAGGTCACCCCTACCGGCCGGGTCACTTATGTGAACTCAAGGTGAAAATGGGGCCCCCAGTTGGAAAGGACCCTCAAATGTTGATAAACGGCCGCTCCGGCAGTGACCGCCGTTCGCCTGGCAACGTCCGTCGCGTCGCGAGCCAACCCCCTACTCTCCCCAGGGAGGCCCTCGTGAATGCAGACGAAGCAGAAGTGGGTCCCCCCAGGGAGCTGCAGTCCGCACACGACGGCTCCGCTTCGAATCCGCCGGTCCGCATCACCGCCAACGGGTTCCTGCTCACCCTCCAGGTCTTGCGAGGTTCCATGAAATCCCTTCGTCCATCCCACCACTTAAGGCTGATAGTCCTCTTCATTACGACCGTGCTCGCGGCCGAGGCGCTGGCGCAAGGAGTCACGGGTTCGGCGGTGACCGGAACCATCATCAACCAGGAGAGCAAACCGCTCCCCGGCGTGGTGGTGCAGATGCGCAATTCAGCCACCGGGTTGACCTTCACCGCGGTGACCGGGTCGTCGGGAAACTACCTCCTCGACAACCTCCCCCCGGGAGGACCGTACCTCCTCACGGCCTCCATTGATGGCTACTACGGGCACACCCGCACCGGCATGCAGCTCGTGCTGGGTCAGCGGCTCACCCTCGACCTGCAGTTGCAGCCCTTCGAGGCGTTCGAGGAGGAGATGGTGGTCGTGGCCCAGGAGGCCGATGCGCTCCAGGACCAGGGCCGCACCGGGCCCTCGGCGACCATGGACGCCAAGGAGATGGGCAAGCTGCCCCTCCAGGGCCGCAATTTCACCGACCTCATCGCGACCACGCCGCAGGTGAGCGGCAACGCGATGGCCGGCCAGAACAACCGCTTCAACAACATCCAGGTCGACGGCGCGGCCTACAATGACCTCTTCGGCCTGTCTTCGTCGGGCACGCCGGGCGGCAACGCCAACGCCAAGCCCATCTCCATGGAGGCCATCCAGACCTTCGTGGTGCAGGTGTCGCCGTTCGACGTCCGCTACGGCAACTTCGCGGGCGGCATGGTGAACGCCGTCACCAAGAGCGGCACCAACGAGTTCCACGGCTCGCTCTTCGGGTACGGGCAGGACAAGGCCCTCGCCGGCAAGCAGGACGACCCGACGTTCCTCGGCTACAGCATCTGGCAGTTCGGCGGCAGCCTCGGCGGCCCCATCGTGAAGGACAAGGCGCACTTCTTCATCGCGACCGACATCCAGGAGCGCAACTCGGCGTTCGGCAATCAGTACCAGATCGGTGGCGTGAACCCGGAGGACGACGCGGCCCGGGCGGGCTTCACCACGGCGGAAGCCGAGCGGTTCACCAGCATCCTCGCCGACAAGTACGGCGTCACCAACGCGGGCACCGCCCTGGCCCCGCAGCTGCGCAACCCGGACCGCAACATCTTCGCGAAGATCAGCACCAGCGTCATCCCGAACAGCTACCTGGAGCTGTCGTACAACTTCGTGGGCGCCCTGCAGGACTCGCTGCTCCGCTCGCCGACCGCTCCGTCCGCGGCGACCTCTCCGACCTCGCCCGGCCGCATGCGCGACGGCTACCAGCTGACCAACGCCGGCTACGCCCAGACGACCTCCACCCATACCGCCCGGGCGAAGCTCACCTCAAGCTGGCTCGACGGCAAGCTCTCCAACGAGTTCCTGACGGGCTTCTCCATCATCCGCGACGCCCGGGATCCTTCCTCGGATCTCCCGCTGATCCTCGTCAAGGCCGGCAAGCTCGGCAATGCCGACGCGTGGCTGGCGGCGGGCTCCGAGCGCTTCTCCCAGCTCAACCAGCTGGACCAGGACATCTACCAGATCCAGGACAGCCTCACCCTGGCGCTGGGTGACCACCAGCTCACCGCCGGGACGAGCACCGAGTTCTTCAAGCTCCGCAACGCCTTCCTGCAGGCGGCGACCGGCGTCTGGACCTTCAACAGCATGGACGACTTCGAGGCCGGACGGGCGAGTGCCTTCCAGCGTCGCTTCGGGCCCAAGGAGTATCAGGGCCTGCAGGAGCCGGGAACGGCCGCGTTCAGCGTGGCGCAGCCGAGCCTCTACCTCCAGGACAACTGGACGCCGTTCAAGGGCCTGACGCTCACGCCCGGTATCCGCGTGGACGTGCCGTTCCTGTCCAAGGCCAACACCAATCCCGTGCTCGTGGACAACGCCGCGCTCGCCATCGACACGAGCCAGGTGCCCAGCGGCAACCCCCTCTGGTCGCCCCGCCTGGGCTTCAACTGGGACGTGGAAGGCAATGCCAACACCATCGTCCGCGGTGGCGTCGGCGTCTTCTCGGGCCGGCCGCCCTACGTGTGGGTGGCCAATGCGTACAGCATCAACGGCCTCTCCCAGGTGGAGCTGACCTGCGCCAGGGGTCCACGGGCGACGGGCCGGTGCCGGAGTTCACCGTCGACCCCTCCAAGCAGCCCTACGACTGCCTCGGCGGGACCGAGGCGCCCTCGGCGCCCAAGAACCAGGGTGAGATCGACTACTTCGACCCGAAGACCCGGTACCCGCAGAACTTCCGCATGGCGCTCGGCGCGGACCGGCGCCTGCCCTTTGGCATCATCGCCACCGGCGACGTGCTCTACACGCGGGACATCAACGGTTGGTACACCACCGACGAGAACCTGAGCTACCAGGGCCAGAGCGGCGAGGGCCGGGCGCTGTACGGCAATCTCTCGACGAGCGGGACGGCGGCCAACACCAGCCTCCGGTCCACGCCCAGCCGCCTCGATGCGACCAACCTCGTCCAGGCCGTCAAGGTGTTCAACAAGAACGGCGGACAGGTCTTCAACGCGACCCTCCAGCTGCAGAAGGAGATCCGCGACCTCCTGGATGTCAGCGTGGCCTACAGCTTCACCAACGCTCGGGACCTCATCTCGCTCACGAGCTCCCAGGCCCTGTCGAACTTCCAGTTCTCGCCCGTGGACGGAGACCTCGCCAACCGCAACCTCCGGCCGTCGGCGTTCGACCGCACCCACCGCGTCACCGTCACCGCCAGCGGGTCGCTGCCCTACGGCTTCAACGCGGGCGTCATCTACACGGGCCAGTCGGGTCTGCCCTACACCTGGACCGTCAACGGTGACGTCAACGCGGACGGCATCAGCGGCAACGACGTGCCGTTCATCCCGGCGGATGCCAGCCAGATCTCCATGCGGGACCCCACGCAGTACGAGGCCCTGAACAAGTTCATCGACAGCCAGTCCTGCCTGCGGGATGCCAAGGGCCGGTTGATGCAGCGCGGCGAGTGCCGCAACCCGTGGCAGAACTTCCTCAACCTGCGCCTCGGCTGGACTTCGCCTGAGTTCGTCAAGGGCCAGCGGCTGGAGCTGCAGGCGGACATCTTCAACGTCCTGAACCTGCTCAACCCCGAGTGGGGCCTCTTCCAGCAGGACGCGCAGTTCGAGACCCACGGCTCGCAGTTCCTGCGCGCGGTGGGCTACGACACGGACAACAACCGCCCGATCTACACCTTCTCCGAGCCCAAGGCGGTGACGAACACGGTGTACAGCCCCACCCTCTCCCGGTGGCGGATGCAGCTCGGCGCGCGGTACGTCTTCTAAGTGCGCCAGAGCCAGACACGGTTGAGCCCGGGGCCCTCCGCGAGCAATCGCGGGGGGCCCTTGGTTTTTATACGGTGCTCCCATGTTCCTCCCGCGCTCACGCCTCCTGCTCGTCCCCCTCCTCCTGTCCCTCGCCTGCGCCGCGCCGGCCACGGCGGTGCGCGCCCCCGCCGGGCCGCCCGACCTGGAGCTGGTGGAGAGCAGCCCGGTGGAGACGACGCTGGACCACCCGGAGATTCCCGACGCCCGGGACGTGTGGCCCGAGATGGTGAACGGGGCCACGCGGACGCTGGACGTGGCGCAGTTCTACGTGAGCAACGCGCCGGGCAGCCGGCTGGAGCCGGTGATTCAAGCCATCGAGGCGGCGGCGGACCGGGGCGTGAAGGTGCGGCTGCTCGCCGAGGAGAAGTTCTACAAGACGTACCCGGAGACGCTGGAGCGGCTGGCGCAGCGGCCCGACATCGAGGTGCGCCGGCTGGACACGGCGAGGTCCATGGGTGGCGTGCTGCACGCCAAGTACTTCGTGGTGGACGGGCGAGAGGCGTTCCTGGGGAGCCAGAACTTCGACTGGCGCTCGCTGGAGCACATCCAGGAGCTCGGGCTGCGCATCCGCGTGCCCGAGGTGGTGCGCTCGCTCGCGGACGTCTTCGAGCGGGACTGGGCCCTGGCGGTGGGCGGTACGGCGCCGGCCACCGCGGCGGTGGGCGACCCGTTCCCGGCGCGCTTCGCGGGAGGCACGGTGCGGGTGACGCCGGCGCACAGCCCCGAGGGCTACCTGCCGGACCCGGGCACGTGGGACCTGCCCAAGCTGGTGAAGCTCATCGACGGGGCGAAGCGCTCGGTGCGGGTGCAGCTCCTCACGTACAAGGCGAAGGCGCGAGACGGGAGCCCCTTCCCCGAGCTGGACGAGGCGCTGAAGCGGGCCGCGGCGCGCGGGGTGAAGGTGGAGCTGCTGCTGGCGGACTGGAGCAAGCGCAAGGGCACCATCGAGGGACTGCAGGCGATGCACGCGCCGCCGGGGCTGACGGTGAAGCTCGTCACCATTCCCCAGGGCTCGGCCGGGTTCATCCCGTTCGCGCGCGTGGTGCACGCGAAGTACATGGTGGTGGACGGCGAGCGAGCGTGGCTCGGCACGAGCAACTGGGAGCGCGACTACTTCACGCAGAGCCGCAACGTGGGCGTCATCGTGGAGGGAGAGGCCTTCGCCAGCCAGCTCGAGCGCTTCTTCGCCGATGGCTGGTCGAGCCCCTACGCCGTCGAGGTGGACCCGAAGGCCACCTACACGGCCCCGAACATCAGCGGCACGCCGTAGGCCAGCGGCTCAAATCCGCGAAGCGCCGACGGGCAGGTTCCGCAGGCGCTCCAGCTCCTCGCGGGTGAGGGGGTCCTCCCCGCGCAGGAATCGCTCCAGGTGGCCCAGGGAGTCGACGCCGAAGAAGAGCTCCCCGTCGGCCACCACGGTGGGCACGCCGAAGCCCTGCAGCGCGAGCAGCTCCTCCGTGTTTCGGCGCACCTGGTCCTTCACGGCTGGCGTCCCCGCCGCCGCGAGCAGCGCCCGCGCATCGAGTCCCACCGCCTCCACCACCGCACCCACGCGCTCGGGCTCCATCAGCCCTCCACCCCCGGCCCACGCCGCCGCGTAGAGCGCGGAGACGAGCCGGCGCCGGGCCTCCGCATCCTGCACGGCGGCCGTTACCCGGAGCGCGAGCAGCGGGTTGAAGGGGTGCGCCGCGGGCATGACGAAGGGCACGCCGAGCTCGTGGGCGAGCCGCGTCGTGTGCTTGTAGATGTAGAAGCGTTTGCTCGGGACCTCCGCGGGCCCCATCGTGCCGAGCGCGTTGAGCACGCCCGCGAAGAGGACCGGCACGAGCTCCACCGCTCGGCCGTGACGCTCGGCCAGCGCCGGGAGCTGCGTCCACGCGAGATACGAATACGGCGAGACGTAGTCGAAAAAGAAGCGGAGAGGAGCGCGGTTCATGACACGGACTCTACGTCCCTCCGGCCTCCAGGGAGCCCAGCTGTGTGACCGCCAACGCAGGGTCCGCGCCATCGTGGCCAACTCGCCCGTGAACCGACAAGGTGGCGCGCATGCTCCAGGCCACGGACACCGTCGACTACGCGAGTGCTCGGGGTCGCGGCGTGCTGCTCGCGAGCGTGCTCGGCAGCAGCATGGCATTCATCGACACCACCGCCGTCAACGTGGCCCTCCATGTGCTCGGCGAGGAGCTCGGCACCGGGCTGTCCGGCCTGCAATGGACCGTGGATGCCTACCTCCTGACCCTGGGTGCCCTCGTCCTCACCGGCGGAGCACTCGGGGATGCCTTCGGCCAGCGGCGCATCTTCCTCGTCGGGCTCGGTGCCTTCGCGGTGACGTCCGTGCTCTGTGGCCTCGCGACCAGCGTGGGACTCCTCGCCGCCGCACGCGCCGCCCAGGGCCTCGGCGCAGCGCTCCTCGTCCCCACCAGCCTCGCCCTGCTGCGCACCTGCTTCTCCGAGCAGGACCGGGGCCGCGCCGTCGCCGCCTGGGCCGGCCTCTCCGGTGTCAGCACCGCCGTGGGCCCGCTCCTGGGGGGATGGCTCATCGACGTCTGGTCCTGGCGCGCCGTCTTCTTCCTCAACCTCCCCATCGCCGTGTTCGCCGCCTGGGCTGGCCGCCGCTTCGTCCCCGCCATCGCCCCCGCTCGTTCCGCACGAGAGCTCGATTACGGAGGCGCTCTCAGTGCCACGCTCGGGCTCGGTGGCCTCGTCTTCGCGCTCATCGAGGGCCCCTCGCATGGGTGGTCCGCCGCGGCCCTCCTCGCGGGCATCGGTGGGCTCGTCTCGCTCGGGCTCTTCGTCCTGCTCCAGGCTCGGGGCAGGCACCCCATGCTGCCCCTCGACATCTTCCGCTCCCGCTCCTTCGTCGGCGCCAACGTCACCACCCTCGCCGTCTACTTCGCGCTCGGCGGGGCCACCTTCTTCATCGTGCTCGCGCTCCAGCAGGAGGTGGGCTACTCGCCCCTGGCCGCCGGCGCCTCGCTGCTCCCCATCACGGTGTTGCTGCTCGTGCTCTCCCCCTCCGTGGGCGGGGTCACCCAGCGGATTGGCGCGCGCATCCCCATGGTCGTCGGCCCGCTCGTCTGCGCCGCCGGGCTCGCCCTGTTCACCCTCATCGAGCGCGGTGGCTCCTATGCGGGCTCGGTGCTCCCCGGCGCGGTGGCACTCGGGCTCGGGCTTGCCGTCACCGTGGGGCCGCTCACCGCCACCGTGCTCGACAGCGTCGCGGGCCAGTACGCGGGCATCGCCTCGGGGTTCAACAACGCCGTGGCTCGCATCGCCGGGTTGCTCGCCGTGGCCCTGCTGCCCGCGCTGAGTGGCCTCGTGGGTCGCTCCGGCACGGACTTCCTCGCGGGCGTCCACCGCGCCTTGTGGATCTCCGCTGGGCTGTGTGTCGTGGGTGCCGTCTGTTCCTGGGTGTTCATCCCAGGTGGGAAGAAAGCGGGCGGGGCCAAGGCGGGGTGAGCAAGGTCAGGACAAGCTCAGGAGCCACGGCCGTCAAGCAGCCGCTTCACATGAGGCCAGAGTTCACCATGCTTGCTCGGAGACCACTTCGCGAAGTCTTCGAGCAAGAACCAGGCGGTTCCCGGGGAATCGCTGGAGCGTGCAGGCGCGAGGTAGGCCATTTCGATTGCTGCATCATCGTGGGCGTTGATGGACCTCACCCGTTGGAGCAGGAAGTCGTAGCGTTCCTTGTGGCGCGAGGTGCTCCTGATCTTCTCGATGTCTTCGAGGAGTTCCTTCATCTTGCGGCCACTTGCCCGCCTGTAGATCTCCTCCTGCTCCTTTCGGAACGACTCTTTCGCTGTCTTCAGTTCGAGAAGAATCCAGGCCGGCTTCGGCCCCTCGCGATAGAGCAGGTAATCCGCATTGGTGCTCAGGTTGCTGTCCTCCTTCTTCAGGGGGAACTCGGGCGCCACTGCTCGTTGTGCACCAGCCAGTTCCGGCACCACTACCGCTGTTGCTCCAGGCTCGTGCAACATTCCAGGGTGCCCAACTCCCGGAGTAAGTTACTCAGCTCATCTTGAGGGAGAGGCAGTCATGGGCGACACACCTTCATGGAGCGGCGGCAGGCTGGGGCCGTACCGCCTGGGCAGGCGTTACTGGGACCTCGGCGCGGACCTGGGGCGGCTCCACGAGGCGCACAACCTCGAGACGGGGGCCTTCGCCGTGGTGCTGGCTCCGGGGGAAGAGACGTGGCGCCCGCGCACGGCCTGGACGGTGCGCGTCACGAGTGGGGTGTCGCCCCCGCTCGTCACCGTGGAGCTGGAGCACGCGCCGGATGCGGAGGCTCCCGCCTTCCACGAGCTGCCGCTGATGTTCGACCTGCTCACGGGCACGATGGGGAACCTCCGCACCCAGGACCGGGCGGACGTGCTTGCCCACCTCACCCGGCAGCCCCGGGGCGCGTGGCCGGGGCGACTGCTCGCACGTTGGCCCTGGCTGCTCGCGGGAGCCGGAGCCGCCGTGGCCGCGGGGCTCGCGCTGACACTGTGGTCACGTCCGCCCGAGCCCGCGGAGGTGAAGCAGTCCCTGGAGGTGACCGAGGCCGCGCGCGACGAGCCCATCGTCTTCTCCGACGGGCAGGACAGCACGCCGCAGATCATCGGCTACCCCATGCCGGATGCACCCTTCAAGCAACAGCGGAGGCCGCCGTGCCTCAAGGGAACCGAGGTGGAGATTCGCGGTGGCTGCTGGGTCCCCCTCGAATACCGCCCCCCCTGTCCCAGGAGCACGGCCGAGTACGAGGGCAAGTGCTACATCCCCGTCGGGAAGAAGGACCCACCGCCAACCTCACTCCAGCCCTGAGCCCAAGGACACCTCGTGCGCCCGACCCGATTGTTGCTCGCCCTGCTCGCGCTTCTCGGCACCGCTTGTGCCACCACCGCGAAGCAGGTTCCCGCCTCCGCTCCACAGTCCGCCGCCGTGGCGGAGCAGCGCGCCTTCCTCTGGGAGGTGACGCGCCCTGGCACTCCGGACAAGGTGCTCTACCTCACCGGCTCGATCCACATGGGCCAGCCCGGCCAGTTCGCCTTCCCTCCTTCCATGGAAGCCGCGTTCGCCCGCTCTCAGGCGCTGGTGGTGGAGTTGGATCCGAGCACGGTGGCCCCGCAGAAGGCACAGCAACTGGTGATGCTCATGGGCCTCTACACCCCGCCCGATGGCCTGAGCGCGCACCTGAGCCCCGAGACACGGGCGCTCCTGCCCGAGGCGCTCCAGCGTGTGGGACTCCCCCCGGAGGCCGTCGAGCGCATGCAGCCCTGGCTGGTGTACATGACGCTCTCCGTGCTGGAGCTGCAGCGGATCGGATACTCGGAGGCGGGCGGCGTCGACCGGCTGCTGTTGACCCGGGCGCGAGGCAGCAACAAGGCCATCGTGGAGTTGGAGACGATCGAAGGCCAGATGCGGATGCTCGCCAGCTTCTCCGACGAGGTGCAGGAGCTCATGCTGAGGGATCAGCTCCAGGCCTCCGCCCTGATGGCGGTCCACATGGCGCGCATGACCACCGCATGGGAGAGCGGAAACCCCGAGGCGCTGAGCCAGCTCCTCTTCGAGAAGAAGGATGATCCCGCCTACCGCCCCTTCTACGAGGGCCTCTTCTTCACCCGCAACCGGCAGATGGCGGACAAGCTCGTCGCGCTGTTCGACAAGCCGGAGACCCACTTCGTCGTAGTGGGCGCCGGCCACGTCGTGGGCGAGCAGGGCCTCCTCGACCTCCTGGCCCGCAAAGGCTTCCAGGTGCGCCAGCTCCCCCGCGAGCCCTGAGACGGCGGGGGCTCAGTCCCCTTCTGTGTCCGTCACCTTCTCGCCCAGGCTCTGCAGGCGGGAGTAGAGACGGCGGCGGGTGATGCCCAGCAGCTTCGCCGCCGCCGTCTTGTTGCCCCCCGCCCGCTCCAGCGCCGCGTACAGCAATTCGCGCTCGAAGGCGTCCAGGTTGAAGCCCTCGCCGAGCACATCCGCCGCCCGCACCTCCTTGCCTCCTCCGCGTGACAGCGAGGGACCTCCCGGGCCCAGGTGCTCCGCCAGGATGTCCCCCTCCCCCGACAGGATGAGCGAGCGCTCCAGCGCGTTCTCCAGCTCGCGCACGTTGCCCGGCCACGCGTAGCCCGTCAGCCGAGCCTCCGCGTCCTTCGACAGCTTCGACACCGGCAGCCCCCGCCTCGACAGGAAGGCCCGCGCCATCGGCACGATGTCCTCCCGCCGCTCCCTCAACGGCGGCACCTCGATGCTGAAGACGTTCAGCCGGTAGTAGAAGTCCTCCCGGAACCGTCCCTCCCGCACCGCCTCGGCCAGGTCCCTGTTCGTCGCCGCGATGACCCGCACGTCCACCTTGCGCGCCTGCGTGCTGCCCAGCGGCACGAACTCGCGCTCCTGCAGGAAGCGCAGCAGCTTCACCTGCGTGGCCGGCGTCACCTCGCCAATCTCGTCCAGGAACAGCGTGCCCCCGTCCGCCGCCGCCAGGTGTCCCGCCTTGCGCTCCGTGGCCCCCGTGAAGGCTCCCTTCTCGTGGCCGAACAGCTCGCCCTCCAGCAGCGTCTCCGGCAGCGCCGCGCAGTGCACCTCCACCAGCGGTCCCGCCACGCGCTTGCTCGAGTAGTGGATGAGCCTCGCGAGCTGGCTCTTCCCCGTCCCGCTCTCCCCCAGCAGCACCACGCTCGCGTCGCTCGCCGCCACCTGCCGCGCCGATGCCAGCGCCTGCTTCATCCGCGGGCTCTCCGCCACCAGGTTCGGCGTGAGATGCCGCACCAGCCGCTCGCTCTTCGTCTCCGCCGCGCGCTGCTCGGCCAGCCGCCTCACCCGCAGCCGCACCTCGTCCATCGCGAAGGGCTTGGTGAGGTAGTCCGCCGCCCCCGCCTTCATCGCCGCCACCGCGTTCTCCGCGGTGCCGTACGCCGTCATCATCACCACCGACGGCGGAGTGGGCAGCGCCTGCGCCGCCTTCAGCACCTCGAGCCCGTCCACCTCCGGCATCCGCAGGTCCGTCAGCAGCACGTCGAAGCCGCCCCGCGACAGCTCCACCAGCGCCGCGCGCCCGCCCGTCACCCGCGTCACCACGTGCCCATCCAGCTCCAGCGCCTCCGCCACCAGCTTCCCCAGCTTCACCTCGTCATCCACCACCAGCACCTGCGCCATGCCTTCACCTCGCTCGCGTCCGGCCCGGCCCGGGCGCCTCATGGGCGCCTCGACGCTCCTCCAGTCATACCCTCGGAGCAAACACGAGACCCGGCCGTGCCCGTGCCCGGCCACGCGTCGTCCCCACCAGCGCGCAGGACGGCTTCGGTGCTCGTCCGCCCGGCGAAGTAGCCGGCGCACTTCACGGCCGAGCAGTCCCGAGGCCGGTCCCATTCACGGGGCCGGCCTTTTCGTTTTCCAGAAGCACGGGCATTTGACGGAGGCACCGCATGTTCCGGAAGACGCGTGGTGACAATCCAACGCTCAGGCGCGTTTCCCCTTTCATGACGCGGAGCGGCACCTGCCTATCGTCGGCGCCCTCTCCCCTGCCGTTGTCAATCAACCCAAATCCACCGTCGAGGTCCGAATGTCGACCGTCTACGAAGCGCCGGGTCAGAAGGGCAGCAAGGTCCAGTATCTCCCCCGTTATGGGAACTACATTGGCGGGGAGTTCGTGCCGCCCGTGAAGGGGCAGTACTTCGAGAACATCACCCCCGTCACCGGCAAGCCGTTCTGCGAGATTCCCCGCTCCACCGCCGAGGACGTGGAGAAGGCGCTCGACGCCGCCCACAAGGCCAAGGCCGCCTGGGGCCGCACCTCTCCCACCGCCCGCGCGGAGATCCTCAACAAGATCGCCGACCGGATGCAGGCCAACCTGGAGCTGCTCGCCGTCTCCGAGACGTGGGACAACGGCAAGCCCATCCGCGAGACGCTCGCCGCGGACCTGCCGCTGGCCATCGACCACTTCCGCTACTTCGCCGGCTGCCTGCGCGCCCAGGAGGGCAGCCTCGGCGAGCTCGACGAGCACACCGTCTCGTACCAGTTCCACGAGCCGCTCGGCGTGGTGGCGCAAATCATTCCCGTGGAACTTCCCGCTGCTGATGGCGGCGTGGAAGCTGGCGCCCGCGCTGGCCGCCGGCAACTGCGTGGTGCTCAAGCCCGCCGAGCAGACTCCCGTCACCATCCTCAAGTTCGCGGAGCTGGTGGGCGACCTGCTGCCTCCCGGCGTGCTCAACATCGTCAACGGCTTCGGCATCGAGGCCGGCAAGCCCCTGGCCAGCAACAAGCGCATCGCCAAGGTGGCCTTCACCGGTGAGACGACGACGGGCCGCCTCATCATGCAGTACGCCTCGGAGAACCTCATCCCCGTGACGCTGGAGCTGGGCGGCAAGTCGCCCAACATCTTCTTCGCGGACGTGTTCTCGCAGAACGACGAGTTCGCGCAGAAGTCGCTCGAGGGCTTCGCCATGTTCGCCCTCAACCAGGGCGAGGTCTGCACCTGCCCCTCGCGCGCCCTGGTGCAGGAGCGCTTCTACGAGGAGTTCATGCAGAAGGCCATCGAGCGGACGAAGCGCATCGTCCAGGGCAACCCGCTCGACCGTCAGCACGATGATCGGCGCGCAGGCGTCGAACGACCAGCTCGAGAAGATTCTCTCGTACATCGACATCGGCAAGAAGGAGGGCGCGAAGGTGCTCACCGGTGGCGGGCGGGCGAACATGCCCAGTGCGTTCGCCGAGGGCTACTACGTGGAGCCCACCATCTTCGAGGGCCACAACAAGATGCGCATCTTCCAGGAGGAGATCTTCGGCCCGGTGGTGTCGGTGACGAAGTTCAAGGACGCCGAGGACGCGCTGGCCATGGCCAATGACACGCTGTACGGCCTGGGCGCGGGCGTGTGGTCGCGCGACACGAACACGGCCTACCGCATGGGCCGCGGCATCCAGGCGGGCCGCGTGTGGGTGAACTGCTACCACCTCTACCCGGCGCACGCGGCGTTCGGCGGCTACAAGCAGTCGGGCATCGGCCGCGAGACGCACAAGATGATGCTCTCGCACTACCAGCAGACGAAGAACATGCTCGTCAGCTACGACCCGAAGCCGATGGGCTTCTTCTAGGCCAGGAGTCGAGGGTCCTGAAATGGCCATCGAGCGCGTTGCCGTCACCCCCGCCGCCGAGGCCCTGCTGCGCAAGCTGCAGGGCCTCCACGGCCCCCTGATGTTCCATCAATCGGGAGGGTGCTGCGACGGCAGCGCGCCCATGTGCTTTCCGAGGGGCGAGTTCAAGGTGGGCCAGGAGGACGTGTTCCTCGGCACCATCGTGGACACGCCCTTCTACATCAGCGGTCCTCAGTTCGAGTACTGGCAGCACACGCACCTGACGGTGGACGTGGTGAAGGGGCGCGGCAGCGGCTTCTCGGCCGAGGCCCCCGAGGGCGTGCGCTTCCTCATCCGCTCGCGCGTCTTCACCGACGACGAGTACCACGCCCTCCAGAAGGAAGGCCCACCTCCACGAGGGCCCCAGCACGGCTGAGAGGAGGGGGTCATGCGGTCCACGAGCGCGGGGAGAAGGGGCGATATGGAGACCTCATCGCCGTCTCCGGAGACCCGCTGGCCGATGTGACCGAGCTCCAGCGGGTGCGCTTCGTCATGAAGGGCGGAGCCGTCGTGCGCAACGACCTCCCCGCCCCGCCGCGCGCTCAGAGCTTGTAGAGGCCGAGTCCCACCCACGGCAGCGGGAAGGGGAATCCCCCACGTCCGTCCTGGGTCTCCGGCAGGTACACCCAGAGCGCCGCCAGGTCGAGGCGCACGCGCAGCCGGTCCAACGCCACCGGCCCGCGAGGCGTGTCGGAGCCCAGCAGCCAGCGCACGCCCGTGGTGCCGAACGAGTCGGCGAAGGGCTTGCGCGGGAAGAACTCCGCCGCGAGCTCGCTGTGGGGCCCGAGCACGTACTGCGCTCCCACGAAGGCCTGGAACTGGGTGGGAATGCGCGGGAGGGTGGTGCTCGTGGCGCCCCCCGTCCCCGTCGGGTCGTCGCCCCCCGTCATCGTGCCGCCCACCACGATGGCGGCCTTCTGCGGAACGAGGTGGTGGTTGTCGAGCACATAGGCACCCGCGGTGAGCTGGAAGTCACCGAAGTGCTTGGCCGCCACGGCGGTGAAGAGGTTGAACTGGAGGTTGGCTCCACCGGCCCCGGCCACCCCACCGGCGGCCACGCCATTGCCGAGCAGCACGATGCCCGCGCCTCCCACCGCTCCCGCGAAGAGGTTGAGGAAGTCATAGGAGGCGGACACGCCCGGCAGGTAGCGCGACTCGTCGAGCAGCTTCACCTTGAGGCCCAGGTCGAAGGTGCCGAGCACCCCGAGCGCCGCTCCGCCCGCGCCTCCCACCACGTGGATGAGGGGAAGAGGCACGCCGCCCGCGACCGGAATGGGGAGAGCGCCGCCCCACATGTCGAGCTGCACGCGCCGCCCCAGCCCCACGCCCGCGCGGAAGAGCAGGAGCTCGTCATTGCTCACCACCAGCTCGCCGGGTTCCAGCGTGAGGGCCGTGGGCGTGAGGAACAGCCGCTCGTCCGCGGCACGCCGGGTGACGAAGTCCTCGCGCCGGTAGTCCATCTCCCGGCCGAGCGCATCGCCCGCCTCGTAGCCCGCGCGCGAGGCCAGCGACGACGGCTCACCCGCCGCCTCCCACCGCACGAGGCCGAGCTTCCGCTCTCCCTGGGGCGCCAGCAGCGTGCCCTCGATGGCCAGCCGCCCGCCCGCCTTCTCGAACTCGGTGAGCCCGAACACCGTCCGCGCCTGCTCGGCGACGTGCTCGGAGGTCGAGGACACACTCTTGCGGGGCGAGAGGGACTCCACGACGCGGAGCTCCAGCTTCAGGGGCTCACCGCTCACGTCCGAGGGCCCGCGGGTCCGGCTGTCCACCGCTCGCTGGAAGGACTCCCGCAGCGCCTTCTTCAGCTCCTCGGGCACGTCGTCGCCCTTCACCTCGACCGCCACGCCGCGCGCCTCGTCATAGTGGCCGAGCGCGTCCACCTTCACCTGCCGCACGCTGCCCAGCACACAGCCGGTGAGCGGCAAGGCGAGACACACCGCCAGCCAGCGCCAATCCATCATCCGCATCATCACGTCCCCTCCCGCTCCACGCGGAGAAATGGCGGCCATCCTGCTCCGGCGGCGCGCGCGGAGTCACCTCCCCACATCCTCCGCGAGACCCCCTCCGCGCGCTCGCGGGCAGCACCCCGGGGCACACTTTCCCCCAACTGGTCCGATGGTCGGACCAGTACGTGAAAAGCGCGCCCGGAAGGCCCGCGAGGCACGGAGAAGAGGGGGACCCTCCTGGCTCGTTCGCGAGAAACCTGTCCGACTGTCGGACAGGTTTTTGAAAAGCGCGCCCGGGAGGCCGACGGATTGGACGGTCGAAAAGGGCTACCTCGCCGCGGGCAACCGCACCTCGAAGGTGCTGCCCTTGCGCTGCTCGGGCACCAGCGCCACCGTGCCGCCGTGCCGCTCCACCAGCCGCCGGCACAGCGCCAGGCCCAGCCCCGTCCCGTTCGCCTTCCCCGTCACGAAGAGGTCGAAGAGCCGCTCGCGCACCTCCGGCGCCACTCCCGGCCCGTCGTCCTCCACGCGCACCCGCACCGCGTTCCCGTCCGACTCGGCCGCCAACCGCACCTCGCCCGCCCCCTGCGCCTGCGCCGCGTTCTGCAGGAGGTTGGCGAACACCTGTCTCAGCCGTCCCGCGTCCCCCTCCACCAGCGGCAGCTCCGGGAAGCTCCGCCGCACCTTCACCGCCGGGAACGCCACCTCCGTGGCCCTCGCCGCCTCCTCCAGCACCTCGGACAAGGAAATCCGCTGCGCGGCCAGGGGTCGGTCCGCGCTCAGGTCCAGCAGGTCCTCCGTCAGCCGGCGCAGCCGCTCCACCTCGCCCAGCACGTCCTCCAGCGCCTCCTTGTCCCGCTCGGAGAGCTTCATCCCGCTGCGCTCGCGCATCAGTTCCACCGTGCCCCGGATGACGCCCAGCGGGTTGCGGATTTCGTGCGCGGCCATGGCCGCCATCTTCGTCAGTGCCTCGCCCCGGGCCGCTCGTGCCGCGGCCTCGCGCCGGGCCCGCTCGTCCCGCAGCCACCGCGCCGCCACCAGCGCGAGCGCCAGTGCACCCACCGCCGACAGCGCCACTCCGCCCCACAGCGCGCGCCGCAGCGCATCGCGAGCGCTGGAGAAGGCCCGCCCCGCCTCCATCACCAACACCGAGTCCACCCGCCCCTCGGCCCCGCGCACCGGAAAGTAACCCACCGACACCTGGAGCTCGCCCAGCGAGTAGCCCGGCCCCACTCGCGTCTCTCCCGCGAGCGCGGACTCCACTCCCGCCGGGTCCGTGCGCAGCAGGTCCACCCGACGTCTCGCCGGCCCGGTGGCGTCCGCGGGCACCGCCAGTTTCCGGTCCACCACGTACACCCCATCCAGCGCGTTGGCCCGCATCAGCGCCTCCAGCCGCTCGGACGTGGCCGGCGTGTCCCTCAACAGCAGCGCCGCGGATTCACCCGCGCCCCGCAGCCGCGCGTCCAGCGACTGCTCCAGCGCCGCGCTCCCCGCGCGATAGAGGGCCAGCGTGGCCGCGAGCGCCCCCACCAGTCCGAGGGTCGCCAGGCCCAGCGGGCCCACTGCGCGCGAGCCGGGCCGCGACATCAGTACAGCCCCCGGGACCACACCAGTCCCAGCCCTCCGACGAAGCGACCGTAGGAGAGCTCGGCGATGTTGGAGGTCGCCCCCCGCCAGCCCACCGAGGCCAGGAGGCTCCAGTTCCTCGACACGTCCCACTCCAACGCCGCGCCGGCATCGAGGTAGTCGTCCTCGCGGCGCGCCCCCAGAGGGTTGTCGAAGTTCTCGTAGTCGCGCAGGGTGTAGCTCACATCACCCACGAAGCGCAGCCCGGGACGCAGGCGCACGCGCAGCCCGGCGCGCGGTCCGTGCTCGAGGTAGCCGAGCGCCAGGTCGTACGCCCGGAGGTGGCCGCCGGACCAGCCCGCCGAGAGCGTGAGGAGCTCGGCGGGGCTCCATTCCGCATCCAGCCGGGCCGTGTTCCTCCAACCGTCATAGCCGGTGTACGCGCTGGCCAGGAAGTCCTCGCGGCGCACGTCCCACGAGCCGTCCAGCACCACCGGGCCCACGGGCGCGCGCGCGGCCACCTGCAGCCGGAGGGCTCGCAGGTAGGGCGCCCCTCCGAGCGACAGGTAGTCGAAGCCGTACTCCGCGGTGAGCTGCGCCGCCGAGCCCAGGTGCGCCCAGCCCAGCGTGCCCCCGGCCCCGGCCAGGTCGAAGTCGTGGAAGCTCAGGTGGCCCCGGTACTGCCCGGAGACGCGCGCATAGGGGCCGCGCTGACCCCAGGGGCGCAGGCGCAGCTCGGCGAGTCCCAGGCCCACTCCATCCGCGTTCCCCGACTGCAGCCGCGTGCCGTCCGGCGCGAGGTCCACGTTGGAGTCGTACTCGCTCCCCAGCCGCACCGAGAGCGTCACCCGCCCCTCCCGCCCGGCTCGCAGGCGCAGCTCCTCGGCGCGCCTCGCCAGCCCCGCGTCCGACGAGGCCGCCGCCGTGGTGAAGAACGCGCTGGCCTCGCTCGCGCGCCCCTCGCGCAGTGCCATCAGCCCAAGGAAGAAGGAGGCGGTGTCCGCCAGCTCCGGCTCGGCGAGGACCTGACGGAAGGAGGCCGCCGCGGCCTCGTCCTCGCCCCGCTCGAAGAGGGAGAGCCCGGAGAGCAGCGCCGCCGCCGCGTCGTCCTCGCGGGGCGCCGTGTTCTCTCGCGGAGTGGCCGGGGACTTGGAAGCAACGGGCTTCTCGCGGCAGAGCGCCTTCAGGGCCGCTCGCGCCCGGGCGTTGCCCGGTTCCCTCCGCAGTACCTCGCGCCAGGCGACGAGGGCCGTCTCCCTGTCTCCAGCGGCCTGCTCGGCCTCGGCTACCTCCACGTAGGGAGCGGCGGCGGCCGGGTCCGGCGTGGCGTCCGGCGTCACGGGACCGCAGAGGCCAGACTCGGCGAGCAGCGCGGCCACGAGCAGGCCCGCACTCACGGAGTCCCTCCGCCGACGAGGGGCGCGGGCAGCTCGGACAGCGCGCTCAACCCGGCGCGGGCCTCGGCGAGCCGGTAGCGGTCCTCGCGCTTCTGGGCCAGCCGCACCGCTTCCTCCAGGTAGCGCGCGGCGAGCAGCGGGCGCCTGGCCGAGCGGGCCTGGGTGGCGCGCCCGTGGTACCAGTCGATGGAGGACGGCACCGGCGCCGAGCGGAAGAGGGCGCTGATGTCCTCGCGCAGCTTGCGCACCTGCTCGCCAATGCGCGGCCCCGAGGCATCCCCCACCGCGTCGAGAAGCGTGTCCGCGCACAGGTACAGCTTCGCCTCGTAGCAGGCGAGCGCGTGGTAGTAGTCGAGCAGTGCGTCGCGCGCGTCCGGGGCGCTCTTCTGGGCGGCGGCGAAGGCCTCCAGCGCCTCCTCGGAGCGGCCGAGCTTCACCAGCGACGCGGCGATGTACCAGTCCGCCTCCCCCCCCGAGCCCAGACGCTGGGCCACCTTGAATTCCACCAGGGCGTTGGCGAAATGGCCCTCGCGGAAGTGGCGAGCGCCCTGGAGCAGGTGGGGCGTGGAATCCGGCGGAGTGGCCGCCGTGAGTCCAAGCAGGGCGAGGCACAACGCGAGGCGCTTCACGCGAGGCCTTCTATCACGGGTGGCGGAAGGGTGCCGGCTCCGACGCTCGCCCGTTCCCCGGCTTGTCGGGCTTGGGCTCCTTGCTCTTCCGCACCGTCTCGGCTCGAGAGCGGCCCGCTGCGTCCTGCGCATCCGAGCCCACTCCCGCCGCTCCCAACGCCGCCGAGCGAGCGGCCTTGATGCTCGCCCCAGACGAGGCCCGCTCGCTCGCGTTCGCGGCGCGCTCCGAGGCCTCACGACGGGACTTCTCGGCGGCCTCACCGCGGGTACGGGTCGCGTCGCGACGAGCACCACCCGCGGCGGTCTCCCGGGCCGACTCGGCCACCGGGGACTCCGCCTCGGGCAGGCGGGGGCGCTGCTCCGGGAGCGTGGCCTGCACCTCGAGCGCCTGGAGGATGGCGGCCCGAGGCTCCTCACGGCGCGGCGACTCCTCGGCGGCGGCCCCGAGGGCCCACAGCGAGAATGGCGAGGAGGATGAGGGAACCGCGCATGACTGCCTCCACGACGCGCCCGGGGGAGGGCTCCAACGAGGAGCCTAGCATTCCTCGTGCCTGACGCTGGTTCCTCGGGAGCGGGGGTGTCGGGTAGCGGCGCATGCCCCAACCGGGACACCCGGGTGTACCGGCTGGTACACCCGTAGGGGCAAGGCCGTCGGGCACCGCGACAGGACTAGGAGCTTCGCTTCGCGATGGGTTCGGCGGCCTTCAGCCGCTCCACGGTCGCCGCGTACACGGGGCCCAGCGAGTCGAAGTAGTCGCTCCAGCTCGATGTCTTGCTTTTCGACAGGTAGAGGTCCAGCGTGGGCAGCGCCGCTTCACGGTCATGGAGCACTTGCCGTAGCAGCTCGAGCTGCACATGGGGCGTGAGCGCGAAGGCATTGACCTCGTGCCCGACCGTGATGAAGGTGCGCTCGACGGCCTCGTACTCCGCCTGCGAGCGCGAGAGGACGCCGACATGGCGCTCGCTCGAGGGTGGACCGCCCTCGCCGTAGCGATGCCCCTCGCAGCTCGTATAGGTGATGAGGCCGTGGTGCCGGGCGACGACGACGACGAGGTCGCGCACGCCCTCCTCGACGAATTGCTCGAACTGGGGGTGGAGGGGAGGCAGGATGCTCGCCGGCAGCTCACCGGCCCCACCGGCGTTGTTGATGTTGCCGTAGTCCGATTTGCGCAAGGAATACTCGACCCGGTTGGCCATGGCCCGGGGATCGTCCCACTGCTCCATGAGGTCGCGGGCCCCGTCCAAACGGTTGACGAGCCGCCTCCCTCCTCTATCGAGCTCTTTCATCGTTGTCTCCGCCAAGGCTCACGAACCGGCGCATACCAGTCGAGTGCTCACCTTACCGTGGCACAATCTCGATTGTATAATCACTCTCAACAGCAGAAGCAATACAGCCGGTGCGGTGTCGAGCGAAGACATCCGTGAGGAAGGACGCCTCCGAATTCAGGGCCGTCGAGCCAATTCCTCGAGCGCTTCGGCAACCACACCTTCCTCGATGGCCTCCATGCTCCCGGCACCGGTGATGTGGCGATGGTGCTTCGTCACCCGGAAGCCCCAACGCTGCTCGGAGGTGGGCCCGAACAACCCGACCGACGGCAGCCGAAAGAAGTCCGCGGCGTGCAGCATGCAGGAGTCCACTCCGAGGAATGCGTCACAAATCCCCACCAGCGCCATGGCCGGCGGAATCGCAATCCCCGAGGCGGCCAGAACCTGCTTCCCCCGGGGGATGGACTCCAGTCCGCGATCCGCCAGGTCCAGGACGAGCACGAGCCACTCAGGGTGGCGTGTGAGAAAGGCATTCAGCACACGCTTGAAGCTTTCCAACGGCCATTGCTTCGAGGGAGCCGTCTCGGTATGCACCGCGAGCACCCTGCTCCACGACGACGTGTGTTTGCTTCATCTCCGCGCGCACCGCGCGGACCTCCCGCAGCGGCAGGCCCGAGTAGAAGAGCTGCTCATCTCCCGGGGCGCCCACGACCCTCAGGCGGCCAGAGTACAGCTCGGAGAGGGCACGCACGGCCGGCAACGCCAGGAGGCGATCTCCGGTGCCGTTGACGTGGAAGACCACGGGCGCACGGGCGTTTCGAAGTGGGCCGTCCATGATGCAATGGCTCACTCGCTCCTGATGGCGATGATGGGGTCCACGCGCGAGGCCCGGCGCGCGGGCATCCACGTGGCCAGCAGGGCGATGATGCCCAGCAGCAGCGCGAGCGAGCCGAAGGTGAGCGGATCCCTCGTGCTCACCCCATAGAGGAGGCTCTCCATGAAGCGCGACAGGCCGAAAGCCCCGGCGAGCCCGGCGCCCACGCCCAGGGCGGCCAGCAGCGCCCCCTGGCGCATCACCAGCTTCACGACGTCCGAGGGCTGCGCGCCCAGGGCCATCCGGATGCCGAGCTCTCGCGTGCGCTGGGAGACGGTGTAGGAGATGACGCCGTAGAGGCCCGCGGTGGCGAGCACCAGGGCGATGACGGCGAAGGCTCCCAGCAGCACCAGGTTCATCCGGCGCGCCACCATGGAGCGCGAGATGATCTCCTCCATGGTGAACACCTCGGCGATGGCCAGCTCCGAGTCCACGGACTTCACCGCCGCCCGCAGCGCGGAGGCGCCGGCCGTCGAATCCACCGTCGTCCTCACCACCAGGAACACGTCCTGGAGACCAAAGGGGTTGGCCCCGGCCTGGTTGTAGGGCAGGTCGATCTCCGGGACAGGCTTCCGGTCCAACCCACCCTGGCGCACGTCGCCCACCACGCCGATGACGGTGGCGGACTGCCTCATGAACGTCAGCCGCCGGCCCACCGCTTCGCCCTGGCCGAAGTGCCGCTGGGCCAACGCCTGGTTGATGATGACCACGAGCTCCCCCTGGCCATCCTGCTCGGTGAATTCGCGCCCGGCCAGCAAGGGAATCCCCATGGCCTTGATGAGGCCCGGACTCAGGGCGCGGAACTCCGCCATTGGATCCTTCCCCGGTTCGGGCTCCGGCTCCCCCTCGACGGTGTAGCTGGTGGTGAGGGACCCTGGATGGATGGGGAGCAGCGAGGTGAGCCCCACGGACTGCACGCCGGGCTGAGAGCGCAACTGCTCCAGGACGGGCTGGAAGACGCGCTGGGGGGCCTCCGCGAGCGGGTACTTGTAGGTGGGCACCGACATGCGGGCGGTGAGCACACCGCGCGCGTCGAAGCCCGGCGCCTCGTTGAGCAGGGTGATGAAGCCACGCATCATCAGCCCGGCGCCCACCAGGAGGATGAGCGACAGGGCCAGCTCACCCACCACGAGCCCACCACGGAAGCGGTGTTGCGCCCGCGACGACGAGGCCTTCGTCCCGGACCCGCCGAGGCTGGCGCGCAGGTCGGTGCGAGTGACCTGCAGCGCCGGGAAGAGCCCGAAGAGCACCGAGCTGCCCGCGGCCACCAGCAGCAGCAGGCCGAAGACGTTGCCCCGCAGCGAGATGTCGCCGAGCAGCGGCAACGAGCGCGACACCAGGCCCTCCAGCGCACTCACGCCCCAGGCCGCCAGGAGCGCTCCGAGCACCGCGCCCGCCAGCGACAGCACCAGGCTCTCCACGAGCATCTGCCGGATGAGGCGGGACCGGCTCGCGCCAAGCGCAGCCGGACGGCCATCTCCTTGCGGCGCGCGGCCCCCTGGGCGAGCAGGAGGTTGGCCACGTTGGCACAGGCGATGAGCAGCACGAGCAGCACCGTGCCCTGGAGGATGAGCAGCACGGGCCGCACCTTCCCCATCACCGTCTCCGTGAGCGGCACGGCCGTGGCGCTGCGCCCGGCCAGGTCGTTCGGGTAGGCCTCCTGCAGACGGGTGACGAGCTGGCGCAGCTCGGTGTTGGTGGCCTCGAGGCTCACCCCGGACTTGAGCCGGCCGATGACGTTCAGGAAGCGCGAGCCCCGGGCCTCGGCGTTCGGGCCCGTGACGGAGAGGGGGATGAACAGGTCCATCTGCGTCTGCGTGCCCGCGGGGAACTGGACCGCGGTCGGCAGCACGCCGATGACCGTGTAGGGCAGCCCATCCAGCGTCAGGCTCTGGCCGAGCAGCGCGGGGTTCTCGCCGAAGCGCCGCTTCCAAAGCCCCTCGCTCACCACCACCACGGGCGCGCTGCCGGGGGCATCCTCTCCCGGGGAGAAGCCACGGCCGAGCCGCGGCTCCACGCCGAGCACCTGGAAGAGATTGGCGGAGACCTCGGCGACGCGCAGCCGCTCGGTGCCCTCGCTCCGCCCAGGTTACGGCTCTTGAGGGTGTAGGTGGCGAGGCCTTCGAGGCTCTGGAGCTGCTGCGCCCAGTCCCGGACGTTGGGCCAGGAGGCGGACTCGCGCAGGTTGGGATCTCTCTGGGGCACCGTCTCGAAGAGGCGCACGAGCCGCTCCGGCTCCGCGTACGGCAGCGGGCGCAGGAGCGTGGCGTCCACCACGCTGAAGATGGCCGCGTTGGCGCCGATTCCCAGGGCCAGGCACAGCACCGCCACCGTGGTGAAGCCCGGGCTCTTGCCCAGCCTGCGCAACGCGAAGCGGACATCCCGGCTCAGGTCATCCATCCAGCTCGTCATTCCACGCACCCCTTGGGCAGGACCCACCATGGCCTCGGTCCTCTCCGGACATGCCGGGCAGCTCGATGGAGCAAGGCCTTCAGCAGCCTACTACGTGTTGCGCTCCAGCTCCGCGCAGGTCTCGGCCGTGCCGGCGCACGGCACGGTGTCGAGCTGCCTGAGGCGCTCCAGCTCCGCGCAGGCCTCGGGCGTGCCGGCGCACGGCTCGGTGGTGCCGAGCTGCTTGTTGCGCTCCAGCTCCGCGCAGGCCTCGGGCGTGCCAGCGCACGGCTCGGTGGTGCCGAGCTGCTTGTTGCGCTCCAGCTCCGCGCAGGCCTCGGGCGTGCCGGCGCACGGCTCGGTGGTGGACTCCGACGTCACGAGCTCCTCCGGACCACAGCCCGTGGCGAGGACCGTCAATCCCAGGGTGGCAAGCAGCAGGCACGGCTTGAGCATGTGCATCTCTCCGGTGAGGGTACGAAGGGTCTGAAGCACTATCATCCAGCAATTCAGGGAAAATTGGAATGAAAGGGGGAGTCTCAGCCGACGCGCCGCTCGGGGCCCTTGAACTCCTGGGTCACGTCGCTCAGCCGCCCGTTCTCCAGACGCAACACCTTGTTGGCGCGGTAGATGGTCTCGGGGCGGTGGGCAATGGACACGCAGGTGATTCCGAGCGCCTTGAGGTTGTCGAGCAGCTGCTTCTCGACGGCTTGATCCAGGTTCGCCGTGCCCTCGTCGAGCAGCATGATCTTCGGGTTGTGGTACAGCGCGCGCGCGGAGAAGGATGCGCTGCTTCTGCCCACCGGAGAGGGCCGAGCCCAGGTCGCCAATGCGGCTGTTGAGCTTCATCGGCATCGCTTCAATCTCATCGAGGATGAGCGCCACGCGTGCGCACTCGCGCGCCTTCTCGTCTTCCGGGTTCGACTCGAAGAACGCGATGTTGTCGAAGATCGACCCCGTGAGCAGCAGGTCCTGCTGCATCACCACCCCGAAGTGCCGGCGGTAGCGCTGCACGTCGAGCTGGTCGAGCGGCGTGCCGTTGAATTCAATCTGGCCCGAGGTGGGCGGCAACAGCCCGAGCATCAGCTTGAAGAGGGTCGTCTTGCCCCCACCGGAGGGACCGATGATCGCCACGAAGTCGCCCGAGCAGATCTCGAAGGAGGCATCGGTGACGACGAACGGGTCGATGGACCCGTACTTGTAGGACACGCCACGGAAGGCGATGCGGCACTTCTCGAAGTCCTCCGCGAGGACCGGCTTCTTGTCCAGGCTGCTCGGCTCGGGCTCGGCGAGCGCGATCTCCGCCATGCGATCCAGGTGGACACCCACCAGCCGCAGCTCCATGAGCCGCTCGGCGAACATCACGGACTTCTGCGTGAAGTGCGCCTTGTAGAAGAAGAAGGCCAGGAGCACTCCCAGCGTCATCTCTCCGCGCGCCACCAGCCAGGCCCCGAAGTAGACGCTCAGCGCGGTATCCAGGCCAAGGATGAGCACCTTCAGGGCGGTCTGTGCCGAGACCAGGAAGCCCACCTGCTTCTCGGCATTGATCAGCCGCGCATAGTAGTTGCTCCAGAGGTTGAGCCGCTCGGTCTCCTTGGCGAAGATCTTGATGGGCTGCATGCCCCGCAGCGTGTCGATGACGTGCTCGTTCTCCTCCGAGCGCGCCTTGATGGCCTTCTCGACGAGCATCCGCTGCTTCCCGTAGAGCCAGGCGCGCGTGACCAGATAGAGCGTGAACCCCCCGAGCATGAGCAGCGCCAGGACGGGCGAGATGAAGCAGACGATGACGAGCGCGACCACGGTCACCACGCCATCCAACAGGATGGACGGCAGGTTGCTCGTGAAGAGGTAACGCAGCTGGTTGGTGGACTGGTAGCGGTCGATCAGGTCGCCCGTCAGGCGCTTCTCGAAGAACTGCATCGGCAGGCGCAGCAGATGGGCGAACAGGTTGCTCATCATCTGCTGGTTGAAGGACGTGCCGAAGTACAGGATGACGTAGTCGCGCAGGAGCGACAGGAGGGCCTGGCAGACCGCGATGCTGACGATGCCGAGGGTAAGGGCGGAGATGAGCGCGAGGTTTCCCTGAGCCAGTCCGGTGTCGATGACCGTCTTCAGGAAGAACGGGCTGCACAGGGCGAACAGCTCGAGGAAGGCCGTCAGCCAGGTCACCTGCGAGACGAAGGGCACCAACCCGCGGGTGCGCTGGAACAGGTCCCAGAGCGAGAGCCGCTCCCCGGACTTCCCCTCGGTGAAGTCCTGCGCGGGCGACATCATGACGGCGATGCCGGTGAAGTGGTTCGACAGCTCCTTCTCGGAGTACTCCACGACGCCGAGCGCGGGATCGTGGATGAGGTAGCGCCCGCGGTGGATGCGGCTCAGGACGACGAAGTGCTCGAAGTCCCAGTGCAGGAGCGCCGGGAGCGTGAGGTTGCTCAGCCCCGCGATCTCACAGCGCACCGGGCGTGAGTTGAGCTGGATGTGGTTCGCGAGCTCCACGACGTCGCGCAGCGTCGCCCCCTTCATCGAGATGGCATAGCGCTCGCGCAGCTCGAGCAGGGTGGTCTTCAGGCCGTAATAGCCCGCGACCATGGCGAGGCAGGCCAGAGAGCACTCGCTGCCCTCGGCCTGGTAGATCATCGGCAGCCGTCTTCTCGCGAAGAGCTTCATGGTGAGCACGTGCGGCGAAGTCTACTCGCGGAGGAGATGGACGAGGTACTTCCGGGGGGGCGTCCACACCTGCACCTTGAGCGGCAACGGCGCGGAAGGGGCCGGGAGGGCGGGGTCGGGGGCGAGCAACACCTGGAGGCAGGACGCCTGCTCCGGGGGCGAGGAGGCCTGCAAGAAGGCCCGGGACTCGCGGCTGCACGGGCCGGTGGAGAGCTTGGAGATCACCCCCCGCGAGCGCTCCGCCGAGCCCGCGAAGCGGAACTCGAGCGTATCGCCGGGACGCAGGTGCTCGGCGGCCGTCGGCTCCAGGGAGAGCTCGAGCCCCTGACCCCGCGCGGGGGCGTCTTCCACCAGGGCGACGAACATCGGCTGGAAGTCGAGCCGTGACAGCGCGAAGCCAAGGAGCGCCATGAGGAGCAGGGGGACCAAGGTCACCAGCCGCAGCGACAGCGGACGCAGCAGGCTGATCTCCCCGAGGTGACGCACTCGGCGGTGGTTGAGCGCCTCGTACCTGAAGAGAGGCCGGCCTTGAACGGGGGGCTCGGGTTTCATGATCGTCACCAATCCGTGGGCAAGCGCCGGCCCCCCGACGGCTCAGGCACCCTGTGCCGTCAGCCGGGCACGCAGAGGACGGGAGAGGGCAAGGCCCAGCTCGCTCAGCCCCACCTCGCTCTCGATGGGGACGCGCAGTTGTTCCATGTACGCGACAATCGTGCTCTGGCGGCTGGAGATCTCCTTCTGAAGCCCCATGGCGCGGAACTTCTCGAAGGCGATGAGCGCGTTGCCGAAGGCATGATAGCCGATGAGGATCCGGTCGAGGGGGCGCTCGCACTTCTTGAGGGGCGAGTAATGCGGCCTGGCCTCGGGCGTCACGAACGAACCGACCCAGCTCGCCATGTGGAAGTACTGGTGCGAGCACTCGTGAATCATCATCTCCGCCGTCTCCGTGGGCGTGGCCGGCACGCACAGGTCGATGCCGCCGAAGCGGCGCGGCGAGGAGCCGCTGGCGATCATGTTCCAGTCCGGACGGCGGATGGGAGTGATCTCCTTGAGCAGACAGAGGACCCAGGCGCGATACTCCGGCATGGCCCGGCCCATCAGCTCCAGGGCCTCCTCGAACTGGGCGACCGCTCCCTGATTCACGACCGCCGCGGGCTGGCTGAGCTCATCCAGAAAGGTCGTGTGCCACTCGGCACCCACCACGCGGATGGTGGGCTGACCGTCGACCCGGACGAACGAGGACTCCGTGCCGGCTTCAGCCCACACGGGGCTGCCGTTGCGCTGGGCGATGACCGAGAACGACCGGGGGGCGGTAGCGCCCTCGGCCTGGATCGTCATCCGGTCGGCTCCACCCCGGATGGAGAGACGCGCGGCGGGGACGAGCTGGCCGGCCACGAAGAGAGGCGCGTTCGTCTCGACGTCGAGCTCGAGCTCGGAGGTCACTCCCGTCACGTGCGCGCTGAGGGAAATCTGGGCCCGGAGCCAGTTCCAGTCGCCCTCCGTGAAGGCCTGCTTCGACAGGCCGTTGAAGATGATCGCCACCTCCGGCGTCCAGTAGGCCGTGTTCGCCCCCCGCTGGGCGAGCCGCTGGGCGATGTCGGCGAGCCGGGCGTCCTGGCTGTAGCCGTGCTGCTCGGCGAGGCGAATCGCCCGGCGACAGAAGACCCGGAACTGGTTGGTGGCAAGCTCGGCCGTCAGGGCGGCGTAATCGCCCTCGAAAGGATTGGACAGTCGGTTGAAGATTTCCATGGGCTCACTCGATGACGGGCAGTTCCATTGAATTGGCTTCGGGAATCTGAATCTCGGCGGGAGCCGCGCCCAGGGTCACGGGCCGCAGGAAGTCCCGGGCCCAGAACTCGGGCTTGCGCGAGAGCACCTGCGACAGGCGCTCGACGCCGTTCTCCCGCCTGGCCACGATGGCGGCGATCGCGGTGTGGATGGTGTCCAGCGTCTCGCAGAAGACCGAGGGTTGGTCGAAGCCGGACCCCTTCTGATAGCGATTGAAGAGCTCTCCGGAGCGGCAGGTCCGGAACCAGTCGCAGCTCGCACACTTCTCGGGGGCCTTGTCGACGGCCCGCACGAGCTGCTGCCACATGGGGCTGCCGAGGAACTGCGCGAGGGTGGTGTTGCGGACGTTGGTGTCCGCGTTGAAGAGCGCCTTGTCGAGCGCCATGATGTTGTCATCCATCCCGAGCTTGCCATCGCCGGAGATGGTGATGATGTGGTGGCGGGTGGAGCGCCTGAAGTCCATCCGCTGGGCGCCGGCGTCCGAGATCATCGCCGACATGATGTCGGAGAGGAGCTGGATGGTGACCAGCCGGCCGATCTTCTTGGGCGTCGTCTGCCAGTACTTGATGATCTCGGTGAAGTAGGCGACCCACTTGCTCTGGGGCTTCCAGACATCGCTGTCGTAGCCTTCTCGCGGCAGCAGGATGTTGAAGTTGTCGATGCCGAGATCCTCGACGAAGTGCCGGACGACCTCTTCTCCGCTGTGATTGGGATTGGCCACGCAGAGGATGCCCGTGGCGCGGTTGCGCCCGGCACGCACCCCCTCCTGGAGCAAGCGCAGGCCCCTCACCGTGGCCTCGTAGCTCCCCTTCCCCTTATGATCGGGGCGGGCCGCGTCGTGGATGTGGGGCGGGCCATCCAGGCTCACTCCCGCGGCCACCTGGTGCTCGGCGAAGAGCGAGACCCATTCCTGGTCGACTCGCGTCCCGTTCGTCTGGAGCCCGAGGTGGACGTTCGTCACATCCGAGAGCTCTTCGCGGAGGATGCGGCAGATGGCATCGAAGCGCTTCTTCGGCATCAGCAGGGGCTCGCCACCGTGCAGGCCGATGTAGAGGTGCTGGATGTCCATCTCCTGCACACCGCGGCGTAGGAACGCGGCGACGTCTCGGATCGTGGCCTCGGAGATCAGGGCGGGACTGCTCTTGTAGAGATCGTTTTCCTGAAAAAAGTAATAACAGTACGGGCACGCCAGGTTGCACCGCTCCGCTATCTTGAGGACCACGTCCAGACAATTGGCCCACTCTCGAGGTTCTCTGCGCATCCTCGCCTCACTCATCCTGGGTTGCGGTGCAAAAAGCGGCCAGCCGCCGCGGGGTTGAGTCCACTGCGTCTGGCCGCCTACAGCGAACGACTACTACTCCATCTGCTCCAGCTCCTTACCGAGCGAGCCGTGCGCGGAGCCGTGGCCGGAGAGGTGGCCCGAGGCGTGCGCGGCGGCGGCGCTCACCGCATCCAGGTGCACGTCCATGAGCTCCACCAGCTCCTGGTCCGCGACGACCAGGTTCTTCTCCGAGGCGCCATCGAGCTTCGCCTTCAGACGGTCCGCCAGGGTCGAGAGGTTGTTATCCATATCGCTTCCTCCTTGGTGTGGCTGTGTGTGGGGGGTGCGGCGACAACATCACCGTCTCCAAGGTCATCAACGCGATTTCCCTGAAGAAGATGACTAACATTAAACTTTGCAAGTCATTCAGCCTGCTTGTCAAGTGCCTAAGAAAAAATAACACACACCTGGAATGTCGACTATTCGGCAGTTCCGGCTTGACAAGTCGCACGGAATGAGGGCTAAGGCTCCGCGCGGCCCACCGCGTGGCTCCAGGCTTCGGACCCGCCGCCGCCGGTGGATGCGCGGTACGCGAGCAAAGGCAGACACGGCAGCCCAGGGCCGCTTCCCCAGTCTACGTGCGCGCACTGCGACAGGGAAGGTGCCCCGGCTGGTGCGAGCCTTTGGCGAGGGCCGCTACTCCTGGCTCAGTCCCCAATCTGGACGAAAGTGAGCGCAGCCGCCGTCGCCGGGCGACACCCCGTCCCAGCAGGCCGACCGCTCCGCTTGCCTCCGGTGGCACCGTGACGCGCCGCGCTCCGGGCGCGCGGGAATCGGGGCAGGCTCAGTCTCGGGGGGGGGCGTCCGAGCCGGGCATCGGAATCTCCTCGCCCCGAAGGCGTCCTCGGAACACCGCGGCCCGCATCAGGAACAGGGTGGTGACCGGCGCGGTGAGCGCGATGAACACCGCGATGAGCAGCGCATGAAGGTAGAGCTGGCCGCGTTCGTAGGAGACCTGCACCGCCGTCGCGAGCGCGAAGCCCCAGGTGCCCAGCGTCGCGCCCAGGGTGGGCGCGTGGACGCGCTGGAAGAAGCTCCTCAGGCGCAGCACCCCGAACGAGCCGATCAGCGCCGCCAGCGCCCCCCCCACCACGAGCACCGCGGTCAGCGCATCCACCCACGGAGGAGTCCACCCGTTCATTCGATGACCTCCCCGCGCAGGAGGAACTTGGCCATCGCCGTGGAGCCCACGAACCCGAAGAGGGCGATCAAGAGCGCCGCCTCGAAGTAGGAGCTGCTGCGATAGACGAGCCCCAGCGCGAGGATGACCAGCATCGCGTTCAGGTACAGGCAGTCGAACGCCAACACGCGGTCCTCCGCCCTGGGCCCGACAATCATCCGTGCCAGCGCCAGCACCATCGCGAGGGCAAGACAGCCAAGGGCGAATGCCAGCGACCAGGAGAGCAGAGGGCTCATTCGAAGATCTCCCTGAGCGGACGCTCGTAGTGATGCTTGATGAAGGTCACCAGGTTCGTCTCGCTCTGAATGGCGAGCACGTGCAGCAGCAGGACGCGGTTGTCCGCCGACAACTGCGCCCAGGCGGTGCCCGGCGTGAACGTGACGATCATCGCCAGCACGGCCAATCCGTTCGGATCCTTCAGCTCGAGCGGAATGAGCACGAAGCCGGAGCGGATGTCGCGCGAGCGCTGGGTGAGAATCGCCCACGCCACCTCGGCGTTCGACCGCAGCATCTCGAGCACCACCCGGCAGAACAGGCGAGCCAGGAGGAGGGGCCTGCGCAACCGCACGGGGGTGGGCCGAGCCCGACGGTCACCGCGGGCCAGAACAGCGCCAGGGCGGCGCCCAGCACCAGCGTCCCCGCGTCCAACGACTGCATGAGGAGAATCCAGAGCAGGAGCAGCGCCACCGAGAGCGCGGGAGAAGGAAGGAGCCGCCTCATCGCCCCGCCTCCGGCGCCGTGGCGGGCGGCCGCACCTCTGCTCCGAGGACCGCGTCGATGTACCCGCGGCGGTCATAGAGGGACTGGGCCGTTGCGCGCGCGAGCTCCATCGCGGGTCCCGCCGCGAGCGTCAGCACTCCGCACGCGGTGAGGAGCACCACCAGGGACAAGCCCTCCGGCGCCCGGACCCGAGGGGGCTCGCGCTGCATCTCGGACCAGAAGGTCCGGATTCCCGTCCGCGTGAGCGCGATGAGGGTGAGCAGGCCGCAGCCCAGGAGCACCGCCGGTGAACAGCCATGCACGGGCGGAGACTGGCCCGCTCCTCCCGGGCGACCCGAGCGCCGCCGACAACATGCCGAGCTTGCCGATGAAGGTGGACAGCGGAGGCAGGCCGGAGATGAGCAGTGCGCACGCGATGAAGGCCAGGCCCAACAGCGCGGTGGAGGCGGGGAACGGCAGGGCGACGAGCGGCTCCTCCTCGTCGTCGAGGTTGACCTCCTGCGTCTCGAGCGTCGCGCTCAAGAAGGGCGCCTCGTCCACCACGGTCGCACCCGCACGCCACCGCTCGACGAGGTCGACGAGCAGGAAGAAGGCGCTGGAGGCCAGCGTGGAGCTCACCAGGTAGAACACCGCGCGGCCGAGGACGGCTTCCTCGCCCAGGCCCAGCGCCGCCAGGAGCGTCCCGGCGGAGACCATCACCCCCGCCGCCGCCTGGACCGCGAGCCTCTGCGAGGCGATCATCCCCAGGGCCGCGAACACCGCGGAGACCACTCCGAACGCGAGCAGCCCGTCCGAGCCGAACCCCGCCAGCGGCCCCCCGGCGAACATCAGCGTCCAGAGCCGCACCAGGGCGTAGACGCCGACCTTCGTGAGCACCGCGAACATCGCCGCCACCGGCGGAGTCGCCGACGCATAGGCGGGGACGAGCCAGAAGTTGAGCGGCCAGGCCGCCGCCTTGGCCAGGAACGCCACCGCGAGGATGGCCGCTCCCGCGTCGATGAGGTGCCGGTTGGCCACATTCTCCTGGGACAGGCGCGCGGAGAGCTCCGCCATGTTGAGCGTCCCGGTGACGCCGTAGATCATCGACACGCCGATGAGGAAGAGCGACGAGGCGGCGAGGTTCACCGCCACGTAGTGCAGGCCCGCGCGGACCCGCGACTTTCCGGAGCCATGCAGCAACAGGCCGTACGAGGCGGCGAGGAGAATCTCGAAGAAGACGAAGAGGTTGAAGACGTCCGCCGTCAGGAACGCGCCGGAGAGCCCCATGAGCTGCAGCTGGAAGATGGGGTGGAAGTGAACGCCCGCGCGGTGCCAGCGCGTGAAGGCGAAGGAGAGCGCGCAGGTGCCCAGGATCCAGGTCAGCACCAACATCCCCGCCGACAGCCGGTCCACCGCGAGGGCGATCCCGAACGGCGCGGGCCAGTTGCCGGGCAGGTAGGCCACGACGCCGTATTCGTTCACCCACGCCGAGCAGCACCACCGAGACGGCGAGTCCCAGGAGCGCGGAGATCATCCCCATCAGCAGCTTCGCCGGGCGGCGCCCCTCGCCCAGGAGGAGCATCACCGCCGCGGTCAGCATCGGCAGGAGGATGGGCGCCACCATCAGGTGGGGCATCAGGGCCTTGGATGAGCGCGCTCATGGCTCGGTGCCGTCCACGTGATCCGTCCCGGTCATCCCGCGCGAGGCCAGGATGATGACCAGGAGGAGCGCCGTCATCGCGAAGCTGATGACGATGGCCGTCAGCACGAGCGCCTGCGGCACCGGGTCCGTGTAGTGCGCGAGATCCGGCGGGACGCCGTCCACGAGGATGGGCTCCTTGTCGATGGCCAGGCCGCCAATGCTGAAGATGAAGAGGTTGACCGCGTAGGAGAGCAGCGACAGGCCGACGACCAGCTGGAACGTGCGCGGGCCGCAGCAGCAGCCAGACGCCAGAGCCGGTCAGGATGCCGATAGCGATCGCGAGCACCACCTCCATCAATCACCTCCCGAGGCCCGGTGCGCGCGGATGCGACTGGTGCGCGAGCGCCACGAGGATGAGCAGCGTGGCGCCCAGCACCAGGCAGAACACGCCCAGGTCGAAGAACACCGCGCTCCCAAGGTGGAGCTCGCCCAGCACCGGCACGTTCAGATGGAAGGTGTGCGAGGTGAGCAGCGGGTACCCGACCACGAACGACTCCCGACGGCCGTGCCGAGCACGAACAGGAGGCCGACCGCCATCATCGCGCGCGGCGCGAGGTCGCAGCCGCTCCTCGACCCACTCGGTCCCGGACACGAGGTACTGCAGCAGGAAGCCCACCGACATCACCAGCCCCGCGACGAACCCACCGCCCGGCGCGTTGTGCCCACGCAGGAAGAAGAACACCGCCACCACTCCCGACACGGGCAGGAGCAGCCGGATCAGCACCGCGGGGACCTCAGGTACCCCACCGCGGTGTCTCTGCGCCTGGCGCGGGTTCACCAGGTCCGTCTGCAGGTCCGCCGGCAGCGCGCTGCTGCTGCGGCGGAAGCGCCATCACCTCGGTCGCCGGCCGGAAGCGGCGCAGGAGCGCGTAGACGGTGAGCGCGACGAGCACCAGCACCACGCCCTCGCCGAAGGTGTCGAACCCGCGGAAGTCCACCAGCATCACGTTCACCACGTTCCGCCCGCCTCCGCCGCTCAGCGCGTGCTCGAGGAAGAAGGAGGTCCGCTCGGGGAGCTCGCGCGTCATCACCGCGTAGGCCAGCACCGCCATCCCGCAACCGGCGCCCAGCGCGATGAGGAAGTCGCGGGCTCGCCGGCCCCGGGCGATCCGCAGGGTGTGCGCGTCGTAGACGCCGCGCGCCGGCTCTCGCGGCGGCAGCCACCGGAGCCCGAGCAGGATGAGCAGCGTCGTCACCACCTCGACGGTGAGCTGGGTGAGCGCGAGGTCCGGCGCGGAGAACCAGATGAACGTGACGCAGCACACCGCGCCCGCGGTCCCCGACAGCATCAGCGCGGCGAGCCGGTGGAACTTCGCCTGCCAGGCCGCCCCCATCGCCGCGACGCCGCCCACCGCCCAGAGCGCGACGAACGTCGGCGAGAGCGGCACCAGCGGACGGTCCCCAGTGCCGATGCCGCCCCACAGCGTCCAGGACGCCCACGAGCAGCGTGACCACCACCATCGCCAGCAGCTGCTGCTGGAGCCCCGCGGTGAGCAGCCAGCGGCGCGAGCCACCGCTCGCCGCGGTGAGCCGCCGCCAGCAGGGCCGTGAAGAGCCTCGCGCCGTCGAACCACTCCAGGAAGCGCGCGCCCAGCGTCACCCGCCGCGCCTCCAGCCTCCGCAGCGCAGGTAGCAGCAGCGCGCCGCCGACCGAGCGCCAGCGCGCTCATCAGCAGCGGGAGGGTGAAGCCATGCCAGAGCTTGAGGCTGTACGGCGGGAGCGCGCCGCCCACGACCTGGCCGGGAGGCGGCCTCGAGGATAGGTCCCGATCGACGCCGCGGGCGCAATGCCCACGACGAGGCAGATGAGGACCAGCACCTCGACGGGGACGCGCATCCAGAGCGGGCCTCTTCTGGGACGCGCGGGGTGTCGCGAGCGCGCTCCGGGCCGAAGAAGACCTTCGCGGAGAACCGGAGCGAGTAGGCGACGCTGCCCACGCCGGCCAGCGTCGCCGCGATGGGCAGGATCCAGCTCGCACCGCCGGGACTGGCGTCGATGAAGGCGGTCTCCGCGAAGAACATCTCCTTCGAGAGGAAGCCGTTGAGCAGCGGGACGCCGGCCATCGCCGCGGTGGCGACGACCGCGAGCGTCCCGGTGATGGGCATCAGCCGGAAGAGCCCCGACAGCCGCCGGATGTCCCTCGTCCCCGTCTCGTGGTCGATGATGCCGACCGCCATGAAGA
The DNA here is from genome assembly GCA_963771175.1 of uncultured delta proteobacterium. Lineage (GTDB taxonomy): Bacteria > Myxococcota > Myxococcia > Myxococcales > Myxococcaceae > Archangium. Next base: position 288,980 of record CAVYSY010000038.1, read on the forward strand.
GCGACGCCTTGAAGGTGGCGTGGTTCGATCAGGTGGAACACCGCCGCCACCGCCGCGAGCGGGCTGTTGAGCCCGAGCAGCAGGACGATCAGCCCCAGATGCGAGATGGTCGAGTAGGCCAGCAGCCCCTTCAGGTCGCGCTGGAAGAGCGCCACCCACGCGCCGAACAGCAGCGTCACCAGGCCGGCCGACCCGACCGTGCCAGAACCACAGCTCGGTCCCGGAGAGCACCGGCCACAGCCGCGCCAGCAGGAAGACGCCCAGCTTCACCATCGTCGCCGAGTGCAGGTACGCCGACACCGGCGTCGGCGCCGCCATCGCGTTCGGCAGCCAGAACTGGAACGGGAACTGGGCGCTCTTGGTGAACGCGCCGAGGAGGATCAGGCCCAGCGCCACCGGGTAGAGCGGGTGGCTCCGGAGCCGAGGTCGCGCTCCGCGAGGCAGCGCCTCCAGCTCGTAGCTGCCCACCAGCTGTCCGAGGATCAGCAGCCCGGCGAGCAGGCAGAGCCCGCCCATGCCGGTGACGGTGAGCGCCATCCGCGCGCCGCGCTGCGCGTCCTTGCGCTGGTTCCAGTAGCCGATCAGCAGGAAGGAGAAGAGGGAGGTCAGCTCCCAGAAGAACGCCAGCGGCATCAGGTTCCCGGAGAGGACCACGCCCAGCATCGCGCCCATGAACGCGAGGAGGAAGGCGAAGAAGCGCGGCACCGGGTCCGACGGCGAGAGGTAGTACCGCGCGTACAGCATCACCAGCACGCCGATCCCCAGGACGAGCACGCAGAAGATCCACGAGAGGCCGTCCAGCCGCAGCACCAGCTCGAGCCCAAGGCGAGGGCACCCACGGCAGCCGCTCGGTCCTCAGTCCGTCCGCACGCGCGCGCGGGAAGTGCAAGCGCCACGCCCACCAGGCCCACCAGCGCGGTGAGGCCCGCCAGTCCCGCCGCGCGGTTTCGGGCGCTCGTGGGCAGCAGTGCCGCGATGGCCCCGGAGACCCAGGGAATGAGGAGAAGAGCAAGGAGCGGCATCACGAGAAGCGGGTGCTGGGGGGAACCACCAGAACGTCGCAGGGTACCTCACGAAGGACGTCCCCGGCGACAGTCCCGAGCAGCGCGTGCGCGAGTCCCGCACGGCCATGCGTTCCGAGCACCAGGAGGTCCGCCCGGCTCGTCGCCACGGCCTTCGGGATGACCAGCCTGGGCGAGCCGTGTCGAATATGTGACCTCCAGGTGAACCCGTCGTCCGGCGAGACCTTCAGCTCCGCCATCGCGGTGGTGAGCGCTCGTGCGAGGTCGTGAAGGGCCTTCTGGCGGTAATGCTCTCGGTACTCCTGGCCCTGTTCCGCGTCGAGGCTCGGGTAGATCAGCCCGTGATACGGGGCGTCGTAGGCGTGGACCAGCTCGACGCGAGGGCGGGGAGGCGGAAGCACCCGCAGGGCCAGGGCAAGAACATCCCGGGCGGCTTCATCCGTATTCAGGGCGATCACGGGGCGGCGATAGGTCTCGCGAGGCCGTAGGCGGACCACCAGGACAGGCAGCTGACTCCCTCGGATGACGCGCTCCGCGGTCGACCCCAGGAAGATGTCACGGAGCGTACGGCCACCGCCGCGGCCCATCACGATCAGTTCCGCCTTCTGGGAACGCGCGTGCCTGGCGATCTCAGCCGCCGCGACGCCCACCACGACGCGCGGCACGGCCTTGGCGCTCCGCGGGAGTCTGGACACCAGGCTCTTCGCCGTGAGCTCGAGTGCCTTCTTCGCATCGCGCTCGGCCCGGAGCCTGGCCTCTCCCAGGAGGAGCCTCGGGACCACGTGAAGGAGGGTGAGCTGCGCATTCTCGGCGAGGGGAAGCAGCGCGGCGCGCGCCAGGACCGGTTCCATCGCCGCGGAGAGATCAACGGGAATGAGTAAGGACTGAAAGGCGTGGGGCCTGGTCCGCCCAGCCTCTCGCCGGGCGCGGCCCTGGGTCGTCTTGCGCATCACGCCAGCCTGTCCGTTGCCCTGTCGCGCCACAAGCGAAAGAAGGGCGGGGGCCGTGGGGCGTTGGATACGTCGCAGATGGAGCGACGGCGGGGTGCTCGACTTCCTCAACCCGCTCGGACGCGCTCGGGGTGGGTGTAGAGGTTGAAGCGCCCCATCCTCACCAGCCCCGTCATCGGTCTGGTGGTGGAGTCCCGGTGCACCTACCGAGCCCCGCGAGCCTGTCCCGCACGCCACGCAGAAGCGTCTCCACTTCGGGGTCCGAAGTCGACCGCCTGCGCTGGGCCTCCTGAAGCAGCGCGAGCGCGTGGCCAAGTCGGTGGGTCACCCCCAGCGCATCCCCGCGCTGCTCGAGGAGGTCCGCCTCCGCGCTCACCAGCTTCGCCAGCGCTTTGATCTTCTCCGGCTGCCCGAGCAACTCCGCCACCGAGCCCGCGTCGATGGTGATGAGCATCCGGTACTCCATGCCGAACAGCGACAGGCTCGTCTGATGGACGAGGTCGAGCGCCTCCTCGGTCTTCTGGGCCTTGCCCGCCTTCAGGATGGCGGCGAGAGCGGCGACCAACTGCTCGATCATCCGCCCGATGTAGTCCTCGCGGATTCCAGCCATGGGGCACTGCTCCTCTCAGGTCGACCCACCCGACCGGAAAGTATGGCTTCAGCCCCGGGGCCGCGTCCACTCCATCGCCGTGGGGTTGGGCGCGAAGCCCATCGCCTCGTACAGCGGGCGGCCATCCGCGGTGGCATGCAGCAGTACGCGCCCCACGCCCAGCTCGCGCGCGAAGCGCATCAACTCCGTGAACAGCGCCCGAGCAATGCCCCGACCCCGCCACCCGGGCTCCGTGTACATGTTGAGGATGTACGCCTCCAGGCTCGCCAGCGTGTCTGGCATCGGCGGCCTCTCGAAGGGCAGCAGGCCACTGCAGGCCACCACCCGCCCCTCGGCCACGGCCACCCAGGCGTGGAAGCGTCCCGAGGGAAGCGCCTGCGCGAAGTAGCGCCGCGTGGCCTCCACCAGCGCCTCCTCGTCCTTCAGCGCCTCCACCCCGCGCGTGGTGCGCAGCAGCGCCAGCCGGAGGCGGATCGAGCTCGTCCACGTCCTCCATGCCAGCCTTGCGGATGCTCCATCCTGCTTGCATGCGACTCGTGCCTCCTGGCCACGCGGGCCCTCGGTGTCACGCGCCGCACGCGGGCCCCCGCGCCCTCTCGGGGGCGAGGGCCTCACGGCCACGGCGCGCTAGCTCTTGTACTTCACCGAGCAGCCGTACGGCTCGGTGGTCGCGGCCGGCACCGGCTTGCCGGAGAGGAGCGCGTCCACCGCCGTCTTCACGTGGTTGGTGATGCCCTCCTTCTTGTTGCCGCGCGGGTCGTCGTCGATGGCGCCCGCGTAGCGCACCACGCCCTGCTCATCGATGACGTACATGTGCGGCGTCGTCTTGGCGCCGTAGGACTTGCCCACCGTGCCGCTCGCGTCCTGGAGCACCGGGTAGGCGAAGCCCTTCTCCTTCTTCCAGGCCGCGGACTTCTCCGGCGCGTTGCTCGAGGTGGAGTCCACCGCCAGCCACACCACCTTCTTGGCATCGAAGCCCGACAGCGTCTTCTGCATGGTGCCCGCCGTGTAGTGGCGCTGCACGAAGGGGCAGCCGGGGTTGGTCCACTCCAGCACCACCACCTTGCCCTTGTACTGCGACAGCGAGTGCTCCTTGCCGGCCTCGTCCTTCAGGGTGAAGGCCGGAGCGGGCTTGCCCACCTGGGCGGTCTCGGCGGCGAGGGCCACCACGGGCAGCATCACGGCGAGCGCGACAGCGGTGAAGAGAGACTTCATTCGGTCAGCTCCTTGTCGAGGGTACTGCGGAAAACCCTGTCTCCGCGACCGCTCGGATGCGCGAGAAGCCGCTACGTCGCGTCGGCGACCCGCGTGGACGCGCGGCGCACGGCCTCGACGACGGAGTCGGTGGTGAGCAGCTCGGGCAGCACCTCGGGCTTGTCGGGCGCCGCGGGGCTCAGCACCAGGTACATGGGCACGCCCGGCGCGGCCGAACTCGGCCAGCTTCGCGCTGATGCGCGCGTCGCGCCGCGTCCAGTCCGCCACGAAGAAGGCCACCTTGTGCTCCGCGAAGGCGGCCCGCACCTCCTCGCGCGTCAGCACGGTGCGCTCGTTGAACTTGCAGGTGAGGCACCAGTCCGCCGTGAAGTCGATGAAGACGGGCTGCCCCGCCGCCAGTGCCGCCGCCACCGCCGCCTCGTCCCACGGCTGCGCCTCGGCCACCATCGAGGCCTTGCGCACGGCCGGCCCCGTCTCGTCGAAGCGCAGGGTGACGAGGCCTCCCACGGCCAGCACCGCCACCACCGCCGCGACACCCGCCGCCTTGCGCCCGCCCGTCGGCGCCCTGCGCCAGCCCGTACATCCACGCGCCCAGGCCCACCACCGACGAGGAAGGCGAGCAGCCGCGCCATGCCGTCCACGCCGGTGAGGCCGCCCATCACCCACACCAGCCACACCGTGGTGCCCAGCAGCGCGAAGCCCAGGAGCTGCTTGCCGCGCTCCATCCACGCGCCCGGCTTGGGCAGGAACTTCGACAGGCCGGGCACCAGCACCAGCAGGCAGAAGGGCAGCGCGAGGCCCAGTCCCAGCATGAGGAAGGTGGCCAGCACCGTGGCCGGGCCCGCCGCGAGCGCGAAGCCCACCGCGGTGCCCAGCAGCGGCGCCGAGCAGGGCGTGGCCAGCACCACCGCCAGCACGCCCTCGCCCGCGCTGCGCGCCAGGCCGTGGCTCGAGTCCACCTTCTCCACCAGCGCGGTGCCGTCCGTGCCCACGTGGAAGACGCCGAAGAGGTTGAGCGCGAAGGCCACCAGCACCGCGCTCACCGCCGCGACGAAGAGCGGCTCCTGGAACTGGAAGCCCCAGCCCACGGTGCTGCCCGCCGGCGCGCAGCGCCAGCACCACGAACGCCAGCACCATCAGCGAGCCCACGATGCCGCCCGCGTACGCCAGCGCGTGCAGCGCCCACCTTGCCGCGCTCGGCATGGACGGTGCGGGTGAAGCCGTACGCCTTGAGGGCCAGCACCGGGAAGACGCACGGCATGAGGTTGAGCAGCGCGCCGCCCAGGAAGGCGAAGAGCAGCACCAGCCCCAGCGACAGCGACGACTCGGGCGCCACGGCGGTGCCCACGCTCGGGGACGGCGCCTTCACGGCGGGCGCGGCGGCCACCACGGCGGCCCCCGGCGTCCCGGCGGCGGGCGCGGCGGCCACCACGGGCGCGAGCGGCAGGTCCAGCGTCAGCGAGCGGTAGCCCGAGGCGGCCGTGCCCAGGCGCAGCACGCCCGCGAACCGGGGCTCCTTCGCGGGCACGCTCGGGGACGCCTCGCCCTCCAGCGTGAAGGTGCCGGGCTTGCCCGCCACGGGCGACAGCGCCATGCGCGCGATGCCTGGATGCGCTCGGGGACGAAGAAGTCCTTCTCCACCGTGTGCGCCGCCTGGCCCGTCACGGTGAGGGTGCCGGTGAAGGGCTTGCCCGCGGTGAGCGGCTTCGCATCGAGCGCGAGCGTCACCGCGTGACCGGCACTCTCGGGCGTCACCGGCACGCGCGCGCGGGACGCGTCGAAGGCGGGGGCGTACTCGGCGTCCGGATGCGTCTCCGAGCCCACCGTCAGGTTGCGGGTGAGCATGAGCTGCGCGGGCAGGCAGTGGACCTCGCACACCAGCACGTCCGCCGCCGCCGAGAGCTGCAGCGAGCCCGTGGCCTTCTCGGACGCGCGGGCCTCGGTGAAGAGGAGCACCTCCTCCGCGTAGCCATAGGTGGTGATGAAGCCGTCGGGGGTCCGGAAGGTCGAGGGCGCGGGCCACTGCAGCTCGCCCACGGTGGTGCCCGGCGTGTCCCAGGTCACCTCGGAGGCCAGGCCCGACTCGCCTGGGTTCTTCCAGTAGATGTGCCAACCCGGGTCCATCCGGAAGCGCACGCCCACGCGGAAGGTGTCTCCCGGCTTCACCTGGGCGACGTCCAGCAGGAGGGAGGCCTCCACCGCGGTCGTTGCCCTGGTCCGGCGCGCCACTGGCCACCGCCGTGGCCGGCACTTCCGCCCGGGCCACGCCCGAGCCCACGAAGAGCCCCAGCACCGTGAAGAGAAGTGCCCCCCACCCCAGACGTCGTACCCGCTGTTGCTTCATGCGCCTCCCGTAACCCACCGGCCCGCCGACCGCCAGCCTCCACCCCGTGGATTGGCGCCCATCAACCCTCCAGACGGCCAGGCATTCCCGGTCGAGGACTCCAGTGGTGCGGGTGGTACGCAGCTGGCCGCGTCGGGTTACGGGCAGGCGGAGAATGTCCGGGAGATACCGGTGGAGACGAGCAGCACGCCGTCGCCTGCCTGCCGAGCGTGCAGGGGCGCCAGTTCCCCGCCTTGCGCGCTGCGGGCAGCGCGGGCTGGATGATGCTCAGTCCGGTGCGCGCGTCGGCGGCCCGGGCCCGGCGCACCATCAGCGCCGACAGGTCTGCCGCGCGGCGCTCCACCGCCTGCCGCAGGTCCACCAGCCGCTCCACGTGCCGCTTCGCCGGCACCGACTCCACCGCCAGCCGCACCAGCTCGCGCAGCGCTTCCTCGGCCTCGCCCAGCGACTGCTCGGCCGCCACCGGGTTGCGCCGCGACCAGCGCCTTCCACGCCGAGGACTCGGCCGCCACCAGGTCCAGCTCCACGCCCACCGCGCGAATGAGGCGGCCCTCGGGGCTGTCCGGCAGCACGCGCTGCACCGGCACCGACACCCGGCGCGTATCCCCGTTCTCCGTCCACGTCGTCGTCACCCCGAGCGACCAGTCGGCCAGCTCCAGGCGCCCGGTGAAGAGCGCTCGGCGCGGGAAGGCGTACGAGAGCGAGCCCAGCCCCGCGCTCAACGAGTCCCCCTCCACGCGCGCCGGGTAGCGGTGACGGCAGCAGCAGCTCGGAGAAGCCCATGGGGCGCACGTACAGCCGCGCGTCCGTGCCCACCTCGCCGAAGAGCTCGGACACCAGCGCCGCCGCGGCCACCGGCAGGCCCTCGGCGTCGTCCACGTGGGTGAAGCCCGTGCCCGAGGGGCCCGTCAGGGCCTCGAGAATCTCCGGCAGGTAGTGCCGCCCCAGCCCCAGCGCGTGCAGCGTCATCCCGGACTCGGCCACCTTGGCGCCCAGCGCACGGAAGTCCGAGAGCTGGCGCGGGCCCACCGAGGGCTCGCCGTCCGTGAGCACCAGCATCTTCGGGCGCGCGCCGGGGATGAACAGCCGGCGCACCGCGGCGGCACCGGACTCCACCGCCTCGTGGAGCGCCGTGCCCTCGCCCACCCGCAGCGCGGAGAGACACTCGGTGAGGGCCTTGCGCGCACCAGGCTCCATGGCCCGCAGGGGCATGAGCTGCTCGGGGACGCCATCGAAGGCGAGCAGCCCGAGGTAGTCCTTCGGCCCCGCGCGCTCGACGAGCAACTGCGCGGCTTCCACCGCGGCCGCGAGCGGCGCGCCCCGCATCGAGGCGCTCCGGTCCAGCACGAGGTTCACTGCCACCGGTGCTCGGGGTGCGTCCTCCTCGGCCTCCACGGTGACGAGCAGGTGCACATCCCGACCGTGCTCGTCGTCGCGCTCCACCGCCCAGGCCATCAGCTTCATTGCTCTTCCTCCGTGGGGGGGAAACGCGCGTGCGCCCCGAGCCTACCGGGTTCCCATCCTCCAGTATCGCCGTCCTGACCCGGGCGCTTGCAACTGCAACCTCCGGAACGCTCCCCGGGTACGAAGGGACCTCACTCCCCGCTCGGGGTCGCGTCGAGCTCCCGCCGCAGCGCCTCGTGGGAAGCGGGGCGCGAGAACACCGAGCGCCCGTCCTCTGTTTTCAGCAGGGCCACCTCGTCGAGCGCGAGCTCGCGCAGGAGGAGCGGCGACTGCGTGGCCACGAGCACCTGGCTCTCCGTGGACGCACGCCGGAGCAGCCGAGCGAGCACCGACAGCATGCGCGGGTGGAGCCCCACCTCGGGCCCGTCGAGCCCCAGCAGCGGCGCCTTGCGCGGAGACAGGCACAGCGACGCGAGACACAGGAAGCGGAGCGTCCCCTCGGAGAGGTCCGCCAGCGTCAGCTCGTGCGCCACCCCGGCCTCGCGCCACACGCCGAGCACCGTGCCCGGCCCGCCCCGGGGTTTGACCGAGAGGGACTGGAAGGAAGGGAGGGCCTCGCGCAGGTGCGCCTCCAGCTCGCGCCACCGCTCCGGGTGCTCCACCATCAGGTGGAAGAGCACCGCGCTCAGATTGGAGCCCTCCGACGCCAGCAGCGGCTCCGGCTCGGTGAGGACGGGACGGCGCGACGCCGAGCCCCGAGCCACCTCGAACCCCGGGTAGAAGCGCCAGCCGGAGACGAACGTCCGAAAATCATCGACGACGCGAGGCACCGGCTCGAATGCCCCCCGGAGCGCGAGCTCATTCTCCGGCAGGGTGCGGGACACCGAGAGCTGGCGGGGCCGCGGTGGCTCCCACGTCACGGTGCGAACCGTCCCCCTCCCGTGCTGGAAGTCGAGCACCGTGAAGGGCTCCGCGTCCTCGCCGCTCGCGCCCGTCCCCTCACAGACGAACCGCTCCGAGAGGACTCGCGGGCCCTCGGCGGAGGCGCCGAGGCTCACGGCGTAGTGGACGCTCCGGCCGGTGCCGCTCGTGGCACGCAGGGACAGCTGGATGCGCTCGGGGCCACCCGCTCGGAACAGCCGCTGGCCGGCGCCGCGAGGGTCCACCTCGGGAGGGAGCGGGTGCACCGCCGCGAAGGACAGCAGGGCCAGACAGTCGAGAAGCGAGGACTTGCCCGAGCCCGGGGCTCCGGAGAGGACGGTCAGGGCCCCCAGCCGCGCCTCCAATCCCTCGAGCACCCGGTACCCATCCACCCGCAGCTCCGTGAGGCGGACGGGTGCCTCCAGGGGACCCAGCGCACCGAGCCGCGCGCGGACGGACGCGAAGCGCTCCGTCTCCAGCACCGAGGGCGCGAGCTGGATGGCCCCGACCAGGCCCGCGTCATCTCCGAAGAGGACTTCCGCGAGCCCCAACTTCGAGGCGAACACCTCCAGCGTCCGAGCCACCTCCGCCGCCGGCAGGCCCGACAGCTCGCCCAGCTCCTCGGCGGACCAGGTCTTGCCGCGGTTGCGCTGCCAGGCCTCCTTCAACGCGGGCAGCAGCCGGTCGAAGCCGGCGAGCGACTCCTCGGGGCCGAAACCCAGGGGGCCGGCGTCGCACATGTCCGTGACGGATGTTGGGATTCCCACGCGAGGCGGGAGGATACACGGAGCCGCGATTTCCATCCCCGGAGCGGGTGCCAGCACCGACTCGACAGGGAGACGCGCTCCTCCGCGTCACTTCGGCCCCCGCGTCATACCGAGACGCGGGGGAGCAGCGCACTACTCGGCGTCGTAACCGCCGTAGGCTTCGTTGGCGCCCCACAGACGACCGCCCGCGGTGTCATGCACCGTGATGATGGCGCCCGGCTCCTCGTCCTCACCACCCAGGGCGACGTACTCGAGCCCTTCGTCGTCCATGTACGTCCTGTCGTCGTGCACCATGGCTCCTCCTGGCTGGGCGCTCCGTGTGCTGCCTTGGGTCGCCGGCCGACTGGCTCGCCGCCCACTTGGACGCCCGTGTTTCGGTCACCTGGGACCCACCCCATGTGGTGCCCCCAACTTCGTTGACCGATTTACCAACCAGGGTGACCATTCTTGCCCGTCTTGTAAACCCCCTGGGCAGCAAAGCAGCCGACTACGTCGGATAGTGTACGCCCGCTTGATTTTACACATCCTCTTGTGGCAGCCCGCCCGACCCGCGCGTCCGACGGGCCGGGCGAGGGGGCTTTTTCAGCTCCGCCGGGCCCGAGGCCGCCAGGAGGCCAGCCAGGAGAGCAGCGCCAGTGCGCCCCAGAGACCCGCCGGGAAGTCGCTGCCCGAGCCCTGGCTGTGGAAGGAAGGTTGTGCTGTCAACGTGCCCCCGCCCGAGGTACGAGCGGGCCGTGCGTCAGGTAAAAACCCGCTCGACTCCAACCTGTCCGGGCACTTGATTCGTGAATCAACCTTGTTAGGGTTGCAGCATTACAGCAGTGCCGCAGCGCGGCATCCGGCCCCGGCCGCGCGGGCCAACGCGAGGTTCACCGAACCACCATGAGTCCCATCATCACAGGCCTCCTGCTCGTCATCGGGCTCTCCATCTTCGCCATCACCATGAGCGGACGCATCGGCGTCCTGCTGGGGATGAAGAAGGAGAACCGACTCGACCACATCCCCCAGCGAGTCGGCGCGCTCCTGCGCTTCGGCCTGGGGCAGAAGCGCATGGTGGACCCGGAGGAGTTCACTCCGGGCCTCATGCACGTGTTCATCTTCGCGGCGTTCGTGGTGCTGGCGCTGCGCACCATCATGCTGTTCGTGATGGGCTTCTCCGAGACGGCCCTGGTGCTGCTCACGGACCTGACGGACCCCTTCTGGGTGGCCAACCCGGCGCTGCTGACCGTCTACAAGGTGTACCTGCTGGCCAAGGACGTGGTGGCGGTGGGCGCGCTGCTGGGCGTGCTCTACTTCGCGTACCTGCGCGCCAGCGTGAAGCCGGACCGCATGAGCCCCTCGTGGGAGGCCTACCTCATCCTCGGCTTCATCGGCGGGCTGATGGTGACGGAGTTCATGTTCGGCGGCAGCCACATGGTGCCGCGCGAGCAGGCGATGCCGGCGGCCACGGTCAACCTCGTGTGGTGGGAGCCGGCCACCAGCGCGATGGCCATGGCGATGGCGCCGCTGGGCTGGACCCCGGCCCACGTGCTGGGCGTGGCGGGCTTCTGGATCCACCTCACCATCATCCTGGCGTTCCTCAACTTCCTGCCGCGGGGCAAGCACTTCCACGTCATCACGGGCCTGTTCAACGTCTTCTTCCAGCGCATCCAGCCGGGCCGCACCACGCAGAGCTCGAAGCTGCCCACGCCCAACCTGGAGAAGGAGGAGTTCGGCGCCACGACGGTCAAGGACCTCACCTGGAAGCAGGGCCTGGACCTCTACTCCTGCACCGAGTGCGGCCGCTGCCAGACGCACTGCCCCACGTACATCACCGGCAAGCCGCTCACCCACAAGGGCGTGAACCAGGACCTGAAGCACTGGGCCTGGGACCACCAGATGTGGATTGAAGAGGGCCGGGGCCCGTCGGGCACCACCGAGCCGCTGCCGGAGATCATCGGCAGCGCGCTGAAGGCGGAGACGGTGTGGGCCTGCACGACCTGCGGCTGGTGCGAGACGGCCTGCCCGGTGTTCATCGAGAACGTGCCGCGCCTCATCGACATGCGCCGCTACCAGGTGCAGGTGAAGGCGGAGTTCCCGCCGGAAATCCAGCGCGTCTTCGAGGGCATGGAGCGCCAGGGCAACCCCTGGGGCATCGGCCAGGACAAGCGCGACGAGTGGGCGGAGGACCTGGCGCTGCCCACCTGGGGTGATGGCGGCGGCCCGTACGAGTACCTCTTCTTCGTGGGCTGCGCGGGCAGCTACGACGACAAGCAGAAGAAGGTGAGCCGCGCGCTGGTGAAGATTCTGCGCGAGGCCGGGGTGAGCTTCGCCACGCTCTCCAAGCAGGAGATGTGCAACGGCGACTCGGCGCGCCGCATGGGCAACGAGTACCTGTACCAGACGATGGCCAAGACGAACGTCGAGACGTGGAACAGCATGGGCGTGAAGGCGGTCATCACCCAGTGCCCGCACTGCTTCAACACCATCAAGAACGAGTACCCGGAGTTCGGCGGCGAGTACCGCGTCATCAACCACACGCAGCTCATCAACGACCTGCTGAAGGAGAAGCGGATTCAGCTCTCCCAGGTGATGAACGAGAAGCTGACGTACCACGACCCCTGCTACCTGGGCCGGCACAACGGGGTGTACGACGCGCCCCGCGAGGTGCTGAAGGCGATTCCGGGCCTCGAGGTGGTGGAGATGCAGCGCAGCGAGCGCGAGGGCTTCTGCTGCGGCGCGGGTGGCGGCCGGATGTGGATGGAGGAGCACATCGGCACGCGCATCAACCACAACCGGGTCAACGAGGCGGCGCTGACGCTCAAGCACGCCGAGGACCCGAGCACGCCGTTCCCGTCCGCCACGGACAAGAAGAAGCCGGGCCAGGTGGGCGACTACAAGGAGCCGGGAGGCAAGGGCATAGTGGCGGTGGCCTGCCCGTTCTGCTCGACGATGCTGAACGACGCGGTGAACGACACGGGCCGCGAGGAGCGCATCAAGGTGAAGGACATCACCGAGCTGGTGGCGGACGCCATGGAAGTGAAGCAGGGCGCCGGCACGGTGGCCCCGAGCGCCGCGGTGAACGCCAAGCCCGAGTAGTCCCCCTCACCTGAGTTGTCCCCGGAGGCCCGGTGACCCGATATGTGGGTCCCCGGGCCTTCGTTCATCCGGTCGGACTACACGCCGCCGCCGTAGGAGGGCTCCATGGCCTTCGGCACGAGGAGGCTGACACTGCCCGAGCCACGCACCGACGCGGCGCTGATGCGGTAGACGTTGTCCACGCCGCCGTCATCGGAGAGGAAGCTCAGCTCCGTGTTGCCGCGCCAGTTCGGATAGGTGTCCTGCGCCCCGGCCTTGCCCGTCACCTGCGTCACGTTGGAGAGTTGCTGGCCAATCTGCCCCACGAAGATGCGCGAGCCGCTGGAGGTGCGGGCATCGAAGGCCACCTTCGAGCCGTCCGGCGACACCGTGACACGCGACAGCACCTCTTGCGCCTCGTTGCCCAGGGAGGTGGAGATGGGAGTCGCGGTGCCGCTCGTCACGTTCACCTGGATGAGGGAGCTGATGTTGGTGGTGGAGAAGCCGCCCGCCGCGAGCACGCTCGTGCCATTCGGCAGGAAGGAGGCCGGACCGTAGACGTAGGTGGCGTCGGTGAGGAACTGGAAGCCGCTGGCATCCGCGTTCACCCGGGCCAGCCGCCCGGCGCCATCGCCGCCGTAGACGGTGAAGACGATCGTCCTGCCATCCGGGCTGAAGGTGGGGTAGCGGAAGTCGCTGCAGTTGGTGCAGCCGGTGCTCGTGTTGGCCACCAGCGTGGAGGGCGTCCCCTGGCCGGTGGTGGGGACCGTCCGCAGCTCGACGGTGGTGCCCGACCTGAACACGAAGGCCACCAGGCCGTTGCGCGACACGGCGGGGTAGTACGCCCCACCCTGCGTGGTGAGCTGCAGCGGGGAGTTCGGATCCCCGTTGTCGTCCACCGCGAACACGTTGCGGTTGCTGTTGCCGTCACCGCGGATGAAGACGAAGCCACGGCTGAAGGCCGTACCACCCGTGCCGCCGCCGCCGAGGTCGATGTCATCGATGGGCTCGCATGCCGACAGTCCCACCGCCACGGCCAGCCCCAGAATCCTCCACAACGCCTTCATAGACTCGTGCTCCTGTATCCAGCCCGAAAGGGGGCGCCCCGGTTCCGGGGTCACCGCGCATGGAGACGTCCATGCGGGCGCGGCATTCAAGCACGAGCGAATGGCGGGTGCGCGCGGGGGGGAGGCTCGCCTACCGGTTCAGCTTGTTCAGCTCGTTCCGGCAGTTGTTGCAGAGGTTCATCTGCTTGCGATCGCAGTCCTGCGGCGTCTGGGCGAAGAACATCACGCACCGGGAGTCCTCGCAGTAGGACAGCCCGAGCAGATGCCCCGCCTGGTGGACGGCCTCCACCTGGAAGCGGCGCCGGAACTGCTCTCCATCGACGCCCTGGCGCAGCCGGGCCAGGCTCATCACCGCGCTCTTCGACTCCCGGTCGGCCTCGCCCAGCACGAAGGCCGAGTCCGGCACGAAGAGGTCCACGTCGGTGATGCCCATCACCATGGACTGCCCCGGCTCCAGCAGCGTCGCCAGCCGGCGCAGGATGGCGTTGCAGTGGTACTGCCCCCGGTCCTTGTTGAAGGCGTAGGTGGGGGTGGGCAGGGCCACCTTGCTCACCACCACCGCCAGGCCGAGCTGCAGTGAAATGGGGCCCTCCACTTCCCGGAGGAGCACCGGCGTCGGGCTACCCACGGAGACCAGCAGGAGCACCTTCTGCGGCTGCGACATCGGCCCACCGTCCTTGAGCATCACGGGAGCAGCGCAGGGGCTCGCGCCACCCAGGGAAAAAAGAAGGGTGGCTGGGGCGCAAGGATTCGAACCTTGATAATCAGATTCAAAGTCTGACGTCCTGCCATTAGACGACGCCCCAGCAAGTACGCACGGTTACGGCAGGTTCCAGATTCTATGCCATCCCCAGGGCCACGGAAACAATTCAGTGGGGAGGTCGGCTAACCGACAGCCGGAGGAGCTGGCGGGTAGGAGCCGACCCCCCTACCCCCGCCTCCTCCAACCCCGGGGAGCATCCAGTCGCTCGCGAAGCCCCCGCACCCGGCGGGTTAGAGTCGGTGGATGAAGCCCGGCATCTATCTGGCCCACAAACCGGTGGGAGCCACCAGCTTTTCCCTGGTGCACGCCTTCATGGGTGAGGTGGAGGCCGCCGGCCTCTCGCGCAAGCAACTGCCCGCCTGTCACGGCGGCACGCTCGACCCTTTCGCCGAGGGCCTGCTGCTGCTGCTGGCGGGCCCCGCCACGCACCTCATGGAGCTGCTGCACGCCGTCCCGAAGACGTACGACGCGGAGGTCGTCTGGGGGGTGGAGACGGACAATGGCGACCTGCTCGGCCGGGTCGTCCACGAGGGAGATGCCACGGCCCTCACGGCGGAGGCGCTGGACGCGGCGCTCGTCCCCTTCCTCGGTTGGAAGGACCAGGTGCCTCCCGCCACCAGTGCGAAGAAGGTGGAGGGGGAGCCCGCCTACAAGAAGGCACACCGGGGCGAGTCGGTGGAGCTGCCCCCCTCGCGCGTCTACCTCCACGAGGCGCGCTGGCTCGACCATGAGCTGCCCCGGAGGAGTCGCCTGCGCATCACCTGCCGGGGCGGCTACTACGTGCGCGCCCTCGCCCGGGACCTGGGCCGGGCGCTGGGGTGCGGGGCCCACCTCGCCCGGCTGCATCGCACGCGCATCGGCCCCTGGGAGGACCCGGGCCCGGGAGCGCGCGTCTGGCTGCACGGCTCCGAGCTGCTGCCCTGGTGTCCCTCGCGCGTCATCGCGGGCGACGAGGTGAACGACCTCAAGCACGGGCGCACCATCCCCCTCGGAGGAGTGCGGCCCCCGGACTGGCGCCTGCCCGAGGGCTTTCCGGACCCCGAGGCCCCCGTGCGAGCCTTCCAGCGGAACCGGCTGGTGGCCCTGCTGCGCGAGCAGGACGGGGGACTGCGCACCGTCACGCACCTGTGGTCCGGGCTCTAGGGCCGAGCTGCGGTCCACCCCTGGCTGCTGCTTCTCTACGGTGCCCGCAGCGCCTCCGCCTCGCGCACGAGGGTGGCGCAGCCCAGGCGGGTGAAGCCCTCCAGCGCCTGCTTCAGGGCCTCCTCGCGCTCGCTGCTCCCCGGCGCCGCGGTCCGCGCCAGCTCGAACCAGGCCAGCGCCTCGTCGTAGGGCATGCCCATCTCCCTCGACAGGCGCACGCTGTGCTTCCACGCCGCGCGGGCCCACCACGACCGGCCCGCCAGCCAGTGCCTCCTCCCGGTGCAGCGCAGCGCCACGGGCCGGGCCAGCGGGAAACGCGTCGCGAACGATGACAACCTCGCGCAGGCCTCCCGGGCCTCGTCGGCCACGGGCGGAGGCGGCTGGCCGGGAGAGCGCTCCCGCTCCCACAGCGCCAGGTACACCCGCGCGGCACCCTCGTAGCCGTGGCCCTCGGTGAAGAGCATCGGCGACATCCGGCGCGCCAGCGCCATCACCCCATCCGCCTGCTCGCGCGCCTGCGCCCACTCGCCCCGGTGCAGGTGCACCGTCGCCAGCAAGCCACCCGTGATGATGGCCGACAGCGGGTCGTCCTGACGCTTCAGCAGCTCGCCCGACTCGCGCAGCAGGGGCAGGGCCTCGTCCATGCGGCCCAGCGCGATGAGGCTGCGCGCCATGGTGAACGCGCTCCACACCTCGTGCTGGAAGTGGCCGCGCCTGCGCGCCGACTCGCGCACCTCCGCGTAGCGCCCCAGCGCCGCCTCGAAGTGGCCCGTGTAGTAGTCCGCGTGTCCCAGCAACACCTCGGCCAGCTCCAGCTCGCCCCGGTCTCCGAGCCGCACCAGCACCCGCTGCGCCTCGCTCGCCTTGCTCGCGACGTCGCTCCAGCGCCCGAAGCCCCCGTGGTGGTTGGCCTCCACGATGAGCCCGAAGGCCGTGGCGCTCGGGTCCTCCACCAACTGGCCCTCGCCCTGGCCCCGGCGGAAGTAGACACGCGACAGCGGAGTCAGCCGCACCATGCCCGAAATCGAACCGAGCTGCCCGTACAGCCGCAGCACCTCCGCGTCACGGCCCGCGCGCTCGGCGAGGTTCGCCGCCAGCAGCGCGGTGGCCGACATCTGCAGCGGCTCGTAGCGCCAGTAGTAGCTCTCGGCCAGTCGCACCGCCGCGAGCGCCGCGGCCCCCAGCGACTCGCGCGACTGCCGCCCCTTTGCCCTCACCCAGCGCCGCGGCAGCACCAGGTGCATCACCTGCATCAGCACCTGCCACAGCAGGAAGCGCACCCAGCCGCCCTGGGTGCTCGGCAGGGGCCGTCCCAGCTCCTCCATCGCCCGGCGACCGTGCGCGATGCAGGCCGAGTAGTCGGACAGGCCGTGCATGGCCTCACCGAGCAGCCGCTCCCAGCGCGCGCGCCGGTTCGCGTCCACCCGCACGCCCGTGTCGCGCCCGCGCCGCACTTCCAGCTCCAGCGCCCGGCGCAGGTAGCCAGCGGCCTCCACGTGCGAGCCCGCCTTCAGCGCGTGGGCTCCCGCCTTCTCCAGGTACTCGAAGGTCCACACGCCGTCCTGCGCCAGCTCCCAGTGGTGTGCCAGCACGGGGTACAGGGCCGGTGGCACCCCGCCCTCGACATAGCGCCCCTCCAGGGCCAGGGCCGCCGCGCGGTGCAGCGTGCGCCGCCGCTCGGGGAGGGTGCCGCCGTAGGCAATCTCCCTCAACTTGTCGTGGACGAAACGCAGCACCCCTCCGCCCGCGTCCTCCAGCACGTGCCGCGCGCGCAGCTCCTCCAGCGCCTCCAGCTCCTGGATGTCTCCCAGCCCGGCGGCCACCGTCAGCACGTCCGCGTCCAGCTCGCGGCCCAGCACCGCCGCCACCTCCAGCAGGCCACGCGCCCCCAGCCCCAAACCCTCCAGCCGGCGGCCCACCAGGTCACGCAGCGTTCCAGGCAGCGGCAGTGCCTGGTGCAGCCGATCCAGCTCGACCTCGCCCGCGGCCACCTGCCACCGGCCGAAGAGGTCTCGGAAGAGCAGCCGCTCGTCGATGGCCGTGCGCAGGTACTCCGCCACGAAGAAGGGATTGCCCGCCGAGCGCGAGGTGAGGAAGTTCACGAAGGTGGCCGGCGGCGAGGGCAGCGCCAGCATGTCCTCCACCATTTGCGCCACCATCGACTCGTCGAGCTGCCCCAGCACCCGGTGCGTCACCCCCGGCGAGGCGAGCAGCAGCCGCAACCCCGAGTCCAGCTCCTCGGTGCGGTAGGTGCCCAGCACCAGCACGCGCGAGTCGCGGAGGAACTCGCCCTGCAGGAAGTCCAGCACGCCCAGCGACAGCTCGTCGGCCCACTGCAGGTCATCCATCACCAGCAGCACCGGCTCCTGCACGGAGAAGGCGGCGAGGGTCTCGGCGACATAGCGCATGACGCGCTCGCGCGCGGCCTGGGGCGGGAGGCGGGGAGGCTCGGGCCACTCCTCCTGTCCCGGCAGGTCCACCAGCGAGGGCTCGTAGAGGGCCAGCACCGGACCGCGCTCGCCCAGCAGCCGCTCCGTCTCCACCAGGCCCTTCTGCCGGCACTCGTCGGCGATGGCCTGCAGCACCGGCTTGAAGGCGTGCAGCGGCTCGCCGTGCAACTGCTCGCCCGAACCGCCACCGGAGAGCGGGAGGCAGCCACCGGTGACGACATGGAAGGCGTGCCGACCGGCGGCCACCGCGCACTCCATCACCAGGCGCGTCTTGCCCACGCCGCTCTCGCCGCCGATGAGCATGCACCCGCCCGAGCCGTCCCGGGCCCGCTCCAGCAGCGCCTCCACCTCCGCCAGGAGCTGCTGCCGGCCCACGAACTCCGGCCGGTACAGGTACGAGCGCGCCGAGCCCGGGGACGACCGGGGCAGCTCCTCCGCACCCAGCTCGGCGAGCACGGCGCCCACGTCCGCGGCGTAGCCGACGCGCTCGCGAGGCACCTTCGCCAGCATCCGCAGCACCAGCGCGTCCAGGTCCGGCGGCACGCCACGCACCCACTGCGAGAGGGCGAAGGGCTTGTCTCGCAGGTGTCGCCGCAGCACCTCCCAGCCCGAGCCCGGGAAGGGCGGCTGCCCCACCACCAGCTCATGGAGGATGCAGCCCAGGGCGTAGAGGTCGGCGCGCGCGTCCACCAGCCCGCCCTTGATCTGCTCGGGGGCCATGTAGACGAAGGAGCCCTCCATGCTGCCGGAGACGTCGAGCGACTCGCGGCTGACGGACCCGCCGAAGACGGAGGCCAGCCCGAAGTCCACCAGCACCGGGGTGCCGTCCGAGCGGATGACGATGTTCTCGGGCTTGAGGTCGCGGTGGACGATGCCCTCGCCGTGGAGGAAGGCGAGCGAGGAGCACAGCCGGCGCGTCAGGGTGAGCACCTCGTCCAGCCGCTCCTGGGCGGCGGCGCGGCGCTGCTCCTCCGGCGGAGGCGCGATCGGTCGCGAGGACTCGGAGGAGCTCTGACCCCCACCGCCCGAGCTCGGCTCGGGCACGGAGACGACCTGGGTGATGGTGTCCGCCACCGAGCGCGGATCACGCTTCCACAGCTCGTCGACGTAGCGCCGCAGGGTGAGCCCCTCGATGAGCTCCATCGCGTACCAGGGCAGTCCCTCCTGGACGCCCTCGGCGAGCACGCGCACCACGCCCGGGTGCTGGATGCGTCGCAGCGCGTGGATTTCGCGGCGGATGCCCCGCAGCATGGCCGCCTCGGGCACCCGCACCGTCTTGAGGGCGACCAGCTCGTCCGTGTCCTCGTGACGCGCGCGGTACACCACACCCATTCCCCCCGAGCTCAACTTCCCCAGGAGGCGGTAGGGACCGATCCGTCCCAGCTCCTCGGGGAGCTCCGCGGCCAGCATGGTTGGCACCATCACCAGACTCGCACGGTTCGGTCCACCCCTCCAAGCCGACCGCCTCCCGAGCGCCTCGTCCGCCCGTCCGCCTGCCCCGAAATGGGGCAGACCGGGGCGACTTTTGGAGTCGGCTCCCTCATACCCGCCGTGACACTCCCTTTACTTTGGACATGAGCGTCACACGGATTTCGCGGGGCGTCACCCCGTGACGAGGCCGCCACCCGAGCGCGACGGAGGAGTGACACCCACCTCGGGCAAGTGTTGCGAGGGCTGAACGAGACCGCCACGAGGCGTCGCTATTACGGCGTGCGTCATGTTCGAGACCTTCGACAGCGCCACCGACGTCCAATCGGCTCGCCGGTTCGCGCTCTCCACCGTGGCCTCGCTCGGGGTGTGTGCCCTGATCGGCGTCGCCGCGGTGGTGGTGGGCAGCCAGGTGAAGGACGTCATCAAGGAGAAGCGGGTGGACGTGGTGTTCCGTCCGCCGCCGCCTCCCGTGCCGGTGGCCGAGGTGAAGCCGCCGCCGCCCCCTCCTCCGCCGCCGCCCAAGCCCAAGGCGAAGCCGCCTCCGCCCGCGCCCACCGTCGCCGCGCCCGCGGCCATGGTGGCGCCCAAGGAGATTCCGGTGGAGAAGCCGCCCGAGGCCGATGCCGCCAACGCCGTGGCCGCCGCCCCCATCGCCGTGGGAGGCACGGGCCAACTGGTGGCGGGCGCCATCGTCACGGGGGTGGACAGCCCCGGGGTGGCCGGTGGCATGCGCCGCGCCGCGCCCATCAACCTGCCCGAGGCCGCCACACCTCCCAAGGAGCTGGAGTCCAACATCCTCCCCGACTTCCCCGCCGACATGCGCGCGAAGGGGCAGGAGGGCATGGTCATCCTGAAGCTCGTCGTCGAGGTGGATGGCCGCGTGGGCGCCATCAAGGTGATGCGCGGTGAGGAGCCCTTCGTGGGCGCCGCCCTCGCCGCGGTGAGGTCGTGGCGCTACGAGCCCGCGCTCGTCGACGGCCAGCCCACCGCCGTCTTCCGCATCGTCAAGGTCCCCTTCCGACTCAAGTAGGCGCCTCTCTTCCCCGCACACGCCATCCGGAGCCCCCCGCGATGAATTTCAACCTGATCGAGATCTACCAGCACATGGGCTTCTTCGCCCGGTGCATCGCCTACACGCTCATCCTCTTCGCGCTGTCGTCGCTGATCGTCTTCATCGAGCGCCTCATCTACTTCTTCCGCTCCAAGGCGGCGGATCGGAAGTTCGCGGGACGCGCCGGCAAGCTGCTGGAGTCGCAGCAGCACGAGCACTTCGTCACCGAGTCCACGGCGGCCAAGGCGAGCAGCCTGGCGAAGCTGCTGGGCGGCGGGGTGAAGACGTACCTGGCCAAGAAGGCGGCGCCGCAGGGCAAGCTGGGAGCGGTGGAGCTCACCCGGCGCGAGCTGGATACGACTCTACGAGCGCGTCACGGCGGACGTGCGCCGGGGCATGAGCGTGCTGGCCTCGGTGGGCTCGGTGGCCCCGTTCGTCGGCCTGCTGGGCACGGTGGTCGGCATCATCGAGTCCTTCGACGGCATCGCCAAGGCGGGCTCCGGCGGCCTGGGCGCGGTGTCCGGCGGCATCGCCGAGGCGCTCGTCGTCACGGCGCTCGGCCTGCTGGTGGCCATTCCCGCGGTGCTGATGTTCAACTTGCTCTCCACCCGCGCGGACGCGCTGCTGCTGTCGCTGGACCTGGCGCGCAAGGAGTTCATGGACCACCTGGAGGACGTGCACGGCGTCGCCAGCCCGGCGGTGCGCGGCGAGGGCGCGGTGGCCCTGGACGTGGAGCGCGCCACGCGCAAGGAGGGGCTCGATGTCCGCCCGGCGTAGCCAGCTCACGCCCGAGATGAACGTGACGCCGCTGGTCGACGTGGTGCTCGTCCTCCTCATCATCTTCATGGTCGTCACGCCGCAGCTCGAGGCCGGCGCCGCGGTGGAGCTGCCCGGCGGTGATGAACCCGGACAAGGGCGAGGACAACTCGCTCACCCCCATCACCGTGAGCCTCACCACCCAGGGCGCCCTCTTCATGGATCGCAAGGAGCTGCCCGCGGGCGCAGCTCATCGAGCAGCTCAAGGCCGCCCACGAGAAGGACCCCGAGGCGCGCGTCGTGCTCAAGGCGGACCGCGCCGTGCGCTACGCCGAGGTGCGCGATGTCTTCAAGACGCTGCAGGACATCGGCTTCCCGGGCATCTCGCTGCAGGTCGTCGACCTGAAGAAGAACTAGGAGCACGCTGCCATGGCTTTTGATCTCGGTGGCGGCAAGGGAGGCATCCGCCCGGCGATGAACGTGACGCCGCTGGTCGACGTGGTGCTCGTCCTCCTCATCATCTTCATGGTCGTCACGCCGCTGATGACCAAGCAGATGTGGCAGGACGTGCCGGGCAAGGCGGACGAGAAGGCCGAAATCACTCCGCCTCCTCCGGGCGCGCTGCCTCCCGTGGTGCTCACCGTCACCAAGACGGGCGCGGTGCAGATCAACCGCGAGGACGTGCCGCGAGACCAGCTCGTGGCGCGGCTGCAGCGGATGATCAACGCGCGCCCGGACAAGATCGTCTTCTTCGACGCGGAGAACGACGTGCCGTACGGCAGTGCGATGGAAGTGCTGGACCTCGCGCGCGGTGGGAACCTCACCGTCGCGGTGGTGCCGGACGCCGTCGCCGAGCCCGCGGCACCGTGACCTGAAGTCTTCGTTCCGTCCTCCGAATCCTCACATTCCATCCATTTCGTTGCCACGGGCCTCGCGTTCTCTACGCGCGCCCGTTGGTGAGGAGTCCCGTGTTGTCTCTTCGTCTCGAATCCATCCGCGCCGCGCTGGCGGCGCTCGCATTGCTGGCCGCGCCGGTGATGGCGCAGACGCCCGCCTCCGAGGGGACCGCGCCCGCCGCGAGCCCCGCTGTCTCCACTCCGACGACTCCCCCGCCGAGGCTCCCGCGGAGCCGGTGAGCACCGAGCCCGCGACGCAGGCCGCTCCGACCGAGCCCGTGGCTACAGAGCCCGTTGCCGCCGAGCCCGCGACGCAGGCCGCGCCAACCGATGCACCCGTCGCGAGGGACGCGCTCGTGGCCGAGCCTCCCACCGAGGCGCCCGCCGCCGAGGCCACCGAGGACGAGCTGATGGCCGAGTCGGCCACTCCGCCCCCGGGCTTCACCGGCATCTACGGCCAGGTGAGCGACGCCCAGACGAAGGAGACGCTCATCGAGGCCACGGTGAAGGTGGTGGCCGGCGCGCAGAAGAGCGTCCTCACGGACGTCGACGGCAACTACCGGCTGGCGCTGCCGCCCGGGAAGTACGACCTGCGCGTCTTCTATGACGTCTACGAGGGCCGCCGCATCACCGGCGTCGTCGTGGAGCAGGGGAAGGCCACGAAGCTGGACGTGCAGCTCAGCGCCGACGCGGGCGCCGTGCAGGAAGTCGTCGTCGAGGCCCGCGCGGACCGCCGTGCCGAGGGCGCGCTGCTGCAGGAGCGCAAGAAGGCCGCCGCGGTATCGGATGCCATCAGCTCCCAGGAGATTGCCCGCACGCCGGACTCGAGCGCCTCGGACGCGGTGAAGCGCGTGGTGAGCGCCACGGTGGTGGATGGCCGCTTCGTGCTCCTGCGTGGCCTGGGCGGACGCTACTCGGTGACGCTGCTCAACGGCGCGCTGCTGCCCAGCCCCGAGCCGGATGAGCCCTCGGTGCCGCTGGACCTGTTCCCCACCAGCCTGCTGGCCAACCTCAACGTGGTGAAGAGCTACACGGCGGACCTGCCCGGCACCTTCGGCGGCGGCACGCTGCAGATCGAAACCAACAGCTACCCGAGCAAGTTCGAGTTCAAGCCGCGCATCACCTTCTCCGGCGACAGCGAGGCCACCTTCCAGCAGCGCAACACGCAGCCGGGCAGCTTCGTGGAGGCGCTGGGCTTCGCGGGCCCCGAGCGCCGGCTGCCGGAGGGCCTGCCCCAGGACGAGCGGATGGGGGACTCGGCGAGCACCTGGAAGAGCTTCCCCAACCTCTGGTCCGCGCGCCGCACCACCGCGCTGCCCAACCTGGGCCTGGGCGCGTCCATGGGAGACACGCTGCGCTTCGGCAACAGCCGCCTGGGCTACCTGGCCACCGTCAACTACGGGCACAAGGAGAGCGTGCGCGTGTCCGAGTTCGCCCGCGCCATGCGCCAGTCGGAGGAGCTCGAGGCGCGAGACGCCGCTCGCACCGTCCAGGGCACCGAGAGCGCCAACCTCAGCGCGCTGGCCAGCGTGGGCTACCAGTTCGACCGCGACAGCGAGCTCACCTTCTTCAGCCTCTACACCCGCGGCACGGACAGCTCCACCCTCACCTCGCGCGGGGTGAACAACGAGCGCTCGGAGACGTACGAGAGCACCCGCCTGCAGTTCGTCTCCCGCGTCCTCTCCTTCAACCAGGTGCGCGGCTTCCACCGTCTCAACGGGCTGGGCGATGCCGAGCTGGACTGGCAGGCCAACTTCAGCCGCGTGGAGCGCGACGAGCCGGACACGCGAGACAGCCTCTACAGCGACGACCTGGGCAGCCCCAGCGGCAAGTTCTCCTTCCCCAACCAGCCCAACAGCGGCGAGCGCTTCTTCGGCACGCTGGGCGAGAGCTCCACGGGCGGCAGCGCCAGCCTCACCCTGCCCTTCACCGACGTGCGCGTGAAGGCGGGCGGCCTGGCCCAGGTGTCCTTCCGGGACTTCTCCGCGCGCCGCTTCCGCTACCAGCTCACCGACACGCCGGTGGACACCTCCCTGCCCCCCGAGGAGCTCTTCGGCTCGGACAACCTGGGGGCCGGCATCCGCATGCGCGAGTCCACCCGCGCCGATGACGCCTATGACGCGTACCTCGGCATCTTCGCCGGCTACGCGACGGCGGACTACACGCCCCTCGAGGCGCTGCGCCTGGTGGGTGGCGTGCGCGTGGAGCACTCGCTCCAGCAGCTCACCGCGCACAGCCCGTTCAACACCACGCCCGTCGCGAGCAACGACGCGAAGTACCTGGACGTGCTGCCGGCCCTCAACGCCATCTACTCGCTCAGCCCCACGGTCAACCTGCGCGCCGGCTACAGCTACACCCTGGCGCGGCCCACCTTCCGCGAGCTGGCGCCCTTCATCTTCTTCGACTTCGTGCGCCGCCGGAACGTGTCCGGCAACCCGGCGCTGCTCGAGACGCGCATCCACAACGTCGACGCCCGCGCCGAGTGGTTCGTGGGCGAGAACGAGGTGCTGGCCGCCAGCGCCTTCTACAAGCAGTTCCGAGACCCCATCGAGCGCATCATCATCAACCCGCAGTCGGGCGACGTGGGCTTCGACAACGCGGACGGGGCGCGCAGCTACGGCGTGGAGCTGGAGGCGCGCGCGTCACTCGGTCGCCTCTCCCCGGCCCTCTCCCAGTTCCGAGCGGCGGCCAACCTCACCCTCATCCAGTCCGACATCGTCCTGACGGACCCGCGCAAGCTGGGCGCGCAGACGAACAGCAACCGGCCCATGCAGGGCCAGTCGCCCTACGTCCTCAACCTCAACCTCGGCTACGACCGCTCCGAGAGCGGCACCGAGGTGGCCCTCCTCTACAACGTCTACGGCCCGCGCATCAGCGAGGTGGGCGTGCAGGGCCTGCCGGACATCTACGAGGCGCCCTTCCACCGCGTGGACCTGGCCCTCAGCCAGAAGCTGGGCAACGGCCTGCAGCTCAAGCTCACCGGCTCCAACCTCCTCAACTCCGCCGTCCACCTCCAGCAGGGCGGAATCAGCGTCTTGAAGTACCGCCCGGGCATCGCCTTCTCCGCGGCGCTCGGCTGGACCCTGTAATCCCACGCAGTCACAAGGAAGCGTTCCAATGAAGCGGATTGCCCTCGGTCTCACCCTCGGTATGTCCCTGCTCGCTGGCTGTGGCGAGCCGGAGAAGCCGGACACCGCCGACGACATCAGCGCCAACATCACCCAGGACACCACCTGGGCGGCTGACAAGGTCTACACGCTCAAGGGCTACATCTTCGTGGAGAGCGGCACGCTCACCATCGAGCCGGGCACGAAGGTCCTCGGCGAGGAGGGCAGCGCGCTCGTCATCACCCGCAACGCGAAGCTGAACGCGGTGGGCACGGCGGACAAGCCCATCGTCTTCACCAGCGCGAAGCCCGAGGGCCAGCGCACCGCGGGTGACTGGGGCGGCGTGGTGCTGCTGGGCAAGGCCCGCATCAACGTCTCCGGCGGGCAGAACACCGTCGAGGGCTTCTTCGCCACCAGCGGGGATGAGCGCACGAAGTACGGCGGCGACGACGACACCCACGACTGCGGCAAGCTGAAGTACGCCCGCATCGAGTTCGCCGGGTACGAGCTGGCCGAGGACAACGAGCTCAACGGCCTGACCACGGGCGCCTGCGGCTCGAGCACGGAGCTCGACTACGTCCAGGTGCACAAGGGCGCCGACGACGGCGTGGAGATGTTCGGCGGCACCGCCAACCTCAAGCACGTCGTCATCAGCCAGCCGGACGACGACGGCCTGGACTATGACCTGGGCTACACCGGCAAGGTGCAGTTCCTGGTGGTGCAGCAGAACGACAAGGTGGGCAACCGCGCCATCGAGGCCAGCGGCAACAAGTCCAACAACACGGCCACCCCGCGCTCGGTGCCGGAGATCTGGAACGCCTCCTTCATCGGCTCGAACCGGGCGGCGGCCACCACGGGCACCAAGCAGGAGGGCCTGGTGTTCAACACCGGCGCGGGCGTGAAGCTGAACAACGCCATCGTCGCCTACTTCGCCGACAAGGCGATGGACGTGGACGGCGCGGCCTCGGCGCAGCTCTCCGAGTCCGGCAACCTGTCCATCAAGAACACCCTCTTCTGGCAGAACAAGGGCAACACCTCGTCCATCGGCTACTCGGCCAACCCGGTGAAGGACGCCAGCGGCAACACCACCAACGAGGACGCCACGCGCCTGTCGGATGGCACCATCTACAAGGAGCCGGAGCAGGTGCTGGCCGCAGCCAACAACAACCAGGTGGTGGACCCGAAGCTGAGCGCCGCGATGAACGTGACGGCGCCGAACTTCAAGCCGGCGCCCGAGTCGCCGGCGCTCATCACCACCCACGCCGCCACGCCGACGGCGGACGGGTTCTTCGACACCAGCGCGCAGTTCATCGGCGCCGTGGGCAGCCAGGACTGGACGGCCGGCTGGACCGCGTTCCCGGAGAACTGAGCGACACGCCGCACGCCGCCTCTGGTCCTGTCCGGCGGAGGCGGTCCACATCGCCCGGAGGTGCGTACTTCCCACGGAGGGGGCTCCGGAGAAGACGTGCCTCCGGGCGGTGCCTTTTCGGCTAACGCGCCCAGAGCACGCCCAGCTTCAGCTCGAGCGCCTCGAAGGGCTCGGCGCGCACCAGGCTCTGCCCCTTCCAGGTGCCCAGAGGGTTCCAGCGCGGGCCCTCCAGCCGGTAGGCCTCCAGGGAGTGCTGGAGCGGGTCCACCAGCCACAGGTGGCTCACGCCTTCGCGGGCATAGGCGCGCATCTTCTTCTCCCGGTCCAGCACCGCCGTGGAGGGCGAGAGCACCTCGCACACCCAATCCGGCGCGAGCGTGGAGGCCGCGGCCTCGGGCATTACCGGCATGCGCTCGCGGCGCCAGCCAGCCACGTCGGGGACGAGCGCATCGCCGCTCAAGTGCAGCTCGGGCTCGAAGAGGAGGAGCCAGCCACCGGGCCCTCCCTCTCCCTCATCAAAGGGACCCTCGAGCCTCCCGAGCAGTTTCGCGGCCGCGCGAGCATGGGGCAGAGCGGGCCGAGGGCTGACATACAACTCCCCCTCGACAATCTCCCCCACGCTGGTGGGGGGAATCGTTTCCAGGTCCTCGTAGGTCGCCGGGCGCTTCGGTTCGCTCCCCATGACTGGAGCATGGGCAGCGGGGCACACTTCTTCAAGCGGGGGAAGGTGCCGAAGGACTCGTCCCAGCGGCAGTCTACCCCTCTTCCTGAACGATCCCCTGGCGGAGCAGCTCCTTCGCCAGGAAGGGGCAGTGCCTCCGGAGGTGGCGGAACTTCGTGTCTCCATCCCGCCAGGCCATGTAATGCGCCTCCCTGGCCCGGACGAACTCCCCGTCGTTCAGGTCCAACCGGTCGATCGTCTTCTGGACCTGGTCACGCTGCGGTTCGGACAGCCCTTCGCCCGGAATGACCTCGAGCGTGGACAATTCGAGCGCGAACCATCCATCCTGCACCTCGAACGGATCCAGAACATCCTCGAGATCGTTCTTGCGCGCGTTCATCCGGACACAAGCGAGCCGGTAGTTGCTCCACTCGTAGGCCAGCTCGCGCCGCTTCGACTTGGGAAGCAGGTGGTCGACCGAGAGCGCGCCGGTGCCACGAGGAATGTGGAGGGACGAATAGGCACAGACCCCCTTGTACGCCTCCCAGAGTTGGGTAGCACAGGAACGCCAGAGGGGTCGAAGCTCACCGTCCGACGAGACCAGATCGGCACGGCCCGGCTGACGGACCCTGGCATCAAAGTCCGATGGCTCGGGCTGGGGCTCGACATGAATCACGGCTCGATCCCCGCGGCCTCGGCACGTGCGAGCCAGCGTGGCCAGAATGGATCCGTATCCTTGAGAAGCCGATACAGCTCGTTGTGAATCCGCTTTACCTCCTCGATGGGGAGGTGGGGATCCTTGAGCGCGGCCTTGGCGAGGGTGATGGCATCCTCGGCTTCCTTGGAGCGGGCCTCCTTGAGGTCGAAGACCTCCGAGGTGAGCCACGCGTTGGCGTCGCCACGGGGTCGCCAGTCGGCCTTGGTGACCTTCACTTCGTGGCCCACGAGGTCGAACATGAAGAGGGCATCCTGGTCCGAGTCGAACAAGGGCTCCACCGAGGCGAGGACAAGGGGCGCGTGGGTGACGGCGATCACCTGGACCTTCACGTCCGGGCTGAGTTCGCGAACGACTGCTAGCAGCGAGGGCAAGATGAGCCGCTGCCAACGAGGGTGAAGGTGGGCTTCCACCTCGTCTATGAGGAACACGAGGTGGTCGGCCGGCTTCTCCTGAAGCAACTCGGCAGCCCGAAGATGCTCCTCCCATGCCCAGACAAGAAGGTAGGCGAGACCGACAATGCGCTGGATGCCGGCGGATGCTTGGGTGAGGGGGACGATGCCATAAGGCATCTCCAGTGTCGGAATGTCCCGAGCGTCATCGACACCAACGCGGGTGGGCTCTCCAGGCGTCAGCGGCTCATTGGCATCTGGCGAGAGCACCGCCAGCACCTCGCGAAGACGCGCAAAAGACGCCGCGCTCTTCAGCTGCCAGTAGACCCAGTCCCTGACGAGCCCATTGCACAAGACACGCCCGTTCTCCACCAACCCGTTCCAGAGCGCATCCTGAGAGAAGTCGTAGGACTTCGGGCCAGCCGTTCCATGGCGTACACGCGAGAAGTCGTTTCGCACGGGATCCCATACGCGGAATCCTCCATCGATGCGTGCATAGAGGGTGAGCCCGGAGTTCGTCACCCAGTCGAACAACTCATCGCCCGTGTTCCGCCGTCCCCAACGCACAGTGCGCTGAAGATTGATCGTATGCCCCTCCCCCGTCACGATCTCAGCGGAGACCTGCCCCTCCCGGCCATGTCTGGGGAATGCAGGCACCGGATCGGCGTTCCGGGTCAGCGCCCACCACGCCAGTTCGAGCACGAAGCTCTTCCCCAAGCCGTTGTCACCGGTCAGCAGGTTGAGGCGCGGCCCAAACGAGAACGAAAGCCGAGGGCTCGGCCCCACTTCCTCCAACTTCAGCTCACCGAGCATCCGGGCTCCTCCTCGCGAGGCCAGCAAGCGACTCCTCTTATGTGAGTTCCCTCGCTCCCATCAAAAATAAAGCCGGCCCGGAGCCCCGAGGCGTTCCAGGCCGGACGGACTCCATGCAACGGGAAGCCTGGGCCTCAAGCGGCCACGGGACGCGCGGCCACGGGCGCCTCGGCCGACTCCGTGGCGGCGACGAGGGACTCAGGCGAGCCGCCGTCGGAGAACAGCGGGGCGCTCGGGCGGGACTTCGGCGGACGGCCCCGGCGCTTCGGCGCGGTCTCGTCGTTCTGCGCGGCGGCCTCGGAAACCATGCCGTCCGGACGCGCCGTCTTGCGCGCCCCTCGCGGCAGGCTGATGGCCTCCAGCTTCGTGCTCAGCACCGCGTCCTCCTCGGCGAACACGCGCGCGTACGCCAGCGCCCGCTGGCCCTTCTGCAGCAGCGCCTCCTGGCTCTCGCCCAACGTCTGGCGCGCCGCCTCCAGCGCCGCCTGCGCCTGGGCCACCGCCTCGGCCTGCGCCTTCACCCGGGCCGCCGCCTCGTCCAACACCTCCGCGTCCACATCCGGGAACTTCACCTCGGACAGGTCCGTGGAGAACACCTCGAGCAGTGCCCGGCATCGCGGGCGAGATGGGATCGTTTTCGGTCGTGTCGAACATGGGTTGGGACTCCCCTCCAACGAGCAGCGTGGGCCCGCCATGTGCACAGATGTTCAGTGCCATTTCAAGGGGGTACGCCGCGGAGCCGATTTATCGGCCTCGCGCCGCGTTCACGTCCCGACCCATCAGCGGCGGCGGGCGGGGATGACCCCCCACATGTGGGCGGGCAACCCTACATCCCGAGTCTCCTGCCGGACGGACTCGGGGACTCAATCCACGCGCACCAGCGACACGGTGCGCACGCCCTGGGCCGGGTCCACGTCCACCGCCAGGAAGTGCCGCCCCACCCCGTCGAACTGCTCGGGGATGGCGCCGCCGCCTCCCGAGATGAACGACGGAATCCCCGCGTTGGAGAACGAGTAGTACGAGTGCACGTGGCCGTAGAGCGTGAGGTCCACTCCCCCGCGCGACAGCTTCGCCAGCAGGGAGGCCGCCTCGTTGCGGCTCGCGAAGGCGCCGTTGCGCACCCCGATGGGGTCCACGATGGGGATGTGCGTGCCCAGGATGTGCACCGCGTCCTGGCCCGCCGCCAGCCACCCGTCCAGTGCCTCGTCCGCCCTCGGGTCCAACGAGCCGTTGCCCGAGTCGATCATCGTGAAGTGCACGCCCTGGAAGGTGAAGTGCAGGTTGCCCCGGCCGAAGTACTCGTGCCAGCGCGGGTCCGGGGTGATGATCTCGTGGTTGCCCAGCGTGGCGAAGAGGGGGATGCGCGACTCCTGCAGGCGCGACTGGAACTCCTCCAGCTGCTCCACGGTGCCCGTCTGCGTCAGGTCCCCCGAGAAGAAGATGAAGCGCAGCGAGGGGTCCGCGTTGATGCGCCGGTAGATGTCGCCCACGCGCGGCAGGGCCTCCTGCACGTCCGCCAGCGCCGCGAAGCGGAAGGGTATCGGCTGCTCCCACATGGGAGGCGCCACCGTCAGCCGAGCCTCCGCGCCCGCCGGCAGCCGCACCCGCCACGTCTTCACCGTGGGCTGAAGCCCGGGCACGGACTCCACCACCAGCGGCTCGCCGCCCACCATCGCGGAGAGCTCCGCGTCCGGCATGACGTTGCGCACCACCACAACCCAGGACTCGGTGGCCCCGGACGAAACCAGCGCGCGCACGTGGAAGGCCGGCGCCGAGCCCCACAGCGTCAGCGTGCCCGGCTCCTGCTTGCGCACCACCGCCAGCCCGTCCTCCACGGTGAAGGCCACCCCACCCACCTCCGACCGCCCCACCTCCAGATCCTTCAGCGCGCGCTCCTCCGACGGCCGCGCACAGCCCCCGGCCAGCAGCGCGAGCACGACGGCTCCCAGGCCCACGTTCCTCACATCCCACCTCCCAGCGCGTAGACGAGCGACACCCGGCCCACCAGGGCCGAGCCCGCCTGCAGGTCCGTGGACACGCCCCACCGCTCGGTGAGCAGGACACGCCCGCGCAGCCCGAAGTACCCCGGCACGCCTCCGAACCTCTGGATGCCGCCCGGGAAGTCGTCCTTGCGGTGGTCGTAATAGAAGAGCGCCTCGCCCCGGAAGGGTCCGCCGCGCCCCAGGTACACGCCGTAGCCGAAGGTGTAGAGGAGCGCATCGAAGAGGCTGTCGTCCGCCGGGCCCGCGTAGACGTAGCGCTGCACCGCCAGCCCCACGCCCAGCTCCGCGAAGGAGCCGGCCATCCTCGGGCTCATGCGCGCCATGTCGTAGCGGCCCCGGAGGAAGAGCTCACCACCACCCAGGGTGAAACCCTCGGTGGGGTAGCGGTGCACGAGCGCCGCGGCTTCCAGGTCCACCGCCGAGCCATCCGCGCCCCCACGCGCGCCCTCGGGCCCGCCCAGCAGCCGGTACGCGCCGCCCACGCGCACGCGCAGGTTGCCATCATCCGGCGACAGCTTCGCCCCAGCCTCCAGGCGCACGCGCTCCAGCCGCGCCAACGCGCCCAGCGAGACGAAGTGCCGATAGCTGAAGGCCGGGTCCGCCACGTGCTGGTAGCCCAGTTCCAGCTCGAGCGGGGGCAGGCGCTGGGGAGCCACGCCCGGGGGAAACGCGGGCGACACCGCCGCGTAGAGGTTGGACAGCGTGGAGATGGAAAAGAGGCCCACACCCGTCAGCGTCACCGCGTACAGCGGGCCGATGATGCGACGCGAGGCCCCGGAGAGCGCGATCGGCACCATGCCCCCCATCAGCAGCCCGAGGCCCGAGCCCTCCAGGAGGAACATCCGCCCCGCCGTCCGGGTGTCTCCCGCCACGAGTGGCCCCAGCCCGTGCAGCAGCAGGCCCGGCACCACGGAGACGGCCGCGGGTAGCACGGCGAAGGGAGGCCGAGCCCCCAGCGTCCCCGGAAGCGGCGCGAGCACCGCGTTCCCCTCCGACATGGGCGCCACCGGGGTGAGCCCAGCCGTGGTCGGCACGTCCGTGGGCCTGGACTCCCCGACCGGCGACGCCTCCGCCCGAGCCACCGCTCCGCCCGGCGACACCGCCAGGGCGAGCACCATCAGCCCCCCCATCCCATGGGAGAGGCACCTGCGACTCAGCGCAATCATTGCGGTTCCCATCATCCCAGGGCGCTCCGGCAGATCCACCCCCAGGCTGCCCACCCGGCTCCTTTCAGGATAAAGCGTTGCCTTGTAGATTCGCAGACCGCTCACCGGGGTAGGTGCGTGGAATACACCTGGGGAGGACCCCCCTCGGGACTTTTGAGCGAAGCGGGGTATGCTCCGCTCCCCCTTTTCATCGCGACGCGCATCGTGGCCGCCAACGAAGCCCGGGAGTTTGGCAAGTACGAACTGGTATCGAAGCTCGCCGCGGGCGGGATGGCGATCACCTATCGTGCGCGTCTGAAGGGCGCTGCGGGGGTGACCAAGCAGGTGGTCATCAAGCAGATCCTCCCCCACTTCGCCGACGACCCCGAGCTTCGTGGAGATGTTCGTCAGCGAGGCGCGGGTGGCGGCGGGCCTGACGCACGGCAACATCGCCCAGGTCTTCGACTTCGGAGAGATCGACGGCCAGTACTTCCTGGCGATGGAGTTCGTCCACGGCCAGCCGCTGTCCAAGCTGCTGCGGCGCGCGCAGAAGGCGCGGGATGCCGGGCCTGCCGATGCCCCTGGCGCTGCACATCGCCAGCCAGGTGTGCGACGGGCTGGACTACGCGCACCGGCACGTGGGCGAGGACGGCCGGCCCATGGGGCTCGTCCACCGCGACGTGTCGCCGGACAACGTGCTCATCTCCTACGAGGGCCAGGTCAAGGTCATCGACTTCGGCATCGCCAAGGCCACGAGCGTGGTGGAGGCGCGCACCTCGCCCGGCACCCTCAAGGGCAAGTACCCGTACTTCTCCACCGAGCAGGCCCGCGGCCAGCAGGACCTGGACGCACGCTCGGACGTCTTCGCCGTCGGCGTGGTGCTCTACGAGATGCTGTGCGGCCGGCGCCCCTACGAGGGCGAGCTCGCCGCCGTGCTGCCGCGCATCCTCAAGGGCGACTACGCGCGGCCCTCGGCCCTCAACCCCGCCATCTCCCCGGAGCTGGAGACGGTGATGGGCTCACGCGATGGCGTTGGATCGCGAGGCAGCGCTACCCCACCGCGCAGGCCTTCTCCGAGGCGCTGCGCGAGCAGCTCTACTCGGCCAACCCGCGCTTCTCGCCCGTGCTGCTCTCGCAGCTGCCTGGGCCACCTCTTCGCCGAGGAGCTCGCCGCCGAGGGCCGCCGGATCGAGCTGACCCCCGCCTTCACGGAGATGCTCGCCGACTTGCAGGCGCAGCCCCGGGGCGAGCCCACCGGAGTGCGTCCGCGGCCGCCCACGGGTGGCAATCGTTCCGGTCCTGGCACCAACTCCGGCCAGCGCCCCGCGCTGAGGACGCCGTCCGGCACTGGCGGCTCGAGCAGCCGCCCCGCCCTTTCCCGTCCCTCCGGCGGCGGAAGCAACGGGGGGATGCGCTCCGTGAGCTCGGCCTCCGTGCGCCGGGTGACGTCGAATAGCGTGCCGAGGACCATCGCCGCCCCCACGCGCAGCAGCGATCGCATCCCGGTGGCCACCATGGTGGCCCCGCCGGATGTGACGGAGGGGCCCGCGACGGCCGTATCGAAGCAGGTGAGCGTCGCCCTGCAGGTCCACGACACCCCCGTCGAGGTGCCGGCCGTCCGCCCCTCGGCGATGACGGACGCCCTGCGCCCCCTGCGCGAGGCCCAGGCCCGCGAGGAGGCGGAGCGCTCCGAGCGGCGCCAGCGCCTGGTGCTGCTCATCAGCGTGCCCCTCTTCGGTCTCGCGCTGCTGCTGGGCGGCCTGCACTACTTCATGTCCGGCAGGTCCGAGGAGCTCCCCAAGGGCTCGCTGTGGCTCACCTCCAAGCCGCCAGGCGCCTCGGTGAAGATCAACGGCAGGGACGTGTCCGGCGTCACGCCGCTCGTCGTCAAGGGTGTCACCCTGGACGAGGCCAACACCCTCATCCTCACCCTGCCGGGCTACCGGCCGTGGACGAAGCGCTTCACGCCCACCAGCGAGAACGAGCCTCCCATGCACGTGGAGCTCGAGCGTCTCGAGCCGGAGCCGTCGGCCACCGACACCCCCAAGGTCACGGCCACCGACGTCCCCGAGGCCACGGCGGACGGTGGAACCCAGACCATGGCGGACGGTGGGACCCAGGCCGTGGCGGCCGCCCCTGACGCGGGCCCCGAGGCGGTGGAAGCGGGCCTCAAGTACAACGAGGTGGAGTACCCGACGCGGCTGTTCGTCCTGCGGCCCCTGTACAACGCCGTCCCGATGGAGAAGTACGGCACCGCCTCCATCGAGCTCAGCCCCGGGGCGAGCTACTCCGTCAGCGCGAGCGGTGGCGTCTCGCTCCAGAAGGGGCGGGGTGGCTCGACCGGCATGCTCGCCTTCTACGCCGAGGGGGACAACGTGCCCGTGGAGGAGTCCTTCGGACTGCTCGGCGCGGGGTCGCGCACCATCAAGGGCGCGCGCCGGCTGCACGTCTTCATGCTGGACGATGATCTCTCGGACAACAGCGGCACCATGCGGGTCAACCTGCGCCAGTCCCAGTGGGTGCCGCCGCGCCAGCTCGCGTTCGACGCCACCCGGGACGCCCTGGTGCTCAAGCCCGAGCACCAGCTCGTGCTACGCGGGCTCAACCCGGACGCCATCTACCTGCTCACCGTGCGCGACGACTTCGCGGAGCTGCGCTCCGGGGGCAAGGGGCGTACACGTCGGGTGCTGTGCGCGGAGAGCAGCCAGAAGTCCGGCCGGCGCAACCACCGCCTGCTGGAGGCAGGCAAGCGCTACCAGCTCACCGGGGCGGACACCCTGCGCTGCACCTTCCCGGACAGCCGGGTGGAGGACAACGCCGGGGCGCTCGAGGTGGACATCGTCGACGTGACGGAGATGTCGCGCCGCGAGCGCGCAGCGGCCCTTCGCGGCGCCTCCCGTTGACCTGGAGACACTTCCCAGGATACGAAGACAGACAGGAGATCAGGCGTCAGGCGCCTCGACCGTCCTACCCTTAAGTACTCTCCAGCCGGGCACCGGCCGACTCCGTTCGCATGTCGGAGGCGATGCGTACCATGAGGGATGTAGGCCCACGCAGGCAGGTGGGCGGGGAGTACAACGAGTTCCTTCCGTAAGGGTCACGGAGCGCCTCGAGCACTCCGGCTCAACAAGGACGGGAAAGGCACGTGGGCGCGGAGCCAATCTGGCACCGGGCCCACATGTCTTTTGGGGGTACGGGCCCGACGGCCCGCGGCCCCCGGGTGCCGGCTCAGATGTCGAGGTTCTGCACGTCCAGCGCGTTGCGCTCGATGAACTCGCGCCGCGGCTCGACGGCCTCGCCCATGAGGAGCGAGAAGATGACGTTGCTCTCCACGGCGTCCTCGATGTGCACCTGCAGCAGCGTGCGGGTGGCCGGGTTCATCGTGGTGTCCCAGAGCTGCTCCGGGTTCATCTCACCCAGACCCTTGTAGCGCTGCAGGCCCAGCCCCTTCTGCGCGTCCTTGCGCACCGCGGCCATCACCTCCTGCACCGACAGCGCCATCACCTCGCCGTCGCCCACCTTCACCCGGTAGGGCGCCTTGCCCAGGGCGGCGAACGCATTGCGCAGGTCCAACAGCTCCAAGTACTCGGGCGACGAGAGGAAGCCGTGGTCGAACACCGTCTGGCGCAGGCCGCCGTTGATGTCCGTCTTCACCACCAGCTTGCGCGTGTGGTGCTCCGGATCCACCGGGTACGCCACCTCGAAGCGGCCGAGCGTGTCCGGCATGCGGACCTTGAGGTAGGCGACCATCTTCTCCACCTCGGCGCGCAGCGCGACCTCGTCGGTCAGCGTGCCCTCGCGCACCTCGGCCGCCTGAACGAGCGCGTCCACCACGCGCGCGTCCCGCCGCGTCCCCAGCTTCTCCAGGCGCTCCTCGTAGGCGATGACCTTCTCCAGCAGCCCGCGCAGCTCCGAGCCGCCGAGCTCCCCGTTGGGCGTCACCACCCGCGAGTGCTCCGCGGCGATCCGCAGCAGGTAGTCGTTCAGCGCCCGCTCGTCCTTCACGTACAGGTCCTTCTTGTTGCGCGTGACTTTGTAGAGCGGAGGCTGCGCGATGTAGAGATAGCCGTTCTGGATGAGCTCCGGCATCTGCCGGTAGAAGAACGTCAGCAGCAGCGTGCGGATGTGGCTGCCGTCGACGTCGGCGTCCGTCATCAGGATGATGCGGTGGTAGCGCGCCTTCTCCGGGTTGTAGTCCTCGCGACCAATCCCCGTGCCCAGCGCCGTAATCAGCGTCACGATTTCGGCGCTCGTGAGCATCTTCTCGAAGCGCGCCTTCTCGACGTTCAGAATCTTTCCGCGCAACGGGAGGATGGCCTGGTTGCGCCGGTCCCGGCCCTGTTTGGCCGAGCCGCCTGCGGAGTCACCCTCGACGATGTAGAGCTCGCTCTCGGAGGGGTCGCGACTCTGGCAGTCGGCGAGCTTGCCGGGCAGCGAGCCTCCATCCAGCACGCCCTTGCGCCGCACCGTCTCACGCGCCTTGCGCGCGGCGATGCGGGCCCGCGTGGCATCGCCAATCTTGGCGACGATCTTCTTGCTGACGACCGGGTTCTCCTCGAGGAAGGTGCCGAGCTGGTCGTTCACCATCTGCTCGACGAGACCCTTGATTTCGCTGTTGCCCAGCTTCGTCTTCGTCTGGCCCTCGAACTGGGGGTTGGACAGCTTGACGGAGATGACAGCGGAGAGACCCTCGCGCGCGTCCTCGCCCGTGGGCGTCTCCTTCAGGTCCTTCCACTGCCCGCTCTTCTCGGCGTAGCTGTTGAGCGTGCGCGTGAGCGCCGCCTTGAAGCCAGACAGGTGGCTGCCACCCTCGTGCGTGTTGATGTTGTTGGCGAAGGTGTAGATGCTCTCGTCGTAGCCATCGTTCCACTGCATGGCGATCTCCAGCGACACGCCCTCCCGCTCGGTGCGGAAGTGGATGGGCTTGTCGTGGAGCGCCTGCTTGGCCTTGTTGATGTACTCGACGAAGGAGACGATGCCGCCGTCGAACTTGAAGTCGTGCTCCTTGCCGACGCGCATGTCGCGGATGATGATGCGCAGGCCGGCATTGAGGAACGCCAGCTCGCGCATGCGCTGGCTGAGCGTGTCGAAGTTGAAGTCCGCCGTCTCCATCACGGTGTTGTCGGGCTTGAACCAGATCTGCGTGCCGCGCTTGTCCGTCTCGCCCACGGCCACCGGGGGGCTGTCGGACACGCCGCGCGCGTACGACTGCTCGTACACCTTGCCGTTGCGCTGCACGCGCACCTTGAACCACTCGGAGAGGAAGTTCACGCAGGTGACGCCCACGCCGTGCAGGCCGCCGGACACCTTGTAGGCGCCGTTGCCGAACTTGCTGCCGGCATGCAGCTCGGTGAGCACGACCTCGAGCGTGTCCTTGCCCTTGAACTTGGGATCCGGATGCTGCCCGACGGGGATGCCGCGGCCGTTGTCCTGCACGGACAGCGAGCCATCCACGTGGATGACCACTTCGATGTCGGTGCAGTAGCCGGCCAGGGCCTCATCCACCGAGTTGTCCACCACCTCGTAGACGAGCTTGTGCAGCCCGTACGTCATGGTGTCGCCGATGTACATACCCGGGCGCTTCCGGACGGCCTCTCGGCCCTCCAGCTTGGTAATGGCATCGGTCCCGTACTCCACGGGCGTCGGCGCCGTGGCGGCACCGGTGGCGGGGGTGTTTTCCATTCGCGAAAAATCCTCGGAAGACGCTGGGGAGGAACCCGGTGTGCCTATCACCTCGAGGCACCCCGGACAAGATAAGTGAGAACACGCAAGGCTGCGGAAAGATTCACGAAACGCCTCATGTGACCCAGTAACGACGCTATGCGTCAAAACGCGGGGGAGGCTTCCTTTCTTCCAGGGCGCTCGCCAGCTCGCCAAAGGCGGTCCGAGAGGGGAAGAGCTGGCGCGTCACCAGCACCCGGCCGCCCTCGTCCAGGAACAGGCCGAGCACGTCTCCCCCGCGACCGAACCGGCGCACGGAGTCGATCTGCCCCCAGGAGAGCCGCAGGTGGCCGCCGGAGAAGGGACGGGCCAGCTCGACGCCCCGGGCACTGAGGGTAACGCCCCAGCCGGGGCGCGGCCGCAGCCGATGCCAGGCATAGACGAACGCCAACATCAGCCCTCCGGTGAGGCCCGCCCGGGCCACGGCCAGGGGAGCGTTGTCGGTGGCCCGCGCATCCGCCAGCGCCCAGGCGCTGAGGATGGCCAGCACGCACGCCCCCACGAAGAGGGCGCGGCGAGTCGGGCGAGGATCGAAGGGGTAGAAGCGAGGCTCCATGCGAGCCCACCCACCCTAGCCTCCCGCTGCGCCGACAGGGGATTTTCCGTGTATGCGTTGCATCGTCTATGACGGACGCTGAACTCAGCGCGCGCCTTCGCGCCAACATCCTCGACTTCAAGGCCCTCCAGGCCCGCACCAGTCCGCTGCGAATGCTCGAGCTGCCCGGGGTGCGAGCCTTCGCCCTCCCCGGCCACCGGAACACCCTCTTCCAGCAGCAGGTGCTGTACGAGGAGGGCCACGCGCTCGCCGCGGCGCTCGCGCCGTTGGAGGCGTGGTACCGGAAGCACGGCGTGCCCGCCTGGCGCGTGCCCGTCCTCCCCGGGGACACGGCCGCGGAGGCCGTGCTGGCCCGCTTTGGCCACCGCCCCGAGGACCCCATCCCCGCCATGGGCATCGCCCTGACGCACCTGCCGCCCCAGCTCCCTCCGGGCACCACCCTGGAGCACCCGGAGGACCTGGAGGAGGTGCTGGCGCTCAACGGGCTCTCCTATGGCCCGCAGCACGTCGGCTTCTTCCAGTCCTGGTGCACCCGGCCGCTGCCCTCGAGCCAGCTCCACGCCGTGCTGCTGCGCGAGCGGGGCCGAGCGCTCGCCGGCGGCATCTCCTTCGAGCAGGGGGACACCGCGGGCATCTACCTCGTGGCCACCCACCCCGATGCCCGCCACCGAGGCCTGGGCTCCCTGGTGATGCAGGCCCTGCACGCGGACGCGCGCGCCCGCGGCTGCACCTTCGCCGTCCTCCAGGCCTCGCCCATGGGACACGGCCTGTACCAGCGGATCGGCTACCGGGACGTGGGCATGTGGACCAACTGGGTGCGGCGCACCGGCTAAGGGACGAGCAACTCCACCTGCGCGGCGGCCACCGCGGCCCCCGGCTCCGTCCGATGGCCCGCGGCCACGAGCGCCCGCTCCACCGCGCCCACGGTGGCCAGCACGTCGCCAGGGCCCACCACGTTCATGTGGCCCACGCGGAAGTAGCGCGTCTTGAGCTCCGGATGCAGGCCCCCGGCCAGCACCGCGCCCTGCTCGCGCACCCGCCCGAGCACCCCGGCGTCCACGCCCTCCGGGTAGTAGAGGGCGCTGAGCGTGTGGGCCGCCACCGACTCGGACACCGGCAGCATCCGCAGCCCCAGCGCGCGCCACCCGGCCCGGAAGGCTCGGGCCATGCGCTGGTGCCGGGCGAAACGCGCCTCCATCCCCTCGCGCAGAATCTGCCCCAGGCTCACGTCCAGCGCGCACACCAGGTTGACGGGCGGAGTGGCGAAGTACGAGGGACGGCCCGCCTCGTAGGCCTCCATGATGGGGAGCCACTCGGCGAAGTCCGCGTACAGCGAGCGCACCGGAGTCCGGCGGGCGCGCCACGCGGCCATGGCTCGCGGACCCAGGCCGACAGTACCGCCAGCCCCGGAGGCACGCCCGAGCGCCTTCTGGCTCGCGGTGAGGTACACGTCCGCGCCCCACGCCTCCTGGTGGAACGTCTCTCCCGCGGTGGCGCACACCCCGTCCACCACCGACAGCACCCCGTGCCGGC
Source organism: uncultured delta proteobacterium (assembly GCA_963771175.1). Lineage (GTDB taxonomy): Bacteria > Myxococcota > Myxococcia > Myxococcales > Myxococcaceae > Archangium. Next base: position 328,842 of record CAVYSY010000038.1, read on the forward strand.
CCGGCCAGCCCGCACCAGCGACTCCACCGGCACCAGCACTCCGGTGCTCGTGTCCACGTGGGTGACCGTCATCACCTTGAAGCGCCCGCTCCCCAGCACCGACTCCACCGCGGACACGTCCGGCGCCTCGCCCGGCGCGCACCGCACCTGCACCACCTCCGCCCCGTAGCGCTCGAGCAGCGTGGCCATGCGGTCGCTGAAGTAGCCGGTGTTCACCACCAGCGCGCGCTCGCCCGGCTCCACCAGGTTGGCCACCGCCATCTCCATGGCCAGCGTGCCGCTGCCCGCCACCACGAAGGGCTGGGCCGAGGGCGCCAGGCACACCTCGCGCAGCCGCTTCAGCGCACGGCCGAAGATGGCGATGAACTCGGGGGCCACGTGGCTGGTCGTCTTCGCGCCCAGCGCCCGCAGCACCTCCGGGTCGAACTCCACCGGGCCGGGAATCATCAACAGGTCTCGCTCGCTCACGGGCACTCCTCTCTCGCGGTTGAAGGCCCGAGGACGTAGCGCAGCGGAGCGCGGGACTCCACCTCCGGATTCGGGGGTGTCCGAAAAACCTCGGGGACGCGCGCCCGCTCACCCCACCGTGGGCAGGGGGAGGAAGACGATGCCGTCCAAGCCCAGTCGCTGGCAGGCCTCGACGAAGCGCTCGGTGCAGACGAATCACGGTGCGAGAAGTCCACCAGCCGGAACAGGTCCAGGTGGCTGGGAAGCGTCGAGGCGTCCAACAAGGGCTGCTTGGGCAGGGAGAGGTCCTCCCGGCCACAGCGGGGGCAGGGAGGCTCACGATGGGGAGGCAAGCACTTCGGGTGCAGGCGGCCCGCGGGGAGGATTTCCAGTTCGAGCAACTCGGGCGCGTTACGCTGGCGGAAGCGCACCTGCGTGCGGCAGCCCTTGAGCCCGCGCAGGCCCTCGGCCTGGAGTTTCTCCAGGGCCTCGCGCCGCACCAGCAGGACCCAATAGCGAGTTGGAGACGAACTGCCCGAAGCTGCCCTGGGCATTGCCCACCAGCGGTCCAAAGCGAGAACCCGGTTCAACCACGGCACCTGGAGGCAGCAGCGGGCGCACCAGTTCCCGTAGCCTCTCGTATTCCTCGATGGGCTCGGCCCGGGCCTTCTCGAAATCGCCCAGGGAGGCCACCGGCGTGAGGTCCACCGAGGGATACGTCAGGGCAATGTCAGCCCACGTGGACTTGCAGGCCGGGCAGGTATCAATCCCCGGAAGCCCCCACTTGTGCACGCCGTTGACAAAGCCCGTGTAGCCCAACGACTTGTCTTCCTCGATGCGGAAGTAGCGCATACGTGTGATCTTCGTTCCCTCAGTCACAATAGTAGGGCACCAGTGGACCATTCACTCCGAACCGCGACATGAGCTCGCCCGCGAAGGCCCACATTTCCTCCGCGGTGGCATTTCGTTTCTCCCATTCGAAACTGCCGCCAGGCCTCATTCCACTGGCCCCCGTTGGGTCCGCCACTGTGCAGCCATTGGTGGAAGCTCTTGGGCACCCGGATGGTGAAGGCGTGGATGTCGATGCCCTGGCGAGTGAACCAGAGGGCCAGAGATTCCTGCTGCGGGAAGATGTGGTGTTTCTCGTAGGGCTCCTTCTTGGGAATGTCGCACTGCCAGTGGCGCAACTCCTTGGCCACGCGCGGCTCGCGCGTCTTCCAGTTGTGCCAGGGAATCTCGAAGACGGGGTCCGCCACGGTGGGCGCGGCCACGGGGTGTCCCCACCAGCGATTGGGGCTGTCCTCCCCGGGCAGGCGCAACGCCGTCGCCATGTTGGGGTCCGTTGAGGGACGAAGTGTCGGCGCGGGACGAAATGCCGGCGCGGGGCGGACCACCGGGGAGAAGCCCTTCGCCAGCACCACGCGGTGGGCTTCCACCACGGGGGGCGCATCCACCTCCACCACGTCCCGGCAGCGCCAGATGGCGCAGCGCTCCTCGTCGCACAGCGGCACCACGCAGCTCGGGTCCTCGCGCGCCTCCTCCCACGAGTACACCGCTTCGGGCGCCTCGTAGCCCTCATGCACGACGGGCGCCGAGGTGGCACACGCCGTCAGCAGCACACCGAGAAGCGCAGGCCATCGCCAGGAGGTCGGGGAGCTCATGCGGCCCATGTTACCTGCGGCCCCCACCCGTGAAACACTCGCGCCCGATGAGCGCCCCTACCTCCCTCCGCGTCTCTCTCGCCCTCCTCCTGGCCTGTGGCTGTGCCACTTCGTCCTCCTCGGGTCGCGACAACCCGCCCGAGTCCCGGCACGGACGTGGCGGAGCCCGCTGCACCGCGACCACCCGCTGGTGGGAAGAATCTGGGACGTGAGGCAGAGCCGCTGGGTGGAGGAGCCCGCGCTGCTCGCGGAGCTCTCCCAGGCGCGCTTCGTCCTGCTCGGCGAGCGGCACGACAACCCCGACCACCACCTGCTGCAGGCCGAGCTGGTGCGGGGCCTCACCGCCTCCGGCCGCAAGCCCGTGCTCGCCTTCGAGATGCTCGACGTGGAGCAGCAGCCCGCCATCGACGCGGCGCTCGCCCGCGCTCCCCAGGACCCGGAGGCCCTCGCCCAGGCGGTGGCATGGGACAAGAGCGGCTGGCCCGACTGGTCCCTCTACCGCCCCATCTTCGCCGTCGGCACCGAGCGCGGCCTGCGCATCATCGGCGCCAACCTCCCGCGCGCCCAGGTGAAGGAGCTCGTCATGCGCGGCCCCGAGGCCCTCGCTCCGGAGACGCGCGCCCGACTCGGACTCGACACGCCGCCACCAGAGGACGTCGCCCGCGCCATGCGCACCGAGATGCACGAGTCCCACTGCGGCCACCTGCCCGAGGCCATGCTCGACCCGATGGTGCTCGCCCAGCGGGCGCGCGATGCGCAGATGGCCGATCGCCTGCTCACCACCGCCTCGGAAGACGGTGCCCTCCTCATCACCGGCGCCGGCCACGCTCGCACCGACCGGGGCGTCCCGGACTGGCTCGCCCGGCGTGCCCCCGGGCTTCCGGTGCGCGCCGTGGCCTTCCTCGAGGTCTCCCCCGAGTCCCGCGAGCCCGGGGACTACGCGCCCTCGGAGAGCCCCGGGAAGCTGCCCTACGACTTCGTCTGGTTCACCCCGGCCGCCGAGCGGGAGGACCCGTGCGCCACGTTCCAGAAGCCCCAGGCCCCCGCGCGAAACGAGCCGGAAAAATCGCCCGGAAAATAGCCTGTTGGCCTTCGGGCTCGGCGTGCTGCCGCTGGCGGTGGCCACCGGCGCGGGCTCGGGTGCGCAGCGGGCCATCGGCACGGGGGTGCTCGGCGGCATGATGGTGGGCACGCTGCTCGGCATCTTCTTCGTGCCCCTGTTCTTCGTGGTGGTGCAGCGCGTGTTCGGCCGGCGCAGGGTCACCGAGCCGGCAGCTGCGCTCCAGGAGGGCACCAGCGCGCCGGACCTGGCGGGGTGAGCCCTCCGCGGCCGCGCCTCCGCTCGCGAGTGGACCAGGCAGAGTTGCCGCGGAGGAGGTTCGACTTCGACGTGTTCGCCTGAGTGAGGTAGGCCCAGGCCCCTGCCGCGCCGGTTCGCGGAAGGCCTGCCGAAGACGCGCTCGGGGAAGATCATGCGCCGGCTGCTGCGTGACGTGACCGGAGGCAAGCAGACCACCGGCGACGTCACCACACTGGAGGATCTCAACGTCCTCGCGGCGCTGCGTAGCAACGAGGAGTAGCCCTCGGGGCTTCGTACGGGAGTGGCCGCATCGCACAGACGCGGCCGCCCCCGTACCCTGGAAGGGGACAACCCGGCGCGGGCTGCGACCCTCCTCCGCATCCTGCTCTCGTATGCCCTGAACCCCACAAGCAAGCAGGGGCTCCACGGATGCCCGTGGGAGGCTGACGGTAGCGTGTGCCCTGGCGAGCTGTGGCTGGGGAGGGGCAGGTGGAGGAGCGCGGGTGGGCGTACCGGCGGAGGCAGCCGGAGGGGACAGTGCTGTACGCGGCGGTGAGGGACAACCTCGCCACGCTGCTGGCGGAGGCGAGCGAGGTAGGGTGCGGCCTGCCCCGGTACGTGGAGCGGGACTTCGCCAGGTACCTGGAGTGCGGAGTGCTGGCGCACGGCTTCGCGCGTGTGCGCTGTGAGAGTTGCAAGGACGAGCTTCTCGTCGCCTTCTCGTGCAAGGGACGAGGGGTGTGCCCGTCCTGCAACGCGAAGCGGGCGCATGTGACGGCGGTGCACCTGGTGGAGCGGGTGCTGCCGCACGTGCCCTACCGTCAGTGGACGCTGTCCTTTCCGCACCGGGTGCGGTGGGTGCTGCTGAAGGACGTGGGACTGCTCTCGGACGTCCTCACCGTCTTCCTGCGCGCGGTGTTCGCCCTGCAGCGTCGGCGAGCGCGGAGGCAGGGCATCCGTCGTGGGCAGGTAGGGGCCGTGTCGTTCATCCAATTCTTCGGCTCGGCCTTGCAGGTGACGCCGCACTTCCACTCGCTGGTGCCGGACGGCGTCTTCGTGCCGGGGGAGGGCGGCGTGCGCTTCGAGGCGTTGCCGCCGCCCACGCAAGGGGAGGTGGAGCGGTTGCTGAGGGTGGTGCGTCACCGGGTGCTGCGCCTGCTGGAAAGAAGAGGGGCCCTGCCCGCGCAAGGGCCTGAGGACGCGCTGCAGGCGTACCAGGCGCACTCCCTGCAGCAGCGGCTGCGCTGGACGGAGGTGGACGTGCGGCCCCCTCCCCGAAAGCAGCCCCGATGCGCCTTCCTGGAGGGCTTCTCCCTGCACGCCAACACGCACCTTCACGCCAACGACAGGCAAGGACTGGAGCGGCTGTGCCGCTACGGGGCGCGCGGTGCGCTGGCGCTGGAGCGCCTGTCGCGAGCGGAGGACGGGCGCATCGCCTACCAGATGAAGCGCCCGCTGCCCGACGGCACCACGCGCCTCTTCTTCACCGGGCTGGAACTCCTCCGTCGTCTGGCGTCGCTGGTGCCTCCGCCTCGGACAAACCTCACAAGGTTCCACGGCGTCTTCGCTCCAGGCGCGAAAGTGCGGCCATTTCTGCTCCCTCAAGCGGGGGCGGAGCCGGGGCTGGAGGCGGAGAGCCCGGCCCAGACTGCGACGGTGGAGGAGCCGAGGAAGGAGCGCACGCCGCGTTTGGATTGGGCGGGGCTGCTGCGCAGGCCTGCTCTAGGTGTGGAGGCCGCAGGAGGGTGCTGGCATACCTGACGGCGCCCGGTGGGGTGCGCGCCATTCTGGAGCACCTGGCGTTGCCCTCGCGGGTTGCTCGGTTGGCCCCAGCTCAGGGGCCACCCCAGAGCGCGTGGTGTTGAGCCCCAAGCACCCACAGTGACCTGGAAGCCCACGCCCCTGCGGCCTGGGTGGGCCGCTTGGGCCGGCGTGTGCCCCACGGGGCGGCATGGCCTCTGCTCCGGCCCGGCGCACAGCCCGCGCGTCACCCTCCAGCGGCCCTTCTTGGCCCCTCTTCACCTGCCCGCCTCCCTTAACTGGGCCCCCATGCGTCCTATCCTCCCGCTGGGGGACAGAGGGAGGGGGCCGCGGTGTTCAGTCCTCCATGAGCGAGTTGGCTGCGTCCTCCAGGTCCTGCATGTTGGGCTGCACGTAGATGGCGGTGGTGGCCAGCTTCGCGTGGCCGGCGATGGCGGCGACGAGCGCGAGGTCCTGCTTCTTGTGGCGTACCAGTTCGGTGAGTGTGGTGTGGCGCAGGACGTGGGGGGTGACGCCGGCGACACCGGAGAGGCGCTCGTACTTGTCCACGAGGCGCCGAATGGAGCTGGTGTTGAGGGCATCCCCGTAGCGGCCGGGGAAGAGGCAGTCGCCGAGAGCCGGGCGAGCGGCGAGCCAAGTGGCGAGGACGCGGCGCACGTCCCGGTAGGGGGAGGGTGCGCTGGCGCGAGCCCTTGCCATTCACCTTCACCGAGCCGCGGCGCTCGCCCAGCTCCAGGTCGTTGAGCGTCACGCGCACGAGCTCATCCTCGCGAATAGCCGTGGCGATGAGCAGCTCACACACGGCCTGGTCGCGCAGGGAGCCGTGCTCCTTCACCGTGCGGAGGAATCGGCGCTTGTCCCGGCGTATAGGCAGGATAGAGGCGGTGTTGAGGTAGGGCTGGTGCAGAGGGGCCGAGGAGGGGCGCTGACGGGTGCCGGCCGAGCTGTGCGCCGGGCCGGTGGAGAGGCCACGCAGCCTCCTTGGGCAGGCCTGTCCAGGTCGCCCTCCCATGAGGGGCGCGGCAGGGGCACCAGGTCTCTTGGCTCTCTTGGCTGTGGCGGCGTAAGCAGGCCCCACGCTGTACTTGGTCGTGATCGCGCCACCTGTTACAATTCGGGTGAACTATCGGTGAGTTCCTCCCTAGCTCCACCATAACCACCATAACCGTCTCGAGCGCTCGGATGCCAAAGCCCGACACCTACGATATCAAGACTGTCAAGCTCGTCACTCTTCCCGATGGCGGGACCGAAGCCCAGATGGAGTTCGTCGCCCGACTGACGGCGTATTCGAACGCTGTCAACAAAAAGTTTATCAATGTCGATAACACCGTCCGCGACGTGCTCGTTAAGATTGTTCCGGACTCCAAGTCGCTCAAGGACAGCCAATCGAACTTCGAGCGGGCGCAGAGCCACCAAAAAACGGTCTCGGGTTGGACCTCCTCGACACAAAAGCACGCAGCGCTGAACAAGGCTAACGCGAGGTTGTCCAAGGCACAAGACCGCGTGACGAAGGATCAGCAGGAGGTCGATGCATGGCGAAACGCGCTGTCCGAGCGCTTCAAAGCCATCATCACAGACATCGTGGAGATGGAGCGGCGCTGGGAGTACAACATGTTCAGCGCATGCAGCACTGCCGCTAAATCTCACGATGAAAACGTCAAGTCGGTAAGCGAGAACTCCGACCTGAAGTCGGAGCCCGAGGCGGAGGAGGTTTACGGCAAGGATTACTTTGAGGGGCTCCGACTCTGGCTCCGTGGCAACGGCTTCATCGTGTCCCCCTCTTATCTTCCACCCGCCGCAGTCTTCCCTGCGGACGAGTGGATCGAGGTCAAAAACCGCACCAAGGACAATGATGACTTCGAAGATTTGGCGGAGCAGGCCGACAAGCTGATGTCGAAGTACAAGATTCTGGGCTCCCCCTTCTCGGGCATCAACTATCGCTCGAAGGAGTACAAGAAGAACGACAAGGTTGGGTGCGTGTGCGTCTCGTGGACGAAGATCGACGCGATGACGAACAAAAAGACCTTCTTGGTCCCTGTCCTGGGATTTTCGGGGCAAGCGCCCGGAGCACCCAAGGTCGGGAGCTACACCCTGGAGGCCATGCTCGGTGCTTGCGCTCTCCCGCCCTTCATCGGCGCAGATGGGACGAAGCCCTTCGACTCGAAGGTGGATCCCCACAAGACCGGGAGCAATACAAAGACAAGCTCGGATTACACGACCTACTATGACGACATCGTCGTTCGGGCCAACAACCTCGCGGTGAACTATCGGGTCCGAAAGATGTTGAACCTGCGGCTCCCGAGCCGGCAAGCCATGCTCTCGTACGCCGGCCTGAACTTCAACCAGACAGTGAAGCTGGAGAACAAGAAGGGCGAAGACTTCTCTCCGCTGTCCGCCCCCTCTCCGCCATCGCGCGCTGGCATAGCCTGAACTGCGCGGAGCCGGCGGCCCTGGCTTGGATCGCGTGCTTCTTCGCGGACGGGCAGGACGTGGTACTGTGCTGCCCCTACGAGGCAGGCGACGACCCGGGAATTCGCGGGTTGAAGCCCAAAGAGACTTGCCCGTGGTGCGCCACCGTCGAGATCGCCTATCGCTCGCTCTCGCGGGTTTCGAACCATGAAACATGGTCATTTGAGTATCTCAATAGTATGACAACCGGCAAATGGGGAAGAGAGATCACGATCTCCGAGTCGTTCGACCTGAAGAAAGACAAGGAAATGCGGGAGAAGCTCCCTCGAAACAAGGGAGAGCTGAGCATGGCGTACCCCGCAAAGGTCAACGACAACGTCGCCATCTTGCGCGAGATCTTCAAAGAGATCGGGCTGCTCACTCCAGAAACGATCCGGGTCCTCGAAAAACCGCTGTGGCGCAAGTAACCTGCTCAACTCGGAGTTCCCGCAGATGAGCACGTAGACGCAGATGAAGCGCCCGCTGCCCGACGGCACCACGCGCCTCTTCTTCACCGGGCTGGAACTCCTCCGTCGTCTGGCGTCGCTGGTGCCTCCGCCTCGGACAAACCTCACAAGGTTCCACGGCGTCTTCGCTCCAGGCGCGAAAGTGCGGCCATTTCTGCTCCCTCAAGCCGGGGCATC
>CAVYSY010000039.1:0-461836 GCA_963771175.1 uncultured delta proteobacterium
ATTTCCACACCTGCGCCGTCCTCTCGAGCAACTCGGTGCGCTGCTGGGGCTCCAACTCCTCTGGCCAGCTCGGTGATGGGACGACGACGAAAAGCAGTACGCCCGTGCTCGTGTCCGGCCTCTTGTCGGTGCAGTCGCTGGCCGCCGGCGTCTCCCACACTTGCGCGCTGCTCTCGGGCGGCACCGTCAAGTGCTGGGGGGACGACAATCACGGCCAGCTCGGAGACAGCTCGGCGATCAGCGATTCGCTGGCTCCGGTGGCGGTGAGCGGCCTGTCGAATGTGGCCTTCCTCGGGGGAGGGCTCACCCATGGCTGTGCCATCCTCGCGAACGGGAGTGCCCAGTGCTGGGGCAGGAACGACAGCGGGCAGTCTGGGGGATACCACCAACACCCATCGCTACACGCCGGTGGCCGTGTACGGCACGTTGTTCATCCAGATGAACAGCGCGGTGGTGATCGGAGGCGGCGAAAGCCACTCGTGCGCGATGCGCTCGAATGGGATCGTCCGCTGCTGGGGGAACAACACCTACGGTCAGCTCGGCGACGGCACGAACAACCCCAGCACGTACGCGGTCACCGTGTCGGGCTTCCCGTGATGGGCCCTGGGGCGTGCCTGGGCGAACAGCGCAGCAGCGGGTTCACTGCCGTCGATGCGTGAAGCACACAGCCGCAGCCATTCCGCGCAGGTCCGGAAGGCCGCTCGTCGGGGAAGCTGGCCGTCAGCCACCACCCAGGAGAGGATAGGTTGGTTGCTTCTGACCATCCGGCCGGGGAGGCTGCCGGCCATGTCGCGAGCCCTCGCTGCCCTCCTCGTCCTGTTCGCCCTGCCTGCTTCCGCCCGGGCCCCGAAGCTCACGTTGTTCATCAGTGTCGATGCGCTGGGCAGCGACCTGCTCCTGCGCAACCGTCCGCGCCTCACCGGGGGCCTGGGGCAACTGCTCGACACGGGGGCTTACTATCCCTACGCCCGGTATGCCTACGCGGAGGCCCACGTACCGCACCGGGTCACGCCACGTTGGCCACCGGCGCGAACCCCTGGCGCCACGGCATCGTCGACAACGTACGTCCATGACCGGGCCACGGGCCAGAACGTGCAGCGCCAGTCGGACCCGACGCACGCGGTCCTGGACGGAGTCACCGTCCCCTCGTCGGACACCAGCCCCGAGAACCTGATGGCGGAGACGCTGGCGGACCGGCTGCGCGTGTTCACGCAGGGTCGGGGCAAGGTGGTGGCGCTGTCGTTCAAGGCGCGCTCGGCGATACCACTGGCCGGGCGTCAGGGACAGGCGTGGTGGTTCGACGAAGCGACGGGGAAGATGGTGACGAGCACCTGGTACGCGAAGGCGGTGCCCGAGTGGATGCAGGCTTTCGACGCGCGCAAGCTGGCCGACGCGCAGGACTTCGGCAAGACGCGGGAGCTGCTGCGTCCGCGCGCCGAGTACGTGGGCGAGGACGACCGAACCGCGGAACCGCCGGACCCCTACCGCATGGGCCGACGTTTCCCCACGCGCTGAGCGGCGGCCTCGAGGAGCCGGGTCCCGCGTCGTACCGGGTCTTCGGCGTGTCGCCCCGTTCCCATGACCTGCTGGTGCAGGCGGCGAAGGCGGCGCTCGAGGGCGAGGGCCTGGGCAGGGATGACGTGCCGGACATGCTCGCGGTGAGTTTCAGCGGCACGGACGCGGTGTTCCACGCGTTCGGTCCGTACTCGTGGGAGATGCAGGACACGCTGCTGCGGTTGGATCAGGCGCTGGGAGAGCTCATCACCGCCGCCGAGCGCGCGGCGGCGAGGCCGGGCCAACCTGGTCATCGCGTTGTCGGCGGACCACGGCGGCGCGGAGATTCCGGAGGCCTGGGCCCAGGGAGGCGTGCCCGCGGCGCGTCTCAACCCGGTGGAAGCGGCGACGGGACTGGCCCAGGAGCTGCGCGCGAAGTTCGGCATCGACGTGACGGTGAAGTTGCTGGAGTTGGACGTCTACCTGGGCGGCAAGGCGCTGGAGTCGGGACAGGTGGACGGTGTGGCGGTGCGGAGAGCATCGGCGGCGTGGCTGTCGAAGCAGCCCTTCGCGGTGACGGCGGTGGCGAAGGACGACCTGGACTCGGGCCCCGGACATCGGGGGGCTGGTGGCACCGCTGCGGCGCGGCTACTACCCGATGCGCAGCGGGGACGTGCTCTTCGTGTCGAAGCCGTTCCATGTGGTGAGTGACTACCCGCGCGGGACGAACCATGGCACGCCGTACTCCTACGACGTGCAGGTGCCGGTGGTGTTCGCGGGCCGGGGGGTGAAGCCGGGCCTGTACCTTCGAGAGATCGACCCGGTGGACGTGGCACCCACGCTGTCCGCGCTGCTGGAGATGGGGATGCCCGCGTTGGCGGAAGGCAAGGCCGGCGTGCGGAAGCCCTCACCGGCCGGTGATGGCTTCAGCGTGCGGGAGGTCGTGGGGATTAACTGCGGAGTGTAGTGCCCCACCCCGTTCTGACGCGCGCTGAACGATGTCGCCGCGGACTACCTCCGGCAGAACAGTCGCGTTGCTCCCTGTCTGGCCAGCGGGACGGAGAGGCCTGCATCCTTCCCCAATGGGCAGCTCTCCGCGCACCCTTCTCGCTGGTGTGGTCGTCGCTTCGGGGTTGCTGTATCCGGCGGCCGCGAGCGCACAGGACCTCGGGCACAAGATTCCCGGCGGCATCGGAGTGGACGCGGGCGTGCAGCGCCAGCCCGGGCTCTACCTCGTCGATCGGTTCCTCATCTACTCCGCGAACCGGCTCCGCGACCGTAACGGCCAGGTCCTGCCGGTGCCGGGGTTCGACCTCGATGCGATTGGAAACGCCGTGGGCGTCAGCGGCACGCTCCAATGGCGGCAGGGCCCCTACCTGAGCGCGACGATCGCCGCGCCACTCGCGCACGTCTCCGTGAGCAGCGAGGACCCGCTCGCCAACCTGGATCGCTTCGGCCTCGGCGACGTGTACGTGATGCCCCTGCAACTGGGATGGCGCCTGCCCCACTTCGACGTGGTGACCTCGTATGGAATCTACATCCCCACGGGGCAGTTCGACATTCGCGGAGGCAAGGGGGTCAGCAGTGGGCAGTGGTCGATCAGTTCTCGCTCGGCGGGGCCGTGTTCTTCGACCCGAACCGGCGCGGGCGTGCCTCGGCGCTCGTGAGCTACGACCTCAACTTCCGCAAGCGGAACATTGACATCACGCGGGGTGACACGGTGCAGATACAGGGGGGCGCGGGCGTGCTCCTCTTGAAGGTGGTGGATGTCGGGATCGCGGGATACGCGCTCTGGCAGGTCCGCGACGACCGCGGGGCGGCGCTTCCCGACGTCCTCCGGGGAGCGCGTGAGCGGGTGTTCGGCATCGGGCCCGAGGTCAACGTCCAGATTCCCAGGCTCCGGACGAGGGTGGGCGCGCGATACGTATGGGACATCGGAGCCAGAGCACGTCCCCAGGGACGCTTGCTGACGGTGACCGTGTCCTTCCTGGCGTGGAAGCCGGAGTGACGGGACTCCGGGCGACAGCCCCTGGAGGCCAGCAGAAGGTTCGTGCTCTCGGCGTGCGACACCGGGCGGGGTCGGCGGGACCGAAATTTCCGCCGATCCGGCCTGAATCCCCGCTCTCCCATTCATCGGGGTCCTGACGCATCCTCCGGTCCAATCGCCGGCCTCCCGCAGGCCTCCCGAGGACACGTCATGACTCACAAACACCCTGCCCCCTCCGTCCACCACATCGTGCCGGGCTTTGGTGCCGACCGCGCCGCCCACTACGACACCCAGGCATCCGTCAACCTTGCCGGCGTCCAGGCGGCGTACGAGATCGGCGTCAGCGCGCTGACCGCCCAGCTCGACGGCCAGGACACGGCGTCGCTGCTCTTCGTGGGACTGGGCACGGGCGCGGAGTTGATGCCCTACACCCGCTTCGACGTGCCGGGCTGGCGCTTCACGGGCGTGGATCCCTCCGACGCCATGCTCGCCGTCGCCCGCGAGCGCCTGGAGGCCGAGGGAATGCTCTCGCGCACGCACCTGCACGTGGGCGAGCTGCACACCCTGCCTCTCGGGCCCCCGTTCGACGGCGCGCAGATGATGGGGGTACTGCACCATGTGGAGGGCGAGGAGGCTCGCCTCGAGCTGCCCCACCTTCCTCCACACTTATTTGAGCAGCTCCGCGTTCGCTGGAGTCATTTCCCTGGGCCGTGGCGGCCCTCAGTCGCTTGAGCGTCGAGCGCTCGAGCTTGTACCACCGAGGGGTGCCAGGACCGCCGCCCTCGACACATCGCAGCCAGCCCTTCTCCACCGACGGCGTGGCGGCTCCCTGGGTCCGTGATATCCCCTGGGTCCCATGACAGGACAGCGCCCCGGACCTTCCCTGCGAGCGGCGCTCCTCGCCTCCGCCTGCCTGCTCGCGCCCGGCTGCGGGGGCGGGAGCACGGGCCCGTCGAGCCGGGCCATCGTGACCCACGCGGTGGCCCCCGCCTGCGACGACATGGGGGTCTCGTTCACCAACGACATGGGCGAGGAGCCCCTGACCCACTATGAGCCGGTCTGCTTCCCTCCGTACTTCTACAAGTACGAGGGTTACTTCCTGGCCTCCACGGGCCAGGCGGTGCCCCGGCTCGAGAAGACCTGTGGCGCCTTCCGCATCCTGGTCGTGTTCTTCGACACCGCGGCCAACCGGGACGCCCTGCGCATGAACCCCAATGTGACCCAGCTGCCCAGGGCGCTGCTGGACACGGATGTCCACGCGGCATTGACCGCAGTGTTCGCGGAGTATGTCCCGGCGCACGTCTTCCGCCACCTTCCCGTCCGGCCCCAGGTCTCCTTCACCTACGACGTGAAGGTGTTCCCGGCAGAGCACCCGGAAGTGCTGGGCAGCGAGGAGACGGCCGGCTTCGCAGCCTACGACGCCGTCGTGTTCCTCGAGGACCTCCCTGGACAATTCGCGGGCTACGGCGTCGGACGATGGCCGGTGAATCATCCCATCTTCAGGACGGATGAGCCGGCCGCCCTGCGAATCGATCCACTCCACGTGAGCCCGGGCCTCTTCTTCAACGAGCTCTTCCGGCGCAACGTCCCGGTGCTGCTCGCCCAGTACGTCAAGGGGCCCGAGACCTTCGAGGAGGTGGACGGCGTCGTGTACGACCGGACGCAGGTCTTCAACCTGCGGACCGGCCGGGTGCTGGAAAAGAAGGACTACGCGCTGCTCTCCCTGGTGCTCAACGGCTGGCATGACGTCGATGAAGACGGCATCCAGGACTGCGTCGACCCGGAGATCCACGCGGGCCCGGGGAACGTGGACGCGGACTGGGTCCCCGACACGCTGGACCCGGACCTGGGAGCCGACAACGGGCCCTTCCTCTGGACGCGCGGGTGAGGGGCGCGGCCGCTCACCAGACCCGGGATGGGAACAGCTGGAGTGCCGCGCGACCAGTTGCAAGCTGGCCGTAGTTATTGTTGCCCCAGCCCCTCACATCCGCAGCGCCTCATCACTCCCGGCTCCTTCCACACGCGCGAGGGCTCGAAGCGCTGGATGTGTTCGCCTGCGTGAGGTGTGGAGGCAGGCGGCGAGTGCTGGCGTACGTGATGGCCTATGCATAATGCCCCTCCTCCTCCGCATTTATTTGAGCCTGCCCATAGTCACCTGACTTGTAGCTCTGGGCTCTCTCGAACTTCATTGTTCATCGCTTCGCTGCTCGTCCCTTGCCTCTGAGCGATGTGCTCCGTGCAGGTCTCAACGTAGGACTGGCCGCGGGAGTGGGCACGACCGGCGAGCCGCGTCTCTGCTCGAGCGCCACCTGCACGGCCTGGCAAGCTCCAACAGCGCGGGGACCGAGAGGCGGACCTCCCGGCCACCGACGCTCGGCGGAACGAGGGGTGGGGAGCGATCCGTCCACTCGAGCGGCAGTCGCATGTACTGGCCTGGAGGGTGCTCGACGTCCACGTAGCGCCGGCCGTCCTGGCTGCGGATGAACCGAGCGACTGGCAGCGCCACTCCCTTGAGGGGATGAATCGGCAGCGTGACGGTCACGCGCTCAATTAAGGGTGGCGGACCCGTGGCAGTGTGTCGGTGCCGTCGTGAAGGGAGCACGAGGGGTGCGCACGATTCTGGAGCACCTGGGCTTGCCCACGGCAGGTGCGAGGTTGGCCCCGGCGCGAGGGCCATCCCAGGTAGAGTGGTGTTGAGGCGCTCAAGCCGCCCCAGCCAAGAGGCCCAGGCCCCTGCCGCGCACCTGATGGGAGCGCGGCCTGAGCAGGCCTTGTACCCCCAGGGGGCTGCGCGGCCTCTGCACAGGCCGGGCGCACAACTCAGGCGCCCCCCTCTGCCGCCCTCCTCGGCCCCTCCGCTCTAATTAATGCCGCCCCAACTCCCTGTCCCAGGCAGCCAACTGCACGGTCACCGTGTATTTGTAGGCGCTGGAGAGAGTCTCGAACCTCTCCGGGGGAAGCGCGGAGAGGCGCTCGCGCAGGAAGCCCGGGTCACTGAGCTCCTCGCGGTGTTTGAATTCGGTGTCCTCCTCCACCAGGACAGGAATCACCCGGAGCACGGCCTCCAGGCAATCCTCTCGGGTAGCGCGAGCCATGCACTCCACTGTCAGGGCCATGTGCTCGCGGACCGAGGCAGGGCCTCCGGGGCACCATGCCTCCAGGGTCTTGCGGTAGATATCCTCCATGAGCTCTTCCAGCGTGTACTTCTTACCGAACCAGAACGCGTAGCGAGGGCCCTGGAGCACATCCCAGAAGCGGAGGACCGAGGCGAGCCGGTTCGCCATGCGCTCCGCGCTCCGCGGCGGGGGCGGAGACACGGCATGGTCGAGAGCCCCCCAAGGAGTGCCTAGACAGAAGGACTCGAAGGCATCCCTCATGCGCTGGTGCTCCTCCTTGGGGACGATTTCATTCAAGCTCATGAAGACGTCGCCGAACATGTGCACTCGCCAGCGCGGGCGGGCCCAGTCGAAATCTTCGGCCCCTGAGTGCATCACCAGCACCTCGCCGGGCGGCACCTGGCGCATCTGCCGGGGCTGGGGAAAGGCACCGGTCTTGAGGTACTCCCGGGCCCACCAGTGGCCTTCGGCTCTCACCTTGCGGCGGATGGCGGCGGTGGTGCCGTAGAGCCACGCTGGAAACTCAAGCACCGGGGACTGTTCCGTGGTCATGGCTTTTCGCCCTACCATAGCGGTCAGACGCTCCTCAAGCGCGCCTGGGCACCGAGGGCCGCCACGAGCACCAGGAGAAAACTCGCTAACCCAAAGGTGCTCCTCGTCCTGGTTGCACGCTCTTTCATGGCCAACATGCTCCTCCCGGTACAGTGTCCGGGCGACGATCCCACCTACAACGGCCCGCCGTGAGGCGCTACTTGCGGTGAAGCGCCACGGCGGGCGTGGTCTCCGCCACCACGGCGAAGGCCGCGCCCCGCTCCTCCGCGGGCAGCAGCTCCAGACTCGCCCCGAAGGCCCGCAGCATCGACTGGGCGATCGTCAACCCGAGCCCCGTCCCTCCCCGCTCGCGCGCGGTGGTGAAGAAGGCATCGAAGATGCGCGCACGGTTGGACGCGGAGATGCCCTGTCCATCGTCCCGCACCACCACCCGTCCCCTCCCCTCGCCCGCCGCCACGTCCGCCTCCAGCCGCACGTGCACGCCCTCGCCCCCGTGCTGCGAGGCGTTGGTGATGAGCTGCCAGAGGATGTCCTCCAGCACCTCGGCGGGCAGTCCCAGCCAGAGCCCCGAGGGCACGGGGGCCACCTCCACCCGCGAGCCCCTCGGCCCGGGCGCGCTCCGCGAGGGACTCCAGCAGCGGCGCCAGCTCGGTGCGTGAGGGGCGGGCCACCAGCGAGTCCGCGCGGGCCAGCTCCAGCAGCCGCTGCACCAGCCGGGTGAGGCGCCGGGCGTCCGCGTCGATGTTGGAGAGGAAGCGCTCGCGCTGCTCGGGCGTCATCTGCTCGGCGCTGTCCCGCAGCAGCTCCACCGCGCCCTGGATGGAGGCGAGCGGCGTCTTGAACTCGTGCGACACGTTGGCCGCGAACGAGCGGATGTACTGGTTGCGATCCCTCAACGCCGAGGCCATGCCGGCCAGCGACTCGGAGAGCTCGGCGAGCTCCTGCACCACCGGGCGAGCCACCGGCTCGAAGCCCTCGGGGGCACTGGCGGCGATGGCCCGCGTCTGCCGCACCAGGGCCCTCACCGGGCGGACCACCAGCGTGGCCGCGGCCAGCGACATCAGCGCCACCACGCCCAGCAGCACCAGCCCGGTGGCCGTGAGGTTCCACCGGTCCGCGTAGACGGCCTTGGCGAACGTCATGGGCGTGCGCGAGAGCACCACCGCGCCCCAGACCCGCTCGCCCTCGAGGATGGGCAGCACCACCGTCACCCGCACGCCGGTGTCTCGGCTCAGGGAGGCGAGCGGAGCGTCATCGGGATCGGCGAGCCGCTGGCGCAGCACGCTGCGGGGCTCGCCGCGCAGGGCCCGCAGCACCTCCTCGCGGGCCGCCAGGGTGGTGCCCAGACTGGAGATACCGCTGGTCGCCACCACCACCCCTTGGGTGTCCACCACGCGGATGCCGGCCAGGGTGGAGCGCGCCACCTCGAAGAGCAGCGGGGAGAGCCGCTTGCCGGCCCGCAGCGCACGGGGCTCGGCGGGGATGGCCGAGAGCGGGGGTGGCTCCTCCGCCGGAGGGAGCGCCTCGTCCGAGGCGCGGAGGGACGGGAGGATGGGCCGCAGGTGTGCGGCCGGCGCAGCGAAGGGCCACTGCACCAGGCGGGACGAGCCATAGACCTCGGTGCCCACGTGCTCTCGCAACAGGGCGCGGTACACCTCGGACACGACGACGCCCTGGGTGATGAGCTCGGTCTCCGTCTGGCGGATGAGCTGGTTGTCGTAGACGCGCACGAGCACCAGGCCGAGCAGCGCCAGCACGAGGGCCCCGAGCCCCACGGCCGAGAAGACCATCCACAGGCGCGGGCGGGCGCGCCTGGCGTCAGGGGAGCGCGAGCCGGTAGCCAAGGCCATGCACCGTCTGGATGACTTCACCGCCCACCGCGGCGAACTTCTGCCGGATGTGCCGCACGTGGCTGTCGATGGTGCGGTCGCTCACCACGACGTCCTCGTAGACGCGCGTCATCAGCTCGTCGCGGGTGAAGGCCTTGCCGGGCGCGCGCAGGAGCGCGGCGAGCAGGTGGAACTCGGTGACCGTGAGCACCACCTCGTGCCCGCTCCAGTACGCGCGCCACAGCTCGAGGTCCAACCGCAGGGGGCCACGCTGCAACACCTGGGCAGGCGTGGACGTGGGCGCCGCCGGGACCGCTCGAGCCCGAGTGCGCCGCAGCACGGCCTTGATGCGCGCCACCAGCTCGCGCGGGCTGAAGGGCTTGGTGAGGTAGTCATCTCCGCCCAGCTCCAGCCCGAGGATGCGGTCCACCTCGTCGTCCCGCGAGGAGAGGAACACGATGGGCACCTCGTGGGCGCGGCGCACCTCGCGGCACATCTCCAGCCCGTCCAGCTCGGGCATCATGATGTCCAGGACGATGAGCGCGGGCACGGAGCGCCGCACCTGCTCCAGGCCGGCGCGCCCGTTGGAGGCCTGCTCCACGTGGAAGCCCGCCTGCGTGAGGGCGAAGTGCACGACCTCGCGCAGGTGCGGATCATCATCGACCACCAGGATGGACGGGCGTTCGCTCAAGACACCCCGAACTCTGGAGCGACGGGCGGTGCGGATTCAAGCCACCCGAGGTAGAACCGGCCTATGCACAAGCGATTCCTCCTCGTGGCCGCGCTCTCCCTCGCCTCCTCCGCCCGGGCCGATATTCCTCCTCCGAATATGGAGGGGTGTTTCAACCAGGAGGCGGGCGCGAAGTGCAAGACCGACAGCGGTGATGATGGCACCTGCCAGAAGAAGACGTGCTCGCGCCTCGACTACAGCAACGGCGTGCCGCCGGGCTCCATCGATTACGACTGTCTCCTGTGCGTCGCGGGCCCTGCCCCCTCTACTCCGCCGGCCTCCACCCCCGCGGAGTCCAACGCACCCGCCACCAGCACGCCGGCCGCCACCACGAAGGGAAACAGTTGCGCGGCGATGCCCGGTGAGTCGCTCGGCCTGATGGTCCTCGTGGCTGGCTGGCTCGCCCGTCGGAGGAACCGGAACGCGTGAGCACCGTGGAGGCACTCCTCGCCCCCGCCGACGCCCTGCGCGCGAGGCTGTACCGCCTCGCCGCTCCGTGGGCCGCACCGCTCTTCGCCGATCGTGAACGGCGCGTGGCGTGGCTCGGCGTGGCCGGAGTGACCTTCTCGTTCCTGCTCACCCTCTCCGTGCCGCTCTGGAGCCTCGCGCTCGGCCCCGTGCTGCTCGGCGTGCCGCACCTCGTCTCGGATCTGCGCTACCTCGTCGTGCGCCCCGGGTTGCATCGCCGCACCGGTCTGGCCGTGCTCGGCGGCATGCCGCTCCTGGCCACCTGTGTCGGCGCCGGCCCGGCGGTGGGCCTGCTCGCGATGGTGCCGGCCACCCTGGGCGCGCACGGTTCGTGGTGGCGCAAGGCAGGGGTGCTCTCGGGGTGGGCCGCTCTCACCGTGCTCGCCCTGCGCTTTCCCCTGGGCAGCCAGCTCGCCCTGCTCCACGGACACAATGTGTTGGCGGTGGCGCTGTGGTGGTGGGCCTGGCGGTCGAGACACTCGCGCGCCTGGGGCGTGCCGCTGCTCGCCGTCGGGGGGACGCTGGCCCTGCTGCTCGGCGTGGCCGAGCCCGTGATGACGGCGCTCGGTGCCTGGACGGCCCCGGCGACGGGCACGTCCTTCGGTGAGTTCGTGGAGCAGTTGTCTCCGCTGGAGGGCCACCCGGTGCTGGCGCTTCGGCTGGTGCTGACCTTCGCCTTCCTCCAGTCGGTGCACTACGGCGTGTGGTTGCGCCTCGTCCCGGAGGAGGCTCGGACGCGCGCGGCACCGAGGCCCTGGCGGGCGACATGGCGAGCGCTGGTGGAGGACTTCGGGGCGCCAACGCTCGTGCTCTTCCTGGTGCTCGCGCTCGCCGTGGCCGTCTCGGGGCTGGTGGACCTCCGGGAGGCGCGGCTGGGCTACCTCCAGATCGCGGTGTTCCACGGATACCTCGAACTCGCCGTCGCGGCGCTCTGGCTCGTCGAGGGCCGGCGGACATGACGCGGTGGCTCGCCGCCTTCGTGCTGACGCAGGTCCTCGAGGTGCCCCTCTACCTGCGTGCCGGCGCGAGCTGGCGCACCGCCTTGCTGGCCAGCACCCTGACCCATCCGGTGGTGTGGTTCGGCTTCCCCCTTCTGGGCCGATGGGGTCTCGGCTACTGGGGCATGGTGGCCGCGGCGGAGACCTTCGCGGTAGGGGTCGAGGCGCTCTGGCTCTCCGCCCACGGGGTGCGGCGCGCATTCGCGTGGAGCCTGCTGGCCAATGCGACGAGCGTCGTCGGTGGCCTGCTGATCCGCTCCCTGTTCGGCTGGCCCTGAGCCCAGGGGGCGGAAGGATAGATGTCCAAGTTCGGACGTTTCCATGGGAAGATGGGGCTCCCGCCTTCCGTACGCCCCCCGAATGGATACGCCAGGTAGATCCGGCCCACCCCAGCCGCCGCTCGGCTCCGATGAGGAGCTGAAACAGCGACAGTCGCTCATCGCGCCAACGCACACCATGCGCGGGCTCTTCTTCAATTCCGTGCTGGAGGTGGTGCGGAGCCTGGGAGATGAGACCGCCGTGCAGCGCTGTCTGGCGGCCAGCGGGGAGACGAAGTTCCAGGATCTCGCCAGCTACCCCACCAGCACGTTCCTCCGGATGCTCTACACGGCGGGCAACCTCCTGAGCTCCAGGTTCGGCGGCTTCGAGGGGGCCCTGCGGCCGCTGGGCTCCCGGACGATGATGAAGTTCCTCGCCTCCGCCGCGGGCAAGGCCCTGCAAGGGGTGGCCGAGGACGACCCGCAACGGCTGATCGCCAACATCCCGCTGGTCCACAGGATGGTGTTGATGGGGGGAGACTGCACGGTGAAGTCGATGGGCTCGAACCGCAGTCTCCTCGTCATCGAGCGCATCTCCACCCCCGCGGCCTTCATCGAGGGCGCGCTGCAGATGACCCTCGAGGCCGCGAGGGTGCGAGGCGTGCGGGTGACCTCCCGACAGACGGGGACCCTGGACGCCGAGTTCGAGGTGTCCTGGACGTAGGTCTCGGGGAGCGGGTCAGCCGCCGAGCACGGTCGCGAGCGCCCGGTACTCGGGTCGCAACATCCGCTCGGCCTCGCTGCCGGCCACGACCACCGGGAGCATCGCATCCTCCAGCCCGGCCTCGGCCGCGAGCCTCACGGCGATGGGGGCCATCACCGTCGCCTCGATGAGCCGCTTCAACGGCCGGGCACCCAGCTTCGGATCGTAGCCGTGGCGGGCGAGCCAGGCGCGCGCCTCCGGCTCCACCACCAGCCGCAGCCTGCGCCTCAGGAGCCCCGCTCGCGAGGCCGCCTTCTCCAGCTCCAGGTCGACGATCCGCAGCACGTCCGACTCCTTCAGGCGCCGGAACGGGATGACGTGGTCGATGCGGTTGAACAGCTCCGGCCGGAACGCCTGCCGGATGGCGCGCAGGAAGTCCTCCGCGCCGCGCTCGGCCCCGAAGCCCGCCGGCTCCGACTGCTCGACGCCGAGGTTGCTCGTCATGCAGACCACCGTCATCCGGAAGTCCACCAGCCGCCCGAGGCTGTCGGTGAGTCTCCCCTCCCCCAGGATGCCGAGCAGCAGATCGAAGACGTCCGGGTGGGCCTTCTCGATCTCATCGAAGAGGACGAGGGACATCGGCTGCTGCCGCACCCGCTCGGCGAGGCTGGTGATGCCGGGGCCCACCTCCATCAACCGCTGCGCGGAGCCGGGCAGCATGTACTCGGACATGTCGAGCCGGACCATCCGGTCCTCGTTGCCGAAGAGCGTGCGCGCGAGCTGCTTGGACAGCTCGGTCTTCCCCACGCCGGTGGGCCCGGCGAAGAGCAGCGTGCCCACCGGCTTCTCCGGATCATTGAGGCCGGCCTTGAACCGCGCGAGCACGCCCGCGGCCTGCTCGCAGGCCCGGTCCTGCCCGATGACGCCCTGCTTCAGGTGCGCCGCGAGCGTGGCCTGCTCGGCGGGGATCTCATCGCTGATGAGCTGGAGCGGCAGCCCGGTGTAGCGCGCGTAGGCCTCGGAGACGTCGCGTGGGTAGAGCGTTCGGGTCCTGCCGCGCTCGCCCTGCTGGTCGAGCCAGTCGAGGAACCGGTACGCCTTCCCCGGGAACAGGCTGTCGCGCTGGAACATCTCCAGGTGCCCGACGAGCTGCCGCAGGCCCAGGGGGTGGATGCTCACCCGGCTGCGCTTCGCCGACTGGTAGCGCTGCATCAACTCCGGCACCAGCGAGGCCGGGGGCGCCTCGATGCGGATGATGCGGAAGGGGCGCAGGGCCTCCGGGAAGCGCCGCTGGCAGCGCTCCAGCTCGGCCTCGGTGCACTCGGCGATGAGGGAGAGCTCCTCGCTCATCGCGGCCGGGAGGAGCAGATCTCCAATCGACGAGCCGTCCGGCTGCGGCGCCAGGAGCGAGGTGAGGCGGTCGACGTAGAGGTAGTCGTTCTCGAACGAGAGCGCGTCGATGATCTTCAGGCAGCGCTCCTGCCACATGCCCAGGTACACCATCCCGGCCACGATGCGCTCGGCACTGGTGCGCCAGATCTTCGGGAAGTGAGCCTTCTTGTCGTCCTTCGCCTCGCGCCGCCGTTCCGCGATCAGCCGCGCGAGCTGTAGCACCCAGCTCGTCTTGCCGACGCCCGGTCCCCCCACGAGGAGGAGCGACACCGGCGGCCGGTGCAGCACGTAGGAGAGGAAGGCCCCCAGGGTATGCCCGTCGTAGACCAGGGCCGGCTGCCGTGCGCCCAGCGCGCGCGAGGTCAGCTCCTCGCCGATCTGATCGAGCACCGGGGGCGGAGGCTCCTCGTGGTCGCCGCGCCGGGCGTCCCGCACCAGCTCGCCGGGGTCCCAGCTCCGGACGAACTCCTCGCCCTCGTGGCGGAAGTCGTAGAGCCCCTTGGGCTTCTCGCCGAGCAGCGCGGTGGTGAGCGCGTTCTGCAGCACCTCGCGCGCGATGGAGAGCTCCTCGATCACGAACGACCAGCCGAAGCGAGGCACCCGCCACGCGCCAGGTGCCGCTCTCCATCTTCCCGTAGACGTACGTCAGCTTCAGCGGGACGAGCGCCTTGGCGATCACCGGCCGCTTCTTGTGCACGGTCTGCGGATGCACCTCCACGGTGATCGTCCGCGCCTGCAGGGACTCCTCCCACAGGAAGCGCTCCAGCGAGGCGGCCTCGTCGAGCTGCATCTGCCGCACCTGCATCTCCAGCAGGGCGTAGACCTCGGCCTCGCTGGCGCCGTAGGCGGACGGTGGCGGGTCATCGAAGAAGCTGTCCCACACCGGGAGCAACTGCCCGGTCAGCCGGCCGTCGTGGTGGGTGGTGAAGTAGACGCGAAGGCTCTTGTCATTCATGGGTTCTGGCTCATCCGCAACCGCCACAGGCTCGGCAGGGCCTCCCCGGGAGACCGGACCCGGTGGCTGCCGCTGTAGGTGAGCAGGTAGTCGTCGAGCTCCAGCACCGACACCTCGCCCGGACGGGAGGGCGGCTCGAAGCGATAGGCGCGGACCACCGGAGCGGCCGCCTCGGGATCCTCCGGCAACGGGCTCACGCCCGACTGGCGCGCCTCGTGGAAGGCCCGGAGCTTCGCGGCGTGCAGCTCGAGCAGCCTCGCCGGCTCGGGCGCGCTCGTCTCGTGGACGCGGACCTTCACCACCTCCGGGAGCCGACCCGAGGACTGCCAGACGTGCAGCCCACCCTCCCCCTCGAAGAAGGGACGCACGCCCGGACCCACCAACTTGATCGCGACGTGGACCGGCTCCAGTGGCGAGCCGTGGAAGTCCTGGAGCTGCCGGGGACCACCGGACACCACGGCGCCTCCGGGGAGATGGGCGGCGAAGCTCTCCACCTCGCCTCGTGCGCCGGCATAGGCCTCGCAGAGCCACGCCGTGAGCAGGGAGCCTGCGGCCGCGCCGTGCCGCCACTGCCCGAGCGGGAGCAGCTCCAGCGTCACCACGTGCTGATCCGGGCTGGAGAGCTCGCGCAGGACACGCTGCAGGAAGTAGACCTCCGCCAGCGCGTCGAGCATCTGCTCGCGGGAGACCGCCTTCACCGGCTCGAGGGCCCGCCGGGCGAAGAGCCGGATGCGCTGGCCCTCCCCATCTCCGCTGGCCGAGGAGCGGCGCTCCACCACCCCGAAGCGGTCGACCTCGATCATCTCCCGCGCCGCCTCCTCGGGAGCCCGCGCGAGGGACTCCAGCCGCGCCGCGAAGTCCTCCAGGTACAGCCGCATCGCGTCGAGCGTGTAGAGCGATCCGGCGTGCTCGCGCTCACCCGCCTGGAGCCGCTCGAGGTGGAAGCGGACCTGCTCGGACAGCGTGCCGAGCGCGTGGCTGTGCCGCATCCGCTGCACCTCCTCGCGCGCCTCCAGTGCCTTCTCTCTCAGCCGGGCCACGGGCAGCGCCAGGAGCGGCTCGAGCGCGAAGCCCTCGGTGGCCGGCTCGCGGGACACGAGCGCGTCGGCCTGCACCTCGAAGCGGCCCTCGCGGGTGTAGAGCTGGAACAGCCGCAGCAACGACTGGGGCCCGCGGATGATGGCCTCGGAGAGGGCCTGACCGACCTTCTCCTCCAGGTAGCGCTTCAGCGGACGCGCGCCCAGTTGGGCGTCGAAGGCCTCCTCGACGATGCGGCGCTTCACCGCCTCGTCGGCGGACACGAAGATGTTGCGCGACGTCAACCCGTGCCGCGACAGCAGCCGCGCGAGCTCCTTCTCCACCACCTTCTCCCCCGACTCCCGGGAGAGCGGCGAGAAGTGCACGATGTGGTCGATGCGGTTGAAGAGCTCGGGCGGGAAGAACTCGCGCACCGCCCGGTCCGCGTCGAGCGCCAGGGCCCGGGCGTCCGGAGGGCCGAGGCTCACCGTTGGCTTCTGGCGGGCCCCGAGGTTGCTCGTCATCACGATGACGGTGTGCGTGAAGTCCGCCGTCTCGCCCGAGGCGTCGGTCAGCCGGCCCTCGTCGAACGTCTGGAGCAGCAGGTTGAGCAGCGCCGGGTGGGCCTTCTCGATCTCATCGAGCAGCACGAGCGAGAAGGGCTGCTCGCGGATGAGGCGCGTCAGGCGGCCCTCGGGTTGCCAGGCATCACCGGTGAGCCGCGCGACGGCGTCCGGCGTCTGGAACTCGGCCATGTCGAGCCGCACCATGCGGGACGCATCGCCGTACAGGTAGCCGGCCAGTGCGCGGGCGAGCTCCGTCTTGCCCGTGCCCGTGGGGCCGGTGAAGAGGTAGACGCCGTAGGGCCGGCGCGGATCCGTCAGCCCGGAGTGGATGCGCGCGATGAGATCGCACGCCACCTCCACCGCCGCCGGCTGGCCCATCACCTTGCGCGAGAGGGCCGCGTGCACGTCGGCCGGCTCCAGCTTCTTGTGGGGGTGGAGCAGGAAGTCCGGCAGGCCCGTCCTGCGCGAGAGGTGCTCGAAGAGCATCCCGACGTCGATATCCAGCCCCTTGCCCCCGTAATCGGCGGCCAGCTCACGCAGCAGATCCAGCGCCTTGCCCGGCAGCGCGGCGCCCGAGAAGAGCGAGCTGGCCTGTTCGAGCAGGGCCGGGAAGAGCGGCGGAGACCAGCTGACCCGGTGTCGGCCCTCCAGCTCCCGCGCCTCGTGCAGCAACATCCGCAGCGTCTCGTCGGCGCTGGTGGGCCTCACGTGGAGCTGGGTGAAGAGGGCGGCGAAGGACGGTGCATCGGACTCGAGCCGCTGGAGCTGCTCCGGCGTCACCGTGCCGACGAGGGAGATCTCCCCGCGCGCGAGCGCCCCCTGGAAGAAGAGCGCGAGGTTGGCGTCACTGTCGCGCGAGCGGCCGATGCGGCCGAAGGCATGCAGGTCCTCGACGAGGAGGATGCGCCGCCCTCCCCTCGAGTCCTCGAGCAGCTTCAGGCAGCGCTGCTCCCAGTCGCCCACGTAGCTCATGCCGGCGATGATCCGCTTGCCGGCGATCGACCAGACCTCGGTCACCTTGTCCAGGTTGCGGTGGGTCTGGAAGCCCTCGGCCTCGAGCTGCTCGGCCACGAAGCGCTTGAGCAGGGTCCGCTTGCCGGAGCCGGGAGCACCGACGAGCAGCACCGGTGTGCGCCGCTCCCCACCGAGCAGGAGCTGGAGCTGCTCGCGATAGGGACTGCGTGGCATGCCAGTGTCGAGCGTGCCCTCCGCCGCCTGGAGGGTGAGGTTCGTCCCGAGGTTCTGCAGCACCTGGGTGCCCGCGCGCGGCTTCTGCTGCTTCTTGCCGTGCTTGTCCTTGAGCTCCAGGTCGTCCCAGGGGCCCTTCTTCTTCCCAAGCTCATCGAGCAGCGAGCGGGGCTGGGCCACGAACGCGAGCGCCTTGAGGCTGTCCTTGCCGTTGGAGCGCAGCTCCTCGAGCTGGTGCAGCTCCAGCGCGGCCCAGGCGCGGGTGAAGAAGAGCTTCGCCTGCTCCTCCAGGCTGGCCGAGGGATCGATCGGGAACCACTCGTCCTGGCGCAGGGGGTGGTAGGCGATGGTCATCTCCTCGCCACGCGTGCGCCAGCGCGGCTCGAGGATCAGCGGGAAGACGCCGGACAGGCGCCGCGTCTCGGCCCCGGCACGCACGCGCTTGAAGTCGAGCTCCAGCCGCACCCGCTGCAGGTAGAGGCCGCGCGGGAGCTGGAAGTACGCCAGCTCCCGGACCGGCAGCTCGCCGATGATGCTCCGCAGGTCGTCCACGAGCTTGCGCTGCAGCTTGACCGTGCTCCGGCCCTCTCGGCTGCGGGTATGGGGGCCGAGCCCGATCGTGGTCCAGCGGAAGCCGGAGGAGTCCCGGCTCTGGTAGACGGCGAGGGTGAGGTTCATCGCTTCACCCCCTGGAGCTTGTCGAGCGCGAAGGAGAAGGTGCCCTCACGATCGAGCCCATCGAGGAGCTCGAGCACGGAGAGGTGTTCGAGCAGGACCCGCTCGAGGTTCCGGAAGTAGTCCGGAGTGGCGAGCGTCAGCTTGCGATCGCCCTCGAACAGGGAGAGCACATCATCGGGGAGGTGCTCGCGCACGGGTGGCACCAGCCGGAGCTCATGGGGGACCTGCGGCGCCGGGGGCGCGATGGCTGGCAACTCGAGCTCCTTCTCGTACAGGTGGGTCCGCATCGCCACGGGCAGGACCGTGAGCAGGACTGGCTCGTCCTTCTCCAGCGGGGGGTAGCGGTGCAGTCCGGCCTCGAGCGCGAGGAAGGCCCCGGCGTTCAACCCCGCGACCGACAGCAGCACCTCGCGAAAGGCACGGGAGGGCTCGACGAGCGCCTTCCTCAGCTCCTCGGCGTTGAGGACCGCGCCCCACTTGCGCTTGCGGTCGCTGCTCTTGCTGGTCACCGACGGGCGTCCCCCGATCGACCACCCGCGCCGGGGCGCGTCCGCGAGCAACGGCAGCAGGTAGCGTTCGAGGGCGCGCCCGTCCTTGGACTCCTGGAGGATCAGCGTGATGGCGTCCCGGCGGGGCAGCAGCGCGAGCAGCATCGAGGGCATCAGCTGACGGAGGCCCCGGAGCTGCTCTCGGGCGTCCTCCACGAAGGGGCCGGCGTCCTGCTGCTCGAAGAGGGCCATGAGTGCCAGCTCCTCGGCGGCCACCAATGCCGCGCGCAACCGCTGCGCCTGCGTCCAGATCCCATTGAGTCGGTGGTGCGACTCCTGGAGCTTCGCCACCGAGGAGGCCTCGGGGCCCCGCTTCTCCTCCCGGTCCCCCTGGGAGAGCTGGGCCACCAGGAAGCCGAGCTCCTCCTTGAGCTGCTCCACCGCGTCGAGCTGGAAGAGCGAGTCCATGGCCCGCCGCTCCGCCTGCAGCTCGCGCACGAGGCCAAGCTGGTTCCGCGCCGACCTCGGGCTCCCCTTGTGCAGCTCCACCGCGATCCCCTCCGGGCGCGGAGCGATGACCACGCGACCGCCCTGGGCATCCGGTCCCGACGAGGAGAGCGCGCGGGCGATGGGGACGACGAGCTGCTGGTCCAGGTGCCTGCGCATGGCTCGGGCGCCATAGGCCTCCTGGTAGCCCGACGTGGCGAGCGTGGTGGTGATCTCCGGCGGCACGTGGAGCGAGATGCCTCGCTGGAGCAACCCGCGCCGCAGCCGCAGTTTGTCCACACCGAGCCTCGCCACCTCCGCCGCCTGCTCGGACGTGAGCGGGTGGAAGGGAATGAGCTGATCGATGCGGTTGATGAACTCGGGCCGGAAGCTCCGGTGCACCTCACGCAGGTAGTACGAGCTGTCGTCCACCGCGGTCGCGCCGATGCCCAGCGTATTGCGCCGGTGGGCCGCCCCGAGGTTGCTGGTCATGATGATGATCGCGTTGTGGAACCAGGCCGTCTGCCCGCGAGCATCCGTGAGCCGCCCTTCCCCGCAGACCTGCAGGAGCAGATCGAAGACGGCCGGGTGGGCCTTCTCGATCTCATCGAGCAGCAGCACGCAGAAGGGCTGCTGGCGGACCCGCCGCGTGAGGTGGCCCTCGCCCTGGGTGTTGCCCCGGATGAGCCGGTCGGCGGCCCAGGCGTCCATGTACTCGCTCATGTCGAAGCGGAACATCCGCTCCGCCGAGCCGAACAGGAACGTGGCGAGCAGCCGCGCGAGCTCCGTCTTCCCGACGCCGGTGGGGCCCACGAAGAGGAAGGTGGCCAGTGGCTTGCCCTGCGGCTGCAGGCCCGCCTTGACCATGCACAGCGTCTCCACGACGCGGCGCACCGCCGTCTCCTGGCCGATGAGCTGGCGGCGGAACCACGCCTCGAGCTCGGGCGCCAGCAGCGCGCGATCCTCGCGAAGGAGGAACTCGGGGACGCCGGTCTTGAGGCTGAAGAGCGAGTACACCCGCTCCCGGGTGAGCTCGGGCACCTGACCGCTGGCGGTGCGCTCCTGCTGCAGGCCCGCGCGCATCTCCTCATAGAGACGCACCGCCTTGCCGGGTAGCGCGCGGCCCGGGAGGTAGCGCTCGGCCAGCTCCACGAGCGGCTCCACCGCGGCATCGGCCAGCGTGGGCCGGGAGGCGTCCGCCTTTCGCTGCCAGGCCGCCCGTGCCCGCAGGGCCTCGCGGGTGTGCTTCGCCCCCAGCGGCTCCAGGCGCACGCACGAGAGGGTGGCGAAGAGGCCCGGCTGCCGGCTCTCCAGTAGATCCAGCGAGTCGGGGGTGAGCTCGCCGAGGAACCGCACCTTGCCCTCCTCCAGGAAGGGCTTCATCGCGCCGGGGATGTCGATGGACTCGGAGGAGTGCTGCGCGAGCAGCTCGCCGAGGTTCTCGAAATAGAGGACGGCATCGAGGTCCTGCGCCGCGCGCATCACGCGCAGCACGCGCTCCTGCCACTGGCCGAAGCCGGACATGCCCGCGAGCAGCCGCGAGCCGCTCGTCGCGTACACCCGCCGCTGGCGGCCGGCCTTCCGCTCAGCGCGCAGCCACGCGTGGAGCAGCTCCGTCTTGCCCGCCAGCTCCGGGCTGACGAGCAGGACTCCCTGTCGCTTCTCGCCGCCGAGCAGGCTCGACAGGAGCGCGAGCTCGGTGTCCCGGCCGACCAGCGGAGGCCCATGCCGGGCCTCCTCGCGCTCGTGGAGCTGCGTGGAGACGGTGAGGAGCACCTCGTGCGCCTGGTCTCGCTTGAGCTTCTCCTGCTGCTTCTTCTTCGCCTGCCGGGCCTTCTCGCTGAACACGTCCTGGCGCCTGAGCTGGAGCGGGACGGTCTCCAGCGTCACCGATCTTGGCGGCAGCAGCCGCAGGTACTCGTGGGCGGTGGGCTCGCGCGCGGCGAGCATCCGCTCCACGTCCGCGCGGACGATCTCCCGGACATCCTGGTTCCTGCCCACGTGGACGGTGTGGTCGATCGCGGGGACGAAGACCCACGTCTCCTCCGCCAGGGGCACGACGACGGCGGTCATCTCCACGGTGGTGGGCTTGACGAGGCGCTTGGGCAGATCGGCGCGCGGCGCGAGGATCTCCAGCGTCTCCAACCGGACCTGCTCCGGCAGGGAGAAGCGGGCGAGGACCTCGGGCTCCGCCTTGGAGAGGTACTCCTCGAGGAACAGGCGCTGCTCGGCGAGGCAGGCCTCCCGGGTGGCCGCGTGGCTCGTCAGGGCCGGCGCGGCCACGGGAAACGCCTGGTGGTCCCCGCTCCAGAGCTGGAGACAGAGGAGTGGCGTGGAGAACTCGAGGA
This sequence comes from uncultured delta proteobacterium, assembly GCA_963771175.1. Taxonomy (GTDB): domain Bacteria; phylum Myxococcota; class Myxococcia; order Myxococcales; family Myxococcaceae; genus Archangium. The sequence goes on from CAVYSY010000039.1 coordinate 21,253, forward strand.
TCCCTGGCGCGTGGGTGGGGGCCATTCACCCGGCATCCTATGCCGCCGTACCTGAAGAGTGGACAGGGCATCGATCGCACGCGTGATGAGGTACGCTGGCCGCAGGAGGCGTACCTCATCATGCCGCACGAGAACCCGAGCATCTTCCAGTCCGCGATCGACCGGCGCCTGCGTGACGCACTGCTCGCCGACAGGAATGCCCAGCGAATCGGCACCCTCGCGAGGCGGAGGCGACTGCTGACGGACGCGCTCCGGCTGACGCGCTCGGTGGCTCCGGCGGTCGTGGATGCGCTGGCCGCCTGTCGGGAGACCCTGGGCCACGAGGGTCCCGTGGAGCTGTTCGTCCAGCCGGATCCGAGGTTCCACGCCGCGGCGGTACGGGCCCCCGGAGAACCTCCCGCCATCGTCCTCGCCTCCCGGCTCATCGAGACGCTCACCGAGGCCGAGCTGCGCTTCGTCATCGGCCACGAGCTCGGCCATATCCTCGAGCACCTCGCCCTCCCCCTTCCGGTCGGCGTCGAGGACCTGGAGGCAAGGCCCCTCCCGCGCGCCACCGTTCTCGCGATGGATGCCTGGAACCGGGCGGCGGAGGTCAGCGCCGATCGGGCGGGGCTGCTGTGCGCCAAGGATACCGAGGCCGCCGTGAGTGCCTCGTTCAAGCGGGCCAGCGGCTTGTCCTCCGCGTCCGTGAAGTCCGAGCTGGCCGCCTACACGCGCCAGGTGGACGCGCTGCTGTCCTCGCCCGCGGCCCGAGAGAAGCCGCGCGAGGACGATGACACGCTCGGCTGCTTCATCACCCACGCCTTCAGCCCCCTGCGCATGCGTGCCCTCGTGGCGTTCTCCCGGTCGAGGACCTTCCTCCGGGTGGCGGGGCACTACGCCAGCGAGGAGGGCCGTCCGGAAGAAGAGATCGACGCGCTCATCGCGCGGGACTTCCGGGAGTTGGAGCCCTCGGGTCTGGCGGAGAAGCTCCCGTCGGGAGACATGCTCGCCCGGCTGTGTCAGGAGACGTCCCTCTCGGAGCGGGCCCGGTTGGTGCGGCACCTCACCCTGGTGGCGGCCGCGGAAGGCCCGGTGAGCGACGCGTGGTTCCTGGAGTTGCGACAGGTGGCCGAGGCGCTCGCCATCCCCCTGTGGCTCATTGACGAGGCGCTTCGCGGCGCCACCTACCCGATGGATTGATGATGCCTTCCCAGAGCGGTCCGATCGCGATCGTCGCCTCCGCGTGCCGATTGCCGGATGCCGCCACGCCCGAAGCCTTCTGGAACAATCTGATCGCGGAGCGCATCTCGATGCGCTCGCCCCCCGAGGGCCGCTGGCCGGATCACCCGGACGCACGGGTCGGGTCGTTTCTCGATGATGTGCGTGGGTTCGACGCGGCGTTCTTCGGAATGAAGGGCGGCGAGGCCGAGTTCACGGACCCACAGCAGCGGCTGCTCCTGGAGACCGCGCATGAGGCGCTGGAGCGCGCCGGGTTCGCGGGCCCCCGCCGGCGCAACCGGCGCACCGGTGTCTTCGTGGGCGTCGGTCAGTCTGATTACCAGGAGGGGATCCTCCGGCTCCTATGGGCGGGCGTGCCCGTGCACCCCAGCGCGGCGGTGGGGAACCTGCGGAACCTCATCCCCTCCCGCGTCTCGCACGTCCTGGACCTGTCCGGCCCCTCGCTGGCCATCGACACCGCGTGCTCGTCATCGCTGGTCGCCCTGCACCTCGCCTGTGAAAGCTTGAACCGCGGCGAGTGCGAGCTCGCGCTGGCCGGGGGCATCACGCTGAACCTCACCCCCACCGTGTTCACCGTCCTCTCGCGCGCCGGGGCGCTGTCCCCCTCCGGCAGCATCCGCCCGTTCGCTCGGGATGCGGACGGCATCGTGCTCGGAGAAGGTCTGGGTGTGGTCGTCCTGGAGCGGCTCGATGACGCGCTCCGGCGGCACGCTCCCATCCTGGCGGTGGTGCGCGGAAGCGCGCTCAACAATGACGGTCGCACCTTCAACCCGATGGCTCCCAATCCCGCCCGGCAGATCGCGGTGATGCGGGAGGCGTGGCAACGGGCCGGGCTCGACCCGGCGAGCGCGAGCTACCTCGAGGCGCACGGAACCGGCACCCGTGTCGGGGACTCGATCGAGGCGCGCTCGGTGTCGGCGGTCTTCGGAAGGCCGGGCACGAACGAGCCGCTCGGGATGGGCTCGGTGAAGGGCAACGTCGGGCATCTCCTGAGCGCCGCCGGAATGGCCAGCCTGCTCAAGGTCGTGTCCGCGCTCCAGCACCGCACGCTCCCGGCCTCGGTGCATGCCGGCTCGGCGGCGCCGGAGCACGGACTCACATCGGCCGGCATCGCCCTGGTGGACTCGCCGCGTCCGTGGAGCGGGCCGGAGCCCCTGCGCGCCGGCATCAACGGCTTCGGGTTTGGCGGAACCAACGCCCACGTCATCCTGGAAGAGCCACCCGAGCGCCCTCCCCGCCCGCGCTCCCCCGGCACGCGCCCCCTGCTGTGGATGGTGTCCGCTCGGACCGACACGGCGCTCCGAACCACCGCGCGGAACCTCGCGTCCTGGCTCCGGGAGAATCCGGAGGTGGATCTCTCGGACGCCGCCCTGTCCGCGAGTGTCTCGCGAGATCCGGGCCCCCATCGGCTCGCACTCGTCGGGGCGGAACGGGTTCCGGAACGGCTCGAGACCTGGGCGGCTGGAACACCCGCCGAGGTCCTCCACGGCGTGGTCCCCGACCGCGTGGCGAGGAGGAAGGCGCGCAACGGAGCCTCGTTGGAGGGGGCCTCGGCGGAGGTCGCCGCGAGCGCGTTCGTCGAAGGAGAGGCGTTCGACCGGCTCGCGTGGGACGAGGAGCCGGACCGCGAGCACGTGCCGGTGCCCACCTACCCCTTCGAGCATCGGCCGTGGTGGGTGCCCGATGCGCCCCCGGCCACGGCCTCGGCGTCGCGGCGGATCGAACATCCGCTTCTGGTGGACGAGCTCGAGCTCACGATGGACCGGGCGGTGCTCCTCGCGCGCATCGTGCCCGACGACCCGCTCGTCTCCGAACACGTCGTACATGGAGTGCACCTCCTCCCGGGCGCCGCGTGCATCGAACTGATGCGTGCGGCGGCACGGCACGCACTGGGCACGGAGCCCGCGGGCCTCGCGGAGGTCACGTTCGCGCGGCCCGTCCGGGTGGACGACGAGGCCTGTACGGTGCGCGTCGGGGTCGAGCGTCGGGGTGATGACCTCGAGGTCTCCTTGTCGGACGAGGACGGCGGTGTGCTCGCTCGGGCGAAGGTGCTCCGCACGAAGCGGGCGCCGGCAACGGCACCGGGGAGCGATGAGCCTCGCACGCGTGGGTTCGAGCCCTCCGCCCTATACGAGGGACTCCGCGAGCGAGGGATGGACCACGGGGCTTCACTGCGCGCCGTCCGGGCCATCGAGCTGGGCGAGCGGACCGCGCGCGCGGAGCTCTCCCTGCCAGAAGAGGCACGGGGTCGAGCGTTCGGCGTGCATCCCGCGCTGCTCGATTCCGCCATGCAGCCGATCGCGGCACTCCTGCTGGCCCACACCCGTGAGCGGGAGGGCCTGTACGTGCCGATGCATGTGGAGCAGGTCGAGCTGCTCGGCCCCATCCCCGACCGCTGCGCGGCGCTGGTGACGCTGAACGGAGATCCGCGGGCACCGGGCGATGTCGTGCAGTGCGAGGTGGAGATTCGCGTCGGGAACGAACCGAGGCTGCGCCTTCGCGGGCTGCGCCTTCGCCGCGTCACGGCCGAGGCACTCCAGGGCACCGAGCGCGATGTCCGGGCCTGGATGCGCGAGGTGGTCTGGCGGGAGGCTCCCCCGGAGCAGTCCCAGCCTCCCCGGGGACGTTGGGTCGTCGTGCCCGCGGCACATCCGGCGAGCCCCCAGGTCGCCCGCCGCCTGCGCGACGCGGGAGCGACATGTGAGCGCGTGGACCCGTCGGAGCTGAAGGCGGCGCTCGCCCGGGGTGAGACCGAAGGGGTCGTGTTCCTCGGCCCGACGGGGAAAGCGACCCAGCCCCCGGATGTGGCCTCGTTCGATCAGGCCCAGCGGGACGGAGCCCTGGCGCTGCTCGCGGTCGCCAGAACCTGTGATGCGCTCGACCGGGATCGACGTCCCGCGCGCCTGCTCGTGGTGACCGCCGGCGCGACGGATGGCCGTGCTCCCGAGCGCGCGACGGTGGTGGGGCTGGGGCACGCGTTGGAGGACGAGCTTCCCGGAAGCCGGTGCCGTGTCGTGGATGTCGATGTCACCGCATCCGAGGAGTCCCTCGCGGACGTGGTGCTGACCGAGTCCTCGTGCGTGGCGCCGGAGTCGGACCGGGTCATCCGGTGGAGGCAGGGGCTCCGCGAGCGCCGGACGGTCGAGCCCATCGCGCATGCCGGGGAGCGAGCGCACGAACCGCGCGAGAATGGCGTGTATCTCGTCACGGGAGGAGCCGAGGGGCTCGGCCACGCGGTGGCACAGCGGCTCGCCCGGGCGGGTCGCACGCTCGTCCTGGTGGGTAGGAAGCCGCTGGAGCAGGCACCGGAACGGGCCGCGCGCATCGAAGCGCTGCGTGCGAGCGGCGCGGCAGTCACGTACATCGCCTGCGACGTCGCCGATCCGGATGGGGTCGCGGGGCTCATCGCGCGGATCGTGCTCGACCACGGTGCGCTCCATGGAGTGGTGCACGCGGCCGGCGTGGCTTCGCCGGGTCGCATCGGAGGGCGGGAGGACGCGGCGTTCGCGCGGGTGCTCGGGCCCAAGGTGCGGGGCACGTGGCTCCTCTGGCGGGAGCTCGAGCGCAGGCGCATCCGGCCCGACTTCTTCGCGCTCTTCTCGTCCATGTCGGCGAGCTGGCCGGGGCTGGGCGGAGGACTGGGAGACTACGTCGCCGCGAACGCGTACCTGGATGCCTTCGCCCTGGCGCGTCGGGCGGAAGACCTGCCGTTCACGTCCGTGGCGTGGTCCGTGTGGAGCGAGACTGGCATGGGGGCCGAACCCACGCTGGTCCGCGCCATGGAAGCGCGCGGGCTTCCGGCGATCCCCACGCGACAGGGCGTGGACGCGTTCCTCCGCGTGCTCGAGCTCGGCCGTGCGCACGTGGTGGTCGCGCCCGTGGGGCCTCGCGCGGCCACGTCCGTTGCAACCACCACCGTGTCGCGGCCACCTCCGGCCATGACGTCCGTGGTGGAGGAACTGCGTGCGCTCGTGGCGAAGGCGCTCGACGTGGACCCGGGCGAGGTCGCGACGGATCGCTCGTTCCTGGCCATGGGGCTGGACTCACTGAACGCGCTGGATCTGGCCAAGGGCCTCTCGGACCGCTACCGCGTCGAGCTCCCGCCCACCCTGTTCTTCGAGCAGCCCACGATCGACGCACTCGCGGAGTATCTCCGGAAGGCGAAGGGAGATGCGGCCCCTCCCTCCACTCCGGCGCACGTCGCCGCGACCGAAGCTCCGCTCTCGCCCGTGCAGAAGGCGTTCTGGGTCCAGCAGCGGCTGCATCCGGATGTTCCCGTGTTCTCGTTCGTCCGGCAGACGGTTCGAGGGCGGCTCTCGGTGGACGCACTCCGGAAGGCGGCGGGCGCGGTGGCGCGACGCCATCCCCTGCTCCGCGCCTCGGTGGCGGTCACGACCCAGGGCGAGCCGGTGCAACGGATCTCCGAGGCCGTGGAGGCCCGGATCATCGACCACGGTGAAGTCGTGGACGTGGAAGCCCTCGCCGATGGCATCGTCAACACGCCATTCGAGCTCTCCCGTCCGCCCCTGTGGCGCGTGGACGTGGCCCGCGACGCGGCGGCGGATGCGACACACGTGCTCCTGTGCGCGCACCACCTGATCGCGGACGCCTGGAGCCTGCAGGTGCTCGCCACCGATCTCTGGCGGGCGTACGCGGCCGCCGCTTCGGGCCACGCGCTTCCCGACTGGCCGGAGGCCCCCGGCTTCTTCGACGCGCTCGACGTCCGTCGGCCGAGGCTCGATGCGGATCTCGCGTGGTGGCGTGAGCGCCTCGCGGAGGCACCCGCCCTGCGCCTGCCGTTCGACGGGGATCCGCTCGCGCCACCCGAGCCGCCAATCTTGTCCGTCCTCCGCCGGCTGGGTCCGGAGCAGACGCGGGCCTTCGTGGCTACAGCCGCCGCGGCGGACGTCTCCGTGTTCCACCTGTCGCTGGCCGTTCACGCCCGGTGCCTCGCGCGGTGGTCCGGTGCGGACGAGGTCATCGTGAACGTGGCCCGGGCCCGCCGTGAGCTGCGCGTTCCGGGAATCGAGCAGGTGGTGGGCTGCTTCGCGGACACGCTGCCGCTGCGCATCCGGCTGGAGCCCGGGGAGTCGCTGGCCCTGCTCGCGAAGCGCGCACGCGACGCACTCCTGGAGCTGGAGCGGCACGCCTCGCCGACCTCGATCGAGATCGCACGGGTGCTGCCCGGGGACGTGGGCTCACCTCGGGTCGCGAGCGCCACGAGCTACAGCTACGCGCGCTTCCCGCTCTCCCTCCCGCCCGAGCTCCCCGAGCTGCTCGCCCTCGCGGGCCGGACGGCGACTCCCGCCACCCGGCTCGGACTGGCGGTGTGGGAGTTCCAAGGGGCGCTGTGCTTCGCATGGAGCTTCCCAGAGCGCGTCCTTCGGAAGGACACCGTCGAGAGGTTCGCGGACGAGCACCTGCGCGCCCATGTCGATGCCGGCTCCACCGCACAGGCCCCGTCGGTCCCCGAGCGGATCTTCACTCGCCTCCAGGAGACACCGGAGCGCGTGGCGCTGCGGGAAGGCGATCGGAGCCTCACGCGCGGCGAGCTGGACCAACGATCCGCCCGTGTGGCCGCTGCGCTCGCCGAGCGCGGTATCGGCCCCGGATCGGTGGTGGCCCTCCTGTCGGACCAGAACGCGGAGGGCATCACCGGGCTGCTCGGCATCCTGAGGACGGGGGCGGCCTGGCTGCCGCTCGATCCGGAACACCCACCGGCGCGGCTTCTCCTGCAGCTCGAGCGTGCCGGTGCCCGGGTCTGCCTCTACGCGGGAGGTGCCGCGAGCACCGCGGCCGGGCTGACCGGGACGGTCACGACGCTCGCGATCGAGCAACAGGTGGAGCCCGGAGCAATCGCTCCACCGGTGCGAGTCGGAGACGAGGCCCTCGCGTACATCATCTTCACCTCCGGTTCCACGGGTCGGCCGAAGGGTGTCCCCATCACTCACGGGTCCATGCGTGGCTACCTGGAGTGGGCGCTGGAGGCGTTCGGGTACGGCGCGGAGGACGTCCTGCTCGGGACCTCGTCGTTGTGCTTCGATGCCTCGGTTCGGCAGGTGCTCGCGCCCCTTGTGGCGGGGGCCACGCTCGTCTGTTGTCCCCGCACGCTGGCGAGGGATCCGGAGCGGCTCCTGGAAACCGTGGACCGCGAGCGCGCCACCGTCCTGAGCACCGTGCCCTCGCTGCTGGCGCGGCTGCTCCGGTACGACCTCCGGCCGCTCGAAAGGCTCCGCTGGTTGAAGGTCGGCGGCGAGGCGCTCCCGCCTGGGCTCATCCGCACGCTGCACGATCGACTCGGCCGAGCACCGCCCGTGGTGAACCTGTACGGGCCGACCGAGACCACCATCAACGCCACCTGGCACGTGGTGGCGAGCCGCCCGCCGGAAGACGTCGAGCGGATTCCCATTGGGCGCCCCATCGGCGGTGCGACGGTGCACGTCCTGGCGGAGGATGGAACGCCGTGCGCTCCGGGAGTGCCCGGGGAGCTGCACGTGGGAGGACGCGGGCTGTCCTCGGGATACCTCGGGGAGCCGGAGCTGACGCGCCGAGTGTTCATCCAGGGCGCCGGGGGCGGGAGGCTGTATCGGACCGGCGATCGCGTGGTCCTGCGCGAGGATGGGACGATCGACTTCCTCGGGCGGGTGGATGACCAGCTCAAGGTCCACGGCCATCGCATCGAGCCCGGGGAGATCGAAGCCGTGCTCGCGCGCCACCCGGCGGTCGCGTTGGCGGTGGTCCGGGCCGTCGGGGACGCCTCCGAGCGGCGCCTCGAAGCGTGGATCCAGTTCCGGGACGCGCCGCCCACGGAGGATGCGCTCCGTGACGTCCTCCGCGAGCACCTTCCCGAGGCGATGTGGCCGAAGCACTTCCACATGCTCGACGCGCTCCCGACGACGGTCACCGGGAAGGTGGATCGCGCGGCACTCGAGGCCCTCTCCGGCGCCGCGCCAGCGCGGACCGTCCGTGGAGGCCCACCGCGAACGGCCACCGAGCAGCGTATCGCGGAGGCCTTCGCGCGCGTGCTGTCCCGGGCCGAGGTCGGCCGAGACGACGACTTCTTCGAGCTCGGCGGCGACTCGATGGCCATCCTGGAGGTGTTCACCCGGCTCCAGGCCATGAACCTCCGGCTGCCGCGCCCCGCCACGCTCTACACGGCGCGGACGGTTCGCGCGCTCGCGGAGGCCATCGACGCGCATGCCGCCCGACGCGAGCCGGAGTCCGTCGCCACACAGACGGCGGATGCGGAGGGGACCTGGTTCCCGCTGTCTCCCGCCCAGCGAGGGTTCCTCGTGGCGCGAGCGGGCGATCCAGACGGGTCGGTCCGCTGGTCAGCGAGGCTGCTGTTGGAGGGGGACCTGGATCCCACCCTCTTCCGCGAGGTGCTCGGTCGGCTCGTGGGGCGCCACCCGATGCTGCGGACGGTGGTGGATATGAGCCGGCGTCCTCCCGCCCAGCGCGTCCTGGGACCGGGGGAGCCTCCACTGACCTTCGTGGATCCCTGCGCGCCCGATGAGCTCGACCGGCTCTTCGCGGAGGCTCGGCGCCGGAACTTCGACCCCGAGAAGGCGCCGCCCATCGAGCTGCACCTGTGCCGCGTCGCTCCGGACAGGCACGTCCTCATCGTCGCAGCGGACCACATCATCGGAGACGCGCTGAGCGGGTGGATGCTCGTCCGGGAGCTCCTCCAGGCGTATGACGCGCTCGCGCGAGGAGCGGCTCCGTCGCTCCCACCGCTCCGCTCGACCTTCCGCGACTACGTCACATACCTGGAGGACCGGGCCGCGGCCCGGGATGACGCGACGTTCTGGAGCCGGACCTTCGCCGAGCCCTACGTGCCGCCGCGCACCTGGTACAGACCCGAGGGAACCACCCCTGCCCGCGACGAGGTGACGCTCTCGGCCGAGCGCGTGGAAGCCCTCCGAGCCTCGGCCGCGCGCCGAGGTGGAACGCTGTTCGAGCTGGTGCTCGCCGCATGGACGTTCGCGTTGCGCCGCCTGACGGGGCAGGACGAGCTCGTCATCGGCACGGCCTTGTCGGGCCGGGACGCGCCGTTGCCCGACGTACACCGCGTCTTCGGTCCGTTCGCGACCGCGGTCCCGTTGCGGCTGCGGTGCGCGGAGTCAACACCCCTCGAGGTCCTGGAGGCCGTCCGAGGCGTGGTCGCGGACGCACGCGCGCACGCGCTCACTCCGGGAGAGATTGCCCGAGCGGTTCCCGGAGGTCTCCCGATCGAGGTCGCCGCGGGCACGCAGTTCTTCTTCACGTTCATGGACTTCGAGGCATTCGGTTCCCTGGAGAGCGAGCGCCTGCGCGTCCACTGGGAGGACTCCGGCACCGAGGGACACGTGCCACGCGGAGTGGATCTGCAGCTCGCCGCGCGTCGCCTGGGAGGGGCGCTGCGACTCTCCTTCCACGCGGCCCCGACAGCGCTGGGGTCCCGAGGGCTGGAGCGGGTTCGCGCGGACGTCCTCGACGCCCTGGATGCCTTCGCCGGAGAGCCAGGGGCGGAGAGCCGCTCTCCCGGGCGTCCGGAGGTGCGTTTTGGACCCATCGACGTGGGCGCGTTGGATGCCGCGCTGGTGGGTTATCTGCCCGCGCCCGAGGAGGCGGCCAGGGCCGTGGGCCTCGCGTCCGTTCCCGGGCTCCGCGAGGTGCTCCGGAACCAGCTCTTCCCGAACGGTAGCCCTCGCTGGCTCGAGCGCATCGAGACACCGCTCGGCGCGTCGGGACTCCTGTGCCTGCCGCTGTTCGCGGACGAGCTGGGGGCCTCGACACCGGAGGCACTCGCCGAGCGAGTCACGGAAGCGGTGCTGCTGGCGCGCCGGGCGGGAGTCCGCGCGTTCTCCCTCGCGGGGATGCTCCCCGCGTACACCGGTTTCGGTCGCGAGGTGCTGCACCGGCTCGCCCAGCAGGACGGAGCGCCCGAGGACCTGGCCTTCACGACCGGGCATGCCACCACCGTCGTCGCCGTGGTGCGCAGCGTCCTCGCCGCGACCGCCGCCGTGGGCCTGGACCTGTCCGAAGCGGAGGTGGCCTTCGTGGGAGTGGGCTCCATCGGCGCGGCGGCGGCGGAGCTGCTCCTCCGGGTCGCCGCACACCCGAGAAGCCTCATCCTCTGCGATCTGCCCCGAGCGGCACGTCGGATGGAGGAGGTGGCCACTCGCCTTCGCGAAGAATGCGGGTTCCGTGGCCGTATCGAGAGCGCACTGGCTTCCGGAGCCATCGCGGACGCCGTCTATCGCGCACGGCTCATCGTGGGCGCCGCGAGCACTCCGGGAGCGCTGGAGGTGGACCGGCTCGCGCCCGGCACCGTGCTCGTCGACGATTCCTTCCCTTCTCTCGTCGACGTGCCAGCCGCGTGGGCACGGATGCGCACGCGCGGGGACGTCCTCATCGTCGGAGGGGGCCTACTGGATTGCGGTGCCGTCACCCGTACGGTGGATGACACCGCCATCCCCTCGGGGCTCCGTCCGACACTGTTGCGCGGCATCGCGCGCGCGGGCGTGGCGAGCTGCCAGCTCGAGCCGCTCCTCCGCCGGGCACATCCGGAGCTCCCGCCCGTCTCCGGGCCGGTGGATGCAGCCACCGCCCACCACTACTGGCGGGTCGCACTGGCGTCGGGCATCGAGGCCGCGCCGCTCCATCTCGGAACCGAGCTCATTCCGGACAACGTGCTCGCGGCGCTCATGGGACGCAGGCGCACGGGGTAGCCGCCAAAAGAAAAACGGGAGCGTCTCCGCTCCCGTTTCCCTCACCCAGCTATTTCGAGAATCACTGCAGGAACGGCGTGTTCTCGGCGAAGTACTCGTGGCTGTCCGCGTTGTCGAGCGCGTTGGTGGGGTTGGTGAGCGCCAGGTTCTTGGCGCCGGCCTGACCGTAGACGTGGTCATCCGTGCCGGCCACCGCCGTGAAGTGGCTCATCTCGTGGATGAGGGTGCCACCCTTCGAGTCGGTGCCCGTCATCGGCGCGGACCAGAACGCGCTGCACACGTAGATGATGTACGGCTTGGCCGGGTAGACGTACGCGTAGTAGTTCTTCTTGCAGCTGCAATCGACCGTGATCGGCTTGGTGTCGAAGGCGTCCTTGATGGCGACGAAGTGGGTCTGCGCCGTGCTCCAGCCGCTGCTCGAGAAGGCGCCGAACCAGGTGGAGTAGCGCTGCGTGCCGGACGGGGTGGTGTTGGTCAGGTAGGCGTTGGAATCATCCGCCATGGCCGAGGCGGCGTTCAGCGCGTCCATGATCGTGGCCTGCTGCGTGGTGGAGCACCGGCCGGAGAACGACACGCTGCTGGTGAGCTGGGCGACCGGCCCATCCGAGGGGACCTTGCTCGCGCGGCCCTCGATCCACAGGCTCACGTCGTTGGACTTGAGCAGACCCGTCCTGGCGCTGGAGCCGTGCGCCTGCGCCGCGTCCACCTCGAAGCGGATGCTGTAGTTGCCGCTCTGCGACAGGTCATACAGACCCAGGTCCACCGTCTTCGTCAGGCTCTCGCCAGGGGCCAGGGTGAGGAAGTCGTCCGAGCGCGCCGCGGGACGCTTGTAGTGGGGGCCCTCGAAGGCCACGGACTGGCCACTGCGGGTCACCACGAACAACGACTCCTCCAGCTCCTCGGAAGGCGCGTACCACTTGAGCAGGCTCACCGGGTGACGCGAGGTGTTGGTGAGGGTGACCGTCACGGCCGCGCTCTCGTTGGCACCGATGACAGAGGCCTTGGCGGACAGGCTCACCGCCACATCCCCCTTCTCACGCAGCTCCTGAGCCTCAGTGGAGAGCTCATCGCCGGTCGAGCCCACGTCACCCGGCGCACCGCACGCGCCGAGGAGGGACACGCTGGCGAGGCCAGCCAACCACTTGAAATTGCCACGAAGGGTCTTGCTCATGTCGCGGACTTCCTTTGCTGGGGGGACCGGCGATTCGGCTCGTTCCCGGGCGATGCCGTCCGGGCACGAACTGACCATCAGCAAGACTCAGGCCAGTTGCCGGCTTTCGAGGAAATGCGGAGTTACGAGACGCCCCACCCGCTCCGGGGAGCATCGAGGCTCCACCACCGGGACGCCGGAATGTAAAGAGTCGACACGGTCGTTGGGCCATTCCTCAGTAAAATCAAGGACATTGGCTGATGCACGAAACCGTCCGAAAACAGGACAGCGACTGTCCTCATTGAGGTCACCCAGCCCATGGTGGCGCAGAGCCTCGGGAAGGGGCACGCCCCAAACAAACACATATCAATTCACATGTCGTTTGATTATCTTGATATTAATTGCCATTGCCATTGTCATTGCATCATACACAACACACAATTGCTACCAAGAACAAGGAGGATAATCACAAGCAACGCAAAATGACGAGCGATTGACTAAGCAAGACAAAACACATATCAACCAACAGCAACTACGGCAAGCCGGACAAAAGCAAACACAATCAAACACAAAGCCGTGTCAATTGCTCTCGCAGCTACAAAGACAAACAATACGCCAACGTGAATAGTGAGAGTCATTGAAGGACATACGGATATGCTCTCACTGTAATGGGGTTTTGTCGTCAAATGTAGGCATGATGAGGCCTGTTCTGGCAGTGGTGGCAAGGTGTGGATATGTAGGCACGATATCCGTCCTACTTCAGGAGTTGAGGGGCTGGGGGACGGTGGAGGCGGTTGTCGCGGCCTGGACGTGCTCGTCAATCCGCGGGCATCACCCAGGTGCCGCCCGCTTCAACGCTACCCAGGGGGCGCCCTGTGCCCTCGTCCGCTCGCTCGCCAAGGGGTTGGGGAACTCCACAATACGTACAAGGTGGGGCCGCGCTGCCGGTCAACGGCGGACTGTGATGGAATTGGCGGGAGTCCCTGGAGGGACTCCGAGGCAACACGAATAGGAGCACCATGCGCGCCACCATCTTTCGCGGGGGAGACCTCGTCGTCGACACCCTGCCCGATCCGGTCCCTGGCACGGGGCAGGTGCTCGTCAAATCCCTGGCCTGCGGCATCTGCGGGTCGGACCTTCACACCGTCAAACACCCGCGGCTCTTCATCGAGGCGATGCAGCACGCGGGAGCCCCGGACATCATCGACACCTCGCGCGACGTGGTGTTGGGCCATGAGTTCTGCGCGGAGGTGCTCGACTACGGTCCCGAGACCAACCGCCGGCTGATGCCCGGCACGCGCGTGACCTGCATTCCGCTGACGATCGGCGCGGAGGGAGTGCGCTCCATCGGCTACTCGAACGCACTGCCGGGCGGCTTCGCGCAGAAGATGCTGCTGGACGAGGCACTCCTGCTCGAGGTGCCGAACGGGCTGCCCACCGAGCACGCCGCCCTGGTCGAGCCCATGGCCGTGGGCGTGCACGCGGTGGAGAAGGCGGAGTTCCGGGGCGGAGAGGTGCCACTCGTCATCGGCTGCGGCGCGGTGGGGTTGGCGGTCATCGCGGCCCTGAAGCTCAAGGGGGTGCACCCCATCATCGCCGCGGATTACTCGCGCACCCGCCGAGCGATGGCGGAGAAGATGGGGGTGGATGTCGTCATCGATCCCGCCGAGTACTCTCCCTACAAGCTCTGGGAGAAGCACGCGGCGGGCGGGAGTCCGGGCAGCCTCAAGCCAGCGGTGATCTTCGAGTGCGTGGGCGTGCCGGGCATCCTCCAGCAGGTGTTCCAGGGAGCACCGCCGTCCGCGCGCATCGTCGTGGTGGGCGTGTGCATGGGGATGGACCAGATCGAGCCGATGCTGGCCCTGTACAAGGATCTGCGGATCCAGTTCTCCCTGGCTTACACGCCCGATGAGTTCGCCCGCACCCTTCGCCACGTGGCCGAGGGGGAGATCGACGTGGCACCGCTCATCACCGCCCGTGTGGGGCTGGAGGGGGTGAAGCAGGCCTTCGACGATCTGGGCAACCCGGATCGGCACGCGAAGATCCTGGTGGACCCCTGGCGATGACACAGTGGTAGCGTGACGAGCCCATGAGCGTGAATCTGATGCGCGAGCTCGCGGCCGTGCTGCCGCCCGAGGCCCTCGTCATCGATCCCGACGTGCTCGAAGCGCACCGCCGCGATCAGGCGGGGTGGGCCGTGGCCGGTATCCCGCGAGTCCTCGTCCGTCCGGCCTCGACCGCCGAGGTGCAGGCCGTGCTCCGCGTCGCGGCGGCCCACCGCGTGCCAGTGGTCGCTCGTGGAGCGGGTTCGGGACTGTCGGGCGGCGCGAACGCCGTGGATGGCTGCATCGTGCTCTCGCTCGCGCGGATGAACCGCGTGCTGGAAATAGACCGGCAAGGCATGTACGCCGTCGTCCAGCCGGGCGTCATCAACGCCACGGTCAAGGTGGCCGCGGCGGAGCACGGACTCTGGTACGCGCCGGACCCCGCGAGCTGGGAGTTCTCGTCGATCGGCGGAAACGTCGCGACCAATGCCGGGGGCCTGTGCTGTGTGAAGTACGGCGTGACCGGGGATGCCGTGCTCGGGCTCGAGGCCGTGCTCGCGGATGGCTCCGTCGTCCGCACCGGCGGCCGCACGGTCAAGAACGTCGCCGGCTATGACCTCACCCGGCTGTTCGTCGGCTCCGAGGGCACGCTCGGCATCGTCACCGAAGTCACGCTGAAGCTGCGGCCCCGTCCGCCCCCGGCGACGACGCTGGTGGCCTCTTTCCCGACGCTCGTCGGGGCCGGTGCGGCGGTCATGGAGATCATGGCCAATACACGGCCCTCGCTCCTGGAGTTGATGGACCGCACGACGGTGCGCGCCGTCGAGGCCTTCAGGCCCTTGGGGCTGGACGTCGAGTCCGCGGCGCTCCTGCTGGCACGCTCCGATGCCGGGGGCGATCAGGGCGTGGCGGAGTGTGCGCGGATGGTGGCCGCCTGTGAGGCCGCCGGAGCGACCTTCGTCGCGCACTCCGCCGACGAGGCCGAGGGCGAGCTGTTGATCGTCGCGCGCCGGCTCGCCTTCCCCGCCTTGGAGCGGCAGGGCGCGACCCTGCTCGACGACGTGGGCGTGCCGCTCTCGCGCATCGCGGAGCTGCTCGCGGCCGTCGAGCGCATCGCCGAGCAGCGCGGCGTGCTCATCGGCACGTTCGGGCATGCCGGCGATGGGAACATGCACCCCACCCTCGTCTTCGACCGGGACGACCCGGACGCGGTGGCGCGGGCGAAGGCGGCGTTCGACGACATCCTGCGCGTGGTGCTCGACCTGGGAGGGACCATCACCGGCGAGCACGGAGTTGGCACACTCAAGCGCCCGTTCCTCGCCGCGCAGCTCGGTCCCGAGTCCATGCGGCTCCACCGCGCCATCAAGGATGCCCTCGACCCGCTCGGCATCCTCAACCCCGGCAAGCTGCTCTGACGCCCTCCGGTTCACAAGGCCGCGGCGAACTTCGCGGCGATGGGCACGGCGACGCGGCCACCCACCCCTCCGCCCTCCACCAGGACGGCGAAGCCGATGCCCTTGCGAAAGCCGATGAACCACGCGTGCGTGGGCAGTGGGGTGCCACTTCCGAATTCGGCGGTGCCCGTCTTGCCGGCAAGCCCCGCCACGCCCACCGCCGCCCGGCCCGACCCATCGGTGACGACGGAGCGCATCAGGGCATTCAAGGGCACACGGGTGCCGGCCGCGAGCGAGGCGCTCGGGCCGTCATCGAGCTCGGCCAGGAGATAGGGCGCGCGCCACCTGCCCGATTCGGCCGCCGCGGCGACCGAGGCCATGTGCAGCGGCGTGGCCAGCACGCGCCCCTGCCCGATCGCGGCCGCCGCCAGCTCGGCCTCGTCCAGGGGCGGGGGAAACGAGGCGCCGGGGGACGGAAGCCCCACGCGGTACTCCATATCGAAGCCGAAGCGGCGAGCCGCGGCCCCGAGCGCGTCCGCGCCGAGTCTGGTGGCCAGCATCACGAAGGCGGTGTTGCACGAGTGGGCAAAGGCCAGGCGCAGGCGGGTGTCTCCGAATGCCTCGCCCTCGAAGTTGCGAAACAGCTTGCCGCCCACCGTCACCCCGGGTGGGCACGACACCGGGGCGTCCGCGCCCATCCCTCCGGCGAGCAGCGCCTCCGCCGTGACGACCTTGAACGTCGAGCCGGGCGGGTAACGTCCGGTGAGGGCCCGGTTCATCGGCTGATCGAGCGGTCGGCTGGCGACGGCCAGGATGGCGCCCGTAGCGGAGTCCACCGCGACGAGCGCCGCTGGCTGGACCACTCCCTCCAGCGCGGCCTCCGCGGCCGACTGCACCTCCGGGAGCAGCGTGGTGAGCAGTGGCATCCCCGGCGTCCCCGCGAAACGGTGGAGGACGCGCACCTCGCCGGATGGACGGGTGAGGCGCACCTCGCCGGAGGGGCGCCCCGCGAGCTGCTGCTCATACGCGAGTTCCAGCCCGGACAGGCCCACGGCATCTCCGCGCTGGTAGGTCGGGCCCAGTTGCGCGAGCAGCTCGGCCGTCACCTCCCCTACCCGGCCCAGGGTGTGCGCCGCGAATCCCTCCGCCGGAGAGAGCCAGGCGCTCTTGCGGCGGAAGAAGATGCCGGGCACGGGCGCCAACACCGGGCGCACCTGCTGGTAGCGCTCGGGCCGCACGTCGATGATGGGCACGAAGCGATCAGGCGCCACGCCCGGCGCGTTCAGCGCCTTCTCCAGCCGCGCCGGGTCGACGCCGAGCTGCGCCTGGAGCGCCGAGGCGACGGCGGCGCGACTCTGGATGCGCCGGGGCTCGACGCCAATGGTGATGACCTCGCCCTGCTGGGTGAGGGGCTGACCACGTCCGTCGAGAAGGGAGGCCCGCTCCGGGCGCGTCCTCGTGCGGGAGAAGCGGTCCCCAGCTCGCGCCCCGGGGTGCAGCACCGCTGGAGTCCAGCGCACCCACCAGCGCCCCTCGCGGCGCACGAGGAACAGCGAGCCGTCCACCTCCCACTCGCCCAGCCCGCGCAGCACATGGATGGCGCGGAAGGTGACCACGGCGCTCTCCGCCTCGCGCTCGACGTGGCCGAGCTCGAAGCGGGAAGAGACGATGCGCAGCTCGTCGCGGAAGCGCTGGTGCTGCTCCTCGAGGCTGGCCGGCGGCTCGGCTACCGCGCGCCGCAGGGCGGTGAAGTCGCCCTCGGCCCACGCTCGCAGGTAGGCCTGCGCCAGATCGAGCGGACCCTCCTCGGGCCGCACCTGTACGGAAACGCAGGCCGCCAGTAGCAAGGCAGCCGCGGCACTGACTCCAACCCTCAACCCTCGCCGTGACACGCGGCGCACTGTGATGCGGACAGGCGGCGAGTCAAGGAATCCGGCTGTCGAAATTTCCGGGCAGGGCGACGGGCTCGAAGAGGCACAACCCGGCAGCGTCGGTGCCGGCCGAGAGCGACCGTTGCATGGTCGACAAGGCACCACAGACATTTCGCATTTTGTAATGATTTACAAAGACTGAGTTGCTCGTGGCCATCTCCGTGAATTGCGAGTCTGGTTTTACGTCAAAGCATTGAGCACGAATTCCACGAGGTGCCACATGCCATCCAGCTCCCGTTGGTTGTTGCTGTTGGTCCCTGGCCTGTTGTTTTTCTATACATTGAGCGGCGCGCCCTCCGAAGCCGCGGCAGCCCCGAGCGGCGGCGGTGAGTGCAAGAAGTGTCCACCAGACAGTGGGACCGATGGGGGCAGGCTCGACGGGGCACAGGGGCGGATGGCGGGACGCCGGACGCGGGCACCGGCTCCGACGCCGGGACGCCCACGCAGCTGCCTCGGCCAGCCGCTGCTCGAGTCCCTCGGGAAGGAGCATGTGCTCCTCGGTGCGAAGACGAACGACGACGTGGCCGGGCTGGCACCGTTCGACCTCCGCTACATCTATCTCGCGGGTGGCCTGTTTGATTCGGTACAGCCGTGCACCTCATGCCTGAGCTGCACCGCCGCGGGGCAGTCCTGCTCCAACTCGAACCCCAATGGCTGCGGTTGGCATGGCTGCTGGCAGTGGGATCAGCTCGCGCCTGGACAGTTCCTGCGCGACTTCCTCCTGAAGACCACCACCCTGGGACAGATCCCGATGATCACCTACTACGAGCTCCTCCACACCAGCCGCGTGGCGGAGGGCTCGCAGGAGGTCGCCAAGGCACAGGACGTTGCATTGATGCAGCGTTACTACAATGATTGGCGTTTCGTGTTGAAGCAAATTGGCAGCATGACTGTCTTTCTTCACGTCGAGCCAGACTTCTGGGGCTATGCCCAGCAGGTGAACACGAATCCACGCCTGATTCCGGCGGCGGTCGCCTCGGCCAATCCCACGGACTGCGGCACGGTGGAGAACACCATCGCCGGCATGGGCCGCTGCATGATCGCCATGGCCCGCAAGTACGCCCCCAACGCCCGCATCGGCCTGCACGCCTCGGCGTGGGGCACGAAGATCGACGCCATGATGAACAGGGATCCGGCGCTCGACGTGGAGGCCGAGGCGCGCAAGACCGCGGACTTCCTCCTCCAGTGTGGCGGGGGCGCGGGGGACTTCGTCGTGGTGGAGACGAGCGACCGGGACGCGCAGTACTACCAGGTGCGCCTGGGTCGCAATAGCTGGTGGGATCCGACCAACGCCACGCTCCCACACTTCCGCCAGGCCTTCCGGTTCGCCAAGGCGCTCTCGGAGCGGATGAACCTGCCCAACCTGTGGTGGCAGATGCCCGTGGGCAACATGTCGATGCCCGGCTACGACCAGCACTGGAAGGACAACCGTCTGGACTACTTCCTCGACCACCCGCAGGAGGTCGCCGCCGCCCACGGGATTGGGATGATCTTCGGCGCGGGGGAGCAGCTCCAGACGAACCCCTCCACCGACAACGGGCACCTGCTGCAACGGGCGAACGCCTACTTCTTCAACGGTGGGCAGCTCGCCTGCCCCAACGCCAGCACCCGCTGAGCCAGGGAGCCGGAACGGCCAGGCGTCAGGCGGTGCGCCCCTGACGCCTGGCACTGCCCTTCGCGTCACCTCGTCTCGGGTGCCTTGAGGAAGCCGCGGCGCACGAGAGCTGAGAGGTAGGTCGAAATCAAGGTGGTGTCCACCGGCGGGCAGGACGCCCCCGTTCCTCCCAAGGCCCGCCGCGTGTGGCCACAGTCGCAGACCACCATCCGTGGCCCTCCGACGCTCCGGTCCTCGGGCGGGACCTGCTGGAGGAACATGAGCAGATCTCCCAGCTCGCTGTCGGACGCGGCATCCGAGGCCAGCTGGGCGAGCCATTCGTCATAGGGGAGGACGCGCAACCCGTAGCCAAAGGCCCGCATGAGGCTCCACATCTCATCGGCGCGCACGAGCCGCGGATTGACGAGGTGATAGGTCTGGCCGATCGACTCCGGGCGCAGGGAGAGCTCAACGATGGCACTGCTGACGTAATCGACGGGCGTCAGGTCGAGCAGGGCATTGACGCTTGGAGCCATCCCCATCCGGACGCACCCCTTGAGGGTCCGGCACACCAGATCGTCCGTGTTCCAGGCACCCGTCTGGCTGTGGCCGGTCACCCTCCCCGGTCGGAGGATGGTGACCGGGAGCCCACGCCGTGAGGCCTCCCTCACGAGCTTCTCGGCGACCCACTTGCTCTGTGCATAGCCTCCCACCAGGTTCGTGGGCCCATCCAGAGGCTCATCCTCCCGGATCGGATCCTCGCGTCCCAGGGGCAACACCGAGACCGTCGAGACGTAGTGCAGCGGCTTGACGCGTGTCCGTGTCGCGAGCCGGAGGATCTCCCGCGTGCCGAGCACGTTGGCCGCCCGGAGTGACTCGTAGGGGTAGAGGAAATTGACGAGCGCACCGTTGTGATAGATGGCGTCAACCTCCTCCGAGAGCCGCTGGAACTCCGTCTCCGAGAGCCCCAGCAGGGGCTGGCTGATATCCCCTCGGACAGGGACGATGCGAGACGCCAGGGCCTCGCTCCACAGCGAATAGCTCTCCAGGTTCTTGCGAATCCGGTGCAGCCCCTCCTGCTCCGTCGCGGCGCGCACCAGGCAATAGATGCGCGCATCCGTCTTGCGGCAGAGCTCCTCCAGAAGGAAGGCGCCGAGGAAGCCGGTGGCGCCCGTCAGCAGGAGGGTGCGCGCGGCCCCCGACACCGGCGGTCGCACCCCTCGCGGATCGATCCCCGCATCGAGCACGGCATCCGCTTCCAACTCCGCCGTCACATCGTGGGTTGGCAGTGAACCCGTCCTCACGGCCTCGATGGCCCGCGCCATCTCCTCCAGGGTCGGCGCCCGCAGCAGGGCACGCAGCGGGATGTCCGCGCCGGACGCCGAGCGGGCGAGGACGAGCACCCGGTAGAGCAGGATCGAGTGCCCTCCGAGCTCGAAGAAGTTGTCGTGGACGCCGATCTGCTCCACTCCCAGGACCTGGCGCCAGATGGCGGCCACGGCCTCTTCCCCGGGGGTCCGCGGCGCGACGTGCTCTTTCGCCGACCCCGAGCGCAGGTGCTCCGGTGCCGGGAGCGCGGCGCGATCCACCTTGCCGTTCGGAGTGAGCGGCATCGCGTCGAGGCTCACGAACGAAAAGGGGACCATGTACTCGGGCAGCCTGGACTTCAGGTAGTCACGCAGCTCGTCCGGAGTCGGGCGCCTTCTCGCCACGCGCGACCACGTAGGCGACAAGCTTCTTGTCCTCCCCCGATTCCCGCACCACCACCACGGCCTCTCGGACCCCCGGGTGCTCCATCAGCACCGCGGCGATCTCCCCGAGCTCGATGCGGAAGCCACGGAGCTTCACCTGGTGATCCATCCGGCCCAGGTACTCGAGCTGCCCGTCCGGGAGCCACCGCGCCAGGTCACCCGTCCTGTACAGGCGGGCCTCGGGGTCCCCACCGAAGGGGGAGTGGACGAACCTCTCCGCCGTGAGGTCCGGTCGGCCCAGGTACCCGCGCGCGACGCCGCTGCCGCCGATGTAGACCTCGCCCGGCACGCCGATGGGCATGGGCTCCCTGTTCGGATCCAACACGTACACCTGGGTGTTCCCGATGGGGTGCCCGATGGTCGGCGTCTGCCCGCGACCCACCCGGGTGAACGTCGAGTAGGTCGTGGTCTCGCTCGGACCATAGAGGTTGAGCACCTCTCGCACATGGTCGAGCTGATAGATCTGCTCGACCAGCGCACCCGCGAGTGCTTCACCTGCCAGGTTCACGATCGACACCGAGGACGGCACGGCGCCCGCTCGCAGGAGCGCGCCCATGGCCGAGGGCACGGTGTTGATGAGCGTCACTTCCCGGGCCGCGGGCAGCTCCGGCAGCTCCAGCGCGTTCTTCGCGACGATCACCTTCGCGCCACAGCACAGAGGCGTGAAGATCTCGAAGACCGACAGGTCGAAGCAGATCGACGTCGAGGCCAGTGTCCCCGCCAGCTGTGCTCGGAGAGAAGACGCGCATGGCCCACATCAGGAAGGCCACGGCGTTGCGGTGCTCGATCATGACGCCCTTGGGCTTGCCGGTGGAGCCCGAGGTGTAGATGAGATAGGCGAGCGCCTCCGGTGCCGTGGTGCGCTCGGGGTTCTCGTCCCTCTCGGCGCCGATGGCTGGCCAGTCCGTGTCCAGGCACACCACACGCGCCTGGGTGGAGGGGAGCTCCGGGACGAGGCGCTGCTGCGTGAGCAGCACCGGCACCTGGGCATCCTCGAGGATCAGCGCCAGCCGCTCCTTCGGGTAGGCGGGATCCAACGGGACATAGGCCCCCCCAGCCTTGAGGATGGCCAGCAGTCCGATGACGACGTCTTCCGTGCGCTCGACGCAGAGGCCGACGCGCACCTCGGGCCCTACGCCGAGCCGCCGCAGATGATGGGCGAGCTGATTCGCCCGGCGATTGAGCTCGGCGTAGGTGAGGGTCCGTTGCCCGCTCACCACGGCCACCGCCTGGGGGGTCCGCTCCACCTGGGCCTGCACGAGCTCGTGCATGCACACCGCCGGCACGTCGATCGCCGGACCGTTCCACTCGACGAGGAGCGTCCCTCGCTCTTCCGCCGTCAACAGCGGCAGCTTCGATAGCGGAACCTCGGGGTGGGCCACGATGGACTCGAGCAGCACCTGGAAGTGCCCCACCATCCGCGCCGCCGTCGAGGCGTCGAAGACCTCCTTCGAGTACTCGAGCATGCCGGCCAGGCCCTTCTCTCCCGAGGCCATGATCAGCGAGAGCTCGAACTTGGCCGTCCCCTCCACGCTGCCATCCGGGGCTCCATTCAGGAATGACCAACTCGTCCCCGGCAGCTCGAGGGCCGGCGCCGGAATGTTCTCCAGGGTGAAGCAGGCACTCACCAGCGGGTTGAGCCCACCATCGCGTGGCGCGCCGACCGACTGCACCACCTCGCTGAACGGCAACGCCTGGTGGTCCAGCGCCTCGAGCACCGCCTTGCGGGCACGCGCCAGCCATTGCACGAAGGTCGGCCCGCCCGACAGATCACACCGGAGCACGAGGGTGTTGGCGACGAAGCCGATGAGATCCCGCGGCACGCTCCCCCGGTTGGCGATCACCGTCCCCACACCGAAGTCGAGCTGTCCGGAGTAACGGTGCAGGAGTGCCGAGAACGCGGAGAAGAGCACCATGAACAGGCTGCATCCCTCCCGGCTGGCGAGCTCCCGCAGGGCCTCGCTGAGCGCTGGCGACAAGGAGAGGGGAACGGTGGCACCGCGATGGCTCGTGGAGGTGGAGGCCGCATGATCCACGGGGAGCTGGAGCGGAGGCAGACCCGTGAGCTTCTCCTTCCAGTACGTGCGCTCACGGGCTCCCGACTCTCCGGCCAACCACGCACGCTCGCGCAAGGCCGCGTCGGCGAACTGCATCGACACGGGCGGCAACGCGGCCGTCTCCCTCCTGACGAAGCCCGCGTAGAGCGCCGACAACTCCCGGACGAAGACGCCGAGTGACCAGCCATCCGTGATGATGTGGTGCTTCGTCACGAAGAGGGCGAAGTCGTCGGCCCCCAGTGCCACGAGCGTGACACGCAGGAGCGGACCCTTCGCCAGATCGAAGGGATGCCGGGCCAGCTCGTCCGAGCGCCGCAGGAGCGCCTCCTCGCGCTCCTGCTCCGTGAGCCCCGGCAGGTCCTCGAGCTTCAGCTCCACACCGGTTTCGGGAGACGCGACGACCTGCCGGGGACTCCCCTCCACCTCGGGGAACCGCGTCCGGAGCACCTCGTGCCGCCGGACGAGCTCGTCCAGGCTCCGGCGCAGGGCCTTGCTGTCGAGCGCGCCGCGCACGCGGATGCCGAGATGGACGTTGTACTGCGGCGTGCCGGGCGAGAGGCGATCGAGGAACCAGAGCCGCTCCTGCCCGCTGGACAACGGGATGACCTCTGGCCTCGCGGGGGCCCGTCCCGGCTCTCTCCCCGCATCCTCCCGAGAGGAATGCTTGCTCAGGAACGCCAGGATGTCTCCCTTGCTCGCCGACAGCTCGGCGCGCAACTCCGGGGTGAGGACGGCCTTGCCCGCCTCGACCAGGAGCTTGTCTCCGTCGACACGCAGGCGCACCCCCTTGGCCGCGAGGGTGCCCAACAACTCACGTACACTCATAGGACGAAGACCTCTTTGTCATCGGCGGCGGTCTCATCCGCCACCGGTTCAGCACCCTCACCCGCCCTCGCGAGCGTTTCGGCCAGGGTGCGATCCATGACTTCACCCAGGAGATGCTCGCAGAGCGCGGCCAGCGTTGGGTGTTTCCAGATCAACGAGACCGGCAGCGACAGCCCCAACCCCGACTCCAGACGGTTGCGCAGCTCGAGCCCCATCAGGGAGTCGAGGCCAAAGCCCTGGAGCGGTACCTCCGGATCGATGCGCGCGGAGTCCAGGCGGAGGACCCGGGCGAGCTGCTCCCGAACGAACCGCTCCAGGGCCACCCGCGCCTCCTGCTGGGTCGCCGTCCGCAGCGTCTCGAGCAGGGCCACGTCCTTCGCTCCGCCAGACCCCGCGCCCGAGCTGGCCGGGACCAGCTCCGAGAGCCAGGGGGAGGAGCGCGCACGAGGATAGAACTCCACCCACTTGTGGAGCTCGAGCGGCATGACCGCCATCTGGGTCACATCGCCATCGAGCAGCCGTCCCAGGAGCGCGTTCCCCTCCGCGGGCGTCAGGCTGTCCGAGCCCCGCTGGGCGAGACGCGCTCCCCGGTTGGCCTGGGCCGCGGCCAGACCGACCTCCGAGAAGGGTCCCCAGTTGATGCTCAGGCCAGGCAGCCCGAGCGCCCGACGATGGTGGGCGAGCGCGTCGAGGAAGGCGTTGGCGGCCACGTAGTTGCCCTGCCCCGGTGCCCCGAACAGGGAGGCCGCCGACGAGTACAGGACGAAGAAGTCGAGCGGCGCCTCGCGTGTCAGGACATGCAGGTTCCAGCCGCCGAGGACCTTGGGGGCCATCACGCGGCGGAACCGCTCCACCGTCTGCTGCACCAGGACACCATCGTCCAGCACGCCAGCGGCGTGGATGATGCCTCTCAGGGGAGGAGCGCCCTCCGAGCTCTCCGAGAGCACCCGGGCGAGCTGCGTCCGGTCGGACACGTCGGCCCGGGCCACCCGTACTCGTGCCCCGGTGGCCTCGAGCGCCGCCACCGCCGCCTGCTGCTCCGGTGTCAGGGCTGTGTCACGCCCGACGAGCACGAGGTGGCCCGCGCCCTGCTCCACCATCCACTTCGCCACCGAGAGACCGAGCCCGCCGAGTCCGCCGGTGACGAGGTACGTCCCATCGGCGCGAAGCCGGCGGGCCTCCGTCGCGGGCACCACGACGCGCGCCTTCGGATCATTCAGGGTGAGGGTGAGCGCATCCACCGCTCCGCCCTCGGACGTGGAGACAGAGGCACTCCGCAACTTCGGCGGAGGGAGGCCCCTCGCCTCGCGTGCGTCCCGCACTTCCTGCCAGAGACGGGCGAACCGTCCGGGCCTGCGGCGGGCGAGCTCCGGCACGTCGACCACGCACCAGGCGACGTTCGCATCACCGGCACGGGCCGGCGCTCCCGACGCACGCAGGTCGAGGACACGAGCCCCCTCGCTCAGCACGGACAGGCTCCGCTCGAGCTCGACCGCGCCCGGCGCGACGACGGCCAGCTCCACCTGCTCGGCCGTCGTGGCGGCGGTGATGACTTCCGCCCCCACCCAGCTGGCCAGCTTGACCGCGACACGCCCAAGCCCGCTCTCGGTCCCGAGGATCAGCACGCGGCCTCCCTTCTCGAGCCGTCCCAGGTGGAACAGCGCGTACCAGGCAGGCAGGACAACCGCCGCGAGCGCCGCGGCTTCCCCGGACGGGGACGACGGTGGGCGTGCGGCGGTGCATGCGACGGGAACACTCACGTGGGAGCCCAGGCCCGACGTCACCAGGGCGATCCGCTCCTCGCCCACCGCGACGTTCTCCACGCCTTCGCCGAGGGCCACGACCCGCCCACTGCACCCGATGACGCCCCCCTCCCCTTCCCACCGCTCCGGCCCGGCACTCTCGCCGAGCCCCCCCAGGGCAGCCACCTCGAGCTCGAGCTCGATCTCCCCCGGACCGGGAGGACGCCGCGCTCCGGCTCTGAACTCCAGGTGACCCCGAGCGTCGCGCTCCAGGCGGAAGGGCCGCCCTCCCGCCGGAACCACGGCCTCGCCGGGAGCCCTGCCAGGAGTGCCGCGCACGATGCGAGCGACGTGGCGGCCATCCGCGCGAAGGGAGATCTCCTCCTCCGCGTCAGCCACGAGCAGCTCGCGCACCAGCGCCGCTCCGGCGTCACCGGGACCCATCGCGGCGGAGACGTCCACGCGCGTGCACTTCAGCTCGGAGTGCTCGTGCGCGAGTGTGCGGCCCAGGCCCCACAGCGAGGCCTGCACCACTCCGGAGGCCGACCCGCTGGCGGAGCCATGGTGCACCCCGCGCGTGACGAGCCACAGCCTGGGCGGACTCGACAGGCCCGCCCGGGAGAGAGCCTGGACGAGGTGCAGCACGCCGCCGCACACCTTTATCGGATCCACCGTCGGATCCACCTCGCGCGGCTCCATCCCGGCGAGCTGGATCACCCCACGGGGAACCACTCCCCCGCCGAACGCCTCCGCCAGCACGCCGTCGAACGCGTGGGGCGAGGTCGCATCCACGACGCGGCGCCCCTGCCCCGCCCCCGCGAGGTCCACGCGGAAGACGTCTCCGTCGCGCGCCCGCAGCAGGGACTCGACCGCGTCGGCGAGCTCGCTGCCATCGGCAACGAGCAACCAGCGTCCGCTCGCCTTGGGAGCCTCGGGGAGGGCCGGCTGGACGACGGGCTGATGCCGCCACTCGGACGCGAAGAAGAGATCCTTCCCCGCGCGCTCCGCGGCCGGGGACTCCAGCTGCTGGATACGCAGCCCGAGCGCCTCCACCAGGAGCTTGCCGGACGCGTCGCACAGTACGAGGTCGAACTCGTACACACCACTCCGCGCGCCCTCCCGCGTCCGCAGCCGCACGTGGCAGAAGACCTCCGTCCCTGGCTGCTCGTGAAGCCGCAGGCAGGCGAGCTCCACGGGCACGGCGGGACCGGAGTCGGGCGTGAGGTCCTCCTGGGGAACAGCCGCGGCCACCAGCTGGAAGCACGCATCGAGCAGGGCGGGATGGATTCGATATGCCGAGGCCCGCGCCGCGAGCGGCTCCGGCAGGCGCACGTGCCCGAGCGCCTCCGCGCGGCCACGCCACACCTGCTGCACCCCCTGGAACGCCGGTCCGTAGGCCACCCCACGGCGCGCCAGCTCCTCGTAGTGCGCTGCCTGGGCGATCACCTCGGGGCAACGCTTCTGGATCGTGTCGAGCGGCTCGAGCGCCAGCGCCGGCTGCCCTCCCGGGATGGGACGAATCCGCCCCATGACGTGTGCCATCCAGCCGGCCGGAATGCCCGCCTCCGTGCTCGCCTTCTGGCTCGAGAGCTGGAACGAGAGGGCTCCCCCGCCCTCGTCGCTCAGCGCCATCTGGACCACGCGCGCCTGTCCCTCCGGCAGCAGCAGCCCCTCCTTGAAGGAGGTGTCGACGAGCTCGTGCGCCGTCTCTCCGGACACCTCACGCGCCGCCGAGAGCGCCATCTCCAGATAAGCCGCGCCCGGCACCACCACCGCTCCACTCACGCGGTGATCCGCCAGGTACGACGGCTCCGCCGCGCTCAGCGCGGACTCCCAGAAGCGGGACTCCTCATGCACGGAGGTCGTGAACGAGGACCCCAGGAGCGGATGGCCTCCGGCACCCACGCGCACGGCCCGGACCCGCGAGGTGGCGGCGGGCTCCAGATCCAGCCAGTGCCGCTCGCGCTGCCATGGATACGCGGGGAGCGCGACCCGGCGACGCTTGTGCGGATGCAGCCGGAGCCAGTCCACGCGGTCCACCCGGGTAGACAGCGCTCCCAGGGACGAGAGCAGGCAATGCCACTCCTCTTGATCCCGGAGCAGGCTTGGCACCACGAGCCCCCGCCCTGACGTGTCTCCCTCCCTCAACATCGCATCCACGAAGGGCACGAGGATGGGATGTGGGCTCAGCTCGATGAACAGGACATTTCCATCCTGGATGAGGCGCTGTACCGCATCGGCGAACAGCACGGGCTGTCGGAGGTTGCGCACCCAGTACGAGGCACCCAGCTCGCGACCATCGATGGGAGCCCCCGTGACCGTGGAGTAGATCGGCACCGAGCTCCCGGTGGGACGGATGGCCGCCATCCGCTCCAGCAACTCCTGCCGCAGCGGATCCATCTGCGGGCTGTGCGAAGCCACGTCCACCTTCACCCGACGGCAGAACACCTCGCGCCGCTGAAGACGCTCCAGCACCTCCTTCAGCGCGGCCGGGTCTCCCGAAAGCACCGTCGCCTTCGGACCGTTGCTGACCGCGATGGCGATCCGATCCTCCGCTCCCCGGATCTCCGCCTCCGCCTGCTCCCGGGAGAGATCCACGACGGCCATGGCACCCTGGCCACTGACGCGTCGCAGCAGCTTGCTTCGCTCACAGATGATGCGCGCCGCGTCCTCCAGCGAGAGCGCCCCCGCGACGTGCGCCGCGGCGACCTCGCCCATGCTGTGCCCGACCACGGCGTGAGGCTCCAGACCGAACGAGCGCCACACCGCCGCGAGCGCCACCTGCGAGGCGAACAGCGTCGGCTGGATGACGTCGATGTCGTTCCAGCGCGAGCTGCTGCTCGGGAGTCGTCAGGAGCTCGCGCAAGGACCAGTCCGCATCGGGCGCATCGCCTCATGCGCAACGCGTCGATCGCCTCCCGGAACGTGGCGTCCTCCGCGTACAGCCTCCGTCCCATTCCGAGCCACTGCGAGCCCTGCCCCGGAAACACGAAGACGATCTTCTGCGCGAGCCCCGCGCCCCGGCGCCCCGAGGACAGGCCGCATGGCGTCTCTCCGGCGGCGAAGGCCTCGAGCTGCTCGATGAGCTCCTGCCTGGACCTCGCCGCGAGGGCGAGCCGGTGGTCGTGATGCGTGCGGCAGAGCGTCGAGGTGTAGCTGAGGTCCAGCGAGCGACCCTACCTCCTCGGTCTTCAGGAACGAGCGCCACGTGCTCCGCCAGGGTGGACAACGCCCGCGGCGTCTTCGCGGACAGGACGACGAGCTGCGGCGTACCTCCTCGGCCGGTGCGGCGGTGCCGACGGGGGCGGGAGCCTCCTCCAGCACGACATGCGCGTTCGATCCCACTCAGCCCGAAGGAGCTCACGCCCGCGATGCGCGCCGCCCCTCGTCGGCCGGCCATGGGACGCGCTCGACGGGGACTCGCGCCGGATACGCTCCGCACTCGCGACATGCGGGTTGGGGTGCGGAAGTGCAGATGCGGCGGGATCTCCTCGTGCTCGAGCGAGAGGATCGTCTTGATGACCCCGGCGATCGCCCGCGGCCGCCTCGAGGTGGCCGATGTTCGTCTTCACCGAGCCGATGCACGAAGGGCGCGTCCCGGCGGCGGCCCTCGCCGAGCACGGCGCCGAGCGCCTGCGACCTCGATCGGATCGCCGAGCGGCGTGCCGGTGCCGTGGGCCTCGACGTAGCCGACGCGCGGCCGGCGCGACACCGCGCGTCGTCGAGCGCCTCGCGGATGACCGCCTGCTGCGCCGGCCCGTTGGGGGCGGTGAGCCCGTTGCTCCGCCCGTCCTGGTTGACGGCCGAGCCGCGGATCACCGCGAGGATCGCGGTCGCCGTCGCGCATGCGCGTCCGAGAGCCGCTTGAGCACGAGGACGCCGCAGCCCTCGCCGCGCACGTAGCCGTCCGCGGACGCGTCGAACGTCTTGCAGCGGCCGTCGCGCGCGAGCGCCTGCATGCTGCGACAGGCAGATCATCGTCTCCGGGCGAGAGGATCAGGTTCACGCCGCCCACCAGCGCCAGGTCGCACTCACCGCCCCGCAGGCTCTCGCAGGCCAGGTGGAGCGCGACCAGCGACGACGAGCAGGCGGTGTCGACCGCCATGCACGGCCCCTGCAGGCCCGAGCACGTAGACGAGGCGGCCCGGCGGCGATGCTGTACGCGTTGCCCGTCGCCGTGTATGCCGTCGAAGCGGGTCGCGTCGTTCTCTGCAGCAGGCGCGCCATGTAGTCGCTGGCCGATCACGCCGATGAAGACGCCGGTCTCGCTGCCAGCGAGCGCGATCGGGCGACAGGCCCGCGTCCTCCAGCGCCTCCCACGCCACCTCGAGCAGCGAGCCGCTGCTGCGGATCCAGGCTCGCCGCCTCGCGCGGGGAGATGCCGAAGAAGTCGGCATCGAAGCGATCGACGTCGTCGAGGAAGCCGCCTCGGATTCCGTACATCTTTCCGGGGACACCCGGCTGGAATCGTAATGGCCGGGCACGTCCCAGCGGGACCCGGGCACCTCGCTCAGCGCATCCACGCCGTCGCGCAGAAGCTTCCAGTACGACGGACCATCGACGGCGCCGCCCGGGAAACGGCACCCCATCCCGATGACGGCGATCGGCTCGGTGCGGGCCCGCTCCACCGTCTCGAGACGTGTCTGCAACTTCTCCACGAGTAACGCGGCGCGCTGGAGCGCGGAGGGCTCGCCTGGCTTTTCCTGCTTGCTCATGATCCTTCTTCCATCAGGGCCGAGAGCTTCGCCTCCAGGGAGGCGGCGAGCTCATCCTGCGATAGTTCCATGATGCGCTCGAGGAGCGCCGTGTCCTGGGCCTCCCCTTGCGCGCTTCCACCCTGCTGCTTCTCCAAGCCGAGGACCTCGTCGTGCAGGTAGCTCGCGAGCGCCTCGGTCGTCGGGTAGTCGAAGACCAGGGTCGACGGCAGCGACGCACCCACGCTGTTCTGCAGGCGGTTGCGGAGCTCGAGCGCCATCAGCGAGTCCATGCCCACCTCGAACAACCGCTGCCGGGGTTCCAGCGGGGACGACGCATCCAGGCCGAGCACCCGCACCGCCTCGCCCTGCACGTGCTCCATCAGCAGCGACAGGCGCTGGCGTGGCTCCGCCGTCTCGATCCGGCGCCGGAGCTCGGGAGACGAGCGCTCGCCGGCCTCGGGCTCGGCCACCACCCGGCCGGAGACCTCCGCGAGCAGGGTCGGTGCCGCGCCCCGCGGGAACTGCGCGAGATAGCGCGACCAGTGGACCCGCATGAGGGTGACTTGCGGCTGCCCGTGACCGAGCGCCTTGCCGAACGCCCGCAGCGCCACCTCCGGAGAGAAGGCCTCGATGCCCTGCGACTGGAAGCGGGACGCGAGCTGCGCGGCCATGCCGACCTCGGCCCAGGGGCCCCAGTTGACGCTCAACGCCGGCAGCCCCAGGGCGCGCCGATGATGCGCCAGCCCGTCCAGGAAGGCATTGGCCGCCGCGTAGCTGCCCTGCCCCGGCGGGCCGAGCAGCGTCGCCGCCGACGAGAACAGGACGAAGAAGTCGAGCTCCCCGCCCTGCGTCAACTCATGGAGGTGCCACGCGCCGTCCACCTTGGGGGCGAGCACCCGGGCGAAGCGCTCCCAGTCCTGCTGGAGGAGGACGCCATCATCCAGGACACCCGCTGCATGGACCACGCCGCGCAGCGGTGCCAGCTTCCCAGCCTCCTCGAGGGCGCGGCGGACGTCTTCTCGCTTCGACACATCCGCCTGGAGGACGAGGATCCTCGCGCCGGCGGCCTCCAGGGCGCGGAGGGTCTCCTGGGCCTCCGGTCTGGGCCCGCCGCGCCCGATGAGCACGAGGTTCCGCGCGCCCTGCTCCACCATCCACCGCGCGAGCGAGAGGCCCAGCCCACCGAGCCCACCCGTGAGCAGGTAGCTCGCGTCCGGCCGCAACCGCGGCGGCTCACCCCGCTGCTCGTCACGCGACGCGCGCATCCGCGCGACGTAGCGCTCGCCCTCGCGGATCACCACCTGCCGCTCGCCATCCGTGGCGCTGAGCTCACGCCAGATCGCCAGCGCATCCTCCCCGGAGGCAGCGGGATCGAGATCGATGAGCGCACCACACCGGTCGGGATGCTCCTGCGAGAAGACGACGCCCAGGCCCCAGAGGGGGACCTGCTCCAACGCGAGCGGCCTCGAGCCGGACGAGAGCGCCCGGGCTCCACGGGTCACCAGCCAGAGGCGAGCGGCGGAGGGAGAACCCGCCAGCGCCTTGGCCAGATGCAGCGCGCTGCCGCAACCCAGAAGGTGCGCCGCGTGCAGCGACTCCACATCCCCCCCGCCAGGCCCGCGCAGCGCCCAGAGGTGGACGACGCCCCCGAGCGATTCGCCCGGTGGCACCGCCTCCTCGAGCAACCGCGCGTAGTCCTCGGCGCGCTGGGCGTCGAGGGTGAAGCGATCCCCGTCGTGGCGGACGAACGCCTCACCCGGGTGGACCAGCACGGGGCGGCAACCACTCCATCGGAGCCGCTCCGCGAGTGCCTCCGCGGCGCCCGCCTCGTCCGCGAACACGAGCCAGCGGCCGAGCCCGGGCACCCCACCGGGCAGAGGCTGACGCTTCCAGCCGAGCTCGTAGAGCGTATCGCGCTGGCCATGGCGCAGCACCACCATCAGCGCCTCGCGTGGGGCGCGCTTGTGCTTCAGCCCCTCGATCTCGATGAGCACCCGCCCCTCGGCGTCGACCACGTACACGTCACCGGTGATCACCTCACCCACGGCGTCCCCGGCGTCCCGGCGCACGGCGTAGGCCCACACGGGGCCGCTCGGCCGCTCGTGGAAGCGGAAGCGCTCCACCGAGATCGGCACGTAGACGGTGCTCAGCTGCGCGTCGTCGCGGATGAGATCCGTGCCCATCGCCTGCAGGAAGGAGTCGACGAGGCCCGGGTGCATATACAGCCCCCGGTCATCCCGCTCCGTCGGCAGGCGCATCTGGCAGAGCGCCTCGCGCCCGCCACTCCAGATGCGCTCGATCCACCGGAACGCGTGGCCGAGGTGGAACCCGATGTCCCAGTTCCGCTCGTAGATACCCGAGTCCACCTGGCGCGAGCAGCGCGCCTCGATTTCCTGCCGCGAGAGGGGCGCCGGGCGCGCGGGCCCGTCTCCGCCCACTTGCAGCGACCCCGTGCCATTCAGCAGCCAGCCCTCGGTCTCCGGGTCGGCGGACGCGGAGAGGCTGTAGAGCTCGAAGTCGTACTGGCCCGGTCCCTTGGGCGCGAGGATGAGCTGGACGAGCTGTTCCTCCTCGTCCGCGAGCACGATGGGCTGCGAGAAGAGGCACTTCTCGATGGTGTACGGCCCGGCCCCGAGCGATTGGGCGGCGGTCGCGAGGATGCGCGCGATGTGGCACGAGCCGGGCACGACGATCGTCCCGTAGAGCCGGTGCTCCTCGAGGAAGGGCAACGACTGCGCGCTGTAGCGGCCCTCGAAGACGATCGCCTTGTTCAAGGGCGAGCGCACACGCTGTCCGACGAGCGCCTGCGCGCTCGTGACCGGCGAGGCCGGACGGGGCGCCTTGGGTGCCTCCAGCCAGTGCCGCTGGTGCTGCCACGGATAGGTCGGAAGCGCGACGCGCGACCGGCGGCGCCCACCGTCCACCGCGGCCCAGTCCACCTCCACGCCCTGGGTGTAGAGCGCCCCCAGGCTGGAGAGGATCTGCGGCTGCTCGGGATGGCCCTTGCGCAGCGAGGGCATCCAGGTGCCCGCGTCATCCCCGAGCCCCTTCAACGCCATGCCGGTGAGCGTCGGGTGCGGGCCCACCTCCACGAACACGGTGCCACCGAGCGCTCGAAGCGCCTTCAGCCCGTCGTGGAAGCGCACCGCCTCGCGCACGTGGCGGCGGAAGTACGCGGCGTCGAGCACGGCGCCGTCCCCGAGGAGCTGGCCCGTGACGTTGGAGGCCAGATGGATGCGAGGCGCGCGGAAGGAGATCTTCCCGGCCGCGCGCTCGAAGGCCTCCAGCATGGGCTCCATGAGCGGCGAGTGGAACGCATGGGACACGGTGAGCCGCCGGGTCTTGATGCCCCTGGTCTGCAACGAGGTGGCGATCGCCTCCACCGCCTCGCGCTCGCCGGAGAGCACGGTGTCCGCCGGCCCGTTGACCGCCGCGATCGAGACCCGATCCGCGTACGGAGCCAGGACCTCCGCGACCTGCTCCTCGCTCGCGGAGACGGCCATCATCTCGCCATTGCGCGGCAGCGCTTGCATGAGCCGCGCGCGCTCGGTGATGAGCCCGAGTGCCTCCTCGAGGTCCATCACCCCCGCCACGCAGGCGGCGACGTACTCGCCGACGCTGTGCCCCAGCACGGCCCAGGGCTCGACGCCCCAGGAGCGCCACAGCTCCGCCAGGGCGTACTCCAGCGCGAAGAGGGCCGGCTGCGTGTACTCGGTATCGTCGATCCGCGAGCCCGTCCCGTGCATCACCGACAGGAGGGACTCACCCCACCTGCCCTCGAGCAGCGCGTTGCAACGCTCCAGGGCCGCACGGAAGACAGGCTCGGTCTCGTACAGCTCCCGGCCCATGCCCGCGTACTGCGCGCCCTGGCCCGTGAACACGAAGACGACCTTGGGGATCTCGCCCTCGGTGCGGCCCTGGACCAGCCGGGGGACCTCCTCCCCGCGAGCGAACGCCAGCAGCCGCTCCCGAGCCTCCTCCGCCGACTCCACGACGAGCGCGAGCCGGTGCGAGAACGAGGTGCGCTGCGTGCTCGCCGCGTGGCAGACATCCGCGAGCGCCAGCGCCGGGTGCGAGGCGAGGTGCTCACCGACCCGCGCCGCGAGCTGCGTGAGAGCGCCCTTCGTCTTCGCCGAGAGCGCGAGCACGTGCGAGCCCTTCTCGGGCTGTGCCGCGACAGGCTCGGGCGGGGGCGCTTCCTCCACGATGATGTGCGCGTTGGTGCCGCTCAGGCCAAAGGCGCTGATGCCGGCGAGCCGCGGGCGTGAGCGCTCCGGCCAGGGAGTGGGCCGCATCGGGATGTCCAGCGGGAACCCGTCCAGCTCGATGTGCGGGTTGAGGCGCTCGAGGTGCAGGTGCGGCGGGACCACCCCGTGTCGCTGGGAGAGGACGACCTTGATGAGACCGGCAATACCCGCCGCGGCCTCCAGGTGTCCGATGCTGGTCTTCACCGAGCCGATGAGCAGCCGCTGCTCGGGCGTGCGTCCCTCACCGAGCACCTTGGCCAGCGCCCGGACCTCGATGGGATCGCCGAGCGACGTGCCCGTTCCGTGCGCCTCGATGTAGTCCACGTCCGCGGGCTGGACACCGGCATTGGCCAGGGCGGAACGGAGGACCTGCTGCTGGGCCTCCCCGTTGGGAACCGTGAGCGCGCTGCTCGGGCCATCGTGGTTGACGGCCGAGCCGCGGATGACGGCGAGGATGTCATCTCCATCCCGCTTCGCATCGGACAGGCGCTTGAGGACCACGATGCCGCAACCCTCGCTGCGCACGTAGCCGTCCGCGGAGGCATCGAAGGTCTTGCACCGTCCATCCCGGGACAGGGCCCGGAGCTGCGCGAGGTAGATGGTCGAGTGCGGCGAGAGCGTCAGGCTGACGCCACCGGCGAGCGCCAGGTTGCTCTCTCCGGAGCGCAGGCTCTGGCAGGCCAGGTGTACGGCCACCAGCGACGAGGAGCATGCGGTATTCAAGGCCATCGTCGGGCCCTGGAGCCGGAGCACGTAGGCCAGCCGGCCGGCGGCGAAGCTCGAGTCGTTGCCCGTCGCGATGTAGGCGTCACCCGGGGCCGAGGCACTCCCCACCCCGTGGAGCATCGCGTACTCGTTGCTGCCGATTCCGATGAACACGCCGGTGCGGGTGTTGGCCACGCGCGCCGGAGCGATCCCCGCGTGCTCCAGGGACTCCCAGGCCACCTCCAGCAGCAGGCGCTGCTGCGGGTCCATGTTCGCCGCCTCCCGAGGGGCGATCCCGAAGAACTGGGCGTCGAACTGATCGACCCCATCCAGGAAGCCACCCCATCGGGTGTAGGTCTTCCCCGGGACGCCCGGCTGCGGATCGTAGTAGTCGTCGAGCTTCCACCGAGAGGCAGGCACCTCGCGGATGGCGTCCACGCCTCCCTCCAGCAGTCGCCAGAAGGACTCGGGACCCGAGGCCTGTGGCACCCGGCAGCCAATGCCGATGATCGCGATCGGCTCCGTCGCGCTGCTCGCGGCGCGCTCGGCCTCCTCCTTTACCTCCACGTCCAGCCGGAGCACGTCCTGCAGGATGTGGGAAGCGAGTGCCAGGACGGAGGGACGATCGAACGCGATCGTGGACGAGAGCTGGACACCGAACCGGGCCATCAGCCGCCGCCGCAGCTCCAAGGCGGTGATCGAGTCCATGCCCGTCTCGAAGAGGCCCTGCTCCAGCTTGACCGAGGCGCTCGACGGGAAGCCGAGCACCCGGGCCACCTCCTCACGGACCCACGAGATCACCAGCTCCTTGCGACGCGCGGACGAGGCGTTGCGCAGCTGAGCCAGCTCCTCGCTTCCGGTGGTCTGCTCCACCGGGCGCGACACGGGAGCCGAAGGTGCCGGAACCGGGCCGAGTGCCTCCAGCAGAGGCCTGCGCCCCCGCGCCTCGTATACGGACTTGAAGAGGCTCCAGTCGACCGGGGCGACGCTGCGCTGGGTCACGTCCATGGCGAGCAGCGCCTCGAGCACCTGGAGCCCGCCCTCCACGGAGACACCCCCGAGGCCCATTCGCTCGAACCAGCGCAACCCCTCCTCGGCGACCATGCCCTCGGCGGCCCATGGCCCCCAGTTGATGCTCAACGCATGCAGCCCCCGTGCGCGGCGGTAGTGGGCGAGCGCGTCGAGGAACTGGTTGCCCGCGGCGTAG
Organism: uncultured delta proteobacterium; assembly: GCA_963771175.1. Taxonomy (GTDB): domain Bacteria; phylum Myxococcota; class Myxococcia; order Myxococcales; family Myxococcaceae; genus Archangium. The sequence continues at coordinate 57,532 of CAVYSY010000039.1, forward strand.
TGCGCCATCCGGGCCGAGCCCCACACGGCCGAGCCAGAAGAGAAGTAGACGGTGAAGTCCAACTCCAGCTCGCGCGTGAGCTGGTGGAGCACCCAGCCACCGGTCACCTTCGGACGCAGGATGGAGGCGAGCGCCGTCTCGTCCATCGTCTCGAGCGGCACGAGCGTGGACACGCCAGCGGCGTGGATGATGCCCCTCAGTGGAGCCGGGCCTCGATGGATCGACTCGAGGACCTCCGCCATGCGAGCCGGGTCACCCACGTCCGCGCTGAGGGCGTGCACGGTGGCCCCCTCGGCCTCCATCGCCTCGATCGCGGCGAGCTGCCGGCCGACGTCGCTCTCGCGGGGAATCGCCGACCACCCGGCGCGGTCGGGCAACCCCCGCCGGCCCAGCAGCACCAGGTGCCGCGCGCCCTTGGAGACCATCCACCTCGCAACATGCAACCCGAGCCCACCCAGCCCCCCCGTGATGAGGTACGCCGCGTCGGCACGGAGCGCGACGGGCGCGAGCACGGGCGCCGGAGGCGCGGGGACGAGGCGCGCGATGTACCGAGCCCCACCGCGGAAGGCGACCTGATCCTCTCCATCGGAGCCGGACAGCTCGCGCCACAGCGCCTCCACCTCGCCCGCCGGAGCGCTCGGATCCAGATCCACCAGCCCACCCCAGGCTCCCGGGTGCTCGAGGGCGATGACCCGTCCAAGGCCCCACAAGGGCGCGTGCAGGGGCGAGCCGCATGCGACTCCGCCCACCGGCTGGCTGCCACGCGTGCACAGCCACAGCCGGGCACCGTTCGCGGAGCCACCCCGCACGAGGGCCTGCACGAGGCGCACCGCCGAGTGGACCCCCAGTAGCTGCGCGGACTCGATCTCCGCGAGCGTGGGCTCCGAGGCGGGCGGAGCGTCCGCTCCCCACAGGTGCACGACGGCTCGAACCGGGCCGATCTCCTGGAGCAAGCGCTCGAAGTGCTCGGGGCGTCGCGGATCGATAGACCGCACCCGTTGGCCTTGTACCGACTCCTCCTCACCGGGGACGATCAACCAGCACGGCTCGCCCCGCTCCTCGAGCAGCGCGGCCAGCGCGGCGCCAGTGCCTTCGCGATGGCCGAGGACGAGCCAGGCCCCCTGCTGCGCGCGCGGTGAAACCGCCCCGCGCTCACGCGCCTGCCACGTGAGATCGTAGACCCAATCGTTCGGCCGAACGGTGCTCGGAGCCGGAGCGCCACTGGCCGCGGCCGGCGGAGCGAGGGCCTTCGATGCGGAGTCGCCGAGGTCGATCCAGTACCGGGAGCGCTGCCACGGATAGAGGGGCAATGAGACCAGGCGCCCTCCCGAGGGGAAGAGCCGGGCCCAGTCCACGGAGAAGCCCTTCACGTGGAGCCCACCCAGGGCGCCGAGCATCACCGTGTGGCCATCCCGCCCCTTGCGCAGGGAGGGCACCGCGGCGCCATCCACCTCGCGACGCGCGAGCGCCTGGGAGACGTACCGGCAGAGCGCCGGCTGCGGCCCGAGCTCCACGAAGAGCCGATGGCCCTCGCCGAGCAGGGTGTCCACGGCGTCGGAGAAACGCACCGCCTCGCGGATGTTGCTCGCCCAGTAGGCCGCGTCGAGCGCCTGGCCGTCGATGGCCCGGCCGCTGACCGTCGAGATCATCGGGATGGAGGCCGGCCGCGTCTCGAGATGGCCCAACGCCTCGACCAGCTCGGGCTGGAGCGGTGCCATCTGCTGACTGTGGAACGCGTAGTTGACGCCGAGGTCACGTGTGGAGATGCCACGCGCGCGCAGGGCTTCGAGCACCTCCCCGAGTGCCGCCGGCTCGCCGGAGAGGACGATGGAGCGGGCGTCATTGATGGCCCCGATGGACAGCCGATCGGCGTAACGCTCGAGCTCGCGCCGGGCCTCCTCGGGCGAGAGCTCGACCGCGGCCATGCGGCCCTTTCCGGCGGCCCGCTGCATGAGGCGGCTCCGATGCGCCACCAGACGCGCGGCCTCGGGCAGGCTCAGCGCCCCGGCGATGTGCGCGGCGGCGATCTCGCCCACGCTGTGACCCACGACGGCGGCCGGGACGACACCGAGCGCGCGCCAGGCCGCCGCGAGCGCGACCTGGATCGCGAAGATGGCGGGCTGCGCCACCTCCGTCTCATCCAGCCTCGACGCGGGGCCTTCCGCCTCGAGCGCTTCGATGATCGAGAACCCGGTGTGCTGGGCGAGGAGCGTGTCGCACTCGCGCAGCGCGGCGGCGAAGGGCTCGCTCCGTGCGAGCAGATCCCGCCCCATGCCCTGCCACTGCGAGCCCTGGCCGCCGAAGACGAAGACGACCTTGTCCCGCCGGCCCTCGGCGACACCGGTGGAGAGGTACGGCGGCGCCGAGCCCTCGAGGAAGGACTGGAGCTGCTCGCCCCATTCCTGCTTGGAGCGTCCGGCCACGGTGAGACGGTGCTCGTGGTGGTTGCGCCGGAGCGCGGCGGTGTAGGCGAGGTCCTCGAGCGCGAGGCTCTCGTTTCCCGGCCCGGCCAGGAGCTCACGGTACGAGCGCGCGAGCGCCCGCAGCGCGCCCTCGCTCCGCGCGGACAGGGCGAGGAGCTGGGCCCCGGTCTCGGCGGCCGGGTGCGCACGGGACGGTGTGGGGGCCTCCTCGAGGATGACGTGCGCGTTGGTCCCGCTGATGCCGAAGGAGCTCACGGCCGCGTACCGGCGCTTCTGGGAGGCCGGCCACGGCTGCAGCTGCGTCGGGATGACGAAGGGCGTGTCCTCGAGCGAGATGCGGGGGTTGAGCGCCTTGAAGTGCAGGTGCTTCGGGATGGCCTCGTGCCGCAGGGCGAGGAGCACCTTGATGAGGCCCGCCATGCCGGCCGCGGCCTCCAGGTGTCCGATGTTCGTCTTGGCGGAGCCGAGGAAGCAGGGGAAGTCGTCCTCGCGCCGGGCGCCATAGGTCTCCCGCAGGGCCTCGACCTCTATCGGATCCCCAAGCGGCGTACCGGTGCCGTGGGCCTCGACGTAGCCGATGTCCCGGGGCGACAGCCGGGCCGCCGCCAGGGCCTCGCGGATCAGCGCCTGCTGGGACAGCACGTTGGGCGCCGTCAGTCCGGTGGAGCCACCGTCCTGGTTCACGGCCGAGGCGCGGATCACCCCGAGGACGTTGTCCCCCTGGGCCAGCGCATCGGAGAGCCGCTTGAGCACGACGACGCCGCAGCCCTCGCCGCGGACGAAGCCATTGGCCCTCGAATCGAAGGTCCGGCAGCGCCCGTCCGGGGACAGCGCCATGAGCTTGGAGAGCCAGGAGCTCGGACGCGGAGAGAGGAGCAGGTTGACGCCTCCCACGAGCGCCGCGTCGCACTCCCGGTTGCGCAGGCTCTGGCTGGCCAGGTGCAACGCCACGAGCGAGGACGAGCAGGCCGTGTCCACGGACATGGCCGGGCCGCGCACATCCAGCAGATACGAGAGCCGCCCGGCGATCACGCTGTTGGAGCAGCCGATGACCGAGTAGACGTCGCCCTCGACGTCGCTCTCCGCCTGCAGCATGGCGTAGTCGTAGCCGCACACGCCGACGAAGACACCCGTCCGGGTGCCCGCCAGGCGCGACTTCGGCAGGCCCGCATCATCGAGTGCCTCCCACGCGACCTCGAGCAGCAGCCGCTGCTGCGGATCCATGGCCACGGCCTCGCGAGGAGCGATCCCGAAGAACTCCGGATCGAAGCCATCCACGCGATCGAGGAAGCCGCCCCAGCGCGTGCCCTTGTGCTCCGCGGCGTCCGTGCTGCTCCGCCAGCGCTCGGCGGGGACCTCGCGGACGGCATCCACCCCGTCCGACAGCAGCCGCCAGTACGCCTCTGGCTCGTTGGCGCCGCCCGGGAAGCGGCAGCCGATACCGACGATGGCCAGGGGCTCGAGGCCCTGGGCAGCCGAGGACTCCTCCCTCGTGGCTTTCGGCGTGGACACGGTCCGCACGGCCTTGGACTCGACCGGGGAGGCGCGGGTCTCGGACCCGAGCGCGGACTCCAGCTTGCTGAACAGGTGCGTCGTCAGCGCCTGCACCGTGGGGTAGGCGTAGATGAGCGTCGCGGACAGCGTGAGCTTCAGGCCCGACTCGATGCGGTTGCGCAGCTCCAGCCCCGTCAGGCTGTCCATCCCCTGCTCGCCAAAGGGCTGATCGGGCTCGATACGATCCGGCTCCATGCGGAGGATGCGTCCGAGCTGCTCGCGCAGGTAGGCCTCCAGGAGCCCGCGCCGCTGATCCGGCTCCGCCGCCGCGAGCAGCTCGCGCACACTGCCCTTGCGCGACGGGGTGCCACTCACCCGCTCCTGCATCAGCACGGAGAGGAAGGGCGACTGCGCCGCGCTCAGATAGAACTCACGCCACTGCCGCAGGTCGAGCGGCACCACGACCGCCTGCGCGACCTCCCGCGCCAGGAGACGGCCGAGCGCCTCGAGCGCCTGCGCTGGCGGCATGTTGCCCACGCCCCGCAGGGCCAGGCGCTCGCCGCGATTCGTCGCCACGGCGGCGAGCCCCACGTCGGCCCACGGCCCCCAGTTGACGCTCAGCGCGGGGAGTCCGGCCGCGCGCCGGTGATGCGCGAGCGCGTCCATGAAGGCGTTGGCCGCCGCGTAGTTGCCCTGGCCCGGCGAGCCCAGCACCGACGCCGCCGAGGAGAACATCACGAAGAACTCGAGCGGGCGGCCCTGCGTCTGCGCATGCAGGTTCCACGCGCCCTGGACCTTCGGCGCCAGCACCGCGCGCAGCCGCGGCTCATCCAGTTGCGTCAGCACGCCATCGGCGATGACACCGGCCGCGTGGACGATGCCGCGCAGCGGCTGCGGCTCCGCGTCGATCGACTCGAGCAAGCGCGCCACGTCGGCGGCGCTCGTGACGTCCGCGCGGTGGACGCGCACCCCGGCTCCGCTCGCCCGGAGCTCCCCCAGCACCCGCTCCGCCTCTTCGGAGGGAACGCCACGCCCGGTGAGCACCAGGTGCCGGGCTCCCGTCTGGACGAGCCACTTCGCCACCTCCAGCCCAAGCCCACCCAGCCCACCGGTGATGAGGTAGGTGCCATCCGCCGTGAGCTCGAGGGGCTTCGGCGCCTCCCGTCCGGACGTCCCCCGTCCCAGCCGCGCGACATGGCGCATCGCCCCACGCAACGCGATCCGATCCTCCGCCCCGTCGCCCAGAAGCTCCTCGGCGAGAGAGGCGAGCTCCTCGGACGAGGGCTGTGCGCTCAGATCCACGTGCGCGCAGCGCAGCTCGGGATGCTCATGGGTGATCACCGCCGCGAGGCCCGCGAGGGGCGCGGCGACCGGAGAGCCGGGCCGCTCGCCTTGGGCGAGCACCTGGACACCCGACGTCACCAGCCACAGCCGCGGCGCATCGCGCCATCCGCGCTGCGCCCACGCCTGCAGCAGGTACACCACGCTGGTGCAGCTCAGGGACAACGTGTGTTCGAGCGACTCGGGCGCCTTCGCGTCGGAGGCATCGAGCCCGTAGAGGTGCACCATGCCGCTGCACGGCGACTGCTCGCTGAAAGCCTCGCCCAGGAGCGCTTGGAAGTCCTCGAGCCTGGCGGGATTGATGCGGTAGCGACCCTCCCCGAGCCGCTCGTAGGAGGTTCCCGCCTCCACCACGACACAACCTCCGGAGCGCTCCGCGAGCGCGGCGGCCAGCGACTGGCCGATGCCCCGCGCATCCGCGAAGACGAGCCAACGTCCCTCCTTCCGCGAGGTGCCCTCCTCGGCCCGAGCCGGGCGCTGCTGCGGCTGCCACTGGACGGAGTAGATCCAGCGGCCCACCTCGTCGACCGGCGCGCTGGCGGCGCCGATCTTCTTGCACACCAGCCGCCGCACCTCGGCCACCACCCCACCCTGCTCATCCAGGAGCGTGACGTCACACTCGATCACGCTCGAGCCCGCTGAGGCGCCATCGACGATCCGAACATGACTCCAGAGCCCGGCCTCCGGACGCGCCAGGACACGCAGCCGCGAGAGCGCCACGGGCACGTAGACGCCACCTTCGCCATCGAGTCCCTCCAGCGCCGCCGCCAGGACCTGGAAGCAGCCATCGAGCAGCGCCGGGTGCAGGTCGTAGCGCTCCACCTCCGCCATCAGCTCGTCGTCGAGCCGCACTCGGCCGAGCGCCTCTCCCTTCACCCGATACAGCTCCCGCACCACGCGGAAGCTCGGGCCGTACTCCAGACCGATCTCCCGGAGGGTCTGGTAGTGCGCCTCGACGGAGGCCTCCTCGCCACAGCGCGCGCGGAGCTCCTCGAGCCCGGCCGGGGCCGCATCCTCCACGACGGCCGCTCCACCGTGCCGCAGGGTGCCCTCGGCGTGAAGCGTCCAGGTCAACTCGGCGGACGCCCCCTCGCGCACGGCCGGTGCGCTGAAGAGCCGGAACGCGCTCGCTCCCGGGCGCTCCGTCGAGAGCCACAGCTGGAGTACCCGCTCCTCGTCCTCGGGGAACGACAGGAGCGCGCTGAAGGTCACGTCCTCGAGGAAGGCCGGGCCCCCGAGCACCTGCCTCGCCGCGCTCAACGCCATGTCGACCATGGCCGCCGCGGGCAGCGCGGGCACTCCCTGGACGCGGTGCTCCGCGAGCAGGGGGAAGTGCTTCGGCCCCATCTGCACCTGCCAGAGGTGCGCGACCTCCCCTTGCGCGGACAGGTCGATGCGCTCGCCGACGAGCGGGTGTCCGGAGGTGCTCCGCGACGAACGCGCGCCACGGGAGACGGGCTCCAGCCAGAAGCGCTCGCGCTGCCAGGGATACGTGGGCAGCGCCACGAGCTGTCCCTTGCCCGGATACAGCCGGTGCCACGCGACGCGGTGGCCCGAGGAATAGAGGGCGCCGAGCGAGGAAAGCATCGTGTGCCGCTCATCCTCGCCACGCCGGAGGGACGCGAGCACCGTCCCCTCCTTGCCCACCCCGTTCATCGTCTGCTCGACGGCAGGGAGCAGGACGGGGTGTGGGCTCACCTCGACGAAGGTGTCGTACTCACTCGCGAGGAGCCGCTGCGCCGCCGCCGCGAAGCGCACCGGGTTGCGGAGGTTGTTCCCCCAGTGGGCGGCGTCCAGCATCGCTCCATCGAGGAACTCCCCCGTCACGGTGGAGCAGAGGGCAATCTCCGCGGAGCGGGGCGTGATGCGCGCGATCCGTCCTTCCAGCTCCCGGCTGATCACCTCCACCAGCGGGGTGTGTGACGGCACATCCATCTTCACCCATCGGCAGAACACGCCCCGCTGCTCGAGCGCCGCGACCGCCTCCTTGACCGCCTCGGGGTCCCCCGACAGCACCTGCGAGCGGGGACCATTCAGGCCCCCGAGCCAGATCCTTCCGCTCCAGGGACGGATTGCCTCCTCGGCCTCCTCCACCGAGAGTTCGACCATGGCCATCGTGGCGCCCCGCCCCCCCTGGGTGCGCATGAGCTTGCTGCGATGGCAGATGATGAGGACGGCATCCTCGAGGCTCAGCGCCCCGGCCACGTGCGCCGCGACCACCTCGCCCATGCTGTGTCCCATCACGGCGTCGGGCTCGATGCCCCACGAGCGCCACAGGGCCGTGAGGGCCACCTCGACCGCGAAGAGCACGGGCTGGTTGATGTCGATCTCGGCCAGACGCGAGCGCGACTCATCCGCGGCGATCTCGTCGAGCACGCTCCAGCCCAGATGGGGCTGCAACGCCCGGTCCACCTTGACGAGCGTGTCGCGGAACACCGGCTCGCTCTCCATCAGCGCCCGGCCCATCCCGGCCCGCTGCGCGCCCTGCCCCGGGTAGACGAAGACGATCTTCCGGCGCACGCCGAACGCCTTGCGGCCCGCCCAGGCGTCACCCGGCAGCTCTCCTCGCGCGAACGCCCGCAGCCGCTCGGCGGTGCGCTCGCGAGAGTCCGCCAGCACCGCGAGGCGGTGTGGGTGGTGCGTGCGATGAGCGGACGCCGTGTAGCAGACGTCGGAGAGGCTCCCTCCCCCATCACGGCCGAGGCGCTCCGCGTAGCGCTCCGCGAGGGCCTGGAGCGCCTCGCGGCTGCGCGCGGACAGGGGCAGCAGCTCCGGGCGCTGCGGCAGCGAGGGCTTCACCGCGGGCGCGGGTGCCTCCTCGAGGATGACATGGGCGTTGGTCCCGCTGATTCCGAACGAGCTGACGCCCGCGCGGCGCGGCTGCCCGGAAGCCTGCCAGGGCGTGAGCCGCGTGGGGATGGTGAGCGCACTGCCCTCGAGCTGGATGCGTGGGTTGAGCTGCTTGAGGTGCAGGTGCGGCGGGATGCTCTGGTGGCGCATCGCGAGGACGACCTTCATGAGCCCCGCCACGCCCGCGGCGGACTCCAGGTGCCCCACGTTGGTCTTCACCGAGCCGATCCCGCACACGCCACCGTCGGGGCGCGGGACGCCGTAGGTCTCGCGCAGCGCCTCCGCTTCGATCGGATCGCCGAGCGAGGTACCGGTGCCGTGCGCCTCCACGTAGCTCACCTGCTCCGCCTTCAGCCCGGCGTTCTCCAGCGCCTGGCGGATGAGCACCTGCTGCGAGAGCACGTTGGGTGCGGTCAGCCCCGTCGACTTGCCGTCCTGGTTGATCGCCGAGCCGCGGATCGTCGCCAGGATGTGATCACCGTCCGCCAGCGCATCCGAGAGGCGCTTGAGGATGATGACCCCACAACCCTCGCCGCGGGTGAAGCCATTGGCGGAGGCATCGAAGGCCTTGCTGCGGCCGTCGGGCGCGAGGGCCTGCAGCTTGGACACGAGCTGCACGGACTGCGGCGAGAGGATCAGGTTCACGCCGCCAGCGAGCGCCATGTTGCACTCGCGGGCCCGCAGGCTCTGGCAGGCCAGATGGAGCGCGACGAGCGAGGACGAGCAGGCCGTGTCCACCACCAGGCTCGGCCCCTGCAGGTTGAAGAGATAGGACAGCCGGCCGGAGAGGACGCTCGCCGCGATGCCCGTGGCGCTGAACGCGTCCCCCGTCTCCGGGCGATCCACCTGCATGCAGTGGTAGTCGTCATTGCAGGCACCGATGAAGACGCCGCCGCGGCTGCCCGAGAGCTTCTCCACATCCAGGCCGGCATCCTCGAGTGCCTCCCATGCCACCTCGAGCAGCAGGCGCTGCTGGGGATCCATCCGCACCGCCTCGCGGGGGGAGATCCCGAAGAAGCCCGGGTCGAAGGCATCCACCGCGTCCAGGAAACCACCCCAGCGCACGGCCCCGTCACCGATGCCGGAGGCCTCCTCTGGAGACCAGCGGTCGAGGGGGATCTCCCGCACGGCGTCGACACCGTCGTGGAGCAACCGCCAGAAGGCTTCCACGTTCTCAGCCTGGGGAAAGCGGCACGCCATCCCCACGATGGCGATGGGCTCCTTCGCGGCCCCCTCCACGGCGTTCAACCGCGTCTGCATCTTCTCCAACGCCACCAGCATGCGCTTGGCGGGAGACAGCTCGCTCGACTCGTCGTTGCGGTTTGCCATGTCAGATCTCTTCATTCAGCGCGGCGAGCTTCTCCGCGAGGAGCGCCTCGGCCTCTTCGTCCGAGAGCTGCTTGACGTTGTTGACGATCTCAGCCTCGAGCGCCGCCGCTTCATCCCGCGGCTGCTCGGCCTTGTTCGTGATGGGAAGTTGCAGTCGCTCGGCCAGGTGCTCGACGAGCGCCGCCACGGTCGGGTAGCGCCACACCAGCGTCGCCGGGAGCCTCAGCCCCAGGCTGGCTTCGAGCCGGTTGCGGATCTCCAGGCTCATCAGGGAGTCCAACCCCAGGTTGCCGAGCGGCTCCTGCGGATCAATCCGAGAGGGAGCCAACCGGAGCACGTGGCCTACCTGCTCGCACAGGTGGGCCTCGAGCAGCCGCGCCCGCTCCAGCCGCTCCGCCGCCCGGAGCGTCTCCACGAAAGCGCCCCGCTCCGCCGGGCGCTCCGCGCCAGGGCCCTGCTCGCGAGCGAGCCGTGACAGGAACGGCGACTGCGCCGCCGTGAGGTAGAACTCGCGCCACTGCCGCAGTTCGAAGCGCATGACCGCCACACGCGAGTGGGGGCCACCCAGCACCCGGCCCAGCGCCTCGAGGGCTTGCGTCGGCTGCATGCTGTCCACGCCACGCTGAGCGATGCGCTCGCCGCGGTTCGCCGCCGCGGCCGCCAGCCCCACCCCGGCCCACGAGCCCCAGTCGATGCTCAACGCGGGCAACCCGAGGCCCCGCCGGTATGACGCCAGCGCGTCGAGGAAGACGTTGGCCGCCGCGTAGTTACCCTGTCCCGGCGAGCCCAGGAGCGAGCCAGCCGCCGCGAAGAGCACGAAGAAGTCGAGCGGCGCCGCCGCCGTCAGCTCATGCAGGTTCCACGCGCCAAGGACCTTGGGCGCCATCACCGCGCGCAGGCGCTCGGAGGTGAGGTTCACGAGCACGCCGTCATCGAGGACCGCCGCCGCGTGGAAGACACCTCGGAGCGGAGGCATCCCGGCCGCCAGCTCCGCGAGCACCCGCTCGAGCTCCGGCCGCGCCGCCACGTCGGCCTTGCACACCTGGACCTCGGCACCGGACGCGCGCAGTGCGTCGATGAGCCGCTGCGCCTCCGCGGATGCACCTCCTCGGCCCAGCAGGGCGAGGTGGCGGGCGCCGCGCGAGACCAACCACTCCGCGAGCTTCAGACCCAGGCCACCGAGCCCTCCGGTGATGAGGTAGGTGCCGTCGGCGCGAAGCTCCGCCGGTGCGGCCGTGGCGCGCTCCATGCGCGACAACCGCGCCACGAACCTCGCCGGGCCCCGGAGCGCGACCTGCTCCTCCAGCGTCGACGAGTGGAGCTCGTCGGCGAGCACGCGCGCCTGGGCCTCGTCGAGGGCCCCGAGGTCCACGTTGCAGCTTCGGAGCTCGGAATGCTCCAACGAGAGGACCCGTCCGAATCCCCAGAGCGGTGCCTGCTCGACGTGGATCGCACGCTCCGCGGGCTTGACCGCGTGGACTCCCTCCGTCACCAGCCACAGCCTGGGCATGTCACGGAAGCCCGCCGCCACCAGGGCCTGCGTGAGGTGGAGCGCGCTCCCGACCCCGAGCGACCGTGCCCGCTCCAATGCCTCCGGCCCCTCCTCGGGCCGAGGCGCGTCGAGGCTGAAGAGATGCACGACGCCGCGGCATGCCGACTGCCCGGAACCGAACTCGGCTTCGAGAATCCGCGCGAACCCCTCCGTCCGCGACGGATCGACCACGTAATGGCCCGGTTCGACGAGGCGCGACGCATCTCCGTGGGAGACCAGGACACACTGCTCGCCGCGCTCGCGCAGCACCTCCCGCAGCTTCCTGCCGAAGCCCTGACGATCCGCGAGCACGAGCCACGCCCCCTGCGCGGACCCCGTGGAGGGCGCGACTTCCGCCGCGCGGCTCCTCCTGCCAGTCGACCACGTACATCCACCCGTCGATCTCGTCCGCGGAGCGCCGCCGCACCGCATCCAGGCGCCGGCACATCAGGCCCCTGGCCTCCATCAGGACGCGGCCGTCCCCATCGAGCAAGGTCACATCCGCCTCGACCGATCCCGCCCCGCTGCTCGTGCCGGGCCGGACGAGGGCATGTCCCCACAACGCACGGCCCGGCCGCCCGTGGACGCGGAGGCTCTCGACCGCCACCGGAACGAACGTCTCGCCCCGCCGCTCGCCCAACCCCGCCCCGTTGATGACCTGAAAGCAGGCATCCAGCAGCGCCGGGTGGAGCTGATGGACCGCCATCTCCGAGGCGACCGAGGACGGCAGCTCGAGGCGAGCGATCGCCTCCCCCGGCGCCTTCCACAGCTCCTTCAACACGCGGAAGCTCGGGCCGAAGTCGACGCCTCGCTCCTGCATGAGCTGATAGTGCGTTTCGCCGTCCATGCGCTCCGTGCACCGCCCCCGCGCCTCCCCGAGCGCGAAGGTTTCCGCCTCGGCGCATTCACGGAGCCGTCCCTCGGCGTGCAGCGTCCAGGCCCCGCCCGCTTCCGCCGGCCGGCTGAAGACCCGGAAGCGCGGCGCTCCGCTCTCGTCCGGTGCGAAGCTCATCTGCACCGCGAGGGCCTCCTCGCGGGGCAGCACCATCATCTCCTGGAAGATCACGTCCTCGAGCGCACGGCTCGCCGGTCCCAGCGCCTCCGCTGCCCCCGCGAGCGCCATCTCGAGATACGCGGCGCCGGGGAGCACGACCTCACCGTGCACACAGTGGTCCTCGAGGTACGCCGGGCTGTCCGCGGAGAGTTCCGTCTGCCACAGGTGCGAGCCCTCCTGCCCCGCCAGCGCCAGGTGGGTGCCCAGCAACGGGTGGTGTCCGGCCTCCCGAGCACGGCGCGCGCGCGCTGGCGCCTCGACCCAGAAGCGCTCGCGCTGCCACGGGTAGGTGGGCAGCGTCACCCGCCGGCCGCGCACCGGATGCTGACGCTGGAGGTCCACCTCGTGACCCACGGCGTACAGCGCCCCCAGCGAGGACAGCATCGAGCCCCGCTCGTCCTCATCACGCCGGAGCGACGACAGCACCGCGCCCTCTCGCCCGAGGTGCCGCAGGTGCTGCTCGACGGCGGGCAGGAGGATGGGGTGCGGGCTCAGCTCGATGAAGATGTCATGACCGTCGACCGCGAGCCGCTCGATCGCCTTCGAGAACAACACCGGCTCCCGCAGGTTGTCGGCCCAGTAGCCGGCGTCGAACGCCGCGCCATCCGTCATCACCCCCGTCACCGTCGAGCAGATGGGGACGCGAGCCACGCGCGGCGCGATGCCCTGGAGGGCCGCGAGCAGCTCTGGCCGCAGCGGGTCCATCTGCGGGCTGTGCGACGCGACGTCCACCTTCACGAAGCGGCAGAAGACGTCCCGCTGCTTGAGGCGGCCGGAGATCTCCTCGAGCGCGGCTGGCTCCCCCGAGAGGACGGTGGAGCGCACGCTGTTGCTCACTGCGACGGAGACACGATCCTCGAAGCCCCGCAGGGCCTGCCGCGCCTCCTCCAGCGTCAGGTCCACCAGGAGCATGGCGCCCTGGCCACTCACGCCGCGCAGCAGCCGACTGCGGCGGCAGATGATCCTCGCCGCGTCCTCGAGGCTCAGCGTGCCGGCCACGTGCGCCGCGGCCACCTCGCCCATGCTGTGCCCCACCACCGCGTCCGGCGCGATGCCCCACGAGCGCCACAGCTCCGCCAGCGCCACCTCCATGGCGAAGAGCACGGGCTGGATGACATCGATCTCATGGAGGCGGCCGCGGCCCTCATCGGCCGCGAGCTCCTCGAGGACGACTGAAGCCCGCACAGGCCCGGATGGCCTCGTCGCACCGCTCCAGCGCGGCACGGAACGCCGGCTCCTCCACGAGCAGCCTCCGGCCCATGCCCAGCCACTGCGAGCCCTGGCCGGGGAACACGAAGACCACGCGACGGCGAGCCGACCCCGACCTGCGCCCGATGGCCGCCCCCGGGACTGGCTCTCCGCGCGAGAACGCGTCCAACTTCTCCACGAGCTCGGCATGCGTGCGGCCCACGAGCGCGAGGCGGTGATCATGGTGGGGGCGCGACAGGGCCGCCGTGGCACAAGCCTCGCGGAGCGCCACGTCCGGATGCTCCGAGAACCAGCGCGCGTGACTCCCAGCCATCGCCCGGAGCGCTTCGGGGCCGCGCGCCGAGAGCACGAGCAGTTCCGCGCCCCGCGGTGGTGCCGAGGGCTGGGGAGCCGGCACTGGCGGCTCCTGCAGGATGATGTGTGCGTTGGTCCCGCTGATGCCGAACGCGCTCACCCCCGCCAGGCGCGGCTGCTCGCCTCTCGGCCACGGGCGGGGCTCGGTCGGGATGGCCACCGGCGCGCCGTCGAGGACGATGTTCGGGTTGAGCTGCTTGAAGTGCAGGTTCGGAGGAATCGCCTCATTGCGCAGCGCGAGCATCGCCTTCAGGACGCCGGCGAGCCCGGCCGCCGCCTCCAGGTGCCCGACGTTCGTCTTGACCGACCCCACGACGAGCGGTGCCTCCGCGCTCCTCCCCGCCCCCAGCACGCGAGCCAGTGCCTGCAGCTCGATGGGATCGCCCAGCGAGGTCCCCGTCCCGTGTGCCTCGACGAAGGAGACTCGCCAGGGCTTGAGCCCACCGCTCGCCAGCGCCTGTTCGATGACCCGCTCCTGCGCCGGGCCGTTGGGCACCATCAGGCCACTGCTGCGCGCCATCCTGGTTCACCGCCGAACCGACGATGAGCGAGAGGATCTCGTCACCCTGGGCCAGCGCATCCGACAGCCGCTTGAGCACCAGGACGACGCAGCCCTCGGAACGCACGAAGCCATTGGCGGAGGCATCGAAGGTCTTGCAGCGCCCATCGGGTGCGAGACGCCCGGCTGCTGGAGAGAGCGATCGTCGCGTCCGGTACCAGCATGAGGTTGACGCCAGCGGACGAGCGCCAGGTCGCACTCGCGGTTGCGCAGGCTCTGGCAGGCCAGCGTGGAGCGCCACCAGTGACGACGAGCAGGCCGTATCGATGGACATGCACGGCCCCTGAAGGCCGAGCGTGTAGGAGAGCCTGCCAGCGGCCGCGTTCAGCGAGGTGCCCGTCACATGGTAGATGTCAGGAGCCCCCGCGAGCTGCCGCGCCTGGAGCTGCGCGTAGTCGCTCCCGATGATGCCCAGGAACACGCCCGACCGGCTCCCGGCGAGCTGATCCGGCGGCTGCCCCGCGCGCTCGAGCGCCTCCCACGCCACCTCGAGCAGCAGCCGCTGCTGGGGATCCATTCGCGAGGCCTCCCGAGGGGAGATCCCGAAGAACGCGGCGTCGAAGCGATCGACGCCGTCGATGAATCCTCCCCAGCGCGCGTACGTGCGGCCCGGCTTGTTGGGGTCGGGATCGAACAGCGCATCGACGTCCCAGCGATCGCGCGGCACCTCGGTGATGGCGTCTACGCCCTCGTACAACAGGCGCCAGAACGCTTCCGGCGTCCGCGCACCGCCCGGTACGCGGCAGGCCGTACCAACGATGGCAATGGGCTCCGAGCGCGTGCGCTTGAGTGCCTCGCTCTCCGAATGCAGCTCGAGAGCCAACAGTACGAGCCTCTTGGGAGGGAGGCTCGCGATCTTCTCGTAGAATTCCTTGCTCATCGCTGTCGTGCCCGATTCAGCTCAGCTTCTGTGCAATCAACCGCTCGACCTCTTCGTCGGACAGCTCCGTCACCTGCGACAGGCGCTCGGCGAGATCGCCGATCTCCGCCTGCGCGGCCCGCGGCCGTGACTCCTGATCCGCCGCCGCGGTGGGCAGTGGGATCTCCACCGCGGTGACACTCCCGGCCAGACGCTTCGCCAGCGCGAGGACCGTGGGGTGATCGAACGCGAGGCTCGCGGGCAGCTCCTTGTCGAGCCCCCGCTGCAGCGCGTTGCGCAGTTCCACGGACATCAGCGAGGTCATGCCCATCTGGAAGAAACCCCGCTCCATGGGCGGCAGCTCGGAGGAAGGGAACCCGAGGATCCGCCCCACCTCACCCTGGATGCGCTGCACCAGCGTGTCGAAGCGGCGGGCCGGCGGCAGCGACTCGAGCTCCGTGAGCCACCGCGCCCGCGAGGACGTCGCGCCCGGCGTTGGCGAGGACTCGCCCACCTGCCGCAGGAAGGGCCGGCGCCGCCGTGCCTCCCAGATCGGCTTCAACGCCGACCAGTTCACGGACGCGACGGTCTTGTGGCTCACCCCCGCCCGCAGCACCTGGCCCATCGCCTCGAGCGCCCGCTCCGACGACATGGGATTCATTCCGAAACGCGCGAAGTCCCGCTCGCCCTCGGCACGCTCCCCGCCAATCTCATCCCACGTCCCCCAGTGGATGGTGGTGGCGGGCAGCCCCATGGCCCGGCGGTGGTGAGCGAGCGCCTCGAGGAACTGGTTCCCCGCGGCGTAGTGCGCCAGACCCGAGGCGCCCCACAGGGTCGACGTCGACGAGAACATCACGAAGAAGTCGAGGCCGAGCTCGCGCGTCAGCTCGTGCAGCACCCAGGAGCCGAGCACCTTCGGGCGCAGCATCTTCGTCATCGTCGCGAGGTCCATGTCCTCCAGGCGGCACTCCGTCAGGAGCGCGGCGGCGTGGATTACCCCTCGCAACGGGGGGAGCGTCGCGGCCGTCTCGCGCAGGAGCTCCGCCATCCTCGCGCGATCCGCCACGTCGGCGGCCAGCGTGGTGACGGACGCACCGAGCGCGCGGAGCGACTCGAGTCCCTCGCGGCGCCGCGCCGAAGCCTCATCCCCCACGTTGGAGACGCCACTCCGGCCCAGCAGCACGAGGTGCCGCGCGCCCCGCTCCACCAGCCACCGCGCCACCTTCAGGCCCAGCCCTCCCAACCCGCCGGTGACGAGGTAGGCCGCGTCCGAGCGCAGGCGCAGCGGCTCCGCCGGCGCATTCACACGCCCCCGGACGATACGGGGCACGAGCGGGCGCTTCTCGCGGAACGCGATCTGATCCTCACCATCCCCGCCGGACGCGGAGATCTCACGGAGCACCGCGGAGCTCTCATCGGGAACACCACTCGGATCCAGGTCGATGAGGCCTCCCCACACGTCCGGCTGCTCGAGGGACACGCCCCGACCCAGGCCCCAGAGCGGCGCCTGCGCCAACGACACGCGCTCGGCCCCCGAGCCGGTGACCTGGGCACCCCGGGTCACCACCCAGAGCCGCGCACGCCCGGGTAGGCCCATGAGGGCCTTCACCAGATGCAGCACGGACACGGAGGACTCCGGCGTGCCCCCCTGCTCGTCGAGCACCGCATCGAGGCCCCACAGGTAGACGGCACGGCCCTCGTGCCCCGGCGGCAGTGCCGGCAACTCACGCAGCAGGCGCTCCATGTCCTCGGGCCGCTTCGGGTTCACCACGAAGCGCCGCGCGTCCAGCCGCTGGAAGGACTCCCCCTCCATCACGGTGACGCACGGGTGACCCTGACGGCCAATCGCCTCCACGAGCGCCGTGCCCCACCCTCCCCGATCGAGGAACACGATCCAATCCGCGGGCCCCGGCTGGGCCGCTCCAACGGGCCTGGCCTCCCATGTCACGTCATGGAACCAGTCCTGCGAACGAGCCTCGCCCAGCACATCGAGGAGCCGCTCGGCCGCGACACGACGCAGTCGCACACCCCGCGCCACGGCCACCCCGCGGCCCTCCCCATCCAGCAACTCCAGCGTGCCCACCCGCTCCTCCGGGCTGGCGGCGGGCGCGATCGACACGTGGGCCCACTTCACGTCGGCACGGCCCGGAACGCACTCGATCGCCTCGATGCTCAGGGGCATGAACAGCGCGGCCCCCTCCGCCTCCGCCGCGATCGCGAGCGCCAGGGTCTGCAGCCCCGCGTCCAGCAGGGCCGGGTGGAGCTGGTAGCGCGCCGACTCCTGGACGAGCTCCGGCCCGAGCGCGACGCGCCCGAGCGCCTCGCCCGGCCGCCTCCAGACCTCGCCGAGCGTCCGCAACGGAGCCTCGTACTGCACGTTGCGGCGTTCGAGCTCCTCGTAGATGGCCGGACCCGACACCTGCTGCGCGCAACGCGAGCGCACCGCATCGATGACCACCGAGGTGCCCGAAAGCGCACCCATGGTCCGCAACTGGCCTCGGCAGTGCCTCACCCACCCCGCCTCGCGCGCCGCTCCACCCGCCGCTCGGCTGTAGATGTGGAACACGTGCCCTCCACCGGAGGCCGGCGAGACGTGCACCTGCACCACGCGCCGCTCCGCCTCCGGCAACACCAGCGCGCGCTCGAACTCCACGTCCGAAAGCTCGCGAGGCCCAGTCCCCAGGGCCTCGGCCGCGGCGCTCAGCCCGAGCTCGACCAGGGCCGAGGCCGGAACCACCGCGATGCCTCCCAACCGGTGCGCGCCGAGCCACGGTAGCGAGGTACTGCTCAGCTCCAGCTCGAAGATCTCACCATCGAGCCCATGCGCCACGCTCACCGGCCGGCCACGCAGGGACGTCACAGGCTCGGCGGCGGGAAGCACGGGCGACACCGTCCCGTCGATCCAGAACCGCTTGTGCTGCCAGGGATACGTCGGCAGCGGCACCATGCGCCCGCCCTCCGGGAAGAGCCGGGTCCACTCCACGGGCCAGGCCGCGCGGTACAGCGCGCCGAAGGACTCCAGCATCACCGCCCGCTCGGACTCCTCGCGTCGCAGGGACGGGAGCGTCATGCCCTCGCTGCCCGCGTGCTGCATGCACCGCTCGACGGCGGGCAGCAGGATCGGGTGCGGGCTGATCTCCATGAAGACCGTGTGCCCGCCCTGGATGAGCTCGAGCACGGCCGGGGAGAACAGCACCGGATCGCGCAGGTTGCGAACCCAGTACGCGGCATCGAAGCCGGAGCCGTCACAGGCGGATGCGGTCACGGTCGAGACGATCGGCACGGAGGAGGAGCGCGGCCGCACCGAGGAGAGCGCGGCGAGCAGATCGCCGCGCAGCGGATCGACCTGCGGGCTATGCGATGCCACGTCGACCTTCACCCACCGGCAGAACACATTGCGGGCCTCGAGCGAGCCACGGATCTCCTCGAGCGCCGCGGCATCTCCGGACAGCACCGTCGAGGTCGGGCTGTTGCTCACCGCGATCGCGACACGCTCCTCGCGCCCCACGAGGGCCTTCTTCGCCTCCGCCAGGGACAGCTCCGTCGCCAGCATCGCGCCCTGGCCACTGATGCGCCTGAGCAGCTGGCTCCTGAGGCAGATGATGGCCGCCGCATCCTCCAGGCTGAGCGCGCCCGCCACGTGCGCCGCGGCCACCTCGCCCATGCTGTGTCCCACCACCGCGTCGGGCTCGATCCCCCAGGAGCGCCAGAGCGCCGAGAGCGCCACGGCCATGGCGAACAGGACCGGCTGCACGACGTCGATCTCCTGGAACCGCGACGACTCGGACGGTGCCCGGAGCACGTCGAGCAGCCGCCACGTCACGTGGGGCCGCATGGCCTCGTCGATGCGCTCGAGGGCCTCGCGGAAGACCGGCTCCTGCTCGAGGAGCTGCCGCCCCATGCCGGGCCACTGCGAGCCCTGGCCCGGGAACACGAAGACCACCTTGCGCCGCTCGTCCGCGCCCTTCCGGGCCGGAGCGGGCCCTCCGGCGGCGAGCTCCCGGAGCTTCTCGGCGACGACGGCCGGGGACTCTCCCGCGACGGCCAGGCGGTACTCATGGTGCGTCCGCCGAAGCGCCGCCGTGTAGCAGACCTCCCGGAGCGACACTTCCGGCGACGACACGAGGTGCTCCGCGTACTTCAGGGCCAGCTCCTGGAGCGCGGAGGGAGAGCGTGCCGACAGTGGAAGCAGGTGCACACCGGGCGCGTGGGCGACCGGCGCCGCCTGAGCCGCGGGCGGCTCCTCGAGAATCACATGCGCGTTCGTCCCACTGATACCGAACGAGCTGACCGCGCCACGGCGCTTCCTGTCCTCCCGCGCCGGCCAGGCGTGAAGTGCCGTCGGGAGGGTGATGGGCGCGCCTCCGAGATCGATCCGCGGGTTGAGCCGCTGGAAATGCGCGAGCGGGGGAACGGCCTGGTTCCTCAGGGAGAGGACCATCTTGATGATGCCCGCGATTCCCGCGGCCGACTCGAGGTGGCCGATGTTGGTCTTCGCCGCGCCCACGACGAGCGGTTGCTGTTCGGAGCGCCCGCTGCCGTAGACCTCCTGGAGCGCCTCCATCTCGATGGGGTCCCCCAGCGAGGTCCCGGTCCCATGCGCCTCGATACAGTCGATATCCGAGGGCTCGAGGTCCGCGCTCCGCAGCGCCTGACGAATGAGTGCCTTCTGGGCGAGCACGTTGGGCGCGGTCAGCCCCGCCGACTTGCCGTCCTGGTTGACGGCCGAGCCCCGCACGAGCGCGAGGATGGGGTCCCCCGCCGCGAGCGCGTCGGACAGGCGCTTGAGGACGACGACGCCGCAGCCCTCACCGCGCACGAAGCCGTTGGCGCGCGCATCGAAGGTCTTGCAACGCCCATCCGGCGCGAGCGCCTGGGCCCGCGACACCCTGCTCGAGGAGTGCGGCGAGAGGATGAGATTGACGCCGCACGCCAGCGCCATCGAGCACTCCTGGTTGCGAAGGCTCTGGGAGGCCAGGTGCAGCGCCACCAGCGAGGACGAGCACGCGGTGTCCACGACCAGGCAGGGCCCCTGGAAGTCCAGGAGGTACGACAGGCGCCCCGACACCACGCAGTTGAGCGTCCCCGTCACGCTGCTCGCGTCCCGGGCGGAGGGATTGCCCATCTGCAGCAGCGCGTAGTCATCGCTGTACAGCCCCACGAACACGCCAGTGCGGCTGCCCGCGAGCCGCGTCATGTCCTGCCCGGCGCGCTCCAGCGCCTCCCACGCCACCTCGAGCAGGATGCGCTGCTGCGGATCCATCCGGTGCGCCTCGCGCGGCGAGATCCCGAAGAAGTCCGCGTCGAACCGGTCCACCTGGTCGATGAAGGCCCCCCACCGCGCCCCCAGCTTCTCCAGTGCCTCGGGGTCCAGCCGCGCCATCTCCTCACGGGTCCATCGCGAGGAAGGCACCTCGGTGACGGCATCCACGCCGTTGCACAGGAGGTTCCAGTACGACTCCGGATCGGTCCCACCGCCGGGGAAGCGACACCCCATCCCGATGATCGCCACCGGCTCCGAGCGCGCGCCCTCCGCCGCGTCGAGCCGGGACTTGAGATCCATCGCGAGGAGCGCCAACCGCTTCGGGGAGTACTGCGCGATCTTTTCGGCGAAGCTCGTCATTTGCCCTGAGCCATCCTCTGAGCGAACAGTCGCTCGACTTCTTCTTCCGACATCTCGTCGATCTCACTGCCCGGCTCGGCGCTCGGCGGAGCCGGTGAAGGAGCCACCGCGGCCTGAGGCTCACTGCCCTTGTCCTCGAGCGGGAGCCCCAACTTCTCCGCCAGGAACGGAGTGAGCGCGGCAAGGGTCGGGTAGGTCCAGACCAGCGTCGCGCTGAGCTTCAGACCCAGCGCCGCCTCCAGGCGGTTGCGGATCTCCATGCTCATCAGCGAGTCGAGGCCAAGGCTCCCCAGCGGAGTGCGTGGCTCGATGCGCGCCGGCTCCATCCTCAGTACTCCGCCGATCTGCTCGCGCAGGTGATGCTCGAGCAGGGCACGGCGCTCGGAGCCGCGGGCGGCTTCGAGCTGCTCGCGGATCCGGCTCCGCCCCAGCTCCACGGCGGGCTTGCCGGTCCGCTCCTGAGACAGACGCGTGAAGAAAGGCGACTGGGCCGCGGCCAGATAGAACCCCAGCCACTGCCTCGGCTCGAGCGCCATCACGCCCACCTGCGGACGGCCCTGCCCCAGCAGCATACCGAGCGCCACGAGGGCCTTGTCTGGAGGCATCCCACGCAGGCCACGCGCCTCGAGGCGCTCTCCGCGGTTGGCCTGCGCCGCCGCGAGGCCGACGTTCGTCCAGGTGCCCCAGTTGATACTCAGCGCGGGCAGGCCCTCCGCCCTGCGGGCATGGGCCAGCGCATCCATGAACGCGTTGGCCGCGGAGTAGTTCGCCTGACCCGGAGTGCCCAACAGGGAGGTCGCGCTGGAGAAGAGCACGAAGAGCTCCAGCGGCAGATGACGCGTCTGAGCGTGGAGGTTCCAGGTGCCCAGGACCTTGGGCGCCATCACTGAGGCGAAGCGCTCCTCCGTGAGGTTGACCAGCAGGCCGTCCTCGAGGAGGCCCGCCGCGTGGAAGACACCGCGCAGCGGCGGCATCGCTTCGTCCACCCGGGCCAGCGCTCGCGCCACGTCCCCTGGGAGCGCGACATCCGCCTGGAAGGGCTCCACGTGAGCGCCCGCCTGGCGCAGCTCCGCGAGCGTGCGCTCGGCCTCCGCCGATGGGGCGCGGCGCCCCAGCAGGAGCAGGTGACGCGCCCCATGGGTGACGAGCCAGCGTGCCACCTCGAGGCCCAATCCGCCGAGCCCCCCCGTGATGAGGTAGGTGCCGTCGGCGCGGAGGAACGTCGCCGGCTCCCTGGCGACCAGCGCGTCCGCCGCCCGCGAGAGCCGCGCCACGAGCCGCGTGCCACCGCGCCATGCGACTTGATCCTCGAATGCCGTGGAAGACAGCTCCCGGAGCAGCGCGTTGGCGCACTCGTCCGCGCCTCCCTCGAGATCCACGCGTGTGCATCGCAGCTCGGGCTGCTCCAGGGCCAGCACCTGCCCCAGACCCCAGAGCGGAGCCTGTGCCACATTGACCCGCTCCGGCTCCTTGCCGACGGAGCGCGCGCCGCGCGTGGCCAGCCAGAGCCGGGGTGGATCTCTCCAACTGGTCTGGGAGAGCGCCTGCACCAGGTGCAGCACGCTGGTGATACTGAGCCGCCGCGCGGACTCCAGCGTCGACGGCGTGAGCGCGTCATTCGAGGCGCAATCGAGGCTCCACAGGTGCACCACTCCGCGGCAGGGTGGCGCCCCCGCCCCCAGTGCGTCCCCGAGCCGGTACGTCTCGCCCGGGGATACGAGCACGCAGGTCTCGCCACGCGCCCGCAGCAACGCGGACAGCCGCTGACCCACGCCACCGCTATCGCCGAGAATCAACCAACTCCCCGGTGAGCGCGCTGGCCACGGCAGCTCCGCCGGCAGCGACTGCGACTCCCAGTCCACCTGGTAGGTCCACTCGCCGAGCTCCTTGCGTACCGCGGCGCCCGCCTCGAGCCGATAGACACGCAGCCCCTCGAGCTCCATCAGCACGTGGCCCTGGTCATCCAGGAGCCGGATGTCGAAGGCGTGCTCCCGCTCGCTCGCGGACGCATCACCCAGGGCCTTCACCCACACCCAGGCCGCGCGCCCGGGCCGCTGGAAGAGCCGCATCCGCCCGAACCCCACCGGCACATGGGTCCCCACCGTTGCCGGTGCCGCTTCCGCCGGAGAGACCAGCTCCACCGCGACCTGAAGACAGGCATCCAGCAGCGAGGGATGGAGTCGATACGCCTCACTCCCGGAGGACACCTGCTCGGGGAGCTCCAGGCTAGCCAACCCCTCGCGCTCGCTCCGCCAGAGCTGTCGCAGCGACTGGAACGCGGGGCCGTACGCGAGGCCCTGCTCCTGCCTGCGCTGGTAATGCGCCTCGGAGGAGACCGCCACCTCCAGGCGCTCCCGCAGCAACTCGGGCGGCTCCGCGGTGAGCTCCAGGGCGGCGCCATCCTCCCGGCGCAGGCTCCCCGCCGCGTGCTTGCGCCACGTCTTGTCTCCCGCG
Source organism: uncultured delta proteobacterium (assembly GCA_963771175.1). Lineage (GTDB taxonomy): Bacteria > Myxococcota > Myxococcia > Myxococcales > Myxococcaceae > Archangium. The sequence continues at coordinate 80,612 of CAVYSY010000039.1, forward strand.
GCACGGCTGGAGATCTGGAAGGAGGCCCGACCCGCGCCCTCCTCGCTCAGCACCACCTGCGCGAGCCGCTCCCCTTCCGGCTCGATCGCGAGCATCTCGCTGATCGACACGTTCTCGAGCACGAGCCCCGACTCACCCAGCACCTCCGCTCCGGCGGAGAGAGCCATCTCCACGTATCCCGCGCCCGGGAAGACGATCTCACCCCACACGCAGTGGTCGGAGAGGTACGGGAACGCTTCCGTGCTCACGGCCCGCTCCCAGAAGTGGGTGCCGGGCTGCACGGACGAGGAGAGCGAGCCTCCGAGAAGGGGATGCCCCGGACCGCCCTCACGCGCGGCGCTCACGTGCCGTGAAGCAGCCTCCGCCTCGTCCACGAGCCAATACCGCTCCCGCTGCCACGGGTACATGGGCAGCGCGACGACACGACCCCCCGAGGGGTGCAGCTTCTTCCAGTCGACGGAGCCACCCCGCGCGTACAGCGCCGCGAGTGACTCCAGCAGGCTCCGCCGCTCCTGCGCCTGCCGCCGCAGCGAGGCGAGAGCAAGTCCGTCCCGCTTCGACTCGCGCAGCGTCTCCTCGATGGGGGCGAGCAACACGGGATGAGGGCTCACCTCGAGGAGCACGCTGTGGCCGTCTTCCAACAGCCGCTCGACGGCGCCATGGAACAGCACCGGCTCGCGCAGGTTGCTGACCCAGTAGGACGGATGGAAGTCGCTCCCATCGCCCGTCAGCCCCGTCACCGTGGAGTAGATGGGCACCGCCGCGCGCACGGGAGAGATTCCGTCGAGCACGCGGAGGAGGTCCTCCTTCAGCGGGTCCATCTGCGGGCTGTGGGAGGCGACGTTCACCTTCACCCGGCGGCAGAAGACGCCCTGGCCCTCGAGCCGCCGCAGCAGCTCCTCCAGGGCCTCGGTGTCCCCGGAGAGCACCGTCGAGCGAGCGCTGTTGCTCACGCCAATGGAGAGCCGCGCCTCGTAGCCGGCCAGCGCCTCGCGGGCCTGCTCCAGACCGAGCTCCACCACGGCCATCGCCCCCTGCCCGCTCATGCGGCGCAGGAGGAGGCTGCGGCGGCAGATGATCCTCACCGCGTCCTCCAGGCTGAGCGCGCCCGCCACATGCGCCGCGGCCACCTCGCCCATGCTGTGGCCCACCACCGCATCGGGCTCGACGCCCCACGAGCGCCACAGCGCCGCCAGCGCCACCTGCATCGCGAACAGCACCGGCTGCACGACGTCGATCTCCTGCAGGCGCGAGCGCTGCTCGTCCGCGCCGAGCTCCTCCGTGAGCGACCAGTCCACGTGGGACCGCATCGCCCGCTCGCAGGACTCGATCGCCGCCCGGAAGACCGGCTCCTCGCGCAGGAGCTGGCGGCCCATACCGAGCCACTGCGACCCCTGCCCCGGGAAGACGAAAGCGACCCGGGCCCGCCCCTCGGGGCTCACCCGGCCCTGGCTCACACCGGGACGGGCTTCGCCCCGTGCGAAGGCCTCCAGCGCCTCGGCCAGCTCCCGCCGCGAGCCGCCCACCACCGACAGGCGATGGGCATGATGGCTCCGCCGCACTCCCGCCGTGTAGGTGATGTCCTCGAGTGTCGCTCCCTCCGCGGCGCCGTCACCCAGGAAGTCACGGTAGGCCGCGGCCAGCGACTTCAGCGCCTCGGGGCTGCGCGCCGACAGGGGCAGGAGCCGCACCGGCTCCTCACCGGGGGGAGCACTCTTGACCCCCTCTGCGCCTCCCAGGAAGATCGCCTCCCACCGGACCTGCTGGCCACGGGCATACAGGACGCCCAGCGTATCGAGCATCACGCCCCGCTCGTCCTCCTGTCGGCGGAGGGATGGGACGACGAGCCCCTGCTGGCCGGCATGCCGCAGGGTCGACTCGATGGAGTGTTTGACGATCGGGTGCGGGCCGACCTCCAGGAAGACGCGATGCCCCTCGCTGAGCGCGTGGGAGAGCGCGCCCGTGAAGAACACGGGCTCCGCGAAGTTCTTCGCCCAGTGGGCGGCATCGAAGCTCCCGCCCTCGAGCGGCGAGGCCGTGACCGTGGAGATGATGGGGATGAGTGCCCGGCCGGGACGGAGTCCCCGCAGGATCTCGGAGAGCTCGCCACGCAGCACATCGACCTGCGGGCTGTGCACCGCCACGTTGGTCTCCACCTGGCGGCAGAACACGCCTCGGTGTCGCAGGGAGGCGAACACCTCGACGAGCGCGCCCGGCTCACCGGCCAGCACCGTCGAGTCCGCGCTCGCGTCGATGGCGCGGCACAGACGGCCCTCGTAGCCAGCCAGGAGCTCGGCGGACTGCTCCCATGAGAGCCCCACGAGCCCCATCGCGCCCTGGCCACTGAGCCGGCTCAGCAGACGTCCCTGTGCGCAAATGACGCGCAGGGTGTCCTCGAGGCTCAGGATGCCCGCGACGTGCGCAGCCGAGACCTCGCCGATGCTGTGTCCCACCACCGCGACAGGCTCGATCCCCCAGGAGCGCCAGAGCGCCGCCAGCGCGATCTCCAGTGCCACGATCGCGGGGAAGGCGACATCGATCCGATCCAGCCGTGCCGCCGCGGCATCGGCGCTCAGCTCGGCCAGCAGTGACCAGCCCAGGTGCTCCCGGATGAGCCGATCGCACTGCTCCAGCGAGGCCCGGAACACCGGCTCGGTCCGTAGCAGAGCCCGCCCCATGCCAGGCCACTGAGAGCCCTGCCCCGAGAAGACGAAGACCGGCTTCTGGGAGTGCTCGGACTCCACCTGCCCCGTCGACAGCCCCGCCCTCGCCTCACCCCGAAGGAAGCTCGTGAGGTGCTCCCGAAGCTCCTTCCGGGAGCGGACGGTCATCGCCATGCGATGAGCGGACCCGCCGACGTGGGCCGCGGCCGAGCGGCAGAGCTCGGACAGTGGCACCTGCTCCCCGACGACCTCGAGGCGCTCGAGCAGCCGCTGCGCCGCCCCGCGGAGGGCCTCTGGAGTCTCGCCAGAGAGGGGGACGAGCTCCGCCCGGGGCGCGCCCGGCTCCTCGACCACGACGTGACAGTTCGCGCCACCGAATCCGAAGGAGCTGACTCCCGCGATGAGCTTCCGCTCCGGCTCGGGCCAGGGTCCGAGGGTGCGCTGGACCTCCAGACGCAGATCCGCGAAGGGGATGTGCGGGTTGGGCGTCTCGAAGTGGAGACTCGGCGGGAGCGCGCGGTGCTTGATGGACAGCGCGACCTTGATCAGCCCCGCGATGCCCGCGGCGGCCTCCAGGTGCCCGATGTTGGTCTTGCAGGAGCCGATGTGCAGCGGCCTGTCGGCGGACCGCCCCGCGCCGAGCACCTCGCCCAGGGCGCGGGCCTCCATCGGATCCCCGAGCTGCGTGCCGGTGCCATGCGCCTCGACGTACTGCACCTCGGACGGCTCGATGCCAGCACGCGCATAGGCCACGCGGAGCAGCTCCTCCTGGGCCTTGGGGTTGGGCGCGGTGAGGCCGTTGCTTCCGCCGTTGTTGTTGATGACGCTGCCGCGGATGACGCAGTAGATGGGATCGCCATCCGCGATGGCCTGGGAGAGGGGCTTGAGCACGACCACGCCCGCCCCCTCGCCACGCACGTACCCGTTGGCGCGCGCGTCAAAGGAGAAGCAGCGCCCATCGGGCGAGAGGGCGCCGACCTTGGACATTCCAACCGTGCTGTCGGGCGCGATGTTCAGATTCACGCCGCCCGCGAGGGCGAGCGTCGACTCGCCCCTGCGCAGGCTCTCGCAGGCCAGGTGCACCGCCGCGAGCGACGAGGAGCACGCCGTGTCGATGGCCAGACTCGGGCCCCGGAGACCCAGCACATAGGAGACGCGGTTGGCGATGATGCTGTGGTGGAACCCCGTCGCCGTGTGCTGGGAGATGCGCCGCAAGCCGAGCCGCTGCAACAGGGTCTCGTAATCCGTCCAGATCACCCCAAAACATACAGCCGTGGGCGAGCCTTGCAGGTGCTCCGCCGCGATCCCCGCGTCCTCCAACGCCTCCCAGGTCAACTCCAGCATGAGCCGCTGTTGCGGATCCATGTGGAGCGCCTCCTTGGGCGAGATGCCGAAGAAGAGGGGATCAAACCCATCCACCCGCTCGAGGAATCCACCCCAGCGGGTGTTTGCCTTGCCGGCCGCGGAGAGGTCGCTATCGTAGAGCCGCTCGGCGTCCCACCGATCGGGAGGGACTTCCGTGATGGCATCGCTCCCACCCGCGAGCAGACGCCAGAACGCCGAGGGATCCGGTGCCTTGGGATAGCGGCACGCCAGGCCGACAATGGCGATGGGCTCATCCGCCGAGGAAAAACGAGACATGGGCCGCGGAGCTGCAGCCACCTGCTCTCCGGCGAGATACCGGGCCAGGGCATCGAGAGTGGGATACTCCCAGACGAGCGTGGGTGACAACGAGCGCCCGAGCATCGCACCGATCTCGGCAATGAAAGCCGTTGCCTTCAATGAGTCGAGCCCATACCGGCTGAAGCGCTCGCGCACGTCGAGCGTACGCGCTTCAATCCCCAACCGTTGAGCGAGGGCAACAGCCAGACGCGCCTGCACCTCAGCTAAACCATTTCCCAGCAATCCGTCTTGCGCCGACACTTGAACCCCATCTCAAGCCGACAAACCCAAACGCAGCGCTTGAATGCAACCAGGCAACAATCCTGCTACCGGCACAAACGTGAAAAACACTTAAAACATGCCCACCAAAACGTCAAGTATTGTTGGAGACCTTCTTCAGCAGTTTGAGATGGGAGTTCGTCTAATGGGCTTCATCGTAACGCCCATCTATCTATCACTGCATAAGGAGCGCCAACGCCGATCTCTCCGGAATTCGAGGCATGGAGACTGGCCGTAGCGCAGTCCTTGCGGCGGATCCCGGCGAAGGCGCAGCATTTGCGCACCCGTCCCGAGGGTGACAAGGCTACCGCCATCCTCCGCGCCGAGGGCCGCGCGGTCGTCTCTTACAAGTCGTTAACCGGACTCTCTGAAAATGATTAAAAGGGGCGCTCTTGCATGCCGCGCTCCAGCCTCAACTACGTGCGCGCGGACACCGAGGTCGAGAAGACACTCGCGACGCTCCGGGGGCTGGGTGCGCGAGCGTGGGCGTTCAAGCGCTCCGTGCTGGACCGGGGCCGGCCTGCAAGAGATGGTGCGCACGCTGGAGCGCGAGGCGGGCATGGTGGACGTGCTCGTGAACAACGCGGGCATCTGCCAGACGGAGGGGTGTGAGCATGGACGAGAAGCCGCCGGATCCGCTGCCCTTCCCGACGAGTCTCTGTCACCGCTGCGCCGCGCCGCCCCGGTACGTGCGGACGAAGACGTCCACCTTCATCATGTGCCCGCTGCTGCCACAGAAGTACGCGCCCCAGCCGGTGCTCCGGTGCCCGCTCTTCCGGCCGAAGTCGCCGGACACGGAGCAGAAGTAGTCGAGGGCAGAGCATGCACCGTCCTGGAATAGCGGAGTGAACTGGCGAATCGTGGACAGACCCGCCCCCGGGTGCACTCCGTGTCTCGGGGCAGGAGGAGCATCATGCGGGTGCTCGCGGGTCTGCAGCCACGCCGACCGGAACCCGCATCCCCAGGAGGTGTTCCATGAAGCCGTCCCTTGCGGCCCTCGCTTTCGGAGTCCTGTTCTCCGGCTGTGCCGTGCGCTCCCCGCAAGCAGCGCTCCTGCCCACCCCGCCGCGATCGCTCGCGCCCGCCACTCTGGCACCTGCCTCAGGCCGGGGCGACCTCGACGGCGCCTCCGGGTTCCACCGTCACCCGCACCGGTAGGAACCGCTCGAGGAGTCGCGCATGCGTGGTGAGGTGCTCGGTCACCCGCTCCGTCGTGTAGCGCGTGGTCCCCGGTGACGCCGGGCCCAGCTTCCCCGCGGCCAGCAGCGCCGCTGGCAGGAGGATCTGATCCCCGAGGTGCTCGTCCAGCGCGCCCCCGCTCTCCATGAAGCGCACCACCTCCTCCGCCGCCTCGCGGCCCACCTCCTCCGCCGGACGCCCCCGCGCCCCCAGCGCCGTGAAGCCGGCGATGGTGTTCTCGAACTGCGCCAGGATGAACGTCACCGTCCCCACCGAGCGCGTCGTCGCCAGGGGCCGGTTCTCCGCGTGGCTGTAGATGCCCCGCTCGCGAAGCGCCGCCACCGCCGCCTTGGACTGCCGCTCCGCGATGCCGAAGGGCAGTCCGCCCACGAACGAGCCCACCGAGATGTCCCGCAGTGTCCCGCGCGCGGGCAATTCCACCCGCCGCGGGGGCTCGCGCAGGGGACCCACCTCGGCGATGAACTCCCCCGCCCCTTCCGGGTAGAAGCCCGCATGCACCAGGCGCAGCGAGGCACTCATCCCGTACGCCTGCGCCACCGGGAGCCACACGCCCACGAGGTAGTGGTAGCTGGGGCTGTGCGGTAGGTGCGTCCCTCCGCGCAGGGTCAGCGAGCCGCCCCCCGCCAGCGCCAGCGGATAGAAGAGGCACTGGAAGAGCAACGGCGTGCTCCCCGCGGTCCCTACCTCCAGCACGTAGTCGCCCGGACGTACCGTCCCCGGCTCGAAGCGCAGCTCCGAGGCCCCCACCTCGGCACCCTCGCTCCGCCCTCCGCTCAGGGCCTCCGCGCCTCGCACGCAGGCGAGGTGCTGGGGCCGCAGTCCCGAGGGCTGGCGGTTGGCCCGCACGCGCGTCATGTGGAAGGGCCGTCCGGTGATGAGCGACAGCGAGAGCGCCGAGCGGAGGATCTGCCCTCCTCCCTCGCCCTCGCTTCCATCGAGCTCCACCGGCCCGTCGTGGCGGTCGGTCCCAGCCATGCCCCTCCCCCTCCGAAATGAGGTGGGCGCAGCCTAGCAGAAGGCTTTCGGCTACTGTCCGCCCGCCGTGGCCCTCGTCATCTTCCTGTTCACCTACGTCTTCATCGCAGGCATCAAGCTCCCTTTCCCCAAGCTGGATCGCCCCGGAGGCGCGCTCGTGGGCGCCGTCCTCATGGTGGTGGCCGGCATCGTCGCCCCCTCCGAGGTCTTCAACTACAGCTCCGACCCCGCCCGGCACGCCGTGGACATGGACACGCTCGTGCTGCTGCTGGGGATGATGCTGCTCGCGGACTATCTCTCCCAGGCAGCCTTCTTCCGCGCCGCTGGAGCCTGGGCGCTCCGCCTGGCCCACACGCCCCGGCGGCTCCTCGTGGCGGTGGCCTGCATCAGCGCCTTCCTCTCCGCCTTCCTCGTCAACGACACCATCTGCCTGATGCTCACCCCGCTCGTGCTGGTAGTGGTCGAGGACGCGCGTCTGCCCCCCATCCCGTACCTGCTGGCCGTCTGCATGGCCTCCAACGCGGGCTCGGTCGCCACCTTCACCGGCAATCCGCAGAACATGCTCATCCAGGGCGCCTCCGGGCTGCCCTATGCCCAGTTCGTCGCCTACATGGCGCTGCCGGCCGTGCTCTCCACCGGAGTGGTCATCGCGGGGCTCCTCTACGTCTTCCGCAAGGAGCTCACCCAGGAGCGCTTCGAGCCACACCCGCCCCCGCCTCCCGTGGATCGGCCGCTGCTGGGGCTCACGCTCGTCACGCTCCTCGGGGTGGTCGCGGCCTTCTTCGCGGGCCTGCCCATGAGCTGGAGCGCCCTCACCGGCGCCGCCGTGGTGATGACCCTGGCCCGCCGCCACCCGCGTCAGGCCATCGAGCGCGTGGACTACGTCCTGCTGCTCTTCTTCGCCTGTCTCTTCGTCGTGGTGTACGGCGTCAACAAGGCGGGCTGGGCCGATGACATCTACCGCGTCTTCTCGCCCTTCATGTCCGGGCCGCCCTGGCGCGAGACGCTCGGCTTCGCGGGGCTGACGCTGGTGGCCTCGAACCTCTTCAGCAACGTGCCCTTCGTCATGCTCGCGCGCGCCTGGGTGCCCACGCTGCATGATCCCGTGCTCGGCTGGCACGTGCTGGCGCTCGGGTCCACCCTGGCCGGCAACCTCACACTGGTGGGCAGCGTGGCCAACCTCATCGTCTTCGAGGCCGCGCGGGGCAAGGCGGAGATCAGCTTCCTCGGCTACCTCCGCGTCGGCCTCCCCATCACGCTCATCAGCTTCGTGCTGGGGCTCGCGGTGCTCCTCGCGGAGCACGCGCTGTTCTGAGGGCTACGGATCCGGGTCCGGCAGCTCGCCAGGCGCCAACTCGGGCTGGGCGGGCTGCGCGGGAGCCGGTGCCTCGCGGCCGGTGCGGTTCACGCTGTCCGGCTCGGACACCTCGGAGCCCTCGGGCAGCGGCGTGCCGCCCTTGCGATCCTTCGGGGTCAGACTCTGCGCGAACTGCTCCGCCAGCACGTCCAGCATCTCCGTCATCTGCTGGCGGAACAGCGAGGGCTCCTTGCCCACCTTGAAGGGATCCAGGTGCTCGGTGCCCTCGGAGACCCGATCCACCCGGAACGGATGGCGCCAGATCTCCGCGCGCCCCTTGAGCTTGAACATCCGCGCATAGCCCTGGATGTACGAGCCCGCCCGGCCGTCATCGCTCCGCATGCCGTAGTCCTGGATCACGAACTCCACCACCGTGTCCGTGCCCAGCGGCGCCAGCAGATCGTAATCCGGGGCGTTCGCCGGCACCTCCTCCACCAGGAAGCTCTCCAGCACCGTCGCCACCCGCGCCGGATCCAGCGTGTTCACCCAGGGCCGGTCCTGCGGCAGCTGCCGGAACGTGTTCACCCGCAGGCGCTCGGAGACCTCGAAGCGCGTCACCGCCGCGGTCAGCTTCGCCTGCAGCCGGCGATCCGCCTCCTTCGGCTCCAGCTTCTTCAGCTTGTCCTTGTACGCGCCGTCCTCCCGGAACACGAGGCTCCGCGGACCGGCATCGAGCTCGATGCCGGGAGATGAAGGCGGGCCGCGAGACCCGATCCAGGTCCGCACCCGACAGCCGCTGCGAGGCGCAACCCGCGGCGAGCAGCGCCAGGACTACGAGGAATGAGTTCCGCACCATTTCCCCCTCATACCGCAGGTCTCTGCATCCACCCAACTCACGATGTTGGGGAGACGACCCTTCCCCCTGCTCCCTTCCAGAGCGAGCGGGGGTCCTGTTCGTGAGGTGACTGGCGGCCGCTTATAAAAGCCACCATGCGAATCCTCCTCATTGGCGCGACTGGAACCATTGGCAGTGCAATCGCCGCGGCGCTTCGCGGTCGTCACGAGGTCATCGAGGTGAGCCACAAGAAGACGGCTCTCACGGTGGATCTCGCGGATCCGGAGTCGATCCGCGCGATGTACAAGAAGGTCGGAAAGGTCGACGCGGTGGTGACCGCTGCGGGTGCGGCGAAGTTCGCGCCGCTGGAGAAGCTGTCGGATGATGACTTCCGGTTCTCCCTGAACAACAAGCTGATGGGACAGGTGAACGTCGTCCGGTTCGGGTTCGATTTCGTGAACGACGGCGGCTCCTTCACGGTGACGAGCGGGGTGCTCGCTCAGCAGCCCATGAAGGGGAGCGGGGCGATCAGCCTCGTGAACTCCGGGCTGGAGGGGTTCACTCGCGCGGCGGCGCTCGAGGCTCCGCGGAACATTCGCGTCAACTGCGTCAGCCCGCCGTGGGTGAGCGAGACGCTGAAGGCGATGGGACAGGATCCCTCGGGCGGTGTTCCGGCGGAGGTCGTCGCCCGGTCCTATGTGCGGGCGATCGAAGGGAGGGAATCGGGGCTGGTGATCGCCGTCGGCAAATAGTGGCGAGCCCTCAGAACAGCACCAAATCCTCGAAGCTCTCTCCGGGCTCACCGTCCTTCGGGCCCGTCCCCAGCACCGCCTCCGTGTTGCGCTGCCGGGTCGCCGTGAGCTCGGAGACCAGGGCGAGGATCCCACGAGTCGTGGCCTGCCTTGCAGCCGTGGATTGCCAGGAGACGGGCCGTCGATATCGTCAGCACGCACTTCTCGAAGGAGGAGCTGGCCGCTGCTCGATGGCTCGCACTGGAGCCGAGCTGGCATCACGGATACCCGCAGCCAGACGAGGGCCGCTTCGGCTACCGGGAGGTGACCTGCGAGGTGGCCGATTTCTGCGAGCAGTGTGGCATCGGACTGAGGCAGAAGGCCCCCTTTCGGATGAAGTCCGAGCCGAAGTGGGGTCGAAACGGCATCCTTCAACTCCACTGGGTCTTCGACGAATTCTTCGTGAGGCCGGAGGTCTGGAGCACTGTCTTCCATCCGAACGGAGTCGGCTGCCGGCCGGTTCTCGACGCGAAGGGCGCCGAGCTGAAGACGGTGGTCCAGCTCGTCATCCAGGAAGAAGTGGACGTGGTGGTGGAGGACCTCGCAACGGAGCACTGTGCACACTGTGGACGGGTCAAGTCTCTCCCTGTGACACGGGGGGCATTCCCTCCACTGGCGAACGAGCCTTCGGCCCGGATGGCGAAGACGCGAGAGTATTTCGGCAGTGGAGCATCGGCCCACAGGGGGGTCCTGGTTTCACAGGAAGTGGCCCGGGCGCTGGCGGCGAAGAAGGTGCGCGGAGCCTCGGTGCGACCGGTAGCAGAGCATCCGAAGCGCAGCTGATGCTGTACCCAGCCGCGAGTCTCAGAACAGCACCAGATCCTCGAACTGCTCTCCGGGCTCACCGTCCTTCGGGCCCGTCCCCAGCACCGCCTCCGTGTTGCGCCGCCGGGTCTCCGTGAGCTCGGAGACCAGGGCGAGGATCTGCGGGTGCGTGAGGATGAGGGTGTCGAAGTCCTCGCGCGGCAGCCGCAGCAGCGAGGTGTTCCGCTGAGCCGTCACGGTGGCGGTCGCGGGCGTCTTCTGGAGCAGCGACATCTCCCCGAACAGCTCGCCCTCGCGCAGTTGCGCCAGGGACTGCCCGCCCTTGCTGACCGACACCTCGCCGGAGAGCACCACGTAGAGGCCATCCACCTGGTTGCCCTCGTGGATGATGACGTCGCCCCGGCGCACCTCGCGGGCCTTGAAGCGCTCCACCAGGTCGCGCCGGTCCTTGCGCCCGAAGGACCGGAAGAGCGCCGAGGTGTTCACCACGTCCGACAGCAGCCGCTGCCGGCAGAACCGCCGCAGTGCTCGGGCCACCTGTGGGTAGCTGCGCGACAAGTCCGCGAGCACCGGTGCCGAGATCTCCAGCACCTGCGTCTCCTCCGCGGCCCCCACCACCGAGGCCGAGCGCGGCGCGCCCGACAGGAGCGCCATCTCGCCGAAGAAGGCGCCCTCCTCCAGCGTGGCCAGCACCCGCTGCTCGTCGCCCTTCTGGCGCACGATGCGCACCCGGCCCGCGCAGATGACGTAGAAGGCATCGCCCCGCGTGCCCTGCTCGATGATGCGCGCGCCCTCGGGAAAGCGGCGCAGCGGGCAGCGCTCGAACAGCGCGATGAAGGCGTCGCGCGGCAGGTCCGAGAAGAGCGGAATCTCCGGCAGCGCCCCGTCCCGCGGGGCCGTCTCCGTCACGGTCTCCTCGGCGCTCCCCTCGCCCGGCTCGTCGCCGGCCGCGGGAGCCCCCGACATCGGCCCTCGTGCCATTCCCGCGAGAGCCGCCATCTCCACCGCGTGCAGCAGCGAGTCCGCACCCAGCTCGAGCTCGGTGAAGGGCGTGCTCCCCGGCACCGGGGACTGGAAGTCCACGCCGGCCTCGGGGGTGAAGCGCTCGATACGCGGCGCGGAGGGCAGCACCGCGGACCACGGTGCGGTCCGGCGCGGGGGCTCCGGCACGGGAGGCGGCGCGGGGACCGGGGCCTTCTCTGGCTCGGTCGGCTGGGAGTCGGTGGCTCGGCGGGGGCGCAGACCCGGAGGAGCGGCTTGCGCCACGGGGGTCGGGGACGGCGCGGCCTCCACGGTCCTCTGCTCCGCGTCGCTGAGATCCAGCTCGAAGCCCGTCGACGAGTCCTCGCTCGCCTCCTCGATGTCCAGCTCCACCTCGATGCCCGAGGAGGAGTTCTGGGTTTCGGCCGCCACACCAGGGGCCTGGGCCTTCGGTGCCCCCTCGTCGTCGAACTGGACGGGAGCGCCGGGCACCAGCCCCATCCGCGCCGCCGGAGCCGGAGCCTCGTCGGCCACCACCCGCTTCACGAGCGAGGACGCGATCACGTTCGCCGGCTTCGGAGCCGGTTCGCGGGGTGCGCCACCCGGCACACCACGGCGGGCGTAGAGGTTGGCGAGCATCTGCTGGACGCCCTGGTGCGACGAGTCCAGCTCCAGGATGAGCTTGCTGGCGGCGATGGCGCGCGGGAGGAAACCCTCGCGAGCGAAGCCCTCGGCGGCGACCTGGTAGGCGACGATGGCGCGAGCGTTGTTGCCCGCCTTCACCCACGCGTCTCCCAGGCGCAGGCGCGTCTGGAAGTCCTTCGGCTCCCGCTGACAGTACTCCTCGAGGAGCTCGGCGGCTCGGGGGAAGCGACCCTTGGTGAGTGCCTCGTTGGCTTTGTCCCTGAGCTGCCTTGGCTCCATTGTCAGCGTGCCCCCTCCGCCGCTGTAGTTGTCTTCGCCAGGGCCGTCGCGGCGGCATCCCGCACACGACGGTAATAGTCACTCTTGAGCGCGTCCAGTGCGTCGGCCTGGGCACCCGTCCCCATCTTCGCGAGCGCCGCCGCCGCCGCCGCCCGGATCTCCGGGAGATCGTTGTACAGATCGCGCGCCACCACCTCGGCCGCCGAGTTGTCGCCGATCTCCCCCAGCGCGGTGAGCATCTCGCGCCGGCCGAGGCTCGTGGAGTCCTCCAGCGCCTTCACCAGCGTGGGCACCGCCTCCTTCGCCTTCATCCGGCCGAGCATCGAGGCGGCCAGCACCGCCTCCGGGCCACCCTCGGTCACCACCTTGCTCAGCGGCTCCACCGCGGAGGCCGGCACGCCATGACGGTTCAGCGTGTCGAGCAGCACCAACTTCTCGCCGCTGATCTGCGGCAGCAGCTCCACCAGCACGGACTGACCGACCTCGCCCTGCTCGGCCAGCGCCTGCGCGAGTGTCTTGAGCAGATCTCGATCGGACTCGAACATGCCGCCCTTGGCGATGGCCACACCCTCGGGCCCCAGTCGCGCCAGGCCCACCAGGGCGGCGGTGCGCAGCGTCACGCTGGAGTCCCCGGCGAAGCCCTTGAGCAGCTCCAGCGCCCCGGGCGCCTTGACGGCCCCGAGCGCGCGCAGCAGCCCGGCCAGCGGCTCGAGCCGGGACGACTCCATGTCGTCGAACAGCTCGGTGGGCACGCGTTGCTGCACCACGGGCCGGCCCAGGTTGCGCGCCTTGGCCGCGTTGAGCGCCTTCACGCGCGCCATGAGGCCATTGTGCTTCTCGCCCTTCTGCTGTTCCGCCTCGCTGACGTCCTGCCGCGAGGGATCGAACCCCTCGCCATAGCGCTCGGGCAGCGCCTGGGTGACCCAGTCCTGACGGAGCGGCTGCACGGACGCGAGCTCCTGCTCGTAGGCCTTCCGCAGCACGGGCGCCGCGGAGGCGTCCCCGATGGCCGCGACCGCGTCCACGGCGAGCGCGCGCAGCGTGGCGTCCCCCTGGGTGATGTAGGGCAACACCGTGGGCAGCGCGTTCTTGGCCGCCGGGCCGAGGCCGATCACCGCCTGCAGCCCGCTAGCGGCGGTGGTGGCCCGCGACAGGCGCTCGACGATGGGCTCGAGCGGGCAGCCGCCGCGATCCCTCATCACCCGGGCCACGGGGATGGCCTCGGAGGGGACGGCGTCGAGCGCGATGGTGCACAGCGCCGCATCCGTCTGGGGCTGGCGCGGCAGCTCGAGCAGGGCGTCGATGGCCAGGGGGCTCACCGGGCTCTTCTCCACCGCCACGGCCTGAAGGCGGGGAATGGCCTGCGGCTCCTGCAGCCGCGTGAGCGCGGTGATGGCGGACTCGCGCAGCTCGGGGAAGCTCTCGTCCAACAGGGGCAGGATGGCCGCGACGGCGCGCTTGTCGCCCACGTCTCCCAGGCCCCGCACGGCGGCGGCGGCGAGGATGACCTGGCTGTCGCGAACCAGCGGCACCAGCCGGTTGAAGGCCTCGGGCCGGCCGCTCTTGCCCAGCTCCTCGGCGGCACCCACGCGCTCGGGCGGCGAGCCCTCGGTGAGGGCCAGCAGGTTGCGGTCCCAGATGGCCTTGGACTCGGCGGCGACGACCTCGGCCATGGCGCCCGGCACGTTGGCCTGCTTGAGCGCCTGGACGATGATCTGCCGCGTCGCCCGGCCCCGACGGCCGTACTGCAGCGTGAGGTAGGCCTTGGCCTTGTCGTTCTTCACCTGCGCCAGGGCCATGGCGGCCTTGCCCTGGACGTCCTCATCGGAGTCCTCGAGCAGCTCGCCGAGCAGGTCCACCACGCGGGGATCCTGGCTCTTGCCGAGCGCCGCGGCGGCCTCGCCGCGGACGATGGAGGCCATGTCCTTGGCCGCCCGGGTGAAGAGGGCGAGGTCGTCCGGGCGGGACTCCTCGGCCAGCTTCTTCACGGCGAGAGCCCGCACCTCCGGGCGAGGGCTCTGAAGGTCCGCGAGAAGCTGGTCCCGACTGCCGCTGCACGCAGCGGTACCGAGGAGGGCCAGGACGAGGAAGGTGCGCGCGCCGGTTCGCATCGTTCTCCGAGGAGGGAGGGCGTGAAGACGCCGGCGGTTATATCAGCGGCGCGCGCGACCGCCCATGACTCAGCGGCTCTTCCGGGGCCCTCGGCCCCTCGGTCCCCCGGCGCCTTCCCGAGGAGGCCGCGTCTTCCAATCGGTCGACGGTCCCTGGGACTTCTTCGCGCGCCAGTTGGTGAAGGGCTTCGCGCCCTCGCCGGCGCCCTCGCCTCCCGGGCGTGCCGCACCGCGCCGTGCCGGGCGATCCGAGCCCGCCCCCGCCGCGCCCCACGTCTTGCGCTCGGGCCTCATGCCCCCCGCGCCTCTCGGCCCGGGACGAGCACCCCGCTCGCCACGCTCCTCGCCTCGCGGCGCCCACTCACGGCGCTCGGGACGGTCACCCCGAGGCGGACCGCGCCGCTCGGCACCTCCCGCTGCGGAGAACGGCTTGCGCTCGGGACGGTCACCCCGAGGCGGACCGCGCCGCTCGGCGCCTCCCGCTGCGGAGAACGGCTTGCGCTCGGGACGGTCACCCCGAGGCGGACCGCGCCGCTCGGCGCCTCCCCCAGCGGAGAACGGCTTGCGCTCGGGACGAGCACCCCCCGCACCCCCGGGGGGCCCACTCGCGACGCTCGGGACGAGCACCCCGCTCGCCACGCTCCTCGCGAGGCGCCCACTCGCGGCGCTCCGGACGGGGACTCCGCGCGGGAACCCGCCGCTCGGCGCTGCCCCCGGCGAACGCCGGCTTGCTCTCACCACGCTCCTCACCCCGAGGCGCCCACTCACGACGCTCGGGACGAGGCCCACGCGAGGGGACCCGCCGCTCGGCGCTGCCCCCGGCGAACGCCGGCTTGCGCTCACCGCGCGCGCCGCGCTCCTCACCACCACCCCGAGGCGCCCACTCACGGCGCTCCGGACGCTCACCCCGTGGGGGGCCACGCCGCTCGGCGCCACGCTCGGCCGTACCGAACGACCCGCGCGCCGGGCGACCACCGCGAGCTCCACGCTCCTCACCACCACCCCGGGGCGCCCACTCGCGGCGCTCCGGACGCGCCTCACGGGTCTCCTCCTGCGCATCCTCACGAGGCGTCCACGTGCGGCGCTCGGCGCGACCACCCGTGGCACTCCGGAAGGCGGGCCGTGCCCCACCATCCCCTCGCGGCCCGAGCTCCTTGCGCTCGGGCCGACCGGCCGCGCGCGCCGGGCGCTCCGCCTTCGAAGCCCCACGCTCGGGACGCTCCGTCCGGGCGGCCTGGGCCGGCGCGGGAGGCGCCTCCTCGCTGAAATCCTCGTCGTCCGCGTCCACGTCCGCCTCGAAGCCCGGCGCCGTGCGCCCGTGACGCCGCGGCGGCAGCTTCAGCGCCCGCTCATCGGGCGAGACCTTGCCGTCGGACACGTCCTGAAGCAGGCGCACCTCGGCCTGGGTGAGCGGCCGCTTCTCGCCGGGGCGAAGGCCCTCGACGGTGACACCCGCGTAGCTCGGCCGGTACAGGCGCACCACCGGGGAGCCCACCGCGGCGCACAGCCGCTTGATGAGGTGCGGGCGACCCTCGGCCACCACCAGCTGCAGCCAGGTGTTGCGCTCGGCCTTCTCGAGCACGTCCACGGACACGGGCGTGGCCATGCCGTCCTCGAGCCGCACGCCACCGCGCAGCTTGTCCAGCGTGGCCTCGTCCGGCGTGCCCTTCACCTTGGCCAGGTACGTGCGCGGCACCTGGAAGCTGGGGTGCGTCAGCTTGTGCGCGAGCGCCCCGTCGTCCGTGAGCGAGCAGCGCGCCCTCGGCGTCGTAGTCCAGCCGGCCCACGGGGAAGAGCCGCTTGCCGCTCTCCTCGATGTAGTCGGCCACCGTGGGGCGGCCCTGCGGATCCGACAGCGTGGTGACGACGCCCACCGGCTTGTAGAGCAGGAAGTAGGTGGACTTCTCGGGGGGTGCGACGAGCTTCGCCGTCCACCGTGACGAGATCGCCCGGCTCCACCTTCGCTGCCGAGCTCCGTCACCTTCTGGTTGTTCACGCGTCACGCGGCCCGCGGTGATGAGGACCTCCGCGTGCCGCGCGAGGCCACGCCCGCGCGGGCCAGGTACTTCTGCAAACGTTCAGCCGCCATTTCCGTCACTCTTCCACTTCGTCCGCCCGTGCAACGGGCGCTGAGCCCCGGTTCGCCCTCGGAGGGCGGCGGGGGTGGGTTCAGGATGCTGGCGGTGGCCTGCTGGGTCTCGTCCGCGGCGCTCATGGCCTCCTCCAGCTTCTCGAGCGCTGCTTCCGACTGCCGCTCGCTCTTCTCCATCCTCTTCAGGAAGTCCGGGTCCGCCAGGGCCTCGACCGTGCCACTGGCACTCGGCGCCGCGGGCCGTCTCCTTCTCCACGATCTCCTGGTGCTCCTGCGTCAGCTCGTGGAACTCGCGCAGCGTGGGCAGGGCCGACAGGTCCTTGAGGGCGAAGAACTCGAGGAACTCGCGGGTGGTGCCGTACAGCATGGGCCGGCCCACCTCGTCCTTCTTGCCGAGGATCTTGATCAGCTTGCGATCCAGCAGCGCCTTGAGCACGGCGCCGCAGTCCACGCCGCGGATGTCCTCGATCTCCGGGCGGGTGACGGGCTGGCGGTAGGCGATGATGGCCAGCGTCTCCAGGGCGGCGCGGGTGAGGCGCTGCGGCTTCACCTGCAGGAAGCGCCGCACGTACTCCGCCGAGTGCGGATCCGTCCGGAACTGCCAGCCGCCGGCCACCTCGTGCAGCACGACGCCGCTGATGCCGTCGCGGTGGATGCCGGCGATCTGGTCCAGCGCCTCCTGGTGATCAGCTCGCGGTCGATGCCCGGTGGCCTCGAAGAGCTGGTCCAGAGTCAGCGGCTTGTCGGAGACGAAGAGCAGCGCTCTCCAGCACGGTGCGCACGCGCTCGGCGGAGAGCTTGCGGCTCTTCTGGACGAGCTTCTCGAAGGAGCGTCTGGAGATCGGGGACGCTCGTCGACCTCGATGACGGCCGCATCCACGTCCTCCAGCTCGTCGTCGTCGCCGGACCGGTGACGGCGGCGATCTCCTCCTCGGTGAAGGGGCTGGGGCCGCCGGACGCGCCGGGCCTCGTCGGCGTCCTCGGGGCCGTTGCTTACCGGTACTCACTCTCGTCCACCTCCGTGGGGCACCAGCCGCTCCAGGGCGTCCCCGTTGGGGGTCAGGAGGATGTCCTGCCAGGGGCTCCTCCTGGCGCACGCTGATGCAGCCGCCGCTTCACCATCTCGAGGATGGCCAGGAAGGTGATGACCAACTCCGGTGACGCGTCGCGCTGCCCTCGAAGAGACCCTCGAAGCTGCCTGCGTCCCTCGGCGCGCAGCGCTCGGCTATCGCGCAGGATGGCCTCGGAGAGGCTCACGCTGCTCGCGCACCACCTCGTGCTGCAGCTTGGGCGTCAGGCGCTCCGAGCACCCGGTCGAGCGCCTCGATCAGCTTGAGGACGCTGAACTCCTGCAGCCCCACCTCCTCCTCGGGGATGGGCACGGCCTCCACGGGCACGCTGGCGGGCGAAGACGTCGCGATCCAGGATGTCCTGCTTGGCGAGCTGCTCGGCCGCGTCCTTGTACTTCTGGTACTCGAGCAGGCGGCGCACCAGCTCGGCGCGCGGATCGTCCGCCTCCTCCTGCCAGCGCTCGGCCACCGCGTCCGTCGCCGCTCCGGCGGTGCTCCTGGCGCGGCAGCAGCATGCGGCTCTTGAGGTGCGCCAGCGTGGCGGCCATCACCAGGAACTCCCCGGCGATGTCCAGGTCGATCTCCCGCATCCGCTCCAGGTGCTCGAGGTACTTCTCGGTGATGAGCGCGAGCGGGATGTCGAAGATGTCGACCCGGTGCTCCTGATGAGGTGCAGCAGCAGATCGAGCGGCCCCTCGAAATTGGGCAACGCAACGCGGAAGGCGTCGCCCGGACTACGGGGGACGTCCGCCTCGAGGGTCTCGTCCGAGGGAGGGTCGCTGCGACGACCTTCGCTCAACGGGCGTCCTCACGCGCTCAGGCAACCCCACGGCGCGGCGCACCCGGTCCATCAAGCGGGCGGCCACGGCACGGGCCCGCTCGGCACCATCCTGGAGGATGCGCTCGAGCTCGGCCGGGTCGCTCACCAGCTCCTCGCGACGCTTGCGCGCCGGACCGAAGGTCTCGTGGAAGGCCTCGAGCAGCAGCTTCTTGTAGTCACCGTAGCCCTTGCCGCCCGGCGCGCCACGAGACTTCCACCTCGCGGAAGCGCGTCCTCGGGCAGCATCACCTGGAGCAGATCGTACAGCGGGGCGTTCTCGGTGGGCTTGGGCGCCTCGACGGCCGTGGAGTCCGTCTTGATGCCCATGATGCGCTTCTTGACCTCCTTCTCGTCTCCGAACATGTCGATGGTGTTGCCGTAGGACTTGGACATCTTCTGCCCGTCCACGCCCGGCACCGTCGCGGTGCTCTCCTGGATGCGAGCGGCCGGCAGCTTGAGGATGCCGGGGGCGTGCCGCTCTTCTTGCCGTCCGGATCCTGCGGGTCGTAGCCCGGGCACGTAGGTCACGTTGAACTTGGTCGCCCAGTCGCGCGCGAACTCGATGTGCTGCACCTGGTCCTTGCCCACCGGCACGAGGTCCGCGCTGTAGAGCAGGATGTCGGCGGCCATCAGCACCGGGTAGGCGAAGAGGCCGAAGTCCGGGCTGATGCCCTTGGCCACCTTGTCCTTGAAGCTGTGGGCGCGCTCGAGGTGGGCATGAGGCACCACGGTGCCGAGGATCCAGTAGAGCTCGGGCACCTCCGGCACGTCGCTCTGCCGGAAGAGGACGGCCTTCTTGGGATCCAACCCGAGCGACGAGGTAGGCGAGGGCGGTCTCGCGGGTGAGCTCCGTCGGCGAGCTTCGGGTCGCGCACGGTGGTGAGCGCGTGCAGGTTGGCGATGAAGTAATAGGGCCTCGCCCTCGTCCTGCAGGTGCACGAACTGCCGGATGGCGCCGTAGTAGTTGCCGATGTGCAGCCGGCCAGAGGACTGGACTCCCGAGAGGATCCGCATGACTCCCACGCCTATACTCGAAAGGGGTGACAGCCCTGGTTCGCACACCCAGAGTCACCCTGCAACTTTCCTGCGAGCCGCTCCCCCCTTTTGAACTCGGCCGCCCGCTCCCCGGTCAGCCCGACTAGTGGGAACTTCTTGGGAGGTAAGTAAAAGGCCTGTGAAATCACAGGGTTGTAGCGGGGGTCGGCCTCCGCTACCGTGTCGTCGACATGGAGCGGTTCAAGGGGAATCTGGCGAGCTACCGGCTGCAGCTTTTGATGCCGGCGTTCTTCGAAGCGCCCGCGATGGACGGGACGCTGCGAGTGGAGCGCGCATCGGTGCGGCGGCACTTCTTCTTCCAGCACGGGCTGCTGGTGGGCGAGAGCTCGAGCGAGCCCCTGGAGCACCTGGGACAGGTGCTGGCACGGCTGGGCATCCTCGACGCGGCGCGGGCGGCGGCGGCCTTCGACGCGGCGGAAGCGACGGGAGTGCCCTTCGGCACCTTCCTGGTGGAGCGGGGCCTGGTGGCGAAGGCTCGGCTCATGGAGGCCATGGAGCACAAGGCGCGCGAGGCGCTCTTCGACTGCTACGGGTGGGAGTCCGGCGAGGTGGAGTTCCGCCCGGGGCTGCCGCCGCTGGGGCGGGCGGTGGAGCTGCAGCTCGGGCTGAAGGGCCTGCACCGGGACGCGCTGGCGCGGCTGCGCGAGTGGAAGGTGTTCTGGGACCTGTTCCCCGGGCCGGGGACGACTTTCGGCGTGTACCGGGAGTTCGCGGTGGAGACGGTGTCGGCGGCGGAGGGGCTGCTGATGCAGCTCGCCGAGCAGGGCGCGACGCTGAGCGAGCTGCTGGCGGCGGCGCCCGAGGGCCCGCTGCACGGGGCGCGGTGGGTGCTGCGCCTGTACCGGCGGGGGGCGCTGACGCCTCGGAAGCCGAGGGGCCCGAAGGTGGGCGAGGCGGCGCGAGTCTCGGACCTGCTGGAGCTGGCGCGGGGACTGGTGGAGACGGGCCGGTACGAGGAGGCGGTGGCGGTGACGGCACAGGTGCTGGAGCGGGCGCCGGTGCCGGAGGCTCACACGCTGTACCGGGAGGCCGAGGTGCGGCTGACGGTGGCGCTGGCGGACGAGGTGCTGGCGCTGGACGGGCGGCTGTACTTCGAATCGCTGCCGCGCCCTACCCCGCCCTCGCTGACGGCGGACGACCTGTACCTGTACGCGAAGCTGCGGAGCGGCCGGAGCGTGCGCGAGGTGCTGCGGAACACGGCCATGGGCGAGCTGGCTGCCTACCGGGCGCTGCGGCGGCTGATGGAGGCGGGCATCGCCCGGGTAATGCCGAGCAACGACGTGGCGCCGAGGCGGCGGACGAGGACGAACCCCTACGGGATTCCGGCCGTGGTGCTCTGAGGGCCTTGAGGTTACGTCTGTTCCCGGTACGGCGTCGGGGCTCGCTGGGTTCCGACCGGGGGCAACCACAACGCCCCCAGATTCAAGAGAAGCGCATCGAAAGGTTCGGCGCGCACCTCCTCCTCGCCGCTGTGGCTGGCGACGAACAGCCAATCCCGCGCCTGCCGACGGTAGATCTCCAGGGTGCGCGTCAGCGGATCGATGAGCCATGCATGGCTCACACCTTCACGATGGTAGAGCGGGAGCTTGCGCTCCCTATCCACCTGGACAGTGGAGGGCGAGAGCACCTCGCATACCCAGTCCGGAGCCACTGTGGAGAAGGCCTCGTTCATGAAGGATGGGTCCGGCATCCGATCGCGGCGCCATCCCGCGAGGTCCGGCACCAGAACATCCCTCCCGAGGTGGAGCTCCGGCTCGTAGAGGAGCCACCACCCACCGCGCATGTCTTGCTGTCCCAGGTCGAACGCGGGGCCCAGCAGGGCGCTGAGTGCCCAGGCCACCCGCGCATGGGGCATGGCGGGTCGCGGTGAAGCCACCAGCTCATCGCCCAGGATCTCCCCGACCCATCCGACCGGCAGCGCCTCGATGTCCTCGTACGTCGCCGGCCTCTTCCCATTCCCCATCTCCGTCCTCCCCCATCTCCGTGCTCAGAACCCGCGAGGCAGCGCCCCGCTTCCTTACTTGCGCCATTCTATACCGGGTTCTGACTTCTCGGGTAGGGTCCAAGCGCTGAGTCACAGCACCTCGACGGCGAGCTCCAGCCGCTGCTCCAACGCGCCCGTGGGCATCCCATGGAGTGTGCCCTCCCAACGAACCTGCGCCCGGGGTGAGAGTCGTACGCCACGACGCCCCCAGTGCCCGACGAGGAGGTCCACCCGGAGCGACGCCTCCGCCTCGTGCAGCACGCCCCGGGAGCCGAGGAACGTCGGGGCATAGGCGGCCTCCAGGCGCACTGCGTTGGCCAGCGCGCCGGGCAGCCCCAGCCGCTGCGAGAAGGACAGTCGGGGGCCCACCGCGGGCGTGACGTCGACCAGGCCCCAGCGCAGCCCGGCGCGAGCGCCCAGTCCGAGCGCGGCGAAGTGGCGGAAGCGCGGCCCCTCATCGAGCACCAGGAGCACCTCCCCTCGCACGGTGGCCCGGTGCCGCGGGTCCGCCCCCTCCTCCCGAGTTTCGAGCAGCGCCTCCGCGCCCCAGCCCAGCTCGTCGAGCAGGCCGGTCCGGCGCCATGGGGGTTCTCGTTCCAGAGTGCGGTAGCCCAGCAGGATGAGGCGCGAGTCCAGCACGCGGGGCAGCCCGCGCCTCGGCTCCAGGCGCATCTCGCCGTCGAGCACGCGTACCTCACTGCCAGGCCGGGAACCGTGCAGGAACGCTTCGCCCAGCTCCTGGCTCAACCCCGCCGTCCACAGGGACACCACCGGCCGCGCCTGTCCCGAAGGGAGGCGGGCCACCCCCAGGCTCACCGCCACCCGCGCCGCGCCCGAGACGGGCAGCGCCCCAGAGGCCCACTCCCGCTCCTCCAGGACCTTCCGCTCATGGTCCCTCTCCAGGAAGCCCACGGGATCCACCTCGGCGAGCGGTCCCTCGTGGAGCCCGCCCTGAACCTCGGTGGCGGTGACGAAGGTGGCCTCCACCGCCTCGGCCCGCGCGAGCGTGTGCGCCTCCCTGGCGGTGGGCTCGCGCCGGGACGCGGTGGCCAGCGCCTCCTGTAGGAAGGTGATGCGGTCGAGTACCGCGAGCCGCCGCTGCACTGCGTCCTCCCGCTCGAAGAGTCGCTGGCGCTCCAGCACACTGTCCTGGGCCACGGGCAGCGAGCCTTGAACCGCCACGAGCCGGTTGCGCTCCACCTCCAGCCGCTCACCCTCGGCCCGGTCCACCTCCGCACGCTCCACCCGCACCGAGCCAGTGATGTATGCGTGCAACATCGTGCGCACGGCCTCCCGCTCCGACTCCGGCGCGGCGGCGAGCGTCTCCTCCACCACCCCGGGCACTCGGGTCCACGCCTCTCGGCGCTTCTCCGGCTCGGGGGATTGCAGGCGCCGGTGCAGCAGGCGCAGCCGCGTGCGTCCCTCCTCCCCTACTCGCGACACCAGTCCTTCGAGCGCCTCCTCCCGGGCCGCGTGCGCCCGCAGGGCCCGCTCGCCCGTGGACTCGAAGTCGTCCGGCACGTGCTCCAGCAGCGCGTGGTGCTCTCCATCCGGCCCCGTCACCTCCACCCGGGCGAGCGCATCCAGCGTGGCGCCCGGCAGTACCCAGAAGGAACCGGGCGCGCGCACCGTGCGGCCCCCTTCCAGCGCACCATTGAGGAGGAAGAGGAGCGCGCTCGCGCAGTTGTCGGTGAAGAAGTAGTAGGCGAGGTAGCCGCGCCGCTCCAGCTCCCAGATCCGCTCCAGCAGCCGCACCTGCTCGCTCGGGGTGAGACTCAGGCGGAAGCGCCGGATGGTGCGCTGCTCCAACTCCAGTGCCTCGTGCGTCACGTCGCCCACCGTCGAGGTGAGGAAGGCCAGCGTGTAGCCTCCGGTCAATCCCCTCGCCACGTAGCTCGGGCCGCGCGCCTCCATCCCCGTCAGGGCAACGGGCTGCACCACCGCCTGGAAGCTCGGCCCTCGCGGCACCTCGCCCTCGCGCCACACCGGCCGCATCAGCAGGTGGCCGAAGAGCGACTCGGGCTGCCGACCCGAGGAGGCGACGAGGAGCATCTCGAAATGTGACAGCTCCTCCACGTCGGCCCACGCGTCGAAAGCGGGGCACGGGCCCCGTGGAGGCAGCGTTCCAAGTCCGTCCGCGGCCAGCAACTCGCCGAGGGCCCGGGCCTTGGAGGGCTCCTGGCAGCGCTCCCGGTCGTCCACGGAGAGGGCCTCGGCGCGCACCGACTCCACCGGGACGAAGAGCTCCTCGGCGAAGGTGACCAGGTCCAGCGACGCACTCCCCTGCCCGCGCGCCCGACTGAAGGCTCCGGCGAAGGAGAGGGGCGACTCCTCGGAGAAAGTAAGCGGCCGTTGGAAGGGCGCGCGCCAACCGGACAGCCGGCGCCAGCGCGCGGTGCGACTCCACCCGCGTGCCTCGTCCCAACGCTGAACCATCGCGTGGACCACCGCGCGACGTCGCCACAGCTGCTCCAACTCCACCTCGGTGAGGCGGCCCGTCCGCAGCGTGGCGCGCCGCTCCTCCGAGGGAGCCCAGGCGTAGAGGTGGAAGCGCCGCCGGCCCTCGCTCCAGTCCGGCCGGTCCTGAGAACCATCACCCATGCCGAGCGGCGCGGGCTCCGCGTGCAGCACCAGCTCCAGCGAGCCACCGGGTGGGTGGCGCAGGGCAGGAGGCAGCGCGGAGAGACCCGCCTCCACCTCCGCGACGAGCACCGCGTCCTCCGAGGCGGGAGGGCGCAGCACCAGACCCTGCTCCACCTCCAGCCGGTGGACGCGCTCGGCGAGCGTCTCCGTGGCACCGGCCGGCAGCGCCACCACGAGCCCGACGAGCAGGACCACCCCACCCCTCATTCCACGAGCCCGTGGGCGAGGAGGAAGGCGCGCCGGTCCTCCTCCAAACGCGGCTCGGTGCGCGCGAGCTGCCCCACCCGTTCGAGCCAGGCCAGGGCGCGCTCGCGCGTGAGCGTGGCGGAGTCAGCGAGCGCGAGCAGCTCTCCCGGTGCGCGCGCAGCACCCGGCCGAAGGTCCCGAGGTTCTCGCGGCGGATGAGCGCCATGGCGGCGAGATCCTCGATGGTGGGGCCGGCCCCGAGCGCCAGATCCTCGCGGAGTTGGTGGGTGTTCGCGCGCAGGTACACCTGGGCGGCCGCTCCCACCGCCGCGGGGGCGGGAGCGGCGGGGATGCTCACCAGGATCTTCCAGATCGCCAGTCCGAGCCCGCCCACGGTGGCCCCCACGAGGGTGGAGGAGAGCAACGGGCCGGACGTGGCCGCGCTGCTGCGGGACTCGCTGCTCTTCGACGAGTCCGCCGAGCTGGCCCGCGAGCTGTCCGCGGAGTCATTGGTGGTGCCTTCCGAGGTCTTCGAGACGTTGGTGCTCACCTCGGCCGTGGCATCGCTGCCCTCGCTGCTCCCCGCCGAGTTGGACTGGCTGGAGTTCGAGTCGCTCGACTGGCCAGAGTTGGACTGACTCGAATTGCCCTGGCTCGACCCCATCGTCTGACACCCGGCCACCAGCAGACAGGCGCATGCGCCCGCCACCCTCATCCACTGTCCCTTCATTGCTCCTCCGGTGATGTTCACGCGCTGACACTCTAGCCAGCAGCGTGCGAAGGCTCGGCTCACGACCATTGCCTCGATGGGCCTCCTGGCAGGCCTCGTTCCGCCTCGGACAGCGAATGAGGCGGTTGCTCATCGGCCTGCCTCGGTCTGGCGAAGAACGGCTCCCATGCTAGCGCGACCCCTTCGCCTTGCCGCCGCGCACCGTCTCGACCCACTGGCGCCACACCTCGCCGTCCTCCCCGAGGTCTCGCCCCGCCAGGAGGGTGAACACCTTGTGCGCCGGCTCGCGCTCGATCACCTGCTGCATCGCCACCATCTCCAGGAGCGGCTCGGCCGCCTTGTCGAGGATCTGCTTCCGATGGACGGCGCCCTCCGTCTCCAGGATCCGCACGAGCGTCCAGGCCGTCTTGTTGCGGTCCGAGATGACCGGCAACCAGAGCGACTCCAATACCGTGTCGAGCGGGATGATGACGCGCTTCTGGTTCTTCTGCGCCGCCCCGAGCAGGCGCATCACCTCGTTGCGCACGCCCTGAGACGGGTCTCGCACCGACGGAAGGACGGCCTTCACCACCTGCTCGCGCGAACCTGCATAGGCCAGCAGGTTCACCGCATGCATGCGCTTGCCCTCGTCGCGATCCTCGCGCAGCACGCGCACGAGCGCGTCGAAGTTGCGCGGCACGCCCTCGATGAACCGGGCCTCCCGAGGCGCGAGCTCCGGATGGTCGAAGCGGCCGTAGCAGGAGAAGGCCTTGCAGGCGCCGTAGCCGAAGGCGAGCTCGCCCGCGTTATCCAACTTCCAGTAGGCCCTGACGAAGTCTCCCCAGGCGGCGAGCAATCCGTCTGGATCGGCCACCTCTCCCTGGGGCGCGGGGGAGAAGCGCATGCGCCACTCGTCTCCCACGTCGACCAGATCCACCGTCAACCGCATGATGTTCGTCTTGAGGTCGACCCCCACCGAGAACGTGCACTGGGCGAAGGAATAGGCCGAGGTGACGCGCTTCTTGCTCTCGATGAGCTGCCGGGTGAAGTCCTCCGACCCGGACTCCACGGGCGTGCCCGGTGCGGGCATTTCGATGAGAGCGAGCAGCTTCTCCTTCGGGACCTTGCGCGAGCCGAACACCTCGACTCCCCCGAACGTGTACACGGGCCGCCGCGGGGCAGCGACAGGCGCGGAGGGCGCCTCGGCCACGGCGGGCGCAATGGCTTCAGGCGCGGGGGCGAAGTCAGGCGCGGGCGCGGCCTGTTGCAAAGGGGCGACACATGCGGCGAGGAACGGCAGACACACGATGAACCGTTTCACGAGTCCTCCAGCGCCCGAGCCTCGGGCGGGAACGGAGGGCCTCGTGCAACGCATGTGCCCGCACGGCCGATGGACTCGCGAGGGGCACGGCGGAGGAGCAACCCGGCGGCGGATCGTCCAGGATGTCCGTATCTGGGATTCACGTGTCCCAGGTACGGGAACACACCTCAGTGCGCGGCCCGCGCCGGACCCAGTCCCCGCCCCGCGAGTGCACTCGGGGTCTCCGAGAGCTGCTCGATGCGGAACTGGGGCAACGCGCGGAACAACAGCCAGTCCCCGCTCTCCAGCGGCCCCTTCACCAACTGCCCGGTGTCGAGCAACTGCCGACCGATGGGCACGGAGATGTCGCCGCGCGCGAGCTGGAAGCGGACCTGCTCCAGCCGGCCGTCGTCCAGTCGCACCCTGCCCTCCACGTACACGCTGTCGTCCCGGAGGAAGAGCTGGGAGCCCCCCTCCACCCGGCCGTAGGAGTTGTCCGCGAGGATGAGCTCGAACTCCTCCTCGCGGAGCAACGAGGGACAGTCCCCGCTCGGGGTGTGGCCCACCACCAGCCTGTGGATGCCCGAGCGCGCGAGCGTCTCGATGAGGCGCCGTGACGGGAGGCCGGGGTGGTTGCACTCGTCGGCCATGCGCCCGTACACCACGCTGGCGGAGTTGATCCGCTTGCCCGGGGTCGGGGCCTGATAGGCGATGAGCGGCTCCCAGAGCGGCGTGCCACGCCTGTCGAGGCGCCCCTCTGAGAAGACCTCGAGCTGCTCGCGATACCAGCGGTTGAGGGCCTCACACCAGGCGTCCACCCCCTCCACCCGACTTCCCGAGGGCACTGCCCCGAGGCTGTCCTCGTGCACCCCGCCATGGACGAAGAGCGTGTTGCCGATGCGGTGGACGAGCCGACATGCGGAGAGGTAGTCGCGCAGCGCTCCCCCGGGGCCGAGGTCCTCGAGGAAGCTGTCCACCACGTCTTCCTCGCTCACCGGCGAGCCGGTGCGGGCCAGCTCGGCCCGGCGGAACTCGAAGGCCCCGCGCGCGCCCATGGTGTTCTCGAAAATCCACCGGAGCAGCGCCGGCCGTGGGCCCTCGCGCACCTCGGCGGGAGTCCGCGCCAGGGGGTGGCCGCGCAGCTCGCGCACCAGCCGCAGCTTGTTGATGTCACGGTTGCCCGCCAGCAGCACCACCTGGGAAGGCTGCCGTCGCCAGGCCTCCAGGAGCGCCCGCACCACCCGGCGCCCATCGGGGCCGCGGTCGATGGCGTCTCCCCCATAGACGAAGGTGCGGCCCGGCCTCACCACCAGCCGCTCCCCGGACTCGTCCAGGGCGACGTGGGGGTTGTCCCGACAGAAGCTCGCCAGCTTCTCCCAGATGCCCTCCACGTCCGAGAGGTAGGCGACGGAGTAGTCGGACTTGCTCGTTCAGGGATTTCTAACACCCCCCGCCCCGGGCCTCAGCGCTTCACTTCTCGCGCAGGCTGGCGGTGTCGATCACGAAGCGGTAGCGCACATCGCCCTTGATCATGCGCTCATAGGCCTCGTTGATC
Organism: uncultured delta proteobacterium; assembly: GCA_963771175.1. Lineage (GTDB taxonomy): Bacteria > Myxococcota > Myxococcia > Myxococcales > Myxococcaceae > Archangium. Next base: position 108,510 of record CAVYSY010000039.1, read on the forward strand.
TTCTGGACCGGGATCACCTCGATATCGGAGGCCACGTGGTGCTGGGCGCAGAAATCGAGCATCTCCTGCGTCTCGCGGATGCCACCGATGAGCGAGCCACCGAGCTTGCGCCGACGCATGATGAGCGGGAAGGCCGCCAGCGGGGTGGGAGCCTCCGGCACGCCAACGAGGACCATCGTGCCGTCCAACTTCAACAGGCCGAGGTAGGCGTTGTAGTCGTGCGGCGCGGAGACGGTGTCGAGGATGAAGTCGAACCGTCCGGCGAGTTCCTTGAAGGTGCTCTTGTCGGACGTGGCGGCGAAGTGCGTGGCGCCCAGGGCCAGCGCGTCGTCGCGCTTGGAGGGCGAGGTGCTGAGCACGGTGACTTCCGCGCCCATCGCCTTGGCCAGCTTCACGCCCATGTGGCCGAGGCCGCCGAGACCGACCACGGCGACCTTGTCGCCGGGCTTCACCCCGTAGTGGCGCAGCGGCGAGTAGGTGGTGATGCCCGCGCAGAGCAGCGGCGCGGCGCGGTCCAGCGGGAGCGACTCCGGAATGCGCAGCACGTAGTTCTCGTCCACCGTGATGGCGGTGGAGTAGCCGCCATAGGTCGGCGCGCCGTCGCGTTCGCGAGCGTTGTAGGTGCTCACCATGCCGTGATCGCAGTACTGCTCCTCGCCCGAGCGGCACGGCGCGCAATCGCGACAGGAGTCCACGAAGCAGCCCACGCCGACCGCGTCGCCGACCTTGAACTTCGTGACCGCGCTGCCGGTCTTGGCGACCCGCCCGACGATCTCGTGGCCCGGCACCATCGGGAAGATGGCGCCGCCGCCCCATTCGTCACGCGCCTGGTGGATATCCGAGTGGCACACGCCGCAGTAGAGGATGTCGATGAGCACATCGTGAGCGCGGGGCTCACGGCGCTCCAGCGAGAAAGGGGCGAGCGGGGCTTTGGCGCTCTGGGCGGCATAGGCACGGGTGGTCTGCATGTAGGGAGGGCTCTCCAGAAAAGAAGACGGCGCGAGTCGAGGCCCGCGCCGTCCAAGGTATTTGGTGAGCGCCCAAGGTAATCGGTGGAAACCGAGGGCGCCGCGAAATTACGTGCCCCCTGCCCGCTTCCTCGCCACGCGGCCGCCCATGACGCCGCCCCGGCCCCGCACGTCGTCTCCGCGCGGGTGGGCGCTGTCGTACACGGCCCGCAGCCGCGCGCCGTTCACGTGCGTGTAGATCTGCGTGGTGGCCAGGTCCGCGTGGCCGAGCATCGCCTGCACCGCGCGCAGATCCGCGCCGCGCTCGACCAGGTGCGTGGCGAACGAGTGGCGCAGCTTGTGGGGCGACAGCGGCTTGCGGATGCCGGCCTTGAGCGCGTAGCGCTTGAGCAGCTTCCAGAAGCCCTGCCGGGTGAAGCCATCGCCACGCGGGGTGACGAAGAGGGCCTTCGACTCGTGCTCGCCCAGCAGCAGCAGCCGGGGCCCGGCGAGGTACGCCTGCACCTTCTCCGCCGCGATGCTGCCCACCGGGACGATGCGCTCCTTGGAGCCCTTGCCCTTCGCCACCAGGTAGCCCGCGCTCAGTTGGATGTCGTTGATGCCCAGGCCCACCAGCTCGCTCACGCGCAGGCCGGTGGCGTACAGCACCTCGAGCATGGCCTTGTCGCGGATGCCCACGGGGGTGCTCTCGTCCGGAGCGGCGAGCAGCTGCTCCACCTCTTCCAGCGTGAGGAAGATGGGCAGCTTGCGCGCCGAGCGCGGCGTGTCGATGTCCTCGGTGGGATCCTTCTCCACGAACTTCTCGGCCACGAGGAAGCGGTGGAAGACGCGCACCGCCGCCAGGTGCCTCGCCTGACTGCGCCGCGACAGCTTGCGCGCCGTTCAGCGTCGCCAGGTGGCCGGAGATGTGCTCCGGCTTCACGCGCGCCACGTCGGTGATGCCCTTGGCCTTCAGATCGGCGAAGTACACCGCCAGGTCGGCGGCGTAGGCGTCCACCGTCTTGCCGGACAGCCCGCGCTCGGCGCGGATGAAGGCGATGAACGCGTCGAGGTACCCTTCCATGGGTTCCCAGGGTAGCCCGGCGGGACGCTCGGGCAATTCCTCAGTCGAGCTGACCCTTGCCCTGCCGCAGCACCTCGATCTGGTCGTCGATCAGCGACACCACCGTCGAGGGCTCCATCAGCTTCACCCCACCGTCCAGGATGAGATCCACCCCGTGCCCCAGGGCGTCCTTGATGTCCTTGGCGTCGATGAGGGGCTCGCCCTCGCGCGTTCGTGGCCGAGGTGGTGACGATGGGCCGCCCCAGGGCCGCGGCCAGTGCCCGCGCCAGCCCCGAGTCCGGCACGCGGATGCCCACCTGCTTCTGCTTCGACATCATCACGTCGGGCACCAGCCGCGTGGCCTCGAGGACGAAGGTGAAGGCCCCGGGCGTCAGACTCTTCATCGTCCGGTACGCGAAGTTGCTCACGTGCGCGTACTTCGCCACGTCCGACAGGTCCGGGCACAGGAAGGACAGGGGCTTCTTCCGGTCCCGTTCCCTTGAGCTGGTACAGCTTCTCGATCCCCTTCTTCGAGCCCAGGTCGCACCCCAGGCCGTAGTAGGTGTCCGTCGGGTAGGCGATCACCCCGCCGTTGGACAGCAACTCGACGGCGCGCTGCACGTGCCGCGGCTGCGGGTGATCCGCGTTGACCTCGAGGATGGGTGCTGACGCCATGGTGTGTCTCCTCAGACCGTCCCCGGTGCCTCGTCGGATCGTACCTCTCCGCTGCGCTGGAGCGCACGCCGGGTGAGCACGGGGCCGATCAGCTCGTGGGCGGTGATCATCGCCACGATGAGCACCTCTACCTGAGGCCCGAAACCCGGAAAGGTGCGCGAGATGAGCGCCGCCAGTCCGAAAGTCACTCCCGCCTGCGAGATGAGCCCCATCCACAGGTAGCGGCCCAGGCGCGGATCCTCCGGCGGGGAGAAGCGCCGGCACGAGACGTAGATGGCCACTCCGCGCAGCGCCACCAGCAGCAGGGCCGCCGGGCCCACCGTCAGCAGCGCGTCCAGCTTGAGCCCCGCGCCGGCCGCCGCGAAGAAGAGCGCGAACACGGGCAGGCCCGCCTGCTGGATGGCATGGTGGATGCGCTGGCCCTCGCGCTCGTCCAGGTTGGCGATCAACGCCCCGGCCGCCAGCGACACCAGCAGCGGCGACAGGTGCATGCGCGTGCCGGCCTCGGCCGAGACGAAGCTCAGCCCCACCAGGAAGAGCGGCAGCTCGCGCTTCACCCGCCGCATGTACACCAGCACCACCAGCGCCAGCACGCCGCCCACCAGCACCGAGCCGAACAGCTCCCACCCCACCCCACCCAGCAGCCCTCCCACGTCCAGGCCGCCGCCGAAGCTCGCCCGGGTGAGTCCCGCCGCGATCGCGAAGCCCACCATCACCAGCAGGTCCCCGATGATGACCAGGGCCATGAGGAACTCGGTGAAGCTGCCGCGCGCGCTCGTCTCCTGCACGATGGCGATCGTCACCGTGGGTGAGAACGACACCACCACCGTGGACACGAGCGCGCTGACGGCCAGGGCCTGCGGCACAGTCATGGCCGCGAGGAAGGGCAGCAGCGGCTTGAGCGCGAAGAGGGCCCCGAAGATGGCCAGGAACGTCACTCCACACACCGCGGCGCACAGGGCCGCCACCTTGGCCCCCACCCGCCGGATGAGCCCGAGCTGCAGCTCCGTGCCCGCCACCAGCGCGATGAGGCTCACCGCGAGCCCCTTCACCAGCTCCAGCCCCTTCACCCCCGCGCCCGGAATGAAGCCCAGGGCATAGGGCCCCACCGCCACGCCGATCAGCAGGTAGCCGGTGAGGCGGGGCAGTCCCATCCCCTTGGCCACCTTCCCCGCGAAGAGCCCGCACAGGAGCAGCCCCCCGGCGGCGAGCGCCACCGACGTGCCGGTGTCGGCGCGCCACTCCTGGGCCCGGCCGATGGCCGCCAGCAACCCCACCAACAGCAGCAGCCGCAGGAGCGCGCCCTTCATGCGGTGTCTCTCCGGACCGGCACGGGCGCCGGCTCCATGACATGGCGGAAGGCGCGGCTGGCGAGCAGCTCGTTGATGACGGCCCCCGTCACCACCACGTCGAAGACGCGCTGGGACATGAGCCCCGGCACCAGCACGAGGTACTCGATCACCAGGCACAGCGCGAGCCCGCCCTGCGCGATGAGCGCGTAGCCGAGCCGCGGCGGCAGTGCCAGCGTGCTTCCGGCGATGCGCTGCGCCGACCGCTCCTCCCAGCACCTTGCCCAGGAAGCGCAGGCCCAGGAACACCGGCAGCAGCGCCCAGGCCATCACGTCCGTCGCGCCTGGACGTGGGCGCCCACCAGGAAGACCAGCAGCAGGTACGAGGGCCGCTCGAAGCGGCCGAGCGCCCGCGCCGCCTGCTCCACCGCTCGGCCGCCCACCAGCGCCAGGGTGGCCCCGCAGGCGACCCCCGCCAGCAGCGCCGACACGCGCAGGTACGCCGCCGCCCCGGACACCAGCGCCACCCCACCCAGCAGCACCGCCATGAGCTCGCCGTGATCGGTCAGCCCATGCATGAGGAAGGCGAGCAGCGCCGCCGCACGCCACACCCAGCAGCAGCGCGAGCGCCACCAGACCGAGCCCCTCCAGGGGGTGACCCGTCGCGCCAAAGGCGAGCGCCAGCGCGAGCACGCCCAGTCCCACCACGTCATCCAGCATGGTGAGCAGCGCCACGGACAGCCCGCGAGCCCGATCCATGCGCCCGCTACGGTAGCCCAGCACCGCGAAGTGGCCGGAGGAGAGGCTGGCCGCCGCGCCCAGCAGCGCCGCCGCGCCCACCGCCGCCCCCGGAGGCAGCCCCATGGAGAAGAGCAGCGGGCCGACCAGTGGCAGGGCCACCCATAGGAAGGCCGTCCCCGCGTGCGCCAGAGCCGCCGCGTACACCGCCCGGGGCAGCAGCCGCACCACGCGCGGGTCCAGGTTGAGGCCGATGATGACGCCCGCCACCCCGAGCCCCAGGGCGACCACCGGGCGCAGGACCGTCAGGTCACTCCACGAGAGGATGGCCAGCACGCCTGGCCCCAGCACCGCGCCGAGCGCGAGGAAGAGCAGCCCGCTGGCGGACGAGCTGCGACCAGGGCCGGAGAGCGACCCGGGTCCAAGCACCGCCCGGCTGGAGGCGAGCAATGAGAGCGCCGCGACGGCGAGGAAGACGAGCAGCGCCTGCACGGCTCGTGCTTACACCGCCCCGCGCACGCCGTCACTCCCGGCGAAGTGGGGGGGCGCCGATCACCGGCAGCGCGACGAGCCGACCCATGGGTGGATCGTCCGCGTCCATCTCGAGCTGGACGCGGTGGACGAGCCGCTCCACCTCCTCCTGCGAGAGGGAGGGCAGCAGGCTGACGAGGATGAGCCGGTCTTCGTCCGCCCCGAGCGCGAGGCTGCGCAGGCCGGCGAAGACGGGCACCTCGGCCGACAGGGTGGCCGCGGCGCTACGGGCCCGGACGACCAGCGGCTCCGGGATGCCAAACTCCCGGAGCCGCCGGATGGCCCGGTCGGGTTGATCCGCGTGATCGAGGAACGCGAGGAAGAGGTACACGACCCGTGTCTATCCGGTCCGCGGCCCTTCCGTCACGTTACTCGGTGCGATCTGGGCCCGGCTCGGCGGGAGGCGCGGCGGCAGATGTCCCCGCCTCCTCTGGGGCGGCGCCGCCTTCCTGCTGCTTCTCCATGGCCGCACGGGCCGCACGCTTGCCCTCCTCGATGAGCTTCTTGACCTTCTGACCGCCCTTGCGGCCGATCTCCTCGTAGAAGTTCGGGCCCCGCGTCGCCTTCACCCGGTCCCCGCCCTTCTTGCCGATCTCCTCGTAGAACTTCGCGCCGCGCTCCGCCTTGACGGTCTCTCCCCCCTTGCGACCGATCTCCTCGTAGAAGGACCGGCCCCGTTCAGCCTTCACGGTGGCACCGCCCTTGCGGCCGATCGTCTCGTAGAACTCGCGGCCCCGCTCGTTGCGGACAGTCTCTCCGCCCTTACGGCCCGCCTCGGCCACCGTCATGCTGCCCTTGTTGTCCTTGTCCTGCTGCATGGTGTGTCTCCTCCTACTTGCTCCCCTTCCCCGCGAGGATGCCCCTTGCCTGAAAACTTGGGACGGAAGCGCCCCGATGCAAGCAAGCTCCGTACACCGCCAGCCGTTCATACCTGACAGAGCACATCCAAACCCTTGGAAATACGCGAGGTTACGGGCACATGCTGTCCCTGCGGGCTTGACTACGGCCTGCCCGCCCGGATGCTTCAGTGTCAACAACACGCCGCGGCACATTGCCGATTCCCAGGCGCTGTCCCACCTTTCACGCCAATTCAAGGCGGGAACCCTGTTTCGGGAGGCGTGGCGTGAACGGTCACGGCGGTAGTGGCGGTGTGAAGCTCTGGCTCCGGCTCCTGGCCCCCGTCCTGCTCTCCATCGCGGGACTCACGACGCTGCGGTTGCTGGGACCGGACTTCGTCAATCAGCGGGATTTGCACGCCTTCCTCGCCCCCCTGGGCAAGTGGGCGCCGCTGACCTTCATCTTCTGCCTGACGGTGCGGCCGGTGACGCTGTTGCCCGGCCAACTCTTCACCGCGGTGGGCGGCATGATCTTCGGCACCCTCGCGGCGACGATCTATTCATTGGTGGGCAGTCTGCTGGCCTCGGCGCTCATCTACGGACTGTCGCGCTGGCTGGGGACGCGATTGATGAAGCGCTGGTCGGGGAGCCGCTACTCGGCCATCACCCGCGCGGCGCGCCGGCACGGCTTCAAGTTCGCGCTGCTCGCCTGCATCAACCCACTGCTGCCCACGGACGTGATGATCGCGGCGGCGACGGCCGCGGGGGCGCGCTTCTGGCCGCTGGCATTGGGGGTGCTGCTGGGCACCATTCCGGGCACCTTCCTCACCGCGCAGTTCGGCAGTGGACTGGCGCAGGGCCGGACCATCATGACGGTGGTGTCCGGCGTGGGGATGGTGGTGTCGCTGGTGCTGGGCGCCGTGCTCGGCCGCCGCATCTTCCAGGAGATCTCCGAGGAGGCCCCGTCCGAGGAGGAGTCCCAGACCAAGGCCCCACCGCGCGGCCCGCCGCTGGCGGCGAAGGGGCAGCTCGGCCGGCCGGAGCTCTCGACCTTCCAGGAGCTCCCGCCGCCTGGCCCGTGAGGCTCAGGCCCGGGGCTCCTCGCGCTCCAGCGCCTCCAGGGCCGCGGTGATGGCGCCCACGAGCGCCTCCTGGTCGGCCGCCCCCTCCACCTTGGCACCCTCGCGGGTGATGTAGAACGAGTCCATCGCGCGATGGGCCTCGGTGGCCACCTTGGCGACGGCGATCCGCGCACCCGCCCCGGTGATGGCCGAGGCGATGGCGTGCAGCAGACCCACCCGATCCTGCGCCACCACATCCACCACGGTGAAATCGCGGGAGGCGCGGTTGTCCACCGTCACCCTGGGGGCCACGGGCGGCAGGGGCCGCTGCAGGAGCGAGCCCGTGCGGCGCCGGCGCAGCACCTCCTCGAAGGAGGCCTCGCCGAGGAGGACGCGGAGGAGATCCGTCCGGGCCGCGCGCCAGCGGGAGCGCTCGAGCAGGAGCCCATGCGGAGGCCGCACGTCGAAGACGTCCAGCGCGAGCCCGTCCGAGGTGGAGACGATGCGCGCCGAGAGGATGTCGATGCGGTGGGCGGACAACACCCCGGCGAGCAGCGCGAGGAGGCCGGGCCTGTCGTGGGCCACGAGGGCCAGCTCGCTGTACCCGGCGTCCGGGTGGTGGCGCAGGGCCGCGACCAGGGGCCGCTTCCGGGCGCACGCGAGCAGCCGTCCGTGGAGCGTGGCGCGAGAGGGATCCGTGCCGAGGAAGTACCGATCGGGGAGCACCTCGCCCAGCTCGCGAGCCCGCGCTTCGCCGAGGACCCGGGCCCACCGCGCGTGGAAGCGCTCGCGCAGACGCTCGGACGGGAGCGCGCCCGAGGCCGCCGCCGTGCCGACCAGGTGGGTCCGAGCCTTGTCGTACAGCTCGCGCAGGAGCTGAGCCTTCCAGCCCGTCCACATCTTCGGCCCCACCGAGCTGATGTCCGCCCAGGTGAGGAGGTAGAGGCAGGTGAGCTTCTCCACGTCGCCCACGCTCCGAGCGAAGTCGGCGATGAGGGCCGGGTCGCTCAGGTCGCGGCGCTGGGCGGTGTGGCTCATGGTCAGGTGGTCCTTCACGAGGAACTCGGCCACCTCGCGCTGACGGGGCGAGAGACCCAGGCGCTCGCCGAGGGCCACCATCAACAGCCGCCCCTTCTCCGAGTGGTTGCCCCCCATTCCCTTCCCCGCGTCGTGCAGGAGCATGCCGAGGTAGAGCGGGAGCGGATCCTTCAGGTCGCGCATCTCACGGGAGAGCTCGGGCTCCTGCTCCATCAACTCGCCGACGCGCAGGGAGTAGAGCCGGCGCACGGCGAAGAGGGTGTGAACGTCGACGGTGTACACATGGTACAGGTCGTGCTGGTGGTGGGCGGTGACGCGGCCGAACTCGGGCACCACGGCGCCGAGCACCCCTGCGTCGTGCAGCTCGAAGAGGAGCTCGCCGCGAGTGCCGGGCCGGGCGAAGAGGGCCTTGAAGGCAGCGGTGACGGCGGGCGTGGCCCGAGCGGCCTCCAGCGCGGGCAGGGCCTGGATCGCCTGCTCGCGGGCCCACGAGTAGAGGGGCAGACCGTGCTCCTCGGCGGTGCGGAAGAAGTCGAGGAGGGTGGCGGGCTCGCGGGTGAAGAGGCCCGGGTCGGCCACGGTGAGCTTGCCACGGAACACCTTGAAGGCGCCGAGCCGGCGCTGGGGGAAGAGGAAGAACTTCCGAGAGGTGCTGAGTTCCTCGCAGCGGGCGATGAGCGCGTCGGCGGCCAGGCGGATGGCATTGGCGGCCAGGTAGTAGTCGCGCATGAAGGCCTCGACGGGCAGCACGGGGCCCTGCTGGTAGCCGAGGATGCGCGCCACCTCCTCCTGGAGGTCGAAGGTGAGCCGATCCTCCTTGCGGCCGCGCAGGAAGTGGAGCTGGTGGCGGATGCGCAGGAGGAAGTCGCGAGCGGCCTTGAGACGCGCCACCTGCGAGCCCGGGAGGATGGACTGCTGCAGGAGTCCGGTGAGGCCGCGAGTGCGAAAGCGCACCCGGGCGATCCACAGGGCCGTCTCCAGATCTCTCAGACCTCCGTCGCCTTGCTTGAGGTTGGGCTCGAGGAGGAAGACGGTGTCACCGAAGCGCTCGCGACGGGAGCGCAGCTCGCGGACCTTGTCCTGGATGTAGGAGTCGGCGCGGTGGGTGAGCAGCTCGGGGAGGACGTCCTCGGCGAGCAGGTTGAAGACAGCGGAATCGCCCGTGAGGAAGCGCGAGTCGAGCAGCGCGGTGCGGATGGTGTGATCGGCATCGGCGGCGCGGGCGCACTCGGCGGGGCTACGGGCGCTCCAGCCGACGGCGCGCTTCAGGTCCCACAGGAGCGTGGGGAACGCGCGGGCCAGGGGGGCGACGGCCTGCTCGGAGACGCCGGGGCCGCGCAGGAGGAGCAGATCCAGATCCGACTGGGGAGACAGCTCGCGGCGCCCGTAGGAGCCGAGCGCGACGAGAGCGAGGCCAGAGGGCGCTTTGAGTTCGGCGGCCAGCTCGGAGAAGAGACCCTGGACGAGCCTGTCAGTGACCGCGGAGAGGAGTCGACAGGTGGACAGGCCGGCGGCGCCGCCCCGGTGGAAGGCCTCGACACGAGCGTGGGCGTCACGGAGGTAGTCACGGGCCCGGGCCAGACGGTCCTCTGACCCACCGTGGGGGAACTCGGGCAGCGAGCCGAGCACCTCACGATGGGTGGGCACTGGCGGCTGCGGGATGGGCGGGACGCTCATGAAAGGGATCTAACGAATCTGCACCTGAATGCTGCGAGTAACGGAATGCCCGCGCGCTCAATCGTGCGAAGGTCGGCACCCGGTGCGCCCCTGGGCCGGCAGGAGCGCCCGAGGAGCCAAGATGATGATGCGCTGGGTCGGTTTGCTGGTCGCCGTGCTGATGGTGGTGGGCTGCACGTCCGAGGAGGAGAGTCCGAACACACCTCCGGGCGAGACAACGACCCGGGGCGAGTCGGGAATACCGGACGCGGGTGAGGACGCGGGCACGACGGGGCAGGAGCGCTACACCTACCCGGGCTGTGAGAACCGCACCACCTACTGTCCGAGGGATTTCACCTTCACCTGCGCCATGGAGGCGATCGAGCAACAGTACGCGCAGGGGTGCACCCGGGACGCGGACTGCGTATTCGTGACGCTGCCCAACAACTGCGCGGGTTACGGGAGCTGCGATCCCCGGCCCGTGGTGCTGACCTCGCTCCGTGCCGAGTACGAGACAAAGGCCGCCGCGGAGGTGCAGCGCTACTGCGCGGATGCACAGTGCGTGGTCAGCGGCGCCTGCGCTCCCGTCATCCAGCACCCCGCGTGCGATCAAGGACGGTGCGTGGCGCACCCTGGGGAAGCCGACGCGGGACCGTGAGGGCTCGGGGCCGGGGACCGTGATAAGGGAGGGCGCCCCCTGGGAGGTGCGCCCTGTCCGAGCCCCGCAACCGCTTCCTCGAGAAGATGCTCGATCGCCTGTACGCCTCGCTCGCGTCGGGCCCGAGCATCAACTGCCGTCCCCACAACAGCCGCCAGCGCGTGGACCTCACGGTGCTGAGCCGCCTGGATGGCACCTCGCCCCAGGCCGTGCTGGCCGGTCTCCTCGGGGAGAAGGGCGCGGTGAAGATCTCCGTGCGCACCTCGGGCGCGGCGAAGGAGGCCGACGCCCCGGGCAAGCGCGAGGAGGACGAGCGGCAGGCCCTGTTGCGCAAGCTGGGCACCATCGCCGAGGACGCCCGCACCTTCGAGCAGGACACCGGCGCCCAGGTGCTGCACGTGGGCTTCCCCCTGCTCAACCTGCCCCCGGACTCGAAGGACAAGCGGGGCTTCGCCGGCACCAGGCGTATCCTGGCTCCCATCGCCTTCATCCCCGTGCGTCTCACTCTCAAGAAGGGTCGCACCCCGGGCGTGGAGCTGGAGGCCGCCACCGACGGCGTGGATCGCGTCATGCCCAACACCGCCCTCCTCGCCTGGGTGGAGCGGCAGACCGGCAAGCGCTTCGGTGAGCTGTTCGCCGACGAGCAGGGCCAGGATCCCTGGCGCGAGGTGAACGAGCTGGCCGCCGCCGTGGCCAAGGCCATGGAAATGCCTGCCCTCGCGCCCTTCACCCCGGAGACGCCCCTCTCCCCACCCCTCGCTCCGAGGACGAGACCGCGGCCGGTGCCGCCGTCCTCCCGTGCGCCGTGCTCGGCCTCTACCCGCTGTCCAACCAGAGCCTCGTGGACGACATGCGGGCGCTCGTGGACGGCGAGCCCATCCAGGGCCCCATCGAGAGCTTCCTGCGCGTGGGCGTCTCTCTCGGGGACGGGAGCACGCCCAAGACGGAAGCGGTGACCCAGGGCACCTGGCGCTCGGGCGAGGACCGGCTCGTCTCCCTCGCCGATCCGTGCCAGTCGCGCGCGGTGCGGCTCGCGCGCAGCAGCCGGGGCCTCGTGGTCCATGGGCCTCCGGGCACCGGCAAGTCGCAGACCATCGCCAACGCCATTGGAGACCACCTGGCTCGCGGCGAGCGCGTCCTGCTCGTCTGCGACAAGCGCACCGCGCTGGACGTGGTGAAGCACCGGCTGGAGCACCTGGGCCTGGGCTCGCTCTGCGCGGTGGTGCATGACGCGCAGCGCGACCAGCGCGAGCTCTACCTGGGCATCCGCGAGCAGCTCGACAACCTCACCGAGACCCGGGGCAACCCCGCCGCCCAGGCCGAGCTCTCCCGCGTGGATGCCGAGATGCAGACGCTCCACGACGAGCTCTCCTCCGCCGAGCGCGCCCTCTCCGAGCGCCCCGCCGGAGGCACCGAGCCCTCCTTCCACGAGCTGGTGGGACAGTGGCTCGGCCAGGAGGCTCCGGAGTCGCTGGCGCGCGCGACGGAGGACCTCGGCTCCACCCGTCTGGCCGACGCCCGGCCCCACGAGCGCGAGGTGCGCGAGGTGCTGGATCGCGGCGTGAAGGAGGGCTACCCGGACAACCCCTGGCGCACCGCGCTGGGCATGGAGCTGAAGGACTACCTGTCCACGCCGCTCGCCACGTACCGCGAGCGGATGGCCTCCGCCGTGGAGCCGCGCGCGAGGCGGATGCACAGGCCTCGCCTGACGTGCCCGCCTTCTCCCCCTCGGGAGACGTGGCCGCCGAGGGCCGGGCCCGCGCCGAGCTCGCCGACAAGCTGGAGCGGGTGTTGCAGGAGGCTCGTCCCGAGTGGCTGACACGTTGGGCCTCGTCCATGTCCGAGGCGGTACAGGCGACGAAGAGCCAGCTCGAGGGCCTGTCCCCCCAGGTGCAGGTGTTGAACGCGGGCCCGCTGGACGCGGAGCTGGCGCTGGTGCACCGCTCGGAGCCGCAGGGGCTGGGCGTCCTGGGACAGTGGATGGCGTTCCTCGCGGCCTGGCTGCAGGTGGCGCACAAGTGGTACCGCTTCCTCTTCTTCTTCACCCGGAGGGCGAAGGCCGTGGAGGTGCTGCGGCGCTTCGGGCTCGCCCTGGGCGTGGAGGCCGTCGAGCGGGTCTCGCGCTTCCTCACCGGAGTGCGCGCACGAGCCCTGCTCACCGAGTTCCACCACGGCGTCCTCTCCCCCGGCCCCAACGAGCCCCTCACGGACGAGGTGCTCGCGCGCAGCCTGCGGACCCATGCCGCGCTGTTCGACGTGCTGTTGCAATTGGAGCGTCCAGCGCTCGCCTCCTGTCGACAGGTCGTGCGCGAGGCCCTGCGCGGCGATGAGGCGGCACGGACGCGGTTGCTCGCGGGCCTGCGCCAGTCGGCCGTACGAGGCGAGGCCGTGGCCCGCCTGGAGACCCGGCTGGCCGAAGTGGGCCTCTTCACCCCCGCGTGGCGTACGGCCCAGGGCCGGGAGCTGCGCGCGGGCACGCTGGTGCAACCCCTCCTCGCGTCGCTCGCCTCGCGGCTGTCCAGCGTGGAGGGGCTGTTGAGGATCCGAGCACTCGTGTCCGGACTGCCCCCGGCGCTCGGCGCGACGGCCGACAAGCTGGCCCTGGCGGGCGCGGAGGCCGAGAACGGCTGGCGCGCGGTGCGCAAGGCGGTGCTGGCCGCGGAGGTGTCCGCTCGGCTGCGGGAGAACCCGGTGCTCCAGCACATCGACGCGGACCGCATCCACGCGAGCCAGACGCGCTACCGCGCCCTGGAGGCCCGGAAGCGCGAGCTGGTGCGCGACGTCATCCTCCACCGCTGGACGGAGCGCCAGCGAGAGCGGCTGCTGGCCGCCACGGGGGGACGGCTCAACGGACTGAGCACGGAGCTGCGCCGCCGCCTGCTGCTGCGCGGCGAGCGGGCGATGCGAGTGCGTCAGGTCATCGCCACGGGGGCGGGCATCGAGGGCGGCGATCCGCTCTTCGACGTGCGGCCGGTGTGGATGGCGAGCCCTCAGACGGTGGCGCAGATCTTCCCCCGCCGAGAGCTCTTCGACGTGGTCATCTTCGACGAGTCCTCGCAGTGCCGTCTGGAGGAGGCGCTGCCGGTGCTGACGCGGGCGAAGCGGGTGGTCATCGCGGGAGACCCCAAGCAGCTCCCGCCCACGCGCTTCTTCGAGTCCGCGGTGGTGCAGAGCCAGGAGGAGGCGGAGGCCGAGGACGAGCAGGGCCTCTTCGAGGAGCAGCAGTCCGAGGTGGAGGATCTGCTCGGCGCGGCGCTGAACCTGGAGATCGACCAGTGCTACCTGGACGTGCACTACCGCTCGCGGAACGCGGACCTGATCGGGTTCAGCAACGAGCACTTCTATGACTCGCGGCTGCAGGCCATTCCGGGGCACCCGTCCAACCGGGTGGAGCACGCGCCGCTGCGGCTCGTCCACGCGGGAGGCCTCTACGAGAAGCGGGTGAACGTGGTGGAGGCGCGGGCTGTGGGAGCGATGGTGAAGGAATTGCTCTCACGGCCGGAGCCGCCGTCCATCGGCGTGGCGTGCTTCAACCTGACGCAGCGGGACGCCATCATCGAGGTGCTGGAGGAGTTGGCGTCGGCGGACGCGGACTTCGCGGCGAAGCTGGCGGCGGCGCGGGTCCGGCGCGGCGAGGGCTCGTTCGAGGGCCTCTTCGTGAAGAACCTGGAGAACGTCCAGGGCGACGAGCGGGATCACATCATCATCAGCACCACGTACGGGCCGGACTCGAAGGGCCGCTTCTACCGGCGCTTCGGACCGCTGGGGAGCGCGGGCGGCGGGCGGCGGCTGAACGTGCTGGTGACGCGGGCCCGGCAGATGGTGCACCTGGTGACGTCCATCCCGCGCGAGCAGTACTCGGCACTGCCCCCCGTGGAGGGCGGCCGGAAGCCGAACGGCGGCTGGCTGCTCTTCGCCTACCTCCAGTACGCCGAGCGGCTCGCGGAGGAGTACGCGCGCGAGTCCGGGCAGCCAATGGAGACCCTGGAGCGGCCGGAGCCGGTGGTGCGCGAGCGGGAGACGGAGGCGGGCTCGGCCTTCGCGCGGTCACTGGCGATGGACCTGGCGCGGGAGCACGGCGTCTCCTCGGACGTGCACTGGGGCAACGACGGCTTCTGCGTGGACGTGGCCCTGCACCATCCTCGCCGCGCTGGAGACGTGACGGTGGGCGTGCTGTGCGACGGCACGCGCTACCCGAAGGCGACGGACCCGGTGGAGTGGGACCTGTTCCGCACGGCCGTCCTGGAGTCCCAGGGATGGAAGCTGGTGCGGCTGTGGTCGCCGCACTTCTTCCGCGACCCCCAGGGCGCCCAGGAGAAGGTGCTCCAGGCGGCCAGCGAGCAGATCACGCGCCAGCCGCCGGTGCCGGCCTCCCCGGCGACTCAGGGTGAGCCAGCCCGCCGCGTCCTCAACTGACTCAGCCCTTCTTGACGACGTGGATGTTGAAGTCCGGGGTGCCCAGCGCGCCCCACAGGCGGATCCACAGCATCAGGTAGCTCTCGGTGCCGCGGGCCGTGGTGATGTCACCCATATCGATGACCTGCTTCCAGCCGAACCCATCGGTGAGGAGCTGCTTCACCTGCTTCTTCGCCTCGGCGTCGTTGCCGGAGACGAACACGGTGTGCTCACCGGGGATACGCGCCGGGTCCACCATCACGTTGGCGTTGACGGTGTTGAGCGTCTTGACCACCTTCAGCTCGGGGAAGGCACGCTGGATGCGCTCGCCGAGCGAGTCGTCGTTGGAGACGAACAGCGTGGGCGGCATGCCCTTGGTGAAATCGAGCGGGTTGGAGAGATCCAGGAGGATCTTCCCCTTCAGGTTCTCCTTCCCGGCGGCTTCGAGCGCGGGGATGGAGCCCGTGCCCAGCGTGCAGTTGAAGAGGAGCTCCCCGAAGGCCGCCGCGTCGGCGAACGTGCCCTGCGAGGCCCTGGCGCCCGCCTTCTTCACCCAGGCGGCGGCCTTCTCGTTGGTCGCCGAGCGCGAGCCCATCTTCACCTCGTGCCCCAGCGCGACCAGCTTGCTGGCAATCGTCTCGCCGACCACTCCGGTACCCAGAACCGCGATCTTCATGGCTGTCCCTCCGTGGGGCGCCCCCTGTATGGCGCCAGAAGCCTGAACGCTAGTCCACCTGCACGCGGGCCAGCTTGCCGCGGTCGCCGATGAAGTCGTCCACCCCGTGGGCGATGGCCTGGGCCACGTCGTCCTGGTACTTCTCCGAGGCCAGCCGCTTCTCCTCCTCGGGGTGGGACAGGAAGGCCGTCTCCACGAGGATGGCCGGCATCTTCGTGCCCAGCAGCACGTAGAAGAGCGCCTCCTTCGTGCCCAGGTCCTTCACGCCCGAGTAGTCGCTTGCCAGGTGGCTCACCAGGTTCTTCTGCACCTGGGTCGCCAGCCGCGAGGACTCCTCGGTGTTGGCCTTGGTGGCCAGGTCCGCGAGGATGAACTGCAGGTCGCTGATGCCCTTCTCGGAGGACGCGTTCTCGCGCGCCGCCAGACGGATGGAGTAGCGATCCGCCGAGGTGTTGAGCGTGTACGTCTCGATGCCCCGCAGCTTCGAGGTGGGCGCCGAGTTGCAGTGGATGGAGATGAAGAGATCTCCCTTCAGCTCGTTGGCCTGCCGCGCGCGCTCCTCCAGCTTGAGGTAGCGATCGTCCTCGCGGGTGAGCAGCACCTCCAGCCCGCGCTCGCGGAGCTGCTGCGCGAGCTTCCGCGCGATGGCCAGCGTCACGTCCTTCTCCCGGGTGCCCTTGCGGCCGATGGCGCCGGTGTCGTGCCCGCCGTGGCCCGCGTCGATGACCACCCGGCGCACCTTCAGCCCGAGCTGCTCCGCCAGCGTCAGCTCGGCCTTCTTGGACACCTTGGCCACGGCCTTGAGGCGGGCCTGGGCGATCTGATCGTCCACCGGGGCGGTGACGGGCTTGTTCGTCGGCGCGGGCGGCTCGGGGACCACAACCGGAGCGGAGGCCACGGCCTGCGCGGGCTCCACCACCGGCTTCGGCTCCGGAGCGGGCGCGGGCTTCGACTCCGGAGCAGGCGCGGGCTTCGACTCCGGGGCGGGCGCCACTTGCGCCACCTGGGCAGCCTTCGTGCCGGGCTCCCGACCGGTCCGGCTGATGGCGTTGATCAGTGGCGACGCGCCGGAGGACCGTTCCCCGCCCGTCGCGGGAGCCTCGGCCACGGTGGGAGCCGGCTCCAGATCGGCCGGCTTCGACAGGTCGACGCGGACGACGGGCAGCGGCTCGGCCGGGGGCGACTTGGAGCTCTCGGAGGAGGCCACGGCCGGTGCCGGGGCGGGCGTCGGCTCGGGATCGCGCACCGGGGCCTTGGAGGTGTTGCGCACCGGCAGCGAGGCCAGCAGGGCCTTCAGCTCGCGGGCCCGATCCCCCTTGGGGTTGGCCTTCAGGATGCCGGTGAGGACGCGGCGCGCGGACTCGGGCTGATCCAACCGCTCGAAGTAGATGGTCGCGAGCGCGAGGGCCGCATCGTCCGCGAGCCGGTGCCGCGAGTGGGCCTCCACCACACGGGTGTAGTCGGAGATGGCCGCCTGCTGATCCTGCGTGACGAAGGAGATGCGGCTCAGCTCGTTGAGCAGCTCCGCGGCGGTATAGAGGGCCTCCGGGGTGCGCGAGCTCTTGGGGTAGTGGCTGGCCACGGCCTCGAACCTGCTGGCCACGTTGAGCCAGTGGTGGCGCAGCTTGCGCCGGGCCGCGTCATCCTTGAGGGCGTAGTAGGATCTGCGAGCCTCCTGGTAGGCGACCTCGTCCGCGTCGCGCTTCGCCGCCTGGACGGCGATCGGCAACAGCAGGGCCAGCAGAAGGAGGGCGGGTCGCAGGGGCATCGGGAGTCCTCCGGGGACGGCGAGGGCTACAGACGTGTGTCACGCCCCCCCTACCCCGGCAAATTTTCGACCCCCAAGGGTTTGAAGATCGACCCTGCGGGCGGGTACACTCGACCTTCGGGCACCTTCCGTGTGCCGTATTTTCGGGAGATTCCATGGCGCAACCCCCCCCGGATCAGGGCGGCAAGGGTCAGGGCGGTTCGGGTCCTGGTCAGCGCACGTCCACCAGCGGCTCCACACCGGCGGCCCGCCCCAACACCGGCACGGGCATTCCCCGCACGGCCACCAGCAGTTCCACGCCCGCGCCCCGGACCGCCACGGGCACGGGCATCCCCCGCACGGCCACCAGCGGCTCCACACCCGCGGCCCGGACCGCCACGGGGGAGCAGGCCGTCCGCCGCAGCCCCACCCTGTCGGGCCTTCCCAACGTGCGCGTCGGCGTCAACGCCTTCGAGCTGGGCTCCATCCCGGACTCCAAGTCCTACAAGAAGCGCATCGACAAGTCCGCCTTCGACGGCGCGGAGGAGCAGACCCACACGGGCGCCCTGCTGGGCGCTCGCCGTCCGGTGATGCCGCCTCCCGAGGAGGAGAGCACCTCGGTGGGCAAGACCTTCGACGGGACGAACCCGCCCAAGGAGCTGGCCAGCCGCGACCTGTGGAAGGCCATCAACGCCCCCCTGCAGAGCCGCGAGGGCCGGCGCACCCCGGACCTCTACACGCAGGTCATCAACCAGTTCGCCGCCGGCAACAACCCGCGCTACGAGCCCGATGATCCGAGCCGGCCGCGCGCCCACATCTTCGTCTGGGACGTCACCCGCGCGATGAACGCGGAGATCCCCCACTTCGTCGGGCCTCGGGAGCTGTCGCTCGCGCAGACGAGCGACTGGCTGCGCCACGAGGGCCCCATGCGGGGCTGGCGTCGGGCGGATGCCGAGAGCGCCCTCGCCGCCGCCAACGCGGGCAAGCCCGTGGTGGCCATACCCAAGGACTCCAACGTCAAGGGCATGAGCATGGTGCGACCGGGAGAGCTCGGCCCCGACGGCAGGCCGCGCTTCGCCTCGGCGGGCCTCAATCGGGGCAATGACCTGAGCGCCAAGGAGGCCCTTGGCGTGATGGCGGTGGAGTACTACTTCCACGATTGAGGCGGGTGCCTCAGCGCACCCACCGCAGCGCCCGGGCCAGCTCCTCGTCGATGACGCGGGCCTGGTCGGGCAGCGAGGACGACACCGCCGCCAGCACCTTGTCCCCGTTGCGCACCGGAGCCCGACCGGGGCGCAGGCGCGCGCGCACCGCGTGCTTCCGGTCCTGCTTCCAGTAGCTGGCCGGGAAGTGCACCTCGCGGCGGGACTCCGGCAGCGGGCCGTCCGGCGTCAGCCACACCAGCATGCCCGTGCGCAGCGGCTCCAGCTCCACGCGCAGCGTCCGCCGCAGCTCCCGGACGAAGAGGCCCACCGCCACGAGCCCCCCGAGCGCCAGTCCCCAGGGCACCAGCCCCAGGGCCTGGGCACGAGAGCGCACGTAGCCCGCCTCGCGGGGCCTGTCCGGCAGGAGGGGATCCACCAGCAGTTGGATGCGCGCCCCGGGACCCAGCCCCTCGGCGTATTCGGCGAAGGTGCGCACCCCGCTGGCCGAGTACTGCGCCTTGCCCACGGTGTAGAGCACTTCCAGCGTCGCCTCGGCGCCCTCGCGCTCACCCCGGGGAGGGAGCTTCAGGGCCGCCACCCTGCCCTCCAGCGCCTCGGCCCGCGCGAGGAAGCCTTGCTCCTCCACCACGAGCCGACCCAGGGCCCACGCACCCGCGCCAAGCGCCGCCATCAACCCGAGCCCCACCGCCAGCACCCGGACGAGCCGGAGAAGGGAACCGGGGACCTGCGAGAGGGGGACGCGTCGGGGGGCCTGGGGAATGGCGAGCTGCATGCCCCCATCCTACCGCCAAGAGGACGGGGCGGCCCGCGCGGGCGCGAATTGGCGCTCGGGGCCGCCCCAGCGGATCAGATCAGATCCTTGAGCGCCTTGAGCGGCTGGATCTTCACGACCTTGCGGGCCGGCTTGGCCTTGAAGACGGTCTCCAGGCCGGTGAAGGGGTTGATGCCCTTGCGCGCCTTGGTGGCCGGCTTCTTCACGACCTTCAGCTTCATCAGACCGGGGACCACGAACTTCCCCGAGCCGCGAGCGCCGAGGCTCTTCCCGATCTGCCCGCTGAGCGCGGTGAAGACCGCGGCGACCTGCTTGCGGGAGAGACCGGTCTCCTCGGCGATGTTGAGGACGATCTCGGACTTGGTGGGGGACCTGCCAGTGGTGGGGGTGCTCTTCTTCGCAGCGCCTGCAGCCTTCTTCGCAGCCATGTGGACTCCTGTACGTGGTGAGACGACGCGATCCCATACCACTGTCCGGGCCGTATGGCGGACACGGATTCAGCGAGATTGTGCGGCAACGTGTATTCGCCGGGGACTATTTTGGACCGTCTTGGGGGGCGCGGTTCTTCGAACGGCGCGCCAGCCAGTTGCGGAGGAAGGCCTTCACCTCCGGGTGCTGGGACTCGCGGACCACCTCGGGCGGACCCGACTCGACGATGCGACCTTCGTGCATGAGGGCGATGTTGTCGGCCATGCCAAAGGCGGACGCCACGTCCGGAGTGATCACGACCGAGGTCGCCCCGAGCTGCTGCCTGGCGGTGAGGATGATGTCGTTGACGGCGGCCGTGGTGAGCGGGTCCAGGCCGGCCGTGGGGTCGTCATAGAGGAGGATCCTGGGCCGGAGGATGGTGGCGCGCGCGAAGCCCACGCGCTTCTGCATGCCGCCGGACAGCTCGCCAGGAAAGCGCAGGGCCGCGTGAGACAGCCCCACCATGGCCAGGGTCTTGTTCACCGTCTCCTGGATTTCCTCCTCGGACATGCGGGTGCGCTCGCGCAGGGGGAACGCCACGTTGTCGAAGACGGTGAGCGAGTCGAAGAGGGCATTGGCCTGGAAGAGGATGCCCTGATTGCGGCGCATCTGGTTCAGCGCGGACTCGTCCATCCGCGCCACCTCCTGGCCCTCCACGAGCACCGAGCCCCGATCCGGCTTGAGCAGGCCCATGATGTGCTTCATCAGCACCGACTTGCCCGAACCGGAGATCCCCATCAGCACGCTCGTGGTGCCCTCGGGCACCACCAGGTCCACGCCCCGCAGGGCCTGATGGCCGTCAAAGGACTTGTGGAGATCCCTCACCTCGATGGCCAGCTTGCGTGCCGGCTCGCTGCTCGTGTCGCTCATCGCGTCGCCATCATACCCGCGGCCTGACCGACGACAGCGGTCCGTCGGCCATCACCCGCGGGTTGGCTTGCTCGGGGAGGGGCCTGACGCATCCCCCTGC
Organism: uncultured delta proteobacterium; assembly: GCA_963771175.1. Taxonomy (GTDB): domain Bacteria; phylum Myxococcota; class Myxococcia; order Myxococcales; family Myxococcaceae; genus Archangium. The sequence goes on from CAVYSY010000039.1 coordinate 129,196, forward strand.
CCTTCCAGGGTGAGCAAGGGCGCGGACTAGAGGCGCTCCGCCACCAGGAGCACGTCATAGGCGAGCCGCTCCCCCTGTGGAGTGGCGTAGTCGTGCTCGATGATGCGCTGGATGCCACGCATGAGCGGGTGGTCGGGGCGCTGCAGCCGGTAGAAGGGCCACTCCAGCCAGTGGCCGAGCGGAGCCAGCAGGCCCCCGCGCCAGCGCAGCTGCCGCACGGCGAAGCGGGGCTCGAGCAGCGCGCGGAGCTCGCTCAGGGTGAAGTGGTGGTGCCAGACGATATCCGCCTCGCCCGCGGCATAGCCCGCCTCGCGTCCTCGTCCGCCGAGTCGCTGGGAGGCCCAGCGGAAGAGGCGTGGAGCGCGGAACCGGGCATTGGCCGGGTCGAGCGGCGCGAAGAGGCCGGCATGGGGCACCGAGAGCACCAGCCGCCCCCGGGGCGCGAGCACGCGGTGCACCTCGGCCAACGCAGGGGCCCGGAGCTGCTCGGGGATGTGTTCGAGCACCTCCATGCAGAACACCGTGTCCATGGAGCCGTCGGCCCACGGCAGCCGATCCGCGGAGCCGGCCACGACTTCGGCCCCTGACATCAGGCGCTCGCGAGCGCGTGCGACTGCCGCGGCGTTGATATCCATGCCATACAGCCGGGGCACCCCCAGCTGCCGCAGGCCGACGAGCAGGTCACCGACGTTGCACCCCAGATCGAGCACCGAGCGGGCCGAGTCCGGCAGGTAGTGCAGGGGGTGCCAGGGTTTCTGGTTGGAGTGGTCGACTGCGATTGGCGTAGGGGAAGACACGCGGCGGATTGTACTGGCTGTCTGACGGGAAGTCCTACAGCGAGACCCTCAACGGTGTTGACTGTCCGACGGGAAGTCCATGCTACGGACCCCTCCCCGGTGTCCCCTCCGCTGCCTCGGAGCGCCTACCAGCCCGGCAGGCCTTCTTCCCGAAGCGCGAGGTGACCGCGACATCAGTCGAGCCCCTTGCGGCCGCGGAACCGCTGTCGCAGAAACCTTCGGGCGTGTCCGTCCGCAATCAGGCGCTGCGCCTTTTTCACGACGGCCTGTGCCTCCTCCAGGGTGACCCGGTCCTCGAGCAGGGATGCAGCGAGCACGCATTGATATTCTGCGCAGCTCGCCGGACGGGCTGCGTAGATCTGGCAGTCGCGGCCCTTGAGCGCGGAGCACCTCTGTGGAAGCACCTCCGTACCGCTGCGACGGGTCTGCGTGGGAATTCCCAGTGCGTGGAGCTGGTCGACTTCCTCGGGCTCTAGCCCGACGTGGCTGAAGAGACTGCCATCGCAGCACAGGCCGCAGCCACGGCAGAGAAGCGAGAGCGGAGATTCGGGTGCGCCATGTTCCATCACCTCCCTTAGATAGCCACGGACGGAGGGGCTGTGCCCGCGCGAGTGGGGGGGCAGGCGAGGGCTCGCTATTCATGGAGCCCGGACGCGCTACGGCTTGCGCGTGGGGCCCCGTGAGGCAGCGGCCGCCTCTCGCAGCTTGTCCTTCTTGCTCTTGCGCTTGCCCTTTACGCCGCCGTGCGGGTCCAGAGCCGGCGGGGCGAGCTCGGTCGGCTCGAACCCCGCGATGCGCTCCCGCGGGAGCGCGAGGTGGTGACGGCGCTCGATGAGCCGGAAGTGGGCCTCGGTGCTCGCGGTAACGAAGCTGACCGCCACGCCAGCCTGTCCCGCGCGGCCCGTGCGCCCGATGCGGTGCAGGTAGTCCACCGTAGAGCGCGGCAGATCGTAGTTCACCACCGCGGGCAGCTGCGCGATGTCCAGACCGCGGGCGGCCACGTCCGTGGCGACGAGCACCTTCACGCGCTGGGCCTGGAAGTCCGCGAGCGCCTGCGTGCGCGCGCCCTGGCTCAGCTCGCCGTGCAGGGCTGCCGCGACGATGCCGGCGCGATTCAGCTTCAGCGCGACGTGGTCCGCTCCATGGCGGCTCGCCACGAAGACGAGGACATGGGACCACGCGTGCTTCTCGAGGAGCCAGCGCAGCAGCGGCGTGCGCTTGTCCGTGTCCACCTCGATGGCGCGCTGCTCGATGGCGCGCGGGGCCTCCGGCTCGCCGACGGGTGGCGAGGACGCCTCCATGCTGACGCGAGTGGGCTCGTGAAGGAGCTGCGCCGCGAGCGTCTGCACCGCCTGCGGGAAGGTAGCGGAGAAGAGCAGGTTCTGCCGGCGGGCGGGCAGCAGCGCCAGCAGGCGCGTGAGCTCGTCGGCGAAGCCTGGCGAGAGGAGCTGGTCGGCCTCGTCGAGCACCAGCGTCTCCACCGAGGAGAGCCGCAGCGCGTTCTGCTTCGCGAGGTCCAGCGCGCGTCCGGGCGTCGCCACCACCAGGTCCGCCCCACCGCGCAGCGCCATCATCTGGGGATTGGCCGAGACGCCGCCCACCGCGAGACAGCTCTTCAGCGGCCTCGGCAGGTAGCGTCCGTAGCGGCCAATCGCCTCGGAGATCTGCGCGGCGAGCTCGCGCGTGGGGACGAGCACGAGGGCGCGCACCTGCCTCGGCACGCGGCCTGGGTTCGCACTCAGGGCGTGCAGGATGGGCAGGACGAACGCGGCGGTCTTCCCCGAGCCCGTCCGCGCGCAGGCCAACACGTCGCGGCCCCGCAGCACCGCGGGGATGGCCTCGCGCTGGACCGGCGTGGGCGCCTCATAGCCGAGGTCGGCCACGGCACGGGCGATCGGCTCGCAGAGGCCGAGAGAAGTGAAGGTCATAGGCTGGCTGGCTCGGGTGGCAGGGGGGCGCGGAGACTACCCCATCCATGCATCCCATGGCATCCAGGCGGGCAAGCGCTCGAGGCTTCGCGTGGCTAGGAACGCGCTGGCGCCCAGATGGCGCTGTGGGCCTCCGGCGCGTCCGGGGACACTTCCGCCGTATAGAAGTAGGCCGCGACCGCGGCTCGTCCCCGTCCCTCGGGACACTCCAGCGGGGATGGGTGGCCATGCCAGTGGTCATCGCCATGAGCCATCACGACCAGCCGATCGAGGAGCGGAGCGATTCGGGTCTCGCACCTGGAGAGGTCGGCATTCCACAACTCGAGGTCGCCGCCCCAGGCGGGTTCCCAGCCGGGGTTCAGGTAGTAGAGGACGGTGAGCCGCCGCGAGAGCGCACGGAAGCGATCGCGGTTGAAGTCCGCGTGAAGCGCCAGATGGCCCCCACGAAGCGTGAGGTGCAGCCCGGCGCCCCGGAAATGCGGATCCGCGATGAGCCCCTGAACTCCGGTGAGTGTCTCCAGGAATTCGAGGAACGACATGCTCGAGAATTCCGAGAGCAGGTGCCGGAGCGCTCCGTGCACACCTTCGAACGCCTTGCGCTGAAGCTGTCCCAGGCGCGCCGCCTGTTCCTGGTGATCGCGTCGCTTCCAACTGGCCTCGGATGCGCCCGGGAAGACCCCTGCCAGTCCGGACGCAAGCCGCTCTCCCAGGAAGCCATCGATGACGGCGTGAGGATAGGGCCGTGCGGCGCCGTAGGTGTCACGATGGGCCAGCGCGAGCGAGCGAAGCGCCGTACGAGAGAGGAAGAAGCTCGGACCCAGTAACGGGCCTTCTTCGAGGGTTGCGACGCTCACCGGGGACCTCTCCACCTGAGTTGCTGGCCTTCGATGATGCCATAAGCGCAGAACGCACGTGCGGCGGACCTGGCAGGAGGCCGCGGCGAGGGTCAAGGCAGCTCGCTGAGCACCTCGTGGGTGTCTACGTCACGGAAGGTGCGGCGGTACTGCTCGGGATCGGGTGGCTTCTGGGCACCGTGGGGGATTTCGGTACGGACGTCGATGTACTGGCGCTTGCCGTCCTGAAAGGTGCCGCGGGTGCGGATGGTGATGAGCGAGCCCTTGCTGTCGTTGGACAGGTTCACCTCGGCTTGCAGTTTGTCATTGGGCCGGTTGGCCTTGCTGTCCCAGGAGGGCATGGGTGGGGGCTCGTCGTGGATGAGCGTCTTCTGGCCTCGGGCGTTGGGCCAGGGGTCCACGTGGGTGGGGAAGAGGCCCTGCTTGTCGCGCACCGTCAGCGTCCAGTGGTTGTAGGGCTGGCCGCGCTCGTTCTTGCGCACCTCGCCGATGAAGCTCATGTTGGCGGCGTTCTTCAGGCCGCCATGCGTCTTGAGGTGCGACAGGAGCGTCATCATCCCGTTGGGGGTGAGGCCCGCGTTGTCGCGCGTCACGTCTCCGGGGCGACTGGGAAGATAGGTCGCCGTCTTGAGGACCAGCTCCTGCAGGTGCGCGGCCTGCGTGGGCGACATCTTCCCCGAGCGCAGCGCATCCAGGGCCTGCTTTTGTTCCGGGGGGAATTGAGCCCCCTGCTTCTCCGCCGCCACCACCACCTTGGCGAGCGCCCCCGCGTTGGCCCTGGGGTCGCCGTCCAGAACCAGGGCGTCCACCACACAGGCGGCGCCACAACGCACCGAGTCGTTGCCCCCATCAATGTTGTCAATCTGGGGGGACTGGATGACGAGCCCTTCACGGCCCTGCGGTGTGTTCAGGTCGAACACGTGCTGGCCGTTTTTGTCGTAGTTCTGCTTCGAGGCCTCCACCCCCGGAGGGCCCGCCGCCGCCTTGAAGCTCGAATCGGTGAACGAATTCCTGACCGACTGGCTGGCCTTCTCCACCGCCGGGCCGATGGCCGGCTTGAGCTCCACCGGCTTGGTGGGCGTCGGTGAGATCGCGCGCTTGATGGAATCAATGAGTCCCATGCGGCTCCTCCTTTTTCGGCCAGTATACCCTGGGCGCATGAAGTTCGGTTGGGCGCCGACTCCGCGAGCCCCTGACTCCGGGCCGGTAGCCGCAGAAATTGCGCCCCTCGCTCGAACACCTGGTCGTCGGGGGGGGCAACATATCCAAGACGCGCTCGGGCCACCTGGCCGTCCGGCTCTACTCGGGCTCCGCGATGGCCCTGGGCGGCGGAGGCTATGACGACAACACGGTGGAGCTGTACGACCCGTACAACAACCGGTGGACCTCGGGCCCGGCCGTGCCGTTCGGCGCGCTCTGGTCCGCGCGGTCGCCTGTCCCTGCACAGTCCGCCAGAGCGCGCCCGCTGGCACCGCTACCACCCTGGGAGCCCTCCACAAGCCCGAGCTGCGGCTGCCGTGTGCCGCTCCCCTCGCGTGCTCGTTCGTGGCTGTCGACGCGCGCTGTCATACTCCGAACCGCCCCGCCAGGACCCTTTGGATCCTGAATCGATTGGAGGACCTGGTCATGCGTCTCCGCGCGTGCATCGCACTTCTGCTCTTTCTCTCAGCCTGTACGACGACACCGCCCAGTCCAACACAGCCAGCGGCCCGGGACCCGAGGCTCGCCAACCTCCAGCGAGCGGCGACGCTGCCGTGGACGGACGGGGGGCGGTGCGCCATCCGCGAAGCTTCTGAGCCCTGGCCCGTGCTGGCGGAGCGGTGCTTTCATGCCCTCGACCATGACCGGATCGAGTTTCACGACATCACGGGACGATGCGCGGTGGCCTCTGCCGGTGCCGGTGCCGTGGGCGTCGGACTCTGTGTCTTGGCGGCGCCAGAGATCATCGTGGGAACGGTAATCGTCGCGGGCGTGGTGGTGGTGGGATTCGTCATAAAAGAGGCGCTCGATGCGTATGCTCTGGATATGGGGCGTCCCCAGGTAAGGCCCGCGCCTGAAACGCGGCCCGTTGAAACAGCGCCCGCCCCGCAGAAGCCCTCGCAGAAAAAAAGGCCCAAGCCGGAGCCCAAAGGACCGGATTTCCCGCCTCTGGAACCACCCGAGACTTCGGAGCGAGACCGCCGCAGGTGCGAGCCCGATCCCAGTGCCGTACCACCTTGGCGGTAATAAACTGCACGACAAGTGCGCCGACAGGATTCCGAACAACAGTTTCCCCGGCGGGGATGTGTTCGTGAATGGGAAGAACTTCGACGCGCTGCAACTGGCCACGCGCACGCTCTGGGAGGTCAAGACCGACAACTTCGACACGTACCCGCCCGAACTTCGGAGAATTGTGCTCGAGGACCAGGTGCCGGAGCTACGGCATGAGCGCGCCCTCGCTCTGGCCTGCGGATTTGACTTCAAGGTCGGTGTGCGCAGCGCAACGCACAAAGCTGCCCTGCTCAAGCGAGACCCCACCCTCAAAGTTGTCATCATGGATTGGTGCTGAAATGCCTGCAACGCAAGACAACGACATTGGCATTATCGTCTACGCGCCTGCGCTCGTAGGCGCCGACAGCCGCCCTTTGGCTGTTGTTCATGGAATGGAACGCGCGTTCCCTGGCTTACGCCTGGAGTGGACGATTTCTCGCGAGGGGAAGCTGGTCCGGCTACCGCAGCGCGAGTCATGGCTCGCCCAAGGGAGGCCGACCGGAAGGGGGTTTCGGCTCATTTGCAATGGCGACGAGAGCTACCGGGTAACGGTGTCTGGATGGGAAAGCCCTGCGGGCACCTCGCCGGGTGGTCAGGCACAGTTTGAAGTCCATGCAGCCCTGCCGCTCGACGCAACCGGCATCGCAGCGGCAGCGGACGTGCTAGAAGCTGTTGCGGAGGGCGCTCGCGCGTTCTGGGGGCGCGTGGATCCGGATGGGATGGCCGTGACAGTGTCAGAGCAGTTTCGCCACCCGGGGGAGGATCCGCATGTCCCGCCTAAAGGGCTGCCCTCGCTCAAACTCCCATGGGAACTCCCCACGCCTGAGATTCCGCATTACCTGGGATGGCTGAACTACTGGTCGGCTGCCGCCGCACGGGCCATCGGCTTTCCGGACCCGGCCCGCGACGCGGAGCTGCTTTCGCGCTCGCGGCGTACAGCGACGGGCGGGTGGGTTGTCAGGCTCACCGATGCGCCGCTCGACCTGGACAACCCCGCCCACCTGGACGCGCTTAAACGGGCCTACGAGCGCTTCCCGGAGATTGGCGGGCGCTCCACCCCTGGATAGCGCTTCCCGATTGCGTTGAGCCGTACCCGTCCGGCCAATGACGTGCTGAGGAGCTTGGCCGGGGTGAGGGAGGCGACGGACCCTGCCGGGCATGTCGAAGCAGGGAGAGAAGCCGGAGTGGGTCCGGGTCGCCGAGGAGTACGAGGAGAGCGGGCTGACGCAGAGGGAGTTCGCGGAGCGTCGGGGCATGACGCTGAGCACGCGTGGAGTACGTGGCGCGACTGGTGGCCGCGCTGGGGCGCAAGTCGTGCTGACGCTGCCCGGCTCGGTGAGGATTCTGCTGGCCACGCAGCCGGTGGACATGCGCAACAGCATTGACGGGCTCATGGCCCTGGTGCGCACCGCCTGGGGCGAGGACGTGTACTCGGGACACCTCTTCGTCTTCGTCAGCCGCAAGGGCGACAGGGGGCAGCCACCTCGCCAGAGGGGGATACCGCTGACGGTCATCAAGAAGGAGCTGATGGGGCACGCGACCATCGACATGACGGAGCGCTATGCCCACCTGAGCCCGGACACGCGCAGAGAGGCGGTCGGGGTTCCTCGACCGGCCCTTTGCGCCCGCGTGCGACATACGTGCAACACGGATGGAGGAAGCTGCCAACCACCCGTAAGCACGGCGTAAAAAAGTGGAGGCGGCGGGAATCGAACCCGCCGCCCTCCCCTACTTCAGCTCGCGCTGCAGCCGCGCCAGGAGGTTGAGCGCGTCCAGCGGCGTCGTCTCGTCCAGCTTCAACGCCCGGAGCGCCTCCAGCACCTTCTGGTGACTCGGCTCCAGCTTCGGACCGGGCTCGGCCCCACCGCCGAACAGGCCGAGCTGCCCCGGTGACGGCGCACCCCGCCCGCCCTTGCGCGCCAGCCGCGGCCGCCCACTGTCGTCGAGCTCGCCCGACTCCAGGTTCTGGAGGATCTCCCGCGCCCGCGTCACCACCTCCGGCGGCAGGCCGGCGAGCCTCGCCACTTCGATGCCGTAGGAGCGGTTGGCCCCGCCCGCCACCAGCTTGCGCAGGAAGAGCACCTTGCCGCCCTGCTCCCGCACCGCGATGCAGAGGTTCCTCACCCGGGGCTTCTCCCGGGCCAGGTCCACCAGCTCGTGGTAGTGCGTGGCGAAGAGCGTCCGCGCGCCCATCTGTCGTGCAGGTGCTCGGCCACCGCCCAGGCGATGGAGAGCCCGTCGAAGGTGGAGGTGCCGCGGCCGATCTCGTCCAGCACCACCAGGCTGCGCCGCGTGGCGTGGTGGAGGATGTTGGCTCGTCTCCGTCATCTCCACCATGAAGGTGGACTGCCCGCGCGCCAGGTTGTCCGCCGCCCCCACGCGCGTGAAGATCCGATCGCACAGGCCGATGCGCGCCGCCGGCCGCCGGCACGAAGCAGCCCGCCTGCGCCATCAGCACGGTGAGCGCCACCTGCCGCATGCACGGTGCTCTTGCCCGCCATGTTCGGGCCGGTGATGATCAGGATCTGCGCCGTCCTCCGAGTCCAGCTTGACGTCGTTGGGAACGAAGGCCTCGCCCGCCCCCAGCACCGCTCCACCACCGGGTGGCGGCCCGCCAGCGATGCTCGAGCACCTCGGAGTCGTCCACCATCGGGCCGCACGTAGCCGTACTCGGCCGCGCAGCGCGCGAAGGAGAGCAGCGCGTCGACGGTGGCCACCGCCTCCGCCGCCGAGCGCAGCCGGGGCGCCTCCGCGACCACCTGGGCCGCGGAGCTCCTCGAAGAGCTCGCAGCTCCAGCGCGCTCCGCCGCTCCTCCGCGGTGAGCACCTTCTCCTCGTACTCCTTCAGCTCCGGGGTGACGAAGCGCTCGGCGCCCACCATCGTCTGCTTGCGGATGTAGTCCGAGGGCACCAGGTGCAGGTTGGCCCGCGTCACCTCCAGGTAGTAGCCGAAGACCCGGTTGTAGCGGACCTTCAGCGAGCTGATGCCGGTGCGCTCCCGCTCGCGCGGCTCGATCTCGAGCAGGAAGTCCTTGCCGTCGGTGGACAGGGCCACCAGCGTGTCCAGCTCCGCGTGGAAGCCCGGCGCGGATGAAGCCGCCCTCCTTGAGGTCACGTGGGCGGCTCGTCCACCACCGCGCCGCAGCAGCCGTCCGCCAGCTCCGGCAGCGACCCGAGCGGCCCCGCCAGGGACTTGAGCAGCGCGGACTCGCAGCGCGCCAGCGCCGCGGCCAGCCGGGGAAGCTGCGCCAGCGACAGCCCGAGCGCGCGCAGGTCCCTCGCGTTGCCCGCGCCGAGCGACAGCCGCCCGCACAGCCGCTCCATGTCCCCCACCTCCTTGAGGAGGGTGGTCAGCTCCTCGCGCCACACGCTGCGCTGGGACAGCTCCTCCACCGCGTCCAGGCGGGCGTTGATCTCCGGCAGCGAGCACAGGGGCGCGGCCAGCCACCGGGCCAGCTTGCGCGCGCCCAGGCCGGTGGCGGTCCGGTCCAGCACGCCCAGCAGCGAGCCCCGGCGCGCGCCGTCCCGCAGGGTGCGGAGCACCTCCAGGTTGGAGCGGGAGGACTCGTCCATGAGCAGGTGGTCGCCGCGCTCCTGGCGGCTGAGCCGGTCCACGTGGGCGGCCTCCGTCTTCTGGGTGTCCTTGAGGTAGCGCAGCGCCGCGCCGGCGGCCCCGGTGGCCAGGGGCGCGTCCTGCAGCCCGAAGGCCTCCAGCGACTGCACCGCGAAGTGACCCCGCAGGTAGACCGTGGCCCGCGACGGGCTCGAAGGCGGCCGTCTCCAGCTCGGTCACCGCCGGCGGCTTCGCCAGCCGCGACACCAGGAAGGTCGTGTCCGGCGACTCCCGCTGCCCCTCGGGCACCAGCAGCTCGCGCGGCTCGCACCGCGGGACAGCGCCTCCACCAGCTCCTGGCGCGTCCCGCGCCTCCAGGGTGAGGAACTCGCCGGTGGAGGCCTCCAGCAGCGCCGCGCCGAAGCCCTGGGCCCCCGGGTACACCGCGGCCAGGAAGTTGCTCGCCCTCGGCTCGAGCACCTCCTCGTCCAGCACCATGCCCGGGGTGATGACGCGCGTCACCTCGCCGCGACGATGCCCGGACCGCTGCCCGGCCTCCTCCACCTGCTCGCAGATGGCCACCTTCAGCCCGTGCTCGACGAGCTTCGCGATGTAGCGGCGCGCCGAGTGGTACGGCACCCCGCCCATCGGGATCCTCTCCGCGCCCTTCGCCCGCGCGGTGAGGGTGATCTGCAGGAGCTCCGAGGCGCGCACCGCGTCCTCGAAGAACATCTCGTAGAAGTCCCCGAGCCGGAAGAAGAGGATGGCGTCCGGGTGGAGCGCCTTCGTCTCGAGGTACTGCCTCATCATCGGAGTGAGCGCGCCGATCTCTCGCGCCCCCGCGGCCTCGCCCGACGCCTCCACCAGCGCCTCGGCCTCGTCCCCGTGTCCCTTGCCTGCCTTCGCTTGCGTCACGCCCATCGCCGCCCTTCTCTCACGCGTCCGGTCATGGATCAACAGAACACATGACCTCCGCCGTCAACTCCCCCGTTCCTACTCTGGCCATAGCTAGCACGCCCCTCCGACATGCGGGCGAGCCGGGGTGGAAAAATCGTGGGGCCGCCCGTCCGAAAACGGTGGCCGGAGACACCTGGGGCGTGCAACCTGTGCCGCGCCATGGAGACCCGTACCCCCCTGCCCGTTCCCAGGCTCTTCAAGGTCGCTGTCGCGCCCCTCCAGGCCTTCTTCCGGCTGGAGGCGAGCAGCGGCATCCTTCTGGCGCTCTGCGCCGTGGCGGCCATGGTCTGGGCCAACTCGCCCTGGGCGGACAGCTACGTCGCCCTGTTCGACGCCCCCCTGGCCCTCGGACTGGGCAGTGGCGCCCTCTTCCACTTCACCTTCCGTGAATTCATCAACGACGGGTTGATGACGATCTTCTTCTTCCTGGTGGGGATGGAGATCAAGCGCGAGCTGGCCGCCGGGCGAGCTGCGCACCCTGTCCAAGGCGATGCTGCCGCTCATCGCGGCGCTGGGCGGCATGGTGGTGCCGGCGGCCATCTACGCGGCGCTCAACGCGGGCACGCCGGCCATCAAGGGGTGGGCCATCCCCATGGCCACGGACATCGCCTTCGCCATCGGGTGTCTCACCCTGCTCAAGGGGCGGGTGAGCCACGGGCTGGTGGTGTTCCTCACCGCGCTGGCCATCTTCGACGACATCGGCGGCATCCTGGTCATCGCCATGTTCTACGGCACGGGGCTGCACGTGGAGTGGCTGCTGGGGGCGCTGGCCATCACCGGGGTGCTGTTCGCGTGCAACCAGTACTACGTGCGCAACGGCCTGGTGTACGCGGTGCTGGGTGGGGCGCTCTGGTACGCCATGCACCACGGCGGCGTGCACGCCACCATCGCCGGCGTGGTGGTGGGGATGATGATCCCCGCCAGGCCCGCGCGCCGCGGCCGCGAGGTGCTGGAGGAGTTGCACGGCTACATCGGCCAGCTCCTCAAGGAGCCCGAGGACGAGGCCGTGCGCACCGGCCAGCTCCTGCACATCGAGGAGCAACTGGAGGACATCGAGCCGCCGCTCATCCGCTTCGAGCACCTGTGGCACAGGTGGGTGGCGTACGGCATCGTCCCGCTGTTCGCGCTGGCCAACTCGGGCATCTCCGTGAAGGGGATGCACCTGTCGGATCTGCTCCGGCCGCTGCCGCTGGGGGTGATGCTCGGCCTCTTCGTGGGCAAGCAGGCGGGCATCTTCCTCTTCACCTGGGTGGCGGTGAAGCTGGGGCTGTCGGAGATGCCGGGGCGGGCGAGTCTCCTGCAACTCCACGGGGTGGCGGTGGTGGCGGGCATCGGCTTCACGGTGGCGCTGTTCGTGGCGGGGCTGGCCTTCGCCAACGAGCCGGAGCTGCTGGCGGAGGCGAAGCTGGGCATCCTGCTCGGCTCGCTGCTGTCGGCGGTGGTGGGCTACCTGCTGCTGCGCTTCGGCCCGGCGCCCCGGACCCAGGCGCGGGAGAGCGAGCCGACCACCCAGGCGGCCTGAGGCCCGACCGACACCGGGCGTCGCAGAGGGTTTGCGGGCGGGGCGGGGCCGTGGAAAGGTGGCGGCCCCGTGCTCCTCCAGGATCTGAACCGCGTCCGGCAGATTGGGGTCATCGCAGCGCGCCACGGCTTCGGCGAGTGGCTCGAGCGCGCGGGCGTGTGGCGGCTGCTGGGGCGGCGCGAGAAGGTGGAAGTGTCTCCCGGAGGCCCAGCGCGCCACCACCGCGCGCCGCTTCCGGATGCTGCTCAACGACCTCGGCCCCACCTTCGTGAAGCTGGGGCAGATCCTCTCCACGCGCGCGGACCTGCTGCCGGCCGAGTTCATCGAGGAGCTGGCGACGCTGCAGGACCAGGTCGAGCCCTTCCCGCTGGAGGACATGTACGCGCAGATCCGCGAGTCGCTGGGCCGCGAGGCCTCCGGAGCTCTTCACGCAGATCGATCCCGAGCCGCTGGCGGCGGCGTCGCATCGCCCAGGTGCACCGGGCGCTGACGCTGGAGGGCGAGGAGGTGGTGGTGAAGGTGCAGCGGCCGGGGATCGCCGAGCAGATCGACTGCGGACCTCGTGGTGCTGCGCACGCTGGCGCGGCTGCTGGAGGCGGTGGTGGAGGAGACGGGCATCTACACGCCCACGGGGATCGTCGAGGAGTTCGACCGGGCCATCCACGAGGAGCTCGACTTCGTGAACGAGGCCTCGAACATCCGCGCCTTCCAGGAGAACCACCGCGACCGGCCGTACATGCAAGATTCCGCGGGTGTACTCGGAGCTCAGCAGCCGGACGGTGCTGACGCTGGAGTTCATCCGGGGGGTGAAGATCAGCCAGGCGGAGCTGTCGCCGGAGGATCGCGAGCAGCTGGCGCGCCACATCGTGGACGCGAGCTTCCGCCAGCTCTTCGAGGACGGGCTGTTCCACGGCGACCCGCACCCGGGGAACATCCTGGTGCTGGAGGGCAACCGGCTCGCGCTGCTGGACTTCGGGGTGGTGGGCCGGCTGTCGCGCGCGATGCAGGAGACGCTGGTGATGCTGGTGCTGGCGGTGGCGCTGAAGGACAGCGACTCGGTGGCGCGCATCCTCTACCGGGTGGGCGTGCCGGACGCGCGGGCGAACCTGGTCGGCTTCCGCAACGACATCGAGGGACTGCTCGGGACCGCCACCTGCCGACGACGCTGGGCGAGGTGGACGCGCAGAGCCTGATGCGGGACCTGCTCGATCTGGCGGTGAAGTACCGCATCCGCATTCCCAAGGAGTACGCGCTGCTCAGCCGCGCGTCGGTGTCGACCGAGGGCATGCTGCGCAGCCCTGTACCCGGACCTGAACATCGTCGAGGTGGCGATGCCGTACGCCAAGGAGCTGCTGGCGGACCGGTACGATCCGAGGCAGCTGCAGGGCGGGCTGATGCGGACGCTGCTGCGCTTCCAGTCGCTGGCGGCGGATCTGCCCACGCAGCTGTCGCAGATCCTGTTGGATCTGGAGTCCGGGAAGTTCAGCGTGACGGTGCGGGCGGAGCAGTTCGACAAGCTGAACGACGAACCTGCGGAGCGCGGCGATCGTGATCGTTCCTGGGCCTGTGCGCCTGCGGGTTCATCGTGGGCGCGTTCATCTCCTTCGCCCAGACGCCGGTGACTGTACCGGCGGCGTGCCGGTGCTGGGCGTGCTGGGCGTGGCGATGTCGGCGGCGCTCTTCGGCGCGACCTTCACCTGGTACCTGTTCGGCAAACGCTTCGGGAAGGTGCGGGTGAGCCGCTGGCTCGCGAAGAAGCAGCGCCGGTAGGTCCCCAGTGGAACGACTACGGGCCCCAGACAATTCGCGCTCTAATATGTTGGCACTCTACTACTACCGGGCACGGAATACGAAGCTTGGACCCGATCGGGATCTTCGTGACGCGAGTTGCCGCCCCGACCCTGATTTCGACAGCCTATCACTAGGTCTCTGTCGTCCCAATTTGCGCGAGAAGATGGCGCGCTTGGCTCAGGGTCAGGAATCACTCGACGTGCTCTTCTACACAGGAACACCGTCTTCCACAGGTGAATTGCTGTTGGTGGCGCTTCTCCGAATCAGCGCCGTCTATCGCCAACACAATTCAGCACGTGCCGCGTTCGCTGGAGCTTTACCTCGAAACCTCATCGTTGCCGGCAATCCTTGCCTTCTCGGGACGACCATAGACCCCGCTACTCGGAAAAGCCGCCAACCACCAGCAAGCATCCTCCTGTAGATGTGCTCAGTGCGGATGTGTTCGGTACGCAAAGCGTTCAGGTACACCGTACCTTATCTTCGCACCACCTGGACCAGGAATGCTTCGTCTTGACGATCCAGTCGTGCTTCACCTCGACGCTCTGAATGCGCTCACTCCACACTATGTTCGTCAAAAGTGGCCAACGGGGCTCAATTATAAGAAGTTTCAGCAGGCTACCCAGAATGATGCGCACTGGTTCAAGCACCCTGGCGATGCCCAAGCGTTGAGGAACTATTTCCTCAACAGCGGCAGCTTCAAATGAAGCTACATCCTGCTGGCAGAGACAACCAGCAGCAGTGCAATGGGTTTCTCCGAGGCAGGAGTGCGACGTCCTGCGGCAGGTATAGCGGGGTCTCCAGGCGGGGCTCGCCCATGGAGCGTGCGGTGAGCACCCTTCAGGTCCGAAACACGGACACGACTCAGAGAAACCTCCACTCGTACCACTCCTCCCCCTAACATGCTCGCCTACTCGCGTTGCGAGGTGACACATGATCTTGCGTCAGGCAGGGGCAATCTTGCTCGCCGTGCTTCTTGGGTGCAGCAGCACTCAGCGGGTGGTCCGCCTGGAGACCAGGGAGGGTGAAACCATCGTCCACATTCCCCTCACCGCTGAAGTGGAGCCGGTGAGGTTGTCGCCAGAAGAGGTCTCGGAGTCCCTCAAGAGACTGGCGGTGGAAGTGCGACTGCTCACCACTCCTCGGGAAACCGTGCGGAGGATGTTCCAACTCGACGCGCTCAGCGGCGATTACCTGTACCTGCTCCGAGACAGGAAGCTGGTGCCAACAGGAGGAGGCACTCCGCTGGATGGGGCCTTGACGAAGGAGGAGGAGAAACTCACGCGCGACTACAAGGGCTGGTGTCAACGCGCGTACCGGTTCGACGGCGACTGCCTGGGAGGCGCGCTGGTTGGAGATCGCTACCTAGATATGCATGGCCGCTACGTCCTGGCACTGGCCCTGAGCAAGAGTCCCGTGCTGGACGAGATGAAGATCGCACTGGGCGAGATGGTGAGCTTCCAGGCCATCATGAGCGCAGCGCTCTGGACGGTCGGCACGCTGATGATCTTGCTGGCATTGCCCGAGCCAGTGACCAAGCTACTGGCGGCGTCAATGGCCACTGTTCTGATTCTCTGGGTGGGCGTCGATACTCTCTACAACCTGATCACCGGCTGGCTCCAACTGATGCAGGAGGTGAAGGAGGCCACCACGTTCGCGGAAATTCGCAAGGCGGGCGAGCGCTACGGCAAGGTGATAGGGCGCGACGCGGCACGGGTGTTCGCCATGCTGGCGGTGGCGGCCATCAATCAGACGGCGCAAGGGTTCGCGGCGAAGGTGCAGACGCTGCCCGGCTCAGCTCAGGCGGCAATGCAGGCCGAAGCGCAGGGAGGAATCTGGCTGCCAGCAGTGGCCGAGGTGCAGGAGGTTGCGGTCACTGCCGAAGGATTCCGTGTGGTGCTACCACCGGGCGCGGTGGCGATGGCGGCGCGTCAGGGGCGCGGCAACCGCGTCGAAGATCACCACATCGGAACCATCGCAAATGAGATCTCCACCGCGCGCGGTGGCCCCTGGACACCGAGACTCAAGAAGCTGTACGCCAGGGCGGGAATGCGGCTGCAGGATCCTGAAAACATCGTGCCTGTCGAGGGGCACAGGGGTCCTCACCCTGAGAGATATCATCGAATCGTCTACAAGCGATTGAACGAGGTGATGGGCGGCTGTCGCAGCATCGAGGTGTGCCGGGTCAAGCTGACGCGAGCGCTCGAAAAGCTGGCCGAGGAGATCGCCACTCCTGGCTCGGAACTGAACCAACTCGTGACCAAGGGAAAGCCGCGATAAGAGATACCGATGCCCAAGCGATTCTTCGAACTGTATGACGATGTCGATGTCCCGCGTCGCTGGCACCTGGACACTCCCATCGATAGCAAAGGCCGCGAGGTGAACGATTGGGAGTTCAAGACGGGAAAGCCCATGAGAATCAAGGGCCGTTTGAGAATCCCTGTCGAGATCGCGGGCAGGCCGTTGGATTTCTCCGAGGCGGGATTGATGGTCCCGGTCGTTCACGTCAAGGTGGCATCCGTGCTGAAGGAACTGGCCCCCGACGACGTGCAGCTCATCCCTGTGGACATCGAGGGGCAGCCAGATCAATACCTCATTCTCGTGGCGACACGTCTCATCCGGTGCATCGACGAGAGAGCCTCCAAGGTGCAGTTCTGGCGGCCCGAGGATGGCCTCCCCGACATGGTCGGACGAGTATTACGCTGTGGATGACCTGCACATCGACAAGGCGAAGGTTGGGAACGCCAAGGTGTTTCAGTCCCGAAGGATGGGAGGTCACCCTGATCGTCTCGGGCGATATCAAGGAAGCCATGGAGCGCATGGGGACCACTGGGGCAAAATTCGAGGAGGTGTAGCTGCCTTACGACGTCACCGCGCGGCGCAGAGCCCGTCGCGCTCCGCGCCGCAGGTCGCATGGCACGCGGCGCACTTGCGCAGGTCGCCGTCCTCGAGCACCTCGCGCTCCACGGACAGCTTCTGCCACCGCCACGCGCCCCCCTCCTTGCGCATGGCGGTGAGCCCCCTCGGCGTCCGGCAGCCGGGCTCGAGGAACTCTTCCTTCACCACCGTGGCCCCGTCCGGCAGCGCGCCCCCTGCCCCATCCCCGTAGGCCGCCGCCGCCATTCCGTCCGCTCGCACCCGGACGAATTGCAGCTCGTGCTCCGCGCTCTCCTGGCAGGGCCGCACCTCGGCCCACGCGGTGCGGAAATCCGCCGGTACCACCGGCTCCGGTCCGCCTCCACACCCGGCGAGCACCAGCCCCCACGCCGCCAGACAGGGCCTCCTCACGGCCTCACCACGCGGACGCGGTGATTGTACGTGTCCGCGATGTAGAGCGTGCCATCCCTGCCCACCTCGATGCCAAAGGGCCTGGAGAGCCGCGCCGACGTCGCCGGCCCGTTATCCCCCGCGTTCCCCGCCTCGCCGCACACCCCGGCCACCGTGTGGATGAGGCCGTCCGGCGTCACCTTCCGCACGCACGAGTGGTCCGTGTCCGCGATGTACAGCGAGCCGTCCGCGCCGAGCGCCACATCCGTGGGCCGGGCCAGCCGCGCCTGCACCGCCGGCACGCCCTCGCCAATGTCCCCCTCCTCCGCTCCCGAGCCCGCCACCGTGGTGATGGTCCCGTCCGGCATCACCTTGCGCACCCGCTGGTTGCCCGAATCCGCGATGTAGAGGTTGCCCTGCGCGTCCATGGCGATCTTCCCGGACGGCGACGCCGCCTGCCCCGCAGGCCCCTGCAGCATCGCCCCGAGGGCCGGGCCTCCATCGCCGCCGAAGCCCGCCTCGCCCGTGCCCACCACGGTGGTGATGACGCCCTGGGTGTCCACTCGCCGCACCCGCTGGTTCGCCTGGTCCGCGATGTACATCGAGCCATCCGGCCCGAAGACCGTGGCCACCGGCAGGTCCAGGATGGCCGTCACCGCCGGCCCTCCGTCCCCGCCGAACGAGCGCTTGCCCGTCCCGGCGATCGTCTCCATCTGCCCCGTGCCCAGATCCATCCGCATCACCTTCGAGTTGTGCCAGGCGCTCAGGATGAGTCGGCCCTGAGGGTCGAAGGAGATGTGCGTGGGGTGGTTGAGGCCGATGTGGTGCGCGTGGCCGTCCAGGGCATCGCCGAGCTCGCCGGTGCCGATCACCGTCTCCACCGTCTCGTCCGGCTTCACCACGCGCACACGGTGGTTGTTCCAGTCCATCACCCAGATCCGCTCATCCGGCCCCACGGTGACGTCCTGCGGCAGGTACAGCGGGGTCTCCAGGCGGGGCTGGCCATCCTCTCCGAGCCCCGCGAAACCCGTCCCCATGTAGGTGCAGATGGTGCCCGAGGTCTTCGGGCAGGGATCCTCCTCGCCACAACCCGACAGCGCGAGGAGGAGCAGCGGCAGTGCACGAGTCGTCTTCATTTCAGGGCCTCCGCCGGGACTCGGCGAATGCGATGGTTGTAGGTGTCCGCGATGTAGAGGTTGCCTTCCGGGTCCAGCTCGATGCCAAAGGGCCGGGCGAGCTGCGCCTCCCGTGGCGCATCCCCGTCCCCGGTGAAGCCTCGCGTCCCCGTGCCCACCACCGTGCTCAGCCGGCCCGTCTCGGGATCCAGCCGGCGCACCACGTGGTTGTCCGTGTCCGCGATGTACAGCCGCCCCTTCGCGTCCACCGCCAGATCTCTCGGGGCGTTGAGGGTCGCTTCCTGCGCGGCGGCCTCGGGAACGCTCGGACCGGAGACGCCCGTACCCGCCACCGTGCGGATGACTCCCGTGGACAGGTCCACCGCTCGAATGCGGTGGTTGTCCGTGTCCGCGATGTAGAGCGTCCCCTTCCCGTCCAGCGCCACCGCCCCCCCGGGCTGCGGGTTGCCTCCCGTGGGGAAGGACAGCTTCGCCTCGCGCGCGGGGCCACCGTCGCCGCCGTAGCCCTTCTCCCCCGTGCCCACCACGGTGTCCACCGTGCCGTCCGGGGAGATGCGCCGCACCCGCTGGTTGCGTTGATCCAGCACGTACACCGTGCCATCCGCCGCCACCGCGGCGCTCTTGGGCTGATCCATCAACGCCGCGCCCACCGGCCCCTCGTCGCCACGGAAGCCCGGTCCCGCGCCGCACAGCACGTGCACTCGGCCGGTGGTCGGGTCCCACGTACGCAACTTGTGGTTGTGCCAGGCCACCAGCAGCCCCGTGCCGTCCGGGAGGAAGGTGATGCCCGTGGGGTGGTTGAGGTTGACGGTGGTTCCGAGCGCCCCCTCGGCACGGAGATCACTCAGGTCCTCCGGCCCGTCACCGATGGTGGCCGTGCCGATGACGGTGGTCACCGTCCCGTCCGCCTCCACGCGGCGCACGCGGTGGTTGTTCCAGTCCATCACGTAGGCCCGGCCGTCCGGACCGAAGGTGAGATCCATGGGCCAGTAGAGGTGGGTGGCCTCGCGAGCGAGCCCATCGCCATTGAAGGCTGCCTGTCCGGTGCCAGCCCAGGTGCAGACGTGATCCGGCCCACAGCCGTCACCGCCGCAGCCCGAGAGCGCTGGCACGCCCAGCCCCAGGGACATGAGAAGAAATGCGGAAAATCGTTTCATGGGAAGACCCCCACCCCCACTCCCGAAGGAGTGGGGGCCTGCTTCGAGTCAGACCTCAGTTGCGGCGACGGCGCAGGCTCCACGCGCCGAACACCAGGGCCAGCATCGCCGCCGAGCTCGCGTCCGTGGCACCACAGCCGCAGCTCCCCACCACGCCGCCACCCAGGTCCTCGATGACGCCCATGATGAGCGGGCTGTTGTCCTGGATGACGGCCGGCGCGCCCACGTCGCTGTACTGCTCCACGCGCTCCGCGTTGGGTCCCTGGTTGATGGGCTGGTTGAACTTCGTGAAGAAGAAGCGCCCGTCCGGCAGCTCGATACGCACCTCGCGCTTCGAGAAGTCATCCTGGCAGGACTCGTAGCGGGCCTTGGCGGTGAAGACGTTGGAGACGTCCGCCGCGTCCGCGTTGAACTCGAAGTCCGGATCCACCGTCATCTCCTCGGCGGACATGGTGGTGTAGAGGCGCGTGAGGTACGGGTGCGCATTGAGCAGCGCCACGGCCGCCTTCATCGGCTGCACCACCTGCGCCTCCAGCTCCTTCGCGAAGGCCTGCGCGTCGAAGGGCGCCCGCCCCGGATCCGAGTCGATGGCCGACCGGTAGAAGCTCAGGCTGTTGTAGAACTGCATCTCGTTCACGCCCTGTTGCACGAGCGACGCCGGAATGGGGATGTACTTGCGCAGCAGGCTCTGCACCGTCGGGTCTCCCGTGAAGCCCTGGGAGATCATCGCGTTGCCGAAGTCCACCGGGTGCGAATAGCCCGCGAGCGCCGCGGTGTCGTAGCTCCGGTTGTTCATCATCGCGAAGTTCTGCCCGAAGGACACGGCGCTCCCGGCGAACTCGGTGAGGAAGGCGCGACCGCCGGCCTCGTCCACCGCCGCCGTGGCCACCTGCGGGTAGTTCCGCCCACCCGACAGCCAGTCCACGCGCGTGGGGTTGATGAGCACGTGCCGATAGTTCATCGGAATGGCGCGCTTCTCCGACAGCACGTAGGCGATGATCGGCATGTCCGGGCGCGCGGCGATCGCCGTGAGTCGGATGGGGATGCAGGGCCGGTTGCCCTCGAACTTCACCACCACGGGCCGCAGGTCCCCCACTCCCTTGTCCTGCTGCAGCTTGAGGGCGATGAAGTAGTAGCCGTTGCCCACGTACGGCTCGAGCGCCTTCGTGGTGGTCTCGGGGATGTCGTAGCCGTTGGTGGTGAGCCAGGTGCGCAGCGCCACCGCGTCGTCCGCGGTGAGGGTGGCCGCGTCATAGGGCCCCACGTCCTCGCGAGACACCACCACCACCCCGCCGTCGGCGGGCGGGCTGCCGGTGGTCGGCGCGCCCTCCGCCATGTCCGGAATGCCGCCGCGGAAGATGGGCTGGCACGAGGGCTCCCACTGGAGCTGGAACCGGGGCTGCGTCACCTGATCCAGGTAGGTGAAGAGCTGTGCCGAGCCGATGCTCAGCGTGGGCTGGGCCTGCACCGGCACCACCCAGGCGAACTTCCTGGCATCGCCCTGGTATTGGATCTGGATGTGAGCCTCGACCGCGTTGCCGCTGACGCCGAAGACGATCCGCTCCCCGGCCTGATCGATGGGCACCTGGGCACAGAAGAAACCACCGCACGCCTCGGCCCGGGGCGCGGACAACAGCCCCACGGCGAGGAGTGCTCCGAGTACCGCGTAACGCATGTGAACCCCCTTGGAGGAAAGCGCGGGGGCGCATTGCAAGCGGTCGGCCGAGCTTCAACCCCGCGACTTCACAGGCCTCGGGGGACGCGGGCCCCTCAAAAATCCACGAGGAGCCCGCGAATCCACGGCGTCAACTCCCCGTGAGCCGAGGCTCCTCGCCCTCGACGGGGGTGCCCTCTCCACCGGAGCCCGAGCCCCTGCCGCGCCGCCCCAGCCGAGCCTTCATCCGGTCCGCCACCACGTAGAAGGCGGGCACCACCAGGAGGCTGAGCACGGTGGAGACGGAGAGGCCGCCCAGCACGGCCACGGACATGGGGGCGCGCGTCTCGCTGCCGGCGCCCAGCGCGAGCACCGCCGGCACCGCCGCCATCATCGTGGCCAGCGACGTCATGAGGATGGGCCGCAGGCGCACCGGACCCGCCCGCTGCATGGCCTCCACCGCGTCCGCGCCCTGCTCGCGTTGCTGCAGCGCGTAGTCCACCAGGATGATGGAGTTCTTCTTCACGATGCCCATCAGCAGCAGCAGGCCGATCATGCTGAAGATGTTGAGCGTCGTGTTGGTGCCCCACATCGCGAAGGCCGCCCCCGCCACCGACAGCGGGAGGATGGTGAGCACCGTGACGGGGTGGAGGAACGAGTTGAACTGCGAGGCCAGCACCATGTAGGCCACCCCGATGCCCAGGAAGAGGGCGAAGAGGAGGCTCTCCATGGACTCCTGGAAGGCCACGCTGGAGCCGCCCAACACCACGCGGGTGCCGCCGGGCAGCTCCTTCGCCAGCCTCTGCACCGTCTCCAGCGCATCCTGCTGGGTGGCGCCGGGGGCCACGTTGGCGAAGATGCTGATGGCGCGCTCACGATCCTTGCGGGTGATGGCCTGGAGCGCCGGACGCTCCTCCTGCGTCACCAGCGAGGACAGCGGCACCAGCTCGCCCGAGCCCGTGCGCACCTTCAGCATCGACAGGTCCTCCGGTCGCGAGCGCTGGTCCTTCAAGAGGCGCAGTCGCACGTCGATGCGGCGCCCGCCGGTGCTGTACTTGCCCACGCGCACCCCGCCCACCAGGGCGTTGAGGGTGGTGCCCACCGTCTCCATGGACACGCCCAGGTCCGCGGCACGCGCCCGGTCCGGGGTGATGCGCAGCTCCGGCATGCCGAGCTGGTAGTCCGTGTCCACGTCCACCACCTTGCCGCTCGTCTGGAGCTGCTCGCGCATCTCCGTGCTGGACTCGATGAGCCGCTCCCAGTCCGAGCCGCGCACGCTGAACTCCACCGGGAAGCCCCGCGAGGCCGAGAAGCCGCTCTGCGACTGGTCCATCACCACCGCGCGCAGGCCCGGGTACGAGTTGAGCTCCTTGCGGATGACCTGATTGAACTCGGACATCGTCATGCGCTCGTCCGGCGGCACCAGGGTGACGAACAGCATGCCGCCGTTCACCCCGCTCCCGCCGCCGCCCACCACCGCGAACAGACGCGTCACCTCGGGCCGGTTGCGGAGGAACTCCTCGGCCCGCAGGAAGAGCCGATCCGTCTCCTCCACGGTGCTGCCCACCGCCGTCTGCAGCCGCACCATGACGCGGCCCTGGTCCTGCGAGGGGACGAACTCGCTGGACAGGCTCTTGAAGGCGAAGCCGGACAGCGCCAGCAGCGCCACCGCGCCGCCGAGCACCCACCACGGCCGCTTCAGCCCCCAGGCCAGCACCTTCGCGTAGCGCTGCTCCAGCCACGAGAAGGCCCGGTCCACGGCCAGTCCCACCGCGCTGCGGCCCTCTCGGCCCGTCTTGAGGAGCTGCGCGCACCGCGCCGGCGCCAGGGTGATGGCCTCCACGTAGGACAGCATCACCGCCACGCACAGCGTCACGCCGAACTGGAGGAAGAACTTGCCGATGATCCCCTTCATGAAGATGACGGGGAGGAAGATGGCCACCACCGCCAGCGTGGCCGCCAGGGCCGCGAAGGTGATCTCCTGCGTGCCCTCGCGCGCCGCGCGCACCCGCTCCTTCCCCTCTTCCGCGTGCCGGAAGATGTTCTCCATCACCATGATGGCGTCATCCACCACGATGCCCACCGCCAGCGACAGGCCCAGCAGCGTGAAGGTGTTGAGGGTGAAGCCCAGGAAGTAGATGACCGCCACCGTGCCCAACAGCGACATCGGGATGGCGAGGATCACGTTGAGCGTGCTGGAGAGCGAGCCGAGGAACGCCCAGCACACCAGCGCCGTCAGGATGCAGGCCAGCAGCAGCTCGAACTCGATCTCGTGGACGCTCTCCTCGATGAACTGGGTGGAGTCGAAGTTGACGCCCAGATCCATGCCCTCGGGCGCGGTCTTCTGCAGCTCGGCCAGCTTCTCGCGCACGCCCTGGGCCACGGCCACCGCGTTGGCGCCACGCTGCTTGCGGATGCCGAGGCCCTGGGCAGGCTCCCCATTGACGCGGGCCATGCGGCGCAGGTCCTCGAAGCCGTCCTCCACCAGCGCCACGTCGGACAGGTAGACGGGGGCACCGTCCCCCTGCCGGATCACCAGTCGGCGCAGCGTCTCCAGATCCAACGCCTCGCCCATGACGCGGACGTTGACCTCACGGCCCTCCGTCTCGATGCGGCCCGCGGGCAGCTCCACGTGCTCGCGCCGCAGCGCATTGGTGAGATCCGTGACGGTGAGCCCGCGCGCGTCCAGCTTCTGGGCGTCCACCCAGATGCGCACGTTGCGATCCAGCGAGCCGCCCAGCGTCACCTCGCCCACGCCCGGCACCGTCTGCAGCACCTCCTTCACCCGGTAGCGGGTGAAGTCGGAGATGAACTGCCGGGAGAAGGGCCCGGACACGCCCAGCCACAGGATGGGCTGATCCTCCGGGTTGCTCTTGGAGATGACGGGCGGATCGATGTCCCTCGGCAGCCGCCGCTGGGCCTGGCTCACCTTGGACGTCACGTCCTGCAGCGCCTGATCCACGTCGCGCGACAGATCCAGCTCCACGGAGATGCTGCCACCGCCCTGGCTCGCGCGGGAGGTGATGGACTTGACGCCCTCCACCTGCATCACCGATTCCTCGATCGGCTCGATGATGTCGCTCTCCACCGCCTCCGGCGAGGCCCCCTCCCACGTCACGTTGACGCTGATGACGGGGTAGTCCACGTCCGGCATCTGGCTGATGCCGATGCGCTGGGCCGCCACCAGGCCGAAGACGATGGTGCCCGCCATCAGCATCCAGGCGAAGACGGGCTTCTTGATGCAGGCCTCGGTGATGTTCATCGAGCGGCACCCCCGTTGGCGGCGTCCGCCTCGCGGCGAGGCTCACCCGTGAACGCGGGCTTGGGGCCCTCGGCGATACGCACCGAGGCGCCATCCTTCAGCGCCTCGCCGCCACGCACCACCAACTGCTCTCCGGGCTTCAGCCCCTCGCGCACCTCCACCAGCCCGTCCGCCGTGCGCAGGCCGAGATCCACCACGCGCTCGCGCGCCTTGCCGTCCTCCACCACGAAGGCCAGGAAGCCGCGCTCGCTGGGGCGCACCGCCGTCTGGGGGATGACCGGGGCCCCCTGGGCCGTCTCCACCGGCACCGACACCGTGGCGAAGGACCCCGGCCGCAGCGCCTGGGCCTCCTTCCCTCCCACCTCCGCCGTCACCTTCACCATGCGGCTCGACGGATCCGCCGCGTCCGCCACGTAGGTGATGCGACCCGTGTACGTGCGCCCATCCGATCGCACCGTGAAGCGCGCCGGCATCCCCGGCTTCAGCCGCGTCACGTCCGCCTCGGCCACGGTGAAGCGCAGCAGCAGTGGATCCCGCCGCAGCAGCGTCGCCATCACCGTGCCCGGCTGCACGTACTGCCCCGTCTGCACCGTGCGCGTCTGCAGCACCCCGTCCATGGGCGTCTTCACGTAGGCGTCGCGCAGGTTCAGCTCGGCCTGCTCCAACGCCGCCTTCGCCGCGCTGGCATCCGCCGCCGCCGTGCGCGCCCGCGCCTGGGCGGTGTCGAGCTGCTCGGCCGGCAACAGGCCCGGGCGCTCCTCGTTGGCCGCCGTGCGCCGCCCGGAGGCCGCCTCCGCCTCGGCCTTCACCGCCTGCGCCTTCTCCAGCGCCGCCTGCGCCGCGCGCACCGCGATGCTGTAGCGCGTGGGCTCGATCTCCGCGAGCACCTCGCCCTTCTTCACCGACTGGCCCTCCATGAAGCGCACCTGCTCCACCACGCCCGCCACGCGCGCGGTGATCTGCACCTGCTCGAAGGCCTCCACCGAGCCCACCGCGGAGACGACGTACTCCACGTCGCGCGCCTCCACGGGCGCCACCTCCACCGGGAACTGCACCGGGCCGCGGCCTCCCCTGCCCCCCGCCCCACCCTGCGCGCCGGGCGCACCCGCGCCACCCTTGCCCGCGGGAGCGGCCCCACCCGCCTGCTTGCCACACCCCGCCCCCAGGGCGAGCACGGCCCCCAGCGCCATCGTCACGACACGCGTCTTCACTTACGGCTCCTTCCCCAGCGGATCGAGTCCCACGGCGGCCCGCAGACTCCAGCAGCGCGGTCCCCAATGCATACCGAGCCCGGGCCAGTGCCACCTCGGCCTCGAACTGCCTCACCTGCGCATCACTCAACGACAACGACGAGGCAATCCCCTGGCGATAGAGGATGCTGGTCTCCTGCGCGTTCTGGCGCGCGGCCCTGACGGCCACCTCGTTGAGCGCCAGGGCGGACTGGGAGGTGCGCAGCGCCACCCGCGCGCGATCCACCGCCACGTCCACCCGCCGCGTGCGCGCCGTCGCCTCGAGCTCCAGGGCACGCGCCAGGGCGAGCCGCTCCCGGCGATCCGCGTAGCGCTCGCCGCCGTCGAAGACGTTCCAGACGAGGTCGATGCCGAAGAAGCCGTCGAAGTTGCGGCCGGCGAGGCCCGCCTCGTTGGTGTAGCGGTACTGGCCGCTGGCACTCAGGGCCGGGAACAGCCGGGCGAGCGGCTCGCGTGCGAGGGCCTCCTGGGCCTCCACCCGCAGCTTCGCGGAGAGGATGTCCGGGCGGCGCTCCTCGGCCTTGTCGGCCAGCCCCACGAAGGAGTCCACGGGGCGCGAGGCCTCGGAGAGCAGCGTCTCGGGCGCGGCCAGCGGGCCCTCCACGGGCGCCACCAGCAGGTAGCCCAGCTCCAGGCGGCTCGTCTCGGCCTGGCCCACCGACTCGGCGAGCTGGGACTCCGCGCTGGCCACGTCCAGCTCCGCGCGCGTCACGTCATTGGTGCTGGCCAGCCCCGCTCGGGCCCGGGCCCGCGCCTCCTCGAGGGATTGGCGGGCGAAGGCGAGCCGACGCTCCGAGGCCTCGGCCACCTGCTGGGAGCCCAGCGTGGCGAGGAAGGCATTGGCGGCCTGGAAGCCCACCTGCCGGCGAGCCTCCACCGCGTCCAGCGCCGTCGCCTCGCTGTCCCTCTTCGCGGCCTGGTAGAGCGGGAAGCCGCGCGCGTCGAAGAGCGCGATGCGGGCGATGGCCGTGCCTCCGAGGGCATTCCGCGCCTGCACCACCACCTCCTGATCGCCCACCAACCGCGTCGTCTCCCTCGGGCGGCGCGTATAGGCGCCGGTGAGGGTGAGCCTCGGAAAGAAGAAGGCACGGGCACGCGCCACGCGGGCCTGGGCGGCCTCGGCGCGGGCCTGGGCCGACAGCGCGCTCTCGTTCTGCGAGGTCGCGAGCGCCACCGCGCGCTCCAGCGTCAGCGACTCCCCCTCCGCGGCGACGGGCCGTGGGGCGGGGCTCGGCTCCTGGGCGCTCGCGACAGGCGCACATAGGATGAGCCAGGCACACATGGGGACGACAACGGCGACTCGGATCAAGGGCATGTTCGTGCGAGAGGGGGTGCGATCCGGGGGAAAGGCCAGCGGGCAGCTATAGCGGAGAGGGGGAGCGCCCGGCCACGGGAACCTTGGGGCTGTCTGGACGCTCATCGCACATCGGGCTAATGGTGGGACGGACGAAGACTTTTCACGTCGGGCGCGGCGCGCCCGGGAATCCTCGAATCATGCGTTTATTCCTGGTGGCGGTAGGAATGTTGGCGCTGTCCGGCTGCAGTCGCGGAGACGCGACCGACGAAGGAGCCGTGCGCGTGGAGGTCTTCTACGCGACGTTCCGCCCCGGGTGCCTGACGGTGACGGCACTGGACGAGGCGGATGCGAGTCGCACCGAGACGCAGCAGCTCCCGGTGGACGAGCGGCGCAGCGACGACCGGACGGTGGCGGTGTTCCGCAAGGCGGACTGGAGCCGCAACCTCCGGGTGACGGCGAGCGCGCGAGAGGGCTCGTGCTCGGGGCCGGAGGTGGCCTCGAGCTCGCAGGTGGTCGAGATCCCCGAGAAGGGCGCCACGCTGGCGTACCTGGACTTGCGCGCGCAGGACCTGGACGGGGACGGCTTCGTCTCGGCGAGTGCGTCCGGCGGAAAGGGCACGGACTGCGACGACGACGATGCCCGCGCCTACCCCGGCGCCACGGAGACGTGCAACGGCAAGGACAGCAACTGCTCCGGAAGCGAGGACGATGCCGTCGACAAGCGCGGCTACTACGTGGACGCGGACGGGGACGGGTACGGCAACGCGCTGCAGGTGGTGCGCGCCTGCACGCAGCCCTCGGGCGCGGTGTCGGAGGCCGGGGACTGCCACGATGGGAACAAGACCGTCCACCCGGCTCTGGCCGAGCTGCTCTGCGACGGGCAGGACGAGGACTGCGACGGCACGGCGGACGATGACTTCCGCCCGGGCTCGACCTGCGAGACGGAGCTCGGCTGCGCGGGCACGCGCGCCTGCGCGGAGGATGGGTCATCGGCCGTGTGCGTCAGCACGCAGTCGCCCATGGAGTGGTTCGTGGACCAGGACGGGGACGGGCGCTACGGCACGAGCGTGGGCCTCTCCTGCAAGACGCAGCCGGATGCGAAGACCCTGAAGGACGACTGCGACGAGAGCTCGCGCTTCCTCGGCGGCGCCGAGGTGTGCGACCGGCTGGACAACAACTGCGATGGCAGCGTGGACGAGGGCGGCGTCTGCCCCGGCAGCCCGTGGAACGCGCGGAGCGTGCTCGGCGGGGACGCGACGTGGGAGGCGGTGACGACCTACGGCCTGGGCAAGGCATGGCTCGCGGGCACCGGCGGCAGGCTCGCGCACGTGAACGGCGCGACGGTGACGAATGTCGCCGGCTGCTCGGCGAACTGGAAGGCGGCGTGGGCGCGGCCGAGCGATGGGCGCGTCTTCCTCGGCTCCGGCGGACGGGTTGCTCGCCAGCACCACGAGCTCGGGCTCGGCATGTGCCACGGCCCCCGTGAGCGGGGTGACGAGCGGCATCAACGGCATGGTGGGCTTCGAGCGCTCCGGCGTCACCACCGTGTACGCGGTGACCAGTGGGGGCCAGGTGCTGCGCTGGGAGTGGCAGGGTGCATCGTCCTCCGCGCCGGTAGTGGCGGCCACGGTGCCGGCGAACCTGCGGAGCATCCACGGCCTGGGCGAGGGCACGCTGCTCGCCGTGGGCGCCGAAAGCTACGAACTCGAAGACAACACGGCCCTGCCCCGCGCCTTCCGCCTCGACATGGCGGCCTCGGGGAGTTGGAAGGCCGAGGACCTGCCGGCGGACGTCGGCACGGGCTTCCTGCGCGGCGTGTCGATGGTGGATGGCCGGCGGGCCTACGCGGTGGGCGATCGGGGCCTCGTGCTCGTGCGCGACAACGGGACGTGGAGCAGGCTGGCTTCGCCCGACGGCACGACGGACCTGGTGGATGTGGTCGCCTTCGACCCCACCGTCGTCCTCGTCCTCTCCAAGAAGGCCAACACGTACCTCCACCGCTTCAATGGCACCGCCTGGTCCGAGCCCTTCCCCCAGGGCCAGACGCTCCTCTCGCTCGACGGCCGCGACCCACGGGAGCAGTGGGCCGCGGGACAGAGCGGGACCCTGGTGCACTGGGGCCCCTGAGCCCCAGGGCGGCATGGAGCTACGCGCGGACAGGCTGACGGTGCGACAGGGCGTGCGACCCGTGCTTCGGGACGTGGTCTGCACCCTTCCGCCCGGGAGCCGCGTGCTCGTGCTCGGGCGCGCGGGCGCGGGCAAGACGACGTTGTTCAAGGCGCTCGCGGGACTGGCGGCGCCGGCCAGCGGGCACGTCCTCTGGAATGGCGAGGACGTGGCCGGAATGTCCCCCGCGCTGAAGCGCGCGCGTCAGGCGGCGTTCGGCATGGTGTTCCAGACGGACGCCCTCTTCGACTCGATGACGGTGCGCCGCAACGTGCTGCTGCCGCTGGAGCGTCGGCGCGTGCCCCGCGAGGAAGCGGAGGCGCGCGCGGACGAGGTGCTGCGGGCGGTGGGCCTCGCGGAGGCCGCGGACGCCCTGCCGGAGCGGCTGTCCGGGGGCATGCGCAAGCGAGCCGGCATCGCGCGCGCACTGGCGGCGAGGCCCTCGGTGCTGCTGGCGGATGATCCCTTCGCGGGATTGGATCCGGGCACGACGCGGCAGGTGGCGCGGGTGCTGCTGGAGGTGGCCGGGAGCGGCTCGCTGATCGTCGCCGCGCCCGAAGCTCCGCCGGAGCTCCCCCTGTCCCGCTGGCTGTACCTGAGCGACGGGCAGCTCCTGTACGACGGCCCGCCGGCTCCCGAGGTGGAGGCGTTGGCGGACGAGGCGCTGGCATGAGCCCGCTGAGCTGGCTCGGGCGGGAGGCGCTGGAAGCGGTGCGGGCCGCGGGGACACTGGCACTGGTGCTCGCGCGCACGGTGCTGGGACTGGCGCGGATGGATCGCCGCGAGCTGCTGCGAGGGCTGGCACAGTTCGGCTGGGGCTCGCTGCCGCTGACGCTGGCGACGGCGGCGCTGACGGGGGCGACGGTGGTGGTGCAGACGTCGCTATACGTGCAGCGCTTCGGAGCGAGAGCGGTGCTCGGGTGGGCGGCGGGGTACGCGGTGCTGTGGGAGTTCGGCCCGCTGCTGCTGGGGCTGGTGATGGCGGCGAGGCTGGGAGCGCGCAACGCGGCGGAGCTGGCGACGATGCAGGTGGGCGGGCAGCTCGAGGGCCTGCGCGGCATCGGGTTGGATCCGTTCGCGGTGCTGGTGGCCCCGCGCGTGGTGGCGATGACGGCGAGCGTGACGGGCCTGTCCGCCCTCTCCTTCCTGGTGGCCGTGCTCTTCGAGTCCGTGGCGGCCTACTTCACGCTGGCACTGCCGGTGCGCGTCTTCTTCGACGGCTTCGAGCACATGCTGCACCTCCGGGACATGCTGGCCGGAGTGTTGAAGTCGGGCGCCTTCGGGCTGGCCATCGCGCTGGTGTCCACGTCCGTGGGACTGCGGGCGCGAGGAGGCGCGCGGGCGGTGGGCCAGGCGGCGGCGGGCGCGGTGGTGCTGGGGTGTGCCGCCATCTTCCTGCTGGACTTCCTCCTCACCACCGTGCTGACGAAGCTGCTGCTGACGTAGAGCGCGGAATTCTGGAGAACAAGCGAGCGGAAGTCCTGGAACTCTCATAAAATCCCGGACATGTCCCGAGTCCTTTCCATCCGGAACATCGGTACCGCCGCGCTCGCCCTCCTCCTGGCCGCGACGTTCCCGTCATCCGCGGATGCCCAGAGCGCTCGGCCCCGGAGCCGCGCGACGAAGTCGAAGCAGCAGCGCGCCCCGGCGCGCCAGACGGATCTGCGCACATACCTGAACGCCGCCCTGCGCCTGTACGAGAGCCTCGAGTACGAGCGTGCGCTCGAGCAGCTCCGCCGCGCCCGGAACTACACGCGCAGCGTGGAGGACGACGTCACGGTGTCGCTCTTGGAGGGCATCATCCTGGCGGACCTTGGCCGGAGGGAGGATGCGATCGCGGCCTTCCGCACGGGACTGCTGCTGCGGCCAGACGCGGCGCTGCCGGTGAGGGTGTCGCCCAAGGTGGAGCGCGACGTCGAGACCGTGCGTGAGGGCGTGCGCCGCGAGCTGTCCACTCTGCAGGCGAAGCAGGAGGCGGAGCAGAAGCCCGAGGAGCCCGAGAAGCCCGAGGAGCCCGAGACGGCGTCCGCCACGTCCGAGCCCGCTCCCCCCCAGGACTCCGGCCCCACGAGAGAGCCGGTAGCCACCACTCCTACGCTGGCGGTGGCCACCCCGGCGGCGCCGCGCTCGAAGACGCTCTCCTACGTCCTGCTGGGCGGAGGAGCGGTGGCGGCGGGTGCCGGGACGTTCCTGGGGCTGTCCGCCCTCTCCTATAATGATGACCGGCTGGCTCTCCGGGCCGACGAGGCCGTGAAGGCGCGCTCCCAGTCGGAGACGCAGCTCGCGGCCGGAGCGGTGCTGGTGCCCGTGGGGCTCGCGGCGCTCGGCACGGGCCTGGTGCTGCTGCTCTCGTCCGAAGACTCCGCGTCCACTCCCTCCTCCACCGTCTCGCTCGCGCCGCTTCCCGGAGGACTCTCCCTCGGCGCCACGGGGCGCTTCTAGTCGCCGATTCCAGAGGACACGCCGATGACCTTTCGTCCCATCCACCTGCTGGTGTGCTGTATCGCGGTGAGCGCGGGGTGTGGCCTGCTCCTGGAGGACTTCTCCGGCGTCCTGTGCAACGAGGACGGGAGCTGCCCCCAGGGCTATTTCTGCAAGGCGGACACCGGGCGCTGCGAGCCCGGACAGGCGCCCGTCCAAGAGGACGCGGGCGTCGTTGAGACGCCAGACGCGGGCGTGTGCGCCAGCGTGTCGGCCTGTGTCGCGGATGATGGCTGCTGCCCGAGCGGCTGCCATGCGAACAACGACCCCGAGTGCTCGCCCGTGTGCGGCAACGGCCAGGTGGAGGCAATGGGCGACGAGGTCTGCGACGACGGCAACACGCTCAACGGGGACAACTGCGATCCCACCTGCCGCTACTTCAATGGCGTGGCGCTGGTGTCCGGAGAGCCGGGCTCGCGCGGCTTCGCGGACGGGCCGCGTGGAAACGTCGCCCGCTTCCAGAGCCCGGGCCAGCTCACCACGGGCGAGGGCGCGGTCTTCCTGGCGGACTTCGACAGCGCCACGGTCCGCCGCATCCAGCTCTCGGACGGCACCATCACCACCGTCGCGGGCGTTCCCTTCGAGAAGGAGCTCAACGACGGACCCGTGGCCGCGGCGCGCTTCGTCCAGCCCGAGGACGCGGTGTACCTCGACGGGGTGCTCTACCTGCGCGACCGCATGCCGTCGAGTGACGGTGGCACACCTGGCCAACTCCTGCGCCGCATCACGCTCGATGGGGGGCTGGTGGAGACGGTGGATGCAGGCATGGACTTCACCAACCTCCGCGCTCTGGGCCGGGACACCCAGGCGCTGCTCTTGATCGACGACAACGGCCTGCGCCGGTGGACGCCTTCCTCGGGCGCGGTGGAGACGCTGGCCACCAACACCCAGCTCACGGCCCTCGCCGGCTCGAGCCTGTGCGAGGGCGTGACGGCCTCCCAGTTCGGGACCTACCCCTACTATGTCGCCTGCCGCAGGACGCTGCTGCGAGTGCCCTCGGCGGGCACGGTCGAACTCCACGCCGGGAGCTCCACCACCTCTGGCTGCTCGGACGCGGACGGCGGCACGGCGGCGGCCTCCTTCGTGCGTGCGCGCAGCCTCGCCTGGGGGGCCTCCCGCCCGAGCCTCACCTTCCCGCTCACCTATCAGCTCATCGTCGCCGATCCTGGCTGCCAGACCCTCCGGACCATCTCGAGTTCGGGCACAGCGATCTCCACCTACGCCGGGAGTCCCTACGCCATCGGGGCCATCGACGCGACGGATCGGCTCTCCGCCCGCTTCAACCAGCCCTCCTCCGTGGCGGCCATCTCCGCCGGCCTCAAGAGTCCGCCGACGCTCTACGTCTCGGACACCAACAACGGAACGGTGCGCGGCATGCAGACCGGCGTGAGCACCGTGGCGGGTGCGGTCGCCAGCACCTCCGTCTCCTATGGAGACGCGGGGACGGACAGCCTCTACGTCCAGGTGAACGACGTCGCCGTCGATGGGGATGCCGGGGTCGCCTACGCGACCTCTCAATACATCGCTGGAGGCAAGACCGGGCGCGTGCTCCGGCTCTCGCTGGACACGGGGGCTTCCGAGGAGCTGATGACGTTCTCCCCCCAGAAGCCCACGGCCCTCGCGGTGCTCGACGGCACGCTCTACGTGGCGATGGCCGATGGCACCATCCACCGCTTCACCCCGGGCGCCGCCGCGACGGAGCTCTACGCGGGCCAGGCCGGGCAGACGGCTCCGGCGGTGGATGGTGATCGCGGGACGGCGATCCTCTCCGCCTCGGCCCTGCTCTCGCATGGGGGGGCCCTCTTCTTCGTCGACGACAAAGCGCGGAGCATCCGCAAGCTCGATCCAACGACGGGCTTCGTGACGACGCTCGCGGGCAGCACGAGCACCGAGGGTGGCTCACCCGGCATCGTCGATGGGACTGGCCGCGCCGCGGGGTTCGACTCCCCGAGGGACCTCGCCTCCGACGGCACGCACCTCTACACCCTCGATGGCAACGGCTCCGTAGTGCGGCGGATCTCCCTCCCCCTCGGCGAGGTCACCACGCTGGCCGGGCAGCCCCTCTCCCTGGGTGCGCTGGACGGCGTCGGGTCCGCGGCCCGGTTCGCGGGAGCTCGGGGGCTGACCTCGGATGGGCGCTCCCTGTTCATCGCGGATCCCGGCGGCGGTCCGACCGTCTCGGACCTCTCGGGGCCGACGATCCGCGCGTTGGATCTCCGGACGTCCGCCGTCACCACCATGGTCGGTACGCGCGGGCAGTGGACCGCCATGGCGGGCACGGGAAGCGGCGCGAGGGTCAATGCCCCGGGGCCCATGGCCTTCGATCCGGTCCGCCAGTGGATCGTGTTCTACGACGATCGGGAGAACGTCTTCCTGCGCATCCGCTGAGAGGGCCCAAGCGGTGCGCCGAGGGGTTGCAGTGGCCCTCACCTACTCACAAGGAGGAGTCCAGATGAAAGCCCTTCGAGCCGCCGTCCTCTCGCTGTGCGCCCTGTGGGCCCCCGCCGTCCTGGCGGAGCCCACCGG
This sequence comes from uncultured delta proteobacterium, assembly GCA_963771175.1. Classification (GTDB taxonomy): domain Bacteria; phylum Myxococcota; class Myxococcia; order Myxococcales; family Myxococcaceae; genus Archangium. Next base: position 163,041 of record CAVYSY010000039.1, read on the forward strand.
CGTGTGGATGAAGGACACCCCGAGCGACACCGGCCTGGAGCCGGATCCCGCCACCGCCAGCCAGCCCATGTGGCAGAGCGAGTACATCTGGGTGCGCAACGCGACTGACGGCTTCGCGAATGAGCACATGCACCAGAACCCGATCTTCGGCCAGACGAACTACGTCTACGTGAAGCTGCTCGGGGACGAGGTGACCACCGTCGATGGGGAGCTGGAGCTGTACTGGGCCAATGCCTCGACGGGGCTGGACTGGCCGACGCAGTGGAACCTGATCGACACGGTGCCGGTCTCGGTCCTCTTCACGCAGGTGGTGGAGGTGGCCTGGGAGCCGCCCGGCGTGGGGCATTACTGCATGGTGGCGCGCTTCACGTCGTCGCAGGACCCGACCCAGCAGGACACGCTGACGAACATCGACACCTATACCCGCGTCAACAACAACGTCGTCTGGCGCAACCTCAACATCATCGACCAGAGCGAGGGCCTGAAGTCCCAGGCCTCGTTCATCGTCCGCAACATCGACAAGGAGCTCGACAGGGTGAACCTGGTGTTCCGGACGCCCGAGCAGCAGAAGCCCTACGTCCGGGAGCAGGGCCGGGTGTTCGTCCGACTGGACGAGGAGCTGTTCAAGCGCTGGATGGAGACGGGCGCGGAGGCCAAGGGGGTGGAGCACGTCGAGGAGGGGGTGCTGGAGGTGGTGGACCCGCTCCGGGCCGAGCTGTTCGGGCTGCCGATACAGCCCTGGGAGGAGTTCAAGGTCGAGCTCGTCTTCGAGCGCCACGAGAAGGCGGAGCCGGGCGTCTTCCAGTTCGACGCGGTCCAATACCGCAAGGACGGGGAGGAGACGGGCGGCGTGGGCTATCAGATCCGCACCATCCCCGAGGAGAAGCTGCCCCCGGTGGATCCGAAGGCCACCCGGGAGAAGGCCCGCCTCCAGAAGACCGCCGTGCCGAAGCGCTGAGCAGGCTTCGCAGCGCGCTCCGGGCGGGGTACGGTACGATCGGACCTCCGAGGTCACCCCCCTCCCGAAATGAACATCCTCGCCTCCTTCGGAGCCCCCGTCCTGATGCTCGCGCGCACCGTGCGAGCGAGCGCGCGTGACGGCCTGTCCTGGCGCGAGTGCCTGCGACAGCTCCACGAGCTGGGCGGGCGCAGCGTGTGGCTGGTGACGTCGGGCATGGCGTTCTTCGGGGCGGTGATGGTGACGATCGCCGACAGCCAGGCGCGCAAGCTCACGGGAAACCTGCCGGTGGTGGGCCCGCCCTACTTCGAGCTGATGGTGCGCGAGTTCGGCCCGGTGGTGTCCGCGCTGCTGGCGGCGGCGCGCGGAGGGGCCAGCCACAGTGCCGAGCTGTCCACCATGAGCGTCAACGAGCAGGTGGAGGCGCTGGAGATGTCGGCGGGGATCCGTACGCGGACCTCGTGGCGCCGAGGGTGGTGGCGGGGCTGGTGGGAGTGCCGCTGCTGTGCGTGCTCGGGACGATGGCGGCGGCGCTGTCGGCGGTGGCGACGGCGACGTGGGCCTTCGGAACGGACGGGACGGCCTTCATCGACGCGCGGTTCGTGGACGGGTGGGACGTGGCGGCCGGGCTGGTGAAGGCGGCGGGCTGCGGCATCTACATCCCCCTGGCGGCGGCGGTGGAGGGACTGTCCGCGCGCGGAGGCGCCGAGGCGGTGGGCGAGGCCACCACGCGCGGGGTGGTGGCGGCGTGCCTCGGCTGCCTGCTGATCGATTTCGTGGTGGCACTCGGCTTCCAGGCGCTGCGGGTGTGAACGTGACGGGCACGCTGCGCTTCTCGGAGGTGTCCGTGACATTCGAGTCCGGCCGGCGGGTGCTGGCGGGGCTGAGCGCGGAGCTGTCCACGCGCGAGCTGACCTTCGTGGCCGGAGCGAGCGGCGCGGGCAAGAGCGTGCTGTGCCGGCTGGCGGTGGGGCTGCTGCGGCCGGATGCGGGTCGGGTGGAGCTGCTCGGCGAACGGGTGGACACGCGGCCCGAGCGCGCCCTGCGAGCCCTGCGTCGGCGGGCACCGTACCTCGTGCAGGGCCCGGCGCTGCTGGACTGGCGAACGCTGCGGGAGAACGTGGCGATGGCGGCCCCCGGTGTGTCTCGGGCGGCGGTGGAAGATGCGCTGGGGCTGGTGGGGTTGGAGGCAGCGGGAGATCGACTGCCCACCGAGCTGGGGCCCGGGGCGAAGAAGCGGGCGGCGATCGCTCGGGCGCTGGTGCTGCAACCGGAGTACCTGCTGCTGGACGAGCCCACCACGGGACTGGACCGGAGGGCGGCGGCGCAGGTGGAGGAGGTGCTGGCCTCGGTGAAGGCGCGAGGGCTGGGAGCGCTGGTGGTATCCCACGACTACCGGCTGCTGCGCACGCTGGCGGATCGGGTGCTGGTGGTGGGAGGGGGGCGATGCGCCTTCCTGGGCACGCCCGAGGAGTTCCTGGCATCTTCTGAACCGGAGTTGCGCGCCCTGACGGCGCCCTTCCTGGAGGCAGCATCGGATGGATGAGCGTCGCTTGGAGATGAAGGTGGGCGCGCTGGTGCTGGCGGCGGTGCTGGGCGTGCTCGGACTGCTGTGGCTGATGGGCGAGCTGACGACGGGCGGCGAGACGGTGCTCACGGTGGACTTCAGTCACACGGGCAACGTGATGAAGGGCGCGCCGGTGAAGCTGGGCGGCGTGGTGGTGGGCCGGGTGGAGGACATTGGCCTGCAGCCGGATCGCCGGGACGCAGCAGGGACGGCCACTGCCGGTGCGGATGGGGCTGTCGGTGCGGCCCGAGGCGCTGGCGGCACTGCGCTCGGACGCGCGGGTGACGGTGGGGACGGTGGGCCCGCTGGGCGAGCCCTACCTGGAGCTGAACCCGGGCTCCGCGTCCGCGTCTCCCCTGCCCTCCGGGTCTGCCCTGCGAGGCACGGACGCACCGCGATTGGATCTGGTGGCCCAGCAGCTCTCGGCCTTCCTGGACGTGGCGAGCGGCGCGCTCGCGGAGGATCCGGAGGGGCTCCAGAAGCTGGCGGCCAACGTGTCGAGGCTGACGAGCACGCTGGACGGCGTGCTGAACGAGAACCGGGGCGACCTGAAGACACTGGCGGGCGAGCTGTCCGCGGCGGCGAAGGACATGCGCATGCTGGCGAAGCTCGCACGGGAGACGATGCAGGCCGGCGGCACGGGGGCTCAACTGCTGGGAGACGCGGCGGAGACGGTGGCGCTGATGAAGCGCGAGCTGCCCGGCATCTCCGGCTCGGCGGGGAAGACGCTCAACGGGCTCGCGATGATGACGGGCGGGCTCGACGAGAAGGACGGCGTGAAGCTGAAGCAGGCGCTGGAGCGCTACACGGCCGCGGGCGAGAAGCTCGATCAGATCGCCGCGAAGGCGGATCGGCTGCTCACCCGCATCGAGGCCGGCGAGGGCACGGTGGGCGCACTGCAGAAGGACAAGCAGGTCTACGAAGACCTGCGGTCCCTGCTGTCAGACCTGCGCAAGCACCCGTGGAAGGTACTCTGGAAGGAGTGACGCCTCACGCGGCCAGGCTACCGCGGTCTCACTGCCCGCCGTTCGCCGAGCTCGCGTTCTGCGAGTTCTTGCCCACCGCGTACTGCGTGAGGATCTGGTTCATGTCCATCGTCTGCAGCGTGGCTCCGTTGCGACCGCTGGGCATGAAGATGATCTGCTTGCCCTGCAGCGCCTCGGCGATGCGCAGCTTCACCATCGTCCGGCCGCCCGCGCCGGCCAGCGCCTCGTTCTCCTTGGCGATGCCCTTCGACCGGGCCTCGGCCTCCTTGAGGATCGCCGTCGCCTCGTTGGTGGCGCGCACCAGCTCCGCGTCCGCCGTCAGCTTCGCCTGCTCGAGCTGACCCGTCGCCTCGGCGATCTTCTGCGACACCGTGCCCTTGGCCGACTCCAGGTTGCGCTTGGCCTCCTCCGCCGCCGCCTGCGCCTCCGAGTGCAGCTTCTCCGCCGTCTGCTCCGCCAGCTTCTTCTCCCGGATGACCTTCTCGTACTCGGGGTTGAAGCGGTGCTCCTGGAGGATCACCTGCTCCACGATGACGCCCTCGGGCGCGAGCGCCCCGTCCAGCAGCTTGCGCGCGCTCTCGGCCGCCGCGAAGCGCTTGTCCGCCGTGTAGAAGTCCTCCGAGCGCAGCACGTTCAGCGCGTCACGCACCAGGGCCCGTGTCGCCGGCCGCACCAGCCGGTCCTCCACGTCCTGCGTCGGAGCGCGCCACCTTCTGCACCAGATGCGGCGCCTTCGCCGGATCGATCCGCCACGCCACCGTCACGTCCACCGCGATGTCGTTGCCGTCCACCGTCTTGAACTCGATGTCGTCCGTGCGGCCCTTCTCCTCCTCGCTCCGCGTCTGCATCCGCAGGTTCTGCAGCTTCGTCTCGAAGGTGTTCCAGTCCGTGGAGAACGGCGGGAAGAAGAAGTACGTCGCGCCCGGTGCGTACGTCTCCTCCTGCACGCCCCGCGAGCCCATCAGCGTGAACTTCCGCGTGAGCACGCCCACCTCGTTGGCGTCCGTCGAGTGGCACGCGCACCCCTGCGACCACCGGCAGCGCCAGCACCACGAACAGCCCCAGCATCCGCAAGTCCATGCGCTTCATGTGCCTCACATGCCCCTTCACGTCGAAGCGCTTGAGCGCCGCGTTGAGATCCAACGGGTTCACGCCGCCCTCGCCGTCCGTGGGCACCACGATGAGCTGCGTTCCGCCCAGCACGTCCGCCATCTTCAGCCCCACCATGTTCTCGCTGCCCGCGCCTCGCAGCGCCGCGTTCTCCAGCTCGATCCCCTTGGCCCTGGCCAGCTTCACCACCAGCTCGCCCTCGGCGGCCTTGGTGCGCCGGTAGAGCTCCGCTCCCGAGCGCAGCTTCGCCACCTCCGCGTCACCGCGCGCCAGCTCCACCTGCACCGTGGCCTTTCCCTCGGCGACGATCCGGTTCTTCTCCGCCTCGGCCTGCGCCGCCGCGGCCTCCGCCTGGTTCTTGAAGACCGTCTGGTCCTGGATCTTCCGCTGCTCGATGGCCCCCTGGTAGCGCTGAGTCGTACCGGTACTGGCGCAGCAGCACGTGCGTCACCTTGATCCCCTTGGGCTCCAGCTCCGTGACCAGCAGCTTCTGCGCCTGTGCCATGGCCTTGTCGCGCTGGTCTCCCTTGTAGAAGTCGTCCGCGTCCAGCTCGCCCAGCGTGCGCCGCAGCACCTGCTCGCCGCGGGGAATCACCGCCGAGTCCTCGTACAGCCGCCCCGGGCCGATCTGCGTGATCACCTGGTACGGGTTCTCGATGCGGTAGAGCACCGTGACGTCCGACCGAGACCGTGTAGCCCTCGGACGTCTGGATCTTGATGGCCCGCACCACGCGGTGGTCCGCGCCCTCGCCCACATCGGCCGCGTTGTCCGCCATCTCCAGCACCTGGAGATCCGTGGGGAACAGGTGCATCCGCTCCGCCCCCGGCGTCACCCAGTGCAGGCCCGGTCCGTACACCTTCTCGCGGATGCCCTTCTCGCCGCCGAGAATGACCTGCTTCACTCCCATCTCGTACGGCCGCACGTAGACGGTGCACACGTTGTAGAGAAAGAGAATCCCGAACAGCACCACGACCAGGGGCCACAGCACCCGGGCCCGGGGCTGTTTCAGGACCTGGAGTACTCGCCCTCCCGCCTTGTTCATGTCTTCTCCTTGGTACTGGACTCATTCCGCGCCGGAGACTCCGGCTCGGAGATACGCTCGGGGACCGGCGGGACGGACTCGTCCAGCGGCCGGTAGGCCTCGAGCTGCTGCTGCTCCACGCCCATGTCCCGCACGAGCGTGGCGAGCTGCCGTCGATAGCGGCGCTCGAAGAAGGACTCCTGCATGTCCGGCAGGAAGGGCCCGAAGAGGATGAGCGCGAAGGGCAGCGGCTCGATCCAGTCCGGCACCCGCGTGAGGGCCACCACCACCGCGGTCAGGAGCCCCACTCCCGTGTACACGCCGCGCGAGACCAGATCTCCCCCGCGCCACAGGTCGTACTTGCGCCGCTGCAGCGCGTGGTACTCGCGGGCCAGTTGGAAGTAGCGCGGCAGCGCCACGGTGAAGACGCTGCGCTCCAGGCGCTCCCAGTAGCCGGGATCCTCGGCCACCTCGGCGAAGCGCCGGGACACGTCGGCCAGTGCCAACCTCGCCTCGGCGGTGAGCTGCGCCTCCACCTCTCCGTCCCACTCTCCGAAACCGGGCCGGCGCCGCTCGAGCCAGGCCAGCACGTGCTCGGTCACCTGGGGCAACCGGAAACTCTCGGGATACACGACGCGGGTTCCCCTTCGGGCCAATGGATCAGCCCTCCCCTCCGAGTCTTCCATGTGGGCCATGTCCACACAATGCCCGGCCGCCCCGCTCGGGCTCAGGCGATCCGGATCGGAGCGGGCGCTCCATCCCAGGTGCGCCGGAATGGAGCAGCCGACCTCCGCTACTGCCAGGGATTCCCAGCAAATCCAGCCATTTGACGTTGGCAGCATCCTTGCTCTGTCCCGGAGACGTGAGCGCGGCTGGATCAGGCCGCCACGGTTTTCGAGGAGGAGCAGCCATGGAAGTGCGTTTCTACGGAGTGAGGGGGAGCATCGCGGTGTCGGGGGCGCACGCGGCGCGGATCGGTGGCAACACCTCGTGCCTGGAGGTGACGAGCCAGGGGCACCGGCTCATCCTGGACGCCGGCACGGGCATCCGGGCGCTGGGCGAGGCGATGATGCGGGAGAGCGGGCCGCAGAAGGCCAGCATCTTCTTCTCGCACCTGCACTGGGACCACGTGCAGGGCTACCCCTTCTTCACCCCGGGCTACCTGCCCAACACGGAGCTGACGCTGTACGGCCCGGGGCCGGGCGGGGCGCGGGAGCTGGAGTCGGTGCTGGCGCGGCAGATGGAGCCGCCCCACTTCCCGGTGCCGCTGTCCACCATGCGCTCGCGGATGACGTTCGACTCGGCGCTGCACGGGCGGACGGTGGAGGTGGGGCCCTTCAAGGTGACGCCCTTCGACGCACCGCATCCCCAGGGGTGCCTGGCCTACCGGGTGGAGGCGGACGGCCACGTCTTCGTCTACGCCACGGACATGGAAATCTCCCTGGCCACGCTCGACCCGCGGTTGGCGCGGTGGATGGAGGGCGCGGACGCGCTGTGCCTGGACGCGCAGTACACCCCGGACGAGTACGCCGGGAAGAAGGGCATCCCGAAGAAGGGATGGGGGCACTCCACCATGGTGGACGCCGCCCAGGTGGCCTCGGCGGTGAACGCGCGCCGGCTGTTCCTGTTCCACCATGACCCGGCGCACAACGACGACATGGTGGAGAACATGGCCGAGGAGGCCCGCAACCACTTCGCCGCCACCGAGCCGGCGCGCGAGGGCAAGCGGATCCTCCTCGGGACGGCGATCTGCGCGTGAGGAGGAGGGGCACATGGGCCCGCACTGCGATAGTCTCCCCGCTGCCTTCGAGCTTCCCCCCCTGCCCGTCATGGCCACTTCCTCGGACGTCAGTCAGGTATTGCTCCCGATCGGCGGGCTCGTCGGGCGCGAGGTCGATCTCGACGCGTTCCTCCAGACGCTGATGGACCGCATCGCGGTGACGATGCAGGCGGACCGGGGCACGCTGTGGCTGTTGGATCCGGCGCGCGGCGAGCTCTTCTCGCGCGCGGCGCACCTGCCCGAGGTGTCGCAGATCCGCGTGAAGCTGGGCCAGGGCGTGGCCGGCTACGTCGCCGATCGCGGCGAGCCCGTCAACATGCCCAACCCCCGGGGCGAGAGCCGCTTCTTCGCGGACATCGACCGGATGACGGGCTACCGCACCAGTACCATCCTCGCGGTGCCGCTGCGCGACGCGGGCGGGGCCATCTACGGCGTGCTGCAGGTGCTCAACCGGCTTGGCGGCGGGCGATTCACGGACGACGACGTGGAGCGCCTGATGGCCGTCGCGGTCCAGGTGAGCCACGCGCTGCAGAGCACGAGCCTGTACCAGGAGCTCCAGCGCGCGAAGGAGCAGCCGCACGCGCCGGTGGGCTACTTCTTCAACCGGATCATCGGCGAGTCCGATCCGCTCAAGGTCATCTACCGGCTCATCCAGAAGGCGGCGCCCACGGATGCGACGGTGCTGCTGCGGGGCGAGAGCGGGTGCGGCAAGGAGCTGTTCGCGCGGGCGGTGCACGTCAACGGGCCGCGGCGGGACAAGCCCTTCGTGAAGGTGGACTGCGCGGCGCTGCCCGCGTCGCTGATCGAGAACGAGCTGTTCGGCCACGAGAAGGGAGCCTTCACGGGGGCGGACCACCGGGTGCCGGGCAAGTTCGAGGCGGCGGATGGCGGCACGGTGTTCATCGACGAGATGGGAGAGCTGCCGCTGCCGGTGCAGGGCAAGCTGCTGCGGGTGCTGCAGGACCGCGAGTTCGAGCGGGTGGGCGGCACGCAGACGCTGAAGGTGGACGTGCGGATCGTCGCGGCGACGAACCGGGACCTGGCGAAGATGGTGGCCGAGGGGAAGTTCCGGGAGGACCTGTACTACCGCATCAAGGTGGTGGAACTGGTGCTGCCGCCGCTGCGCGAGCGCGGGGCGGAGGACATCGAGCGGCTGACGCGGCACTTCATCGCGGCGTCGGCCAAGCGGCACCGGCTGCCGATGCCGAGGCTGAGCGCGGCGGCGCTGGAGCGGCTGAAGCGCTACCGCTGGCCGGGCAACGTGCGCGAGCTGGAGAACTGCATCGAGAGCGCGGTGGTGCTGAGCGAGGGGGAGATCCTCGAGGAGCACCTGCCCCTGCCGAAGGTGGTGAGCGCGCTGCCGGCCCCGACGCAGGTCGGTGACGCGGAGGTGCGGGAAGGCACCGGAGAGCTGCTGCCCCTGGCCGAGGTGGAGAAGCGGCACATCCTCCGGGTGCTGGACTCGGTGAAGGGCAACCGGACGGCGGCGGCGAAGATGCTGCAGATCGGCCGCAACACCCTGGGCCGCAAGCTGAAGGACTACGGCCTCGCGGACGAGGGATAGCCCCCCTCATCGCAGCACGGCCCCCGCCTTGCGCACACAGCGTTTTCTTCGCGAGAAGCGGCCTAAGCCCGTCTCCCGGTGAATGGGAAGCCTTACAATGGGTGAAACGCCTGGGTGCGTAAGGAGAAAACCATGGGTTTCTGGAAGCACTGCATGACGGTGGCCGGTCTGGGGCTGGGCCTGATGTCGGGAGGGGTCCACGCCCAGAGTGCGGAGGACTTCATGATGGCGCAGCAGGAGGCGGAGCCCGCGCCGCCGCTGGCGCTCGACACCTCGGACGACTTCACGCTGCAGTCTTTCTCCGGGCGCTCGGTGCTGCCGGTGAAGGTGCGCAACTGCTGGTACTTCGCGTACAGCGCCTATCCGGCCCCCGGCTACGGCGGTCCACCCTTCCTGGTGTCCTGGCTCGTCGTGGAGCGGCTGCCCATTGGAGGTTGCCAACGGCAGGCGAAGGTGTTGGCCACCACCTACGCGGTGAACACGCTGTTGGCGCTGACTCATGCGGGGGACGACCTCGTCATCGCCTACGGCGTCACGCGCGCCCCGCCCATGTACTACCAGATACCGAACGCGGTGGTGCTCATGCACGTCTCGACAGACACACTGGAGAACCAGCGCACGGTCAACAACGAGCTGAGCCTGGGCCTCCCCTCCGGGACCGGCGGCGTGACCGCCAGCCACATGGAGTTCGTCGGGCAGTCGCTGGTGGTGCATGGCCACAAGACGGGCACCATCACCTCCGGGATGCCCGAGGAGGGCTCCGGGCCCTTCTTCAAGGCCACCTTCGAGGACTTCCTGCGTAGCACCACGCCGCCCTCCATCCTCGCCTCGGAGAGCCCGACGACGGAGCTGGGCGCCGAGGAGCTGCGGGCCATCGAGGCCCGACAGGTGGATCCGGTCGCCTACGAATCGCCCTTCACCGCGGAACGCACGCGCTTCATGCCACCCTTCCAGGTGCGCAACTGCTGGTACGTGATGCACCAGCAGTGGAGCTACTACGCGAGCCCCAACAGCCTATATGTGGACCGGCTGCCGGTGAATGGCTGCTCGGCGGGACGCCTGTTCCTGGACTACTCGTGGTCCCCGCAACGGTTCATGGTGGCGGTGCGGCAGGGAGAGATGGCCATGGCCTGGACGCGTGGCATGTTGTCGTACTGGCCGTACTGGCAAGACATCGCCCTGCAAGTCGCCCATGTGGATGCGCAGGCGCTGCAGATCCAGAGGAGCGCCAACACGCGGCTGTCGGTGGCCGTCCGCTGGGACGAGAACGGCTATTACGGCGGTGCGGTGATTCCCGAGCAGCTGACCTTCGACGGCCACCGCCTGGTGGTACAGGGTACGAAGAGTGGCCCGCTGCAGGAGGTGCAGGAGAGCGGCTCCGGCTCGAACTTCATCGCCACCTTCGAGCACTTCCTGAACAGCGACGAACCGCCCTCGGTGGTCGCCTTCTGATGACGTGACGCTGGCGCCCAAGTAGGACCGGGAAGGCCCATCGGCCGCATCACGACCGAGCAGCCATCCCACCTCGCGGGGTGAGGCAGGGTCCGCTTCTCCCCTCCTCCCCCCGTGAGGACCCTCGACCCATAGTACATGCTCACGGCACGGTCCCGAGGGTCCGTGCCCGGGACGGTGCATATGGGGACGGCGGCAACCATGCCCCCAAAGGGGCCAGGCGCTCGCAAGCTTCGCCTGCAACCCCGGCTGCTCATTCCCCTGGGCGTGCTGGCCGTGGCGGTGCTCGCCTGGAGCGGCTACCGAGCCTGGGCCGCTCGCCAGCCGTACACCTGGGCGGGCACCGTGGAAGCCCGAGACATCGCCGTGGGCTCGCGCGTGGGCGGCCGGGTGAAGGAGGTGCTCGTGCGCGAGGGCGAGCGCGTGGAGGCCGGCCAGCCCCTCGTCGTCCTGGAGGCGGGAGACCTGCGCGCCCAGCGCCTCCAGGCGGAAGGCCAGCTCATGCAGGCCGAGGCCGCGCTCGACAAGCTGGTGGGCGGTGCCCCTTCCGCGAGTACCGGAATGGGAGGTAGCGGGCCGCCCCCGTCCGGCAGCCTGGCCGAGCAGGTGGCCCGAGCCCGCGCGGAGCTGGCCGCCGCCCAATCGGCCCTGAGCAAGGCGGAGGTGGACGCGCGACGCATGCGGCTCCTCTTCCAGCAGGAGGTGAGTCCCCGCGCCGATCTCGAGGCCGCCGAGGCCACGCTCCAGCAGGCCCGCGCGCAACGGGATGCCCGCCGGGCCATGCTCCAGGAGTTGCAGCAAGGAACGAGCGCGGACGTCCGAGCGCAACAAGGAGTGGTGGAGGCCGCGCGGGGTCGGCTGGAGGCCATCGACGTGGCGCTCGCCGAGCTGACCATCCGTGCGCCGGTGGCCGCCCGCGTGGAGATCGCTGGAGCTGCGGCCTGGAGATCTGCTCCCGCCCAACGCCACCGCCGCCACCCTGGTCGAGGACGATCAGCTCTTCGTGCGCATCTACGTGCCGGAGACGCACCTGGGCAGGCTGAAACCGGGGAGCGAGGTGCCCGTGCGCGTGGACTCCTTCCCGAACCGCACCTTCACGGGCGTCGTCGAGAACATCGCCTCCGAGGGCGAGTACACGCCTCGCAACCTCCAGACGCCGGACGAGCGCGCGGAGCAGGTCTTCGCCGCGCGCATCGGCCTGCGCCAGGAGGGCCTGCGCCAGCTCCGCGCGGGGATGGCCGCCTATGTCACGGTGCCGCGATGAGCGAGCCAGAGTCCGCCATCTCCGTCCGAGGGCTGACCCGGCGCTTCGGGGACTTCACCGCGCTGGACCGCGTGGACCTGGAGGTCCACACCGGCTCCATCTACGGGCTGCTCGGACCCAACGGCACCGGCAAGTCGACGCTCATCCGCATCCTCTGCGGGCTGCTCGCGCCCACCGCGGGAGGCGCGCGGGTGCTCGGCCTCGACGTGGCGCGCGAGGGCGAGGAGATCCGCCGGCGCATCGGCTACATGAGCCAGCGGTTCTCCCTCTACGAGGATCTCACCGTCCTGGAGAACCTCGAGTTCTACGCCCGCATCTACGGCCTGTCCGGGGCCCGGGCGCGGAATCGGCTGGAGGCGGCGGTGGAGCTCACGCACATCCGCCCGTACCTGGAGCGGCGCGCGGGGCAGCTCTCGGGCGGCTGGAAGCAGCGGCTGGCGCTGGGGGCGGCGCTGATGCACGAGCCCCGGGTGGTGTTCCTCGACGAGCCGACGGCCGGCATCGATCCGGTGGCCCGCCGCGAGCTGTGGGATCTGCTCTTCCAGCTGGCGGCCGAGGGCGTCACGCTCTTCGTCACCACGCACTACATGGACGAGGCCGAGCGCTGCGGCGAGGTCGGCTACCTGTACCTCTCGAAGCTGCTCGTCACGGGCACGCCGGACGAGCTCAAGAGGCTGCCGGCGGTCCACCGTCCGGGCCAACGCCGCCTGGAGGTCGAGACGGCACACCCGGCGCGCGCGCTCTCCTTGCTGCGGACCGTCCCCTGGTGCCACGGCGCCACCATCTTCGGAGGGTCCGTGCACGCGCTGGTGGACACGAGCCTGACTGACGCGGAGGTGCTCGCGGGGATGGAGGGAGCGGGCTTCCCCGCGGAGGTCCGCCCCATCGCGCCCTCGCTCGAGGACGTCTTCGTGGCCCTCACCGAGCAGGCCGCGCGGGAGCGGGAGAGCACGGGCAACGGGCAGCCCCGGATGGAGCTCGCGGAGGTGCATCCATGAACATGCGGCTCATCTGGGACTCCTTCGTCGCGGTCATCAGCAAGGAGTTCGTCCACGTGCGGCGGGATCGGGCCACGCTGCTCGCCGCGCTCTCCATCCCCATCTTCCAGCTCATCCTGTTCGGCTTCATCGACCAGACGGTGCGACACGTGCCGACGGTGGTGGTCGACCAGGACCGGACGAGCGCCAGCCGCGAGCTGGTGCAACAACTCGAGGCCACCGACACCTTCGACGTGGTGGAGGTGACGTCGAACCCCCAGGAGGCTCGCGAGCGCATCATCCAGGGACGAGCGAAGGTGGGCGTGGTGATCCCCCCGAAGTTCGGTGCCACGACGAACGCGGGCGGACCCGGGCGAGCACGCCTCGATGCTGGTGCTCATCGACGGCTCGGACTCGATGGTCAGCTCGCAGGCGCTGGCGGCGGTGAACGGGCTGGCGGCGAAGGTGAACCTGGAGGCGGTCTCCGAGCGCATCGGCACCGCGGCCGATCCGGTGCTGGACGCGCAGCCGATCATCCTCTTCAACCCGAGCGGCCGCACGGCGAACTACATCATCCCGGGTCTGGTCGCCATCCTGCTGCAGATCGTGGCCACGCTGCTGACGGCGGTGGCGATCGTGCGCGAGCGCGAGCAGGGCACGCTCGAGCAGCTCCTGGTGACGCCGGTGCACCCGCTCGGGCTGATGCTCGGCAAGCTGGTGCCCTACCTCGTCCTCGGGATGGTGGAGATGATCCTCATCCTGCTGGCGATGCGCTTCGGCTTCGGCGTGCCCATCCGCGGCAACCTGCTGTTCCTCTTCGCGATGGCGGTGGTGTACCTGTTCGCGCTGCTGGCGCTGGGGCTGTTCATCTCGACGCGCGCGCAGACCCAGGCGCAGGCGCAGCAGATGGCGCAGCTCTTCATCCTGCCGTCGATCTTCCTCTCCGGCTACATCTTCCCGGTGTCCGGGCTGCCGTGGCCCCTGTACGCAATCGGCCGCATCCTGCCGGCCACGCACATGGTCGAGATCATGCGCGGCGTGGTGCTGCGCGACGCGGGGTTGATGGACCTGCTGCCCAACGTGCTCGCGCTGCTGGCGCTGTGCATCGTGCTGCTGGGGATGAGCGTGCGCCGGTTCCAGAAGATCACCGCGTGAGCACGGGAAGGCCCCATGATGAAAGGCGGTCCTCAGCGGGGTCGCCGTGACCGCACCGTGCGGTCAATCAACGTCTTGTAGACGAGCGCTCCGGGAATGCTGCCAACCAGCCAGAAGACAACAGCCTCGATGAAGAAGAAGCGCTCCCGCCCGGCGATCCCGAAGTGGGTGAGAACCATCCCGCCCGCGCTGGCCAGCGCACCGCCGAGCAGACCCGCATGCACGGGCGCTCGGCCGAGACCAAAGAAACACCCCCCAAGCACACCGCCGAGCGTGCCGAGCGCGAACACGAACCGCCGATTCACTTCTGGGTCGCCGCCAAACCCAGCTACTTCCTGCGCCCCCAACACCGCGGGCAGGAACATCAGCACGAAGCCTATCTGGTTGAGGCGGGTGGCGCCGTCCTCACGGTGCAGTGCGAACGGATTGACGTTGTCTTTCAATCAAGGCTCCCAGAAGCGCATGCGCATCTCATGAGAACGGACTCTACCGCTGTCGAGTCCCGCGTTTCGAGTCAAACCGCGCTCTACGGAAACGTCACATGGGAGAGGGAGAGGGCGCGACCTCCCCCCCCCACAGACGAATCGTCACGTCTCCTCGTGGCGATTCAGGCGCCGCGTCTGCCTCAACGAACACCCACCGAGTCTGCTGAGGCGGGATGGCTTCGCTCTGCCCGATCCTTATCCCCTCCAACTTCTCACCCGTGACGGTCACTATGGAGGCCCCCTCGGCGGTCCAGGGCTCGGCGCCGAAGTTGCTCAACAACAGTCGCACCGCGACACTGTTGCTGGAGCGCAAACTACCGCATTCTCGTCATGGAGAGAGCGCCGTTCGAATGCTGCTCAATCGACCTCGGTAGAAGCTCCTTGGCTGGAATGCCGTTCTCTCTCAACGCCCCATCGAGAAAGAGGCCCCGGAGCCCACCCGGCTTGATGAGCTGGGCTCGTAGCTGCTGGTTTTCCTCGAGCAGCTTCTGGTTCTTCGCGCGTTCTCGCTCCACCTCCTGCCGGTAGGACTCCCGGGGGCGTGGGTCGCGGTACACCTCCACCTGTCGGGTCGCCTGTCCCCGGCGAGCCACCAGCATGAAGGTGATGCCCTGCTGCGATTCTCCCTCTCCGAAGCGCACTGTGAGCCGAATCCGCTCTCCAGACGCCATATCCTTCGGGGGCACGAAACTGATGCCGCCGTAGCCGCGTAGCACCTCGGCGAAGCGCACCTCGTCCTGAAGCTCCACGGACGCCGGTACGTCGAAGAGAAAGCCTGTCATGAGCCCCGGGCTGATGCAGATCTCATGCGCGACCTCGCTGGAGGCCAGGGATAACTCGACGCGCTCGACGTCCTCACAGTTCGCAACGAAGGGTGACTGCGCTACGGGGCTTCCTTGAAGCAGCACCAGGACCATCAGGGATGGAGGGGATGCTAGGAGCATTTGCTGCCGCCTCCAGAGCGGCTCTACTCGAAGCGGCGTACGAGTCGGACGGTGAGGGAGGAATCGACGCGCGCCTCTTGGGCCGTACTGCCGGGCAAGGCTTCAGCGCCAAGCACGCCCAGCTCAGTCACTTGCATGCAGACGGGCACGGTCTCTCCGCCGGGGAGCCGGGCCGAGGTAAAGCGGCCATAGACACGCCCCTGACCAAAGAAGAAGCGCCCGGAGAAGATGGTCCAATCTGGGAACGTGCCCCACGGGCCAAGGATCTCGGCCGTAATGGCCCCCTCACGCACAGGTACGATTCCAACCTTGCCAAAGGGAAGGAGGGTCACACCATGGACCGCCGAATCTTCGTACTGACCGTCGAGGTTCAAACCATAGCGCACGTGTACCTCGGCGGCGCCCGGCGGGCACTCCGCCGGCTTGGGGGGCAGGCGCGGCTGGGGGCCGCTCGCGCAGGCGGAGCCTGCGACGCAGGCAGCGGCAAAGAGTGAGCGGGTCTTTCGGTTCTTGAGCATTCGGTGTTCCTCGCTGTGCATCGCGCAGGCGATGGGCGCGGGGGTGGATGACCTCGGAGGTTCCGCGCCGGACACAACTTCTCCCGTCATGTCGGCCGAATCGAATTCCTGGCCGAAGCTGTCCTGAGGCGTCGTGTGGTGGAGGATCAACTCCGTGAGTGGGGAGACCTCGGGAGGGACGCCCAGAAGAACGGCTGCGGCGAACACGAGCCCGACAGCCCAGGGCCACCGCTGGGAGGGCGAGTGCTCGCGCACTGCCGGGGGCGGGACAGGGACGGGGCGCTTCTCCTTCCTCCCTCCCGGGAAGAGCGGCACGCGCCAGGAGTCGTCGGCCAGGGCCGCGGCCTCCTCCAGGGCCTCCGCGAGCTTGCCGGCGTCCGCGAACCGCGCCTCGGGGGCCTTCTCCAGCATGCGCATGCACAACTCGCCCAGCGCCCGAGGCACGCGGGAGTTGAGCTCGTGCGGCGGTATGGGGGGCTCCTCGAGGATGGCCTGTACCAGGCGCAGGTTGTACCGATCCCCGAAGGGCAGCGTGCGCGTCAGCAGCCAGTAGGTGGTGACGCCCAGTGCCCACAGGTCGTCTCCCGGACCAGGTGGATACGGTCCTCCCTCCCACTCACGAGCGAAGCGCAGGGCCTCGGGGCTGCGATACTCCGGCGTTCCCGGCGGCAGGCGCATCGTCAGGCGCGGCGCTCCCTCGTACCCGGCCGCGCCGAAGTCCACCAGCACCGGCTGCCCGTCCGACTCGCGCATGACGACGTTGGCTTCCTTCACGTCCCGGTGCACCACGCCCTCGGCATGCACGGCCGCCAGGGTGCCCGCGAGCGGTCGCAGCACCTGGCTCACCAGCTCGAGCGCGGTGGGGTTCTCCTCCGGTGCCCACACCTCCAGCGGGCGGCCCTCGACGAGCTCCAGCGCCAGCACCAGGAAGCGCGGCTTCTCGTGGGGCCAGAGACCGTAGCCATGGAAGCCCACCACGTTCGGGTGCCGCACCCGGCGCAGGGCGTCCACTTCCCGATCGCCTCGCCCGTTCATGGGGACGAGTTTGATCGCGAAAAGCCGCCCGACACGCTTCGCCCGGAACACGGAGCCAAAGCTGCCGGAGGCGAGCAACCCCTCGATGATGAAGCCGGCCACCTCGCTGCCGGGAGCGAGCCCCAACAGCAGGGGCGGCTCGTTGGCCATGCCCTGGATTCTGTCTTCGCGCATCCAGCCTGCCTCCTAAAACCCTGGAGGCTACCAGAGACATCACGAACGGCCCCGGACGCGACAGGTTGGGCTGGCGGAGGGTGAGCCGCTTGGATACGTGGCCTGCCCGTCCGCCACCTCCAAACCGACCTGATGGACCCCAAGCACCTCACGAGACCCGGCGGCTTGACCTGGCTATCGGTCTCTTTCTGTAATCGACGGGTTTGGGCTTCCAGTTCGGGCGGTGCGCCCGGAGAGGTGCGGCAATGTCTATCCATTCTGTCGATTCGCGCCCCGCTGACACACGGCGGCCCTTGCGTGCGGGGGCGCTGGCCCTGGCGGTGTTGATGCTGGTTACAGCGTGCGCCACGGGGGCCCCGATGGGCACGGCGGGGCACCGTTACCGTCCGTCCGCTCCTCACGACTCGCCCGAAGCGGGAGCGCTGGAGTCGGAAGCCGACGATGGGGGTCAGGGAGAAGCTATCTTCACCAAGCTGCCCACGGACTTCGCGCCTGTGCAGGTGAGTGATTCCGAGCTTACGGCAGCCCTGACCACGCTTTGGCTCGACGTGCCGCTGCGAGTGGTCAGGTCCCGACCCACTCTGTATGTTGGCCGTAGGCTGGCGTTGGCTTCCGTGTCTTTGAGTGGGGAAGCCTGGAAATCAGACCTGGCGCAGTCCTATGGGCATTATTGCGAGCGGTGCGGCACTCCGGGCGATTGTCTGACCCTGTTTGACGACGGGCCCCGCCTCCAAGATGACGACAAGCGCCGCCTTGCGCTTGCCCTGGCGGTGGGCCCTGCCCTGGAAGGCGTAAACGCGGAAGTGCGGGCGATGCTCAACCCTACACGGGCGCTGACGATGCTTAGCATCACCATAACGGTTTACATGGCGCTATTGTTGGCACCAATACCCGAGCCGGTGACAAAGGGCGCAGCCCTGGTGTTTAGCGCCGCCATGTGGGCTTATCTCGGGTGGGAATTCTTCAATCTACTGAAAGCCTATGCGGAGCTTCACGAAGACGCGCCCCGCGCCTCCACCTTTGCGGAACTGCGCGAAATAGGCGATCGGTTCGGCCGTGTCATCGGCCCCAACAGCGTGCGGATTCTCGTACTGGTGGGGACGGCGGCGATAGGAGAAACGGCGGCGCTCGCATCCAAGGCCCCGAAGCTACCAGGATTCGCACAAGCTTCGGAGAGGTTCGCGGCCAATGCCGGCTTGCACTTGCAGGATGCGGCAACCGGAGCCGAGCGCGTCATTATCTCGGTGCCCGAGGGCACGATCCGCCTTGTGTTGGCGCCTCACGTCGTGGCCATGGCGGCCCGGAGCGTTGCCGCTGGGAGTCCTGCACCGAGTCGGGGTAGGCTCCTGCCCAATGGGCATAGGGCGTGGGGATCGTATAGTGGCTTCAAGTCGGCCATGGGGTCAGCGGGCAAGGGCAAGGAATGGCATCACATCGTGGAGCAGACGCCGGGCAACGTGAAGCGGTTCGGGGGCGAGGCCCTTCACAATACCGAGAATGTCGCTGCGCTAGGAAAGCCCACCCACATGCGCATCAGTGCGTTTTACTCGTCGATTCAGCCGAAGATCACGAACTCAAACACCCTGACAGTGCGGCAGTGGCTCAGCACTCAATCCTATGAAGCACAGCGCGAGTTCGGCTTGCTGACCATCAAGAA
This sequence comes from uncultured delta proteobacterium, assembly GCA_963771175.1. GTDB lineage: Bacteria > Myxococcota > Myxococcia > Myxococcales > Myxococcaceae > Archangium. Next base: position 181,689 of record CAVYSY010000039.1, read on the forward strand.
CATTCTAGGAGGCATCTGGTGACGGAGATTGAGGAACTTGTTGCGGAATTTGCCGAGAACGTGGCTGCACAGACGGACTCGATCTGGAGAGGCGACGCGAAGACCGGCAACAAGCACGCCAAGCGATACATAGCCGCATTCGACAAGTTGACCGCACATGGTGATGCCGGGCGCGATGCGCTCACCGTGCTGTTTACGCACCCTCGCATGGACGTTCGGGTCTCGGCCGCTGCGTATTTGCTCCGATACCGGACGGCAGAGGCCCGCGCGATACTGGAAGAAGCGGCGACGGGTGAGGGGCTGGTACCCTTTGAGGCCTCGTTGGTACTGAAAAATTGGGAAAGCGGCACATGGGCCCTAGACCCTGCCGACGCTTGAGTGGCCAAGGGGCCAGGTCACTCAGCCCGCGAGCACCCAGGCCGCCGTCACCATGAGGCCCCCTGCCGCCGCGAACAGGCGCCACGCCCGGCGTGTCAGCACCATGCCCGTCCCCTCGCACGCGTTGCCCAGAATCACCATCGCCGGCCCGCCCTGCTTCCCGCGCAGCTCATACACGCCCAGCACCGGGCCCTTCCTCAGTTCCCCCACCACCAGGCACTCCTCGCCGAGCTTCCCCACCCGCTCGTACGACAGTGCCTCCTCCACCTTCACGCCCTCCGCCAGCGGATTCTCCCTCTGGCAGCGGCGGATCCGCATCGGCGCCAGCAGCAGCTTCGGCGAGAAGCTCACCGTCGCCTCCGCTCGCTCCCCCTTCACCTGCAGCACCGGCGCGTACGCCCGCGCCACCGAGAGCAGCGGCCCCTTGCTCCCATCCGGCATCACGCCGCGCAGCTCCGTCTCGTAGAAGGCACACACCACTCCGCCCGGCGACGTCACCTGGCCACTCGAAACCAGCCGTCCCTGGTACACGCCCCACCCCGGCGAGCGTCCCTCGCGCAGCGCCGCCACGCCTTCGTCGATGCTCCGGGGCGCCTCGGCCCGCAGCGTGTCCGCGCGCACCCACACCCGCGAGCCCACCACCGACAGCCCCGCCGCCGCCATCAGCAGCCCGAAGCCCACGCCGTCCCCGAAAGCCTCCGGCGACACCCACTGGAGCGGCCCGGCCCCTTCACGCAGCACGACGAGCGCGAAGGCCACCGCCAACACTCCGAACCAGGCCAGCGGCCACTGGGGCGTGGAGGCTCGGGCGTCCTTCCGGCCAAAGGTGAAGGCCGCGAGCACCAGCGCGCTCAGGCCCGCCGCGTACAGCGGGGCAAATGCCAACCGAAAGTCCATGGCTCCCCCTGCCTGGAGTCAGCACCGCGGCCCGCCTTCACGGTCAGGCCTCGGCCCGGCCAAAGGTGAGGACGCCACGAGGCCCCGGCAAGGGCACACCCGCCCCATGCACCCGTGCACCACCGGACGCGGGCTCGCCCTCGGGGAGGAGACCTCCCGTCACTCCTGTTGGGTTTCCGCCACCTTGCTGGTGCGCTGGGGCTTCTTCATCGGCACACCCCGCACCGTCAGGTCCTCGAAGGTGCAGACCAGGTTGCGGCACCCCACCGCCACCTTCCCCGCGCGGTCCTGGAGTCCCTCCAGGTACTTGCGCGCGAAGCGCTGGCCGTTGAGGAAGGCCTCCACCTCCAACCCGGTCTTCTTCTTCCGGAGCTGCAGCTTCACGCGGAAGGGGCCATCCATGGGGACCGGCGTCTCGTCCTCCACGAGGCTCTCCACCTCCTGCGCACTGTTGCCCACCACCTCCTTCTCATCCGCGGTGGTGTAGCGCCAGCTCAGCCGCATGCCCGCGCCCGGAATGGCGAAGACGGACACCTGCAGGCCCGTGATGCGGAAGGCCAGCTCGCCATAGTGCTGCGCATCGGGCTCCTCGGAGTAACCCCGGCCCAACGGGCGCACCCCCATCAGCACCTCGGCGGAGAAGTCGTCGGTGGAGAAGTAGCGATTCGCCAGGTACGCGCGGGGGATCAGCTTCCCCTTGCCGCCCGAGGTGTCGTTGCCGCCCTGCTGCGCCGTCAGCTTCCCGCCCGACACCGACCACGCGCCGGCGTGGGCGTTCAGTTCCTCCTCGCCCGCCACGAAGTCCATGTCCAACCGCACGCGCCCGTCCGCCAGTTCCTCCACCGACGAGGTCGCGAACAGGTCTCCGTTGGTGTTGGCTGGCCAGCGCTTGTCCGCCGGTACCAGCCGGGGGCCCCACGTGCCGACCACCACCTTCTTGTCCTCGCTCACCTGCACGCCCACCGGGCCCAGCAGCGTCCGAAGCACGAAGGAGGTGACCATGATTCCCCCCATCACCGTGAGCCCCGCGCGAACCTTGCGCCAGCCCGACTTCAGCCGGCCCTTCACCCCGCCCTCCCGCACCACCGCCCGTGGCTCCGTCACCAGCCCCGAGGGCAGACCGGGCTGCGAGACGCTCGTGACGAGCCCCTCGAGCGCCTGGCTCACCTCGGCGGCCCGCGCGTAGCGCGCCTCGGGCTCGGTCTCCAGCAGCCGCGCCACCACCGCATCCAGGCGTGGATCCAGTCCCGGCACGCGCTCGGAGGGCAGCTTGAAGCGCCCCACCGGCAGCTCCCCGGTGAGCATCTCGTAGAGCACCACGCCGAACGAGAACAGGTCCGCGCGCCCGTCCACGTTCTTCGCGTCCCGCCGCTGCTCGGGCGCCATGTAGTTGAGCGTCCCCATGGCCACCGACGTCGCGGTGAGCTGCAGCCGCGAGTCCGGCTGGCGGATGCCCGCGAGTCCGAAGTCCGCCACCTTCACGTGCCCGCGCACGTCCAGCAGGATGTTCTCCGGCTTCAGGTCACGGTGGATGATGCCCTTGTCGTGCGCGCACTCGATGGCCCGTGCCACCTGCAGCGCCACGCGCAGGGCCTCGGGGGGCGACAGCTCGCGCATCACCTCGCGCAGCGAGCGCCCCTCCACGTACTCCATCACGAAGTAGTAGTGCTCCCCCGCCACCCCGCGATCGATGATCTGGATGATGTTGGGGTGGCTCAGCGCCGCGAGCGCGGTGGCCTCTTTGTCGAAGCGGGTGACGAACTCGGGATCCTTCGCCAGCCGCGGCGGCAGCACCTTCACCGCCACGCTGCGGCCCAGGGAGATCTGCCGCGCCAGCCACACCTCGCCCATCCCGCCCCGGCCCAGCACCCGCACCAGCTCGAAGCCCGGCAGCTCCAACGCCGTGCTGACGTAGGTGCCGTCCATCCCGGGCTCCTGCGCCGAGGACTTCCCCGCCCGGCTGATCACCGTGGCGCCCGAGCCCAGGGCCCCCTCGTCCACGGAAGACGCCGGCGCCGGCCCGAGGCTGCCACGCACCATCGTGGCGTCGACGCCCACGCCCGTGGAAGCCGACCCCAGACGCACGACGAACCGGGCCCCACAGGCACATGACACCTCGTGCCCGTCGGCGAGCCCGCTCACGTCATGCGCACGCGCACAGCCTGGACAGTTCTGGGTCGTCATCCGCCACGGGAGTTGGTGATCTCCAGCCCGAGCACCCGATACGCCAGGACGCCCTTTTCCCTGCCCTTCACCTGGGTGACGGGCAGGGGCTCCGCCTCGAAGCCGTTGCCGGCCTTGCGGATGGTGCTCTCGTTGGCCACCACCTCGCCGCCCTTGGCGAGCCCACACAGGCGCGAGGCCGTGTTCACCGTGTCGCCGATGGCGGTGAACTCATGGCGCTCGGTGCTGCCCATGTAGCCCACGACGGCCTGGCCGGTGTTCACGCCGATGCCCACCTCGATGGGCGGCTTGCCCGCCGCCATGCGCGAGCCGTTGAGCACCTCGACCGCGTCCTGCATCTCCAGCGCCGCGCGCAGCGCCCGGGCCGGATCGTCCGGGTGCTGCGAGGGCGGACCCCACACCGCCATCACGCAGTCGCCGATGAACTTGTCCAGGTTCCCCTCGTGACGGAACACCACTCCCGCCATCAGCGTGAAGAACTCGTTGAGCATGGACACCACCTCCTGCGGAGACTCGTTCTCCGACAGGGTGGTGAAGCCGCGGATGTCCGCGAACAGGCACGTCACTTCCGCCAGCCGGCTCTGCCGCAGGTCCTCGGTCTCGCCGCGGATCACCGCCTCGGCCACCGCGCGGGACAGGAAGCGGCTGAGCTCGGCGCGCGTAATCGCCTCGGCCTGGATCTGCTGGGCCAGCGCGGCGTTCTCCAGGGCGATCGCCGCCTGCGCGGCCAGGCCCGAGAGGATGGTCAGATCCTTCTCCGAGAAGGCGTTGGTCTGCTGGCGCGAGTCCAGGAACAGCACCGCCTCGAGCTGGCCCTTGGCCAGCAGCGGCACCGCCATGGCCGAGCGGATGCCCTGCGCCACGATGCTCTCCGAGGAGGAGAAGCGCTCGTCGATGATGGCGTCCGCGGTGAGCACCGCCTTGTGCGTCTCGGCCACCTTCTGCAGCACGGTGTCGGACACCATCACGTTGGCCGGGCTGCTGCCCTGCCGGTACTTCACCGCCACCACGTTGTTGAACTGGCCGTCCGGGCCCCGCTTGAGGACGACGCCGTGGTCCGCCGTCAGGAGCTGGAAGGCCACCGAGAGGATCTGGTCGAACAGGTCCTCCTGCTGGCCCTTCTGGCTCACCTGGCGGTGGAACTCGTAGGCGATGCGCAGCTTCTCGTACTCGCGCTTGAGGGCGGCCAGCTCCTGGATCTGCTCGGCGGGCCGGAAGTTCTGCGGCGCCTGCTGATCCATCTGCGCGAGGAACGCGGGGATGGAGTGCGACTGCGCCACCACCGTCACCCGGGGGGCGGCGCGGCCCGGGGGTGGAGGGATGCCATGGGCTCCGACGGCGGCCTGCCCCTGGGCGACCGAGACCTCCCCCGTGGTGAAGACGAGCTTGGAGGTGCCCAGGGTGATCTCATCCCCCTCGCGCAGCCGCAGCTCGGCGACCCGCCGCCCGTTGACGAAGGTGCCGTTGGAGGAGCCCAGGTCGCGCAGGATGAAGTCGCGCCCCATGCGCTCGATGGTGGCGTGCTCCTTGGAGACCTCCCGGTCCACCAGCCGCACCGTGTTGGACGGGTGGCGGCCCAGCGTCATCAGGTCCCCGAGCGGGAACTCTCCCGTCGAACCGTCCGGAAACCGCCCCTTGAGGTGCGGACCACGACTGGGGGTGGACTTGGCAGATGGGGCGGGGACTTGACTCACGCGCGAGACCTCTCCGTCTCGGACAACGGCATCACGGGCGGGACACTACCAGAGGCGCCGGAGCACCGGAACGGCAACGGATGCCTGCCTGGAGGGTTGCTTCAGGGCACCACGGGCGTCGGGTTTTCCGGGCCTACCGGAGACGGCCCCGAGGCCAGCAGAGGGAGCGGGTTCTTGATGGCGAGGCCCACCGAGGGGTACAGGGTGACCCCCCCCAGGTCCCTCGCCTGGCCGAACACCACCGGGCGGCTGTGGACGTAGCCACCGGTGAGCTCGGCATAGAGGTGCACGTACTTGTAACCCAGGGCGAAGCCCACACTGGCGCCATAGAAGTGGCTGTTGACGCGGGCCGGCAACGCCAGGTCGAAGCCCGTCACGTTCTTGCCCGCCTGCGAGTAGTCCACCAGCTTCTGGTCCAGCGAGGTGCGGCTGAAGATGTACTTGGGCGCCGCGTACAGCTTGAAGATGTCCCCCAGGTCCACGCTCATGTAGAGGGGGACCTCGACGTCCCAGCGCGAGAAGCTGTCGAGCTGTACCACCTCCAGCGCGTCCAGGATGGGGCTCTTGAAGAGGTGGCGGGCGACGCCCACGCCCAGGGCCATGTCGAGCGACTTTCGCCGGGTGGGAGGCAGGTGGGAGTCGTCGGGGTCTCCCCCGTGCAGCAGGCGCACCTTGCCGTCGAACCGGACGGAGGTGGTGCTCAGGCGCAGGCCCACGTCCAGGGCAGTGGACTCCAGCAGGCCGGCGCGGATCATCAGCTCCTGGCCGACGCCCGGAGGAGCCAGCGCCAGTGCCATGCCCGCGGTGAGCAGCTTCTGGGCGTCCTCCTCGGCGAGGGCGTAGGGCTGATCCTCGTCGATGGCCTTCTTGATGGCCTTGCCCTGGCCGATGCCCTGGTCGATCGCCGTGGCGAGCTGGCCCACCGGGGCGAAGAGGCCCATCCCCCCGGACACCTGGAACTGGCCCCGGGCGAGCGGCTTCGCCGTCTGCATCGTGGACAAGGGTGGAGGCACAGCCGGTGGCGGCTAGCAGGGCTAGCAGGGCGAACAATCTCATGGCGGGTCGGGACGTTACGCCGCCAGGTGCCGGCTTGTCAGGCCCCCGACCATTCGTTCCTTCCTCTCGGGGCGCTCTCGCTGTTAAGGAAACCCCGTGCGAATCAAGCAGAAACCCGAAGATTTCTCCGTCAAGGAGTCCTACCGCTTCGACGAAGTGCCAAGCGGGCGCTACCGCGTCTACCTGATGGACAAGCAGAAACTGTCCACCTTCGAGGCGGCGGATCGCATCCGCGACGCGTTCGGCCTCAAGCCGGGCTCCATCTCCTACTGCGGCCTCAAGGACAAGCAGGGCCGCACCGAGCAGCTCATCGCGGTGGAGAGCGCGGACGTGGACATGCAGGATCCCGACCTGCGCCTGAAGTACCTGGGGCGCACGGATCAGCCCCTGTCGGCCGCCAACATCACCTCCAACCGCTTCGCCGTCACCGTGCGCTCGCTGCGCGAGGAGTCCGTCGGCCCCCTCAACGTGGCCGCCGCCGAGGTCAACCGCCTGGGCGTGGTGAACTACTTCGACAGCCAGCGCTTCGGCTCGCTCAAGCACGGCCAGGGCTACATCGCCAAGGATCTCATCCGCGGCGACTTCGAGGCCGCGCTGCGCAACTACCTCGCCAAGCCCTCGGAGCTGGACCGCACCGAGGACGCCAAGGTGAAGACCTTCTGGCGCGAGAACTGGGGCCGGTGGGACGCGCGCGTGCCCTTCGAGGGCTCCCGCAAGTACCACCGCATCCTCAAGTCCCTGCGCGAGCACCCCGACGACTACGTGCGCGCCTTCCTGCAGATCGACTCGGACTACCGGGCCATGCTGCTCTTCACCTACCAGAGCTACCTCTGGAACGAGGGCGTGCGGCGCTACCTCCAGCTGCTGCTGCCGCGCGAGCACCTCTTCCCCATGAAGTACCAGGCCGGCACCCTGCTCTTCCACCGGACGCCGACGCCCGAGGTGCTCCGCACCCTGCGCGACGCCACCTTCCCCCTGCTCGGGCCGGACACCCACATCGAGGATCCGAAGGTGCAGGAGGCCGTGAACTGGGTGCTCGGCAAGGAGAAGCTCGCCCTGCAGGACCTGCGCATCGAAGAGGCCTCGCGGATGCTCTTCTTCAAGAGCGAGCAGCGCCCCCTCCTCGTCTTCCCCCAGAAGCTCGTCATCGGCCGCACCCAGCGGGACGAGCTGAACAGGGGCGACGTCAAGGTCAACGTCGCCTTCACCCTGCCCCCCGGCGCCTACGCCACCCTCGTCATCAAGCGCCTCTTCCACTTCGAGTACCGGGAGGAGACCCCGCAGCAGATCCGCGAGTCGTGGCGTGCCCCCGTGGAGGATCGGGACGGGCAGACCGCGGACACGGCCTACGCCCCCCGCGGCCCCCGGAAGGCCCCCGCCCCCACGCCCCCCGTCCAGGCGGCCAGGGGCCCCGCCCGACGGACCCGAGACACCGAGGAGACCTCCGCCCGGACCCCGGCCCGACGCGCCCCGGCCACCGAGTGGCCCCCCAGCCGGTCCACCCGGACCCCGGCCCGGCGCACTCCGGCCTCCGAGCCCGCCGCTCCCGCCGAGCAGCGCGGCAGGACCCGGGAGGCCCCCCTCGCCGAGGCCCCCCTCGCCGAGGCCCGCTCCAGCGGATTCCTCGAGCGCCAGCGCCAGAAGAAGCAGACGAAGCAGCAGGCGCAGAAGGAGCAGGCGGCCAAGCGCGCGGAATCACAGAAGAAGAAGTGACGTCGGGCGCCGATTTTCCGGGCGGTGCAATCAGGGAACCCATGCTCCGTAGACCAGGGCGTGAATGCTCTCGCCCTCAACGCAGCAGACGTCGCGGACCTCGCCCGAGCCATCGGCATGCTGATGGCCGATGACGCCGCCGCCCCGCCGTGGAAGGCCGATGTGGTGGCCGCCCGGCGGGGGGATCCGTCGGCCTTCGAGTCGCTCGTCCGCAGTGTGCAGCGCCCGGTGTACGGCCTGGCGCTGCGCCTGCTCGGCAACGAGGCCGAGGCCGCCGAGGTCTCCCAGGAGGCCTTCCTCCGCGCCTACCAGAACCTGCACAAGTACGACGAGTCGCGCCCCTTCGATCTGTGGGTGATGGCCATCACCCGCAACCTGTGCCTGGACCTGCTGCGCCGGCGCACCAAGGTGAAGACGGAGGAGCTCGAGCCCATGCGGGAGTTCCTCCCCAGCGGCGAGGCCTCGCTCGAGGAGGGCGCCATCGCCCGCCAGGAGCACCAGTCGCTGGAGGCGGCCCTCGCCACGCTGTCCGCCGACGACCGGGAGGTGCTCGCGCTCTACTACGTGCAGAAGCGCACCACGAAGGAGATCGCCCAGATCCTGGGCTGCGCGCCGGGCACCATCATGGCGCGCCTGTTCCGGGCCCGGGAGAAGCTCCGCAAGAAGATGAGCCCGGAGGAGCCGACATGATGCCCACGTCCATCGAGTGCCCGGACCTCGAGGTGCTCTTCACCGAGCTGGAGTCCGGCGAGCACGGCCCCGCCCTGGAGCACGCGAAGCTGTGCCCCCTGTGCACCGCCATCATCGAGGAGCACCGGCTGCTGGAGAAGGACCTCTACCGGCTGGCGGATCCGCTCCCCCCGCCGGACCTGGTGCACAAGGTGATGGCGCGGGTGGCCGTCGAGCCCGTCCCCGTGCGACGCGAGTTGTGGACGGGCCTGAGCATCCTGGGAGTCTCGCTGCTGATGGGGCTCGGGGTGCTGCTCACCAACGACGCGGCCCTGAGCGGGGCCGGCACCGCGCTGGCCCGCTTCCTCGTGGACGGCAAGGCCTTCCTCGAGGCGCTGCGCAGTGGCTCCCGCGCCCTGTGGAGCACCGCGGCCGGACCCGTCGCCGGTCTGCTCGCCGCCCTCCTCCTCTCCTCCCTGTTCGGCATCAAGCGACTGGCCGGCAACGGCCCGACCCCCTCCGAAGCGTGAGTGTCGCCATGAAAATCTCCAAGCGCCTGTTGCTCCCCGCCCTCCTGCTCGCTTCGCCCCTCGCACTCGCCCAGACGCAGGCCCCCGCGGCCGCCGCCGAGGCCCCGGCCAAGGACACCATCAGCATCCAGTTCCGCGGCTCGCTGCGGGACGCCCTCCAGAAGATCGCCGAGGAGGGCGGCCTCAACGTGGTGGTGACGGGAGACCTGGACTCTCCCGCCGAGGTCCGCCTGAAGAACGTCAGCGCCGAGCAGGCCCTGCGCACGGTGGCCCGCGCCTACTCGCTGAAGCTGGAGGAGGACGGAGGCATCTACACCCTGCGCGCCCAGACGGCCCTGGAGAAGGTCCAGGGCCTCGCGGGGACACCGGCCACCCCGCCCGTGCCCCCGGTCCCGGCCGCTCCGCCACTCCGGCGACCTGCCCTCGCGCCCCCGCCGCCGGGGCCCTCGGACCTGGCGAACGAGGTGGCCCAGAGCGCCATGGACGACGACGAGGTGAAGGAGCGCATGCGGGATCGGATCCGTGAGGTGCGGCGCTCCAACCGGAACAAGGGCTCGCGCGACGTGGTGGCCCGCGGCCGCTCGCTGGAGGTGAAGGAGGGCGAGTCGGTGGACAGCGCGGTCGTCTACGGCGGCAACCTGACGGTGAAGGGGAACGTGGAGGACGATGCGGTCGTCTTCGGCGGCAACCTGGAGATCACCGGCCACGTGGAGGGTGACGCGCACGCCTTCGGCGGCAACGTGGTGCTCGGCCCGAACGCGGTGGTGGAGGGCGACGTGTCGTCCTTCGGCGGCAACGTCATCAAGCAGGACGGCGCGCATGTGGAGGGCAGCACCGAGTCCTTCGGCGGCGCCGACATCGGCAAGCTGGTGGCGGGAGAGCTCAAGGAGAACATCCAGAAGGAGACGAAGAAGGCGGCCCGCCTCGATCGCGAGGACGACAAGCGGCACGGCAGCGGCTTCGCGGCCTTCCTGGTGTGGTTCGCGATGCTCTTCGGGACGGGCTTCCTGGGACAGCTCTTCTTCCCCACGCGGATGAAGGAGTTGGGCGCGGAGGTCAAGGCGCAGCCGGTGAAGAGCGGTGTGGTGGGTCTGCTGGCGGCGCTGGCGATGATCCCCATCACCGTGGTGCTGACGGTGACGATCATCGGGATCCCCGTGATGATGGCCCTGTGGGTGGTGGCCCTGCTGACGACGGCGCTCGGCTTCGCGGCGGTGGCGAGCGAGCTCGGCGCGAGGGTGCCGGTGCTGCGCGGTCGCAAGACGCAGGCGATGGTGCTGGCCTTGGGGCTGCTCATCCTCCTGGTGGTGGGCCACATCCCGGTGCTCGGCCCGCTCGCGCTGACGCTGGCGACGATGATGGCCTTCGGCGCGGTCATCCGCACCCGGTTCGGCAACCGCTCGCGGGGCATCCCGGAGCCCATCTTCTCCGAGCACGCACCGGGCTGAGCGGCGCGCTCACCTGAAGGCAGCACCCTCCGGGGGGCGGCACGGGGCACGAGGCTCCGGGTCGTCCCCCGAAGTCGTTTCAGGCCGGCCCGGCGGCCGGAGGGTGCTTGTGGTGCAGCCCGTGCAGCGCGCCATGCAGGAACCCATGCCGCAGCAGCAGCGCGGGGCCGATCGCCATCACCAGGTTGGCCGGGAATGCGCACCCCGCCCCGAGCCCGGTAATCGCCGCGAGGAACACGATGCACCCCACCAGGCCGAGCCGCACCTGGTTACCCCGGCCGAACAGCACCGCCAGTCCGCACAGGAGCTGCCCGAGCGCGATGGGCAGCACGAAGAGCGCGGGATTCCGGGCGAAGGGCCCCTCGATGAAGGCCTGATAGAGAGGGATCGCCGTGGCCCCGAAGCCCTCCACGTACAGCGATGGATTCATGAGGGCGAGCGCGGCGTTGACGGCACCCGCGGGCAGGAAGACGACGACCACCGCGAGGCGACCCGCCGTATGGGGCCACCGGGCACAGAGCACGACCATGGCAGCGGCCACGAGAAGCGAGACGAAATAGCCGGCGAGCATCATGGGACACCTATCGGTTGCGTTGCGGACCTACCCCCACACAAAGCAGGGGACGTGCCACGCCGAGCCCTTCGGGAGCCCCCCCGCGAGTCCGCGCAACTCCTGCGCGAACGCACGGGAGGAAGGTGCCGCGCCAGTGGGCGGGCTGCTACGACGTCACGCCTCCTCCGGCCCACCAGCCAGCAGGATTCGCTGGCCGAGCCGGGCGTCCGGGTGCGCGGGCTCCAGCAGCGAGGTGTCGTGCCGCAGCTTCCGGGCGGCCACAAGCCCCCCGGCCCGCATCACCGAGCGCGGCACGAGCGACGACAGCCGCATCAGCCACCGGTAGGCGAAGCCTGGATATACGAGGGGCGCGGCGCGCTCGAAACCCTCGAGGGCCTCGCGGGCGCACTGCACCGCGGAAATGCGCAACCACGAGGGAGCCCGCTCGACCAGCTCCTGCGTGCCGGCCACCCCGCAGAACTCGGTATCCACCACGGGCCCGGGCGCCACCTGCGTCACCACGACCCCCGTGCTCAGCAGCTCCAGCCGCAGCGCCTCGGTGAAGCCATCGAGGAAATGATTCGTCCCGGCGTAGACGGCCAGTCCCGGAATGAACACCCGCGGTCCTCCCGAGCTGATGTTGAGGATGCCGCCGCGCTTGTGCTCCACCATGCGCCGCAGCAGCCGGTGGACGAGCAGCACGGGCGCCGCCACGTTCACCTGGAGCATCTGGTGGATGCGCGACCAGCTCTCCTGCTCGTAGAGGCTGTAGTCCGCCATGCCCGCGTTGTTCACCAGCACGTCCACCCGGACGAGGTGGCGGTGCAGCGAGTCCAGCAGCGAGTCCACCTCCTCCAGGCGCGAGAGGTCACATCGCTCCACCATCACGCCCAGCGTGGGATTGCGCGCGTGCAGTTCCTCACTCAACTCCTCCAGGCGCTCGGCCCGGCGCGCCACCAGCACGAGCGTCCGCGCTCTGCGGGCGAGCTGGCGGGCCATCTCCCGGCCAATCCCCGAGGAGGCCCCCGTGATGAGGACGGTGCCCGAATCGATGGGTGGACGCATGGGCTCCTCCGTGTCCTGACGGAGAAGAAAAGTAGCCACCCGCCCCTTCCTCCACATGACGCGCCGGGTCGAAAGCCCTCCGAGCGGACGCAAGGCTTGCGCATCCCGTCGTCGTGGGGAAGAGTTTGCGCGCGAACACCCCACTCCAGGTGAAGCGCCCCTGGCACGCTTCTTCCAGCGATGAAGGGAAGAACCCGCCCCGTTCCGGGGACCGGGTAACGGAGGGAGCACCGATGCCCACGCCTTCTCGCATCCTGGTACCCGTGGACCTGATGGAGGGTTCCCGGGCGGTCATTGACTACGCGGTCCAGCTCGCACGGCCGTTCAACGCCTCCATCGAGGTGATGCACGCCTGGGAGCCGCCACAGTACGTGGCACCGGATCTCCTGGTGGCCGCGCCGGGGTGGAACCCGCAGTCGCTGGAGAAGACCGCGCTCGAGGCCGCGCGCAAGGAGCTGACGACGCTCATCGGCTCGCTCAACGCGCCCGGCCCCATCACCCAGCGACTGGAGGTGGGCGAGCCGGCCGCGGCCGTCCTCCGGGTGGCCGAGACGGGCGGGTTCGACATGATCGTCATGGGGACGCACGGTCGCCGGGGCCTGCCGAGGCTGCTGCTGGGCAGCGTGGCCCAGAAGGTCATCGCCCGGGCGCACTGCCCCGTCCTCACCCTGCACGTGATCGAGGAGAAGTAAGCAGAAGGCGCGGGGGCCCCCAGCCTCCGCGCCCCGCCCTCACCGCTCCGGAGTATCGGCCTTCAGCTCGGGGCTCGCGGGAGGAGCGGCCCGGCGGGCCTTCAGCACGGTAGGCAGGCCGAGCACCAGCATGGCCGCCATCACGCAGACGGCCCCCAGCAGCTCCCGCGAACCCCACGCCCGGCAGGCCGAGCCAGAGCGGAGAGGAGTCCCGTGGCCACCACGCCCGCGAGCGACGCTCGAGGCGCGGTTCACCGGGACGCAGAAGGTGTTCTCCCGGTGGTCCAGGAGGATGAGCCCGCCGAAGACGCCGGTGCCCTGCGACAGCACGCCCGACGAGCGAGCTCCTCGAACACCCGCGCCGCGCACGAGCACGTCCGTGAAGCCGTGGCGGATGTCCGAGCAGCACGGGCCCCTCGCCGATGAGCGCCGCCACGCCACGAGGATCGGCGACGAGCGCCGGGCGTGGCCACCATCTGCTCCTCGACGAAGTAGCGGATGCTGGCGCGCCGGATCGTTCGACTTGGCCAGGTGGCTCATGAAGCGCAGCCGGACGAAGTAGCGCGACCAGGTAGATCGCCACGTCGAGCGCCGCCGACCAGCGGTGAGCGCAGGGCTCCGCGCCGGGCGCGGTGGCCACGCACCACGCGCGCGCGAAGCTCAGCCCGAGCGCCACCCACGAGGGCCACGCGCACGCGGCGCCGGCTCAGCACGTCCACCAGCGGCGCGAGGATGAGCACGCCGCCGCGCATGAGCAGCATCATGAAGACGATGGACGTGCCGCTGAAGGTGTAGGCCAGCGTGGTGGTGGCGATGATGGCGGCGGTGCACAGGCCCGACAGGAACGTCCAGCGGCTGGGGCACGGGCAGCGCGCACGCCGAGCACCGTGCGCGGTGCTCGGCGTACTTCCACCAGCCCAGCGCGGTCAGGAAGCGCGAACATGCCCACGCAGCGAGGCGAGCGTGCGTGCACGGCAGCAGCTCGAAGCCCGGCAGATGCCGCGCGCCATGCCCGGCAGCGCTCCTCGAGAGAGCGCCTTGGTGAGCGCGCTGTAGGGCGCGTAGCAGGCGAAGTAGCCGAAGGCGTACCCCCAGATGGCCAGCTCGCTTCGGTGGTTCGTCGTGTCCAAGGGGTCCTCCTCTATGCCCAATCCAAAGGGTCTGCAAGAGCGGCGCCCGGCTCCGAGGGGACGGGGCTCGCGGCCATGGAAGGCGCTGCGAACCCCCCGGCCCCTGACCCTTGGGCAATCAGGAGCTGAAGGCCGCGGGAGACACAGTGCTGGAGCAGGCAGCTGTGGCGGTGTTCTCGCGGCCGGAGGTGGAGCTGGAGCTGGCCATCGGCACGCGGCTGGCGGGAGGGCTCGCCCGCGAGAAGGCGCAGCAGGAGCTCTTCCAGGAGGGCAAGGCGCGGAAGGGCCGGCCCTGAGCGCTCACCGTCACGAATGAAACCTCCCCCAATATCTCTCAAGTGCGAGCTTGGGAGATTCACCCTGTGGAAAGTAATGTGACGCTTCGTCCCTCGCATACTCCAGGAATGCCCTGACAGCACTCTTTTGGGCCGCAGTAAGCCCCTCGAATCTTTCGATCTGCCAATCCCTGAGTTCGCGCTCCTCGGGCGAAGACTCGTCATGCGGAGTCAGTCCATACACTGTCATGGGCATCCGATTGCCATAATCATCCAGTGCCGCCAACAGATAGGCAGGGAGATAGAACCGAAACCCTCCCGAGCTCAAGAACGAGCTGCTGTGATATTGGAGTTCCTCGTGGGATAGCTCCGACCAGTGCTTGCCCCTGAAAGCCCGCGCCAACTCGGCGCTCTCCCAATCGTCTGGATCGTAAGCAATGCGGTCATCTCCAGGGTAAACCGCTTCCGCGAAGGCGGCCCTGACCTGTTGCCTGACGGCATCGATTCTAGAAGTCGGCATGGTGGATTACCGGCACTGCTCCGGACACCGCTTTTCAACCATCATTCGCGAGCAATCCGCGGCTCCCCTCCTGTAGTTCTCGACTTCATCGCGGTGGGTTTTATTTCCACCCCGGAAACACTTGTCCATGACTGCAACCCGGGCGCCGATACACCGCTGGTACAGCAAGAAGTTGGTCAGCAACTCGGCACAGCCCTGGGATTCGTAACACTTCATACTCGTGGCCTTGCACGCCCGACCCACCTCTTCCTTTAGCTTTTTGTGCTCCTCTGAAGAGCAATCGCCCGGTGGCTGCATCGTCGTTGCAGCGCTCGGCTCTGCCGCATTCAACGATGCAGGCGAAAGCCACAGGATCGCGAGAAGGAGCAGTGCAGAGGGGCCTCTTCCAAAACGCGGCGGGGAATGGATGCGCAGCACAGCTTGCATGCTAACACGCCAAAGTGCGACCTTCTCCCACACCTGATTCAACTGGGGGCGTCACGCCCTGCAATCGCTCCGTCGGCCCTTCGTAGGACCGAGCGCACCGCCCCCGCGCGGCCACTCGCCCGGAGTCCTCGAACCATGTCCAAGCCCCTCTTGTCCGCCCTCGTCGCCTTCAGCATGGCCGCCCTGCCCGTCTCCGCCCGCGCGGGGGATGACGGCAAGAAGGCGGACACGTCCCACTGCACCATCAGCGTCAAGAAGGGGGACCTCGTCTCCAAGGGCAAGACCCTGGTCGTCGAGGGCCAGGGCGCGCTCCGGGACGCGCTGGCCATCGACGGGGACGTGGTGGTCCGCGCGGGCGCCACGGTGAACAAGGTGTCGGCCATCCGCGGCAAGGTGACGGTGGAGGCCGGGGCTCGGGTGTCCGGGGACGTGTCGGCCCTCGGTGGGGACGTCCACATCCAGAAGGGCGCCACCGTCGTGGGGAACGTGAACGCCATCGGCGGCAAGGTTCAGGTCGACAAGGGCGCCACCATCGCCGGCGAGAAGAACCAGCTCACCATCAACCTCAACGGAGAGGAGCTCGTCACCAGGCTCCTCGGCGGGGCCGACATGGGCAAGGACACCCAGTGCGAGCTCCGCGTCATCGAGGAGTGACTGGCTGCTCCTGAATCACGGGCTCCGTCGTGCCAGCGCTCGTGTGCGGCACCAGCGAGGCCCGGAGCGCGAGAATCTGCTCACGAGCCATCTGCTTGAGCCGCTCCACGTCCGCGAGCGTCATGCCCTGGGTGGAGATGGGCGTGCCCACCGTCACCAGCGCGCGCGAGGTGGCGAAGCGCCACGAGTGCTTGGGCAGCGCCCGTCGCGTCCCGCTCACCGCCATGGGCAGCACGTCCGCCCCGGTCTCGATGGCCAGCCGGAAGGCGCCGTCCTTGAAGGGCAGCAGATCCTCCGTCTTCGAGCGCGTGCCCTCGGGGAAGATCATCACCGGCATGCCCTTGTCCAGCCAGCGGGCGCAGATGCCCATGGCCGCCTGGGCCGAGTCCTTCTCGCCCCGGCGCACGGGGATGTCCCCGGCCAGCCACATGCTCCAGCCCACCACGGGAATCTTGAAGAGCGAGGCCTTGCCCAGCCACTTCATCTCCCAGGGCAGGTACGAGATGAGGAACGGGTCCGCGTTGGACTCGTGGTTGCTCACCACCACGGTGCGACCCGAGGGGCGGGTGGGCGTCCCGTGCACGCCGAACTTCCAGAAGGGGTTGAGTTTGGCCGCGGTCACGCCGATGAGCCGGAAGGCACGCCCCGTCACCACCTTGCGCCGATCGAAGGGCCAGGTGACGATCAGTGGAGCCTGAATGCAGAAGCCCGTCAGCGCCACCAGGCCGGTTTCCAGCCACGCATAGATGGAGAGCAGTGCGTTCATGAGATGCCCTCCGGCGTATCAGCGGCGGGCCTTGGGGTCCAGATCCACGCTCACCGGGCAGTGATCCGAGCCGAGGACGTGGGGGTGGATGGCGGCGCGCTTCACGTAGGGCATGGCCCCGGGCGAGGCCAGCACGTAGTCGATCCGCCAGCCCACGTTGCGCTCGCGCACGCCGAAGCGCTGGCTCCACCAGCTGTAGTGGCCCCGTCGCCTTCTCGAAGTGGCGGAAGGTGTCCACCCAGCCGGCGCGGATCCAGCCGGTCGAACTCCTCGCGCTCCTCGGGGAGGAAGCCGCTCGTCTCCCGGTTGTCCTTGGGGCGCGCCAGGTCGATCTCCTGGTGCGCCGTGTTGAAGTCCCCCATCACCAGGATGCGCTCGCCGTCGCGCAGGCCCTTCTCCAGCCGCTCGAAGAGGCGCCGGTAGAAGGCCAGCTTGAAGGGCACCCGGCTGTTGTCCCGCTCCTTGCCGTTGCCGTTGGGGAAGTAGCAGTTCACCACGGTGAGGAGTCCGAAGCGGGCCACCTGCAGCCGGCCCTCGGAGTCCAGCTCCCCCACCCCCAGCTTCGTCTCCACGTCATCCGGGGCCTTGCGCGCGAAGAGGCCCACCCCGCTGTAGCCGGCGCGCTCCGCCGCCACGAAGTGGGTGGCGTGCCAGCCCTCGGGAGAGCGCACCTCCTCGGGGAGCTGCTCCTCGCGGGCCGCGCACCTCCTGCACGCCCACCATGTCGGCCGTCTCGGCCGCCAGCCAGTCCAGGAAGCCCTTCTTGTGGGCCGCGCGCAGCCCGTTCACGTTCCAGGAGACGATCCGCACGATACCGCTCTCATTGCCTGACCGGCGCGCGCGGGTCCAGCCCCAACGCGCATCGGCCAGCCGGCCGATTCACGGCTCGTGCGGGCTGCTCAGGGGGGCCGGGCCAGGTACTGCGGGCCCACCCCACAGGCCTGCCGGAAGGCGCGCACGGCCTCGGCGATCTCCGTGCCCGCCTCCACCAGCCCCGCGTGGCCCGCGTCCTCGACCAGCAGCCAGCTCCGCGTGCGGCAGGGCCTGACGCATCCGCTCCAGCTCGCGCAGGGGCACGATGAGATCATTCTTCGCGGCGATGAGCTGCGTGGGCACCTCACCTGGGGCAGCACGTCCCACGAGGCGGCGCCTCCAGCAGGCCGCGCAGCATCTGCCAGTAGGCCCGCGGGTCCATGCGCTGGAGCCCCTGCATGAAGCTCGTCGATGTCCGCGCGGGGGGCCCGGGCCCGCAGCACGCCCGCAGCGCGCGACCGACCGGGTACGCCAGCCGCGAGCCAGACGAGATCCTGGACGACCGGCGCCAGCCACGGGCACCAGCGGCGTGCAGGCGTGGAAGGCGCTGGGCCAGGGTGCCGCGCCCCGCGGCACCGGAACGAGCGCACGGCTGCCCGGGTCCGGGGAGGCCGGCGCTGCCGGCGATGAGCGTCATGGCGGGCACCAGCTCGGGCCGCCGCCGGTACAGCTCCAGCAGCACCCGCACGCCCATGGAGAAGGCCGACGTGGTGCGGGGGCGGCCCGTCACCGCGAGCCATCATCGTCCTCGGTGACGCGCTCGAGGTCGTCCACGTGGACGCGCAGACGCGTAGTCCCCGCTGGCGCGACACCTCGCTGCCGCCGTGGCCCCGGTAGTCCCAGTGCACCACCCGGTGGTCCTGCTCCAGGTCGCGCGACGATGTAGCGCCAGAAGTTCTCCGAGGTGCCGATGCCGTTGGTGAGCAGCACCCCGCGGCCGGCGAGCCCAGCGACACTCCGCTCGGTCTCCGCGGGCATCGCCCACATGGCGTGTGGTACGCGATGCGGGTGCCATCGGGGGCGAGGACGAAGCGGGTGAGCGCGGCGGTAGGGCATGTCCTGCCAACCATTGGGGCGCCCCCGCGCCGGCGCAAGTCCCGGCGTTGCAGTATTGCGCTGATATCGAGCGAGTTCTCGCCGGACGTGGACGTTCGCATCCTGCCCATGACGCCTCACCGCCCACTCCCCAGCCCTCGCGCGCTGGCTCGAGCCCCGCGCGCGGCCCCGGACGCGCCTCCCGCGCTCGTGGCCGTGGGAACGATGAACTTCGGCGCGCGCACGCCCGCCCCCGAGGCCGCGCGCATCGTGGCCCGTGCGCTGGAGCGCGGGCGTGCCCTTCTTCGACACGGCCAACTCGTACGGGGACGGAGAGGCCGAGCGCATCCTCGGACAGCGCTGCGCGGCCGGCGGGCGGAGGTGGGCATCGCCACCAAGGTGGGGCTCGCGCGGGTGCGCGGCAAGCCCGAGGGGCTCTCCGGCGCCCAGGTGGTGCGCGCGGTGGAGGACGAGCCTGAAGCGGCTC
The DNA here is from genome assembly GCA_963771175.1 of uncultured delta proteobacterium. Taxonomy (GTDB): domain Bacteria; phylum Myxococcota; class Myxococcia; order Myxococcales; family Myxococcaceae; genus Archangium. The sequence goes on from CAVYSY010000039.1 coordinate 200,674, forward strand.
GGGCACGGACTACGTGGACGTGCTCTACCTGCACGCGCCGGACCCCACCACGCCGGTCGAGGAGACGCTGGAGGCGCGTGCGCGGGCTGCTGCGAGCCGGGCAAGGCGCGACACTGGGGCGTGTCCAACTACGCGGCCTGGCAGCTCCTGGAGCTGCGGCGCGCTGTGCGACGCGCGCGGCCTGCCGCCGCCCGGCGCTCTCGCAGGTGCTCTACAACCTGCTCGTGCGCCAGCTGGAGGTGGAGTACCTGCCCTTCACGCGCCGCCACCCGCTCCACACCACCGTCTACAACCCGCTCGCCGGAGGGCTGCTCTCCGGGCGCTACACGCCCGGAGCCGCCATTCCCGTCGGGCTCGCGCTTCGACGGGAACCGCTTCTACCAGCGCCGCTACTGGTCCGAGCGCGCTCCTCGAGCTGGCCGAGCGCCTGCGCGCCGTGGCCGCAGGACAGCGGGCCTCGACGCTGCTGGAGCTGGCGTACGCGTGGCTCGCGGGGCGGCCGGGCGTGGACTCGGTCCTGGTGGGGCCCGGCGGACGGTGGAGCACCTGGACGCGGCGCTGGACGCCGTGCGGCCCGCGGCTGCCGCCGGAGGTGCTCGGCGCAAGTCGACGAGCGTGCACCGCGACTTCCTGGGCACGGACGCCAGCTACGCGAGGTGAGCATGCTGCGCGTGGACGCCGGAGACGCTTCGACATCGACCGGGCCGCTCGCGCACTACGCCGAGCACGGCTACGCGCGCCTGGGCACGCGTGCTGGACGACGAGGGCCTGGCGTCGCTGCGCGAGCGCGCGGACGACCTGATGCTCGGCCGGGTGAGCTACCCGGGCTTCTTCTTCCAGATGGACGCGACCACCGGGCCGCTACGAGGACGCGCCGCTGGGGCTCGGCTGGCAGGGCCCGTCGCTCGACTACCGCAAGCTGGAGAAGCTGGAGAAGGACCCGCGCTTCCTCGCGTGGCTGGAGAACCCGCTCTTCGAGCGCATCGTCCGGGCGCGCATCCCCGGGGACATCGTGCTCTACCGCGCCATCCTCTTCCACAAGGGCGAGCGGGCGGCAGCAACCTGCCCTGGCACCAGGACGGCGGGCAAGCTGTGGGGCCTGACCGCAGGAGCCGGAGCTGCAGCTCTGGACGGCGCTGGACGACGCGCCGCGAGGACGGCGGCTGCCTGGAGGTGGTGCCGGGGAGCCACCGCGCGGGGCTGGTGACGCCGCTCGGCGGGCGTCGTGCCGCCGGACCGGGTGGCGGCGCGCGGGCGCGGACGCGCGCGCGGTGCCGCTGCCGGTGCAGGCCGGCGAGGTGCTGCTCGTCCACAACCACGTGTGGCACCGCTCGGGCGCGCGAGCCGCACGGGCCAGCGCCGGCGCGGCTTCTCGGCCTGCTACATGAGCGCGGACACGCGGTGCGTGCGCAAGAAGAAGGCGCCGCGCGTCTTCTTCCCGCTCTTCCGTCACGGCGCCCGCTGAGGCGTCGCGGACGCCCTACCCCGCCTTCAGCCGGTTCTTGCGGTACGAGGGGAGGCTGATGCGGAAGGTGCTGCCCTTGCCCACCTCGCTGGTGGCGGAGATCTCCCCGCCGAAGCCGGTGATGATGCCGTGGCAGATGGAGAGGCCGAGCCCCGTGCCCACGCCCACCGGCTTGGTGGTGAAGAAGGGATCGAAGATGCGGTCCAGCACCTCGCGGGACATGCCGCAGCCGGTGTCCTTCACCTCGATGATGGCGTGGTCGTTCTCGGCGTGCAGCGAGACGCGGATCTCGTTCTTGTCCGACTGGCCCTGCGGGAATGGCGTGGGCGGCGTTGATGAGCAGGTTGAGGAAGACCTGACCGAAGCGGCGCCTCGCTGCCCTCGCACGAGCGGCACCTCGGACACGTCGCTTCACCACGGTGGCGCGGTGGCGCATCTCGCCGCGGGCCAGCGCCAGCGCCGAGTCGATGACGCGCCGCAGGTCCACCGCCGTGGGCTGCTCCTCGTCGCCGCGCGAGAACGTCTTCAGGTCCTGGACGATGTAGCCGGACGCGGTTGACGCCCTCGTTCGTCTCCTCCAGCACCTCCTCGCAGCTCGTCCAGGCGCCCCTTGGGCAGCTCCCCGGTGAGCGCGTGCAGCTCCTCGGTGAGGAAGGACAGGTTGGAGATGACGAAGGCGAGCGGGTTGTTGATCTCGTGGGCCACGCCCGCGGCGAGCGTACCCACCGAGGCCAGCCGATCCGCCACCACGAGGCGCGCTTGAATCTGCTTGCGCTCGGTCAGGTCGCGCGCGCTCACCAGGGTGGCGGGCTGGCCGGCGAAGACGAGCCGCAGGCTGCTGATCTCCGCCGTGACGATGCCGCCGTCGGGAGGCAGGAAGCGGATCTCCCGGACGCGGGGAGCGCCCCTGCCGGGCATGCCGTCGAGCTGGCCAGCGGCGGCGGCCCGGTCCTCCGGGTGGACGAAGTCCAGCAGCGAGCGGCCCACCAGCTCATTGGCGGGCAGGCGCAGGAAGGCGCACGCCGAGGGGTTGACGTAGAGCAGCGGCCCGCCCCGGTGGACGAAGATGGCCTCGGGCGAGCCCTCGATGAGGGCGCGGAAGCTCTCCTCGGAGCGGCGCAGCGCCTCCTCGGCGGCCTTGCGCTCGGTGATGTCGAAGGACACGCCTCCGAGGAAGCGCCGGCCCGAGCTGTCGCGGGCGATGAACCGGTAGGTGAGGAAGTGGCGCGGCTCGCCCTCGGGCGTGGGGATGACGGTCTCGGACACCGAGGGCTGACCGGACTTGAAGGCCTGATCGTCCTGGTCCCTCAGGTGGGCCACCGTCTCCGGCGACATGATCTGCTCGTCGGGGATGGTGCTCACGTCCACGCCGGGCGACAGCGCGAAGAAGCGCCGGAAGGGCTCGTTGACGAAGACGCGCCGGCCGGACTCGTCCTTCATGTAGGCCAGCGCCGGGTTGTTGTTGAGGAACGAGTCGAAGAGGTGCTGGCTCTCCTGCAGCGCCGTGACGATCGACGCCACCTCGGTCATCAGCGCCTGCTTCGCCGCGTGCTCGGCGGCGTTGCCCATGGCGGCCCCGAGCAGACCGGCCATCAGCTCCAGCGTGCGCTCGTCCGAGTCCACGAAGGCATACGGCACCCCCGAGGAGATGCTCACCACGCCCACCGTCTGGTTGTCGCGCTTGAGCGGCACGTTGAGCATGGAGCGGAACTTGAACTTGCGCGCCTGCTCCTGGTTGACGCGCGGATCCCGCTCGGAGTCGTCCGTCCGCAGCACCTCGCCCGTCAGCACGCAGGAGCCAGCGAAGGTGTTGGCGATGGGCAGGCGCGCGCCCTGGAACTGCGCGGAGAAGCCCGTGCCGACGCGGTAGAACATCTCCTCGCCCTCGACGAGCGCCACGGCCGCGCCCGTCGCGCCGCAGAGGATCATCGCCCGCTCGGCGATGAGCCGCATCACCACGTCCAGATCCAGGCCGGCCAGCGCGATGTCGTTCTGCGTCTGGATGATGGCCGCCAGCCGCTCGATCTCCCCGCGCGCGGACTCCTCGTGCGTCTGCCGGCGCATGAACGCGTAGCTGCGACGCTCGAACAGCTCCACCCGGGCGCGCACGTCCGCCGGGTGGAAGGGCGCCACCAGGTAGTCGTCCACGCCGATCTCCATCAGTGGCGTGAGCTCCTGGGCCGCCGAGCTCGCGGCCATGCCGAGCACGAACACCTCGGCGGCGCGGATCTGCGCGCGCAGCCGGCTGAACCACTCGGACTTCTCGCGGACCAGATCGGCCCCGACGATCAGCACGTCCACCAGGGAGATGGTGGCGGCCGTCACCTCGGGTCCCGGGGCGACCACGACGTCATGGCCCATTCGGGCGAGCTCCGCCCCGATGGGATGGTCACCGTCGCGACTGAGGAGGAGGAAGCGCATGGAGGGCTGAAGCGGAGATTCTTGGATGCGGGAGATTGCTTGATCGGAGCCCTTCAGGTCCACCAGGAGCACGACATTCTGGAGGACACGGCTCTCCTGCTGGGTGGAAGCCTACCCTCGTTCGCCGCTCCGAAGGGAGAGCTGGACTGCTCCGGGGCGGCTGCTGGCCGGCTGCTGGCCCAGGAAACGGCCAGGAGTACGCCGTGTTTGCCTTGTGTGCGACGTTTTCCGGATTTCGACCTGCTCACTGGTGGTCGGAGTGACCCGGGTCGGGACGGTCCCCCCTGGCATCAAGGCGAGGGCGCCCTATCTCACCCAAGCATCCACCCAGGCAGGCGGATGTGTGGGTGGAGCTCGGGGCGGGTCGGTCCGGGGGGATGTCACGATGAAGTGCGTCATCGCGGTGGGATTGTGGATGGTGGCGCTCGGCGCCTGTCAGGTGGCGACGCTGCCCCAGCAGGTGGAGGAGCGGGAGGAGGTCTCCGCCTCCGAGCTCTTCGGCCCAGACGCCCTCACGGTGATGACGCGCGGCCTGTCCACCGGAGTCGTCCTGGAGCGGGTGCTGGAGGCGCCCACCCCGGCGGAGCTGCCGGCGCGGACCGCGAAGGCCTTCGAGGCGTTGCACCAGGCGGACCTCGCCACCCGGGCGCGGCGACTGGCGGATGAGCTCCAATACGCCCGGCCGCACCTGATCGGGCTGCAGCAGGTAACCGAGGTGCGGCTCCAGTCTCCGGGGGATGCCATCTTCGGAGGCACCCGGCCGGCGGAGGCGCTGTACCTGGACATGCTGCCCATGCTGCTGGGCGAGCTGGAATCGCGCGGGCTGCACTACCGGGAGGTGGCCCGGGTGCGGAACGCGGACGTGGAGCTGCCCTTGCTCACCAGCGCCGCGCCCTCCTTCGATGACGTGCGGGTGACGGACTTCGACGTCATCCTCGCGAGGGCGGACGTGGACGTGAGCGAAGTCCGGACGGGGAACTACCTGGCGCGCCGGGAGGTGGACCGTGCCGGCCTCGGGCCCGTGGAGCTGCGGCGCGGCTGGGCATCGGTGGCGGCGACGGTGAAGGGCCGGACGTACCGGTTCGTCAGCACGCACCTGGAGCCCGCGCCAGACGAGGCGGGCCTGCGCGTGCAACTGGCGCAGACGGAGGAGCTGCTCGCGTCGCTGCGCCGCGAGTCCCTGCCGGTGGTGCTGGTGGGAGGCTTCAACACGCCGGCCAACCTGGGGCTGATGGGGGCGCCCACCTACCGGGAGCTGCTGCTGGCCGGCTACGTGGACGTCTGGACGCGCCGGATGGGACAGGCGGCCTGGAGCAACACGGCGGAGGCGTCGCCCGGAATGCCCATGCTGGAGGAGCGCCTCAACCTCGTCCTGGTGCGTCATCCCGTGACGTCCGTGCCCCGGAGGCTCGGCCCGGTGCACGCCTACGTGGTGGGGGGCTTGCTGGAGGAGTCGCGGTTCGGACCATGGCGGTCGGACCTGTCCGGGGTGGTGGCGCGCCTGCGGATGCCCCTCGCCGCGTCCGTGAGGAACTGACTCCCGCGCCCCTACTCCACCTGGATGAGGGTGACGCGCTTGGGGTTGAACTTGGGGATGGCCTTGCGGTCGACGAGGTCCACCACGTCGAACTTGAGCGGCGGGAGGGTCGGCGGCGGCTGGAAGGTGAAGCGGTAGACGCTGCGAATGGAGTCCCGGTGTCCCACCACCTCGGGAGGCGGAGCCGGGAGCGATGCGGCGGCGGCGCGCAGGTCCGCGAGCACCTCCTCGTCCATGCTCGGGTCGCACGAGGGGAAGCGGATGGAGACCTCTTGGAGCCTGCCCGAGGGCGCCTGGACGAGACGCAGCTCCACCTCGCAGGTGCGGCCCGACCTGCGCCGGGCGGAGGTGCCCGTGGCACGCCACGCCGCGAGCAGCACGTCCTGGAGCTGGCCGAAGTAGGCGTGGACGAAACCACTGCGCACCTTCTGCTGGGCCACGAGCTCGCGCACCATCTCGCCGGGGCCCTTGGGCTCGGGAGCGCGCAGCCGGGTGCCCGGCGCGCCGGTGCCTGGCTCCGTACCAGGGCGCGAACCCGGGGACACCTGCGCGGAAACCTCCGGGAGGCTCCGGGGCAGCAGGGACTCGCCGCGAACGGGGAAGTCGGACGTCAGCGCCCGAGGACCCGAGGGGACGTCCGACGCCGCGGAGGCGGAGGCCTTGGAGTCGGTGGAAGCGACGGGAGTCTCTGGCACCTGGGGAGCCGGAGCCAGCTGAGGGGCCTGTGCGCGCTTCTGGGGCCGCCGGGTCGGCGGGGCCGCGGGAGGAGGCGGAGCGGGTGCGCGGACCACCGGGGCGGGGGGCCGGGTCACCTCGTGGATCTCCATCTCGACCACCTCGGAGGCCGGAGAGGCGCGGGGCGGAGTCTCCTGGAGCCACAACGCCCGGAAGAGGAAGACGTGCAGCACGACGCTCGCCGCGATGGCAAGGACGAGAGGCAGGCGGGAGCGGGAACGAGCCACACCTCATCTTCCGACGAATCGGAGGCGCGGGCTACAGTGGCGAGCCGTGAGTGTCCATCCGGGAGTCCTGGTCGCCGAGCAACCACACTACCTGCCCTGGCTGGACTTCTACGAGCAGGTGGCGAGGGCGGACACACTGCTGGTGCTGGACAATGTGCAGTGGCTGCGACGGGGCTGGCAGCGGAGGACCCGAGTAGCCCTGCCGCCGGGCACTCCCCTGCCCGCTCCCACGGAGCCGGCCTTCCAGTGGATGACGATTCCGCTGGAGGGCGCGCACCGGGACACGCTCATCTCCGAGCTGGCGCTGGACACGAGCCAGCCGTGGACACGCAAGCACCTGGCGACGCTGACGATGCTGTACGGGCGGAGGCCCTATTTCCGAACGCAGGTGCTGCCGAGACTGGAGTCCTTCTACGAAGAGGCGGCGAAGGATCGGGGACCGGGCTCGCTGCTGCGCACGCTGATGGCGAGCACGGCGCTCTTCTACGAGCCGCTGGGGTTGAAGCCGAGGGTACAGCTCGCCTCCCCGATGGACCGCTCGCACCCGGACAAGACGGGGCGGCTGGTGTCGTACTGCACGCAGCTCGGGCTGGACACGTACTACTCGGCGATAGGCTCGCAGTACCTCAAGCCGGGGCCCTTCAGGGACGCGGGGGTGCGGCTGCTGTGGCAGAAGTTCCGCTACCCCGCGTACGACCAGGGCCGGAAGGGCGAGCGCTTCGTGGTGGGCCTGTCCATCGTGGACGTCCTGTCGAACGTCCCCGTGGACGAGGTGCGCCGGTGGCTCGAACCCTCCCCGTGGGGACCCTTCGCGAGGTCCCCACCTTGACCCGGGACCTCAGCGCCCCGCGTTGCCCTTGTCGAACCGGACGAAGTAGCTCCTCACCGCGGCGTCGATGAGCTCCTGATCGAGCTGCGGCTCCATGCCCCGGTAGTGGGCCATGTCGATCATCTGATCGAGCAGGTCGCGCGGCTGGCACGCGGCGAAGCGGCGGCCGACGGGCTTGTAGTGCCTGTCGATGAGGTACTGCACCATCTCCGAGTCATAGGGCACGCCACGCTTCTCGCACATGACCTCGAAGATCTGGTGGAACAGGTCCTCATCGGGAGGCTGGACCTCGAGCTTGTAGCGGACGCGGCGGAGGAAGGCGTCGTCGACGAGGTCGCTCGGATCCAGGTTGGTGGAGAAGGCGGCGAAGACGTCGAAGGGCACCTGCACCTTCTTGCCGGTGTGGAGGGTGAGCATGTCGACGTCACTCTCCAGCGGGACGATCCACCGGTTGAGCAGGTCCTTGGGGGAGACCTTCTGCCGGCCGAAGTCGTCGATGAGGAGCATCCCGTTGATGGCCTTCATCTGGAAGGGAGCCTCGTAGTACTTGACCTCGGGCGAGTAGACGAGGTCGAGCATCTCGCAGCGTGAGCTCACCGCCCACGACGACGAGGGGCCTGCGGCAGCGCACCCAGCGCCGGTCATAGGGAGGCGAACCGGAATCCTCCTCGATGGGCTTGTGCAGGTTGCTGTCGAAGATGCGGACGACGAAGTCGTCGATGAGGATGGCATGGGGGATGAAGATCTCCCCATCGAAGCAGTTGACCATGCCCTGGCAGATGGCCGTCTTGCCGTTGCCGGGGGGCCCGTAGAAGAAGATGGCGCGGCCCGAGTTCATGGCGGGGCCGATGCCGTCGAAGATGTAGTCGCGGATGATGAGGTCGCCGAACTTGTCCTCCATCCGCTGGCGGGTGATGCGGTTGCCGCGGACGGTCTGCTTGCGCACGACGTCGATCCAATCCTGCAGGCGGATGGGAGCGGGACCGTTGTAGCGGTTGCGGTCGAGGATCTGCCGCAGCACGTCCGTGGCGAACGTGGTGAGCTGGTAGATCATCGTGGACTTGCCCACGCCCGAGCCGCCACCGCCGCGGATGTCGATGTACTTCTGCCGGCGCAGGCCCTCGATGACGTCCTCGACGATGGAGGTGGGCAGCTTGAGGCGGTTGGCGATGTCCAGGCCCCGCATCTCGCCGGCGTAGAAGATGGCCTTGAGGATGAGCTCCTCGACCATGCTGGCGGTGAGACCGGTGTCCTCGAGCGAGCGCGGCTGGGCGGGCCAGAAGCGCCAGCCAGCCCCGCCCCCCTCCTCGGCCGCGGGGGCGGCGGCACGGCGCGGCTGGGTGGAGCCGGCGGGCCGGCGCTCGGAGGCCATGTCGATGCCCGGCCCGGGAGCAGCCGTGCGGCGCTGGGGCTCGACGATGACGGAGGGTTGGTCCATGGCCGGCACGGGCGGGCCCGAGCGCCTGTCCGCGGGCCCGGGAGGATGCTGCTCCGTGGGGCTCGGGGCCGTGCGGCGCTGCTCGGGGCTCGCGGGGCGGCGCTCGAGGAAGGGGCTGGGACCGGCGGGACGGCGCTCGGGGGCACCCTGGGCCGGGGGCCGTGCAGGGCCACCCGGGGCCGCCCCTGCGGGCGCTCGGGGCCGGGGAGGCGAGGAGAGCACGTTCCCGGCGGCGGGCGTGACGCCCTCTCTGGGAAGGGTGCTGCTCGTATCGGTCTGGAACTCGGGGGGCTCGAATCCGGGGGGATTCGCCCCCGGCCTCCGCTGCTCGGCCATGCTTGCTCCGGGTTGAGGCGACCGAGTCTAGCAGGAAGTGGCCGGGAGACTGTTTCCGGAGGTGAAAAAGGGGTGCGAGACACGGGCTCCCCCCGTGCCGGCTCGATGCTAGCTTGGCGGGTATGAGCTTCTTCCAGGAACCGCCGAGGCTTGGAAACCAGTACGACGACGACGCGCTGCTCCGGAGCTACCTCGCCCGGGTATTGCCGCAGGAGATGCGGGCCGGGCTGGAGGGCGAGTTCCGCGAGCTGGGCGAGCTGGGAGGCAGGTACTTCTACGAGTTCCAGCTCAGGGACCGACTGAACGAGCCCGAGCTGACGCAGTGGGACGCCTGGGGCAACCGGGTGGACCACATCGAGGTGTCGCCGCTGTGGAAGGAGGCGGAGGCGCTGGCGGCGAAGCGGGGGCTGGTGGCGGTGGCGTACGAGCAGAAGAGCGGCGAGCTCTCGCGGGTGCACCAGTTCACGCTGAACTACCTGGTGCAGCCGTCGCTGGACGTCTACTCGTGCCCGCTGGCGATGACGGACGGGGCGGCGCGGACGCTGCTGTCGCTGGGGAACCAGGAGCTGATCCAGCGCGCCCTGCCCCACCTGACGTCGAGGGACCCGGCGACGTTCTGGACGTCGGGGCAGTGGATGACGGAGCGGACGGGCGGCTCGGACGTGGGGCTGACGCAGACGGTGGCGAGGAAGTCGCCCGAGGGGTGGAAGCTGTACGGAACGAAGTGGTTCACCTCGGCGACGACGGCGCAGATGGCGCTGACGCTGGGGAGGCCGGAGGGGAACGGACCGGGGGGCAAGGGGCTGGCGATCTTCTACGTGGAGACGCGAGGGGCGGACGGGAGGCTGAACGGCATCAGCATCAACCGGCTGAAGGACAAGCTGGGGACGAGGAAGGTGCCGACGGCGGAGCTGACGCTGGACGGGACGCTGGCGGTGCCGGTGGCGGGGCTGACGGACGGCATCCGGAACATGTCGTCGATGCTGAACGTGACGCGGACGTGGAACGCGATGGGCGCGACGTGGAGCATGCGTCGGGCGCTGGCGCTGGCGAGGGACTACGCGAGCAAGCGGGTGCAGTTCGGGGCACCGCTGTCGGAGAAGCCGCTGCACGTGGACACGCTGGCGGGGCTGGAGGCCGAGTTCCACGGAGGCTTCCTGCTGGCGTTCCGGGCGGTGGAGCTGCTGGGGAAGCTGGAGGCGAGGACGGCGACGGAGGAGGAGCTGCTGCTTGCAGCGGCTGGTGACGCCGTTGGCGAAGCTGACGACGGGGCGGCAGGTGGTGCACGTGACGTCGGAGGCGGTGGAGAGCTTCGGCGGAGCGGGCTACGTGGAGGACACGGGGCTGCCGAGGATGCTGGCGGACGCGCAGGTGCTGTCCATCTGGGAGGGGACGACGAACGTGCTCTCGCTGGACACGCTGCGGGCGATGGCGAAGGGCGGCTCGCTGGAGGCGCTGTACGCGGACGCGGAGCGGCGGCTGGGAGCGGCGAAGGACGCGGGCCTGCGGCCGTGCGTGGCGGCGGCGCACGACTCGCTGGAGAAGGCACGGGCGTGGGTGATGAAGGCGATGGAGAACCCGGCGGGGGTGGAGGCCGGGGCGCGGCGGTTCTCGCTGACGCTGGGCCGCACCTACGAACTGGCGCTGCTGGTGGAGCACGCGCAGTGGTGCCTGGACAACGGGCACGGCCCGAGGGCCATGGCCGCGGCGCGGCGACTCATGCGCAACGGCGTGGACCTGATCGCCGACATGGACCTGGACGACTCACGACTGCTGGTGTCGTAGGTCACCCCATGGCGCAGGACAACCAGGCCCCTCTCATTGCGAGAGAATGGAGAGGGGCCGACCCAGCTCAGGGCACGGGATTGCCGCGCTCTTCCGCCTGCGCTCCAGCTCGCGCGAATCGCACCATTTCCTGAAGGATGGCGGGTTGGTCGAGCACGTCATTGTGGTGCTTCCCTTCAAGAATGCGCGTGGTGGCACTCGGGAACAGCGTCCCCAGTCGCTGCCCCATGTCCACGGGAATGACCTCATCCTGCGTCCCGTGGACGATGAGCACTGGCAGCTTGAGCCCGGGTGCCTTGGCCGCACTGTCGAACGGATCCCTCACGAGCAGGCTCGCGGGGAGCCACGGGAAGACCCTCGCCCCTACCTCCACGATCGAGGTGTAGGGCGTGATGAGCACCAGCCGCGCGCCATGGCCCCGCTTCGCCATCTCGACCGCCACGCCCGAACCGAGCGACTGCCCCTGCAGCACCGTGAGCTCCCGAGGCACGCTCAACGCTCCGTGTAGATGCTCCAGTGCGGTCTCCGCTGCGGCGTAGATGCCTGCCTCGGAAAGACCCTGCCCCGCCGCGAGCCCGTAGCCCGGATACTCCACCGCGTAGAAGCCGAGTCCCTCCTCCTGGAAGTGCTGCGCCAGCCACTCGGTGCTCGCGAGTTGCTCACCGTTGCCGTGGAAATGCACCACCGTCGGTGCCCCAACGGGCGCGGGCACATGCAGCGCGATACACCGTCGACCCCTCTGGTCCGGGAATGCGCAGGAGCGTGGCTCCGGGCAGCGATGGCTCGCGGGCCCCCGGTGGCACCGGGAATACGATCTGCCTCTGGCTGAGGAACACCAGCAGGCAGAGACCCACGTACGCGATGACCAGCGTGGCCAGAATCAGCGAGCAGCATCCGCCTCGCCCTTTGGAGAAAACGTTCCATGACGGAAGATTAACGCACCCGCGCTCCCATCCCTATTCAGGATCCAAGGCCCAGGTCCCCTCTTCCCAGCGCTTCAGCGCCTCCCGAGCTTCAAAAGCAGCCAGTCCTACCCCCTTGGCGATCTCCTCCAAGACTACTTTGGCTTCCGCCGTCCGATGGCGGAGCAGGTAGACCGCAGCCATGCCTCGCACATCCACTCGTGGGTGCGTGAATAGCACGGCGAGCGCATCCCGTCCGGCATCACCCTAAGCACGCAGCTTTTTGAACGCGTCGCGACGCTTCGGGGCGTGCTTGTTTCCTGTCTTGGCGTTTCCGCGGAAGATCGCATCGATCTGCGCCGCCGTATGCTGGGCGAATGCCTCAACAAGATCTACAAGATTCATTATCGAGCCCCCTCTTCCGCAAGAGGAAAATCAAAGGGGCTTGAACGTGCCCGCCTTCCACTGTTCTAGCGTCCACTCCGCTGAAAAGCCAATCAGACCGTTAGGGGCTTTAGCGAGTTCGGTAAGCACCCGTTCCCCCTCATCTGGTGCGAACTCCAAGACCGATGCAGCAACCCAGCAACGGGTGCCCAGGTCTGGATCATCGAGCAATCTCAACAACTGTCGCTGCGCATCTAGACCTCTTGCACGCAACTCCCTGTCGATTGCGACGAGAAGATCGAACATGCGATTTCCGTCCTTTGGCTTGCCCGCATAAATGGCCCGCCACCTCTCAGCGGAAAGAATCCTGGTTTTTTCAATGAGCTGCTCCGTTGAGAGTTTCTTCACCTCTGCCTTTTTCATGGAATGACCCCGAACTGCCTAAGAACCTTCAACCCGAAAGCGCGCTGTTCCTCATAGGACTTCGTGCGGAGCCATTCACGCACTACCAGACCACCCGTATCCCGGGATTTGGACGAGTAAAAGGCGCTTATTGCGTCATGCTTTGACTTCTCGATCGCAATCACATTCTCGGTGTTGTGAATGGCTTCCGGACCGAAGCGCTCGATGTTCGCCTTGCGCTGTTCGACGATGTGGTGCCAGTGCTTGCCCTCACCTGCCGGCCCCATGAAGTCCTTGAAGTCATCAAAGGACTTGAACGCACGATAGCCGTTGGGAAGAAGCCTGCCCTCCTTGGGGATCCCACTCCCGCCTGCGGAGGACTTACCACCGCCGCTCCGGGCAGACATGGCAACGGCCGTGACCGGCAGGACAACTCGGATCGTCCCCTCGGGCACGGAGACGATGACCCGCTCGGCCCCGGTTGCCGCATCCACCATGCGCAAGCCGGCGTTGACCTCTACTGCCCTCGAGGCTTGTCCAAAGCCCGGTAGCTTTGGTGCCTTGGACACGAGTGCCGCGGTTTCGCCTACGGCCGCCGTCCCCACCATGACGAGAATGCGCACGCTGTTGGGGCCAATGACCCGCCCGAACCGCTCGCCCGCCTCGCGTAGTTCCGCGAAGGTGGAGGCTCGCGCCGCGTCCTCGGAGAGCTGCGCATACGCCCGGATCAGGTCGAAGAATTCCCATCCGAGGTAGCCCCACATGAGCACCGTAAACGCAGCGGCCACGCCCTTCGTGACCGGCTCGGGAAAGCCCCCAACGACGCACCCCCTTAAAGACGCAGCCGTCGAGAGATTTGGTGGTCATCACCCACCCGCTCCATCCGTTCGTGGGTCGCGCATTCCCCGTGCAGCAGCGCCTGCGCTACCTCGGCCGCCCCAGCGTCGTGCTGCTGTTTCCCGACGGCCGTCTCGCGAGGGTTCCGGAGGATTGGACGGACCTGCGGCCCAGGCCCCCACCGCTCGAGCTCCGAGGGAAATGTCCGAAGCTGCACCCTGAATCGCTCCGCGAGCTGAGTGCCCTTCTCGATGACTTGAGGCATAGGTCTCAGCTCCATGACCAGGAAGGTAGTGCGTCGGACGAGAAGCGCCAAGGGCCGGTCATCGCCGGGCGCGCTCTACGCCGCACTCCCCGCGGCGGCCCGGCACGAGCTGCTGGGCGTACTGGCCGACGTGCTGCTCAAGGCCGTCACCAAGGCTCCCGCCGGAAGCGAGGCAAGCGATGACCACCAAGATTCGGCCAGAGCACCTGGCCAGACCCGCGCTGGTGTACATCCGCCAGTCCACCCTGTTGCAGGTCCACGAGCACCGGGAGTCGACCGAGCGCCAGTACGCCCTGGTGGAGCTGGCCAAGAAACTCGGCTGGGACGCCACCCAGGTCGAGGTCATCGATGAGGACCTGGGTCAGAGCGGTGCCAGTGCCGCCCGGCGCAAGGGCTTCCAGCGGCTGACGGCCGAGGTCAGCCTCGGCAAGGTGGGCGCCGTCTTGTCGCTGGAGGTGTCACGACTGGCGCGCTCCTCGTCCGATTGGCACCGGCTGCTGGATTTGTGCGCGCTCTCCGACACGCTCATCATCGACGACGATGGCGTCTACGACGCCAACGACTTCAACGACCGGCTGGTGCTGGGCATGAAGGGCACCATGAGTGACGCCGAGCGCCACTCCATGCGCCTGCGCCTGCAAGGCGGCATCCTGCACAAGGCGAAGAAGGGCGAGCTCGTCTATCCCCCGCCCACTGGCTACGTCTTCGAGGACGGTGCGCTCGTCTTCGACCCCGACGAGCAGGTGCAGAAAGCCATCCGTCTCCTCTTCGAGCGCTTCCGCCTGGAAGGCAGTGTCAGCGGCGCCGTGCGCTACTTCACCCGCAACAAACTGCTCTTCCCCTCACGCCATGCTCACCGGGGCGCTCCGGCGGAAATTCGCTGGCACGCGCTGGACGTCCCGCGTGCCGTGTCCATCCTGCGCAATCCGGTGTACGCCGGAGCCTACGCCTGGGGCCGCAATCGCGACCGGCGCGTCCTCGTCGAAGGAGAGGTGCGACGCAAGCACGAGACGCTCCAGGAGCCGGAGCAGTGGCATGCGTTCCTGCGCGATGCGCACCCCGCGTACATCTCCTGGGAGCAGTACCTGGAGAACTTGAAGCGCCTCGAAGACAACGCCGTCAGAGGGGCGCATGTGCGTGGCCGAGGTGCGCCACGCGGAGGTCCGGCGCTGCTCCAGGGGCTGGTGCTGTGCGGCAAGTGTGGCCGGCGGATGCACCCGGTCTACTCCGTCGCCGACGACCCCAGCTACCAGTGCAGCCGGCGCCTGTACGGCGAGGGCAACTGCTGGTCCACGGTCGCGCGCCGCATTGACGACAAGATAGTCGAGACCCTGCTGACGGCTTTCGCCCCGCCCGAATTGGACCTGTCGCTGGCGGTCCTCAAGGAGGTGGAGCGGCAGGCCGAGGAGGTCAACCGCCAGTGGAAGCTGCGCCTGGAGCGGGTGCGCTACGAGGCCCAGCGCGCCGAGCGCCAGTACAACGCCGTGGAGCCGGAGAATCGCGTGGTGGCCCGCACGCTGGAGTCGCGCTGGAACCAGAAGCTCGAGGAGCTCGCGCGGGTCGAGCATGAGTACGAGCAGGCCAGGAGCACGAGTCCGCTGGAACTCTCGGACAAGGACAAGAAGAAGATACTGGCGCTGGCGGGCGACCTGCCCGGGCTGTGGAACGCGCCGACCACGACCAACTCGGACAAGAAGCGGATACTGCGGCTGCTCATCCAGGAGGTGGTGCTCTCGCCGGTGGACGTGCCAAAGCGGGCCACTCGCATCCGCATCCTCTGGAAGACGGGAGCCATCACCGAGTTGCAAACGCCTCGGCCCACGTTTTCTGAATCCAGAAGGACGCCACCCCAGGTCATCGCCGAGATTCGCAAGCTCGCCAGGAAGCATTACAGCGATCCGCAGATAGCAGAGGAGCTCAACCGGGGTGGCTTGAAGAGCGGCCTGCGTCACGCCTTCACCCGCCGCCTGGTGGCGGGCATTCGCAAGCGACAGGGCATTCGTGCTGGACGAACTGCTGGAGGATTCAGCATCCGGGCGCCCGAGCGCGACGAGCAGGGGCTTTATTCCATCCGCGGTCTGATCGCGCATTTCGGAGTGACGGCCCCCATGGTCCACTACTGGGTCAACCGCGGCCTGATCACCCCCGTGCACAGCCGCACGCCCATACACAAATGGAACAAGGAGCCCTTCTGGTTCGAGATGACGCCCGAATTGGAGGCGCTCCTGGCCAAGGCGCGCGACCAGGGCTACGCAGCCGGGCAAGCCGCCGCATCCGCGGTCACAGTGGCCATCCGCGCCCGCCGGCTCGTCTGCCGGACGGCCGCTACTCCACGCGCGGTCTCGTCGAGAAGTACGGAGTAACCTGGGACACCGTGCGGTACTGGATAAAGAAGGGCATCCTCACGCCCGAGCGCGCTCTACCGAAGGGCAATTTCTGCTTCCGGCTGACCCACGAGGTGGAGCGGCACATCCAGGCCGCCCTTGCTCGAAAACGGACGCCACGCGGTCCCACGCAGCACCACCATCATCACCTCCATTCCCGCTAACACAGGTGTCCTGATGCAGGTTCCGGGGCCAGCAAGAGCGCCATGTACGTCGCGATCGCGAGGCTGACGGTCGCCAGCACCCGCGTGGGGTCGAGCATGGCCCGCACTTCCGCGCCCACTCCTTCCAGTGCCGGTCCCACCGCCAGGGCCAGGGCAATGCTGCGCTTGTCGTCGGCTTGCAGAAAGGGACCGTCTTCCAACAGCGTCAGACAATCACTGGGAGTGCCGCGCCGCTCGCAATAACCCCCATACGACGTCAACAGCTCCGATTGCCCTGCATCTCCACCCGAGCCGCCGGTGCCCGGCGCCAGCCTGCCGCCATGTTGCACGGGGGCGGAGGAGGCCACCCGCAGCGGAATGTTGAGCACCAGCGTCGCCAGGGCGGCATGGAACTCCGCGTCCCCAATCCGCACCGGTTCGAAGTCCGTGGGCAACCTGGCGAAGACGAGCACGCCGTTGTCCACCTCATCGCTCCGTGCCGCCGTTCGCTCCTTCGTCTCCAGGGACTCCCGAGGTGTTGGCCACTGGTCGCGATACGTCGTCAGCCGTCCACCCGGGTGCGCCCCCGTGGAACACGCCCCCAGGAGCACCAGCCCAACTAGAGCCAGCGCGCCCACGCGAGAGCACGGTCGCTCACCAAAGGGGGGCAGATGATGAGTAGACATGGCCGCACCTCTCCTGGCGAGTCGTACGAGCTGAAACGCGCCGCTTATCCGAGGGGCCAGATGACAAGTGGTCGAGGTGCTCCCTGTCAAGCCGTCGGGACTGGTGGGGAGTCGGGTCGGTTATTCGAGTCACCCACTACGAACCACCACGGTCCGTGAGCAACTCGTGAGGAGTTCCGGCGTTCCGCGTCGCGCGCCAGGCTCGAGCGAAACCGCCCGAGACCACGAAGCGGGGAAACGTCACCCACTGCTCGACGAAGATCCGCGCCAGGACGTCGAAGGGGCCACGGAAGGGCACCGGCGCTGTCATTTCGAGACGGTGACCGCGACCCTGGAGTGCTCCCGCCAGGCCCTCGCGTGGCCAGCAGCGGCGGCCATACCGGCAAGGGCACTCCAGAGGTGACGCGAGGGGCTCCAGTGATGCGCACGCCTACATCGTACACCCATGAGAGTGCGCGGCAGTCGCCCCTTCGCGTCCACTCCGTGTTGCATTCGTGTCCATTCGACACTATGTTGGTGTACACAAAACACCAATAAGACGGAGAAGGACCATGAGCATCCGGTACATGAAGGCGCCGCCGACGACGTACGTGATGCAGTTCAAGGACGGACGGGTGAAGCGCGAGGGGCCGGGCCTCTCCTTCTTCTACTGGGCGCCCACCACCACCGTGGTGTCCGTGCCGCTCGCCAGCTCGGACGTGCCCTTCGTCTTCAACGAGGTGACGCAGGACTTCCAGGCCGTCACCCTCCAGGGGCAGCTCACCTACCGGGTGGCCGACCCCAAGCTGCTCTCGGGGCTGCTGGACTACTCGGTGAAGCCCTCGGGCGAGTACGTGTCTGAGGACCCCTCGAAGCTGGAGGAGCGACTCGTCCAGTTGGCCCAGGTGCGCGCCCGCACGGTGGTGCAGTCCATGCCCCTGCGCGAGGTGCTGGTGCAGGCGGCCACCATCGAGGGCAAGGTGCTCGCGGCGCTCCGTGAGACGGAGGCGGTGAGGATGCTGGGCGTGGAGGTGCAGGGCTTCGCGCTCCTCTCGGCGCGCCCCACCCCGGAGATGGCTCGGGCCCTGGAGGCCGAGGCGCGCGAGGCCCTCCAGCGGCGCGCGGACGAGGCCATCTACGCCCGCCGCAACGCCGCCGTGGAGCAGGAGCGGCGCATCAAGGAGAGCGAGATCGCCACCGAGCTGTCCGTGGAGGCCGGCAAGCGGCAGATCCGCGAGGCGCAGATCGCCGCGGACATCGCCGTGGAGGAGCAGCGCTCGTCCTTCATGGAGCGCTGGAGCGAGAACGAGCGCAAGGCCGCCGAGGCCAAGGCCTACGCGCTGGAGAAGACGCTCGCCCCGGTGCGAGACATGGACTGGAAGGTGCTCATGGCGGCGGCCGGCGGCGGGAACGATCCCAAGCTGAACATCGCGCTCGCCTTCCGCGAGATGGCGGAGAACGCGGGGAAGATCGGCGAGCTGAACGTGTCCCCGGACCTGCTGCGCTCGCTGCTCTCGGCCCCGTCGGGCAACCAGGGTCGTCATGGCTGAGTACGAGAAGATCGTCCTCGTCACCCGGAAGACGCGGCTCGCCGAGCTGGTGGAGCGGTTCAACACGCGCTCGCAGGCGCGCTTCTACCTGGAGCACGCCGGCCAGGACTTCGAGGACTACGCGCAGGAGGATGACACCTACCGGAAGGCCCTGGACGGGCTGCGGGGGATGCTGGACTTCGGCCTGCCGGTGCAGCAGGTGGACCGGGCGCTGGTGCCCACCTTCCTCTTCACCGGCAAGGAGCTGGTGGTGACGGTGGGCCAGGACGGACTGGTGGCCAACGTGGCTAAGTACGTGGGGTCGCAGCCCCTCGTCGGCGTCAATCCGGACCCGGCGCGCATCGATGGCGTGCTGCTGCCCTTCGGCGTGGACTCGGCCCGGGTGGCGGTACGCCACGTGCTGGAGGAGCGCGCCCGCTTCCGCGAGGTGACGCTCGCCGAGGCGGTGTTGAGCGACGGCCAGCGGCTGCTCGGGTTCAACGACCTGTTCCTCGGGGCGCGCACCCACGTCTCCGCCCGCTACACCCTGCACTACGAGCGCCGCGCCGAGTCCCAGTCCTCCAGCGGCATCATCGTCTCCACGGGAGCGGGCTCGAGCGGCTGGCTGTCCTCGGTGTTCACGTTGGCCCGAGGGCTCACGGCGGCCACCGGAGGCACGCCGGGCGAGACCTGGCGGCTCGCATGGGAGGACCCACGGTTGGCCTTCGTGGTGCGCGAGCCCTTCATCAGCCGGCACTCGGCGGCGAGCATGGTGGGCGGGTTCGTCAGCACGGAGACGGAACTGCAAGTGGAGTCCCGGATGCCCACGGGGGGCGTCATCTTCAGCGACGGAGTGGAGGAGGACTTCCTCGCCTTCAACGCGGGCACCACGGCCCGGGTGCGTCCGGCCGCCCAGCGTGCCCGGCTCGTCGTTCACTGAAGACACAGTCGAGGGGTGACGGATCAGCCCGGGGGCGCGGACGCGAGCGCCTCCAGTTGCTGCACCTTCACGTTCGTCACCTTCCCTGTCTTCTCCAGCGTCCCCTGCCCCACCAGGAACAGCGCGCCGTGGATGTCCTTGCGGAACCGCGCGTACATGTCCGGCGGCACCACCAGGTTCGCGATCCCCGTCTCGTCCTCCAGCGACAGGAAGCAGAACCCCTTCGCCGTCGGCGGCATCTGCCGGCAGATGAGCATCCCGCCCACCGCCACCCGAGCCCCCGCTCGCACCCGCTCCAGCCCCGCCGCCGTCACCGCGCCCCGCTTGCGCAGCATCGGCCGCAGCAGCTCCAGCGGGTGCTTCTCCAGCGACACGCCCACCGTCTCGAAGTCCTTGCTCACCCGCTCCGCCACGTTCATCTGTGGCAGCGCCACCTCCGTCCCGTCCATCGCCATCCCGAAGAACAGGTCCATCTCCTCCAGCGGGCCCAGCGCCTGGATCTCCCACAGGGCGTCCCGCCGAGAGCCGCTGAGGCTCCCCAGCGCCCCCGCCAGCGCCAGCCGCGCCAGCTCGTGCCGGGGCGCCCGCGTCCTCCGCGCCAGCTCTCCGATGCTCGAGTACCGCTGGCCCTGCCTCAAGGTCTCCACCCGCCGCCCCGCCGCCTCCTGGAGCCCTCGCACCATCCGCAGCCCCAGTCGCAGCGCCCCACCCTCCTCCAGCGTGCAGTCCCACCCTGAGTGGTTCACGTCCACGTTCAGCACTCGCACCCCGTGCCGCTGCGCGTCCGCCACCAGCGTGTGCGGCGCGTAGAAGCCCATCGGCTGTGAGTTCAGCAGCGCCGCCGTGAAGGCCGCCGGGTAGTGGCACTTCAGCCAGGACGACGCGTACGCCAGCAGCGCGAAGCTCGCCGAGTGGCTCTCCGGGAAGCCGTAGTGCGCGAACCCGCGGAACTGGCGGAACAGCGTGTCCACGTACTCGGGCGTGTACCCCCGCGCCACTCCGCCCTCCACGAAGCGCTGGTGGAAGGGTCCCAGCCTCTCCTCCGCTCGCTTGTGGGACAGCGCCCGGCGCAGCCCGTCCGCCTCCGCCGGCGAGAAGCCCGCCACCGCCATCGCCAGCTTCATCGCCTGCTCCTGGAAGAGCGGCACCCCCAGCGTCTTCTGGAGGATCTTCCGCACGTCCTCCGACGGGTACTCCACCGGCTCCCGCCCCTCCCGCCTCCGCAGGTACGGGTGCACCATGTCCCCGACAATCGGCCCCGGGCGGATGAGCGCGATCTCCACCACCAGGTCGTAGAAGCACCGCGGCTTCAGCCTCGGCAGCATGTTCATCTGCGCCCGGCTCTCGATCTGGAACACCCCGATCGAGTCCGCGTTGCACAGCATCTCGTAGACCTGGGGGTCCTCCGCCGGAATCGTGGCCAGCGTCAGCTCGCGCCCGTAGTGCTCCTTGATGAACGTCAGGCACTTCGCCAGCGCCGTCAGCATCCCGAGCCCCAGCAGGTCCACCTTCAGGACGCCCACCGCCTCCAGGTCGTCCTTCTCCCACTGCACCACCGTGCGGCCCTTCATCGCCGCGTTCTCCACCGGGATCATCTCCACCAGTGGCTCGCGCGTGATCACGAACCCGCCCACGTGGATGGAGAGGTGCCTCGGGCAGCTCTCGATCTCCTGCGCCAGCGCGAGCGTCTGCCGCACCCGCCGGTCCTCCTCCGACAGCCCCACCTCCTTCAGCAGCTCGGTCGACATCTCGCCGCCGTGCGAGCCCGCCACCTTCGCCAGCCGGTCCACCTGGTCCAATGACAGCCCGAGCGCCTTCCCCACCTCGCGCAGCGCCAGCCGCCCCCGGTAGCAGATGACCTCGCACACCATCCCCGCCCGGTGCCGGCCGTGCTTCTCGTAGACGTACTGAAGGACCTCCTCGCGCCGCTCGTGCTCGAAGTCCACGTCGATGTCCGGCGGCTCCTTGCGCTCCATGCTCAGGAAGCGCTCGAAGAGCAGCCCCATCCGCACCGGATCGATCGCCGTGACTCCCAGCGCGTAGCAGACCGCCGAGTTCGCCGCGCTCCCTCGCCCCTGGCACAGAATCCCCCGCGAGCGCGCGTACCGGACGATGTCCCAGATGGCCAGGAAGTATCCCGCGAAGTCCAGCGCCGCGATGAGCTTCAGCTCGTGCTCGATCTGCTTCACCACCTCGGGTGGGACGCCTCCCGGGTAGCGCACCTGGAGCCCCTGGTACGTCAGCTCGCGCAGCCACGTCGCCGTCGAGTGTCCCGGCGGTAAGTCCTCCTCCGAGAAGTGGTAGCGCAGCCCATCCAGCGTCGCGTGGCAGCGGCTCGCCAGCTCCAGCGTGCGCTCCAGCGCCTCGGGGCAGTCCGCGAACAGCCGCGCCATCTCCTCGGGCCCCTTCAGCGTCCGCTCCGCGTTGGGCAGCCGCCGCGTCCCGAGCTGCCCCAGCGTCGTCTTGTGCCGGATGGCCGTGAGCACGTCCTGCAGCGGCTGGCGGCTCCGGTGGTGCGTGTGCACGTCGTTGTGCGCGCACAGCGGCGCCCCGAGTGCCTTCGCCAGCGCCCGCGATTGGGCCACCCGCGCCTCGTCCCCCGAGGACAACGAGCGGCTCACGCCCACGTAGAAGCGCTCCGGGAAGGCCTCGGCCAGTGGGGCCACCTTCTCCGCGGACACCGGGTGCGGCAGGAGCGCCAGCAGGCCCTGGTTGCCCTCCGCCAGCTCACGCCAGGGCAGGCCCGCCTCGCCCTTCGGGTGCATCATCCGGCTCTTGGAGATGAGCCGGCTCAGGTTCGCGTAGCCCGCCGCGTCCTGCGCGTACACCACCACGCTCGGGCCATCCATGAGCGTCAGCTCGCTGGCCAACAGGAACTTGATGCCCGCCTCCCTCGCCGCGAGGTGCGCCTTCACCGCCCCGTACAGTCCGTCCCCGTCCGCCAGCGCCACCGCGGCCAGCCCCTGAGCCGCCGCTGCCTGGATCAGTTCCTCGGGGTGCGAGGCCCCGCGCAGAAACGAAAAATTCGAGCGGCAGACGAGCTCGGCGTACACGCTCGCCACCCTACTGAGCAGCCGTTCAGGCGGAAGGTCCGCCCCAGTAGGTATGTTGATCCTACCGGCCGTGTCACGTCACCGCCGAAGTGGGATCGAACAGCGTGACCTTCTCGCGGTCAGCACCACGGAGTCACGTTGACTTCCCCCAAGCGCGGGCCAAGCATGCGGCGTCCTCGATGCCGTCCTCCATCCGCGGCTCGCCCACCCCGACACGTGGGCTCCTGACAACGACCTCTCCTCGGAAGCACCGGAAGCGGCGCGCCCCGGGATGGCCAGGTGTGCTGCTGCTCGCGCTCGGCCTCGCCTGCTCGCGTGGACGTGAGCAACCGCCCCGAGCGCTCCTCCACGAGGCCTATGTCTGGCAGCGCGCCTGGAGCCCCGAGCTGGCTCAGGCCGTCACGGAGGCGCCCACCGAGCTGGGCGTACTCCGGGTGCTGGCGCGTGAACGGTCGGGGTCGGCGCGTACGCCGGTGGACGTGGCGGTGGACGTGGCAGCCCTGGCTCGGAGCGGCCGCGAGGTCGTGGCGGTGATGCGGGTGGACGGCACGGCACCGCTCGATGGCATCTCCCTCCAGGAAGTCACCGCGCATGCTCGGGCCTGGCGGGCACGGGGAGTGCGCGTGCGCGGCATCGAGCTCGATCACGACTGCGCCACCGCCGCCCTGGATCGGTACGCGGACTGGCTGGCGCGCGAGCGGGCCGCACTCGGCGACCTGGCGCTCTCCATCACGGCGCTGCCCACGTGGAGCTCCTCGCCCGTACTCGCCCGGCTGGTCTCCATCCCCGACGACATCGTCCTCCAGGTGCACGCGGTGCGCGCGCCGACGCTCTTCACCCCCGAGGAGGCACGAGGATTCACCGAGGCCTGGTCCCAGGCCACCGGCCGCCCCTTCCACGTGGCGCTGCCCACCTATCGCGTGCGGCTACGCGACGGGACACCCCTGTCCGCCGAGCCCCGAGAGGTAGCGCGCTTCCTCGCCGGGCTGCGCGAGCGCCCCGTGGCGGGAGTGGTGGGCATCCTCTGGTTCCGACTCGGCCACCGGGGCGATCCGGAGGCCTGGAGCCTCCCCACGCTCACGGCGGTGGTGCGAGCCGAGCCGCTCGTCCCGAAGCTCCTCCCGCGACTGGTGGACGCGGGCGGGGGCACGCTGGACATCGTTCTAGAAAACACCGGCCGCGTGGACGCCGACGCTCCCGCGCGCCTCACCTTTTCCGGCAACCTCGAGGTCCTCGATGGCGTGGGTGGATATACCGCGCGAGGGGCCTCTCTCGTGGCGCGCACGCCTCCCCGCCTGCGCGTGGGCGAGCGCCGGGTCGTCGGCTTCGTGCGGGGAACCGAGGTGACTCTTGCTGTTCCGTAGCCTGCTGACGTGCCTGCTGGTCCTGACGCTGCTCGCCCCCGTGCGCCGCGCGGACGCCTGTGGCCCCGACTTCCCCCCCGAGTACCTGGGCAACCGGCCCCGGACGCTGGCGGAGCTGCCGGACGGGGCCTTCCTGCTCGAGGCCTCGCGACTGCTGCCGAAGCCGGCGGACGACTTCCGCGTGGTCGAGACCGGGGAGGATCCGGAGGGAGCCCGGACAGGCGGGGCCCGCGAGACGGAGCTGTACCAGGCCGGCGCGAAGGCCTTCCACGCGGGGAGCTGGGAGGAGGCCCGTGCCCGCTTCATCGAGGTGCTCGCGCTACCCGAGGAGGAGCGCCGCCACTTCTCCACCTTCGCGGCCTACATGCTGGGACGGACGGCGGGCTCGGCGACGGAGGCGCGGGAGCGCTTCAACGAGGTGCGCGAGCTGGTCCGCCAGGGCTTCCACGATCCGCTGGGCCTCGCCGTGGCGAGCCTGGGCGAGGAGGCGCAGGACGCACCTGGGCGAGGGCGATGACGCGGGGGCCATCCAGCTCTACGCGCAGCAGGCGGCCCACGGGAGCATGAGTGGAGCCATCTCGCTGCTGATGGTGGCGCGGGGGATTGCCCTGGGTGAGGAGGCACGCCTGGAGAAGGCGCTGAAGGATCCGCTGGCACAGCGCCTGCTCGCGACCTACGCCTGGACGCGCGGGCAGGAGCCGCTGTGGACGGAGGACTACGAGCAGACTCCCGAGCCCGCTGCCGCGTCTGATGGATGCGCTCGCGGCCGTGCCCGGGCTGGCCGGGGCGGATCGGCTGGCGGCGGGAGCGTGGCGCGCGGGCCGCTTCGATCTGGCCGAGCGCTTCGCCGGACAGGAGAAGACCCCGCTCTCCGCCTGGGTGAGGGCGAAGCTGGCGCTGCGCCGGGGGGATCGGGCGGAAGCGGAGCGGCTCCTCGCGGAGGCCGCGGAGGGGCTCCCGGAGACGGATGACTGGTCGAGCAGTACCGAGATGATCGGGTCGCGGCGTCCGAGGTCTCGCGTGGAGGGAGAGCGGGCCCTGCTCGCGCTCGTGCGGGGAGACTTCGCGCAGGCCGCGGAGCGCGCGATGGCGAGCTGTTCCTGGCAGGACATCGCCTACGTGGCCGAGCGCGTGCTGACGGTGGAGGAGCTCCAGCGGCTCATCGCGGCCCACGCGTCCGACCCGGTGACCCGGTGCCAGCCCGAGCAGGCCTTCTTCGACGAGGGCCAGGACGTGGTCTCGCGCCTGCGCCTGGTGCTCGGGCGACGCCTGATGCGGAGCGGAAAGGGCCAGCAGGCCCTGGAGTACTTCCGGGGGACGAAGTGGGAGGAGCCCGCGCGGAAGTACGTGGAGGCGCTCGAGCGGGGACGGTCGGCCTGGGACGACGTGGACAAGGCCCAGGCGCTCTATTCGGCGGCGCGGCTCGCGCGCACTGTCGGCATGGAGCTGATGGGCACCGAGGTGGCACCCGACTGGACGTGGGTGGAGGGGCTCTATGACCTGGGCGCCCTGGCCGAGGAGGAGCGGGCCGACGAGGACACTCCGGCGTGGACCGAGCAGGACAACGTGCCACTCACCACGGACGCCGAGCGCCAGCGTCTGACCGCCCACGCGCCGCCGCACACGGTGCGCTTCCACTACCGCTCCACGGCGGCGGATCTGGCCGAGGAGGCGGCGGCGCAGGTGCCTCCCCGCAGCCAGGCGTACGCGGCGCTCCTGTGTCACGCCGCGCGGTTCTCGTCGTACAGCGATCCGGAGCGGGTCCAGCACCTCTGGCGCACCTACGTCCAGAAGGGGGCGATCGTCGCCATGACCTTCGGCCAGAGCTGCCCGGAGCCGGACTTCGAGCGACTGCGGAACCAGAAGCTCGCCCTGCCGTGGAAGACCTGGCGGCTCCGCACGCTGGCGACGGTGGGAGGAGGCCTCCTGCTGCTCCCCGTGATGGGCGCCGCGCTCTTCCTCCGCCGCAAGCGCCGGGATACGGAAAAACAAACCCACGGGTAGCGCTGAACCCGAGCAGGCAGGCACCTGCTTCCCCGTCTTCCCCCCTCGGCTGCCCCCCAACGATTGGACTGCATGGGTCAGACCTGGGTGGTACATCCGTTCCCTCATGGACGAGGCACAGGGAGAACAGGGCAAGAAGGCGGCGCGTCCGCGGAAGCAACCCCGGAAGGTGTCTCCGCGCTACCTGGAGAACGCCTCCCTGCACTACCTGAAGCGGTATGCGGCGACGTCGAGCCAGCTCAAGCGCGTGCTCCAGCGGAAGATCGACAAGTCCATCAAGTTTCACGGCGGGGATCGCGCCGAGGCGCTCGGCTGGATCGACGCCCTCGTCGCGAAGCTCACCCAGAGCGGGCTCCTCAACGACGAGGCCTACGCCGGGATGAAGGCCCACTCGCTGCGCACCTCGGGCCGCAGTTCCAGGATGATTGCCCAGAAGCTGCGGATGAAGGGCGTCGCCGCGGACGTCGTCGCGAAGAAACTGGCCGACGCGACGGCGGAGCTCTCCGAGGAAGAGGCCGCGAAGATCTGGGCGAGGAAGAAGCGGCTGGGTCCCTTCCGCACCCATGCCCAGACCCGGGAGGAGAACCGGCAGAGGGATCTCGCCTCGCTGGCGAGAGCGGGGTTCTCCTTCGGGATCGCGAAGAAGATCATCGACTCGGACCCTGGGTAGCTCGCTTGAACACGCGCCCCGGCATCGCCTCCGACGACCTGCTCGCCTCCCTCTCCTGGGAAGCGGGGCTCTCGCCCCACACAGTGCACCGCACCACCTCGCTCCTGCCCGAGCTGCTGGGGCTCGGCCTGGGTGAGGTGCTGCACGAGGTGACACGGCCCGTCCCCGGTCAGTCTCACGAGCGCTTCAGCTACCCCGGCGTTCCGCTGGTGGAGCTGCGACGGGCCCGCCAGTGGAAACCGAACCGTGACGGCATGTGTGGAGTCCAGGCCAATGCCCACACGATCACCACCTACCAGGCGCTCGACGTCCACATGGCGCGGTATCTCGGCGCTCCGCTGCTGTCGTCATGGGTGACGTTCGGCAAGTACGCCGCCCGCGAGGCGGGCTCGTGGATCCGCATCCTCGAGACGATGCTGAGCCTCACCCACCCGGTACCCGGAGAGGTTGCGTACGCACGGCGGCTGCGCTTGAGCCGCGCGCTGCTCGCGCTCGCCAGCCAGGATGGCCTGCTGTCCGCGCTCACCAGCGTGGTCCAGGGGCTGGTGAACGGCTACCCGACGGGAGCGGCGCTGCTGGCCGATGCCCACCGGCTGGCGAGCCTCCTGCCCGAGCTGCGTCAAATGGGGTGGGCGGCGCGCAACGGACTGGTGGAGGGAAACGCCGAAATGTACCACCGGGTGGGGTTCGCCTTCGACGTCTTCCTCCGGGCCGAGTCCGTGGGGTGTAACGGAGTAGAAGCCCTCCAGGAGGTCATCGCCGCGGGAGAGCTGGAGGATCCACAGGGCTACCTCCGGGCCGGCTTCGCGCTCTACCGCGAGGCGCACCTCGTGGGCCTGCTGGCCCGCTCACCCCGGGTGTCTCGCGGCCGCCATCTCGTGCTCGAGTCCTGTCGTCGGCACCTCGTCCACGAGGCCAACCTGCTCATCGCCGTGCAGGAGCAGGCGCTGGTGCTGCAACGACCCAGCATCTTCACCCACCCGGTCATCCACTCCCTGTTGGGCGCCGTGAGGCCGGGCCAGTTGCAGATGACGCTCACGCCACGGCCGGGAGGCAGGGGCTACGACCGCTTCCCGATGCTGCCCGAGGGAGGCAACTGGGCGGACTTCGAGGCGCGGATGGGCGTCCGGGACGTCACGGACGATCCGAACCGGCCCGCTTACACCTACCCCGTCATCTTCCCCGGCACACCTCCCTCCGAGGCGCGCCACTACGTGGTGGACACGAACCGGCGGGGCACGATCGTGGACCTCTTCACGCGCTATCTCGGCGGGCCCGCGGGCGAGCAGCTCCATCACGGGCGCCCCCGGGAGCTCCAGCCCCTCTGAGACGGAGCTCCCCTCCCCGCCCGCTCAGGACACCCGGGTGAGCACGGCCCGGTAGAGCGAGGACAGGCCGGGCACCGCCGAGGCCACGCCACCAGCGATGTCGAAGTGATCCCGCTGGTAGACGATGCGCCCCTCACGCACTCGCAGGTGGCTGACCCCCTCCAGGGTGAGCTCCGGCCCGAAGCGCGGCGCGAAGTGCATCCGCCAGGACGCGAAGAGGAGACCGCCCTGCTCGGCCATCTCCTCCACGGTGATGTCGAGCCGGCGGGCGCGGGCCAGGAAGCGCCGGTTGAGCTCGGCATAGGCGGCCAGGCCAGAGACGCGATGGAGTGGATCCTGGAACTGGAGGTGCTCGTCGTAGAGGGCGAGGAAGGCGGGCAGCGCCGGCTCGCGCTCCCGGAAGAGCGTCTCGAGCGCCCGTCGCCAGCGCTCGCCCAGCGAGGTGTCCTGTGGGCTCATGTGACTCCTGGTGTTTCCGCTCAGGGACGGATGCTGCCCGTCTCGATGGCGCGGGCCGCCGTCTTCGAGAGGACCTGGACGCCGAAGATCATCGCCGCGAAGCGCTCGTCCTTCGTGAGGCCCTGCTTGTAGCGGTAGTAGATCTGCTGGGCGATCACCGCCACCTTGAAGAGCGACAGCACGTAGTGGAACGTGATGTCGACTCACGTCCCGGCCGCTCTTCTCGCGCGTAGCGCGCCACCAGCTCCTCGCGCGTCAGGTTGCCCGGCAGCGTCGTCAGCCCGAACGGCAGCGCCACCAGCTCCTCCGGGTCGTTCGCCTCGCACCCAGTACGCCAGCGCCGTGCCCAGGTCCGTCAGCGGATCGCCGATCGTCGCCATCTCCCAGTCGAGCACCGCCCGGATGCTCGGCGAGGTTCGTCGGGGTCGAGCACCAGGTTGTCGTACTTGTAGTCGTTGTGGATGAGCGTCGGCGCCGCTCGGCCGGGGCATGTGCTCCGCCAGCCACTCCGCGACCTGCTCCATCTCCGGGATGTCGTCCGTCCGCGCCTTGCCGTAGCGCTCCGTCCAGCCCGACACCTGCCGCCCCACGTAGCCCTCCGGCTTCCCGAGGTCCGCCAGCCCCGCCGCGCGCCAGTCCACGGCGTGCAGCTCGACCAGGTTGTCCACGAAGTTCTCCGAGAGCCGCCGCATGAACTCCGGCGTCAGCTCGATGCCCTTCGGGGGCTTCGCCGCGCAGGATGACCCCGTGCACCCGCTCCATCACGTAGAACGGCGCGCCCATCGGCGACTCGCCCTCGTCGCAGAAGACCAGCGGCCGCGGCACCTTCGGGTACACCGGCAGCAGCCGCGCTGAGGATGCGGTACTCGCGGCCCATGTCGTGCGCGGCCTTGATGGCCTTGGCTCCGAACGGCGGCCGGCGCAGCACCAGCTCCTGCTCGCCCATCCGCAGCAGGTAGGTCAGGTTCGAGTGCCCGCTCGGGAACTGCTCCACCGCCAGTGGCCCCGTCAGCGCCCGGCACCTTCTCGGCCAGGTACGTCTCCAGCCACGCGACGTCCAGCTCCTCGCCCGGACGCACCGGCCGCGTCCGGTCCATCCACTCGGGCGTGCTCATTCCTCCCTCCGCCTTCTTCAGGCCGTAGCGCTCGAGGATGCGCTTCGCCAGCGACGACTTGTGCACCTCGTCGGCGCCGTCGTAGATGCGCGCGGCGCGCTCGTGCCCGTACCAGAAGGCGAGCGGCGTGTCGTCGGTCATGCCCAGCGCGCCGTGCGCCTGGATGGCGCGGTCGAGCACCCGCTGCAGCACGTTCGGCCACGTAGAACTTGATGAGCGGAGATCTCCTCGCGCGCCTCCGTCGCCGCCCTCCTGCTCGATCTTCCACGCCGCGTGCAGCACCATCAGCCGCGCGGCGTCGATCTCCGGCGCGGCTCTCGGCGATCCACTCCTGCACCATCTGCCGCGTGCCCAGCGGCTTGCCCGGCGAGAGCTCGCCGGCTCGCGGCGCGCTCGCACATCAGGTCGAAGGCGCGCTCGCAGATGCCGATCCAGCGCATGCAGTGGTGGATGCGCCCCGGCCCGAGCCGCTCCTGCGCGATCACGAAGCCCATCGCCCTCCGCGCCGAGCAGGTTCGCCAGCGGCACGCGGCAGTCTCGTAGCATGCACCTCGCCGTGGCTCGCCCAGCGCTCGCCCGCGTCGCCCATCACCGAGATGTTGCGCACGAGCTCGAAGCCCGGCGTGTCCGGTGGGGACGATGATCAGGCTCGCGCGCGGTACGGGTTCGGCGACTCCGGGTCGGTCACCGCCATCACGATGGCGAAGGCCGCGCCGTCCGCGCCCGAGGTGAACCACTTGTGCCCGTCGATCACGTAGTCGTCGCCCTCGCGCCGCGGCCCGGTCCCCAGCCAGACCGGGTTCGAGCCCGCGAACTCCGGCTCGGTCATGGTGAAGCAGCTGCGGATCTCGCCGCGCACCAGCGGCACGAGGCAGCGCTCCTTCTGCTCCGCGGTGCCGTGCTTGCGCAGGATCTCCATGTTCCCGACGTCCGGCGCCTGGCAGTTGAAGACGTAGTGGCCGAGCGGGCTCCGGCCCAGCTCCTCCGCCACGAGCGCGAACTCGATCAGCGACAGGCCCGCGCCGCCGTGCTCCTTCGGCATGTGCGGCGCGAAGAGGCCCATCTCGCGCACCTCGGCCCGGAGCCTCTCCAGCTCCGGGTGCAGCGCGTGGAAGCCCTTCGTCTGGAGGGAGCCCTCGAGGGGCTGCACCTTCTCGCGGATGAAGCCGCGGACCTCGGGCAGGAGCGTCTTCAGTGATTCCGGGGGAGTGAAATCCATGGGTTCATCTCCGTGACAATGACGTCCAGGAAGGACAGGGGGTGCGTCGGGGTGGGGACTGCTCACATCGCCGTGGAGCCGCCGTCGACGACGAGCTCCGAGCCGGTCATCAGCTTCGACTCCTCCGAGGCCAGGTAACGTCACCGCGTACGCGATGTCGTCCGGCTCGCCCAGCTGACCGAGGGGAATGCTGCGCACGAGCTTCGCCTTGCCCGCCGCCATGTCGCCGCCCAGGCTCGCCAGCCCGTCCACCATGGGGGTCTCGATGAACGTGGGGTGGATGGAGTTGCACCGGATGCCGTAGCCCTTGCGCGCGCAGTGCAGCGCCACGGACTTGGTCAGCAGGCGCACGCCGCCCTTGCTCGCGCAGTACGCCGGGAAGTTGTCCACTCCCACCAGCCCCGCCACCGAGCTGATGTTGATGATGGAGCCCTTCGCGCCGCACTGCCGCATCCCCCGGACGGCGTGCTTGCAGCCCAGGAACACCCCGTCCAGGTTCACCGACTGCACCAGGCGCCACTCTTCCAACGAGAGCGCCTCGACGTCCTTGGCGATGCCGATGCCCGCGTTGTTCACCACCACGTCCAGCCGGCCGAACGTGGCCAGCACCTCGTCCACCACCCGCTGCCAGTCCGCCTCTTGCGTGACGTCCAGCTTCCAGGCGCGCGCGGCCTCGCCGATCGAGCCGGCCACGTCCCTCGCGCCGGACTCGTTGCGATCCGTCACCGCCACCCGGGCACCCTCGCGGGCCAGCATCCGCACCATCGCCGTGCCCAGCCCCGACGCCGCCCCCGTCACCAGCGCCACCTTGCCTTCGACTCGTCCAGCCATCACTTGCCTCCCACCGGGCCCGCCGGCGTCAACAGCACCTTGCCCTGGCGCCCGCCCTCCATCGCCCGCGTCAGCGCTTCCTTGATGTTCTCGAGAGGGAACGTGGCCTCCACCGGCGCATACAGCACGCCCTCGGCCACCAGCTTCGCCATCCGCTGCATCAGCTCGGCCTGCTCCTGGCGCGGCGTCTTGTTCATCCAGTTCACCAGCCAGAAGCCGCGCAGCGTCACGTCCTTGAAGATGGTCGCCACGGCGCGAGAGGCTCGGCCCCTTGCCGCTCATCGCGCCGTAGTTCACCACGATGCCGCCCGCGGCCAGCGAGTCTCCCAGCCGCATCGTCGCCGAGCCACCAATCGCGTCGATGCCCAGCCGGATGTTCGCGCCACCCGTGGCCTCGCGCACCTTCGCGGGCAGGTCCGGCCCGTCCACCAGCACCACGTCCGCGCCCAGCTCGCGCAGCTCTGGCACCAGCTCCTCGCGCCGCACGACGTTGACCGTCTTCAGTCCCTCGCGCTTCGCCAGGGTGATGAGGTAGCGACCCACCGCCGAGTTCGCCGCGTTCTGCATCACCCACTCACCGGGTTGCGGCTGGATGAACTCGTGCAGCAGCAGCTCGGCCGTGGGGGGATTGATGGAGAGCATCGCCATCTGGAGCGGATCCGCGCCTTCCGGAACGGGCAGCAGCCGCTCCGCCTTGGCCTTCAGGTGCGTGCGCCAGGTTCCCGCGCCCATGGGCAGGAAGACGAGCTGGCCGGGCCGCACCGCCGAGCTGCCCGACACCTCCACCACCCGCCCGACGCCCTCGTTGCCCGGCACCGCCGGCAGCTTCGGCAGCAGGCCGTACTGGCCGCTGAGCGTCATGATGTCCGAGGGATTGATGGACGTGGCCACGACTTCCACCAGGGCCTCGCCCGGCGCGAGCTCGCCGGGGTTCTCGTCCACCACCTGCACCACGTCCAGAGGGGGCCCGAAGGCCGAGAAGCGCACCGATTTCATGAGACTCCACTCGTCCAGGGTTTCGAGGGGCGCCGAGCCTACCCCGCCCCCCGTCTCGAAGGGCGAGGAATGTCGGTCACGGCGAGGGGGTTCTGGCGTGCCGCGTTGGCATGGTGGCAAGCTCCAAGCAGACAGGAACATTCCATGGACATCCCTGGCTGGCAGTTGTGGATCATCGCCGCGGTCATCGCGGGAGCGCTGGAGATCGCCCTCCCGGGCTTCGTGCTGCTCTGGTTCGCCGTGGGCGCGCTGGCCGCCAGTCTGGTGGCGGCCCTCGGGCTGGGCATCAACCTCCAGCTCACCGTCTTCACCCTCGTCTCCGTGGCGCTCTTCGCCGCGTCGCGCACCCTCTTCAAGAAGGCCTTCATGCGCAATGCGGGGAGCGTGAAGACGGGCGTGGAGGCGATGGTGGGCCAGGAGGCCCTGGTGACCGAGTCCCTCACCGAGGGGCACGGGGGCACGGTGCGCATCAACGGTGAGCTGTGGTCGGCGCGCCCGCTCGGGGGCCCGGTGGCCGAGGGCGAGCGCGTCATCGTGGAGCAGGTGGAAGGTTTGAAATTGTGGGTGCGTCGCCCGGCGACGGCACTCGAAGTTCCATTGAAGAAGAAGGAAGGTAGCTAGATGGGCACCGGAGTTCTCGTCGTCATCGCGATGGCCGTGGTCTTCGCCCTCATCAAGGGCCTGCGCATCGTTCCGCAGGCGAAGGTGATGGTGGTGGAGCGCCTGGGGAAGTTCCACAGCGTCGCGACCAGCGGGTTGAACATCCTCATCCCGTTCTTCGACTCGCCCCGCGCCATGGAGATGCGGGTGGACAACCGCTCCACCCGCACCTACCTGGTGGACATGCGCGAGCAGGTCATGGGCTTCGAGACCGTGCAGGTCATCACCCATGACAACGTCACCATGGAGGTGGGCTCGGTCATCTATTACCAGATCGTCGATGCGGCGAAGGCGCTCTACGCGGTGGAGAACCTGGCGCTGGCCATCGAGCAGCTCACCATGACCAACCTGCGCAACATCATGGGCGGGCTGACGCTGGACCAGACGCTCACCAGCCGCGAGACGGTCAACACCAAGCTGCGCATGGTGCTGGACGAGGCCACCGAGAAGTGGGGCGTGAAGGTGACGCGCGTGGAGTTGCGCGAGATCGAGCCGCCCGCCGCCATCAAGGACGCCATGGCCAAGCAGATGACGGCCGAGCGCGAGCGCCGCGCCGAGGTCACCAAGGCCGAGGGCGACAAGTCCGCGGCCATCCTCCAGGCCGAGGGCGAGAAGATCTCCCGCATCCTCCGCGCCGAGGCCGAGCGAGACGCGGAGGTCGCCCGCGCCGAGGGCCGCAAGCGCGCCACGCTGCTGGACGCCGAGGCCAAGGCCGAGGCCACCCGGCTGGTGTTCGACGCGGTCAACGCCGGTGGCGGCGCTACCCCCGAGGTGCTCGCGCTGCGCTACATGGAGACGCTGCAGGAGCTGGGCAAGGGCGACAACAAGATGTTCGTCCCCTACGAGGCCACGGCGGCGCTCGGCAGCATCGCGACGCTCAAGGAGGTGTTCGCCCGGGAGGGCAACGCCAGTCCGCAGCCCGCTCCCAGCGCCGCGGCCCGGAGCGCCCAGTCGATGTCTCGCACCCTGGGGACGCAGCCCCCCGCCATGCCGGTGCGCACTCGCCCCACCCTGCCGTCCGACGAGTAGTCCCGGCGGGAGGGCTCAGCCCCCTGTCGCAAGCGCCCTCTCCGTACAACTGGAGAGGGCGCTCGTGTTTTCACGGGCGCGTCGTGCTCCGCACGAGCGGAATCACCCCGGCGGCGAAGTGGAGCCGCGGCGCATGTCCGAGCATCCTCAACCGGTCGTGGGCGATGACCATCAGGAGCGCGTAGAACCCGCAGGACACGAGCACGTGCCACCACGCGTGGAACTGTGGGTTGGGGATGCCATACGCGGGAAGCGTCTCATTGAGCGTGGCGCAGAACTGGTTGTCGCTCATCCACAGCACGACCGCGAGCGCGTAGGAGCCCATGCCGAGTTGGAAGATGCGTCGGGCCTTCACGTCCTGGCCGCGGCGGTGGATGAGATAGACGCGCGCGAGGGCGAAAAGCTCGAGAGCCGCGAAGCTCGTCTGGAAGAGGAAGAACTGGAGGCGCCCCCGAGAGAAGGCCGTCAGCCAGGTCGAGAGCACCGCGTAGCCGAGCAGGGCGAGTGGGAACCAGAGCCCGAACCGCCGCTCGGGGCGATCCTCCACCAGGATGTAGACCATCACGATGGCGAGGTAGAGCATCGGCAGCTCGTCCAGCATCTGATGCTGGAAGAGGAGCGTCGCGTGGAACGCGATGCTGCCGAGCCCGACCACCGACACCAGCGAGAACGCGAGCAGGAACCGACGCTCCAGCACGCGATGATGCAGCGCGATGCCGAGCACGCCCGCGAGCACCATCGCCAGACTCGAGAACGAGTTGAACAGCTCACAGACGTAGTCAAGGTGCGCGTAGTTCGTCTCGCACCAGTCCACCGTCGCGGTATTCGCGCCCCAGTAGCCCATGCCGGATGCCCCCAGCTGACCCTATGGGGCTCGCCGATGCGGGGTCCAGGCGGGTTGAAGTCCTACCGTTCCATCGCCCACACTCGGGCCGGTGACGCCGTCGTACGGTTTCCCGGTTCCGAGTTGGAACCTTTCGCGCCCCCCGCTGTCCGAGCGGGCGCACCCATTCAAGGAGCACCCATGTCGGAAGCCTTCATCGCTGGTGGTTGGGGGATGTATCCCACGCTCATCGCCGGGCTCGCGCTGCTCGTCACGTGTCTGCGGTACGCCGCCCGTCCGGAGTCGCGCTTCGTGCCGCTGATGTTCACGCTCGGGCTCTTCACGCTCTTCGCTGGCGGCCTGGGCTTCATCACCGGCGTCATGACCATGCTGCACGCCTACGCCGGCCCCCTGGCCAGCGAGGGACCTGTTGTCCTGTTCCTCGGCGTGTACGAGAGCCTCCACAACGTCGCCCTGGCGCTGCTGATGACCACGATTTCCGCGATCGCCGCTTCCATCGGCGCGTGGCGGCTCTCCCGGCAGATACAGGCTCAGGCCGTCACCGTGCCGGTGCGGTAGGTCCGGCCAGGGATTGCGCGAGGGCCCGTCGATAGTTATAAGTCCCGGGCCCTGAGCGCGGTCCTGCTCGAAACACGAGGCTTCGTACTCCATTGAAGATCCACTCCTGAATCGTCGGCGCTGTTCCGCTGCCACCCACCGGGCCCCTCGTGCGCGCCCGGAACGATTCCGGAGTTCCTCGTGTCACTCGTTCGCGCCCAGCGCGTCTCCTTCGCTTTCTCCGACGCCGTTCCCCTCTTCTCCGACGCCGAGTTCCACCTGCCCATCGGCTGGACCGGACTCGTCGGCGCCAATGGTGCCGGCAAGTCCACCCTGCTCCGCCTGATCTCCGGCGAGCTCCGGCCCACGGACGGACACCTCCACTTCGAGCCGCCCTCGGCCCTCGTCCACTACTGTCCGCAACGGGTCGAGGAGCTCACCCCCGACATCACCGCGCTCGCCGAGGCGTATGACTCGCGCTCGCGACGGCTGCTCGGCCAGCTCGGGTTGGATCCGACCGCACTCGACCGGTGGCCCACGCTCTCTCCCGGCGAGCGCAAGCGCTGGCAGATCGGCGGCGCCCTCGCCCGTGAGCCGGACGTGCTTGCTGCTCGACGAGCCCACCAACCACCTCGACGCCGAGGCCCGCGAGTGGCTCATCGCCGCCCTGCGCCGCTTCCGGGGAGTCGGGGTGCTCGTCTCGCACGACCGGGAGCTGCTCGAGTCCCTCACCACGTCCACCCTGCGCGTCCACGCGGGCACGGTGCGCCTCTGGGCCGGCGCCTACTCCGCCGCTCGCGAGGCCTGGGAGGACGAGCTGGAGTCCCGCCGCACCGCCCGGCAGCAGGCGCAGGAGGAGCACCGCCGCCTCCAGCACCGGCTCGTGCAGACCCGCCGAGACCAGGAGGCCACCTCCGCCGCGCGCAACGCCGGCGCCCGAATGAAGGACAAGTACGACAGCGACGCGCGCACCCTGGGCGCCAAGACGCTCGTGAGCTGGGCGGACGCCCAGCACGGTCGCCGCGTGGCCAACACCCGCCGCGAGGTCGAGCGCGCCGCCTCCACCGTGGAGTCCATCGAGGTGGAGAAGGCGCTCGGTCGCTCCATCTTCGTCGACTACGTGCGCCCACCCAACCCACTGCTGTTCAGCGTCGACCTGCCCGGGTTGCGCGCGGGCGAGGTGGAGCTGTTCGACCGGTTGCGGCTCGACGTGCAGCGGGAGGACCGCATCCGCATCGAGGGCCCCAATGGTGCCGGCAAGAGCACCCTGCTGCGGGCCCTGCTCGAACATGCGCGCGTGCCCCTGGAGCGCGTGCTGTACCTGCCGCAGGACCTGAGCGCGGAGGAGGCCGAGGAGGTGCTCGAGTCGGTGCGCGAGCTGCCCCCCGCGGAGAAGGGCCGCGTGCTGTCCCTGGTCGCCGCGCTCGGGGTGGATCCGGATCGCCTGCTCGCCTCGGAGCAACCGTCCCCCGGAGAGGCGCGCAAGCTGCTCATCGCGAGGGGGCTCGGACAACACGCCTGGGCGCTGGTGCTCGACGAGCCCACCAACCACCTGGATCTGCCTTCCATCGAGCGCCTGGAGGCGGCCCTGCGCGAGTACCCGGGAGCCCTGCTGCTGGTGACACATGACGCGCACTTCGCGCGGCGGTGCACGTCCCTGCGCTGGCGGGTCCAGGAAAGGCGCGTGGACATCGCCTCGGACTGAGCCGGAGCGGTGGTCGAAAAACCGGGGCAAAGGGTTGATTCCTGAACTCTTCTGCCCCAAGACTCCGCGCCCTTCGCGGACAGGGGGGGCCAACCCTCCTCAACCGCCAGGCACTACTACCTACGCGAGTCACCCGTGCTTCACGCTCACACCCTCCTCTCTACGTTCCTGATGTTCCAGACGCCCGCGCCCGCGCAGGCGCCCACCCCCGAGCAGACCTCCTCCGCCGAGCGCGCCGCCGCCGCCGCCGAGCGCGCAGCCGAGGCCGCCCAGCGCTCCGCCGAGGCCAACGTGCGCATGGCGGAGGCCATCGAGCAGCTCGCCAAGGGCATCGCGAGCTCGGTGCCTCCCGCCGAGCAGCCCGCCGTGGAGCAGAAGGAGACCAAGGCCGAGAAGAAGGAGGCGGCGAGGAAGGACGTCTGGGACGTGACGGTGGGCCTGGGCCTCATCTTCGTCTCGGGCAATGCCTCCACCATCACGTTCAACGGCCTGGCCACGGCGGAGCGCAAGACGGAGCACTGGATCTACGCCGTCAGGGCCGCGGGCGTTTATGGCCAGAGCCGGCCTCCCGAGACGACGGAAGAGCAGACGGAGTCGCAGGTGGTGGCGCTCAGCGCGTCCCTGCAGTTGCGCGGAGATCGCCGCTTCAGCGAGAAGATCAGCGGCTACCTGCTGGGCGGCGTGGAGACGGACCACGTGAAGAGCGTGGAGGCGCGCGGCATCGGCGAGGCGGGTGTCGGCGTCATCTGGTTGGACGAGAAGAGGAAGGACGGCGGCGAGTCCTACCTGCGCACGGATCTCGCCTTCCGCTACGCCCGCGAGACGCGCTTCCAGTACTACCCCTCGCGCATGGATCTGCCGGATGTGTCCCTCGGCGGCCCCCGCTTCGGTGCGGCCTTCCGCTACGCCATCACCAAGGACATCTCCTTCGGGGAGGAGCTGAGCGTGCTGCCCAGCCTCATCGAGGGCTCGCGCATGCTCATCACCAACCAGACGCAGCTCACCGTGAAGCTCACGAAGGCGCTGGCCATCAACACCACCTTCCTCCTGCAGTACGACAGCGAGCCGGCCGAGGGGAAGGTGCCCACCGACACCTCGCTCGCGGCGAGCGTCGCGGTGACCTTCTAGGCCGCACGCGCGGCGGACCGGGGTGGCTCAGCCCTCGCTGCCCCGGTACCACGCCACCAGCTTCGCCAGCCCCTCCTCCAACGGCACCGAGGGACGGAAACCCGTCTCGCGCTCCAGCGCCGTCACGTCCGCGCACGTCACCTCCAGCTCTCCCGGCTGCGCGGGCCGCAGCTCCACCCAGGCCTTCATCCCGAGCTGCTCCTCCAGCAGGTCCACGAACCGCGCCATCGACACCGGCGCGCCCCGGCCCACGTTCAGCACGCGGTACGGCGGCGTGTCCGCGGGCGGCTTGTCCAGCACCCGCACCAGCACCTCCACCACGTCATCCACGTAGGTGAAGTCGCGCTGCATCTTCCCCTCGCCGTTCAGCACGATGGAGCGGCCCTCCAGCATCGCCCGGAGGAACAGCATCGGCGACATGTCCGGCCGGCCCCACGGGCCGTACACCGTGAACAGCCGCAGCCCCGTCACCGGCATCCCGTACTGGTGGCTGTAGACGTGCGCCATCATCTCGTCCGCGCGCTTCGTCGCCGCGTAGAGGCTCAGCGGACGATCCGCGGGCGCCTGCTCGGAGAAGGGCACCGGCGTGCCCGCCCCGTACACCGAGCTCGACGAGGCGAACACCAGGTGCTTCACCTTCGCCAGCCGGCAGAGCTCCAACACCTGCAGGAAGCCCGTGACATTCGTCTCCGCGTAATCCGGCGCCTCCGAGGGCAGCGAGCGTACGCCCACTCGCGCCGCCAGGTGCACCACGCGCTCGGGCCTCGCTCCGTCGAAGAGCTCCCGACACGCCTTCACGTCGCGGATGTCCATCCGGTGGAAACCGAAGTTCGTCGCCGCCTTCAGCCGCGACAGCCGCGTCGCCTTCAGCGTCACGTCTCCCGACGTGTCCAGGTTGTCCAACCCGATGACGGTGTCCCCACGCGCGAGCAGCCGCTCACAGACGTGATACCCGATGAAGCCCGCTGCGCCCGTGACGAGCACCTTCATGACTCACTCCCATCGAGGAGGAGGACCGTGGGTGGGAATACCCTCACCCCACGCCCCTCTCCGAGGCAAGGGGGACATAACAAAGAGTCCGTCAGTCCTCGATCTGCGTTTCCAGGAAGGGTCGCTGACGGCCGCGCCAGTCCCTGGAACTCGCGCCTTCCGAGATCAACCGACCCACGAAGAGCCCCGCCGCGCACGCGTGGTGAACGTTGTCGTGGACGAAGAGTGCACTCCGCCCCAACGGGTAGAGGCCCTCCACCCCACTCAATGCGGTCAGCGCCCGATCCCGCACCGCGTCGAAGCCCTTGCGGTACAGCGGATAGGCCGTCGCCATGCGCCGCACTCG
The DNA here is from genome assembly GCA_963771175.1 of uncultured delta proteobacterium. Classification (GTDB taxonomy): domain Bacteria; phylum Myxococcota; class Myxococcia; order Myxococcales; family Myxococcaceae; genus Archangium. The sequence goes on from CAVYSY010000039.1 coordinate 240,176, forward strand.
CGCTCCGAGGATGTCCACTCCCGCGAGCCCCGCTCGCTCCAGCGCCGGGCGCACCCGCTCCGTGAGCTCCTCCGGCGACGCGCCGCCAGATGGCATCTCCCACCGCGCACGGCAGATCGAAGCCCACCACCGTGCGCCCCACGGGTCCCTCACCTCCTGAGAAATTCTTGGCCTCGAAGAGGCGGTTCGCCGGGAGGCGCTCGTCCGCGAAGTAGTGCACGTCCTGCGACGTGCCCCTGTCCCGCGCGAGCTCCAAGTACAGCAGAGTCAGGGCCCGGTAGCTCAGTCCCTCGGCCGCCTCGGGTCGCCCCGTCCACCCGCACAGCAGTGGCAGCGGAACCGTCGCCACCACCGACTCCGCCGGCAGCTCGCGCCCCTCCACCACCACGGCCCTCACCCGCCCCCGCTCCAGCACCAGCCCCTCGGCCGCCGCTCCGCAGCGCACCTCTCCGCCGGCCCGCCGCAGGTTCTCCGCCAGGCCCTCCGCCAGCGCCCCGAAGCCGCCCTCCGGGTAGAAATAGCGCCGCCCCGCGGACGAGCCTCCGCGCCCGAGCGCCGCGCGCACCACCGCCAGCGGGCCGCCCTTCTGCACCCGCGCCCGGCCGAGCGAAGCGTCCAGCTCCTCCGGTGGCAGGCCCCACACCTTCCGCGCCGCCGGCTCGTACAGCACCCGCGCCGCATGCCGCCCCAACCGCCTCGCCGCCTCCGCGCCGAAGTGGCCGCCCTCCGGCGGACGGACCCGCGCCGCTACCGCCGACAGCCCGTGCCTCACCACCTCGACGAGCCCCAACCCCCGGGCAATGCCCAGGAGCGACAGCGGGTACGGCAGCCTGCGCCCGCCCACGTGCACCATGCCGCTGCGCGCTCGCACTCGGAGCGTGCCGCCCAGGGCCGCCCGGTAGAGTTCCAGCACCTCGGGCCCCGCCGCGTGGTGCAGTCGGTGCGGGCCGTAGTCCACCTTGAAGCCCGCGAAGTCGAACGAGCCCGAGAGACCCCCCACCTGCGCGGACGCCTCGAGCACCACCACCCGCCTGCCGGCCTGGACGAGCGCATGCGCCGCGGCCAGTCCCGACGGCCCCGCGCCGATGACCACCGTCGCGCTCACCCCGCGCTCCCCACCGCCGGCAATTCCAGCGACACGAGCGCCCTCGGCGCCCGGCCCGCGCGCAGCCAGCCGATGCCTCGCGCCACCGTGCGCCCCATCAGCCACGTGTCCCGCACCGGCCGCCACTTCGAGCAACCCACGCGTGCGTGGTAGGCGATCGGCAGGAAGACGATGGGGTCCCCCGCCGCCGCCAGCGCCAGCGTCAACGTCGTGGTGAGCGAGAAGCGATCCGGCAGCACCGGCGCGAGCGACAGCAGATCCGCCGTGCGCAGCACCCGCAGGCCCGAGTTGAGATCCGGCGCCTCGAAGCCACCCACCCAGCGCACCGCGCCCCGGAAGAGCGCCTTCACCGCCGAGCGCGCGAAGGGCTCGGAGGCCCCGAGCTTCGGGCGGGCGCCGATCGCCTGCCGGGCCCCCCCTCGCACCGCCGCCACCAGCGCGGGCAGCGCCGACTCCGGGTACGTCCCGTCCGCGTCGATGATCGCCAGCAGCGAGCCGCGCACCTGGGCGACCCCGGCCTTGATCGCCGCGCCGTAACCCACTCCCGTCAACGTGAGCACCCGCGCCCCGGCCTCGCGCGCCACCGCACCCGTGCCGTCCCGCGAGCCATCATCCACGACGAGGATCTCGTGCGACTCCCCCGCCAGCGCCACACCCACCCGCCGCACCACCTCGGCGATGGCACCCACCTCGTCGCGAGCGGGGATGACGACGCTGATCATCCCGCCGCCACCTCCGGGGCCGGCACCGGCCGCCACATCTCCCACAGTGGCCACAGCAGCATCGGCGACCAGCCCACCGCCGCCCCCACCACCGACACCGGCATCAGCCAGCCCCACTGCGGTCCCACGAAGCGCACCAGCAGCGGGGCCAGCAGGTGGACGAACGTGGCCACCGAGGCCAGGGTGATGACGCCCACCTTCAGCCGCGTGGACAGCGCCGTCAGCATGAACAGGTGCCCCACGATGAGCAGCACCACCGGCACGGTGAAGAGGTGGAAGTGGAACGTCTCCATCACCTGCCGCGCGGGCTTCTCCAGCCGCATGGGCGCGGCGGCCGCCGTCTCTCCGGGCAGCTCCAGCGCGGGGCCGTCCGAGGGCAGCTCCAACGCCGGGCCTCCCGCCGCCTCCTCCGCCGGAGCGGGCGCGGGCTCGTGCGCGGCGGCGCCACCCCGGTAGTACTCCGCCGAGCCACGCGCGGACAGTCCGCCGAACGAGTCCGCGTACAGCCACACGGAGGAGACGAACCCCAGCACGAGGAACAGCAGGAACCCGGTGTAGAGGACGCGGGCCTCGAGCGAGAGGCGGGTGATGGGAAACGGCCGGGCGTACTGACGCACGAGAAGACTACCCCTTGGGAGCGCTCGGAGCGGCGGTCTGGGCGCCGCTCAGTGCCCCGGGCTTGAGGATGAGCTCGTCCAGCAGGACGAGCGCGCGACGCACTCCGATGGCCATCGACCGCGACGAGATGGTCGCCCCCGTCACCACGTCGACGTCCACTCCGGCCCGCACCGGATCCTTCGCCGTCTTCCCCTGGAACTGGCGCCGGAAGCGCGCATCGGTGATCTCCTCACCGTACTTCTCCCGGTACACCATCACCTCGTGGCGCTCGACCACGCCCTCGGGCGACAGCTTCACCGCGAAGGTGATCTGCTCGTGCTGGCCGAGCTCCTCGTCGATGACCGCGTAGCCATCCACGTGCTCACCGGTGGTGGCCACGAAGATGACGTACTCGGGCTTCGTCGGCTTGTAGCCGAGCCGCCCCTGCACCGCGGCCAGCTCGGCCAGGCCGAGCTTCACCTTGCGATAGGAGACGCGCTGGCTCTTGGGGAAGAACTCCTTGAGGACCTGCGGCGTGGTGAAGAAGGTGCCCGCCGCCTCCGCGGGGAGCGACACACCGACCCACAGCCATACCGCCAGTGCCAGCGAGAAGTGCTTCACGGGCCATCCCCTTACCATGTTCATGGCAACTCCCGAACCGCCTGGATGACGGCCTGCCGGACATGCGAGCGCCAATCCGTCCGGGCGCGATAGAGACTCTCCGAGGTGATGGCGCGGCGCTCATCGCTCGACAGGACCCGGCCATCCGGGCCCACCACCATCGACTGCAATTCCACTTTCACCTGGCCGAGCGACTGGAGCGAGGACAGGTCCAACCGGGTCAACACCAGCACCACCGTGGCGTCCGCCTGGTACTGGCGCGCCACCGCCGAGGCCTGCTCCACCGTGGGGGCGGGCCCCGACATCGTCTCCACGCCCAGCACCGAGTAGCCCCGGGAGCGCAGGGCCTCCGCACCCTCCCGGGCCACCACGTCTCGGGGCTCCTCTCCGCCAAGCACGTCCCCGATGAGCCCTCGGGGCGCGGGCTTCGACGCCACCGACGCGGCCAGCACCACCACGCGCGCGGGTGAGCCCTCCGAGCGCCGGGGCGTCCCGGCACAGGCGGCGGTCAGCATCACGACGGTGGCGAGCAGGAAGGCGCGCATCGGTTCCCTGGCTCTCAAAAGAGGTAGGCCACGCTGGCGAGGAACGTCCCGTGACCGTCCTGCCAGAACCCGCTGGACCACGCGTGCGGCATCTCCCCGTTCCCGCCGCTCTTCTCCCAGAAGTAGCTGGCCTTGAGGACGTAGGGAGGCAGCGGCCGGAAGTTCAGGCCGAGCGTCAGCCGCGCCACGTCTCCCGCGGTGACGAACTCCGTGTCGGTGTCCTTCTCCTCGTAACGGAGGGAGGCGGTGAAATGCCCGTCGTGCCACTCGTCCGGGAGCAACCGGAAGAAGGGCTCGATGCGGAAGCGGTAGTTGGCCTGCCCGTAGAAGCCGAACATCCCCGTGGGCACGGGGTCGCGGGTGTTGGCCGTCGAGCCATCCGGGAAGCCCTGCACGTAGCCAGGGTCGATGAAGGCGCGCACCACCTCGCCCGTCAGGTCCAACGCGCCGAGCCGCCAGAAGACATCGGCGTTGACCATGTTCACCCGACGGCCCTCGAGGTCATACGCGCCCGTGTAGCCGGACAGGCCCGCCTCCAGACCCAGGAAGGGCGAGACGGACACGCGCCCGGTGAGGGCCTTGTCGTCGTTGTTGTCCTGCAGGTGGCTGCCGCGCGCCGCCCGGAAGCCCTGGCCGTCGAGGATCTTCGCGTCGAGGCCGTTGACCGCGTACACCTCGTAGTTCAGCCGCCAGTCCCGGCCCAGGTCGAACTTGCCCAGGAAGCCGGCGCCGGACTCGAACCAGGTGGTGGGGACGACCGTGGTGTATGCGATGGGCCGCTCGGGCAGTTCCTGCGCCGGCGCATCGTGACGCAGGTTGTACGCGCCCACCGGCACGAGGATGACGCCCGCCCGGAACGTGGCCCAGTCCGTCAGCATCAGGTCCACCACGGAGAACTCGAGCAGCACCTCGCCCGCGCCCAGGATGCCGTCGCGCTTGAGCGGGCTGCCCGCGAACTCGAACTCGATCTCCGTCGCCGTGGAGATGCGCTCGGAGATGTGGCTGTAGACGAAGAGCACGTACCGGTGGTTGCGGAACGTGGACACTCCCTGCTGGGGCAGGATGAAGTCGTGCTCGGCGTAGCCGCCCAGCGTCGTGCGGTCGAGGATGGCCGCCGCCCGCTGCGCCAGCGTGGTGGTGGGCTGGAGCCGCTCGGTGAAGGTGTCCTTCGCGACCTGAGCGGGCGCCTCGGCGTTGGGGGCCGGGGTCGCCGCCGTGTCCGTGCCGGCGGGATCCTCCAGACCCTCCAGGTCCAGGCGAGGACCGTCGTCCTGCTTCGAGCGCTCCGCGTCGGGCTGCCGGGGAGCATCCTCCGCTGGCGTGGCGGGCGCGGAGCCCTCCTCTTGCGCCAGTCCGGAGAGGGGCGCGAGCAGCAGGGGCAGCAGGAACAGGTGGTAACGGCGCGACACGGTGGCTCCCGAAGTCACTCGGAGGAAAAGGTCGGGCCGGGGCCGCGCGAGCAGGACCCCGGCCGGGAGGTTCACGACAGGCTCAGGCCTTCACGTCGATGGCGAAGACGGTCTCCAGCTCGCCGAGCAGCTCCGTCGCCTTCATGTCGGTGATCCAGGTGGTGTCGCCGTTCTTCGCCTTGGCGATCGCGGCGTCGAAGGCCGTCCGCAGCTTCGTGGCGAGGTTCGCCTTGGCGCTGCCCTCCGGAGCGTTCTTCATGTACGGCTCCAGCGTCCGGAAGAAGCCCTCGCCCTCGACGAGCTTCACGTAGGCGGCCTCCGGCTTCGTCTTGTTGAGCTCGATGTCGTAGAGCTCGTGACCGACGGAGTACGCGAAGACGCTCTGCAGCTTGGCATCGAGGCGCTGGACGAAGCGCGAGTACTGCTCGTCATCGCCGAACGCCATGGAGTCCGCGCCCTTGGCCTTCAGCGCGCCCTGGATGATGCAGGAGCCTTCCTTGATGAGCGCGAAGAGCTCGGCGCTCAGCGTGGTGCCGTTGTTGCCGTCGCGGCCCGTGGCCAGCTTCGCGAGACCCCGGCGACCGGCCTCCGCGTTGCTCGCGCCGGTGCCGAGGTAGCCGAAGGCCTCGTCGTAGTGCAGGAAGGACGGCTCGTCGTAGAGCTCCTCCATCACCGACAGGTACAGGAAGCGGTAGAGGCCCGCCTTCTGGAAGCGCTGCTTGGCCAGCGACACGTCCAGCGTCTTGGTGGCCGCCGCCAGCTCATCGAGCGAGCCCAGGATGGCCGCGTCGATCGCGGGGCCCACGGCGGCTGCATCCCCGGTGAAGTGCTTGTCCTCGCGAGCCAGCACCTTCGCCTGGAGGTTGGTGGTCGGATCCTTGTACTTCGCCCGGATGGCCTCGGCCACGGAGGCCGACTTCGTCCAATCGCTCTCCGCCTGGCCGAACAGCGCCACCATCTCGTCGATCGCCACCAGGCGCTTGTCCTGGGGCTCATGGTGGGTGACGTCGAACGCGGTGTACTCGGCGATGGACTCATCGCACTGCGCGGACACGGCCGGCGTCTCCGGAGTCTCCGGCTTGTCCTCACCGCAGCCCACCAGCAGGGCCACCGACAGGAACATCCCCATTCCAACCGACTTCGTGCGCTTCATGGTGTGCTTCTCCGTTGCAACCAAGGTGTTGGCACTCCGGGGCTCCCGGGTGCGAAAGGTCACTCGCCCGTCTCTTTGTCCACGCAGCGGCCGCGCAGGCACGTCTTGTCCGCGGTGCAGTGGGCATCCACCTCGCAGCACACGCTCAGGCAGGCGCAGCAGGCGGTGCCCTCGGGCGCGGTGCCGGCGAGGCACTCGGCGGACGCGACGCAGTTGGGCGGATCCACGCACACCACCGCCTTGGGCGCGTTCGACTCGCCGATGTACGAGACCGTGCCGTAGTAGGAGTCCACCACCTTGCGGCCCGGCTCTCCCATGTTGGTGTCGAAGTACTCGTAGACGCCCGGCTTCGGGAACTGGTAGCGCCAGTAGGAGTACGTCTCGTGGCTCTCGGTGCGGACGTTGTAGGGCTTCACCAGGTTGGGGCTGAAGAGCGCCGAGGGCGCCGACAGCGAGGTGACGTTGGTGGGCACGTCGGCCTGGTAGTTGCGGAACTCGACGATCTGCCCCGGCCGCATGGACAGGCCCCCCGCCGGCTGGATGTCCGCGGGGTCGCTCACCACGTACTGCTGCCCGATGCACATGGGCGCGATGGTGCGGTAGCGGCCGGAGATGATGCGGTTCATGGACACGGAGATGCGGGGATCTCCCTTCGCCGAGTCCTGGACGGGCCGGAAGTCCTCGGGGACGGGGCCCTTGCAGGCGGCGAGCAGGAGCGCGAGGCAGGGAGCGAGACGGGCGCGCATCAGAGGACCTTGTGCGGAGTGGCCGGCGGCGCGGGCCGGTAGTGGAAGAGGACGATGTCGTGGGCGTGCGAGCGCACGCGCCGGTCGCACGCGAAGCGCGAGACGGGCTCCAGGTGGGGCGCGAGCGCCTCGGCCCCGGGAGCGGTGGAGGTGACGTAGACGTCCGCCCCGGCGGCGGCCACGCGCTCCACCTCGCGGCGGAGCTGCTCGCCCGTGGCGGGACGGCCGGCGCGGTAGTGGGGCACGTAGTGCTCGAAGAGGCGGGCCTCCTCGCCGGTGAAGAGCAGCGTGCCGGCCGGGGGCAGCGTGCGGGACACGTGGGACACCAGGAGCGCCGCGGGCGCGGGCTCGGAGCCCTGGGCGAGCGCCACCGGCAGCATCACCGCCGCGGTGGTCGCGGCCAGCGCCCCGGCCAGGGGGAGGAGCACCCGGGGGGCCCAGGCGCGGGCGAGGACCGCCACGCCCACCGCCACCAGCAGCGCCAGTGCGAACACCACCGGCAGGGCATGGCGCGCCTTGAGCAGGTTCTGCCCGAGGAACATCCACGCGCCATAGGGGACACCCAACGCCAGGGCGAGCCGCGCCACCCGGCGCTCACCGGAGGACAGCACACCGCGCAGCGCCGCGCGGACGAACGCCACCAGCGCGCCGGAGAAGCCCAGGGCCAGGAGGAAGCGCGCGACCCGCAGGGCCACGGAGTCACCGGCCGAGGCCGGGCCAGGGCAACCCGAGGCCCGCGGCCACGATGTCGAACCCGAGGTGCTCCAGCCGCCAGCCGAGGCTCCGGGCGCACGGCGACGGTGCCGCCCCACTGGCCCGCGTGGCCCCCCAGGAAGCCCGAGCCGATGCGCAGCAACTCCGCCGGGCCCGTGAGGACCACCATCGGGAGCAGCCACACCAGCACGCCGAGCCCGCCACCCGCGAACGCCGCCAGCCGCCGACCGCGAGGGACCACCAGGGCCAGGCCCAGCAGCGCCGGGAGGAACGAGGGCCGGGCCCCGAGCGCCACGCCAGCCACGGCGCCCGCGAGCACCGCCGCCCGAGGCGCGGAGTCGCCAGCCGTCAGCACGGCGCAGGCCGTGAGAACCAGGAGCGCGAGGCCCGCCCCATCCGAGCCGGGGGTCGCGCCGAAGAGGACGGGAAGGGGCAGGAGCGCCAGCAGGGCCACGCCCACGAGCGCCCCGGCCGCCCCGAGGTACGGCCGCAGGACGAAGCCCAACAGGCCGATGGCCACCGCCCCGAGCACGAGACCGGGAAGGGCCAGCGCGAGCACCTCGGGGGCACCAGCGGCCGAGGCCAGCCGGGCCATCGCGACATACACCGGGTAGCCCGGGAAGTGAGGAGCCTGGGCGGCCAGGTCGAACCCATGGAGGGCGCGCGCGAAGTTCACCGAGTCCAGGTCCGGCAGGAGCCGGGGCAACGCGAGCAGACGCGCCGCCACTCCGGCCACCCCCAGCAATGCGACGGAGCCAGCGAAGGCCCGGGGAGTCATCGTCCCCTGCCCCGCTTCTGGCGCGCCATCTGCTGGGTGAATGATTTTGAAAGTCATTCTCAATAACCCGGAATGGTTGGAATACTACGCCCACGACATAGGGTCAAGCCGAGGTCGAGGCTGGCGCGCCTGGGTCATCCATGGGACAGAGGGCGGCCATCATGATGATGAGTGCCCTGCTGGTGGTCCTGGCCGCAGCACCCGCTCCACAGGTCCGCACCGAGACGCGTCCGATGATGGGGACGACGGTGACGGTGACGCTGGTGGGAGGCACGCCCGAGAAGGCGCGAGAGGGCTTCGACGCGGCCTTCGGGGCCTTCGAGCGCGTCAACCAGGTGATGAACGAGTGGCGCCCGGACAGCGAGCTGTCGGCGGTGAACCGCAAGGCGGGAGACGGGGAGCTGGTGGCGATTCCCGAGGACCTGTGCGCGGCGCTGAGGCGCGGGGTGCAGGGGGCGGAGCAGACGGGAGGGCTCTTCGACCCGACATGGGCGGCACTGCGAGGCATGTGGCGCTTCGGGACGGACCTGACCCCTGCCCTGCCGGACCCGGCGGAGCTGAAGAAGCGGTGCGAACTCATCTCGTACAAGGATCTGGAGTTCGCCCCGGCGGGAGACGGTGGCGAGCCCGGGTGCAAGGTGCGGCTGAAGCGAGCGGGGATGCAGCTCGGGCTGGGAGGGCTGGCGAAGGGCTGGGGCGTGGACGAGGCGGTGAAGAAGCTGCGAGGGCTGGGCTTCAAGAACTTCTTCGTGCAGGCCGGGGGAGACTTCTACGCGGGGGGGAAGAAGGCGGGCCGACCGTGGAAGGTGGGGATCCGGGATCCGCGAGGCGAGCGGGACAGCGTGTTCGCGGTGCTCGAGGTCTCCGACGCGGCCTTCTCGACGAGCGGCGACTACGAGAACTTCTTCATCCTGGAGGGCAAGCGCTACCACCACATCATCGATCCGCAGGACGTGCTACCCGGCGACGGCGTCACGCTCGGCGACGATCCTCGCGCCGAGCGCGGTGGACGCGGAGGTGCTGACGAAGTCCGTGTTCATCCTCGGAGCCAAGGAGGGACTGGCGCTCGCGGAGAAGCACGGTGCCTCCGCCGTGGTGGTGACGGCGGACAACCAGGTGGTGGTGTCACCCAAGCTGGAAAAAAAGCTGAAGCGGCTGAGGTCCCCAAACCCGTGAATATGGTCAGATGAACCCGCTCTGGAAAGGCGACTGCTATGCCTGCTTTCGGCTGTGCGAGGGCCAGCGCCAGTGGCCATTTCACCTATGTAAACCGCGAACATAACGCATGAACGAAGAAACAGATTGGGAAGAGGTACGAGCGTTAGCGGAACAGATTGAGCGGGGCCAACCGCTCGAACTCACTGTGTCTGTGTGCGATCTCTTGCGGCGTGCAGCCCGACAAGTGGCTCTGTCCGATGATGACGCGGCACAGGGCATCCGCTCTCCCTCGGATGCAGCAACCCTCGTGGCGAAGATTTCTCGGAGAATCCGCGTCGGCTCTCGGCGTTTGTCCCGCGCCATCGTGGATGCCAGCCGTCTTCAGGACGCCGGGGATATACAGGGCGCACGGAAGTTGTTCGAAAACGTGCTGGCCGTCGAGGTCGTGCCGCTGTACCGGGAGATTGCTCAAACGCAGTTGAATGCGTTGGAGGAGTAGAGCGGCCCTAATCAAAGAGACCCTGCAGGTAGAAGCGCCCGTCCCGCGCGTCCCTGAACACCCACACCGACCCCAGCCCTTCGAGGTGCAGGCGGTAGTAGTCGCGGCTGTAGGGCTCGGGCGCCCACCAGTCTCCGCTCAGCGCTCGGGCCCCGTGAGCGCCGACCACGCGGCGCCGCGCGCCCTGGAGGCGTGCGGAGCGCAGCTCCCCCTCCGGGCCCATCTCCACGTCCAGCGGCGTGGGCACGGCACGAGCACGGCTGGGGCGCTCCTGCTTCGCGTCCCCGGGGGCCGCAGTCGTCTGCCCACTTCCCTCACCCTTTCCCTCTCCCAGAGGGAGAGGGGACTGGAGCGCGAGCTCCGCCTCCAGTCCTCGACTCTGACGTGGCGGACGGAAGGCTCCGCGCCACATACGCCTGCTCGGGCCGGTGCACCCCCTGCACCGCCGCGACGAAGAGCGCGTCCTCCCCCAGCGCCGTCGCGAGCCGCGAGAGCACCACCTCCAGCGCCGCGTCCCCCTGCGGGCCCGTCCCCCAGCGACAGCTGCTGCCCCGGGTCCTCGCAGTCCTCCTCCACCCGCGCGATCAGCCCCGCCACCGGCCGCTCCAGCCGCAGGTTCTCGACAGCGGTGCCGCGCGAGATCCAGCAGCAGCCGCGCCTGCGCGCTGGGCCGCGCGAGCGTCAGCGGCAGCACCGCCTTGCCTCCCGGGTCCAGCTGCAGCGTCGAAGCGCAGCCGCACCGCCGCGCGCCGCCGCCCGCCAGCCGCCCGCGCAGTGCGGTCCAGCACCGTCTTGAGCGCGAACTGCAGCGGCTCGAAGCGACTCGGCCGGGAAGTCCAGCGCCAGCCGCTCCTCCAGCACCTCCTCCAGCGCCTCGGCGACGAAGGGCGTGTCGTCCCCGCCCCGGCAGCGCGCGTGCGCCCGCAGCCCACCGCGCCACCTCGCGCCGTCACCGCCCCCACGGGCAGCGCCGCCACCTCGCCCAGCGTGGTGAGCCCGAGCGCCGCGAAGGCCGCCCGCGCCGGGCCCTCCAGCGCCCACAGCGGCAGCGGCGCCAGCGCGCGCGCCCCCTCGCCGCCGGCACCACCTCCTCCGCCGGCCCCCGTGCCTCGCCAGCGCCCGCGCGGTGAAGGCCTCCGAGGCCACCACCACCGCCCCCGCGGCAGCCGTGCTCCGAGCACAGCGCCAGCACCCTTCGCGCCAGCCCCTCCTCCCCGCCCACGAGCGGCGCCGCACTCGCGTCCAGCCACAGCCCGTCCGGCGCGCGAGAGCTCGAAGCCCGGCGCCAGCGCGATCAGCGTCTCGCCCAGCCCACCAGCGCCCGCCACTCTCCTCCTCGGGCCGGTACGGGAAGGGCCCAGCGAGGGCACCATCGCGCTCGCCGCCGTCAGCGTCATCCCCGGCCGCACGCCGGCGCTCAGCGCGCGCTGGAGGCGCCCGCGATCCGCCGCTGGCCGCGCACCTCCTCGATCAAGGCGAAGGGCCTGCCCGCGAGCACCGGCAGCTCGAGCACCTGGCGCTGACCGGGAAGCGCGGGAGGTGCAGATAGGCGCGGCGCATCACGGCAGTCCGTTCCCCTCCCCTCGCCTCGAGTGCAGGGGCCCGAGCCCGCGTCCGAGGCTCGCGCGCAGCGACGGCATGGCAGCGTCCCGTCCCGGACGCTGCGCCAGGATTCCGCGTGGCCGTCACGCGGCGCCTGCGCGCTCGCGGCGCAGCTCCGGCACGCGTCGCGTCCTCGGCCGGGAGCAGCTCCGCCCGCCACGGCGTCTCCCGACTCGCGCCAGCTCCGGGTAGAGCGCCGCGCCAGGGCACCAGCGCTCGCAGCCGATTCCACCCTGCCGGCTGCGCACCACCTCCACCGAGAGCCCCTCGTCTCCGCGCGCCCGGTGCGCACGCGCATCATCCCGTCCCCCGGCGCCTCCGGCGCCGTGAGCAGCAGCAGCAGGGTCCGCCCCGCGCACCGCCGCCTCCTCGAGCCGCTTGCCCTCCGCGGGGACAGCCGCACCCCGCCCTCGCCCTTCCGTTCCCGGCGGGGCCCGCGTCAGATCCAGCACCACGCACGCGAACGCCCCGCTGCGCACGAGCTGCACCGCCGACCACGCGAGCTGCTCGGCCGTCTTGGGCCGCACGATCAGCAGTCGCGGAAGGATCCACCCCCGCGGCCATCGCCGCTGGCGGGTAGAGCTCCCACGGGCCGTCCACGTACGCGCACAGCCGCCCTCCCGGTGCGCCGACGCCCACCGCCCTCAGCGCCAGGCTGGTCCGCCGCGAGGCCGCCTCCCCCCACAGCTCCACCACCTGCCCCAGCGGCAGCCCCCCGGCCGGCAGCAGCTCGTCGAAGGCGCTCCACCCCCGTGCGCAGGGTCGCCAGGTAGCTTCCGCGGCGCCGCCTGCAGCCGGCGGATGCGCTCGCGCAGCTGCTCCACCGTCGCCGACATCTGTCTCCGCCGTCGCACTCATTACGTCCCTCGTCCGGCACAGGACCTGAAACGCACGTTCAGTATGGCAAGAGCGGTCTGACATACGCCAGGAAATGTCGCCTGGTGGGCAGGCAAGCTGCCCTTTTGGGCAGCTCGGGGCTACGGGCACGTAGGGAGGACTACATCCCCCCACCCCAATCCCCTCCTGTTATGACGCCGCCGAAGCGTCAGCCCGCGCAGAGCAGGCTTGACCTGGAGCTTCTGGTCGGTGGCCCGACGCGGGCACGCGGACTGGAAGTACAGGCGCGCCGAGCGGCCCTCCGCCGCCGGCTCGTAGGACAGGTCGCCGCCCGCCACGCTACAGGTCTGTACCGTGCCGTCCTCCCGCGTCACCTCCACCCGGACCAGCAGCGGGTCCGGCAGGTTCACCACCTCGATGCTCTGCGCCGTCGTGGCCAGGGTGGCGATGGACACCAGCGTGTCCCGGAAGCTCGCCCGGCAGATGGAGTCCAGGTTCAGCAGGCCCGTGTCGAACCGCAGCGCCATCTCCCGCTGGCGGTAGCCCGGCCCGTACGAGGTCGGGCAATCCACGTTGCGCACGAACGTCCCCTGGGGAGTCGTGTCCTGCACCGCCTGGGCCCGCTTGTCCGTCAGTGCCACCGGGCCGATCGTCGCCCACAGCACCTCCCGCGTCGTCCCCGTCCCGTCCTCCAGGTTCCGGAAGAGGCGCACGTAGTCCTCCACCGGCGTCAACAGGTCCGACTGCTCGCTGCACACGTCAACCGACGTGTCCTCCGTCAGGCGGACCGGCGGCGGCCGCTCGGTGGAGCTGCAGTCCTCCTCGTCCGAGACCACCACCACCAGCAGCCGGGCCCCGTCCCGCAGGAAGCCGCCGTTGCCCCCGTCTCCAATGGCCGTGGTGGACAGCGGAGACGTCACCGCCAGCCGGACCGCCTCGAAGGGGGACTCCTGGCCGCTGCCACTGGTGCCGCGCTGCACCAGCCGGCGGAACTTCCCCAGCAGCTCCGGGTCTCCCGAGTCGATGAAGCGCTCGGCCGAGGGGCGTCCCAGCTCGTCCGGCACCGGCTGCAGTTTGCCGGCCTGGTCGGGAAAATAAGCGATGTCCGTCTTTGTTATCGAAAAACGCGCGCTGGTACACCGTCGTGGTGATGACCCCGACCCGGAAGTCCTGCTCCACCCCGTTCCCCCGCCGCAGCTCGTCGATGAAGGCGGGCAACTCGGTGGCGATGGCCGCCTGCTCCTCGGCCATGGAGCCAGAGTTGTCGATGACGAAGAGGATGTCCGTCTTCTGGGCCGAGATGAGCGGGGCCTCCTCCTGGCACCGGCCGGGCAACGTGGAGCCGGGCTCCTCCACGGGGGAATGGCAGGCCGCCCCCCACAGGGCGAGGGCCAGCAGCGCGCTCGAGCGGATGGGATGCATCAAGGGGTTCTCCTGAGGAACGCGGCGCAACCGGGTGCGCGGATACGGCGTAACAAAGGTGGAGCAGCAACATGCCCCACCCAGGCAGTATGTGCGAGCAACCGTCCGGAGTTCCAACCGTCTGGCACCCGACTGGCTCCAGGAAAAACGCAGGTCGCGTTTGCCATGTCCGTTTTGGTTGCTACGTTGAGTCAACTTTCACAGAAGATCGACAACGAAGTAGTTCAACCAGCCTGGACGCTGTCCGACCGGGCTGGAAACCGAGGCATCGACTACATGTCCGACGAGAAGAAGAAGGGCGGATCCGCAGCAGCCATGCCGGCCGCCATGGCACCCCCGGGGATGATCAACAAGGAGGACATTCCGCAGGTCCTTCCGATCCTCCCCCTGCGCAACTCGGTGTTCTTCCCGGGCGGCGTGCTTCCGCTCGCGGTGGGCCGCCAGAAGACGATCGCGCTCATCAAGGACGCGGTGCGTGACGACCAGGTGATCGGCGTGGTCACCCAGCGCCGGGCCGAGGAAGAGGATCCGGGCGCGTCCGACCTCTACTCGATGGGCACCGTCGCCCGCATCGTGAAGCTCCTGAAGATGGGCGAGGACAACTACTCGCTCGTCGTCCAGGGCCTGGCGCGCTTCCGCGTCATGGATCTGGTGCAGGAGGCCCCCTACCTCAAGGCCCGCGTGGACGCCGTGGAGGACAAGACCTCGGCGGAGAACGTCGAGGTCGAGGCCCTGGGCATCAACCTCAAGAAGCTGGCCCGCGAGGTCATCGAGCTGATGCCGGAGCTGCCGGCCGCGGCCACCGAGCTGGTCGAGTCGCATCACGCATCCGGGTCACCTCGCGGACCTGATCGCCGCCAACGTGGACGTGCCCATCGAGGAGAAGCAGGCCGTCCTCGAGACGGTGGATCTCAAGGCGCGCATGAAGCTGGTGCTCGAGCTGCTCAACCGCAAGCGCGAGATCCTCAAGCTCTCCAACAAGATCGACTCCGCCGTGAAGGGCGAGATGTCGAAGACCCAGCGCGAGTACTACCTGCGCCAGCAGCTCAAGGCGATCAAGGAAGAGCTCGGCGAGATGGGCGAGGAGGAGGAGGAGCTCGACGAGCTGCAGGAGCGCCTGAAGAAGGCCGGCCTGCCGCCCGACGTGGAGAAGGTCGCCAACAAGGAGCTCAACCGCCTGAAGACGATTCCGGCGGCCTCCAGCGAGTACACCGTCGCGCGCACCTACCTCGATTGGATCGCCGACCTGCCCTGGGCCAAGCTCAGCGAGGACAACCTCGACATCGAGAACGCCCGGCAGACGCTCGACAAGGACCACTACGGCATCAAGAAGGTGAAGAAGCGCATCCTGGAGTACCTGGCGGTGCGCAAGCTCAAGAACGACATGCGTGGGCCCATCCTCTGCCTGGTGGGGCCGCCGGGCGTCGGCAAGACGTCGCTGGGTCAGAGCATCGCCAAGGCGGTGGGCCGCAAGTTCGTGCGCCTGTCGCTCGGCGGCGTGCGTGACGAGGCGGAGATCCGTGGCCACCGGCGCACCTACGTCGGCGCGCTGCCGGGCCGGTTCATCCAGAGCATGAAGAAGGCCGGGACGAAGAACCCGGTGATGATGCTCGACGAGATCGACAAGCTCGGCGCGGACTTCCGCGGCGACCCGAGCGCCGCGCTGCTCGAGGTGCTGGATCCGGAGCAGAACAACAGCGTTCAGCGACCACTACCTGGACGTGGCGTTCGACCTGTCCAAGGTGCTCTTCATCGCCACGGCGAACCAGCTGGATCCGATCCCTGGGCCGCTCCGTGACCGCATGGAGATCATCGAGCTGTCCGGCTACACCTTCGAGGAGAAGCAGAGCATCGCGCGCATCCACCTGGTGCCCAAGCAGCTCAAGGAGCACGGGTTGAGCGAGGACCACATCACCATCACCGACGAGGCGCTGCTCACGCTGACGGTCTCGTACACGCGTGAGGCCGGTGTGCGTAACCTCGAGCGCCGCATCGCGGACATCTGCCGCGCGGTGGCGGTGGAGGTGGCCGGCGGGAAGACCGACAAGCAGAACATCGATGGAAACCGGGTGAAGGAGATCCTGGGGCCCGAGATGTTCTACTCCGAGGTCGCGGAGCGCACGGAGGTGCCGGGCGTGGCCACGGGTCTGGCGTGGACCGCGGCGGGCGGCGACCTGCTCTTCATCGAGGCGACCAAGATGGCGGGCAAGGGCGGCATGACGCTCACCGGCCAGCTCGGCGACGTGATGAAGGAGAGCGCCACGGCGGCGCTGAGCTACCTGCGCAGCAAGGCGGAGGCGCTCGGCATCAACCCGAACTTCCTCGAGAAGACGGACCTGCACCTGCACTTCCCCGCGGGCTCCATCCCGAAGGACGGTCCTTCGGCGGGCGTGACGATCCTCACGGCGCTCACCAGCCTGCTCACGGGCATCCGGGTGCGCGGCGACACGGCGATGACGGGCGAGGCGACGCTGCGTGGCCTGGTGCTGCCGGTGGGCGGCATCAAGGAGAAGGTGCTGGCGGCGCACCGCGCGGGCATCAAGCGCGTCATCCTCCCGGAGCGGTGCCGGAAGGACCTGCAGGACGTGCCGGAGCAGGCGAAGAACGAGATCGAGTTCATCTTCGCCACCCGCATGGACGAGGTGCTCGACGCGGCGATGGAGACGTCGCCCTTCAAGACGCCGCCGGAGGGTGGGGAGAAGACGGTGCCTCCCCAGTCCGAGGCGACCCCCGAGGTCCGCGCCTAGTCGCGGGCTGAGCCAGGGTTGAAGCAATGACGGGCAGGTTCCCAACCGGGGACCTGCCCGTTGTCTTTTTCGAGGGAACGCCGCCCCGCCCTCCGGGGTCTGAGGGGACATGCCGAAGCCCCCCGTGTGGGTGCTGCTCCTCACCGGAGGCCTGTTCGCCGCCGGATGCGCGGAGCAGGCCCGAGCCGCCCCCACAGCTCCCGAGCCCCTCCCCGCCCCCGCGGCCCCTACCCCTTCTGATCCGGTGGCATCACCGCGATGGCCCGCCGCGAGCACCCCGCTGACGGTGGCGAAAGTGGAGTTCCCCCCGGGCTTCGGAAAGAAGCGCATCTACCTGGACGCGGGGCACGGAGCGCCGGGGAACGAGGGGAACTCATCCGTCACCTGCGAGCCGGAGGAGTCCTTCACGCTCCGGGTGGCCCAGGAGCTGGCGAGGCGCCTGGAGGCCACGGGGCACTTCCGGGTGAAGCTGAGCCGGAAGCCGGGGCAGCGCCCCACGTACCCGGGTCGGCTCGAGGAGGCGGAGCGCTGGCAGGCGGACCTCTTCGTGAGCCTCCACTCGGATGCTCGGGGCGAGGCGAGCTGGTGGATGGCCTCGCCGGACCAGTGGTGCCTGCGGAACGACGCTGCCCCCGGGTACAGCGTGCTCTACGCGGACGACATCCCCGAGCCGCTGCTATCCCGGCGGCTGATCCTGGCCCGGGCGCTGGCCCGACGCATGGGGGACGCGGGCTTCTACCCCTACGGGGGCGAGGACTACGTGGGCCTGTACGACCCCGACTCCGAGCAGCCGGGGACCTTCGTGAGCCGGCACCAGCCGGGGCAGCGCATCTTCGTGCTGCGCAAGCCGCCCATGCCCTCGGTCATCATCGAGACGCACCACGCGCTGGACCTCGAGGAGGTGGCGCGCTGGCGGGAGGAACGCACGCTGGAGGCCTTCGCGGCGGCAGTGGCGCAGGGAGTGGTGGACGCGCTGGCTCCCCCGCGGGTAAGCGCCACTCCAACCAAAGGAGTGACCACCCGATGAAGTACGCCAACCTGGGCCACACCGGCCTGAAGGTGTCCCGTATCTGCCTGGGGTGCATGAGCTACGGCACCCCCACCTGGCGTCCGTGGGTGCTGGACGAGGAGGCCTCGCAGCCCTTCTTCCGCCGCGCGGTGGAGGCCGGCATCAACTTCTTCGACACCGCGGACATGTACTCGCTGGGCGTGAGCGAGGAGGTCACCGGCCGCGCGCTGCGCAAGTACGCGCGCATGGACGAGGTGGTGATCGCCACCAAGGTCTACTTCCCCATGACCGATGGGCCCAACATGGGCGGCCTGTCGCGCAAGCACGTGGTGCAGGCCTGCGAGGCCAGCCTGAAGCGGCTCGGGCGTGGAGACGATCGACCTGTACCAGATCCATCGCATGGACCCGGAGACGCCCCTGGAGGAGACGCTGGCCGCGTTGGATCAGCTCGTGCGGCAGGGAAAGGTGCGCTACATCGGCGCGAGCTCGTCGGCCGCGTGGAAGTTCGCCAAGGCGCTGAGCCTCTCCGAGCGCCACGGCTGGGCGCGCTTCGTCTCCATGCAGAACCACTACAACCTCGTCTACCGCGAGGAGGAGCGGGAGATGCTCCCCCTGTGCGAGGCGGAGGGCATCGGCGTCATCCCCTGGTCCCCGCTGGCCCGCGGGCTCCTCGCCGGCACGCGCAAGTCGCTGGATGACCGGCAGACCACGACGCGCGCCGGCTCGGACGCGTTCGCGCAGGCGCTCTACGACCACCCCCACGACTGGGACGTCGTGGAGGCGGTGAAGCAGGTGGCCTCGGCGCGAGGCAACAAGCCCGCGGAGGTGTCCCTGGCGTGGCTGCTGTCCAGACCCGCCGTGGTGGCGCGCCCATCATCGGCGCCACGAAGCTGGAGCACCTGGAGGATGCCATCCGCTCGGTGGACGTGCAGCTCACCGCCGACGAGGTGAAGGCGCTGGAGGCGCCCTACCAGCCCCACGCCGTGCGCGGCATGTAGCCCGCCGCCAGGACCGGCCGGGGGAGAAGCTCAGGGCTTCTCCTTCGCCAGCGCGTCCACCTTCTTCTGGAGGTCCTGCGTGTCCTCGAAGAAGGCATCCACCGATTTCGCGGGAGCCACCTGGAAGGCCGGCGGCAGCAGCGTGCGATCGATCTCCAGCGAGGGCGAGAAGTCCTCCTCGTCCAGCAACGAGTCCGCCTGGGTCAGTGCCCCGAAGCACACCAGGATCACCGCCAGCACGCCCGCCAGTCGCCTCGGCTCCGCGCGCGACACGTAGCGCAGGTGCCAGAAGAGCACGTACCCCATCCACCCCAGGTACCCCAGCAGGAACAGCCACCGCACCCAGGTCCCCAGCGCCAGGCTGTACGTCACCAGCGTCAGCAACATCGGAATGATCAGCAGCCCCAGCAGCGCCAGGCTCCCGATGGTGCCATGCGCCCCGAAGTGGAACTGCCGGCGTGCCACCTTGCTCGCGACGGACCAGAGGCCCGCCCAGACGAAGGACATGAACACCGGCAGGAACACCGCCAGCGCCAGCGAGCCCCAGTTCGTCTTCTGGTAGTTCGTCAGGTACTCGGAGAGCAGGGAGAACACCACCGCCACCGCCAGCATCGCCGGGAAGGCGAAGGGTCGATCGAAGAGGCGCCCCCTCGGCGCCACCAGGATCTCCGCGACGCGCGTGTCCTCCACCGCGTGCGACCGGCTCCGGAAGCGCAGCACCGTATCCCCCACCGCCACCCGCGCATCGTCCGTGAGCTCCAGCTCCGCCAGCCGCGCCCAGGGCTCCACCCGGAACGTCCCGTTGCTGCTGCCCACGTCCCGCAGCACCAGCTTCCCCTCCTCCGTGCGCTCGATGCGCAGGTGCGAGGCCGACACCTTGGGATCATCCAGGATGATGTCGTTCGTGTACCCGCGTCCCACCGTCACCGGGAAGCGCTCCAGCCGGTGACGCGTGTGCACCGCGTCTCCCTCCAGCACCTCCAGGAAGATCACTTCGTCCACGCGAGCGCCTCCAGGTAGCGGCGCGCGATGGCGCGTGCGTTGTCCGCGGAGAACCCCGCCAGGTCCAGGCTCGTCTGCACGCCCGAGGTGCTCGCGTTGAGCGTGGCCGCCCGGAGCGCCAGGTCGTACAGCCCGGGGAACTTCTTGTAGGCGCGCAGGCACAGGGCCGTGCGCACTGGCATCCCGCCCACCTTCACGAACTTCACCTCGCAGCGGAAGTTCGTCACGTCCTCCTTCGTCGCGTCCACGCCGCCCGCATCGTTGCCGAAGGTCGACGTGTAGAGCGCCGAGAAGCGAAGAGGCCCGAGCTGATCGCTCGACACATAGGCGTGGTTATAGGCCACCACTCCCGTGCGGTGGTCCGAGCTCAGGTAGATGTCCTCCTCGGACGAGCACTGGTAGCTGGTGATGGTGTACGGGTTCTCCGGCTCGTGCGGGGTGTCGCCCCAGCACTTGAGGAACGGCAGCCAGCGGCCGGGCACGCGGTAGTCCCCGAGCGTCTGCGTGGGCACCGGCTCGGCCAGCAGGCGCTCGGAGACGCGCTGCTGGTTGTCCAGCAACTGCGCGCCCACCATGGCCAGCAGCGTCGAGGGGCTGGTCTCCTTCGCCTGTCGGGCCCGCTCCAGCAGCGCCCGCGCGTGGGCCACCGGCACCAGGAAGCCGAGCTGGTTGCCCATCGTGGCCACGTTGACGCCCACCACCTTGCCCTCGTTCGACACCGTGGGGCCGCCACTCATGCCCGGGTTGATGGCGCCGCTGAAGTGCACCTTGTCGTAGAGCGCGTCCTGGATGAGGCCGTTGTAGGTCCCCTCGACGATGGTGGTGCCCAAATCGTGCGGGTTTCCCATGGCGTACAGCCGCGTGCCCTGCGGGGGCTCCCGATCCGCCAGCACGAACCAGTCCTTCACCGGCCCGTCCAACTGGATGACGGCCAGATCGTGCACCACGTCCACGTCCACCAGCCGCACCGGCATCGCCTCGGTGTCCTTGCCGTCGCGCACCAGCTCGGCGGTGTAGTCCTCCGGGTGGTGAACGATGCTGGAGACGACGTGGTAGTTGGTGATGGCGTGCCCCTCGGCGCTCACGAAGAACCCCGAGCCGATGGACGACTTGGTGCCGCTCCGTCGCTCGATGATGCGCACCTGGACCACGCGGCCCTTGATGCGCTCGAAGAGCTCGTGGGTGGCTGGGGGCAGCGTGGCCACGGGCAGCGGAGGGACGACGGCCGGCGTGCCCGCGTCCGGCGCGCCCGTGGGAACGCCCGGGGCCTGGGCCAACGTGGCGAGGAGGAGGATCATCAGCATGAGCGGCACACACTAGCGGAACGGCCGCGCATCACCCGGAAGACTGCCGGGGCGGGCGCGCCGGCCCACGCGCCCGCCCCTCTCCACAACCGATGGGGCCACCACCGGCCGGGCTTCGTCAGCGAGCGCGAGGCTCGCATGCTCTCCGACCATGCAGGCGGAATTTTGAAGTCATCGATGAAAATTTAGGGTAGCAGGCAAGCGGCGGAGCCCGAAAGCGGCGGGCCCGTGGACCCGTGACATCCCTGCCCCGCACGGTAACCTTGCGCCCGAGATGAACCCCGAAGCCCGCGCCGAAATGGTCGCACATGCCGAACGCGCCCTGCGTCGCGGAGAGCTGGGAGAGGCGGTGAGCCTCTACGAATCGCTCTGCCGGGCCTTCCCCGAGGACCCCTCCCTGGCCCTCAGGCTCACCAACCTGCGCGAGATGCTCCAGCCCGAGGAGCTGCAGACGCTCCAGGCCGTCCGAGCCAGCGCCGACGCCGAGCCCGAGCCGGTGCCCCAGGGCCCCTCCACCCCCGTGGCCGAGGGCGAGCGCCTCTTCGTCCTGGGGGACTACGCGGGTGCGGCCGCCGCCTACCGCCGCGCCCTCCAGGCACAGCCACACAACGAGCTGCTCCACGAGCGGCTCGTGGAGGTGTACCGGCTCGCCCGCGCACTCCCGGTGCACTCGCCCACGGATCGTAAATTGCCGCGGCAGGCGGAACCGCTCCTCCACGCCCTGCTGGACCGGCTGGCCGCGCGACGTCGTCTCAAGCGCGATTGAGGCTTTGCACCACTCGGGGTCGGCTCCTAGAATCCACCCCGACGTCGCTGTCATGGCCGCCGTATCCACCCTGACAATCGCGTCCTCCTGACTCATCACCTGAGACGCGGAAGACATGACGCTCGTCGGTCGACAGATCGGTCGCTACCGCATCCTCGAGGAGCTGGGCTCGGGAGGCATGAGCGTCGTGTACAAGGGGCTCGACACGGCCCTGGACCGCGAGGTGGCGGTGAAGGTGCTGCACCCGCACCTGGCCGGCAAGGAGGAGTCGCGACGGCGGCTCGCCCGGGAGGCCAAGGCGGTGGCGCGGCTGCACCACCCCAACATCCTCGAGGTGTTCGACTTCTCGGCCGAGGGCGCGGACAACGCCTTCCTCGTCACCGAGTACGTGCGCGGCCGCACCCTCAAGGACTACGTGGACGAGCTGGGCCGGATGGAGCCGCCCGAGCTGGCCGCCATGGTCGTCCATGAGATCGCCGCCGCGCTGGCGCACGCCCACGAGGAAGGCGTCATCCACCGCGATCTCAAGCCCGAGAACGTGATGGTGCGCGAGGACGGGCTCCTCAAGCTGATGGACTTCGGCATCGCCAGGCTGCTCGACATCGAGGAGCGGATGACCGTCACCGGTGCGCTGGTGGGCTCGCCGGCGCACATGGCTCCGGAGATCATCGAGGGCCAAGAGGCCGGCCCCGCGGCGGATATCTTC
Source organism: uncultured delta proteobacterium (assembly GCA_963771175.1). Lineage (GTDB taxonomy): Bacteria > Myxococcota > Myxococcia > Myxococcales > Myxococcaceae > Archangium. The sequence continues at coordinate 262,616 of CAVYSY010000039.1, forward strand.
TCGCTGGGCACCATCCTCTACGCCCTCGTCGTCGGACGGCTGCCCTTCACGGCCTCCAACGCCACCGCCACGCTCAAGCGCATCCTCGATGGCAACTACGAGGATCCGCGCCAGCGGGTCCCCACGCTCTCGGACGAGCTGGCGGACATCTGCGCCACCTGCCTGGCGAGGGACCCGGGCCGGCGCTACGCGCACGCGGGCCAGTTGCGCGACGCGCTCGGGGACTACCTGGCGGGGCTCGGCTTCGCGCGCGTGGGCGAGGAGCTCGCGTCCTTCTTCGCCGACCCGCCCTCGTACCAGAAGCTGATGCGCCCGCGGATCATCGCCACCCGGCTCGAGCGCGGGGAGCGGCTGCTCGCGGAGAAGCGCACGTCCAAGGCGCTCGCCTGCCTCAACCAGGTGCTCGCGCTCGATGCCACCAACGCGCGGGCGCTGGCGCTCCTCAAGGGGTTGGAGCGGGAGCGCCGCCTGAAGCAGTGGCGCGCCCGGGGGCTGAAGCTGGGCGCGGGCCTGCTGATCGTCGCCGGGCTCGGCGTGGGCCTTCACCTCTTCCAGCGGAGCCGGCAGCCCCGCGCTCCGGACTTCCTGCCTGGAATCGAGCCCACGTCCGTGGTGCCGCCCACCCCCGCCCCCGAGGCGAAGAAGGAACCGGCGCCCGAGCAGCCCCAGGTCACCACCCCCACCGCCCTCGCCATGGTGGAGCCCGCTCCCGCCCGGCGTCCCCCCACGCGCGTCGAGCCCGCCCGCCTCGCGCCGGTGCCCATCTCCATCCTGGTGCGCCCCTACGGCACCATCCGTGTGGACAACGGACAGCCCAGCCCACAACCGCTCGCGCAGCACGCGCTGGAGGTGACGCCCGGCCGGCACACCGTCACCATCTCCTGCGACTACTGCGAGGACGCCCGGGAGACGATCGAGGTGCGACCCGGGGCGGAGAACGTCTTCCGCCTGCGCGCCCTGCTCAAGCCCTCGCGGCTGTCCTTCCAGTACGAGCCCGCGGACGCCACGGTACGCGTGGGCTCCGAGACGCGCGCCATCCGGGACACACAGGCGCACCCCTTCGAGATCCACTCGCCCCGCGGGCCGGCGAGCTTCCAGCACCGCGTGGAGTACGAGGTGAGCCACACCGGGTACCGCACCGAGAAGCGCACGGTGCAGATCGAGCCCGGCAAGTCCATCACCCTGCGCGGAGCACTCGTCGCCGAATGAGCCGCTGCCTCCGCATCCTCCTGCTGCTGGTGGGGCTGATCGCCCCCGGGACCGTGCTCGCCGAGGAGCCGGTGGACCCGGAAGTGACCACCCTGCGAGCCACCTACGAGTACGGCCGCTATGCCGAGGTGCTCGACCGCGCGGGCACGCGCATCGACCGGGGCCGGCTGTCCGAGAAGGACCTGGCGGAGCTGCACAAGCTGGCCGGGCTGAGCGCCTTCAACCTCAACCGTACCGAGGACGCCGGGCGCCACTTCCGCGCGCTGCTGCGGCTGGAGCCGGACTTCAACCTGGATCCCTTCGCGGTGCCCCCGCCGGCGGTGGCGTACCTGGACGGCATCCGCGAGCAGATGGCGGGGGAGCTGGACCTGGTGCGCCAGGAGCGGCGACTGCGGGTGGAGCGTGAGCGCGCGGAGGCCGAGCGTCGAGAGCGCGAGCGCGTGGCCGCCGAGGAGCAGCGCCGCCGCGTGGAAGCGCTGTCCCGGCAGGTGACGGTGCGCGAGGTGGAGAGGCGCAGCTTCCTGGTGAACTTCGTCCCCTTCGGCGCGGGCCAGTTCCAGCAGGGCCGCAACCGCCTGGGCACCCTCTTCGCGGCCACCCAGGGCGCGCTCGCCGTCACCAGCGTCATCTCCTACTTCGCCTACAACGGCCTCATCGAAACGAAGAAAGTGACGGTGGACGACATCCGCGAGCCCAAGGAGGTCCCCGTGCGCTTCATCCCCACCGAGAGCCTCCCACAGGCCCAGACGTGGACGCGGCTCAAGTGGGGCTCGGCCGCGGGCTTCTACGCGGTGTACGCGGCGGGCGTGGTGGACGCCCTCGTCCACCATCAGGACCAGGTGGTGGACACCCACATCGAGACCCTCCCCGCCTCCGCGCCGCCGCCCGAGCCCCGGGAGTCCACGCCGGACCCCTCGCTCCGCGCCCGGCTGCACATCTTCCCCACGCCGGGCGGTGCCGGCGCGGGCTTCACCCTCGGCTTCTAGGAACGCGTCGACATGGCCAGCCTCACCGTCCGCACCCCCGATGGCAAGGTCCGCTCGGTCTCCCTCCACAAGCGCATCACCAGCATCGGCCGCTCGGCCGACAATGATGTGCAGGTGGAGGATCCATCCGTCCCGGACAGCGCCCTGCACCTCCTCTTCGACGGCACGCGCTACCAGCTCGGCAGCCTGGGAGCGACCTTCCAGGTGAACGGGAAGAAGCGCGACAACCACGTGCTCGCCACCGATGACGTCATCCGCGTGGGCGGCACCGAGCTCGTCTTCGCCCGCGAGGACGCCGCCCCCAAGCGCCCGCCGCTGACCCTGGCCTCCGTGACCGCCCTCAAGGAGTCGGAGGCGACGACGGATCCGGACTCGCACACCCGCGACATGCCGGGCGTGGTGGGCCGCGAGCTGGTGCTGCTGCGCCGCCTCACCGCCTTCAGCGAGCGCCTGCTGGGCAGCACCAGCCGGGACGAGCTGCTGGAGAGCCTGCTGGACGAGGCCATCGAGGTGACTCGGGCGGACAAGGGCTTCCTCATCCTCCGGGAGAATGGCGAGCTGCGCATCAAAGTGGCGCGCAACATCACGCGGGAGAACCTGATCGACGCGGAGGAGCGGGTGTCCGACTCCATCGTCGAGAAGGTGGCGCGCACGCGCAAGCCGCTCATCGTCAGCGACGCGCTGGACGACCCCGAGTTCAAGGCCAGCAAGTCCGTGGTGAACCTCCAGCTCCTGTCCGTCATGTGCGTGCCGCTGGTGCGCAACGACGAGTTGTTCGGCGTGCTCTACGTGGGCAACGACCGGCTGGTGAACCGCTTCGAGCCCAAGAGCCTGGACATGCTCACCATCTTCGGGGCCCAGGCGCTGCTGCTCATCCAGAACGCGCTGCTGGTCAACGACCTGAAGCTGGACAACACCGAGCTGCGCAAGCGCCTGGACGACACCCACTACGGGGAGATCGTCGGCGCCTGCCAGGGCATGCTCGACGTGTACAAGCGCATCGACAAGATCGCCCCCACGGACATCTCCGTCCTCATCACCGGCGAGACGGGCACGGGCAAGGAGCTGATCGCCCGGGAGCTCCACCGCCGCTCGCCGCGCAACAAGGGCCCCTTCATCACCATCAACTGCGGGGCGATTCCCGAGAACCTGCTGGAGAGCGAGCTGTTCGGCCACGTGCGCGGCGCCTTCACCGGCGCGGTGAACACCAAGGTGGGCAAGTTCCAGGCGGCCATCGGCGGCACGCTCTTCCTGGACGAGATCGGCGAGATGCCGCTCCAGCTCCAGGTGAAGCTGCTGCGCGCGCTGCAGGAGAAGGTCGTCTACAAGGTGGGCGACCACCGCGGCGAGCCGGTGGACATCCGCGTGGTGACGGCCACCAACCGGGTGCTCGAGGAGGAGGTGCGCAAGGGCACCTTCCGCGAGGACCTCTACTACCGCCTCAACGTGGTGACACTGAAGCTGCCGCCCCTGCGCGAGCGAGGGGAGGACCTCTTCGTCCTCGGCAAGTACTTCCTCCAGAAGTACGCCAAGGAGTTCAACTCGAAGGGCAAGGGCTTCTCCCCCTCGGCCACGGTGGCCATGAAGAAGTACGGCTGGCCGGGCAACATCCGCGAGCTGGAGAACCGCATCAAGAAGGCGGTGGTGCTCGCGGACAAGCCGCTGCTCGGGCCGGACGACCTGGACTTGCGGCCGGAGAGCCTGGAGCCGGTGCTGCCCCTCTCCGAGGCGCGCGAGCGCTGGCAGAAGCAGTACATCCAGGAGGTCTACGAGCGGAACAACCGCAACAAGACCAAGACGGCCAAGGACCTGGGCGTGGACCCGCGCACCATCTTCCGCCACTTCGAGAAGCTCGAGGCCGAGAAGAACGGCGGGCCGCTCCCGCCCGACGACGGCGGCGACGACGAGCTGCTGTAACCTTTTGAGCGTGGACTTCCCGTGACAGGGTTGTCGCGGTTTCCCGCGTCCGCCGCCTGTGTCACCCTCGGCAAACCCCTGTTCCGACGATGAAATCCTGTTTCCGCCGATTGGCCAGTGACTTGCTAAGGCTCCCCTCCATGAAGTGGCTGGGGCTCGGGGTCGCCGTATGGGCGTCCGGAGGATGTCTCCTCCCCCAAGAGGAGAACTACCTCAACGAGTTTCCCATCCCACGTAACCGCCCCCCCCGGATCGTGGAGAAACAGGTGCAACCCTCCGAGCGCATCATCCGAGGCTACGGCTCCGACGTGTGCGAGCTGCAGTTCTCCGTCATCGTCGAGGATGCCGATCTGGGCGACAACCTCAGCGCCCACTGGTTCATCGACTACGATCCGACCCGGCCCCGGGGCGCGGACAACGAGGACCCCATCGGCTTGGGCACCAAGGCGGTGCGCGACCAGCGCGCCGACTTCAGTCCGAAGTTCGGCTCGGTCGAGTACAGCCGCCTGAACACGCCCGGAGACCATGTCATCGAGGTGATCGTCTCCGACAACGGCCTGGTGGGCCGGGAGGCCCAGCCGTTCATCAGGACCCTGCCGGACGGGACCGATTTCAAGGATCCGGGCTACACCGCCACGTATGCATGGTTCGTGAGGACCGAGCCCGGAGGAGGCTGCGAATGAGAAGGCTCTCCGCGACCTTGCTGCTGCTCGCGGCCCTCGTCACGGGCTGCGCGGCGGCGGACTTCGACAGCGCCTTCCTCGGTTGCCGCGGCGACGACGAGTGCGGCGACAACCAGGTGTGCTTCCCCGAGGGCTGCGGCGACCCCGGCAAGAACATCCGGGTGGAGGTGGTGCCCGATCCCAAGGGCGGCCTGTACGCCCAGGACTTCCGGGTGGAGGATCTGCGCAGCGAGCAGAACATCGAGCTGTTCGACCCCGCCACCCTCCAGGGACAGGTGCGCAGGGAGGGCGTGTCGTCCAGCACGTACTCCGCCCCCGTCACCCTGCGCCTGACGGGCGAGAGCCTGCTCATCCCCGGGGTGATCCGCCGCCACGAGACGACCCTCACCCCCGACAGCAGCGGCTACTCGCTGCCCGTGGCCTCCGGGCGCTACACCGTCACCCTGCTCGCGGCCGACACCGAGCTGCCGCCCCAGAGCACCACCCGGGAGGTGCAGCCGGGCAACGCGGTGACGCTGGACTTCACCCTGCCCGCCTCCACCTCGCTCGTCCGGCTCTCCGGGAAGGTGGTGGGCTCGGACGGACTGCCGGTGGACGTGGATCTGGAGGCACAGGCCCTGGACGAGGCGCTGCGCCCACTCTCACAGCGCGTCGCGGTGAATCGCACCACGGGAGAGCTCACCCTGTCGCTCCCGCCCTCGGCCGCCCTGCTCCCCAATGTGCTCGTCCAGGTGCTCCCCAACTCGGCGGAGGCCCTGGTGCCGCAGAAGCTGTTCAACGTGAACCCGCGCCTGGGCATCCAGGAGCCGCTGTCGATGGGCGACTACGGCCTTCCCGTGCCGGTGCGGGGCCGGGTGAAGGACCAGGACGGACAGCCGCTGGCGCAGGCCACGGTGTACCTGCAGGGCAAGGTGGGCGGCGGCGGCCAGTACAGCAGCCGGAGGGTGATGACGGACGCCAACGGCATGTTCGAGGTCTTCACGCTCGCGAGCGCCCTCGATGCCTCGACGATGCTCTACGTCGTCCCTCCGCCGGGCTCGCGAGCCGGCATCACCCTGAAGTCCCTCACCGTGCCTCGCGCCGGCCTCTCCCTGGCGCAGGAGGTGACGTGCGAGAACCGGATGAAGGTCCAGGGCACCTTGCTGATGCCGAGCGACTCACTGTTCGCCGCGGGCGTGAAGGTGGTGGCCGAGCCGATCGGCGAGCTGCGCGGCTGGCCCCGGCCCTCGTTCATGGTCGAGGCCTCCCGGCCCACGGATGACATGGGCCACTTCGAGCTCGCGCTCGATCCGGGCCAGTACCGCCTCGACTTCATCCCCACCGACGGCCTGCCTCGCGTCAGCCGCATCGTGACGGTGCGCCCCGGAGAGGACACCCCGGGTGGCGTCCAGGAGCTCTCCTCCTTCACCCTCTCGAAGGGCCGCCGCGTCACCGGGCACGTCAGCTTCAGCGGCCAGAGGATGATGGAGCCCGCCGCCCCCTACGCCTCCATCCGCTTCTTCCGCGTCGTGGACGTGGAGGGCAAGCCGTCCGCCCTGCTGCTCGCGCAGACACTGACGGACCAGGACGGCAGCTACTCCACCACCCTCCCCACGCGCTGACCGCCCACGCCCCTCGCCGGATCCGCTCCCGCCCCTCCCTCCACCGGAGGCGGCGGGAATATGCATTTGTCACTTGCTTGTATGCAGGGCAGCGAATATTCATGCACGCTCATGCATAAGACACCGGTCGGCATCATTGGCGCATCCGGATACTCCGGCATCGAGGCCACCCACATCCTGGCGGCCCACGAGAAGGTGGAGCTGCGGCTGGTGACCAGCGACAGGTGGCAGGGCGAAGCCGTGTCCCGCCGGCTGGGCATCATGGGTCCCACGGGAGCGCTGCGCTACGCGCCCCTGGACAAGAGCGCCGAGCTCGCGCGCGAGTGCGCGGTGGTCCTGCTCGCCACCCCGGCCGAGTCCTCGCTGAACATGGTGCCGCGGGCTGCTCGCCGCGGGCGTGCGGGTGATCGATCTCTCCGGCGCCTTCCGCCTCCAGGATCTGGCCACCTACCCGGCCTTCTACGACTTCACCCACTCCGCGCCCGAGCTGCTCGCGCAGGCCGTCTACGGTCTGCCGGAGCTCGTACCGCGAGCGGATTCCGGGCGCGCGGCTGGTGGCCAACCCGGGCTGCTACGCCACCGCCGGCGCCCTGTCCGTGGCGCCCCTGCTCAAGGCCGGGCTGCTCGACGAGGGCTCGGTCATCTTCGACGCGGCCTCGGGCACCACCGGCGCCGGCCGCAAGGGCTCGGAGGACATGAGCTTCAGCGAGGTGGACGAGGACTTCCGCGCCTACCGCGTGCTGCGCCACCAGCACACGCCGGAGATCGCCCAGTCGCTGGCCCGCGTCGGCCGGCCGGAAGGTGCCCCTCACCTTCACCGCGCACCTGCTGCCGCTCAAGCGCGGCATCCTCGTCACCGCCTACGGGCGCCTGCGCTCGGGTGCCACCGCCGCCGAGGCCCGCGCCGCCCTGGAGCAGGCCTACGCCTCCAGCCCGTTCGTCACCGTGCTGGACTCGCCGGACGCGGTGGGCCTCAAGGCCGTGGTGGGCACCAACCGCTGCGTGCTGGCGGTCGGCGTCGACAGCAACGGCTATCGACCCGGGCCGAGTGGTGGTGACGGCGGCCATCGACAACCTGGTGAAGGGGGCGGCCGGTCAGGCCGTCCAGAACCTCAACCTGATGATGGGGTGGGAGGAGACGACCGGCCTGTCCACCCTGAGGGGGTTCTATCCGTGAAGGTGCCGCTCGGCTTCTCGCTTCTCCGGCATGCACTGCCGGCATCAAGCCCCAGCGCAAGGACGTGGCGCTCGTCTACAGCGACACGCCCTGCTCGGCCGCGGGCTGCTTCACCCAGAACAAGGCCAAGGCCGCTCCCGTGCGGGACGCCGAGCCGCGCCTGCCCGCCTCGGGCATCCAGGCCGTCCTCGTCAACGCCGGCAACGCCAACGCCCTCACCGGCCCCGCCGGGCTGGAGGACGTGCGCACCGTGCTGACCGAGAGCTGGCTCGCACCCTCTCCGTGCCGCCGTCCGCCGTGCTGGCCGCCTCCACCGGCGTCATCGGCCACCGGCTGCCGGTGCATAAGATCGTCGCGGTGCTCGGCCCCCTCAAGGACGGCCTGCGCCCCGAGCCCGACCCGCCGCCGAGGCCATCATGACCACCGACACGCGCCCCAAGCAGGTGTGGCGCCAGGTGCGCGCTCGGGGGGAGGGACGTGGTCATCTCCGCCATCTGCAAGGGCTCGGGGATGATCCACCCGTCGCTGGCCACGGTGATCGCCGTCATCACCACCGACTGCGCCATCCAGCCGGGGCCGCTCGCCACCGCCCTGCGCGAGGCCGTGAGCGGCACCTTCAACAGCCTCACCGTCGATGGTGACATGAGCACCAACGACACCGTCTACGCGCTCGCCAACGGGCGCGCGGGCAACCCGTCCATCAGCGATCCGGGCCCGGACCTGGACACCTTCACCGCCGTGCTGACGGACCTCTGCCAGGAGATGGCCCGCTCGATCGCCGCCGACGGCGAGGGCGCCACCAAGCTGCTGGAGGTGACGGTGACGGGGGCCCCCACCCAGGCCATCGCGCAGGACCTCGCGCGCTCCGTGGCCGGCTCCACCCTGGTGAAGGCCGCCGTCTTCGGGGCGGATCCCAACTGGGGCCGCGTGCTGTCCACCGTGGGCGCTCGCGCCGGCACCCAGGGCTACCCCGTGGACCCGTACCAGGCCCACGTCCGCATCCAGGGCCTCTCCGTCTACGACGGCGAGCCGCAGCCGTACGACCCCGCCGCGCTCAAGGCGCGCATGCGCGAGCCCGAGGTCCGCGTGGAGGTCCACCTCTCCGAGGGCGAGGCCACCTCCATGGCCTGGGGGTGCGATCTCTCGTACGACTACGTGAAGATCAACGCGGACTACACCTCGCTCATCGTGCCGCGGCCGGACGGCGGCGTGGGCAAGGACGACCGGCTGGCCAACTACAGCCCCGCGTTCAAGACGACGCTGCTCGTCGAGGCGCTCTCGTACATCTCGCGCTTCCGCGGCAAGCGCTGCGTCATCCGCTACGGCGGCGCGGCCATGGTGAAGGAGTCCCTCAAGAAGTCCTTCTGCCGGGACATCGAGCTGCTGCGCTCGGCGGGCCTCCAGCCCGTCATCGTCCACGGCGGCGGGCCGGAGCTCACCCGCACCCTGGACAAGCTCGGCCTGCGCCAGGAGGGCTCGCTCATCACCGACGCCTCCGGCCTCAAGGTGGTGGAGATGGTCATCTCCGGCTCCGTCAACTCGGAGCTCGTCACCCTCCTCAACCAGCTCGGGGACCGCGCGGTGGGCCTGTCCGGCAAGGACGGCGGCGCTGCTGCGGGCGCGGAGGATTCCGGGCGACGACGGGCGCTCCAAGGAGCACGTGGGCGAGGTGACGCGCGTCAACCACGAGTTCCTGGAGATGCTGCTGGCCCAGGGCTACGTGCCGGTCATCTCCCCCATGGGCCTGGGCGAGGACGGGCAGACGTATGATCTCGGCTCCGACGCGGTGGCCGCCGAGGTGGCCTGCGCGCTCAAGGCCCAGAAGCTCATCTACCTGCACGACGCGCCGGGCATCCTCAAGGGCGAGCAGCTCTTCACCGAGCTCACCTCCGCGGAGCTGGAGGCCCACCTCGCGGCCAGCGCGTTCGCCGGCAGCATGCAGACGCGCGCGAAGCTGACGCTGCAAGGCGCTGGACAGCGGCGTGGAGCGCGTCCACGTCATCGACGGGCGCGTGCCGCACAGCCTCATCGCCGAGCTCTTCACTGACAAGGGTGTCGGAACGCTCGTCACCCGCTGAGTCCACGTCGAGGGGGCACCGAACGTGAAAACCAATGGAGACAAGGCGGCCCGCCAGGAGGCCATCCGCCGCATCATCCGCACGCACGCGGTGTCCACGCAGGAGGAGCTCGGTCAGCTCCTCGCCCGCGAGGACTTCGACGTCACCCAGGCCACCCTCTCGAGGGATCTGGCGCAGCTCGGCGCCATGCGCGTATCGCTGCCCGAGGGCGGGACGGTGTACGGACTGGAGGACGCCCCTCCTCCCTCGAGCGAGGCGCGGCTGCTCGAGCTGGCGGAGATGATCGTCTCGATGGACGACAACGAAATGTTGGTGGTGATCCGCACCCGCCCGGGCTCCGCGCCCCTGGTGGCCTCCACCATCGATCAAGCCCGGCTCCCCGAGACCCTGGGGACCATCGCCGGCGATGACACCATCTTCGTCGCCCCATCCCGGGGGAAGTCGCCCCGTACACTGTCCAAGAAGTTGAAGACGCTCTTCGGAAAGGAAGAAACCCCGTGACGATTGCCAAGACGGCCGCCTCCGGCGGGCCCGGCCTCCACCCCGAGGTGCTGGCATTCACCAGCTCGCTGGCGCTCGACAAGGCCCTCCTGCACGGAGGACCTGGTGGGCAGCATCGCCCACCTCACCATGCTGTCGCGCACGCGCATCATCCCCTCGGAGGACGCCCGCGCCATCCGCGCGCAGCTCGTGGCCATCTGAGAGGCCTCCCGGGCCGGCACGCTCGTCCTCGCCGGACGAGGAGGACGTGCACATGGCGGTCGAGGCGGACGATCACCCGCGTCCTCGGTGAGCGCGCCGGCCTCCTGCACACCGCGCGCTCGCGCAACGACCAGGTCGCGTTGGACCTGCGCCTGCACGTGCGCGAGCAGGTGGCGGCGCGAGGCGCTCTCCGTGCTCTCGACGCTGCTGGAGGACCTGACCGCCCGCGCCGAGGCGGAGCGCGAGACGCTCCTCCCCGCGTACACGCACCGGCAGCGCGCGCAGCCCATCTCCCTCGGCCTACAGCTGCTGCGGGTACGGGGCCATGTTCGCCCGCGACGTGGACGCGCTCGGCTTCGTGCTGGAGCAGGTGTCCTCGCTGCCGCTGGGCGTGGGCGCCATCGGCGGCACCTCGCTGCCCATCGACCGCGAGGTGACGCGCGAGCTGCTGCGCTTCTCGCGCGTCACGCTGCAACGGGCTGGACACGGTGGGCGACCGCGACTTCGCGCTCGACTTCGCCTACGCGACCATGCGCTCGCTGCTGCACGCCAGCCGCGTGGCCACGGACTTCTATCGACTTCGCCTCGCCGCGAGTTCGGCTTCGTGAAGCTGGACGGGGAGATCGCCTGTGGCTCGAGCATGATGCCGCAGAAGCGCAACCCGGACGTCTTCGAGCTCATCCGCGGCAAGTGCGGACGCGGCGGTGGGCAACCTCACGGAGCTCTGCGCGGTGCTCGTGAAGGGGCTGCCGGGCGGGTACAACCGCGACCTGCAGGAGGATCGGCAGGCGCTGCTGGAGACGGGCCCGCTGCTGACGAGCGTGCTGTCCATGCTGCACCTCGCGCTGGGCAAGGTGCACTTCGACCGCGAGCGGTGCTTCGCGGCGGTGCAGTCGGACTACACGCAGGCCACGGACGTGGCCGAGGCGCTGGCGATGAAGGGCATCCCCTTCCGCACGGCGTACAAGGCCACGGGAGCGCTGGTGCGGGCGTGCCAGGAGCGTGGATTGCCGCTGGCCAAGGTGACGCTGGAGCTGGCACAGTCCGTCGACCCGCGCTTCGACGCCGAGGTGCTGCAAGCAGCGCGGATCCGCGGCGCGCGGTGGAGCGCAAGGCCAACGCCGGAGGCACCGGACCGGCGTCGGTGGAGAAGCAGATCGCCGAGCTGAAGTCCCATGCGGCCCGGGCCCGGGCGGCGGCCAACGCCATCCCGCGGCTCGACACCCTCTTCGATTCCCTGCAGGAGGCAGCACTGTGAAGCGCGATTTCCTGACCCTGGCCGACCGTCACCGAGGCCGAATACCGCGCCCTCTTCGACCGGGCCCACGCGCTCAAGGCGAGCCGCAAGCGCAAGGAAGTGGTGACGACGCTCGCCGGCCGGCACCTCGTGCTGGTGTTCGAGAAGGCCTCGACGCGCACGCACCTGTCCTTCGAGGCGGCCATGTACCAGCTCGGCGGCACGGTCTCGACCATCACCTCGGCCGAGCAGCCAGATCGGCCGCGGGGAGACGATCGAGGACACGGCGCGCGTCGTCTCGAGCTACGCGGACTGCATCATGTTCCGCACCTTCGGCGATGACCGGCTGACGGCCTTCGCGAAGTCCTCGCTCGGTGCCGGTGATCAACGGCCTGTCCGAGGGCGGGCACCCGGTGCAGATCCTCACGGACCTGTTCACGGTGGAGGAGCGGCTGGGCGAGCGTGAAGGGCAAGACGCTGGCGTTCTTGGGCGACTGCGCGAGCAACATGGCGCCGCTCGTTCGTGGAGGCCACGCGCTACTTCGGCTTCGACCTGCGGCTGGGATGCCCCGAGGGCTACCGCCCGGACGCGGCGCTGCTGGCCGAGGCCGGGGCACGCGTCCACGTCACGGCGGATGCCTCCGAGGCGGTGCGCGGCGCGGACGTGGTGATCACCGACGTGTGGACGAGCATGGGCCAGGAGGCCGAGTCCGCGAAGCGGCATGAAGGACCTGCACAACTACCAGCTCGACGAGGCGCTGCTGGCCAAGGCGAAGCCGGGAGCCCTCGTGCTGCACTGCCTGCCGGCGCACCGCGGCGAGGAGATCACCGCCGGGGTGATCGACGGCCCGCAGTCGGCGGTCTGGGACGAGGCCGAGAACCGGATGCACGTCCAGAAGGCGCTGCTGGAGCAGCTCATCCTGGGCTGAGCCCCAGGACAGCGGGTCGGGAGCACCCGTCCTACCGGGTGCTCCGGGCGCTCAAGCGAGCTCTCGCACCTCGAACGTCATGCCCGCGCGGCGCAGGCGCTCGACGAGCCGCAGGCCCATGCTCGAAGCCGGGGTGAGGACTCCACCCTGGGCGGGCACCTCGTCGAAGGCGAGGCACAGGGCCGACTCGGCGAGCATCCGCGACGTCGCCGCGTAGCCGGGGTCTCCCTTGGCGGCCACCGTCGCCTCCAGCCGCACAGGGCGTCCGCTCTTCGCGGACGTGCCCTCGCCCACGAGCCTCACCTCGAAGAGACCGTGCTCACGCTCCTCGGCGGAAGGACCCTCGCCGGGGGCGGGCAGCACCTTCTTTTCGAGCAGGCGCCGCACCACGGGCACGGTCGTGGCCACCATGAAACCGCCGAGCCCCACGGACAGGCCGGCGGCGGTGAGCATCCCCTTCACACCGGGCGCGAAGCTGGACACCTCGGAGTAGAGGAAGTCCTGCCCCCAGGGGTAGCCGAGCAGCGCGTTGGAGCGCCGCACCACGCGCGTGTTGACGGAGGCCATCACGAAGGGCCCCGTCCACCGGCCGAGCTCCCGGTTGTAGCGCACGCCCAGCTGGTCTCGCTCCTCGGGGGTGCCACGGCGCGGCTCGGGGTCGAGTGCGTGGGGATTGCCGAGCACACGGCGCACGTCGCGGTCCGCCATGGACTCGTCCACGGCCTGCAGGAGGCTCGCCACGGTGCCCCCGCTGAAGCCGCCGCGCATCTTCGTCACGTGGAGTTGCACGCGGGAGCAGTGCCCACCGTGGTGCTCGCGCATGTACTCCTGGAGCATGAGCACACCCAGATCCGAGGGGATGGAGTCGAAGCCGCAGGTATGGACGATGCGCGCCCCCGTCTCGCGGGCCTGGGTGTGGTGGGCGTCGATCATCCGGCGCATCCACTGCACCTCGCCGGTCAGGTCGCAGTAGTCCCTGCCTCCGCGGACGCAGGCGGCAACCAGCTCACTGCCGTGGCGCGAGTAGGGGCCGACGGTGGAGATGATGACGCGCGTGCGAGCCACCAGGGCATCCAGCGAGGCCGCGTCGCGCGCATCCCCTAGCACCAGGGGAAGCTCGGCGCACGTGGGGTTGATCGCGGCGAGCGCCGAGCGCACCTGCTCGAGCCGGGCGCGATCACGACCAGCGAGGGCCCAGCGCGCACGGTGGGCGTCCTGGTTCCTGGCGAGGTACTCGGCGACGAGGCGGCCGGTGAAACCGGTGGCGCCCCACAGGATGAGATCGAACTCGGCCTTCGAGGTGTTGGACATGGGCGGCAGGGGTTTGCCCGGGTTTGACGCTCGGCGTCAACTTCCGAGGAGGAAGGCGAAGCCCTCGGCCGCGATGCCCTCGGGCACCGTGTGCTTGCCCTCGAACTCCCGGTACACCCGCGCGTACGCCGCTTTCTGGAGCAGGGCGGCGATGTACCGGCTGCAGCGGTCGATGGGAAGCACCGGGTCGCGGGTGCCATGTGAGAGCTCACCCAGCCGCCGAGCGCTTCCTCCCATGGTCTGGCGGTCTTCGGCTACTCATCTTCGAGGAGTCCGGCCACCTGCCGCCGAATCGGGATAGGGTGGCGGCAAACCAAAGAGGAGCGACCCATGTCCGACGAACTCGTCTTCTACACCAACCCGATGTCGCGTGGCCGGATCGTGCGCTGGATGCTCGAGGAGGTCGGGCAGCCCTATCGGACCGAGCTGCTCGATTTCGGCACGACGATGAAGGCGCCCGCCTATCTGGCGATCAACCCCATGGGCAAGGTCCCGGCGATTCGCCACGGCGACACCGTCGTCACCGAAGCGGCGGCCATCTGCGCCTATCTCGCCGACGCCTTCCCGCAGGCGGGCCTGGCCCCCGCGCCGGGCAGCCGCGAGCGCGGCGCCTACTATCGCTGGCTGTTCTTCGGCGCCGGCCCGGTCGAGTCGGCGGTCACCAACAAGACCATGGGCTTCCAGATCCCGCCCGAGCGGGCTGGGGCGGTGGGCTATGGCAGCCTCGACGCGGTCATCAACACGCTCGAGGGCGTGGTGTCGCGCGGCGACTACCTCGTCGGGGACCGCTTCACCGCCGCGGATCTCTATGTCGGCTCGCAGCTCGGCTGGGGCATGCAGTTCGGCACCATCGAGAAGCGCCCGGCCTTCGAGCGCTATGTCGGACGCATCTTCCACCGCCCCGCCGCCATCCGCGCCCGCGAGATCGACGACGCCCTGCTGCCGAAGAAGTAGCCTTCCAATGACGTTCAGGCGACGAGTTCGGTCCTCCCCTGGCAATTTCGGCAGGTGCGCTCGCGGGAAGTCATGCTGATGCTGGCCAGGCTCTTGCCGCAAGGTGGGCAGTAGGTCGAAGCGCAGGTCCGGCAACGGTGCCAGCTTCCACTATAGAGGGTGGACACCGTCCAGTCGTGGAACAGCCCGCAATCCACGCAGACGCAACCGCGGATCGTCGAGGTGAGCCGAGCCGTGAACCGGTTGCCGCCTCCGGCGCCCGTCACCGGCTGGCGGAGGGGCACGTAGTCATCGCAGACTTTCTTGAGCACGGTTGCGTACTTCTTGTTCGGTTCGACCTTGTCGATGAGAGCACGGAGGTCCTTCACCACGTTCCACAGGCGCGAGAGGGTGTACTGATTCGCGGGGGAGAAGAGGGCGGCCACCGCGGCTCGGAGGTCCCGCGACGCCTGGAGGAAGGCGGTGGCGTCCGTGGGCGTGAATCGGAGCTTGAACTGCTTCGCCCACACCTCGTTGATCTCGTTGATGCGGTTCAGGCACACCGACCAATACACGTAGCCGGGGTTGCCGACGGCGATGGCGAGATCCTGGTTCAGGTCATCGATCCTCCTCAGCATCGTGTCGATGCTGGTACTCCCCACAATCCCGCTGTGGCCTGGCAGGATGCGGAAGCACTTCACCTCCCGCGTATCCGCCCACGAGGTGGTGAACGTCTCCGTGCACTGGTTGCCTATGGGGATGTTCTGGCGCGTCGGACCGGCGGTCCGGAACCGCCATACGCCCGAGTTGGTGGGCTGGGCGTCCGCGTGGATGATGTAGCCCCCGTCCACGGATTTGATGTTCACGAGGTTGATGGGGACGGTCGCGGACATCACGACGTGGATATCCACGGTTCCCCCGTAGTTGCGGCTCAGGAACCCAATCGCGTGATCGAGGCAGATCTCGACGCCGAAGGTGATGTTGTCAAGCTTGAACACGCCATCCTCTACGCCCGGCACGTAGGCGAAGTGGTTCGAGCCGCCCAGCACCTCGTGGAAGTCCCCCTGCTTGTTGTACTTGAACTTGCAGTAGCCGCCCTGGAACACGTACGCGGTGTTGCGCACGAGCCGCTGCTTCTTGCTCGGGGCGATCTGAAAGGTCGCGATCTGGTTCACCCGACCCCCGTAGGTGTCGGAGAACTTGGTCACGTATCTGTTCAAGTTGGTGCCGACGTTCAACGTGACCGAGAGGGTGGGCGACACCGTCCCAAGGGTTGCGGGGTTGAACGACATGTCGGGAATGAAGTACCCGCCATCCCAGGAGCTCAGGTGGCCCGCGAGCGTGCTGTTCGGGTTGTACGGGGTCCCGAGCGCGCGCTGGTGGCTCGTCGTCAGCGCGGTCGTCGCCTTCTGGTACCGGGTGGTGGCCTTGAGGGTACCGATGTTCGGACCATGATGGTGAAGCGCCCGATTCCCCTGGCGATCGAAGCTCTTGTGCCACGCGATCGTCCCGGGAAAGATGATCACCCGCGGGTTCTGCTCGCTGATCTCCTGGACGAAGCGAAAGAAGTCGTCCTTCTCATCCTCGTCGAGTGAGCGGATGTCGCCGCGCCCGTGGTTCCCGATGTTTACCGTGGGCTCCGCGAAGAAATACTCCGGGAACAGGGCCACGGCCGTGTCATTGGAAACGAGCTTCTGGGTCAGCTTCTCCACCGTGCGTTTGAGCATCTCCTTGCGCCGGACGAGAGGGACCTCCTGCTCGCTCATGGTGTTGAACTCCAAGATTCCAACCCAGAGTCCCATCGCTCTTCCTCCTCGTCACGCAAGCGCGGACACAAAAACGGAAGAACACGAAAAGCCAGAACTCTCACATGTGTCAAGCCGCCGAGGCATCCTGGGGTGGGTGCTCAAGCGCGAGGGCATGGACTCCGGGCTCAGCACCACACGCGCAGAACGGGAGACTCGAACTTCTCTCAGCGCATCAGAATCTGGTCACTGACCCCATGCGTGTTGGGGCTGGCGCTCGGACCAACACAGGAGCGGCTCCACCGGAACCTGTAGGAGTCACGGGAGACCTGACGCCGACGGCGCGCCAATGCACGGCGGCACCTCACCGTCGTCGGCGCCGAAGAGCTCCACGAAGGCCCGGCGATCGTGCGCGGGCAGGATGACAAGCTCCGGGTCCTGCGCGTGGAGCTGCACCAGCTTCGCCACCTCCGCCTGGGTACGCGCGGAGTCTTCGTCGGTGAACCGCCGCATCAGCCACGACTTCCCCACGTTCCGCTCGATGGATTCCCTCAGGTTGATGAGGTCACCCACGTGCACGAAGCGCTGGGCCGGTGACACGTTCACGAACGTCGCCACGCTGCCCGGTGTGTGCCCGAAGGTCGGCACCACCACCACGGTGCCGTCACCGAAGACGTCGAAGCGGGCCTCGTAGTTCGCGTACGGCTCCGCCGCGAAGGGGATGGGCACCATGCGGCCCTTCAGGGCCCGGGCATGCGCGGGGAGCGCCACCCCGCGCGGGTGCTCGAGCTCCGCTTCGATGAGCTGCTTCTCCTCGGCGGCCAGCCACACCGGCACGTCCGGCAGCGACGCCACCCCGCCGGCATGGTCGGCGTGTACGTGAGAGAGCAGCAGCGCCTTCGGCCGGCTCACCCCGAGCGCGGTGAGGGCGTCCTTCAAGTTCCGCCGTGGCACGTTGCGACCCGCTGTCTGCGAGAAGGTGAAGCGCTTCCAGGCGCCCAGCTCCCGCTGCTCCTCCTGCGCGTGGAGGGAGATGCCGGTGTCGAGCACGAGGTCGCCCTTCGGATGGCGGATGACGAGCGCCGCGGAGGTGACCTCCCAGGTGGCGGCCACGGTGGAGCCGCCCGCGCCATACCCGCCCGGCACCGTCAAACCACCCGTGTCCACCCAGCACACCTGAATCGGCGCGCCCGGGGGCGGCGGGGGCACGAAGGCGTGGGGCCCTGCCGGGGGCAACGACGCGCACGCGGTGAACAGCAACGACAACACGATGAGCTTCTGCATGGGGCATTCCTCCTGAAGAGTTCGACCGCAAGGTGCCCGTCCGCCGCTCCATTTGCCTTCTGGATGTTGGAATGAGCGATATTCACGGCGTGAATCTCGCCACCTTCGACCTGAACCTGCTCCGCGTGCTCGACGCGCTCTTCATCGAACAGAGCGTGGGGCGCGCGGCGGCGCGCTTGCGGCTCTCGCAGCCGGCCACCAGCAACGCGCTCGCGCGCCTTCGCGACGCGCTCGGAGACCCACTCTTCGTGCGAGGCCGTCAGGGCATGGTGCCCACCGCGCGGGCCCGGGCCCTGCGCGGGCCGCTCACGCTCGCGCTGCGGCAGCTCCAGGAAGCCCTGGTGCCACCCGAGAACTTCGTCCCCGAGACCGCGCACCGCACCTTCGTGCTGGCCGCGAGCGACCACGCCCAGCTCCTCGTGCTCCCACAGCTCGCGGCGCGGCTCGCGCACTACCCCGGCGTGAAATTGCGCGTGGTGCCGCTCCCGCGCGACTTCCCCACCCCCGAGCTGGAGTCCGGCGAGCTCGACCTGGTCCTCGGCGTCTTCGACCTCGCCCCGGGGGATCGCGCGCCGCGAGGACTCCAGCGGCAGGTGCTGGTGCGCGAGCGCTTCATGCTTGTCGGCCGCACGCGCCATCCCGCCCTGCGCAAGCAGCAGCGCCTCGACCTGTCGCTGCCACAGCTTCATGTCTCACCGCGCGGCGGCACCGAGGGGAGCTTCGAGCGCAAGACGAAGGTCCGCCGCAACGTGGTGCTCTTCACCCCTCACTACCTCGTGGCGCCCTGGGTGCTGGCGAGCACCGACATCATCGCCGCGCTGCCGGAGCGGGTGGCGCGCCGCTTCGCCGAGGCCTTCCCACTCACCGTGGTGCCGGTGGAGCTCCCCCACGAGCCGCTGCGCGTGCAGCAGCTCTGGCACCCACATCGGCAACAGGAGCCGGCGCACCGCTGGCTCCGTGAGCAGGTGCTCGCCGCCGCGCGCGCGTCACCCGCGGGGGAGGCAGCGTGACGGTTCCCGCTTTCCCATTGGCCTGACACTCCCCTGTATACCGGATGGCCTGGCCGCCGAGCGCATCCAACCACTCCTCGCACGGCGTGCGGCCCTGTGGCATGGAGTACCCACGACATGCCGTCCGACGCCTTCTCCGAACTCTTCGCCGCAAAGCCCGTCCTGCTCGCCCCCATGGAGGACGTGAGCGATGCCATCTTCCGGCGCATCTGCCGCCGACTGGGCGCGGACGCGTGCTTCACCGAGTTCGTCAACGTGGACTCCCTGCTGCTGGGGTGTCGCCGCAACGAGCGCAAGCTGAAGCTGGCGGAGGACGACCGGCCGACCGCCATCCAGATCTACGGCGCGGACCCGGCGCGGCTGGTGGAGGCGGCGCGCATCGCCGAGGCGGCCCGGCCCGCCTTCATCGACATCAACTGCGGGTGCTGGGTGCCGCGCATCGCCCGGCGGGGAGCGGGCTCGGGCTGGCTGCGCGATCCGGAGGCCATGGTGGCCATGGCGGCGCAAGTGGTGCGCGCGGTGTCACTGCCCGTGACGGTGAAGACGCGCATCGGCTGGGGGCCGGAGGACCAGATGCCCATCGTGGAGCTGGCGAGCCGACTGGAGCAGGTGGGAGTGCGCGCCCTCACCGTGCACTGCCGCACCGCGAAGATGGGCTACACGGGCGCCGCGGACTGGCGCTGGGCGGGCCTGGCGCAGGCGGCGGTGCGCATGCCCGTCGTCGTCAACGGGGACATCCGCACCGCGGAGGACGTCCAGCGGGCCTTGGCGGAGACGGGCTGCGCGGGCGCGATGCTGGGACGGGGCGCCATCGAGCACCCGTGGGTGTTCCGCGAGGTGAAGGCGCTGCGCGCGGGCCTCTCCCCCACTCCGCCGACACCCGCCGAGCGCCTGGGCCTGCTGCGCGAGCACCTGCTCGCCAACGTGGCCGCGCGCGGGAAGGGCTGGGGCGAGCCGTACACGCGCCGCTACCTGGCGGGCTACCTGCGTGACGTGGAGGGAGGCGTCGCCCTGCGCGCGCACCTCAACACCTCCGGAGAGCTCGACGACTGGCTGGAGCGCATCGCCGCGCTGGAGGCGCGCGTAGTGGACTCCGCTCGCGAGGGCTCGCGCCTGGCGGGGTGAGCCCCTGCAATGTGAAGCTCCCGGGACACCTTCCCGGGAAGCTAAGGTGGGCAGGACCGTGTCCCATCTGCTCTCCCCATACCCCGTCACCCCCGCTGATGACGCGTTCCTCTTCGAGCTGTACGCCAGCACCCGCCCGGACATCGCGTCCCTGGGCCTGCCCGGCGCGCAGCGAGACATGCTCCTGCGCATGCAGTGGATGGCTCAGCGGCACGGCTTCCAGTCGCGCTACCCGCCACGGCGAGCACCAGCTCGTGCTCGTGGACTGGGCACCCGGCCGGCCGTCTGTGGGTGGCGCGCGAGCCCGAGGAGCTGCGCCTCGTCGACATCTCGCTGCTGCCGGCGCACCGAGGCTCGGGAGTAGGCACCGAGCTGCTGCGAGCGCTCCAGCAGGAGGCCACCACGGCCGGCAAGCCGCTGCGGCTGAGCGTGGCTCGGGACAATCCGGCACGGCGGCTCTACGCGCGGCTCGGCTTCACGCCCGTGGCCGGGTCGGAGGTGGGCGCGGAGCCGTACCTCGCGCTCGAGTGGAGACCCGGGCCGCGCGAGGGCTGAGCGTTGGAGCCGCGCACTGGCTGGAAACGACGCGGCCCGCGAGCGCTGACGCCCGCGGGCCGCTGAATGCAACGGGTTGCCGCGCTACCTCACAGCAGGTTTTCCGGCGCGGGCACCGTGACCTGGATGACGTAGCCCGCGCTCCCCGCCTGCGCTGCCGTGGCAGTGCCGGTGAAAGTCGTGGCACCGCCCCCATCGCCACCGTCGCCACCGCATGCGCCACCGCCACTTCCAGAGTTATTCGTGGTGGCGAGCAGATCCGTGCCCGGCGCTGCACCATTCGCCTGCACGGTGCCCGTCACACTGATGGGCTTGGCGGAGATGAGGTGGGCGATGCCGCCGCCGCCGCCACCACCACCGCCCGCCCCCGTGGTGCCACCGTTCGAGTTGACGGCGTTACCGCCCGCCCCTCCGTTGGCGCGAATGGCTCCGCCCACCGTGATGTTCCCCTTTGCCGCGATGACGATGATGCCGCCAGCCCCTCCCCCTGGACCACCGATGTCGCCGGCAGTCGCAGTGGTGACACCATTGCCTCCATTCGCGTTGATGCTTCCCCCCACGGGAATGAAGACGTTCCCCTGTGCGGCGATGACGAGGGAGCCGCCTCCGGCCCCGGCCGTTCCGTCACTGACCTTGCTCTCTCCCGCGCCACCGGCCAGGGGCCCCGGTCTCGTCTGCCGCGCGGCCGAGAGCAGCGAGATCCCAGTGCCTCCGTGAAAGGCACCCGGAATTCCCCGTGCGATGCCTGGGGCGGGCGGGCCGTTCCCCGTGTCCTCGGCTCCTGAGAGGACGGTGAGGGTGCCGGTCACGGTGACATCTCCCGTGGCGCGCAGCACCGTGCCACTCGGGACGATGAGGCTTCCCGCGACATTGATGGTGGTGAACTGCGTGTTCGTCTTGAACGGCTGCGAGTTGACCACCGCGGTGTTCGTGAGATCCAGCGTGATGCCGAACGGCACGGAGAGCGCCCCGGCCGAGCCGTCTCCGTAAGCGACGAGCGCCCCCGATGGCCCCTGCGAACCGGTGGCCCCCGTATCTCCCTTCGGCCCGGTGGCACCCGTCTCTCCCTTCGGCCCGGTGGCACCCGTATCTCCCTTCGACCCGGTGGCACCCGTCGCCCCCTGCGGACCGGTGGCGCCCGTATCTCCCTTCGGGCCGGTGGCACCCGTCGCCCCCTGCGGGCCGGTGGCACCCGTCGCCCCCTGCGCGCCGTCGCACACGTAGCGCGTCAGCGTCGCATCCACCTCCACATCGTCGAGCGTGCCATCACGGTCCGCATCCGGTCCGATCGTGATCCGCACGCCGCCCGCCGCGCAGTTGCTCCCCGGGAGCTCGGGCGCGGTCGCCACCAGCGTCCTCTGCCCCTCCGGTCCCATGGGCCCTGTATCCCCCTGGGGCCCCTGCGGTCCCCCCGCTGGGCCAGGCTCACCCTGCGGCCCCTGTGGCCCCACGGGGCCTTGCTCGCCCGGATCTCCCTTCGATCCTTCGGTTCCCTTGCAGGCTCCCAGCACCATAAAGGCCGAGAGCGGAAGGATCCGCAGCCAGCGCCGGCAGGAAAGATGTTGCCTGTTCATGAATGACTCCCTCATTGCGCGTAAATTCCTTCGGGACGGAGGCGATACGTGCGCGGCCGAGCACGGTATCCCAAAACCAACACATCGTCCGTGCTCCGCGCGCCTGGACCAGCGCTCACTCAGCACGGTGGGGGGTGCACACCCCACTCGGCTTCGCTGGAAGGTCCGGGGATTCCGCATGCTGTGTGAATCCGTTGCTTCCTCATGTCAGGGCCTCGTGGTTTGTTGGACGGCCAACACCTTGTAAAAAAGGAAGTGAAGGATGTCCGAGCCCTTTATTGGTGAAATCCGGATGTTTGGTGGCAACTTCGCGCCGGTGGGCTGGGCGCTCTGCGACGGTCGGCTGCTGTCCATCTCGCAGTACCAGGCGCTCTTCGCCATCCTGGGCACCACCTTCGGGGGGAACGGGCAGACCACCTTCGCCGTGCCGGATCTGCGTGGCCGCGTCCCGATGAACTGGGGCCAGGGCCCGGGGCTGTCGCCGCGCACCCTCGGGGAGATCTCCGGTTCGGAGAACGTCACGCTGCTCAGCACCCAGATGCCGGCCCACAGCCACTCGCTCCACGCGAGCGGCGCCCAGGGAGATCAGTTCAGTCCTGAAGGGAACGTGTCCGCGCTCCTGGTCAACTCATCTGGCCAACCCGAGAACGCCTATAGCGCCGTGCCCAATACATCGATGGCACCGCAGGCCATCGGCGCAGCGGGTGGCAGCCAGCCGCACCAGAACATGCAGCCCTACCTGTGCGTGAGCTTCATCATCGCGCTCGAGGGCATCTTCCCCTCGCGCAGCTGAGTCACCGCCCGGCGGTTTTGAACCCCCCGAGGAGCCGAGCGCACGAAGCCTCGGCTCTTTCCTCCCCGAAACACCTCCCCAGATTGCGGGCAGGCCATGTCCGCCATCTCCATCGCCGCGGGCCTCGGAGGGAGTGCCCTAGAGCTTCGTATGTTGCCCGACGGGCCTCATTCCGGACCTCGGCATCCGGTGCTCACTCGGGTGTACCTTGTCCTCGCAGAGATGGCCCTCACCTGAGCTCCAAGTCCCCTGCCTCCATGAGGAACGGCGGCAATGAAGACTGTGATTGGAAGCATTCTCTACGTGGTGCTCCGCGTCCTGAGCGTGGTGTTCGGGCTGTTCCGCTGGCTTCAATCCCTCTGGTTCAAGTCCTTGCAACACCTGGGGAGGGAGCCGGACCTCACGTACAGCACGGGCCCCTACTGGGAGAACACCGCCAACAGTCAATTCACCAGCCCGCACAAGTTCGAGCGCCCGGCCTCGCGTGAGGAGCTGCTCGCCATCGTCCGGAAGGCCATCGCCGAGAAGCGGCATGCGCGCGCGCTGGGCTCCGGGCACTCGTTCTCGGATGTGGCGCTCACGGATGACTACCTCATCGACATGCACGGGCTGGACAAGGTGCTCCCGCTCGAGCCGTCCGTGCTGCGCGGCGGCGCGGACCCGGCGACGCTCTTCCGCGTGGAGAGTGGAATCACCCTGCGCGCGCTCAACCGTTCCCTGTGCGAGCAGAAGCTCGCCTTGAAGAACATGGGCGCCTACGACATCCAGACCATCTCCGGAGCCATCTCCACGGGCACCCACGGCTCGGGGTCCCGGCTCGGGCCCCTGTGCGATGCGGTCGAGTCCATCGAGCTCGTGGATGGCACCGGCGAGCTGGTCATCATCGAGCCCTCCGGTGGCATCACGGATCCTGCCCGGTACGCGGCCAGGTACCCGGACGGGCCCCGCCTGCTCGTGGATGATGACCTGTTCTACTCGGCGGTGGTCTCCATGGGCTCGATGGGCGTCATCCATGCCTACACCCTGCGGGTCCGGCCGCGGTTCCTCCTGAAGGAGACGCGCACCTTGAAGGAGTGGAACGTGGTCCGGCGCGAGCTGCTCGACGGGGTGTACACGCGCTTCGCGCACTACGAGGTGTACGTCAACCCGTATCCCGTGCACGGCAAGCGCTGGTGCCTCGAGACGATCCGGGAGGAGACGGTCGAGCCCGCGCGCTCGGTGGAGGGCAAGAGCCGCAATCCCATCAGCACGATGGTGACGAGGTTCCGGTTCGTTGATCGCATCCTGCTCTGGGCGTTCCAGCGTCTGTCTCCCTTCACGCCCTGGTTCATCAAGAGCTCGCTCGAGAGCCTGAGCGACAAGCAGTACGTGGACCTGAGCTTCAAGGTGTTCAACCTGGGAGACGCCAACCACATCCCGGCCATCTCCTCGGAGCTGGCCTTCGGCACCGCACCACTGCCGGGCCAGGATCTGCCCGCGTACATCGCCGCGGTGGACAGGCTGCTCGAGCTCGCCGCCGAACAGTCTGGACATGGGCGCTGGCACACGTCCCCGTTCTCGCTGCGGTTCGTCCGCGCCTCCCAGCACTACCTCGCCCCGCAGTACGGCCGCGAGACGTGCATGATTGAAATCCCGTTCCTCAACGGCACGCCTGGCGCGTGGGATCTGCTGCGCTACTACGAGCGCCGCCTGGACGGGTACGGAGCGCGCCCGCACTGGGGACAGAACCACTTCCTGGTGAACTACGAGAGCACGGCCGCGGCCTACGAGAAGCTCCCCGCGTTCATCGCGAGCTTCGGCCGGCTCAACCCGAATGCGACGTTCGACAACAGCTTCACGCAGCGGCTGTCGCTGCGCACGGCGCTCGGGTACGCCCGCACCAGTCAGAACACGTAGCCCACGCGGCGGTACGGCAGGCGCCGGGCGAGCAACTGCTGGAACACCCCGCGGGCGCGAATCCTTCAGGTCAAGGGGGCAGCCGATCGTCCAGGTACGCATTCTTGAACGGGTCATGGGTGAGCTTCTTGAAATCCCCGTAGCCTGGGTAATGCGTATTGACGAAGTCGTGATCCATGAAGTTGATCTTGCCCCAGTGGGCCTTGAATCGAATCCCCGCGTTGGTGAGGTGATCCCAGAGGCCCAGCAAGTGGATGGAGATGAGATCCAGCTCATACTGGGTGTTGCAGACGTCGGTGAGGTACATGAAGTTGAACTTGACGACGTAATTCTTGTTCCCAGCCCCCTTCAACTCGGGCCAGTTCCACGGCGACATGTGGTAGTCGTCTGTCTTTGTCAGCTCGATCTCGATGGGCAGGTTTGGCCAGCAGTGCTTTCTGAAATATGCCTTGCACTCATTCCGGACCCGGGTCAGGTCGTCCGGATGAAAGCACCACTCCGCCATCGCCACACGGAAAGGCACCCGCCTGTCCACCGGAAGCATGTTGCGGAGCGGTCCGGTCGCCGTGGTGGTGCTGTAGGTCATGGCCATCGCCCAGTAGACGAGCTCCTCGAGGGTCCCCAGCAGGGGACCACTCTTGCCGCAGGTGAACAGATCCAAGTTCTCGAAGATGAACTGCAGCACGTTCACCGCGACGTCCGGCGGATAGTCTCCGTGATCGTCCGACTGAGCGCGAGGGACCTCTTTCGCGGTCCACAGCAAGCCCACCTCCATCTTGGGGAGCCAGGCGATCCTCCAGAAGTCGTACTTGCTCGAGGTCTTCTCGAGGTTGCCCAGGACATCGTTGAGCGGGACGATCCTCTGGACGGTCTCGAAGAAAGGCTGCTCGATGAGGGAGAACTGCATCTTCGTGATGATCCCGATCGCGCCGAGCGAGCAGACCACCGAGGAGAACTCGGGATCGCCCCGCGACACGACCTTCTCCACGACGTTTCCAGTGCCCGCCTCGTAGGTGAGGTACTTGACCCAATCGAGCGTTTCGAAGATGGCGTACTTGGACGAGGCCGGGGCCGTATTGGTCGTGAGAAGCCCCGCCAGCGTCTGCTCATCCGTGCCGCCCGTCGCCGTGATCGACTTGTTCCCGTTGCCCAACTCCTCCAGGAAGTCATGCAGCGTCCAGTTGGAGGACACCGTGACCGTCTTGCCGCCATTGCTGAAGTCGAGCTTTGGCTTGGGCAAGGAGCGCATGTCCAGGATGGTATCGGACACGAGGATCTTCGCGCACGAGTGCAGGCCGCCCGGAACCCGGATGCGTTTCCCCTTGAAGACACCATGCGCGATGCTGTCCAGGTGCCCCTTGAGACTCGGCAGGTTCAGAGGCTGGAGATGCAGGCCCGGCTCGAATGAGACGATGCCAGCCCAGTCCTTGATGACAGCGGCGCGGGCTGCTCTCCGGAGCACTCCGGCGAACGGGCGGGCCAGACTCGAAGCCAGGCTCCTCGAGAGCAACGGAGATTCGACCCTTCCAATCCTGGGAGATTCGACCCTTCTTCTAATCCTGCCCGATCGGCTGCGCATGCTCAGCCCCCTTTTCGCCAGTTCACGTCCTATCCATTGAAAGCCCGTCCTCCAAGGTAGGAGCGATTCCCCTGGCAGCACCCTGGCCCGCGGGGTGGGGCTGCCAAAGGGTGGATGCGAACGTCACCTGGTGTGATCGCGCACGCTGGTTGCCTCCCTGCCTGGCGAGCCAATTCCCAAGGTCCCTCTCCCTGGCCTCTCCCCCGAGAGACGGTAGGGGTTCCATCCCTTCCGGGGAGCACCATCGTACCTGGGAGGGAATGGGTATGAGTCAGCGCGATGATGGCAGTGGGGGGAGCGGGTCTGACAGCGGAGACTCCTTTCTGAATGAATTGCTCGGGATCTTCCCCCTCCCGCCCACTCCCCAACCAGGAGATCGACTCGGGGGGAAGGACAGCCGGCGCTTCGAGATCCTCGGGAATCTCGGCAGGGGGGGCATGGGAGTGGTCGTCCGCGCCCGGGATGAGGTGCTCCAGCGCGTCGTGGCGCTCAAGTTCATCGCGCCCGGTCGGGAGCTCACCCAGGAGTCACTGGACAGGTTGCTCCAGGACGAGGCCCGGCTGATCGCCCAGCTCGATCACGAGAACATCGTCCGCATCTTCGACGTCGCCGAGTGGAGGGGCTTTCCCTTCCTCATCATGGAGTGCCTGGAGGGACAGTCGCTCGCGGACGTGTTGCGACACGGGCCGCTCGAGTTGCCACGCGCCCTGCACATCCTCGGCGACATCATGGCCGGACTGGCGCATGCCCACTCGCGCCAGATCATCCACCGGGATCTCAAGCCCAGCAACGTGTTCGTCCTGCCGGACGGACGGGTGAAGCTGCTCGACTTCGGCCTCGCCCTGTTCGTCTCATCGCTCGGCTCGGCCCCGTCTCGCACGGGGACGCCTGCCTTCATGGCTCCGGAACAATGGCGGGGACAGCCCCAGGACATGCGCACCGACACCTGGGCCGCCGGGCTGTTGCTGTATCAGATGCTCACCGGAGCGCTCCCCTATCCCACCGGGGAGCCCCAGGCGCTGCGCGAGCAGGTGGTCTCGAACGAGCCCGTCCCCTCGGTACGGGTGCGCCGTCCGGATCTGCCCATACCGATGGAACGGTTCCTCGCGCGGGCGCTGGCCAAGGAGCCCGCCCGGCGGTTCCAGAGCGCGCTCGAGATGCGCGAGCGGCTGCGAGTGCTGGAGTGGAGCCTCGTCCCTTCCGCCGAGCTCCCGCCCCCGCGCTTCGTCTCCCACCGCCGGCAGGTGACGTTGGTGTGCTGCCGTCTCTCGGGGCGCCTGGCCGCCTTCGAGCCCGAGGACCTGAGCGATCTGCAGGCGACGTTCCATCAGGCCAGCGCTCGCATCCTCGAGCGCCATGGGGCATGGGTGGCGCTGCGGATGGGAGATGAGGTGCTGGGCTGCTTTGGCTATCCGCTGGCCCGGGAGGATGACGTCCTGTGCGCGGTGCGGGCCGCGCTCGCGCTGACGCGGCTGGCGGAGGAGCTGCCCCAGGCCTCGGAGACCGAGCTCACGGCGCAGGTGGGCGTGCATACGGACATGGTGGTGCTGGACGTGTTCAACAATCCGTCCGGGGCGACGGGGCACTCGCCCTCCATCCAGGGCGAGGCACCCCGCATGGCGCTCTGGCTGGCCGAACAGGCGGCTCCACACACGGCGCTGCTCAGCGAGAACACATGGCAGGGAGGGCGAGGCAACTTCGTGACGGAGCCGCTGGGGCCGCGGGTGTTCTCCTCCTCGCGGGGGACGGTGCGGATGGACGTCCACCGGCTGGTGGCCGAGCGGCCGGAGAGCACCCGCTTCGGGCGGGCGCGGACCCGGGGCCTCACGCCGCTGGTCGGCCGACGCGCCGAGCTCCACCAGTTGCTCGCGATCTGGGATCGGACCCGCCAGGGACAGGGGGCGGTGGTGCTGCTCAGTGGTGAGGCGGGAATTGGCAAGTCCCGGCTCATCCAGGAGGTGAGTGATCAGGTCAAGGGCGAAGGGGCGTTCTGCGTGTCCAGCCAGTGCTGGCCCCAGCTCAGCCACAGCGCCTTCCATCCCGTGCTCGAGTGGGTGGTGCAACTGCTCGGGCTGGATCCGGAGGACTCGCCCTCACAGTACTGGGCGTGCCTGGAAGAGGTGCTCAAGTCACTCGAGCTGCCCCACCCCGAGGGGATGCTGTTGCTCGGGCAGTTCCTGGACCTCCCCCTTCGCGAGGACCTGCCCCCCCTGCTGCTGTCTCCCGAGCTGCAACGGGAGCGGATCCTGGAGACGCTGGCTACCATCCTGCTGCGGCTCCCCGCGAGGACTCCCGAGAAGGGCGGGCCGGGCGCGCGGCTCCTCGTCCTGGAGGATCTGCACTGGGCCGATCCCTCCACCCTGCAACTCCTCTCCCTGCTGTGCGATCGCATCGAGAAGGTGCGGTTGTGCGTGCTGCTGAGCACGCGTCCCGAGCTGTGGCTCTCCTGGAGGAACCACCCCAACGTCCATCCACTCATGCTCGAGCGGCTCATGACGGACGAGACCACCGAGATGGTGCGGCGACTCACCCGGAATCGGACCGACCTGTCCGCGCGAACGGTCGAGTTCCTGGTGAAGCGGACGGAAGGCATTCCCCTCTATGTCGAGGAGCTGACGCGCATGGTGCTCGCGCGGCCTGCCCCCGAGAATGGGGGGCCCACGGAGGGCCCGCTCCCCGTCACCTTGCAGGAGCTGCTCCTGGCCCGGTTGGATCCGCTTCCCCAGGAGCAGAAGGAGTTGGCGTGGATGGGGGCGGTGATCGGCCGCGGCTTCACGCGGGAGCAGCTGGCCGCCCTCGCGGAGCGAGAGGAGAACGCGCTCGAGCGGGATCTCGAGGAGCTGGTCGAGGCGGGGCTGCTCCTGCGCAGGTCAGAGGACCCGGCGCCCCGCTACGAGTTCAAGCATGCCCTCATCCGTGAGGCGGCCTACGAGTCCCTGCTGAAGTCTCGTCGGCGGCAGTACCACCATCGGTACGCCTCGCTGCTGGAGAATCCGAGCGGGGGATGCGCCGCGGCCCCGCCCGAGCTGATCGCCCACCACTACACCCAGGCCGGGGAGTTGGAACCCGCCATCCGGTTCTGGACCCAGGCTGGGGAACTGGCCCTGCGGCGCTCTGCCTTCGAGGAGTCCTTGAGTCATCTGGAGCTGGCGTTCCGGTTGTTCCAGCGCCTGCCCGGAGCGACCCGGAGGGTGGAGGAGGAGCTGCGGCTTCTGGTGATTCTCGGCCAGGCACGGATCACCGTCCGGAGCTACGCGGCGCCCGAGGTGGAGCAGGTCTATGCCCGCATCACCGAGCTGTTCCAGGAGGTGAAGGACAGGCCCCTGCTCGTCGCCGTCTGCAGAAGCCTCTTCAACCAGAACCTGCTGCGGTTGAACATCCCATTGGCGCGCGAGCTCGCGAAGCAGATCGTCTCGCTGGGCCAGCGCATCCACGAGCCCCAGGTCCTGAGCATCGGCTGGTTGATGGGGGCGATGAACCAGTTGATCCAGGGCAATCCCATCGAGGCCCAGAGGCAGTTCAGCGAGGCCCTGGCGCAGAGCGATTCGGACCTGACGCGGGAACCCCAGGCGCTCGGCATGCTCGAGCCGGATCCGCTGGCGATGGCCCTGGCCTATCAAGCCCTGACCCTGACGATCCGCGGCGAGCAGCAACAAGGACAGCAGCTCCTGGACGCCGCGCTCCAGCGCACCCAATGGCTCGCCCATCTCTACTCCTACATCCTGACGAGCCATGCGGCCTGCATCCTCTACCAGATGCGGTTCGATGGTCAGCGGCTGCTGGAGACGACCGAGCTGGTCATCGCCATCTACGAGCAGAACCAGTTCCCGAGCCGGGAGTCCTGGATGCCAGTCCTCCGCGGCTGGGCGCTCGTGTGGACGGGCAAGCGGGACGAGGGCTACGCCCTGTTGCTCCAGGGGCTCGAGCAGTTGAGGCAGGTGGGCTCGGAGACGGGTTGGCCCTACCTGCTCAGTCTGCTCGCGGATGCGAGGCTGAGGCTCGGGTTGATTGACGAGGGGCTCGCCGCGGTGTCGGAAGGGCTGGCCTGGGGAGAGCGGACGGAGCAGCACATGGAGGATGCCGAGCTTCACCGGCTGCGCGGCGAGTTGTTGCTGCGCACGGATGACGCCGCCCAGGCGCCCGCTGAGTTCCACGCGGCGATTCAGGCGGCCCGGCGGTCCGGGGCACGCTGCCTCGAGCTCCGGGCCTTCCTGAGCCTGTGCCACCTGCTGCAAGCGCAGGGGCGTGTTCGGGAAGCGCGGCGGTTGCTGGCGGAGCATCTCCAGTCCCTCCCCCCCGGCCTCGATTCTCCCGAGCTACGGGTGGCCCGGGTGGTGCTCAGCAGGCTCCAGGAGGCTCACGGCGAGCAGCCTGAGAGTGCTGAGTCCACGTTCGACGCGCCCTGGACCGTCCATCACCTCTGAGCGTGGTTCGACTACTGCGCGCAGTAGGTGTCGCGGTTGACGATGGACGTCACCTGGACGACCGAGCCGGGGTGGATGACGAACTCACTGGCACCCACGTGCTTCGTGTCCTGGCTGCACCAGTCGTAGGTGTAGCCGAGCCCCGTCCACGGGTAGCGTGTCTTCTGCCAGAAGCCATAGCTGGAGGCGTAGTTGTTGGTGATCCAGCTCTTGTGCTCGGAGGACACGCCGGCGGGGAACTGCAGGCCGCACGTGGTGTCATCGATCTCCGGGTCCGGGCAGGGCCGGAACATGTCGCCGGGCTTCACCCACATCTCGACGAACTGCCGCCCGTTGTCGGACTCGGTGGCCGGCGGCAGCCCGAGGAACTGGTTGATGCGCGCGATGCGGGCGGCGTCCTCCGGCAGCGTCCTGCACAGCTCCTGGAGCTGCGGCACGGCGGTGACCCAGATCTCTCGGGACAGGGTATTGTCGCCCTGCGAGTAGCCCGTGTACGTGGTCCAGGCCACCATGCGCACCGCCGTCTTCTCCGCGTTCCACTGGAGGCGCGGGTTGGATGGGGTGATGGCCCAGAGGCCATCGAAGACGTCCTGCGTGGTGGGCTCCACGGCATCGATCACAGCGGCGTCGTAGCTCTCCTGCGTACAGGCGGGCGTCGGCTCCAACTCCTCTTCCTCGGGTCCCCCGCACGCCACCAACGACGCCAGTGCCCCCATGGCCGAAAGCCACCGCATCCGCCGCAGTCCTTCTTGAATCATGAGTCGCTCATCCTTTGTGGGTGTTGAGACCCGCGTCCCCTATGCACGCGCGATACCGCGTGGGGACGCGAGCCCGCGACGCGCACTCTCTCACAGGGGGCTGACATTGACGGGCGCAATTCCCCACAAAAGCGCTACCTTCCCCCCATGTCTCGCGCATCCCGCCTGCTCGATCTCATCCAGCTGCTGCGCCGACACCGCGCGCCGATCACCGGCCCGGCGCTGGCCGAGCAGCTCGGCGTTTCCATCCGCACGCTCTATCGCGACATCGCGACGCTCCAGGCGCAGGGCGCCGATATCCAGGGTGAACCCGGCCTCGGATATGTGCTGCGCCCCGGCTTCACCCTGCCGCCACTGATGTTCTCGGCCGACGAAATCGAGGCCTTGGTGCTCGGTTCGCGCTGGGTCGCGGTGCGGGGCGATGCGCGGCTCGGGGCGGCGGCGGGCAACGCCGTGGCGAAGATCCGCGCCGTGCTGCCCGACGACCTCCGCGAGAACGTCGATGCCGCCACCCTCACCGTGCCGATGTTCCGCGGCGAGCCGATCGCCATCGATGGCTCGGTGATCCGCGCCGCGATCCGCAAGGAGCAGAAGCTCATCATCACCTATCGCGACAATGACGGGGCCGACACGACCCGCACCATCTGGCCACTGCTGATCGGCTTCTTCGAAAAGGTGCTGTTGCTCGCCGCCTGGTGCGAGCTCAGGCAGGATTACCGCGCCTTCCGCGTCGACCGCATCCAGTCGGTCGAGCCGAAGGACGATCGCTATCCGCGCCGCCGTGCCGCACTGGTCAAGGAATGGCGGGCCACGCAGAACATTCCGGCCACTGCCGGAAACTGACAGTCGCAAGGCGCAAACCATCCCCATCAACCCGATGGAGATGCCAATGCGTACCCTCAACTACCTGCTGCTTGCCGTCCGCGATCCGCTCAAGAGCGCCGAGCTCTATTCGAAGCTCCTCGGCCGCGAGCCGGTCGCAAAGGCCAAGACCTTCGTTCTCTATGTGCTGCCGACCGGCCTGAAAATCGGTCTCTGGCTTGCCGACGAGGTGGAGCCGACACCGAAGCCCGCTGGCGGCATCGAGATCTCGTTCAGCGAAGAGAGCAAGGATGCCGTCCGCGCGACCTATGCCGAGTGGAGCAAGCTCGGCCTCAAGGTGGTGCAGGAGCCCACCGATATGGATTTCGGCTTCACCTTCGTGGTCGAGGACCCGGACGGGCATCGCCTCCGCCCCTTCGTCCTCGCCAACAATCCGCGTTAGATACAGCCATCTTCAGAGTCGTGATGTTGGATTGGACGCCCGACGCCCTGCGGACATACAGGGTGTCGGTGCGTCCGCCCTGAGCCACACTCCACCAGCTACGGCGGAACTACCTGGGCATGATGACGCGGTCGATGATGTGGATGATGCCGTTGGACGCCTCGATGTCCGTCTTCGTCACCACCGCATCGTTCACCTTCACGCCCCCCTTCAGCCCCAGCGTGAACTCCTTCTGCGACGCCGTGCGCACCTTCGCCCCGTCCTGCATCTTCTGCACGTCCGTGGACTTGATCTTCCCCGGCACGCAGTGGAACAGCAGCACCTGCTTCAACTGCTCCTTGTCCTGCAACAGCGCGTCCAACTGCGCCTTCGGCACCTTCGCGAACGCCTCGTCCGTCGGCGCGAACACCGTGTACGGCCCCGGCCCCTTCAGCGTATCCACCAGCCCCGCCTTCTCGATGGCACTCACCAGCGTCTTGAAGTTGCCAGCCTGCTGAGCCGTCTCGAACACGTTCTTCATCATGCGCTCCTTGGTCGACCAGGCCCGTCGTGGACCTCGTTCGGCGGCAGTTCCACACCCTGTGGCACCGTCGGCCGTGCCCGACAGTGGAGACGCCTGCCCCCTCATGGAAGCCATCTCCTCCCACCGGGAGGGGCCCTTGTGCACTTCCAGGCTCTCGCTCCGTAAGCCCGCCAGCACCGTCTCCCACCAGGCGCTTCAAGCCCTGGGAATGTCGTGACACCCCTGCGCCGTTGCTCTGTTGTGATGAGTACGTTCTCTCGGTTGCTCCACGTCCATGCAGCTGCGGCTTTCGACAGGCAGCTCCGGCTCGCCGACCACGTCGGTGAGGCCGAGTGGGAATTGGACCTCGAGGCCGGCCGCCTCGTCTATGCGGCCCCCCACCGCCCCTCCTTCCGCGTCCACGTCCTCGGCCTCGAGGCGCCCGGAGAGGGCTGGCTATGGGCCTGGCATGCGTCCGCGCGCCGCTGGCCCGACAGTCTCCTCGAATCGGCCCACCGCATGCGCGCCCTCGGCGAGGAGACGCACGCCCTCCCCCTCACCACCCCCCGCCTCCCCGAGGGCGAAGTGGATGGGCTCGCGCTCGCCATGGTGGCCAGTGGCGCCTGCCGCGCTTCGGGCTTCTTCCGCTGCGACGTGCCCTCCGGCGTCCTCTACTGTCTCCTCGCCGAGCCCGCGCTCCCGCCCCTCGAGCAGCTCCCCGCCTGGCGCGCCCGCGACGTCTTCCCCCAGGTGCTCGAGTGCGTCTCCCTCCAACACCCCGCGCTCGCCTTCCTCTCCTACCTGCGCGCCCTCGGCCTTCGCACCGAGCAGCACGGTTCCCTCGTCCGCGGCACCGGCCCCGCGGGGACAGAATCTCCGCCACCTTCGACGCCCACGGCCACCTCGCGGACCTGCGCGCCGAGATGACGACCTGAGTCCCTCAATGCACCGCGGAGACGCTCCCCCGCGGCTCCGGAGCTCGCCTCTGCTTCTACGGCCGCGCGTTGCCGGAGGCCGCACCCGCGGGCACCGGGAACTCCCTGCCCCACAGGCGCACCTGGGCCGCCTTGGCCGCGTCCCCCTCGAAGATGAGCGTGGCCTTCACCTTGGCCGAGGGCGGCACATTGATGGACGCGCCAAGCTGGCCCGGAGCGCCCGCCAGCAGCGGCGTGAAGAAGCCCTCCTTGTCCACGAGCTGCGCGCCGCCCCCGTCCTGCAGACCCAGCAGGTGGATGGGCTGGGCGACCTTGTTCGTCACCGCTAGCACCACCTCCACGCCCTTGGGCGAGGCCGGCTTCACCTCGATGACCTGCAGCTCCGTGCTGGCGAACACCTCGTCGGGCTTGGACAGCGTCTTGGAGCCGTCCGCGCTCTCCGCGCCCTTGCGGCCCTCCGCGATGCCGGCAACGACGCCACTGCCGGCCCCCTTCGTCACCTCCACGGCCTTGCCCACCACGGTGGCAGTCACATCCTTGGCCGTCTCGCCCTTGCAGGCGGACACGAGAATGACGAGCGGAACGAGCAGCATACGGCGGAGCATGGGACCCCCTGTCCAGGAGAAATTGACGGGTCCGAATCTACTACACCCCGCGCGATGCGAAAGCCGTGGACGCTCCCAAGGCGGGTTCCGCACGCGAGCCCTTAACAGGGCCCCCATCCGGTCCTATACGTCGTCGCACCATGTCACAGACGCATATGCGGGGATTGGGAAGTGGGTGTCGGATCGTCGTCACCGGTGGACCCGGGGGCGGGAAGACGACCGCGGCGGACCTGTTCCGCCGGGAGATCGGCGAGCAGGTGGTCATCGTTCCCGAGGCGGCGACACTGCTCTTCTCCGGGGGCTTTCCGCGGGACCCGGCTCCACTCGCCCAGCGCGCGGCGCAGAGCGCCATCTACCACGTGCAGAAGAACCTCGAGGACGCGCAGTTGGTGCGCTATCCCGGCCGCATCCTGCTGTGTGACCGTGGCACCGTGGACGGCGCCGCCTACTGGCCCGGCCCGCGCGATGAGTACTTCCGGGAGCTCGGAACCTCACTCGAGGCAGAGTTCGCCCGCTACGACGCCGTCATCTTCTTCGAGAGCGCCGCAGTGGGGGGCATTGGCATCGAGGGCGGCAACCCCGTGCGCAACGAGAATCTAGCCACCGCGGTCGCGTTGGATACCCGGCTGAGGGAGCTGTGGTCCCGGCACCCGCGCTACATCCTCATCCCCCACTCCGCCTCGTTCCTCGACAAGGTGACCCGCGGAGTGCGCATCCTCGAGAAGCTCATCCAGGAGGTCCGGTGCGGGGGGACGGGCGACCCCGCTCCATTCCGGCCGTCAACGGAGGGCTGACGACGACTCGGCCGATGCACGTCCTCCCGACAGGAACGTCCGCGGCGAGAGCAGCAACACGCCGGACTCGGGCATGGCCACCTCGAGCTGGCGTCCCTTCCTCGTGACGCGGATGTCACGCTCCGCCAGCACGTCCTTCATGGCACCGCCGGCCCCCAGCGTCTTGAAGCGCTCGGGGAGCAGCAGCCGCCCCTTCGCCGCCCGGCCGAAGTTCAGGACGACGAGGACCGGCTCCTTCGCCGCGTCGTCGTACCGCACGTAGGCCAGGGCCGAGCGGTTGCCCTGCACAGGCACTGGCATCCAATTCCCGGACGCGAGCGCCGGGAGCGACTCGCGCAGATGGATGAGCTTCCGGTAGTGCTCGCGGAGCGCATGCGGGTCCTCCCAGGAGATGGGAGGCGGGTCCTGATACGGCTCGTACTCGGCACCGACCTCGTCGCCCGTGTAGACGATGGGGAGCCCGGGCAGGGTGAGCAGGAGCGCGGCGGCCACCCGCGTCGTGCCCGGCCCGTGGCGTCCGATGAAGCGCTTCGCGGTGTCGTTGTTGTTGATGAACCGGGCCACCTTGTCGACGGGCGTCTTCCCCGTCTGGATGGCTGCATACAGATTGGGAGCCACCTCGTTCTTGTTCTCGAAGACCTTCTCCCAGGCCCAGTGCCCCAGGCTGGCGCTCCAATCGTAAGCCGAGTTGAACCCATGCCTCACGAAGTAGGGGTCGTGCGCACTCGCCTCCGCGAGCAGGTACACGTCGGGCTTCACCTCGCGCAGCTCCGTGGCGAGCTGGCACCAGAACTCGGGCCGACGCTCCTTCACCCCCCAGGCCACGTCCACGCGGAAGCCGTCCACGTCGTATTCGCGGACCCAGTACAGGAAGGCCTCCTTCATCATCTCGGAGACCTTCTGGTTGTCGTAGTTCAGGTTCGGCAGGTGCTTCCAGTCGAAGTAGTGCGTCACCTGGCCTTTGCCGTCACGGTCGTAGAAGTCGTAGTACGGCGAGTCCTTCCCCTTCTCGAGGACGTCCCGGTAGTACGGGTGCTCGTTCGAGGTGTGGTTCGGGACGAAGTCCATCATCACCTTGATGCCGCGGGCGTGAGCCTGCGCCACCAGCTCCTTGAGCTCGGCCTTCGTCCCGTAGTCGGAGCGCACGTCGAAGTAGTCGGTGACGGCGTAGCCGAAGTCCCCCCCGTCGAGGGTCTTGTTCACGGGCGACAGCCAGAGGGCGTCGATGCCCAGGTCGCGCAGGTAGTCCAGCTTCTGGGTGACGTCCCGGAATGGCTGCTCGCCAAAGAGGGGCGGGACGACACCGTAGACGACGCCGCCGCGAACCCAGTCGGGATCGCTCACGGGACCGCAGGTGGGGGCGGAGGCCGTGGGAGCGGCCACGTGGGCAGCGGCGCCAGACTGCGCGAGCGCTGCCCCGGAATGGAGACCGCCGAGGGAGACCAACCCGACGGTCAGGAGAGCGACGAGGCTTCGTGGAATCAAGTGGAGCATGGGAAGGCAGCGGGCCGGACATCGGCCGATGCCCGGAAACCGCACATCGGGCGAGAAATCTTCCGCCCCCCACCTGCTCTCCTGCTCACCTGGCGCCCAGGGGGGCTCTTGCTACAGCAGGAAGTCCTCTCTCCCGCGCCCGGCCTAGTGGCGACGGGCCTCGGCACCGGGCTTCGCGGCCTCGGCAGGGGGTTGGACGCCGGGGCTGACGCCCGCCCCCAGCTGGGGCGCCATGCCCAGGTTGCGCAGCATGCCGTACACGTCCCAGTTCACCCATTGCTCGCGCTGCTTCTCGCCGGACATGCGGATGATCTCGATGCCGGTGACGGAGCCGCTGCGGTTCGTCGCGGGGTTCCCCAGAATCTCGCCGCGGTTCGTGCCCGTCGCCGTCCAGCGCACCGTAGCGCTGTCGCCGGAGACGAGGATCTCGTCGAGGCGGAAGCGGACGTCGGGGAAGGCGTTGCGGATGGTGCGCACGAACTGCTTGAAGCCCTCCCGGTCCAGATCAGCACTCAGCACATCGTGGTAGCGGAAGTCCGGCGTGCAGTGCGTGCTGATGAAGTCCACGTTGCCCTTGTGCCACACCTCCTCGAAGAACTCGCGAGTGAGGTTTGCGATGTCGATGGCCATGATGCGGTGCCCCTTCGTGTGTGCTGGGCCCCTCCCCGCACGTAATATGGGGGCGTAGCCCCTGCGCGACACCGCCACTCGGGAGCAATGCGATCCAGCGGAGGAGCCACCCCTCCCGCGCGCCCGGGGCCTGCGGGGAGTCGAGCCGCCGTGCTCGCGCTCCCCCAAGCGGATCCGAGGCCGGAAGAAGTGAGCCCCCCGCCGGTGGCTGCCCGGCCGCTTCATCTCCTCTTACGTCTTCACTTCCCTTTCACACGGGACACCCAGTCCTCCAGGGTCTCGAGGCTGCATCCGGAGGAGGTGTCCTCCTCGCTTACCCCCAGCGCATCGATGATCTGCGCGCAGCTGCAGCCGGCGGTGTCTGTGAGGGAGAAGTGTCGTCCCGGCTCGCCTTCGTTCGGCGATGTCGTGTTGAAGCGCCCATCGCCGTCGGTGTCCGCGAAGCGGTCCACGCCCGGCTGGCCCGAAGGAAGGGACTCGGGGAGCACGGTTCCCTCGCAGCGGTCCGCGCTATCGCAGACACCGTCCTTGTCGGTGTCAGTGCAGGTATCGCGGCAACAGAGCACGCCGCCAAAGCGGGAGCCCGTCTTGATGGCCGTGTACGCCTCGCACAGGCCGT
This sequence comes from uncultured delta proteobacterium, assembly GCA_963771175.1. Classification (GTDB taxonomy): domain Bacteria; phylum Myxococcota; class Myxococcia; order Myxococcales; family Myxococcaceae; genus Archangium. The sequence continues at coordinate 300,965 of CAVYSY010000039.1, forward strand.
TGTCATCGGCGTCCGTCGGGGCGTCACACGACCACGGCGAGCCAGCGAGCCCCGCGCACAGGTCGTCCGAGAACCGGTTGAGGACGCCACAGGTGGCCTCGGTTCCGAAGTTGCCGCAGCCGAAGAAGTCGTTTGACGTCCGCGCGGTCTGCATACAGCCCTCGGTGCAACTCGCGGAGTCGCACTCCGGACCCGTCGAGGTCCCGTTGGCGCACACGGCGCAGCCGTTGGTGCTCTGCCGGGTGGCGAAGAAGAGAGGTTTGTCCCCCTCACGGGTCGCTCCCTCGCAGCCAGTGGCGGAGCGACTCGCGACCTCGGCGTCGCTCGTGCAGACGTGCCACCCGGGCGCGCAGAGGTCGGCCACGTTGCACCTGGCTCCTCCCGGACGCGGGCCATCGTCACCACCCTGGCGGCCGCAGGCGGGAGTCAGGGTGTCGAAAGTGGCGAGGCCGGGGCAGGCCGGGGCCTCGCCCGGGTTCTCCGTGTGCAGCCCGGGAATCCGCCATGCCCCGGCGCACCCCGCGATATCCGGCCAGCGAGAGATGTCCCGGAATCCCTCTCGCTGACGATCCGCGCAGCCGCTCGCGTCGGAGGGGTGGGCATACCCTGGCGCGGCCACCACCAGCAGAGCACTAAAGACAAGACCGCAGGCCAGACGAACATGTCGTCGCAGTGTGTTCATACGCCCCCCCCGAATCCGGGCAGGCTCCGAGGAGCGAGCCTTCCGGTGATTGTTTGAGGCCAGAGAGATGAAGCGCGGGCCCCGCCCCCACAACCCGTCTCGGGGACCGTGGCCTCCACTTGGTGGAGGACAATTCGAGACGGGCCAAGGGAGTCATGGCGTCCCAGGTTCTTGATGACGGCCGCTCGCGACTCCCGGTCAATCCACGAGCGAGCCACAAGTCAGGTTGGCGATGGCGCCGGTCATCGCGCTGGCGCGATCCGAGGCCACGAAGGCCGCGAAGTTCGCGACTTCGGCGAGTGTCGGAAGGCGCTTCAGCAACGTGCCGGTGCGCGCATGTTCCGCCAGCATGTCCTCGACGGTGGTGCCGGCTTGCTTCGCGAGGCCGCTGAAGACTTCGCGGGTGTGCGATGTGCTCACCGCTTCGGGAATCGCATCTGGCCGCAGGCAGATGACGCGGATGCCGCTGGGGCCGAGCTCACCCGCCAGGATGCGGGAGAACGTCTCGATGGCCCCACACGCCACGCCTATGCCCATGAACCCCGGACCCGACAAGCGCGATCCCGGTGTTGACAGCGTGAGGATCACTCCCGAGCGTTGCTTCACCATGTGCCGCGCGACAGCCTTCGCCGTGAGGAAATGCGTTCGCGTATAGGCCGTGATCGGATGCGCGAAGTCTTGGAAGGACAGCTCCGCGAGCGGCGTCCCCTGCACGTGAACGATGCCGACAGCGTTGAGCGCGATGTCGATGCCGCCCGCGTTCGCCGCCACCGCATCGGCGTGCTCGTCGATGGCGTTCTCGTCAAGAGCGTCGACTTGCGCGGTCTCGGCCAGGCCTCCCGCGGCGGAAATCTCCCGGGCCACCTGATCAAGCTTGGAGAGAGTGCGCCCGGCAAGGAAGACCTTCGCTCCCTCACGTGCGAAGGCACGGGCTACCGCGCCGCCGATCGCACCACCGCCTCCGTAGATCACGGCGTTCTTGTTCTGAAGCAGCATTGCATTCTCCTTGGCATCAGGTTTTCTGGCCAAGGATGTCGGGGCAGGCAATCCCGCGACATGTACCTCTGTCGCCTTATGGGAATTGCGCAACACCCTGAGGCCGCGGACCGCCGAGCCGATCGAATTCGGACCCAAGCCGAACGTGAGGTGCCGGCGATGAGGCCGAAGATGCCGGCGTGATCCAGCTTGCGCATGCGCTCCCGCGCGGCGTGGCTCCACGTGGGCCGGTGGTACAGCGTCGAGAGCCCGCGGTGAGCCCGCTTCCGCTCAGCGCAGGGGCAGGCCCACCATCGCCTCGGCGAAACGCTCGAACACCTGGCTCGCCGTGAGCGCGGGCTGCTCGTCGATGTTGCCCAGCATCAACGCGAAGACGACGCGCGGGTGCTCGGGATCATGCGGGCGCTCGGCGATGCCCACGTAGGCCTTCTGCCCCGACAGCGTCCCCGTCTTCGCGCGGATGCGTCCCCGCATCCCGTCGGTCACCACGCTGCCCGCGAGCGTGCCGTCCACGCCCGCGATGGGCAGGCTCTCCACCAGCGCGCTCGCGTACGGCTCCTTCAGGCTCGTGTAGATGACCTCCACCAGCCCGCGCGCCGTGGCCACGTTGTAGCGCGACAGCCCGCTGCCATCCGCCGGCCGCAGCAGCCGCGTCGAGATGCCCCGGCGCGCCAATTCCCGCGCCATGGCCTCGCGCAGCGCGGGGTAGCTCTCGGTGCCCGTGCGCTCGCGGGTGAAGCCCAGGCCCAGCCGCTCGGCATAGAGGTTGAGCGACTCCTTGTTCGTCACCTTCACCAGCTCGGCCATGGACGGGCTGACGAACTCGAGGAGCGCCTCGCTCGTGGTGGCCGAGGGCACGGCGGCCGTCCGCGGCGGAGTGGGCATGCGCCAGATGCCGCGCACGGCCAGCGCCTCTTCCACGCAGGAGGTGAAGAGCGACTGGGGCTCGTCGATGGCGATGCGCATGGACGCCTGGCGCGGACACTGCTCCGCGGTCGAGCGCCACACGCAGCGCACCCGTCCGCTGCCCCGCTCGCGCACGCAGCCGAGCCCGGCCCTCTGGGCATTCGGGTCGAGGTACACGACGGTCGAGGGCGCGCCGAAGGCCGGCGAGTAGCGCACCACCACGGGCATCCGCGGCTGGGACACGCAGTCCTGCCCCTCGGGGCGCTCCAGCGACAGGTCCACCACGTTCTCGCGGAAGACGAAGGGCGTCGGGGCCGCGCTGTAGGCATAGGCCGCGTCGTCCCACGCCCAGCCGGGGCCGAACAGACCATAGAGCCCCTCGTCGGCGTTGCTCACCCGCACCGCCCCGTGCCACTGCCGGATGCCCCTGGCCTGGAGGGCCTCGGCGACCTGCTCGCAGGCCATGGTGGTCTCGGGAAAGCGCCACGAGCCCAGCGACGGGTCTCCCGACGCCTCCACCACGAGATCCCCGAGGAAGAGGTTGCCCAGCTGGGTGCCCTCGAGCCGCACCGGGGTGTGGAAGCGGTAGTCCGCCCCGAACGCGGAGAGCGCCGCGGAGGTGGACACCACCTTCATCGTCGACGCGGGCAGCAGGCGCACGTGCTCGCGGCGCGCGTAGAGCGGCACGCCCGTCCGTGCGTCCACCAGGAAGACGCTCGCCGTCGTGCCCTCGAGCTCCACGGACTCGAAGAGCGCGTTGGCCACCGAGGTCAGCGAGGGCGGAGGCGGACGGGTCGCACGGGGGAGACAGGCCGAGAGCGCGAGGGCGGCCAGCAGGAGCGGCGCGAGCGGGAGACGGCGCATGGGCCCAAGGTACCGTCCCCTGCCCCGGGCGTCGACGTCGAGGAGTGACACGGTGTGGAGCTTCCGTGCGCATGTCCACATGGGAAGCGAGGGAGCGGCCCGGGAGTTCTCGCGGAGGCCCTCGCTGGTAAATCATGCTATTCCTTGTTCCCTCTCATTCCTGCCCTCAGCGGAAGGCATGGTCCCGGCGATGAGTGACGACGAGCAGACAGCGCTTCTCGATGAACGCAGTCGGAGTCGCACGCCCATCACCACCCCGGGCATCCCCATGGGCGCGCGGCGCTCGCTCGAACCGGGCATGTGGGTGACGGGCCGCTACCTCATCCAGGAGCAGCTCGGCGAAGGCGGCATGGGCCGCATCTGGCTCGCCGAGGACGTGCAGGAGCACCGCCGCGTCGCCCTCAAGGAGATGCAGGTTCCCGCGGGCCTGCCGCCCAACAAGGTCGAGGAGCTCGTGCTGATGTTCCGCCACGAGTTCTTCGCGATGAAGCGACTCCAGCATCCGGGCACCCTCAAGGTCTTCGACTGCGGGATGACGGAGTCCGGCAACCGCTTCATCACCATGGAGGTGGTGGGCGGTCAGGACCTCAGCACGCGGGTGCGCGAGACGGTGCTCGACACCGGCACCGTCTACCGCATCCTCATCCAGATGGCGCAGGTGCTCGCCTTCATCCACTCGCGCCTGTACGTGCACTGCGACATCAAGGCCAACAACGTCCGCATCACCGAGTCCGGCGCGGTGAAGCTGATGGACTTCGGGGTGATGCACCAGCTCGGCACCCCGAGGTCCAGCCGCATCAAGGGCACCCTGCAGTACCTCGCCCCCGAGTGGCAGCGCGGTGCCAGCATCGACGGACGCGCGGACCTCTACTCGCTGGGGGTGATGGCCTTCTACATGGCCACGCGGCAGCTCCCCTTCAAGGGCCGCAACCCGACGGCCCTGCTGGCGGACCACCTCTCCCGTCCCCCGCCGCGCCCCTCCAGCTTCTGCCCGGTGGATCCGCAGCTCGAGGAGATCATCCTCCTGCTGCTGGCCAAGGACCCGCGCGATCGCTTCCAGGACGCCTCCGAGCTGCTGGAGGCGCTGTGCCACGCCAGCGGCGAGCCGCTGCCGGAGGAGCCGCTGTCGGCACGCGCCAGCTACCTGCACGTCCCGGAGGTGGTGGGACGCCAGGAGGACCTGGGGCAGCTCCTGGAAGCACTCTGGGAGGCCGACCGGAGCCAGTCTCGCGCGGTGCTGCTGGGGGCGCCCGCGGGCGTGGGCAAGTCCCGCCTGCTGCAGGAGCTCGAGCTGCAGGCGCAGCTCTCCGAGATTCCCTTCGGGGTGGGCCAGTGCCGCGCGGAAGGACTGGCGCCGATGGAGCCCATCGTCCAGGCGCTGCGCGTGCTGGTGCCTCGCACCCCGGCGGAGCTGCTGACGCGGCTGGGGCCCCTGCTGGGCAAGCTGGTGCCGACGCTCGCCACCGCGCCGGCGCCCGTCTTCCAGGACGCGGGCGCGGAGAAGATGGCCGTCTTCGGAGCCCTCACCGAGTGGCTCCAGGCGCTGGGACGCCAGTTCACCTTCGTCCTCTGCCTCGAGGACCTGCACTGGGCGGACGCCGCCTCCCTGGAGGTGCTCAACGTCATCATCCGCGCGCTGCACGGCACGCGGGGGATGGTGGTGGGGGCCTTCCGCTCGAACGAGCTGAACCGGCTGAGCCTCGCCTTCGCGACGGTGGACGAGGGGCTCACCTCGCGCCTGGAGCTCACCCCGCTGACGGAGGAGCACCTCGACAAGCTGGTGCGCCTGGTGCTGCCCGGCCTGGACGTGCCCGCGGGCTTCGTGGCCCGGCTGCACGCCATCACCGGCGGCAATGCCTTCTTCGCCACCGAGTGTCTGCGTGCGCTGGTGGAAGAAGGCGTGCTGCGTGCGCGTGGGCGGCCGCTGGAGCATGCAGGGAGACCTGGAGGCGCATCCGCTGCCGGGGAGCATCCGCGAGGCGGTGCTGGCACGACTGGCCACCCTGCCCGGGGATCGGGTGGCGTTGCTGCGGCGACTGGCCCCGGCGGGGCGCAGCCTGGAATTGCCGCTGGTGCGCGCCCTGGCGGACCTGCCCGAGGCGGAGCTGTTCCAGGCGCTCGACGAGATGGTGGAGCGGCAGTTCCTCCAGCGCGTGGAGGGCCGCTGCGTCTTCACCCACGACACCGTCCACGAGTCGCTCCAGGAGAGCACTCCGGAGGCGGAGCGGCGGGCGCACCACGGTCGCATCGCCGAGGTCCTCCAGCGGCTCGGGGGCAACCGGCCGGGCGTGGCGCGGGCGGTGGGCTACCACTTCGCGCGCTCGGACGAGCCGCAGCGCGCCATCGTCCCGCTGCTGCGCGCCGGGCAGGCCGCTATCGAGACCAAGGCCCTGCTGGACGCCACGCTGGTGCTGAAGGAGGCCGCCGCGCTGCTCGAGACCGGGCCCCGCACGTCCGAGCGCGAGGAGCAACTCATCCGCACCTGGGTGACGCTCATCGAGATCGGTTACACGAGCGACCCGCCCACCTCGCTCCTCTACGCGGAGAAGCTCTTCGCCTACTGGGCGGACACGGTGGACCTCGGCGAGGGCCGGAGGGAGGCGGTGGAGCGGCTGGCCGCGGCGTACGCGAGCCCGGAGGCCGAGCGAGCCGAGCAGCTCCGGAGCGGCATCCGGGAGATTCAGCTCGGCGCCCGGATGGAGCCCGCGGACGTCTTCTGCAAGAAAGCGGAGCTGCAGATCCTCCAGAGCATCGCGCTGGCCATCATGGGGCGCACGGCGGAGTTCCACGCGCTGCTGGAGCGAGTGCGGGCCGATTATCCGCCGGAGTGCCCCTACCGCGCCGGCGCCCTCATCGCGCGAGGAGGGCTCAGCGCGCACACGGGCCGCTTCGCGGACGTGATGGAGGCGCAGCGCGAGGAGGTGGATCGGCTGCGCGCCTTCCGCGACGCAGTGGTGCGCCCGCCCCGACGACTGGCGTGGGCGCTCGGCATGGGCTGCTACTTCTTGAACATGAACCTGGCCCTGAGCGGCAGGCCGCTCGACACGGTGGCCACGCGGGACGGGTTCACCGTGGCGGACACCTACGGCTACACGGATCTGCGCATCTACCACCTGCAATCGCAGATCGTCCGAGCCTCCTTCATCGGCGATGCCTCGGCCTTCGTCCCGCCCTTCACGGAGAAGCAGGAGCTCATCCGGCGCCTGGGCCACCCGCGCCTCCCCGAGCGGAACCTCGCCATCTACACGCCGCCCTACTACCTGGAGCGCGGCGAGCACGAATGGGTGGCCGCGGTGGTGGCCAAGGGCGAGCAGCTCGCCAAGGTGCTACCCGGGGACCGCTGGCTGAAGCTGTACGTGCTGGTGTACTCGGCGTGCCGGGATGTCCTCTTCGAGGACGCGGCCGCCGCGCGCGAGTCGCTGCCGAAGGCGCTGGAGGCCGCACGCGCGGGAGACTTCCGGATGGAGACGCTGGTGCGCGTCTACCAGTCCCGCTTCGAGTTGGCGCAGGGCAATCCGGAGGCCGCGCGCGAGGCCGCGGAGGCGGCGCTCCTGCGAGCCACGGACCCGGTGCTCACCAACCCCTTCGACGAGATCCTCTCCCGCCGCGCGCTGGCTCCGCTGGTGCCGGAGGACGAGGGAGACGCGCACCTGACCCACGCGCGCTCGCTGGCCGAGGCCACGGGCAACGTGCTGCAGGTGGGGCTGGTGAACCTCGCCCTCGCGGAGCGGTGGCTGGAGCGAGAGCCCACCCGGGCAGCCGGGGCACTCGAGGCAGCGGAGCGGGCCCTCACCGCCGCGAAGGCCAGCGCGCTGCTCCCGCGGGTGGCGGCCATCCGCGGGGAGCTGCGGCCCGAGGCCAAGGCGCGGCAGCCGGCGTGAGCGACACGCCGGCCCCGCCCCTTTCCTACTTGATGCCCAGGTAGTCCTGGAGCGGACGCACCGTCTGCTCCTTGTGCGCCAGCGACTCCAGCGCCCCCACCGTCATCCGCGCCGCCTGCACCGTCGTGTAGTACGGCACGCCGTGCATCAGCGCCTCGCGGCGGATGGAGAAGCTGTCGGCGATCTCCTGCTTGCCGAAGGTGGTGTTGATGACGAGCACGATCTCGCCGTCCACGATCTTGTCGACGATGTGCGGACGACCCTCGGTCACCTTCAGCACCTGCTCGGTCTCGATGCCCTTGGTGGCCAGGTACTGGTGCGTGCCGCTCGTGGTCACCAGCTTGAAGCCCAGCGAGCGCAGCCGCCGCGCCAGGTCCACCACCGCCGGCTTGTCGTCGTTCTTCACCGAGATGAACACCTTGCCGCTCTTCGGCAGCTTCACGCCCGCCGCGAGCTGGCTCTTGGCGAAGGCCGACGCGAAGTCGTCGGCGATGCCCATCACCTCGCCCGTCGACTTCATCTCCGGGCCGAGGATGACGTCCACCCCGGCGAAGCGCGCGAACGGGAAGACGGACTCCTTCACCGCCACGTGCTTGAACTCGGGCTCGTGGGTGGCGCCCAGCTCCGCCAGCGTCTTGCCCACCATGCACAGCGCCGCCAGCTTCGCCAGCGCCACGGCCCGTGGCCTTGGAGATGAACGGCACCGTGCGGGACGCGCGCGGGTTCACCTCGAGCACGTAGATGGTCTTCCCCTGGATGGCGAACTGCACGTTCATCAGGCCCACCACGCCCAGCTCCTGCGCCAGGGCCATGGCCTGGTCCTTCATCCGCTCCACCAGGTCCGGCGACAGCGAGTGCGGCGGCAGCGTGCAGGCCGCGTCACCCGAGTGCACGCCCGCCTCCTCGATGTGCTCCAGCACGCCGCCCACCAGCACCGCGCCCGTGCGGTCCGCCACCAGGTCCAGGTCCACCTCGATGGCGTCCTTGAGGAAGCGGTCGATCAGCACCGGGTGCTCCGGCGACGCGCTCACCGCCTCGCGCATGTACCGCTCGAGGCTCTGCTGGTCGTAGACGACCTCCATCGCCCGGCCGCCCAGCACGTACGAGGGCCGCACCATCACCGGGTAGCCGATGCGCTCGGCCACGCTGGTAGGCCTCCTCGTGGCTGCGCGCCACGCCGTTCTCCGGCTGCTTCAGTCCCAGCTTCTCGATCAGCTGGGCGAAGCGCTCGCGGTCCTCGGCCCGGTCGATGGCGTCCGGCGGCGTGCCGAGGATGGGCAGCCCCGCCTTCTCCAGCGGCACGGACAGGCGCAGCGGCGTCTGGCCGCCGAACTGGACGATGGCGCCCACCGGCTTCTCGCGCTGCGACACCTCCAGCACGTCCTCGATGGTCAGCGGCTCGAAGTACAGGCGGTCCGACGTGTCGTAGTCGGTGGACACCGTCTCCGGGTTGCAGTTGACCATCACCGTCTCGTACCCGGCCTCGCGCAGCGCGAAGGCCGCGTGCACGCAGCAGTAGTCGAACTCGATGCCCTGGCCGATGCGGATGGGGCCGCTGCCCAGGATGAGCACCTTCTGGCGCTCGGTGGGGGGCGCCTCGTCCTCCTCCTCGTAGGTCGAGTAGAGGTAGGGCGTGTAGGCCTCGAACTCGGCGGCGCAGGTGTCCACCCGCTTGTAGACGGGACGAATGCCCCTTCGCATGCCGGCGCGCGCGCACCTCGCCCTCGGTGCAGCCCAGGAGCTGCGCCAGGTACCTGTCCGCGAAACCGTCCGCCTTCGCCGTGCGCAGCACCTCGTCCGGCAGCTTGTCCAGCGTGCCGAACTCCTGGATCTGCCGCGCCTCGTGCACCAGCGCCTGGATGTGGCGGAGGAACCACGGGTCGATCGCCGACAGCTCGTGCACCTCCTCCACCGTCATGCCCTCGCGGAAGGCCTGCGCCACGTACGCAGGGCCGCTCGGGCCGCGGCACGCGCAGCGTCGTCGCGCAGCACCTTGCGCCGCTCGTCCTTGTCCTCGGGCAGCTCGGGCGGCTCCAGGCCCGTGCGGCCGGACTCCATGGAGCGCATCGCCTTCAGGTAGGCCTCGCGGAAGGTGCGGCCGATGGCCATCACCTCGCCCACCGCGCGCATGCTGGTGCCGAGGGTGCGGTTGGCGTGGGGGAACTTCTCGAAGTTGAAGCGGGGGACCTTCACCACCACGTAGTCCAGCGTGGGCTCGAAGGAGGCCGGGGTGTCGCGGGTGATGTCGTTGCGCAGCTCGTCCAGCGTGTAGCCGAGGGCCAGCTTCGCGGCGATCTTCGCGATGGGGTAGCCCGTGGCCTTCGAGGCCAGCGCGCTGGAGCGCGACACGCGCGGGTTCATCTCGATGACCACGATGCGCCCGTCGCGCGGGTTGACGCCGAACTGGATGTTGGAGCCGCCCGTGTCGACGCCAATCTCGCGGATGATGCGCAGCGAGGCCTCGCGCAGCCGCTGGTACTCGCGGTCCGTGAGCGTCTGCGCCGGGGCCACGGTGATGGAGTCACCCGTGTGCACGCCCATCGGGTCCAGGTTCTCGATGGAGCAGACGATGATGACGTTGTCCGCCGAGTCGCGGACCACCTCCAGCTCGTACTCCTTCCAGCCGAGCACGCTCTCCTCGACGAGGATGGTGGAGGTGGGGCTCGCCTTGAGGCCGGCGCGGCAGATGGCCTCGTACTCCTCGCGGTTGTAGGCGATGCCGCCGCCGGTGCCGCCCAGGGTGAAGGAGGGCCGGATGATGGCCGGGAAGCCGATCTCGTCCACCAGGGCGAGGGCCTCGTCCATCGTGGGTGGCGTAGCCGCTCTTGGGCAGCGCCACGCCGATGCGCTGCATGGCCTCCTTGAAGAGCAGCCGGTCCTCGGCCTTGTTGATGGCCTCCAGCGAGGCGCCGATGAGCCGCACGCCGTACTTCTCGAGGATTCCCTGCTCGGCGAGCGCCTTGGCCAGGTTGAGCGCCGTCTGGCCGCCCATGGTGGGCAGTACCGAGTCCGGGCGCTCCTGGGCGATGATCCGCTCGGCGACCTCGACCGTGATGGGCTCGATGTACGTGCGGTGGGCGAACTCCGGGTCGGTCATCACCGTCGCCGGGTTGCTGTTCAAGAGGACGACCTCGACGCCCTCTTCACGCAGCGCCTTGGTGGCCTGGGTCCCCGAGTAATCGAACTCGACCGCCTGGCCGATGACGATGGGGCCAGAGCCAATGACCAGAACCTTCCGGATATCGTTTCGCTTAGGCATCGAGGGGGGCCCAATAGCAACGTTCGCCCCCGCTTGCACCAATCGTGTGTGTCGCGATACCTGGAGGGCGGGAAGTGATGCCCGCTCGGCGGCAGGGGTGGTCGGCCTCGGGCGCCGGCTCCTCTGCTAGTGTTGGCGCGTTTTCCGGAGGTCTCATGCGTCGCTGGTCCCTGGTCCTGCTCCTCTCCACCGCGTCTCCTGTCCTCGCCCAGGAGGCCCAGGAAGCCCCCGCCGCCGCGGCCGAGCCCGCTCCCAAGGCAGCCGAGCCGGCTCCCAAGGCTGCCGAGCCCGCTCCCAAGGCTGCCGAGCCCGCTCCAGCCCCCGCCGAAGCGGCTCCTACCCCCACCGCCGAAGCCGCCCCGGTGCCCGCCCCCGCCCCCGCCGCTGCCGAAGCCGCCCCGGCCCCCGCCGCGGAGAGGCCGGCCCGTCGCTCGAGCGCGCCCAAGCCTGCGGCTCCGGCCGAGGCTCCCGCTCCCCAGGCGCCCGCTCCCGCTCCCCAGGTACTCGTCCCTCCCCCCGGGCAGGTTCCGGCGCTCACCACGGCCGAGCAGGCGGAGCTGAACAACGCGAACACGCCCCAGCAGCAGGTGCGCAATGACGCCCGCCACCTGCTCTCCTTTCTGCTCACGGGTGACGTGCGCACCATCACCCAGCTGCTCTCCTTCCCCTTCCAGCTCGAGGAGCGGCGGTTCGACACCTCCGAGTCCCTGGTGGCGACGTGGGTCAAGCAGCTCCGGCAGAAGCGGACGGACCTGGTCACCGCTCTACGACATCGAGGTCCTCACGTACGCGGAGATGGAGAAGAAGTACGGCAAGCCTCCCGCCCGCCTCGGAGCCATCGTCCCGCGCGGTGGCACCGACGTGTACGCCGCCGTGGCCAACCTCTCGGGCCACCCGGCGGTCTTCCTGTACCGGCAGACGAACGAGGGCTGGCGCGCGTTCGCCTACACGGATTGACGGGACCGGACGCCGGCGCGCGGGGGCTCAACGCACCGAGGTGACGAACTCCTTGAAGCGGTCCAGGCCCTTGCGGAGCTGCTCCCGCGAGGTCGCGAAGCTCATGCGGATGTAGCCCTCCACGCCGAAGGGGGTACCCGGCATCGCCGCGACCCGGAAGTCGTTCAGGAGGATGTCGGAGATCTGCATCGAGCTCGTCAGCGGCGTGCCCTTGTAGGTGCGCCCGAAGAGGCCCCGCACGTTGGGCAGCACGTAGAAGGCGCCCTCGGGACGCCGGCAGTGGACGCCCTCCAGCTCGTTGAGCGCGTCCACGACCATGTCCCGCCGCCCCCGGTACTCCTCCACCATGGGCACGAAGAGCTCCCTCGGGCCGTTGAGCGCCGCCACCGCCGCCTTCTGCGTGAAGGACGAGGCGTTCGACGTGGACTGGTCCTGGATCATCTGCATCCCCGCGATGAGCCACTTGGGACCCGCCGCGTAGCCCAGGCGCCAGCCCGTCATCGAGAAGGCCTTGCTCATCCCGTTGATGACCAGCAGCCGGGGCACCAGGTCCGGCGCCACGTTGCCGATGTTCAGGAACTGCCCCTCGTAGAGCAGCTTCTCGTAGATGTCGTCGCTCACCAGCAGGCAGTCATGCCCACGCACCGCCTCGGCGATGCCCTCCAGCGCGGCCCGGGAGAACACCGCCCCCGAGGGGTTGCTCGGACTGTTGAGCACCAGCGCCTTGGTGCGCGGCGTGAGCGCCCGGCGGATGGCGTCCGGATCCGGCGCGAAGCCGTTCTCCTCGCGCGTCTCCACCACCACCGGCTTGCCGCCCGCGAGCAGCACCATCTCCGGGTAGCTCACCCAGTACGGCGCCAGGATGATGACCTCGTCGCCCTCGTTCAGCAGCGCCTGGAAGGCGTTGTAGATGGCCTGCTTGGCCCCCACCGACACCAACACCTGGTCCGGCGCGAAGGTGAGGCGGTTGTCCCGCTCCAGCTTCGCGCAGATGGCCTCGCGCAGCTCGGGGATGCCCGCCGTGGGCGTGTACTTGGTGAAGCCCTGCCTCAGGGCGTCGATGGCCGCCTGCTTGATGAACTCCGGCGTGTCGAAGTCGGGCTCGCCCGCCGCGAGACTCACCACGTCCACGCCCTGGGCCGCCAGCGCCTTCGCCTTCGCATTGAGCGCGAGCGTGGGTGACGGCTTGATTGCCTTGAGCCGGTTCGCGAGATTCATGACCGGTGCCTAGCAGCGCGCCCCCCGGGGGGACAAGCCGAGCGCACGCGGAAGTGAACAGATCCACTCGCGCGTGCGATAGGGTCCGGTTTCGCCTCACTGCGTCATTCAACCGAGAAGCACGCCATGCACACGGAAGTCGGGCTGGCCGCGCCGGAGCGCCCCCGAGGGATGCTCGCGCAGTTCCTCCGCTACCTCTTCGTCGGGGGCACCGCGTTCGTGGCGGACTTCACCACGCTGGCCCTCCTCAAGGAGAGCGGGGCCCTCGGCGTGCTCGGAGCGGCGGCCGTCGGCTTCGGGGTGGGCACCCAGGTCAACTACTTCCTCTCCACCCGGTGGGTGTTCACCTCACGCAGAGTGAAGGACCGGCGGCTCGAGTTCGCCCTCTTCGCGTCCGTGGGGCTCATGGGCCTCGCCCTGAACGAGGCCAACATCTGGCTGCTGCACCACCGACTCGGCCTCCACTACCTGCTGGCCAAGGGGGTGTCCGCGGGGCTCGTGCTGGGCTGGAACTTCTTCGCCCGCAGGCTGACGCTCTTCCGCGAGTAGTGGCTCGCGGCGGCGCTCAGTCCTGCTTCGCGTACTTCGCCCGCAGCTTCTTCAGCACACCGGGGGGCACCAGCTCCTCCACGTTGCCGCCGAAGGAGGCCACCTCCCGCACGAGCTGCGACGACACGTAGAAGTAGTCCTCGCCCGTCATCATGAAGACGGTCTCGATGCCGGGAGCCAGCTTGCGGTTCATGTTCGCGAGCTGGAACTCGTACTCGAAGTCGGAGACGGCCCGGAGCCCGCGCAGCAGCACGTTCACCCCGCGCCGGTTCGCGTACTCCACCAGCAGGCCGTGGAAGGCATCCACCTCCACCCGAGGATCCGGACAGGCCTCGCGGATGAGCACCTTGCGCTCCTCCTCGGTGAACAGCGGCACCTTCTTCGGGTTCACCGCCACCGCGACGATCACGCGATCGAACATCTGCAGCGCACGCTGGATGATGCTCAGGTGACCGTTGGTAAGAGGATCGAACGAGCCGGCGTAGATGGCGGTGCGCATGTGCGTGCCCAGTCTCGACGCACCCCGGCAACCGGTCAAGGAATGCGGAAGAAGCTCACCAGCGTGTCCCCGAACCGCCGCTGATCCACCCGCTCGAAACCCGCGTGGGACTCGGGGGCCGCCTCCCGCTTGTCGTGCTCGATGACCACCATCCCGCCGGGAGCCAGCAGCGCGTGCTGGCCCACCCCGTCCAGCACCCCCTCCACCACCCTCGCCGCGTAGGGAGGGTCCGCGAAGATGAGCTCGAACTTGTCGCCCCGGCGGCCGAGCACCCCGAGCGCCTTCTCCACGGGCTGAGCCACCACCTCCACCTGCGAGGCGAAGCCCAGCGTCTCCGTGTTCGCCCGGCAGAGCGACAGGGCCTCCCGGTCCGCGTCCACCAGCACCGCCTTCGCCGCCCCTCGCGAGATGGACTCCAGGCCCAGGGCGCCCGTGCCCGCGTAGAGATCCAACACCGCCTGCCCGTCCAGCCACTGGCCGAGCACGTTGAAGAGCGTCTCCCGCACCCGGTCCGCCGTGGGACGGATGTGCTTCGACGTTGCCTTGGGGCCCGCCAGCGCCCGCCCTTTCGCCGTACCTGCCACGATGCGCATCTAGTCGCCCCGGTTCTCCGCCAGAAACTGCATCGACTTCCACCCCGTCCGCGAGGCGCCCAGCAACGCCAGCACCTCGGAGGCCTCGGCGAACGTGAGCGCCTCCAGCCGCGAGGCCTCCGGCGCTCCCAGGGGCGCGAGCTGCTCGCTCCAGCACCCCCAGCAGCTCCCCCGCCCCCAGCCCCGCCTTCTCCGCCTTCTGCTCCAGACTCGCGCGCACCGGTTCCGGGTACGCGCCCAGCGCCAGCCGCTCGAAGGGCGCCGCGCACTCCACCTTCTTCACGCCCGCGGCCACATACGTCGGCAGCGCCCGCACCGAGCGCCGGCCCGCCTCCCCCACCGCCACCCCCACCCCGAGCTGCCCCGCCAGCTCCACCAGGCTCCGGAGGAACTCCACGTCCGACTCCTCCTCGCCCAGGATGCTCGCGGGCACCCGGAGGAAGCGCACCGTCACGCCCTGCCGCCGCAACCCCTCCAGCAGCGCGCGCGCGCCCTCCAGCTCGTCGCCCTCGCTGCCCGCTGGCGGCGACACCTCCAGCGACAGCTCGCGCTCCAGCACCGCTCCGGACAGCCTCCGCACGGCCTCCACCGCCGCGTCCACCGGCAGCCGCGACACGTCCAGCGATACCAGCGAGAAGCCCGCGTCCACCAGGCGGAAGATGCCCTCCTGGAGCTGCCCCAGCGTCTCCGGCTCGGCCTTCGACACCCGCACCGGACCCGCCTGCAGGAAGACGGGCCGCGCATGGGCGTCCGCCTCCGCCACCTGCTGCACCGTCGCCATGAAGCGCTCGGCCGCGCCACGGTCCGCCAGCGGATGTGGGCACATGAGCCCCACCACCGCGTCCTCGCCTCGCGCGGCCGCCAGGAGCCCGGGCAGCATCGCCCGCACCGGCACCGGCAGGCACGGCAGCGCCGCGGGCACCTTCTCGAGCGCCCTCGACAGCTCGCGGGGATTCAGCACGGGCAGCCGCGAGGCAGTCCCCAGCCGGGCCACCACGCTCGTCGGCCTCAGCCTCAGCACCTTGTCGAGCACGTTCATCCGAGGCCGAGAATCATCCGCTCCAGAGGGGCACCGCAAGATGGATGTGGGGAATTTCGTTCAGCCCCTCGCCTGCTCCCCCTCCCGAGAGGCGGTCCCGATGCCCCGCGGATCCACCACCGAGGCCACACAAGCCCCATCTTGGCAGTGAGTGGAGGGAGGACGTGTCGTGACGAGGACGAAAGAGAAGACGCTGAAGCGGGAGGAATTCACGAAGCACCCGGAGGTGCTCGCGGTCGTGGAGGACCTGAAGGCCTACATGAAGGGCAAGGAGGTCTCCGACGTCATTGATGCCGAGGGAAACCAGTACGTCGACATCGTGATGGAGGGAGGGGGCACGCTGGGAATCGCGCTCCTGGGGTACGTGTACGCGCTGGAGCAGGCGAAGCTCCGCTTCCTGGACATTGGCGGCACCTCGGCGGGCGCCATCAACGCGATGCTGCTGGCGGCGGTGGACACGAAGGACAAGCCCAAGGCCGAACGGTTGCTGGAGATTGCTCGCGGCGAAGGACCTCAGCGAGTTCATGGACAGCAAGGGCGGGGTGAAGCGCTTCCTCAATGGGTGGCTGGCAAAGCGTCCGAAGCTCCTGCTCGTACTGCATAGCCGGGCGGTGATGCGCACCCTCCTCCACGAACTCGGGCTGAACCCGGGACAGGCCTTCTACGACTGGATGGTCGACAACCTGAAGGCGAGCGGGATTCACACCGTCCGGGACCTGAACGAGCGGATGAAGTGGCTGCCCCCGACGCTCCGGCGGCGCAACGGGGAGGAACTCTCCGCGGATGACCTCGACTGCCATCTCGCGTTGGTCGCAGCCGAGGTGACCACCGAGACCAAGGTGGAGTTTCCCCGCATGGCGCAGCTCTTCTGGAAGAACTGGGAACAGGAGAACCCCGCCGTCTTCGTACGGGCCTCCATGTCCGTGCCATTCTTCTTCTACCCGAAGACGGTGGAGCTGCCGGACCTGCCACCAAAGGAGCTCAAGGAGAGGTGGAAGCTCGTGGACTTCGACACCATCCAGCCCCGGGAGAAGTGCCAGCTCATCGACGGCGGCATCATGTCGAATTTCCCCATCAACCTGTTCCACGAGCCGGGGCTGCCGAGCGCGCCCACCTTCGGCGTGCGGCTCGGGAAACGGAAGAAGCACACCATCCAGAAGCCGGTCGAGCTGGGCCGGGCCATCTTCGATTCGGCGCGGCATTGCCTCGACTACGACTTCATCCTCCAGCACCCGGACTACAAGCACCTGCTGACCAATATCGACACGGGCAACTACGGGTGGCTGGACTTCAACATGGACATGAAGTCGCAGGTGGAGCTCTTCACCCGAGGGGTGAAGGCCGGCGTCGAGTTCCTGAGGACGTTCGACTGGGACAAGTACAAGCAGACGCGGGGGATGATGGCGCAAGTGCAGCAGTTCGAGGCGCCCATGCGCCAACCAGCGCCGGTGGAAGCTGCACCCCCACTAGTGCCGGGCGGTGCTCCGGAAGCCGCGGCCCACTCGCGCCACTTCCGGGGCACAGCTCACACGGATGAACTTCTCGCGAGCAGCCGAGGAGAGTGGGCCGGAGGGGGCCCGGCGGAACTTCAAGCTTGAGCCCCCTCGTACGTGACGCGGAGACCTCGGTGGGTCACCGTGACGAGCGGGCGACCGAGCCACCCGCAGTGCTTGCAGACACCGTTCGCCCCGGCCTGGGTGACCCGCACCGGCAGGTCCGCGGCACAGACGGGACAGCCCTCGGGAATCGTGTAGTCGCGCGCTGGAGCACGCACTGCAGTTTCCGTCATGTTCCTGAGCTAACGCAGGCAACGCGCTCGGCAAGGCCGCGCTCGGCGCGTGTGGCTCCTGATGGCGGGCAGGTAACCGAGCGATTGAGTGGCGGTGCCC
This sequence comes from uncultured delta proteobacterium, assembly GCA_963771175.1. Lineage (GTDB taxonomy): Bacteria > Myxococcota > Myxococcia > Myxococcales > Myxococcaceae > Archangium. The sequence continues at coordinate 318,297 of CAVYSY010000039.1, forward strand.
GATGCTGAAGGCCCAGCGCCCCAGCATCCGGGGTCAGTGCACCTCGCCCAGGTGGGCGTAGGTCTCGCTCTCGATCTGGATGGTCGTGTGATCGATCCCGAACCGGTCGAAGAGCTCGTGCTTCACCGCCGAGAGGATCTCATCGTTGTTGCAGACCATGGGATCCGCCACCACCAGGTGCGCCGAGAGGGCGTACATCCCGCTGGCGATCGTCCACACGTGCAGGTCATGGACGTCGCTCACCCCCTGCACCTTCAGCAGCAGGTCCTTCACCACGGACATGTCGACGTGCGCCGGCACCGCCTCGAGCAGCACGTCCACGGCGTCGCGCACCAGCTTCAGCGCGCCCACCACGATCACCATCGAGATGAGCACCGAGATGAGCGGGTCCACCACGTACCAGCCCGTCAGCCACATCACCCCGGCGCCCACCAGCACCCCCACGCTCGACAGGGCATCGCCCAGCACGTGCAGGAAGGCCCCGCGCACGTTCATCGAGTGCGAGCGGTGCAGGAAGGCCAGCGCTCCCAGGTTCGCCATCAGGCCGATCAGCGCGACAATGGCCATGGGCCCCAGACGCACCTCGGCCGGCGAGCGGAAGCGCTCCCACGCCTCCACGAGGATGACCACGGTGATTCCCACCAGCAGCACCCCGTTGAGGAGCGCGCTGAGGATCTCCATGCGGTAGTAGCCGTACGTCTTCTTCACGTCCGCCGGCTTGCCCGAGAACCACAGCGCCAGCAGGCTCAGCCCCAGCGCGCTGACGTCCGTGAGCATGTGGCCCGCGTCGGCCATGAGGGCCAGGGAGTTGGTGAGGTACCCGCCCACCGCCTCGGCCACCGCGATGGTGCCCGTGAGCACCAGGGCGAAGAACAGCCGGGTGCGGTCCTTCCGCCGCTCCTCCTTCATGGAAGGATGCGGGCGCTTCGCGGGTTTCCCGTGATCGTGCCCATGTCCCCCGCACGCCTCGTCGTGCGCGTGGTCATGGTGATGCCCTGCGCCATGGGTGTGAGGAGAGGTAGTCACGAGCGGATGATGTGCGAACGCTCCTCCACGGAGACGCGCCGAGCAGCTAGAGTCCAAAAACATCGCGGGTTCAAGGTTTTTCCCCTTTGAACATCCCCAAGGCACGGCAGATGGACCTCGAGAGGCACCAGAACCTGCACACCATCATCATGCTACGCGAAGTCATCCGCAAGTGGTGGCGAGCGGAGTTGCACCTCGTGGATCGCCATGGGGTGGTGATGGAGTGGCAGAAGGGCGGAGATATTCCCCCCACGCCCAACGAGTGCTGCCGCCTGTCGCTGCACCTCGCGGGAGGGCCTGCGGCGCTGCAACCAGTCGGTGCGCCAGCTCCACGAGCAGTTCCGGGCCAACCGGCGGCTGCGCCGCGCGCTCGTGCACCCATGCCACCTGCAGTTCAGCCTGGTGGGCGCCCCTCTCTACATCCAGGACGAGTACGAGGGCTTCCTCCTCGTGGAGGGCTTCGTGCGCGAGCCGCCCTCGGGCGGGGATGCGGGAGGTGCTCAAGGCGCGCATGCGCGAGCTACAGCCGGGAGCCCCACTGGAGGTGGAGCGCGCGGTGGAGCGCCTGCCGGTGATGGGGGACGCGGAGCTGGGGAAGCTGACGGACCTGCTCGAATACGGCGCCAGTGAGATCGCCGCCTACGAGGCCGAGCGCGCTCGCCCCGCAAGGAGGAGCGCGGACTCCAGCCGCTCTCGCCGGGGCAGGACGAGGACTACCGCTTCGAGAACATCATCGGTCGCTCCGGGCCGATGCAGGAGATCTTCAAGCTGCTGGAGAAGGTGTCCAACTCGGAAGCCACCGTGCTCATCAACGGCGAGTCGGGCACGGGCAAGGAGCTGGTGGCGCGCGCCATCCACTTCAATGGCCCGCGGCGGGCGGGGCCCTTCGTGGTGCAGAACTGCTCGGCCTTCAACGACAACCTGCTGGAGAGCGCCCTCTTCGGCCACATGCGCGGCGCCTTCACCGGTGCCATGCGCGACAAGAAGGGCCTCTTCGAGGTGGCCGACGGCGGCACCTTCTTCCTCGACGAGGTGGGGGACATGTCCCCCTCCCTGCAGGTGAAGCTGCTGCGCGTGCTGCAGGAGGGCACCTTCCTCCCCGTGGGAGGCACCCAGCCCAGGGAGGTGGACGTGCGCGTCATCGCCGCCACCCACAAGGACCTGGGCGAGATGGTCAAGCGCGGCGAGTTCCGCGAGGACCTCTACTACCGCATCAACGTCATCCGCGTGATGCTGCCGCCGCTGCGCGAGCGCCGGGACGATCTGCCCCTGCTGGTCGACCACTTCCTGCGCAAGCACCACCGCGAGGGCCAGCGCGCCCGCGGCCTCGCTCCCGACGCCATGGCCCTGCTCGGCTCGTACGCCTGGCCCGGCAACGTGCGTGAGCTGGAGAACGAGATCGAGCGGCTGCTGGTGCTCGGGGGCGACCTGGAACTGCTGCCCGCCGAGCTCATCTCCAGCCGCATCCGCGATGCGGTGCTCCCCGGCGCCTCGCCCCTGCTCACCACCGCCCGCGCCACCGGCAAGCTGAACGAGGCCGTGGAGACGCTGGAGCGCGAGATGATCCAGCAGGGCCTCACCCGGACCGGCAACAACAAGAGCCGGCTTGCCCGAGAGCTTGGCATCAGCCGCTCCAATCTTATCTTGAAGATCGCGAAGTACGGCCTGGACAAGGGTCTCCCACCCGACGCCGAGGCGAACGCGTGAGCCCATGAGCCACTACTTCCGTCAGGACTTCCTCACCGTGCCCGATGGGGCGTCGCTCTACTACCAGGTGGAGGGCGAGGGCGAGCCGGGCATGGTGCTGTGCGACGGGCTGGGCTGCGACGGCTTCGCCTGGAAGTACCTGGCCCCCTACCTGCAGCAGCGCTACCGCGTGCTGCGCTGGCACTACCGCGGCCACGGCCAGCTCGGGCCTGCCCCGGACAGCGCGAGCGCATCGGCATGCTCTACACCTGCGACGATCTCGACCGGGTGATGGACGCCGCGGGCATGGGACAAGGCCGTGCTCTTCGGCCACTCCATGGGCGTGCAGGTGGCGCTCGAGTTCCACCGCCGCTACGCCCACCGCGTGCTGGGGCTGGTGCTGATCTGCGGCAGCTACGGCAACCCGCTGGACACCTTCCACGACGACAACTGCTCAAGCGCGCTCTTCCCCCTCATCCGGCGCACGGTGGAGCGCTTCCCGCGGCCCGCCGCCCGGCTCACCCGCACCGGTGCTCAGCACCGAGCTGGCCGTGCAGGTGGCCCTCACCGTGGAGCTGAACCGCGAGCTGCTGCGCCCAAGACGACATGGTCCCCTACTTCGCGCACCTGGCGCGCATGGACCCGGTGGTCTTCGTGCGCACCCTGGACGTCGCTCGCCAACCACAGCGCGTGGGATCACCTCCCCGACGTGGACGTGCCCACGCTGGTCATCGCCGGCGAGCGAGGACACGCTTCACCCCCGGCCTGGCTCTCCGCGGCGGATGGCCGGCCACATCCCCGGCGCGGAGCTGCATGATGGTGCCCGAGGGCACCCACACCACCCCCCTGGAGCACCGCGAGCTGGTGGAGCTGCGGGTGGAGCGCTTCCTGCGGGAGACCTGCCGGCCTGTCCCAGCACCCCTCCGGCGCCCACCGGGCCGGCCCCGCGCCCTGAATGCCGCCTCCCTGGCCTCCGGGAGAGCGGACCCCCTGGTTCGCCTCCTGGCCTCGGCAACGAAGGGGTGAGGCTCCCGGGAATTCCCCGGAGTAGGCCGAACGCCCGCCCTTCTTTCTTCCAGCCACGTTGCAGGGGCCGGACCAGGCATATAAGCGCCCGCCCTCCGCGTTCCTGTGAAGTTCACACAGGGTCCCTCGCGGGGCCAGGGCATCTTGCCCATCCACGATATTCCTCGCCGACTGTAGCGCCGGCAGCCTCGCCCATGATTCCTCGCGAGAACATCCGCAACATCGCCATCGTCGCCCACGTCGACCACGGCAAGACCACCCTCGTCGACCACATGCTCCGCCAGGCGGGCATCTTCCGCGAGCAACGAAGCCGTCACCGAGCGGGTGATGGACTCGAACGACCTCGAGCGCGAGAAGGGCATCACCATTCTCGCGAAGAACACCGCCGTCACGTACAAGGGCAAGCAGATCAACATCATCGACACCCCGGGCCACGCGGACTTCGGCGGCGAGGTGGAGCGCGGCCTGCGCCTGGTGGACGGCGTCCTCCTGCTGGTGGACGCGGCCGAGGGCCCCCTGCCCCAGACGCGCTTCGTGCTCAGCAAGGCGCTGGGCATGGGCCTGAAGACGGTGCTCGTGATCAACAAGATCGACCGCCAGGACGCGCGCCCCAACGAGGTGCTGGACCAGGTCTACTCGCTCTTCATCGACCTGGGCGCGGACGACGCGCAGCTCGAGTTCCCGGTGCTCTACACGGTCGCCCGCCAGGGCCAGGCTCGCCCTCGCCTGGAGGAGCCGGGCAAGAGCCTGGAGCCCCTCTTCGACGCGATCCTCACGCACATCCCGCCCCCGCCGGCGCCGACCCAGGAGCCGCTGCAGCTGCTGGTCGCCAACCTGGACTACGACGACTACGTGGGCCGCCTCGCGGTCGGCCGCGTCCAGGCCGGCCGGCTCACGGCCAACATGCCCGTGGCGGTCGATGCGCGAGGGCGGCAAGGTGGAGCAGGGCAAGATCGTCAAGCTCTACGGCTTCCAGGGCCTCAAGCGCACGGAGATCGCGGACGCCGGCCCCGGGCGAGATCGTCTCCATCGCCGGCATCGAGGACATCTCCATCGGCGACACCATCACCGACGTGGAGAAGCCCGTGGCCCTGCCGCGCATCACCGTGGACGAGCCCACGATGATGATGATCTTCCGGGTCAACGACGGGCCGCTCGCGGGCAAGGAGGGCAAGTACGTCACCAGCCGCAACCTGCGCGAGCGGCTGTACCGCGAGGCCTACCGCAACGTGTCCATCCGCGTGGAGGACACCGAGACGCCGGACGCCTTCCGCGTGGTGGGCCGCGGCGAGCTCGCAGCTGGCGGTCATCATCGAGACCATGCGCCGCGAGGGCTACGAGCTGACGGCCTCCAACCCCGAGCCGGTGACGAAGACGATCGACGGCGTGCTGCACGAGCCGATGGAGCTGATCGTGTGCGACGTGCCCGAGACGTAGCGTGGGCGTGGTGACGGAGCGCCTGGGGCCCCGCAAGGGCCGCATGATGGACATGGGGCAGCTGGGCGGCGGGCGCACCCGCCTCCAGTTCCGCATCCCGGCGCGCGGCCTCATCGGCTTCCGCACCGAGTTCCTCACCATCACCCGCGGTGAGGGCATCATGAGCAGCCAGTTCGACGGCTACGAGCCGTGGTTCGGGCACATCCCCAAGCGCGCCAACGGCGCCATCGTCGTCCGACCGCCTCGGCGAGACCGTGCCCTACGCCCTCTTCAGCATCCAGGAGCGCGGCGCAGCTCTTCGTGGGCGCCAGGCGTCACCATCTACGAGGGCATGATCATCGGCGAGCACGCGCACCCCTCGGACCTCGAACGTCAACGCGTGCCGCGAGAAGAAGCTCACCAACATCCGCGCCGCGGGCCGCGACGAGAACGTCATCCTCACCCCGCCGCGCGAGATGGGCCTGGAGAAGGCGCTGGAGTGGATCGCCGACGACGAGCTGGTCGAGGTGACGCCCAAGTCGATTCGCATGCGCAAGAAGGCGCTGAGCTCGAACGAGCGCTACCGCGCCGAGCGCGACCGCAAGCGCGAGGAGCGCGGCGAGGCGTAACAACCTCCCCTCTCCCCACCGGGAAGAGGATCAGAGAGGGCCGGGGTGAGGGTCTACGGACCCCCACCCACGGCCCTTTCAGCGTTGGGAGACCCCCTTCCGCCGCATGGCCTCCTTCCACAGTTCGGGGGTCCACCCGTCGCGCGCCATGAGCTCGCGGCGCTCGGTGGGGACGTCCTTCCAGGCGAGGCCCTGGTCCAGCTCGGGCAGCGGACCGTAGAGCGTCCCGGGTTGGGTCGAAGCGACGTCCTGCGCGCGCTCACGCCGCATCCCCTGCATGCCGACGCCGACCTCCGCCTTCACCTCCCCCTCCTTGCCAAGCTTCCGCCCGAAGCCCACGCCTCCCCCATACGAGCCCTGCTTCTGGTTGACCTCGGTGTAGCTCCCGAAGCCGCCCCCCGCTGGCAGCTCCATGCGCACGCCCCCCTCTGAATCGGCGCTGATCCCCACCGTCATCGGGTCCTTCCCCTCCAGCGCGTGCGGAGCGTACTCCAGCCCCACTGTCGACTTGGGCTCTCCTGACTCCGAGTGCTCGGCGCCAATCTTGGCGCCATTGATTACCTTCTCCGCGCCCCCCTTCGGAGCCCAGCTCGCCCGGCCGTCCTGGGTGACGAGTGCCTCCACACCGCCCTTGATGTTCATGATGTTGATGTCCATGACCGAGAGCTCGGCTTTGAGCTCCGCCGCGGCCTTGAACCAGAACGAGCCGGGCCGCATCCGACCACTGAGATCCGCCATGCGGTGGGCCACCGCCTCGTAGGCGTCATCTCGCGTGTCATTGCCGTCCACACTGCTCCAGCTCGCACGGAAACGGTCGTAGTCCGGGTGCGGATAGACCAGACCGTCACTGACCTTGAAAGGCGCAACGGGCTCTCCCATCGCGCGGATGTCGAGCAGGCTCTTCGCCTGCATGACCTGCTCGGAGTACCGCTTCACGTAGGCGTCATGAGCGTCGTGGTAGGTTCTCTTGGCCAGCCGGTTCGACTCGTGGACGCTCTCCCGGACACTCGAGGGCAGATTCGCATCGTTCTTGTAGATGGTCGGGACATCCGGCGGCTGACACGGCGCGAACGGCGCCTTCTTCTCGGGCTCACGGGTTACGCAGCCCTTGCGCTCGGCCTGGGCCAGGAACTCCTTCCGCTGCTCCGGGCCCATCTTCTCCAGGTCCAGGTACTTCCCGAGCAGCCGGTCCCGCTCCATCCGCTCCAGCATCTGGCGGTAGTCGGCCGGCGACAGCTTCTCGAGCTGCTCGTGCACCCGACGCCTGTCCGCGTCCGTGATGGACCAGTCCTTCCAGTCCGTGTGCAGGCTGGCCTTGATGTCCGCGTAGGCCGCCTCGGTCCGGGCCGCATCCGCCATCCGTGCCCCGCCGAGCGCGAGCTGGCCCGCCGTCAGCCCTCCCCCCTCCCCCGTCCCCGCCGGTGGCGTGCCCGACGCCTGGGACCGCGAGGGCTCCACCGGTCCCCGGTAGGTCTCGACCTGGTTGTTCCCGGCTCCACTCGCCGGGGTCTCCTGCTTTCCCGAGCTCCTGCCCGTCCGCGTCGACGTGCTCGCTGCCACCTGGGAAGACGCGCCGTCGGACTCCGGGTGGGGGACCGGGAGGTCCATGGATGCCTGGGGATGGGACTCGCGCCGCGATACCGAACTCATTTCCGCCTCCGAGAGGGTGGGTTGCGCGAGCCCTGTGCAACGTCGGCTCCAACGCCTCTTCCCTCGGAGAAGCCGCCTCCGATGCCCGGGGATCCGTCCTCCTCCGAGGACGAACGTCTCGCCGGGCGGACATCCACGTACAGGAGGCTCCTCGTGGAGGAATCGTCCAGGGCAAGACCCTCCCCGGGAGCACGCCCCTAGACCATCTACCTCCCGGGAGTCGCACTCTGTTAGAAGATGAGTCTCGGTATCCCCGTGACCGCGAGCACGAGGCCAACCCGAGAGGGGACATCGTGGACGACGCCTGGATCAACTGCCCCCACTGTGGCCTCAAGCACCGGCCGAGAGCCGTGAGCCTCTGCCCCCGCTGTGGTCGGACCACGAGCACGAGCACGACCCGCGCCTCGGCCACGGCCATCCCGACCGTCCCCGCAGCCCGCCCCGCCGCCACGCTCATCCCGAGAGCCCCCACCCCCCGCCCCGTTCCCGCCAGCATCTCGGTGCCTCCCCCTCCCGAGCTGCCCCAGGATCGCGTGCCGACCGTGGAGGTGGACTACATCACCCTCGACTCCCTGGAGGATCCCGTCCCGGTCCGGCGCGTCGTCGTCCCCTCCGACGAGCCCGAGCCCCAGACGCAGGCCGCGGCATCCAACGCGAACGTGCTCCCGCTCGCCGGCGGCATCCTGCTGGTGAACGCGGTGCTGCACCTGTTCGAGTTCCTGTTCCTCCCCTCGGTGTCGACGGAGCCCTCGCTCCGGGCGGCCCAGCTCGCGGGCACGCTCATCGGTGTGGGCATCGATTCGATGCTCGGCGTCAGCTTCCTCCGGGGAAGGAGCCACTACCGCACCTTCGCCTTCATCCGGCTGCTCGTCGGGCTGTTCCTGTTCGGAGGAATGAGCTTCTATCAGGCGCAGTACCTCTTCACGCTCGTGGTGCTCGCCTTCTCCGTCGGCGTCCTGGTGCTGGTATGGACCCGGCCTTCAGCCTTCATGGCCGGCGTCGCCCTGACGTCCGTGATCCTCGGCGTGGGCGTCGAGGTCATCGGGTTCGTCCGGCTCTCCGCCACCCAACCCCTGCTGGAGCGGGCGCGGATCGCACTGCGGCCCGATCTCGAGGGAACCCCGCTCCGCGACGCTGACACCATCGTCGGCGACCGGCGATCCTACAAGCTGCACGTCCCCTCCGAGGGCTGGTACCGCCGCAAGGTGGAATCCGTCCGCGGCGCGGATTCCAGCATCGACATGTGGCTGTCCCAGCCCGATCTGAACGGGCACCTCGTGGTGTCCATCCGGAGCTGGGCGGAGTCGAAAGCGACGACCCTGCGCGAGGCCCGGGACGGCGCGCTCCAGAGCATGAAGGCGCAGTACCCCGGCTTCCTCGTGGCCGACACCTCCGACGACGGCATCGGCCCCAGGGCACCCACCGTGGCCTCCCTCTCGGGGAGCGCGGACAAGGACGGCAAGCCGTACCGCTTCGAGGTGTCGATCTACCGGGTGGGCGGCACGCTCCTGCAGGTGACGGCCTTCGCCCCCTCGAAGACCTTCGACACGCTCAACCTGCACGGAGCGACCACGGCGTTCCAGCCGGAGTAGCGCGGCTCAGAACGTGTACTTCACCCGCGGGAAGAAGGCGAAGGTCGGGATGCTCGGCCCGATGATGTAGCGGGCCATGAGGTCCGCCCCCACCGAGAAGTGATCCATCGGCGTCGCGTACTCCAGGCCGATGCCCACCCCCGCGTTGGGCGCCGTCATCGACATGCCCGGATCGCCCTCGCCCACCGGGGCCGGATCCAACCGCGTGAGGCCCGCCGCCACCTTCGGCATCAGGTAGAAGCGCTCGGCCAGCGGCACCATGTACGCCGCCGTCACGTCCCCGAAGGCCACCGTGAAGTTGTCGGACATGCTGCACACGTTCGTACCCGGCAGGTACCCGGCGAAGCAGTTCGCCGCCGAGGAGCCCAGTCCGAAATGGACGCCCAGGGAGACCTTGTCCGTCAGGTCGTATCCCACGCCGAGCTGCAGGTACGTCTGCGCGTTCGAGTAGACGCTCTCCCCGCCCAGGGTGAAGAACGCCCCGATGTCGGCCTCGGTGAAGAAGCCGCGGCGGACCTCCAGCGGGACACCTTCTGGAGGTGTGGCCGCCAGGGCGGCGGTGGGCAGCGACGCGAGCACGGCGACCAGCAGCGGCTTCTTCATCGGGACGACCCTCACCCTGCCCCCCTCTCTCGAGAGAGAGGGGCTCTGCACGTTGAAGCTTCAGAGACGCGAGCGACTACTCACCCGCCGGAGAGAAGAGCCACGGATACGTCACCGCCACCACACCGCCCCCCTTGGGCTCGGGGAACTTCCAGCGGCGGATGCGCGCGAGCATGCAGTTCTCCGCCGTGGAGTTGTTCAGCGTGGTCTCCGTCACGTTCGCCTCCGACACCGCTCCCGTCGGATCAATCGTGAAGGCCACCGCCACCTTGCCCGCGAGGTTCGGGTTCTTGTTCAGCTCGGTCTCGTAGCAGTATTTGATCTCGTTCTGGTGGCTGCGGATGATCTTGGCGATCACGTCCTTGTCGAGGCCGCCGATCACCGTCGTCTTGCCGGGGACGATCTTCGTGATCGTCTTGCCGCGGCCCGTCAGGTCGATGCCGCCGTTATCACCCGCGCCCCGGCCATTGCCCTTGGTGCCGAGACCCCCCAGGCCCAGCGCGGTACCGCCACCCCCGGTGCCGTTGCCACGCGAGCCGAGTCCGCCCACGCCCTGCGCATCCCCGAGCCCCGCGCCGGCCTTGAGGCCACCCAGCGCGTTGTTGACGCCCGTGCCGACGCCACCCGGACCGAAGACGTCCGAGGCCCCGCCCTTCAGTCCCTTGAAGGCACCGAGGAGACCCACCCTCCCCACCACCTGGCGGTCCTTCTCGCGCTTGGACTTGTCGACGACGGAAGTGCCCGGCTTGGAGGGATCGGCCTCGGCCTTCTTGGCCTCCTCCTTGCCGAACTTGCCCTCCTCGTCCTTGGCCTTCGCGCCTTCCTCCACGCCCTTCAGGTGGAAGCGCTTCAGGTCGATGGGCTTCTGCGGCTGCACCAGGAACTTCGCCACCCGCTGCTGGTTCTGGAAGATGTCATCCTCGGACTGCGCCTGGCGCGGAGTGAGCAGCATGGAAGCCACCACCGCACCCGCCGCCAGCAGGCTGACGCTGATGATCTTGAACCAGGTGTAGTCCACCTCGGTGAGCGGGTTCACCGCCACGGCTGGCGACGGCCGCACGTAGCGCACCACGAACGTGAGCGTCCCGAGCGACACCTCCGCCCGCTCGTGCAGGCCGAGCGTGTACGCGTGCTCCCGGCCCGAGGCCGTCAGCTTCCCCTCCGAGCGCAGCGCGTCCTTCGTCCGCACATCCCCGTTGCGGGTGACGATGACGCCCGCGCTCTCGGGGACGCGCAGCTCGATCAGCTCGCCGCGCCCCACCGCCAGCACGTGACTCGCCCCCACCTCGGACTCGAAGACGTGGAAGAAGTTCTTCTTCCCCTCTCCGACGGTGACCGGCACCCCGTCCCGGAAATGCCGCACCGCCAGCAGTTGGTCGCCCCAGAGCAACTGCACCTGGAGGACCTTCGCCTCCTTCGTGGGCAGCGCCTCGGGAGGCAGCGGCTCCTGCATGTACGCCGGAACCGCCGGCCGCGGCTTCCTCCTCGCCTGAGGCACCACGCGGTTGCCCGCCACCGTCACGGGCCGGTGCAGCACCGAGCCCTGTAGCGCCGCCCCGTTCACCTCCGCACCCGCGGGCGGTGGAGGCACTTCCGACTCTCCGAAGAACACCTCCACCCGCGAGCCACCCACCATCAGCACGTCACCCGGCGCGAGCGTCCGCGGGCCCACCACCCGCTGCCCACCCACCTGCGTGCCACTCTCGCTGCCCAGGTCGATGGCCGTCACCGAGCCGCTGGACTCCACCTTCAACATCACATGAAGGTTGGAGACCCTCGGGTCCGGAATCTTCACCGCCGCCTGTGCGCCCGACCCCACGATGACGCTCTCGGCTTCGGACACGGACTCCTGCACAGTGCCGTCCGGCCCGGTGATCCGCAGCGTCAACCCGTTCTTCTTCCCCGCCGCCATAGAGGATCCTTCCTCCTCCCTTCCGTCCCACGCCCACCCGCTTAGAGGTTGTCGACCGACTTCTGCAGCTCGGGATTGAAGTTGTCGCGGACCCGGATGAGGCTCTGGAAGTCCGTCTTCTTCCGGTTGAGGACGTACGAGCCTTCCGGCTTCGTGAGCTCGCCCTCCACCGCCATGTCGGTGAAGTCGATGTTCGTCTTCTTCCGGACGACGACGCGGTCCTCCTCCTGGATGACCTTCACCTCCGTCTTCGTCTCCTCGGCGACCGCCGGCCCCGCCCACAACGCCACCACCGCCACTGCCGCTGCCAGTCGTCTCATGTCAGGCCTCCTCTTCCCGTCGGGTGAGACAGCGGGCCTCAGGTGAGGTTTCCCCCAGCTCCCTTGCACGCCCTGCACCAACGTCCCGGGTAATGGAATCCCGCGAAATCCCAAGGGTGCTCTCGCGTCACCAGCACCCGAGGCCCCAGAGAGAGGAAAAATCTTCCCTCCGCGGCCAGTAGCTTATTCGGTGCGCGGGGCTCCAGACGGAGGCTCGGCCGCAGGCCCGCTCTCAACTTTCGAGGAGTCCGCGGGCACGCCCTCCTGCTGCGCCGCCTCGTCGGACACCTTCTCCAGCATCGAGCCACTGCCGCCCACGCCGGTCGGCGCCTTCTTCTCCTCGGGCGCGGCCTCGGGCTGGGCCTGCGCGTTCTTGCGCATGGCCTCGAGGCCCTGGAGCTTCGCTTCGATCATCTGCTTGTCCTGCGCGCTCGTGGTGCCCAGGTCCTTGCAGCGCTGGAGGAAGCCCACGGCCTTGTCCCAGCCGGTGCGCTCGATGGCATAGGCCCAGCCCGCGCCACAGAGGGCCTCGGGCTGCTCCGCGCGCATCGTGAGCACCTTCTCGAAGGCCTCGCCCGCCTTGAGCCCCTTCTGGGGATCGCGGCCCTTCTGCCCGTCCAGCGCATAGGCGTAGTAGAGCCACGAGTCGGGCGAGCCGGGCTCCAGCTCCACGGCCTTGGCGAAGGAGCGCTCGGCGCCGGCGTAGTCGCGCCAGGCCAGCGCCATGGCCCCGAGGTTGAGGTAGCCGGGGGCGAAGCGCTCGTCGAGCGAGACAGCCTTCTGGAACTGGGCGATCGCGCGGTCGCGCTCCTCCAGCTTCAGGTAGATCATCCCCAGGTTGTTGTAGATGCCCGGGTCCTTCTCATCGAGCTTGCGCGCGTTGGCGAGCACCAGCTCGGCGAGCCGGTACTTCCCCTGGTCGTAGTAGACGAGCGCGAGGTTCTTGTACGCCGCGGCATCGTCCGGGTGGCGCGCGAGCACGCGGCGAGCGGTGGCCTCGGCCCGCTCGTGCTTGCCCGCCAGCCGGTAGGCCACGGTGAGGTTGTTGAGCAGCGAGGCCTCGTGCTCGCGGCCCGGCGCCTTCAGCCCGGCCTCGTAGAGAGCGATGGCCTCCGCGTACTTCTCCTGCACACGGTAGAGCCGGCCCAGGTTGAGCAGCGTGGGCACATGCCCCGGATCGAGGGAGCGCACCTTCTCGTAGGCGGCCTGCGCGTCCGTGGGTCGTCCCTGACGCTCGGCGATGACGCCCAGGTTGAACTGGGCATTGAGGCTCCGCGGTGCCTTCTCCACCACCTTCCGGAAGCCCTCCTCCGCCTTGGCGTAGTCGCTGGCCTCGAAGGCGACGACGGCCTGGGCGAAGAGTTCCCGCGTGGCCGGCTCCTTCGGCGACTCGGGAGCGGGCTGGGGAGCCGGAACCGGAGCGGATGCGCCGCGACCGGGGCCTCGGCGGCCGCGGGCTTCACCTGCGAGGTCGTGGCGCACGCGGCGGTGAGCGACAGCGAGGCGGTGGCGAGAGTGCGACGGAACGCCATGAACGTCCTTCTCGCGGAAGCCATCGGGTGCATGTGTGAGACCTTCACGGCAGGACCTCCCCCGAAGCAGTGGGCGGAGTGGGCGCGGCGCTGCCAGCGGGCGGCACGGCCTTGGGTGCGGGCTCCGGGGCGGCGGGAGCAGCGGGTGCGGCGGGCTCCGGAGTGACATCGGCCTGGCCGGACGCCCCGAGGTCCGAGTCCTTGGCCACGTCCGCGGTGACGAAGAACTCGCTGCCGCGATAGGGCACCTGGCGCACCTGCGCGTAGACACCGGGGCGGTAGCGGTTCACCTGCTCCTGCGCGGCCAGCGTCCACTCGTTGTAGAGCGACAGCTCGTAGGCCTTGCCCAGCGCCTTCTCGAGCACCTCGGTGGACTTGTCCTCCAGCGGGAGCGCGAGGTTCTCCAGCTCGCCGCGGTACATGGCGAGCTGCTCCTCGTCGAGCCCGGACGGATCCGGCGACTCGAGGATGTTGCGCGCGAAGTCCGCGTAGGCGAGGCCGATGCGGGTGATGGCGGCGATGCCCCACTCTCCCGAGCCGGTGGCCGCCACATCCGTGTAGGCCTTCTCCAACCGCTGGATGGACTGCTGCTTGGCGGCGAGGTCGCGCCGGATGGTGGAGACACGCTTGAACTTGATGTCCACGTAGCGCTGCCAGTCGGGCTCCAGAGCGAGGAAGCGCGCGTGGCCGTAGGCGTTGAGCAGCTCCGGCCGCTGCCGCTCCTGCGCGGGCAGCCGGGACCAGCCGCGGACGAGCTCTCCCTGGACGCGCTCGGCCTCGCGCGTGTTCTTCACCTTCCGGTACGCGAGGAGCTGCCGGTAGCGAGCGAGGTACACCTGCCCGCCCGCGGTGCGCGAGTCGCGCCCGTACGTCTCGACGAAGGAGTCGAAGGCACGCGCCGCCTCGGCCCACTTGCCGTCCTTCTCGTGGACGAGTCCGAGGTTGTAGGCAATGCGCGGCACATCCGGCCGATCCTTGAAGCGCGCCATGTACGCGCGGTAGGCGGTGAGGGCCTTGTCGGACTCGCCCACGCCCTCCCACCAGAGGCCGGCGTTGAAGAGGGCATCCGGTACCCACGCGGAGGCCTCGGCGAGCAGCTCGCGGCGCTCCTCGTCCTTCTGGGCCCGGGCCTCGTCGGCGCTCGGCGCATCACCGGACAGGGACTCCTTGGCGTCCTTGCCCTTCTTGGGTGCCGCCTTGGCCTTCTTCGCCTTGCGAGCATCGACCGAGCGCATGGCGGCGTCATGGGCGTCCACGAAGGCGGCGTACATGGCGGCGGCCTTGCGGAACTCCGCGAGCTTCTCGTAGAGGCGCGCGAGCGTGTAGCGAACCTTGGGCTCGAAGACGCTGCCCGCGTAGTCGGTAAGGACGCGCACGCCGGCGTCCGCGCCCCGGTCGAGCTGCCCGGCCTCCTGGAAGATGACCATGGCCGACGTCAGCGCCCGGTCCGCGTTCTCCGACCTGGGGAACTCCTTGACGTACTCGAGGAACAGCTCGGCCGCCTTCGCCGGGTTCTTCTCCTTCTGGTAGACGACCTCGTGGATCCACTTGTACTGCGAGCCTTCCACGACCCGGGCCACGCGCGCGGCGAACTCGGGGCTGGGCTTGAGCAGCTTCTCGTTGGCGAGGAACTTCCGGGAGAGCTGGTTGAGCTCCAGCCACTCCTCGCGCGACTCGAGCACGTACATCGTCAGGTCCGCCGCGTCACGCGAGCGCCGCTCCGCGGGGAACTTGTTGATGATCTCCCCGAAGCGACGAGCGGCCTCCAGGTAGTGGTGCCGATCGTAGACGATGAGTGCCGACTGGTAGCGCAGGTCGATCTCGTCCGGGTTGTCCGGATAGAGCGTGTTGTACGTGTCGCACGCGGCCACCAGCCGCTCCTCGAAGCGAGTGAGCGGCTCCTCGGCCTGATCCGTGTCCTTCTTGGTGAGGCGGCCCTTCTTCTCGACGTGACCCTTGGACTTGTTCTCGTCGACCTTCTGACCATCCTTGAGATCGCTCTTGGAGAGCTGGCCGCGCTCGATCTTCACCAGCTTGTCGTAGGCCATGATGGCCGCGAAGGACGCGTTCTTGCGGTACGCCTCGTTGGACACCTCGCGGGCCGAGTCGCGATCCGGAATCTTGAAGGCCACCACGGTGTCGTACTCGGCGGCGGCGGCCTCCCACTCCTCCAGGGCCCAGAGGATTTCCGCGTAGAAGAACCGCATGTTGAAGGCGGCGTCGGCGACGAACTCGGGGTCATCGCTGGAGGCGAAGGCGTCCACGTACTGTTTGTAGATGTCGCGGGCGAGCTTGTACGTCTCCACCTGGCGCGTCTTCTGCGCCTCCTGGTGGTAGTCCGTCACCATCACGCGCATGGCCTCCTCGGTGACGCTGAAGGCGTTGCGCAGCACGGCCTTGTTGTCGCCGTTGGCCCGCCACCACGCGGCGCCGGGCCGGTACAGCTCGACCATGCGCTTCATCTCCGTGCGCACCTGGTTGCGCTGACGCAGGCCCTCGTAGCAGCGGACGATGGACTGCTGATACTCGGGCGCGCTGGGACCCATCGGAGCGTCGTTGATGAGGACGCGGTACGTCTTGATGGCGCTGTCGAAATGGCCCGCCTCCACCAGGCCGCCGGCCATCTTGGAGATCAGCCGCGTCTGCCGCTTCTGGGGAGCCTTCTTCTTGAAGTAGACGATGCCCTCCGCCGGCTTGTCGAGCTGCACGTAGAAGAGTGTCAGGTCGTTGAGCGCCTCCGTCTTGAGGTCACCCAGCTCCTCCCCGCGAGCCTCGGCGTAGTCCACCACCTCCTGCAGCTTCGCGAGGCCCTCCTCGTAGGCGCCCCCGTTGAAGTCACACCACGCCAGCTTGTAGACGGCGTAGGCGTACACCTTGGGTACCTTCGACACGCGCGCCTTCTCGTAGTAGTCGCGCGCCTCCTTCAGCTTGTTGTTGTCGAAGTAGTGGTTGCCGAGCTGGACGTACGTGTCCGGGACGAACTGCGACTGCGGGAACTCCTGGATGAGCTGCAGGTAGCGCTTCACCGCGTCGTCGCGCCGGCCGAGCTCCTGCAGGTTGTAGCCGAGGTAGAAGAGGATCTCGTCGCGCTGCGGCCAGTCCGCGTAGGCGCTCAGCAGCTCCTCGTAGATGCGCATCGTCTCGGCGCGGTAGCGCTCGCTGTCGCGGTGGTCCTCCTTGGGCGCCTCCAGCTTCTCGCCCCGGGCGGTGGCCGCGTCATGAACCTTCTCCTCCGCCAGGTAGCGGTTCATCTCCTGCTGGTAGAGGTACTTGGACTTCTCCCAGTAGAGCTCGGCCAGGCGGTAGAGCATGTCCGCCTTGCGGTGCGAGCCCTCCTGCAGCTTGGGGATGAGGCGCTTGAAGCCCTCGATGGCCTCGTCGCGCTTGCGATCCGCCAGCCCATCCTTCTTCGCGTCGGCGATGCGGGGCGTGTTGTCCAGCGCCGCCGGCCCCATGCGTGCCGGCCCCTGACGCTCCGAGTCACGACGCGCGGGCTCCTGGCGCGCGGCTTCCTTACGAGCCTGCGCTGCCTGGGATGGCTTGCGAGAAGGCTGTGCCGCCTCCCCTGCTCCGCCCGTGGTGAGCGCCACGCCCACCACCAGCGCACCGAAACGAAGGACCGCCTTCATGCGAGCTCCTGTGGTGGGTCCGAAGGAAGA
This sequence comes from uncultured delta proteobacterium, assembly GCA_963771175.1. Classification (GTDB taxonomy): domain Bacteria; phylum Myxococcota; class Myxococcia; order Myxococcales; family Myxococcaceae; genus Archangium. The sequence goes on from CAVYSY010000039.1 coordinate 335,348, forward strand.
AGTGCTCCAGCTCGCGCGGCATCACTGCTGCTGGAGCTTCGCCGGGCAGCCGCGCTTGAGCGTGTACTGGTAGTAGCCAATCTCGTCGCGCCAGAACTCGCCCTGGAACTTCCAGTAGTTCCACGCGGCTCCCGGCATCTTCGGCCGGTAGATGGACTGGCTCTTGAGCACCGCCTTCTGATCCACCCCCGCGAGCAGCAGATCCTTCTCGTCGAGCGCTGTCTGCACGCGGATGATCTCCGCCTGATCCGCGAAGGTGCGCAGGTTCTGTGCGGCCTCCTGCAGACGGCTCTTGGCGAAGCGACCGCCGATCTGGATGAGCGTGCCTCGCACCTCCTCCAGCAAACCCACCATGTCCGGAACGACTCCCGTGCCGCGCCAGGAGTCCAGCTCGTTGAGTGCGCGCTTCTCCTCGTCCACCTGGGCGATCATCCGCATGACGTCCTGGATGCGCTCGTTGTCGCGGATCCACAGGTACACGGGGCCGGGCAGCCGCCGGTTCTCCGCCGCCACCAGGTTGTACGCGGACAGCAGTTCCACGTCCTCCCCGGTGAAGGGCTCGAGCTGCTTCGCCATGGGCTCGTAGAGCTGGTCGAAGGCGGCCAGCGTGGTCTTCACCTCGTCGAAGAGGCAGCTGTAGTAGTAGACGGTCGCCTTGAGGATCCACGACTCGGGCTGGAAGGCGCCCTCGAACTGGGGAGCGTGCAGCGCCTGGAGGCTGCCGAGCGCCCCGCCGAAGTCCTCGCTCTGGAAGCGGGCGAAGCCGTTCTCGAAGAGGGCCTGGTCCCAGAAGCGGGCGTAGCGAGGCACGGCCTCGTAGGCGGCGATGGCCTGCGGGTACTCGTGGCGGCCGTAGTGCAGGCGCCCCATGGCCAGCAGCGCGAGCTGCCGCACCTCGTCCTTGCCGATCTGCTCGCCCTTGGCGTCCAGCGAGTGGCGGAAGGCACTCAGCGCGGCGGCATCCAGCGTATCCGCCTCGGCGGGACGGCCGGGGAAGCGCGGATCCGCCAGCACCACGCCCAGCAGGTAGCGCGAGCGTGAATAGACGCGGCTGTCGGGCGGCACCGCCTCGAGCATCGCGCGCGCCTCCTCGAAGCGACCGCGGCGCTGGCTGATGGTGCCCACCAGGTAGTTGACGCGGGCGAGCACCTCCTTGGGCAGCCGCACCCACTGGTCCCGCACCTCGGGCGTGTACGCCTTGTCGAGGATGTTGGGCACGAGGTTCTGCTCGTTGAGCTTCTGCTGCACGTCCACGAGCCCCTCCAGCGCCTGGAGGTAGTTCGGGTGCGTGGGGCCGGCGTTGACGATCCGCGCGTAGTTGACGAGCGCGCTGACGGGCATGCCCTTCCGGGCGAAGGACTGCGCCAGGTAGTACTCGGACCGGGCGCGCACGTCGGCGTCCATCGCGTTCGAGGACAGCTCGAAGAAGCGCGGGGCCGCATCATCCAGCTTGCCCGCGTTGAAGGCCGCGAGCGCCTGGTTGTACGCGTTCATGTCCTGCGCGGTGGCGACCAGCGGCGCGAGGACCAGGAAGGCGGAGAGAATCAATCGGTGCATGGGCGCGGGCCTCAGAAGAGAAGGGAGAAGCCGGCGTAGAAGCCGAGGTTGTTGAGCACGTCCGAGGAGGGATTGCCGACCAGGTCCTTCCCCAGGACGATGTCCTCGCGGTAGTTCTTGCGCGTCTTCGGGTCCACCCCGTCGAACTTCTGGTACTGGCAGCCTCCGCTCAGCCCCAGCTCCGAGAAGGGCGCCCCGCTGCCTCGGGCATCCTCCAGCTTCTGGAAGTCCTGCAGGTTGCAGCCGTCCACGCGATCCACGCGGGCGGTGTAGATCTGATCGCGCACCTCCAGGCGCACGGCCATGGAGTCGCCGAACTGCACGCGGAAGCCGCCACCCACCGAGCCGAGGAACTTCGTCCCCGTGTCACCGAAGCGCGCCGGGACGGTGAACGACTCCCCATCCACCTCGTTGGAGACTTCGGGGCGGATGAGCACGCGCGTGGAGCCGATGCCCGCGCCACCGTTGATCACCAGGCTGAACTGCAGCAGGTGGTCGTCGTAGAAGGCGAACTTGCCGTAGAGCGGCGTCACCTCGACGCCCGCCTGCGCCCCCCACACCAGCAGCAGCGCCGAAGCCGCCTGCGCCTGCTCGCGCACCTTGTCGATGAGCTCCAGGTTGAAGAAGCTCTCGTTGGAGTACCAGTTGTACTGGGTGGACACCTGGAGGCCGAAGTTCTCCTGCAGGTGGTACGTGTAGTGGAGCGCGGTGCCGGTGTGCTGGGTGAACTGGCCGTTCACCTGTGCCACCACCGGGTAGAGCGAGAACTCGTGCCTGCCCTCGTCCGCGAAGCGCTTCTTCTGCACCACGTGGACGGCCACGTTCGGGTTGTGCAGCGGCGCCCCGTTCACCAGCCGTTGCTGGTTCGGGTCCGCCACCGGCTGCAGCTCGAGCGCCTCGGACGAGGCCAGCGGCGCATCCGGCACCGTGACGGGCGTCTGGGCCTCCGGCGCCTGCTCGGACGTGGAGCGGCTCGGGCTGCTCGGCCTCGGGCCGCTGCGGCCGGGGCTCTGGCTTCACGGGGATGGGCGCCATCTCCGAGGGAGTCGCGGGGAGGTCCCGCGGAGCCGCGGCGGAGGCGGTGGGCCGCGCGGACTGGGGCGCCTGGGCCAGGGCCGCCGGAGCAGCCGCGGCCAGGAGGAACGCGAAGAGCGAGGTGGGTCGCATGGGGACGTCAGCCTCAGAAGAGGAAGGTGTAGCCAAGGTCGAACTGCACCAGGTGCGTCAGACCCGGGTTGGGCGCGGGCTCACCACTCTCCCGCCCCGCCTCCCAGTCCTCGCGCGACACGTTCACGCGGTACTGGTCCATGAAGACCCAGTCGCGCAGCTCGAAGCGGAGGGCGTGCTGGCCTCCCGGCAGGAAGAAGCGGAACCCCGCCGCCCCGGAGGCCACTGGCGCCACGCGCGACTCGACGCGCCAGTAGTTCTCGGTCGCGGTGGAGCGATCGATCGGGTCCGTCCGGTTGTCACAGATGCCCAGCTCGCGATCCTTCACCTGGGTGCACTGGATCACCGACTGGCGCCGCAGCGAGGCCAGCCCGCCGCCGCCCCAGAGGTACACCTGGAAGTGGACCGTCACGTCGGCCAGCAGCGACAGCTTGCCGTAGATGGGCGCCCAGCGGGCCCCCACCACGCCGTGCAGATTCATCTCCCACAGGTCCTCGAGCTCGTCGGTGATCTTCTTGTCGTCCCGGCTGAGGAAGCTCTCGGAGATGGAGCGCGCCAGGCCCGTCTGGCGGCTGAGCGCATAGCCGGCGCGGGCCTCCACGCCGAACGTGTTGAAGAGGTTGTAGGCGACGCCGACGTTCAGGTTGTAGTGCGCCGTCAGGTACTCGCGCAGCGGCAGGCCCACCGTGAAGGACACCTCCATGTTCTCCTCCGGAGAGAAGAGCCGGTGGCGCACGACGGCCGGATCCAACACCTGCTCCTGGGCCGAGGCGGACAGCGCCGTCAGCAGGAGCGCCAGCGAAACGAAGCGGGGTAGCGTTCGTGCAGTCATGGTCCCTGTGGGGCCACGATGTGTGCACGCGCCTTCCCATGAGCAATGGAGCGGGCGCTCCAGTGGGGCGCAGTTCGCATCCCCGGGGCGAGGAGCGACCGCTGGCCAACGTTTCGAGCCCCTCCCGAGCCCGCAAACACGAACGCCCCGCCCGGGAAACCCGGAGCGGGGCGTCGTGGCTGGACCCTGTGGCGGTGCCTGGAGGCTCGGTAGGACGAGGAACCCGGCCCTCTCCTGGTCAGGAGAGGGAGCACACACAGGGTTACCGCATTACTTGCCGCGGGAGGCCTTGTGCTGCTCGCGCATCGCGACCTTGATGCTCGGGCGGACGACGACGATGCCGTCGTTGTGGCCGGGGACGGCGCCCTTGATGAGGAGCAGGCCCTTCTCCACGTCCACGTCCACCACGGTCAGGTTCTGGGTGGTCACCTGCTCCACGCCGTAGTGACCGGGCATCTTCTTGTTCGGGTACACGCGGCCAGGCGTCTTACGCTGACCGATGGCGCCCGGGTGACGCTGGTACTCGTGCGTACCGTGCGTCTTCGTCTGCGAGCCCTGGAAGTTCCAGCGCCGCATGACGCCCGCGAAGCCACGGCCCTTGGTGATGCCGGTGACGTCCACGAGCTGGCCCTTGGTGAACAGGTCCGCCTTGACGGCGTCGCCCACGTTGAAGCCCGCGGCCTCCTCCGCGGAGACCCGGAACTCCTTCAGGTGACGGCGCGGCGGCGCGTTGGCCTTCTTGAAGGAGCCGATCTGCGCCTTGCGTCAGGCGCTTCTCGCTGGATCTCCCCGAAGCCCAGCGCCACGCGCCGAGTACTTGTCCTTCTCCGGGGTGCGCTTGCCCACGACCACGCAGGTGTTGACGTCGATCACCGTCACCGGGACGAGGTTACCCTCGTCGTTGAACACCTGGGTCATTCCAATCTTCTTGCCAATCAGACCCTTCACGTCGTCCTCACAGCTCGCGCGTCGTGGCGCGAAAACATCAATGATTCCAGCAGGTTGCGTCCGACTTCAGTCCCCGGACGCCAGGAAGCGGCGCAATGTAGCAGCTTGCCCCCCACCGTCAAGCACGGAGGGAGGGGCCCCGCTTCACTGCGCGCGATCCAATCGCGGGTAGAACGGTGCGAGCTGGCGCATCGGCGATGCGCTGGGCGTACACGTCCTCGCCGAGGAGGAACAACGCCTGATCCAGGTAGTCCTCCGCGGCCTGGACCTCCTCCTCCTTGTCGGCGATCGCCGGGTCGAGCTCCGCCATGGCCTCATCGAGGACCTCCTTGCGGGCGGCCAGCTCGTCCTCCAGCTCGAGCAGGCGCTTGTGGGCCAGGATGCCGGCGGCACCGGGCTGACCGGGCCTGGGAGTGAGCGCCTGGGCGACATCCCGCTCCAGGTTCTCCACCTCGCGGGTGAGCCGCATCTGCTGGATGCGGTTCTTCTTCAGGTTCTCGCGGGAGACGCCCAGCTTGGACTCGTCCTGGGTGGTGAGCTCCAGGTCGGCGTGCTTCTGCTCCACCTTCTTGAGCGCGTCCTGGGCGTACCGGAGGTCCGCGCGGCGGGTGGACAGCGTCTTGCGGAGGGTCTTCGTCCGCCCCTCCACGGCGTCCACCGCCTTCTTCCACTTCTTCACGATTTCGAACTGGGCCGCCCGGCTCCGCCTCGTGCTGGGCGAGGTAGTCCTGCCAGACCGCGTCCTCGTCGTTCATCTGCTGCTCGAGCGCGGCCAGCTCATCCCGCCGGGCCACCAGCGCCTCCTCGGCGCGGTAGACCCGGTCCATGGTGCGAGGGCAGTTGGGCTTGCCCGCGAGGCGATCCCTCGCGAGATCCCCCAGCTGGAAGATCAGATCGTTGTAGCTGTCGGCCTTGGCCATGCCCCCTGTTTTACAGGGAAGGCAAGCGGGCTGTCAGCTTTCAGCCGGAGCGGCGGCGACCGAGGAGGCGTTGGCCTCGGCGGCGGCCTGGGCGGCCCCTTCGGCGAGGGCGAAGAGCTCCCGGGCCCGATCCTGCTCCTCGGTGCGGTTGAGCTCGCAGACCCAGGCGCTGGAGAGGTCCGCGTGCTGGCGGGCCAGCTCGGCGGTGGACTCGTAGCGGGCCGCGGAGGCCCGGGCGAAGGCGCCCTCCCGGCGCAGCTCCAGCACGGTATCGCCGTCGAGGATGAGCTCCTCGGGCGGCACGGGCAGCGGCCCGCGTCCGAGCGCCGCCAGCCGGGCCAGCAGCCGCGAGGCGTGCGCCCGGCAGAAAGCGGCGAGCACCATCAACCGCGCCCGCCCGCGGCTATCGCCGAGGCGTTCGGCGAGCATCGTCATGCGACGCGCCGAAACCACCTCGGATTCCCAGGCCGCGGCCAGCGCCGCGGCCAAGCGGGTATGCCTTGCACCCATCAGCCCTCCCCAAGTCCAGCCCCCGATCCCGGCTCGAAGCTAGGGATGGACTCCTGCGGATTCAACCGAGTCACCCGAAAGCGCGCTCCATCAACCAATACCCGCCGGCCGCGAGGATGAGGAGGGAGAGAGCGCGCACCGTTGGCTGGTGGACCCGAGGTCGTCGTTGCACCAGCCGCACGAGCGGCAACAGCGCGGCGACGACGGCCGTCTGCCCCAGCTCCACCCCCAGGTTGAAGCCGAACAGTCCCGTCACCACCGAGTCCCCCAGGCCATAGCCGCGCAGCACGCTGGCGAAGCCGAAGCCGTGGATCAGCCCGAAGAGGAACGTGAGGACGGCCCGGTGGCGGTGCTCGCGCAGCACCAGGTTCTCCACCGCCACCCAGATGATGGACACGGCGATGGCCGCCTCCACCCAGCGGGTGCGCGCCTCGTCCAGGAGGATGAAGCCCAGCGCGGTGGCTCCCAGGGTGAGCGAGTGCGCCACGGTGAAGGCCGTCACCAGCAGCAGCACCCGCCGGAAGCTGCCCCCCACCAGCAGCAGGGCCAGCAGGAAGGCCAGGTGATCGATCCCCGCGAAGATGTGGGTGAGCCCCAGGCCGATCCACTCGAGCAGGCCCGAGGGCTTCTCCTGGCCCTCCTGTCCCGGCTCGGACACCACGAGGGTGGGCTGGGAGGCATCCGCGAAGCGCTGCCCCTGCTCGCCCTGCACGGAGCTGCCGAGCACCACCTTGTAGTTGGCCGGCAGCACGGACAGCAGGGTGAAGCGCTGGCGCGAGCTCGCCGGGCGGACACGAGAAGGCGGCGCCGAGCTCCACGTACGTCTCGCGCACCCGGGCGGAGACCTCGGTGCGGGTGCAGGGCTGGCCGCCGGCGGACAGGGGGATGGCGTCCCAGATGCCCACGGCCAGCGCCGGGGCGCGCGCGTCCAGGTCCGCCTGGGTGAGCGTGCCGTCCCCGTCCGCGTCCGCGGGGATGAGCAGGGCGAGCGTCGGGGCCGTGAGGGTGATGCGCTCGCGCACCTCCGGCCCGCCCGCGCTGGGGCGCCAGAGCTGCGCGAAGAGGATGTCCGCGTCGTGAGCGCCCGCGCTCCCCGCCACCAGCAGGAGGGCGAGGGGTACCGCCAATCGGGCCGTCCGCCACATGGGCCCGGCAGACTGCCCCCGGTCCCCGCCTCCGTCTACTCCTGGATGAATTCCAGGTGGATTTGCTGCCGGCCACTCAAGCCCCCGTGCCGGGAGCCGCAGCGCGGGCAGAAGAGCGGCCCGTCCCAGTCCCAGAGGGCCTTCACCTCCTCGCCGCAGCACAGCAGGGGGATGACCCTCAAGTCATCCGTGTCCTGGGGCATGGGCCCGGGCAACGCCTCCGGCTCCACGCTGACGAAGGTGGGCCGGGGGTTCAACGAGAGGGTGCGCGACACGTAGGCGAGCTGCTCGTAGCGCACGTGGTTGGCCCAGGCGCGCGCCAGGGCCTCCACATGGGCCTGCTGCGCGGGGGTGAGCCACTCGTCCCCCGCCGCCCGGTGGCCGCAGTACAGGCACCACCAGTCCGGCACCTCGTCGAAGCTCTCGTGCGCGTTCTCGAAGGGAAAGAGCGAGGCCAGCCTCCGCTGGAGGATGCTCGCGTCGTGACGGCAGGGCCGCGTCTTGAAGTCCCTGTGACACACCGGACACTCGCGCCGCACGAAGCCGCTCGCGTCGCACGGCAGTTCCAGATGGGTGATCGCCGGCGCCCGGCTCATGCGAGAGCCCCTCGCCCCTTCCGCGCCGCCGCGAGGATGAGGGCCACCATCGAGAAGATCAGCAGCAGGTGGACCCAGTGACCCTCGGTCGAGCCGCTGATCAACCCGAGCACCCACAGTACGAACAGGATCGCGCTCATCGTCCAATACACGCCGCCCGCTCCTCTCCCCTGGTTCCTGGAGGACCGAGCGAAGGTGGAGCCACTGACGGGCCGCGGCAACCCCTCCTTTCGACAGTCCCGGTGTGGGAAGGCGACTTCCCAGTTCGGACTTTTTTTCCGGTACGCCCCCTCCCTCCTCCCGGGCGTCCTCGTGATTCCAGGGGGTTGCCTTCCTGGCACGGTGACTGCTTTGGCCGGGCGTCGGCCACAAGGGGCACGTGGCGCGGTCGTCGGTCACGGGCGGGGAGGGTGTGAGATGAGAGGGTGGACGGCGGCGATGGTGGTGGCGGGCATGCTGGGAGGGACCGGGGCGCAAGCTTTCCAGCCCTTCTTCCCGGGGGAAGACAGTCCCGAGATGGTGGAGTTGCGCTCGAAGCTGGCCGAGCAGGAGGCCAACCTGGCGCGGCTCCAGGAGGAGTCGGCCCTCTATGAGGAGGCCGAGGTGCTGGGGGTGGTGGAGGCCGTGCAGGCCTCGCGGCTCCCGGAGCGTCAGCAGCGGCGCCTGGCGGTGGCGATCGTCCGCGAGGCCAGGCGCAACAAGCTGGACCCCATGCTGGTGGTGGCGCTCATCCGCTGCGAGAGCTCCTTCAACAACTACGCGGTGTCCCACGTCGGCGCGATGGGGCTGATGCAGGTGATGCCGGACACGGGCACCTATCTGGCGGACCGGGCGGGCTTCAAGCTGCAGCGCCACACCAATCTGTTCGACTCCGAGCTCAACGTGGAGCTGGGCACGGCCTACCTGGCGGATCTCATCGGTCGCTTCGGCTCGGTGGAGAAGGCGCTGGTGGCCTACAACGCGGGCCCCGGGCTGGCGAAGAAGATCCTCGCCAAGAAGGACAAGCGCGAGCAGTTCATGGCGGGCTACCCGACCAAGGTGATGCGTGAGTTCCGCAAGCTGAAGGCCCAGCAGGCGCGCGAGCTCACCCGGCTGGAGGAGAAGAAGACGTCCAACGGACCGGGACCGGGGTGACCGGTTACGGACACTCCGCTCGCTCGCTGTCAGACAGTGAGGCGGTTTTCTCGATGTCCTGCACTGCAACCCGGAAAAAACGTGCAGCACTCTACATCGCCGGTCTTGTGCGCCAGGGTGGGTGGTTCCACCCCGGGCCGGGCGTACCCGACACGCCCGGTTCTCAGGGACGCATGCAGCTACGAGGAGAGAGACACATCATGGCGGGGCTGGAGATTCACCAGGAAGAACTCGCGGGGCGGTTGACCCTGCGACTCAAGGGCACTCTGGATGGCCGGACCGCGATGCAACTGCGCAGCTCGCTGGAGGAGCTGGGAGCGCGGGAAGTGGTGGTGGACTTCACCCATCTGCGCGAGTTCCGTGACTCGGCGGTGGCGGTGCTCACCCACGGGTTGAGGGAGCGCAAGGTGCAGTTCCGCGGTCTGGCCGGGCACCACGAGCGGATGTTCCGCTACTTCGGCCTGAGCACCGGGAGCGTCGCGCCGCCGCGCGCGTACTACACCCCGGAAGAAGTCCTGGCCTGAGGACCTCTGAAGTCCTGCGCCTGAGGACCTCTGCAGGTCAGCCACCCCGGGAGCCGGGGCTTCCGGGGCGGCACGGCTGGGGTAGAGTGCGCCGCCAGATGAACTCCCCTGCTCGAGCCGTCACTCCCCTCCCCTCCGCCGCCACCGCGCGCGCCACGCTGGAGCGCGTGGCGACGAACCTGTCCCTCGCGGTGCAGGGCAAGGAGAAGGAGGTCCGCCTCGCCGTCACCTGCGTGGTCGCCGGCGGGCACCTGCTGCTGGAGGACGTCCCCGGCGTGGGCAAGACCACGCTGGCCGAGGCCCTGGCCCGCTCCTGCGCCCTCTCCTTCGCGCGCGTCCAGTTCACCGCCGACCTGATGCCGGCCGACATCCTCGGCGCGCAGGTCTTCCACGCCCAGAGCGCCACCTTCACACTTCCGGCCCGGCCCCCTCTTCCGCCAGCTGGTGCTGGCCGACGAGCTCAACCGCGCGCCGCCGCGCACCCAGTCCGCGCTGCTCGAGGCCATGGCCCAGGGACAGGTGTCCCTGGATGGCACCACCCACACCGCTGCCCCGCCCCTTCACGGTGGTGGCCACGCAGAACCCGGTGGACTTCTCCGGCACCTATCCCCTGCCCGACTCGCAGCTCGACCGCTTCCTCATGCGCCTGTCGCTGGGCCACCCCGCCCCCGAGGTGGAGGCCCGCCTGCTGCACCACCCGCGACGGCTCCTCGCCGGTCGAGGCGCTGCAGGCGGTGACCATCGCCCAGGAGCTGATCGCGCTGCGCGCGCTGGTGGCCGCGCAGCGCCTGGACGACACCGTGGCCGACTACGTGGTGCGGCTGGCCCAGGCCACGCGCACCCACGGCGACATCGAGCGCGGCGCCTCCACCCGCGCGGTGCTCGCGCTGGGCATGGCCGCGCGCGCCCAGGCCCTCTGGGAGTCGCGCGACTTCGTGACGCCCGGGGACGTGCGGGCGGTGCTCGGGCCCGTGTCTGGCCCACCGGCTCCTGCTGCGCAGCGCCGACCAGGGCGCCTTCTCCCGCGACGAGGCCGCCCACCTCCTGGAGGAGGTCGCCGCGGAAGGTGCCGGCCCCCCGGTGAGGCCCCGCCCGCCCTCGCCGTGGCGCCGCCTCCGCGGCCGCCCTCCGCCCTCCGCGCACCCTCAAGGTGACGCGCATCGGGCCGCACGTACCTCGTGGTCACGTTCGGCGTGGGCCTCGGCGCGCTCAACACCGGCAACAACCTGCTCTACCTGCGTGCTGGGCCTGCTGCTGAGCGTCGATCATCCTCTCCGGCGTGCTCTCCGAGCGCTGCCTGAAGGACTTGACCGTGCGGCGCGTGGGCACCGACGGGCCTTCGCCGGCGAGCCCTTCGCCTTCCGCTGGGCGCTGCAGCCGCCGCAAGGGGCACGCCTTCGCCCTCACCCTGTCCGAGGTCGGACTCGCCCCTGCACCGGCGAGGGCCGGCGTGGGCTACCTGCCGGCGGGCGTGGAGCACGTGGTGCGGGCGGACCTCACCGCGCCCCGGCGAGGCCCGCTGACAGCTGACGGGCGTGCGCGTCACCACCACCTGGCCGCTGGGCCTCTTCGCCAAGACGCGCGTCTTCGCGCTGGAGGGCACGCTGCTCGTCTACCCGCGGCGGGGCTTCGCGTGTGCGAGATCCGCGGCGAGGCGGCCGTGGGGCACGTGGGCGAGGCCGGCAACCCCCACCGGCTGGACGGCACCGGGGATCGTGGCGGGGCTGCGCGAGCTCGGCGAGGACGAGGACGCGCGGCGCGTGCACTGGTTGAAGAGCGCCTCCGCGGGGAAGCTCCTCCGGGTGGAGCGCGAGCGCGAGGAGCGGCGCACCGTACATCCTCGAGGTGCAGGCCGGGCTGACGGGTGAGGCGCTGGAGCGGCGCTGCGAGGAGGTGGCGGCACAGGCCCACCGGCTGCTCGAGGCCGGCCACGAGGTGGGGCTGGAGGTGCCGAGCCACCGGCTGCGTCCGGGCGCGGGCAACGGCCAGGAGCGCGGCATCCTCCGGGCGCTGGCCTGGCTGGGCTTCGAGGAGCAGCGGGAGGAGGCGGCATGAGCGCAACCCAACCGGCTGCGACTCGTCCTGCGCGACCTCGCGACGGGCTCGCGCCTTCGCCTCCATGGCCGTGTCCGGGCAGCTCCCGCTGTGGGTCGCTGGGGCTCGTCGCCACGTCGCTGCTGGTGGCGCTGGTAGGACGGCGCCCCTTCGCCCGAGCGCCCCGGCTGACGGCGGCGCTGCTGCTGCCCCTGGCGGGCGCGCTCTACCTCGCGGTGGGCGCGGGACAGATGGACCTGGTGGTGGCCGCCTGCTCCTTCGCGGGGCTCGTCGCCAGCCAGCGGCTGCTGTCCGCGACCAGTGCCGCCACGGACGGGCAGGTGCTACCTGGCCGGCCTGCTGATGATCGCCGGCGGCGCGGCGCTCTCCGGTGAGCTGCTCTTCGCGGTGTGCCTCACGGCCTTCGCGGTGCTGGCGAGCCTCGCGCTGGGGCTGGGCGTGGTGGAGGCGGCGGTGCCGGCGGGCGAGCCGGTGCCCGTGCGCGCGGTGATGCGGCCGCTGGCCCTGGGCGTGGTCTTCGCGGTGACCGGCGCGGTGGCCTTCTTCATCCTCTTCCCGCGCCGTCAACTGGAACGTGGGCGCGCGCCGGGCGACACCGGGACTCGGCGTGGCCACGAGCGGCTTCTCCGACGACGGTGCGGCTGGGCGGCTCGGGCACCCTCAAGAGCAACCCCCGCGTCGTGCTGAGGGCGACGCTCGACGCCGGATCCCGGCCACCGAGCAGCTCGGGGCGTACTGGCTGGGCCGCACCTTCGACACCTTCGACGGCACGGAGTGGTCGACGATCGGCGCCTCCCAGCAAGCGCCGTCGCACGCGCGTGACGCTGCGCCCGGGCGCGGAAGAACAGGTGCACCAGCGGATCGAGCTGCTGCCGGCCTACGGCAGCCGCACGCTGATCGCCCTGGAGACGCCGGCGAAGCTGGGCAACGCCCTGGCGCACACGCCCACGGGCAACCGGCGCACCACCCTGCAGGAGCTGGGTGGGGACGAGCTGCGCTTCGTGCAGGAGGGGCTCGGGTACGAGTACGAGGCGTACAGCGTGCCACCGGGCACGGACACGGACCCGGGCAAGCTGGATCAGCTCGAGCACGATCAGCTCCTGGCGCTGCCGGACAACCTGGATCCGCGCGTCACCGAGCTGGCGGGCCGGGTGGTGGGCACCGAGCAGGATCCCCTGGCCGCGGCGCAACAAGCTGTCGAGCTGGCTGCAGCGCGAGTACCAGTACACGCTGGAGCTGGGCGGGGACGTGGCGGATCCGCTGACGGACTTCCTCTTCGTGCGCAAGGCGGGCCACTGCGAGCACTTCGCCACGGCGCTCACGGTGATGCTGCGCACCCAGGGGTTCCAGGCCCGGCTGGCCACGGGCTTCTTCGGCGGCGAGCGCGTGGCGGACGAGTACATCGTGCGCGCCGGAGACGCCCACGCGTGGACGCACGTGCTGGTGCCCGGGCGCGGCTTCGTCACGGTGGACGCCACGCCCCCGGCGTTCCGCCCCAGCCAGTCGCTGGAGCTGCTCGAGTCGCTCGTCTCCATGTACGAGGCGCTCGAGTCGGCCTGGCGCCGGTCCGTCGTCGACTACACGTTCCGCGACCAGATGGACTTCATGCGCGACCTGACGCGCCCGCCGCGCGAGCCGGGGCCGGGCAAGGAGCGGCTGCGACTGCCGCCGCTGCGCGCCTGGGGCCTGGCGGCGCTGGTGGGCGCGGGCGTGTACTGGACGTGGATGTACCTGTCGCGGCGCAAGCCCCGGGCGCGGGCGCTCGAGGCGACACGCTTCGTGGACGCGGTGGAGCGCCAGCTCGCGACGGTGGGCGTGCGCCCCGCTGACGGAGAGACCCTGGAAGACGTCTCCGCCCGCCTCACGCGGGAGGAGCACCCGCTGGCGCCCACGGTGACGCCCCTCACACGGCGCTATCTGGAGGCGCGCTTCGGCCAGCGCCCGTTGCGGCCCGGAGAGGCCGCGCTGCTGCTGAAGGACCTGAAGCGCGCCACCGAGGCCCTGCGCCAGCAGGCCCCGAAGGCCCGCGCCTCCTAGCGCTCTCGCACGCATCCCTCCGAGCCCCTGTTCGCCCGTCCGCTGCCCGAGGGCGCGTCGGTGCCACGCCCGAGGACGTGCAGGGCCTGTGGAGGATGGCCAGCCTCCCGATCACCGGTCGGGACGAAGGAGGCGAACCCCCTCTCAGGCCCCGCCCGGCGTTCCATCGCGCGGAGGTACCCGAGCCTCCGAGGCAGAGGAGATTTCTTCCAGCCTCGGTTGCCCGATGGAGCCAGACCCGTCCCGTGACTTCTACGGGCTTACCGTCCACCCCAGTGCGGTCGCATCGGCCAGTATGCATTGCGACTGGTGAAATCCCGTGTGGCAGGCGTGGCACCATCGTTGCTCTAGCCACCGTCCATCAGGTTGTCACGCGGACCCAAACCTCTTCTCACCGGCCTCGGCGAGGCCACGTCGGGAGAATCCATGCAGCTCTCCACTGAGCAGTCGTCCAACTCGGGCTCGCTGGCGATGTACCTGTCGGAGATCAACCAGCTACTCGCTGCTCACGGTGGAGGAGGAGCAGGCAGCTGGCCCGCCGCTTCATCGAAGGGCGACCTGCAGGCCGGCCACCGGCTGGTGACCGCGCAACCTGCGCTTCGTGGTGAAGGTGGCCTACGAGTACCGCTCCTACGGCATCAAGATGTCCGACCTCATCCAGGAGGGGAACATCGGCCTGATGAAGGCGGTGCAGAAGTTCGATCCGGACAAGGGCATCCGCCTCATCTCCTACGCGGTGTGGTGGATCCGCGCGTACATCCAGAACTACATCCTCAAGAGCTGGTCGCTGGTGAAGCTCGGGACCACGCAGGCGCAGCGCAAGCTGTTCTTCAGCCTGGCCCGCACCCGCCGCGAGCTGGAGAAGTTCGACGCCGGCGACGGCTCGGTGTCCAACGTGGACGAGATCGCCAAGCGGCTGCGGGTGAAGCCCACCGAGGTGCGCGAGATGGAGCAGCGCATGGGCGGGCGGGACCTGTCGCTCGACGCGCCCGATGGGCGAGGACGGCGGCAACACGCCACGTGGACTTCGTGGTCAGCGCCGCCGCCGGCCAGGACGACGAGTTCGCGGACAAGGAGGAGGCGGGGCTGATCAACGCCCGCGTGCGCACCGCGCTGATGCGGCTGGATCCCCGCGAGCGCTTCATCATCGAGCAGCGGGTGATGAACGAGCGGCCGATGACGCTCAAGGAGCTGGGCGAGCACTTCGGCTTCTCGCCGCGAGCGCGCCCGCCAGCTGGAGATCCGCGCCAAGGACAAGCTCAAGGCCGAGCTGGCCGCGCTCATGGCCGAGGTGGATCCCGACGCCACCGCCGCCATGCAGCAGTAGTCCTGAGATTTCTGGGGGCAAGCAAGCGAGTCGCCTCCACTCCGATGAGGAGTGGGGGCGCTCGTGTTTTCAGGGACGCACTCGCGAGGCGCTCGTGGAGCCGCGAGCCGCGGCGTCTGCTACATACGAGGGCCGTCGTTCCCCCGCAGTGAGGAGAGCGCCCGTGTCCCACGGCCAACCGCCGATCTCCGAGGACCGCGTCCCCATCGCCCAGAGCGAGCAGGTCATCGCGCACACGCCCTACGTCCCGGCCACCGAGTCGCGCCCGGAGCTGACGCTGCGCGGGCTGGTGCTGGGCTCGGTGCTGGGAATCATCTTCGCCGCCTCGTCGGTGTACCTGGCGGTGAAGGTGGGCCTGACGGTGTCCGCCTCCATCCCGGTGGCGGTGCTGTCCATCGCGATCTTCCGGGCGCTGGGTCGCTCCAACATCCTCGAGAACACCATCGTCCAGACGACGGGCTCGGCCGGCGAGTCGCTCGCCTTCGGCGTGGCGGCGGCGCATTCCCGCGCTGCTGCTGCTGGGCTACGACATCGATCTCCTGCACGCCTTCCTGGTGGCGTCGCTCGGCGGCGTGCTGGGGGTGCTGATGATGATTCCGCTGCGCGCACGGACTCATCGTCCAGGAGCACGGCAAGCTCGCCTACCCCGAGGGCACCGCCTGCGCGGACGTGCTGATCGTCGGCGAGGAGGGCGGGACCAACGCGCGCACGGTCATCCTCGGCTTCGCGGTGGGCGGCCTGTACAAGTTGGCCTACGCGGGCCTGCAGCTCTTCAGGGAGGTCGTGGGCACGGCCCTGAGCTGGGTGAAGACGACGGCCGACCGGAGCGGCGCAGCGGGTGGGCTACGCGGGCGGCTCGCTGTCCATGGAGGTCAGCCCGGAGTTGCTCGGCGTGGGCTACATCATCGGCCCGCAGCGTAGCCTCCATCACCTTCGCCGGTGGCGTGCTCAGCTACCTCATCCTCATTCCCGCTCATCACCTTCTTCGGCAGCGGGCTGGAGCAGCCGCTGTTACGCGCCGGACGGCACGCTCATCCGGAACATGGACCCGGACACGGTGCGCGACGCATACGTGCTGTACATCGGCGCGGGAGCGGTGGCCACGGGCGGCCTCATCAGCCTCATCCGCTCGCTGCCCACCATCGTCGACGCCTTCCGGCGCGGCCTGGACACCTTCATGGCCTCGCGCGGCAAGGGACAGGCGCCGGTGATGCTGCGCACCGAGCAGGACCTGCCCATCACCGTGGTGGTGGTGGGCAGCGTGCTCCTGGTGCTGGCCATCTGGCTGGCACCGCCGCTGCACATCAACCTCCTGTCCGCGGTGCTGATCGTGGTGTGCGGCTTCTTCTTCGTGACGGTGAGCGCGCGGATCACCGGGGAGATCGGCTCCTCGTCCAACCCCATCTCCGGCATGGTGGTGGCCACGCTGCTGCTCACCTGCCTGGTGTACCTGCTGCTGGGGTGGACGAGCGCCGAGGACCGCTTCATGGCGCTCACCACGGCGGCCATCGTGGGGATCGCCGCCTCCAACGGGGGCACCACGGCGCAGGACCTGAAGACGGCCTTCCTGGTGGGAGGCACGCCGAGGCGGCAGCAGGTGGCGCTCTTCGTGGGCGTGCTCACCAGTGCCGCTCTTCATCGGGCGGGTGCTGGTGGTGCTCAACCGGGGCGCCACCGCCATCATCCCCGAGTCGTACCCGGGCCAGAGGGTGAGCGTGGTGAGCGAGGAGACGCGGCTCCAGCAGACCTACGGCTGGGCGATCTCCGAGGAAGTGCTGGCGGCGAAGGGCGTGAAGCTGGCGGAGCTGAAGGGCCCCTTCTGGAAGCAGGGCCTCGAGGTGGCGCAGCGGCAGGGAGGAGCCATCGAGCTGCGGAGCTGGAACGCGCTGCCGGTGGAGCGCGTGGCGGCCACGGAGGTACGCCTGCACTCGGGGCAGACGGTGAAGGTGTCCGACCTGGGCGCGGTGACGCCGGGAGCGCAGCGCACGTACCGGGTCGGCTACGTCCGGGGCGCGGACACCCCGGTGCCCACGGGCACGTACCTCGTGGATGAGACGGAGAGCATCCAGTACGTGGTGGACCCGGGTATCGGCGGCCGCATCACCACCTACGAGGGCCAGGCCCTCACCCGCTACCCCGCGCCCAAGGCACAGCTCTTCGCCCTCATCATCGACGGCATCCTCACCCGGAAGCTGCCGTGGGACCTGGTGCTGGTGGGCGTCTTCATCGCGCTGATGCTGGAGTTGTGCGGAGTGTCCTCGTTGCCCTTCGCGGTGGGCGTGTACCTGCCCATCTCCAGCAGCGCCCCCATCTTCGTGGGAGGCATGGTGCGCTACGTGGTGGACCGGGTGCGCGGGGGCGCCGCGGCCGAGTCCGAGTTCTCCCCCGGCACCCTGCTCTCCTCGGGCTACATCGCCGGCGGCGCCATCGCGGGCGTGTTCATCGCCTTCCTGGAGATCGCCAGCGACGGCACCTGGACGCGCGCCATCGACATTCCGGGGCGGCTCGGGGACACGCCCTTCTCGCGCTTCCTCCAGGAATCAGAGTGGTGGGGCCTGGGCTTCTTCCTGGTCATCACCGCCGTGCTGCTCCTCACCGGCCTGCGGGGCGAGAGCGCCTCGCAGACCCGGCCCGCGAAGTAGCCTGGTGCTCAGCGTTTGCTCATCGCCTCGAAGCGGCGGCGCATTCTCCTCCCCGCTGATGTCTTCCACGCGCGTCGAGATGAGCCACTCGTTGTCGAAGGGATCGCTGATCCGGCCGGCCCGGTTCCCGTACCACGTCTGCGCCACCTCCTCCTTCAACGTCGCACCGGCCTCGACGGCGCACCGCACGACCGCGTCGCAATCCTCGACGTAGAGCATCGCGTGGAGTTGCCGGACCGGCATGCCGGGCATCGCCTCACCGATCACGAACCGCGAGTCGCCGAGTTGCAGCTCGGCCTGCAGGATCGTGCCGTCCGGCAGGGCGAAGCGCGTGCGCTCCTCGGCGCCGAAGGCGCGCTTGAAGAAGTCCACCGCATTGGCCGCGCCGCGCACACTCATGCCCGGCGTGATGGTCCGGTAGCCCTCAGGGATAGATCGCACCGTCATCCGCTCCTCCTCGCCGGCTCGTGAGAACGCCGTCCGGCTGAGGTGCTCCATGCCCCACGTCCCCGAGCCGGGTCACTCCACCGCGCCCGGAATCCGCGGCACCTCGTCCATTTGCTGGCAGAGCGGATGCTGGAACTACCGGCAGTGAACGCCGAGGCGCCCCGTGGGACAGGCTTGGGGCTTCATTCATGATATGTTGACTCCTGGTATTGGGTGAAGCACCGGGGCTCGAGCACAGCCCCTCCTCCCCGCCATTGCAGGAGCGTGCCCCTCCCGACAGGTCCAGGAGTCACGCAAGACGGGAAGAATCGGGGTAGACTGGACACCCCCCCTTCCTTCGCCCGAGCATCCAAGGACGTCATGGCCCAGGCACAGACCGCCCGCAGCGCCGCCCAGGAACCCGCGACGGATCCCGCCGTACAGGAGAAGGTGGAGGCGGCGCGCAACTTCGCCTTCCACCTGCTCAAGGGCATCAAGCAGATCGGCATGTACCGCCACAACGAGGCCCGGTTCCCCGAGTTCCTCACCAAGGCCCAGGAGGCGCTCGACGCGTACACCGACGAGCACGGCCCGCTGTCGCTCAAGGTGGAGCAGCAGAACTTCATGCTCTACGGCGAGCCGCTCTTCACCGAGGACACGCCGCTGCCCTACAAGTTCTTCCGGGACGGCATCCGGCAGCTCATCTTCCGCCCGGGCCTCACCGTCGAGGAGCTGGTGACCTTCACGATGATCGCGCTGTCCGACCCGGAGCGCGGCGCGGAGGACGTGGTGGCCCAGCTGTGGCAGTCCTCCCTGGAGCACCTCGAGTACGTGGTGGTCGAGGGCTTCAAGATGGACGAGTTCTCCGAGCGAGGAGGTGCAGGTCGAGGTCGACAAGATCGTCGACTACCTCTACGCCCGCCTCCAGACCAACTCGGACGACTTCCTGCGCTTCGCCCGGGTGAGCGCCGAGGATCTGGACTCCAAGCTCGAGGGCGTGGAGCAGATCCGCGGCGCGGTGATCGCCGGCGACAACGCCACGGACGACCTGAAGGCCAGGCTGCAGCAGGAGATCGCCGAGGAGGAGAACACCCGGCTCTTCCCCAAGCTGGTGAGCGCCATCTTCCAGGTGGTCGAGGGAGGCGTGGACGACACCGAGCTGCTCGAGGAGATGTTCGTCCAGCTCCTGGACGCGATGCTCATCCAGGAGGACTTCGCCATCATCAACCAGATCGTCCTGAAGCTCCGGGCGATGGAGCAGCGGGACACGACGGGGACGCTCGAGCATCTGCGCGCCAACTTCGTCGAGAAGATGGGCGAGGAGCAGCGCCTGATGCGCGTCGCCGAGGTGCTGCGGACGGCGCGTCCGAAGAACCCGGCGGACATCACCCGCTACCTCCAGGTGCTGGAGCCACCACCGTCGTCACCCTGCTCTACGTGCTGGAGACGATCGAGCTCCCGGAGAACCGGCTGCTGCTGTGCGACGTGCTGGCCAACTTCGCGCAGGAGGTGCCGCAGCCCTTCGTGCAGCGGCTGGAGTCGGAGCGGCCGCAGACCGTGCGCGACATGGTCTACATCCTCGAGAAGGCAACCACCCGGACCGGATGAAGATCTTCGGGCAGGTGCTGCTCAACAAGAACCTCGCGGTGAAGCTGGAGGTGATGAACATCATCGCCCGCGGGCGCACCGGCGAGGCGCGCAGGCTCATCGCCGAGGCGCTGAACGACGCCGTCGCCCAGGTGCGCATGCTGGCGGCGCGGCTGCTGCCCGAGTTCGACCGCGAGAAGGCCTACGTGGACCTGGTGCGGCTGGTGAAGGATCCGAGCTTCGAGAAGAAGTCCAGGAGGAGCAACGGCCATTCTACACGGCCCTCGGCACCACCGGCCTGCCGGGTGCCATCTCGATGATGCTGCAGGCTGCTGGCGGTGAAGCCCTCGCTGTTCAACAAGGAGAAGGTGCTCGAGGACAAGCTGCTCGCGGTGCACGGGCTGGCGGGGCGTGCTCCATCCAGTCCTACAAGGTGCTGCAGGGCGTGGTCGAGGACAAGAGCCAGCCGGCCGAGGTGCTGGTCCGCGGCCCGCAAGGCGATGTACCAGACGAAGAAGACCCTGTTCGGCGACACGGCGACCACCAGGAGGCGTGAGCCATGGCCGACAACCTCAAGATCACCGGGGACGGGACGAGAACGTCGACGAGTTCGGCCGCGGCACTCCGAGAAGCTGCAGACGTTGGCTCGCGGACTCGTGTCCAGCCTCTACATGCTGATCCGCTCGGTGAAGATGTACGACCCGGACAACGCGGTCTTCGAGAAGCCGCTGACTCCAGCTCCAGGAGCACCATCAACCAGATCATCTCCAAGGAGGGCCGGCTCGAGCTGGTGGGCGTCAAGGACTCGTTCTACCTCAACAACATGCTGGTGAAGGTGGACCTGAACTCGCATCGACAACATGCGCTACCTGCTCGAGGAGATGCGCGGCCAAGGACGTGGGCGGCATTCACGCTGCTCAAGCCCGTCACGGTGCCGGAGCTGAAGAACTTCATCTGGATCTTCAGCAAGGAGCAGTCGACGGCGGCCGAGGAGGACGGGCTGGCGGGCCGCAAGCTGCTCAACATGAAGGTCGCCAAGTGGTCCAAGCTCAGGGAGAAGCTGGACAAGGACGAGCTGGAGAACCCGGACGAGCAGAAGGTCGACCGCAAGAAGTACGCGATGACCGTCTACGCCCGCGCGGTGTTCTTCCTCGCCAAGTACCTGGAGTCGGTGCGCGCGGGCAAGCCGATGAGCACCGCCAAGGCGCTGCGCATGGTGCAGGACTTCGTGGACATCTCCTTCGAGCAGAAGACGCACTTCCTCGGCATGACCACGATGAAGCAGCGAGGCGGAGTACCTCGTCTACCACCAGGTGAACGTCTGCCTGATGACCATCGTGTTCGGCGCGGAGCTGGGGCTGACCAAGCCGCAGCTGCGCGACCTGGGCTACATCGCCCTCTTCCACGACGCGGGCATGGCGACCATCCCGGAGGAGCTCGCCACCAAGCGCGGGGCGCTCAGCGCCGAGGAGAAGGCCGCTCATCCAGAAGGCGCCGCTCGTCTCGGTGCGCAACATCCTGCATGGAGAAGGGCTTCACGCCGCTCGACGCTGCTGCGGGTGGTGACGACGTTCGAGCACAAGGCGGACTTCGGCACCGCGGTGCGCGACGCCCGGGGCAACATCCAGATGATCATCCCGAAGACGAACCTCGGGGTGTACGCGAAGATCATCGCCATCTGCGACGCGTACGACGCGCTGACCTCGAAGCGGCCCTTCCGCGACGCCTACGGCCCCGAGGTGGCGCTGATGCTGATGTGGACCGAGATGCGCCACAAGTTCGACCCGGAGCTGCTCAAGGTCTTCATGCGGGTGATGGCGATCCAGCCGGTGAAGGTGCTCACCCGGCGGCAGCAGATCGATGACGCTCGGCGGGATCTAACCCCGCTCACCTGGAGAGCACCCGGCCTGACAGGCCCCAGGCCCCCGGATGCGCCCCTCGCCTCGCATCCCAGACAGACGCATCCCATCGTTCCCGCGAGGGAGCACACGATGGAATTCGTCGGGCTCGTAACCCTGGCCGTGCGCTTCTTCGAGGCGGCGGGCGTGGGGGTGATGGTGGGAGGCGCCGTGTTCTCCGTGGTCATGGTCGGCGTGCGCGAACTCCGCAAGTCGCCACAGGAGGCCTACCGCGCGCTCCGGAATCGACTTGGCGCTGCCATCCTCCTGGGGCTCGAGCTGCTCGTCGCAGCCGACATCATCCGCACCGTCGCCGAGGCGCCCACCCTTGAGAAGGTGATCGTGCTCGGACTCATCGTCCTCATCCGGACCTTCCT
Source organism: uncultured delta proteobacterium (assembly GCA_963771175.1). Taxonomy (GTDB): domain Bacteria; phylum Myxococcota; class Myxococcia; order Myxococcales; family Myxococcaceae; genus Archangium. The sequence goes on from CAVYSY010000039.1 coordinate 357,030, forward strand.
CAGCTTCACGCTCGAAGTGGAGCTCGAGGGGCGCTGGCCCTGGCAGCACGCACGGCCCCCCCAGCACAAGCGACTCCCGGAGGAGGAGGGAGGCAAGGCCGATCGGCCGCATCATTGAGCGCCTGCCCGCCCGTCCCCTCCTCCCTCGCGAGCAGGTGCAACCCCGCGGAGCGGCTCCCCACCTTCTGTCACGCCAAGGAGCCTGACATGAAGACGCTGACACGATGGGTGATGTGTACGTGTCTCCTGGGGAGCGGGGCCGCGCTGGCCGAGGGGCCCTACTACCTGCTGGGAGGCGGGGTGGAAGGATATACCGGCGCGCTCGCGTCCTCGGTGCAGCCCGGCGTCTCCTATGGAGCCGTGGTGGGCTACAGGCTGCCCTTCGTCGGCCTCGAGCTGGGCTACAGCGGAGCCACCAGCGAGCTCGACGAGGGCACCGTCGGGGTGGAGCAGGCCAATGGAGCGGACATGGTGCGCAACGGCGGCCAGATCGCGGCCACGATTGGCATCACCTCCACGAGGGTCCAGCCCTACCTGTTGGGAGGCATCGGCATCGAGGGGTACCAGGTGAGCGGAGACGAGCTGGGAGGCTTCGAGAACGACACCAACGGGTACGTCCCCACGGGCCTGGGCGTGCGCTACCAGTTCGGCGAGGTCTTCGCCGCCGATGCGCGGGCGACCTACAACTTCGCCTTCGACCGGGAGTTCGCCCCGGTGCCAGCGGACGAGCTCTCCGACTCGCGATACCAGTTCCTGCTGCAGCTCGGCGGCAGCTATTGAGCCCGAGGCGGGCCGTTACCGGCCGCGCAGCACCTTCAGCGCCGCGGTGAAGTCCGGAGGCAGCGGCGCCTCCACGTGCAGCACCTTGCCGGTGCGCGGGTGCGGGAAGGACAGCCTCCAGGCGTGCAGCGCCTGGCGGCCCAGCACCTCCTGCGCCTCCACCGCGAGCCCCTTCGCCTTGCGGCCCGCGCCGTACAGCGTGTCGCACAGCAGCGGGTGGCCGGCCTCGGCCAGGTGCACGCGGATCTGATGCGTGCGCCCGGTGAGCAGGTCCACCTCCACCAGCGCGGCGCCCTCGAACTGCTCGCGCACGCGGTAGACGGTGATGGCCGGCTTGCCCTCCTTCACCTTGCCGGTGAAGCGCTGGCGGTGCACCGGGTGGCGGCCGTAGAGCGTCTCGATGCGCCCCTCGGCCTGCTTCGGCTGCCCGTGCACCAGGGCGAGGTACGTCTTCTCCACCACGCGCGTCTTGAAGGACTTCTGCAGCGCCACCAGGGCCGGCTCGTGCTTGGCCACCACCAGGCAGCCCGTGGTGTCCTTGTCCAGCCGGTGGACGATGCCCGGGCGCAGCTCGCCGCCCACGCCGGCCAGATCCTTCACCCGGTGCAGCAGCGCGTTGACCAGCGTCCCCGACGCATGGCCCGCTCCCGGGTGCACCACCATCCCCGCCGCCTTGTCCACCACCACGAGGTCCCGGTCCTCGTGCAGCACCGCGAGCGGCAGCTCCTCGGCCACCGGGAGGGCCGGCACGGGAGCGGGAATCTGGAGGGAGAGGCGCTCGCCGCCCTTCAGGCGCTGGGCGGCCTTCGCGGGCTTGCCGTCGACCTGGACGTGACCGGCCTCGATGAGGCCCTGGATGCGCGAGCGCGTGAGGTCCGGGAAGACGCGCGCGAGGTGCTGATCCAACCGCTCGCCCCGGGCCTCGGGCGGGGCACGGTGCTCGCGCGCGTCGGGGGCTACCAAATCTTCGACTTCACGTGCGCCTTGGAGCGCAGGACGATGTCGTTGACGGCCCGCTCGAAGAAGTTCATCTTCGTGAAGATCTCGGGGCTGACGCGGCTCTTGTAGAGCTCACGACCCTCCTCGAGCTCCTCCTTGAGGACCTCGAAGAGGTTGTCCTGCTCGATGCCCTTGATGATCTTCTGCTCGTTGTAGAGCGAGATGTCCGAGGCGATCGCGCGGGCCAGCCGCATGGCCTTGATCTTTTCTTCTTCAGTCATCCTGCACCTTTCTAAGCAGCACCCCCGGGGGTGTCAACTTCGCTGATACGCGAAGAGCACCCCCCTGGACGCCTCCAGACTCAGCGGCGTTTCTTCTCGCCAGACGAGACGAGCGACATGTAGCTGCGCGACACCCGGAGCGGATCCAGCCCCAGCTCGCGCGCGATGCTCATCAGCATGCCGCGCAGGTAGACGGCGGCGGGGAGGCCGTCGTAGCGGTCCGCCTCGATGTTCTCCACGTGCCGGGACGAGATGCGCGTCCGGTCCGCGAGCATCTGCAGCGACAGGCCACGGCCCTCGCGCACCTGGCGCAGCAGCTCGCCGTTGAACTCGGCATCCGACGGGATGTCGACGACCGTCTTGAGCCGGGTGCGCGAGTCGCGGGCCTTCCCCGCCACCTGGGCGAGCGCCGACTCGGCGGTGGCGATGGCCGAGGCCTGGGCCAGCACGGGAGCCTCGCCGAGCTGCTGCCCGGCGCTCGGGCGAAGAGGCCCCCTGCCCCGCTCCTGCGAGAGTGGAGGAGGCGTGCCGTTGGCGGCCTCGGACTCGGGGCGACGGTGGATCTCGGCCGCGGAGCGCAACGGAGGCCGGAGCCCATTGCGCGAGGGCAGCGGGGGCGGCACGGCCGTGCCAGGGCGCGACAGGGGCGCCGAGGGCCGGGCATGGCGGCTCACCCCCCTCGGAAGGCCAGGCGTCGCCGGAGGGGTCACCGGGGCGGCGGCGACCGGCTCGGGCACGGCCTCCGGCGCCACTTCGGCGGCCTCCACCGTCTCGACCAATTCAACCGCTTCCACGGTGTCGTCCGGCTGCGACGGGACCTCCGGGGGCCGCGCCTCGACCGCGGGCGCATCCTTCGGGGCGGACTTCACCTCGATGGCCGGCGGCTGAGCCGGGGCGACCTCCACCGGAGCCCGAGGCTCCCCTTCCCCGCTCGCGGACTTCGGCTCGGAGCTGGCTTCGGCCACGCGCTTCAGTCCCTCCGCGCGCAGACGGGCCACCTCCTCGTCCGACCGCGTCATGCCGATCGACCGATCGTACTCGAGACGCTTGTCCAGCTCGGACAAGGTCTCCATGGCCCGCGTGAGCTGCTGGCGCAGGGCCTCGAGCTGCTCCGGATCCGCCAGGGTGTACACGGCGATGGAGTCGGGCGAGTACGTCTCCATCGCGCGCGCGTAGGCGTCGAGGATTTGATCCTCGGAAGCGGAGGGCGAAATCTCCAGGAGCTCGTAATAGGACTGCTGCTCGAAGTGCTTCATGGTGGAGCTCATCCCGTTACCCCATCGAGCGCCAGCAAGCGATCGGCGATGCCCTGCAGACCGATGGCGGCCGGAGAGTCGGGCCGTTCGAGGATGATGGGCCGTCGCTTGCGCACCGCGCGCCAGGCCTCGTCGTCGTAGCGGATGGCCCCGAGATCATCCATCTCCAGGCCGAAGAACTTCTTCCACGCGGACACCACGGCGGAGCCCACGTTCAAATCGCCCTCGGAGCGCGCCTGGTTGAGCACCAGCTTCACGCGGAAGGTGGCCAGCTCCTTCTCGAGCCGATCGGCGAGCACGGGGTTCTGCTGACGTACGTGCTGGATGATCTGATACGGCGTGCGCGCGGCGCCCTCTCGGGTGGACAGGGCGTTCTCCACCAGCCGCTCGATGCCGTACTGCGCCTCCACCTGCTGGAGCCGCCGGTAGAAGGCGGCCTTGACGAAGCGGTAGGCGTTCTCCACGGAGGTGGGCTCGGGCAGCAGCACCAGCAAGCAGTGGTCGGCGATGATGAAGAAGTCGAGCGTGTTGAAGCTGGAGCCCGCGCCCAGGTCGAGGATCAGGTAGTCCACCGACTGGGTCTGCAGGCCGCGCAGCAATCGCTGCTTCTGGGCGTACTTGATGTTGGCCGCGTCCAGCACGTCCAACGCGCCGGCGATCAGCGACAGGTTGGGCACACCGGTGGGCACGATGACGTCCTCCAGCCGCGCCTTGGGGCGCAACATGAAGTCCGACAGCGTGGCCGTGGGCTGGCCGACACCGAGACAGGTGTGGAGGTTGGCGCCACCCAGGTCCGCATCCACCAGCAGCACGCGTTGACCGCGATGGGCCAGCGCGACGCCGAGGTTGGAGGAGACGAGTGACTTGCCGATGCCGCCCTTCCCACCTCCCACCGCGATGATGCGGTGGGGGCGGGTCCGTGCACCGAGCCCCTGAGAATCGGGGTCCGGGCGCACGGCCCCGCCCGAGGACTGCGCGGGCGGGGACGAACGAGCGGGTTGCGACGCGGAGGAGGGGTGCACGGGATTCAAGGCACCCGTATCAAAACCTGTCCCGCGCTCCGCGTCGACTCCCTGGCCAACTAGTTGATGATCACCCGGCAGGTGCAAGACGTGGTGCCATCGCAGGTCACACCCGCCGAGTTGCGGCAGGAGAGGCCCGAGCAGCAGCCCACCGTGGGCGAGCACGCCTGGCCGCTCGACGAGCAGGTGGACCCGGGCTGGCAGGAGCCCACGGTGCTACCCAGCGGCACGTCGCAGCGCAGGCCCGAGCAGCAATCCGCGTTGGTCACGCACAGACCGCTCTGCGACTGACACACGGCGGGGGCGACGCACTTGTTGCCGGAGCAGATGCCCGAGCAGCACTGCGAGCCGGCCGTGCACGCCGAGTCGTTGGCCGAGCAGGTGCCGCCGCCCGAGCCGGCATCCGTCGTACCGCCCGTCCCTGCGTCCGCCGTGCCAGCGTCCGTGGCGGGCGGGGGCGGGGTGTAGATGGACTGGCAGGCCTTCGTCAGCTCGGAGCTGGCGCGGCACTCGGTGCCGGCGCAGCAGGCGACGCCCGCGTCCGTGTCACAGCGCGTCCCCACCGGCGAGCACGTCCCGCCCGTGCCACCGTCCGAGGTGCTCCCCCCACCGCCGGGGACCTGGCACTTCAGGGCGCCGGTCGAGTCCGGCAGACACAGGGAGCCGTTGCAGCACTGGTCGGAGAACTGGCAGGTGTTGTTCGCCTGGATGCAGCAGCTCGGGTTGTTGGCCTCGTAGCCGTTGGGGCAGCCCGCGATGCCACCACCGCCGAAGCAGCGCGGCACACCGGAGGTGTCCACCTTGCAGACGGCCTTCTGGCCGTCGCAGCAGTTCTGCGAGGCGTTGATGCTGAGGACGCCGCCGTCCGGCAGCTTGCCCGCGCCGCAGATGTTGCCCGTACCGTTGCAGCTGTTGCCGTTGTCGCAGCGGCCCCCGGCGCAGGTGACGTTGCTGGGGGCGATGGAGCCGCAGCAGGTGGCGTCGCTGGTGCAGTAGTTGCCCGTCAGCTTGCAGCCGCCCACCGGCTGGCAGATGGTCGTGCCGTAGCCGAGGTCCACGCAGGTGCGCGAGCAGCAGCCGGTGCCGCCGGAGCACGGGTTGCCGTCCTGGGTGCAGCCACCACCGCCACCGCCGGTGATGGTCTGGCAGCGGCCGACGCCGCCGTTCGTCGCCGAGCAGGAGTTGCCGCAGCACTCGGCGTCGCGGGTGCAGATGTCGCCGTTGGCGTTGCAGGTCCAGGCGCGAGCGCAGACGCCGTTCTGGCAGTTCTTCGAGCAGCATTCGGCACCGCTCGCGCAGGCCTGGCCGAGCACCTCGCACGTGGCCGAGGTGTCCGCGAGCTGGGCGCACGTGCCATTCGTGCACGTCTTCGTGCAGCACTGCTCGGGGGTGGAGCAGGAGCCGCCCACGTCGAGGCACTGGGTGGAGCTGCACTTGCCGCCGTTGCACACGTTGCTGCAGCAATCGGTGCCGACGCCGCAGGTCTCCCCGGCGCTGCGGCACAGGTTGTTGGGCTCGGGACACACGCCATCCAGGCCGCACACGCCCGTACAGCACGCGGCGCCCACCTGGCGATCACACAGCGCTCCCGCGGCCACGCAATAGGAGCCCGGCCCGCCATCCAGCCCGACGCCGCTGGTCCCGCCATCCGGCAGGTTCCCGGACACGCCGCCGTCCGGCTCGGGCGGCAACTGTCCCCCGGCATCCTGGCCGGCATCCTGACCGGTCTCGGTCCCGGCGTCGCCAGGGTCAACAGGGTCGGGATCACAGTTACATCCCACGATACTGATGGCGACCGCCAGGGCCCCCATCAGCAACCAACGATTTGTCCGCATACGAGTGACTCCCTCTCAGGTGACGGGAAGACCCAGGCTCACTTTTTGAGCGAGGGCCCGGCCACGACGACACACATGGCGATTGTCCACGTGTCGAGGGGACCCGTCGAGAGGCCTGACGACCACTCTTTACAGGCCTTCTACAAAGGTACAGCCCCGAGGGAGGCGGCGGAGCGTCAGTCGTCGAGCAGCTCGACGTTCCAGTACGAGGCGTCGGCGAGGTTGAGGAACGGCAGCCACTCGCGGTAGGTGACGCGCCGGGAGGCGCCGCGGAACAGCGGGCGTCCAGCGGGGCGCACCGGCTTCTTGAGGAGCTTCATGCTCGGCCTGCTCCGGCGTGCGGCCGCCCTTGCGCAGGTTGCAGGGCACGCACGAGCAGACCACGTTCTCCCAGCTGGTCTTGCCGCCCTGCGAGCGCGGCAGCGACGTGGTCCAGGTTCAGCTCCGCGCGCGGCAGCTGCCGGCCGCAGTACTGGCAGGTGTCGTGGTCGCGCGCGTAGATGTTGAGGCGGGAGAAGCGCACCCGGCCCCGGGCAGGTACTCGTAGGCGGAGAGCACCACCACCCGCGGCACGCGGATGGGCCGGTTGATGGTGGTGATGCAGTCGTGGCTGGCGGCGCTCAGCGCCGCCCAGTCGGCGAACTCGTAGAGCCGGTACTGCTCGTCGATGGCCTTGGCCACGCCCAGGTAGAGCAGCGAGAAGGCGCGCTTCACCGAGGTGACGTGCACCGGCTGGTAGTTGCGGTTGAGGACCAGCACGGCGCTGTTCAACATCATGGCTGCCTTCCCTGTGAGGCCGACCCCTACCGCGTGCGGCGACCGATCCGAGGTCCTCCTCCGCCAGACACCGGACATCGAGCAGCACCTCGCCGTCCGAGATCCGCCCGATCACCGGCAGCGTCCACCGCCCGCAGACGTTCCAGGAAGGTGGCCGGCGCCTCAACAGTGAGGACGCAGGCGAAGGACGGCAACCGGCCAGCGGCATCGCTCCCCCGCCTACCTGTCCTGAAGTCGGAGCCACCCGGGCTTGAATCCCCTTCGCCGCCAGGAGGGCATGCAGCCGCTCGGCGCGGGCGCGCAGGGCCTCCGGGGGCTGGGTGAGCAGCCGCGTACGTGGGCACCGCCTCCGGCCGCCCGTCGCGGTACAGCTCCAGGGTGGCCTCCAGCGCCGCCACGGTCATCTTGTCGACGCGCAGCGCCCGGGTGAGCGGGTGCTTCTTGATGCGGGCGAGCAGCGCGGCCCGGCCCACGATGATGCCCGCCTGCGGCCCGCCCAGCAGCTTGTCGCCGGAGAAGGCCACCACGTCGGCGCCGGCGGCCACGGTGTCGCGGCACGGTGGGCTCGCCGGTGAGGCCCTCGCCGGCGAGCGGCACCAGCGCGCCCGAGCCCAGGTCCTCGAACACGGGCACCCCGCGCGCGCGGCCGAGCCCGGCCAGCTCCGTCACCTCGCACCTCCTCGGTGAAGCCCACCAGCGCGAAGTTGGAGCGGTGCACCTTCACCAGCACGCCGGTGTCCGGCGTGAGGGCCGCCTCGTAGTCCGAGAGCCGGGTGCGGTTGGTGGTGCCCACCTCCACCAGCGCGCGCGCCGGACTGGCGCATCACGTCCGGGACGCGGAAGCCGCCGCCGATCTCCACCAGCTCGCCGCGCGAGACGATGACCTCGCGGCCCGCCGCCAGCGCGGCCAGCACCAGCAGCACCGCGCGCCGCGCAGTTGTTCACCACGAGGGCGTCCTCGGCGCCGGTGAGCTGGGTGAGCAGCGCCGACGACCGGGGCGTAGCGGCTGCCGCGCTCGCCCTCGTCCAGGTCGTACTCGAGGTTGCGAGTAGCCGCGCGCCACGGCGGCCACGCGCGCCACGGCCTCGGGAGCCAGGGGCGCGCGGCCCAGGTTGGTGTGCAGCACCACGCCGGTGGCGTTGAGCACCGGGCGCAGGTTGGGCGTGGCCAGCGTGCGCAGGGCCGTCGTCCACGTCCGCGTCCTCGAAGGGACGCGGCTCGCCGCGCAGGAGCCGCGCGCGCACGCGCGCTACCGCCAGCCGCAGCGCCGCCACGGCGCGGGCACGCGGGACTGCCGCCAGCCGCGCCTCCAGGGAGGGACGGCGGAGAAGCTGCTCGATGGAGGGGAGCGCGCGCAGCAGCGCGTTCTTCCGTCCGTCTTCGGTCGAGGGTGCACCCACGACCAGAAGTGTAAGGGAGCGGGGGCGCCCGCGCCAGCCAACTCCCCTGCCCTTCGGACGGATTCGGGACTACCGCCTGGCCGCCTGCACGACGGGCGCCTTGGCGGGCCGGCCGTAGAGCAGCTGGTAGGTGTTGTAGGAGCGCAGCACCCGCTTCACGTAGCCGCGCGTCTCGGCGATGGGGATCTCCTCCACCCACGCGTCCAGCGGCATCCCGCGGACGATCCGCGCGCCAGCGATTGACCGCACTGGGGCCGGCGTTGTAGCTGCCCACCGCGAACGGGCGTGTGCCCGCCGAAGCTGCTTGACGAGCGAGCCCAGGTAGTGCGCGCCCAGCTGGATGTTCAGGTCCGGCTCCAGCAGGCGACTCGGGTCGTCACGCTTCTTGAGCTTCAGCTGCGCGCGCCACCGCCTGCGCCGTGGAGGGCATGAGCTGGGTGAGCCCCAGCGCGCCCGCCCACGAGAGCGCCTTCGGATCCAGCGCGCTCTCCTCGCGCATCAGCGCCTGGAGCAGGTCCGGCTCCACGCCGGCCGCCGTGGTGTGCTTCTCGATGAGCTCGCGGAAGGCGTTGGGGTAGGCCACCTCCCAGACCGGGCGCGTCTCCGGGGTGATGCGGCCGCTCAGGTCCCGCCGCAGCGCCACGCGCGCCACCGCGTGCGCCGCGCGCTCGTCCCCGGCGAGCGACGAGCAGGTGCACCAGCAGCCGCATGGTCTCGGCGGGCAGGTTCGTGCGGTTCGACGGCGAGCAGCTCCGAGGAGACGGCCTCGGGGAAGCCCAGGCGCAGCAGCTCCACGCCGGCCAGGAAGTGCGGATCCTTCGCCCAGCGGCCCGGCGTGCAGGGGCCAGGGCTCGCGGCGCTCCTGCTGCGGTGAAGCCGAGCTGGGGCGCCACGCGCTCGCAGCCGCGCCGGCTCCAGCTCGCTCAGCTCGTGCGCGCCATCAGCCCGTAGTAGGTGGCCGGGTGCTCCACCGCGAGCTGCTCGAAGAGGTCCGCGGCGCTCCTGGGCGTCCCCGCTGTCCTGCAGCGTGCGCGCCCGCCAGTACCGCGCGCGCTCCACGTCGTAGGTCTCGTCCGCGTCGCGCGAAGCGCTGCTCGATCTCGCTCGAGCAGCGGCGAGCGCCGCCGTCCTCGACCTTCGGCGTGCGGCAGATCCAGAACGTCCTTGAAGAGCGCCTCGCCGAGGAAGTCGCCCTGGGGGTAGAGCTGCGCCAGCTCCTCGAGCCGCGCGAGCGCCTGCTCGGGCCGGCCCGTCTTCACGTACAGGTCCGCGGCGTAGAAGAGCGCGTCGTCCGCGAAGGAGTGGTCCGGGAACTCCCGCGCCAGCCGCTCGTACGTCTCGGGGCCCCGCGGCCTGGTCCACGATGGAGCGCGAGGAGCCGAGCACGTAGAGCGCGCGCGGCAGCAGGTCGCGGTCCTGGCACTTGTCCACCACCGGGGTCGAGCGCGGCGATGGCGCGCGTGTGCTGGCGCTCCTTGCGCAGCGCCCTTGCCGTAGGCGAAGTGGGCGCGGCAGGCGAGCGCGTCCGGCAGCTTGAGCGTGGGCAGCAGCGGCTCGAGCACCGCCGATGCCCTGGCTTGTTGCGGTGCGCCTCGATGAGCTGCTCGCCGCGCGCCACCTGCGTCGTCCAGAGGCGCCTGCTGGCCCTTGAGGCGCTTCTCGGCCTGCTTCGCCAGGGGCGACAGCGGGTGCGAGGCCCACAGCGTCCAGAGGAAGTCGCGCTCGCGCGGCCCTGTCCTTGCTTCTCGGCGGCGATGTCGGCGCTGGCCAGGAGCGCCTCGGCGCCCACGTTGCGGCCCCACGCGGGCGCGGTGCGGCTGGCGAGGGGCGCGAGCGCGGCCAGCGCGCGCCGTCCGGGTCCTTCGTCTTGCGCAGCACGCGCGCCAGCGCCAGGCGGGCGTCGGCGTACAGCCGGCGAGTCCTCGCGCACCTGGGCGAGCAGCGCGGCCGCCTCGTCGAAGCGGCCGAGCGACCTCGAGCGCGAGCGCCCGCGTGGGTGAGGCAGCGGTCGCGCAGCGGGGGGTAGTCCTCGGCGAGCGCCGTCATCTCCGCGGCGGCGCGGGCGTCATCCCCGGCGCGCACGGCGGCGAGCGCGCGCAGGTAGCGCACGGGGAGCGAGTCCCCCTGCCTTCGCCAGCAGCGCGCGGGCGCGGGCGTAGAGGCCGCTGTCGAAGGCCTCCTTGGCCTCCTTGCAGCTTGCCCTCGGCGAAGTACGGCGCCAGGTCCTCCGGCGTGTAGCGGCGGCCGCGCTGCACCACGGGCGCCGGGCGGCGGCGGGGCCGTCGGGGAAGGCGGGGTTGAGCACCTCCACGAACCCGGGGGGCAGCAGCGACCTTCTCCGCGTCCGGCGGCGGGGAGAGCTGCGCCTCCGACGGAGCGTTGCCGGTCTGCGTCTGGGGGCGCGGAGGTTCCTCGGCCGGGCGGGTCCTGGGCGAAGGCCAGGGAAGCGCGAGCGGCGGCGGCGGCGAGCAGGGGGGCGAAGGCTTTCATAGGGGCGGGGCCCTCGGGCGCAGGTGCGCTCGGGCACGCCGCGAGGACAACTGGAAGCGGGGAAAAAATTTCCGCGAGGGTAACAGAGGTTAGACTGTCCGCCGCACATGGACATCCGCACCCAGAGCGCGCTGCTGGCATCCATCATCGGGCTGGCGCTCGGCCTGTCCATGCTCGCTGCGGGCGGGGCGTCCGCGGGTGCTCACGCTCTACTCCGTCTTCGCGCTGACGGTGGGCGGGTACTACCTGTCCAGCTTCTTCCACAGCGTCTTCCCGCGAGCGCGAGCTACCCCTGGGTGTCGCCGCGTGGCGGTGGGGGCCACGCATGCTGCTGGGCTCGCTGGTCCCGGGCGCCGCGGTGGCCTTCTTCCTGGAGTTCCTGGGGGTGCGCAAGGGCACGCACCTGGCTCGGCCGGCGGCTCGCTGTCCTCTCGGCCGTGCTTCGGCCTCGCGGTGGCGGTGACGCCCCTCGCCGGACGGCGCTGGGCGCGGGTGGCCATGGGCGTCTGGGTGCTCGGCGCGCTGCTGGCCTCGGTGTCGCTGCTGGTCCGACCGGATGCGCACCACCGAGTCGCGCATCGAGCGGCTGCGGCTGCTCTACCTGGCCATCGGCGCCGCGGCGGCCATCCTCTTCGCGGCGCTCGACTTCCTCGGCCCGCTTCGGCATCCCCTTCCCCACCCTGGGGCCGGTCTTCTCCACGCTCTACCTCTTCTTCCTCGCCCAGACGCTGCTGCGCCTGCGGCTGATGGACCTGCACGAGCTGCTGGGGAAGATCGCCTCGCAGACGGTGCTGGCGGTCATCCTCGCGGCCGTCTTCGTCGTGCTCACCGCCTGGGTGGACGAGCAACACGCTCGCTGTTCCTCTTCAACACGGTGGTGGCCGCCTTCGTGATGCTCATCCTCCTCGAGCCGCTGCGCGCGAAGGTGGAGGAGCGGGTGGTGGCCATCTTCTTCCGCGAGCGCTTCGAGCTGCTGCGCGCGCTGGGCGCGCTGCGCGCGCGCATGGCCAACGTCATCGACGTCGCCGAGCTGGCGCGCGATGGTGCTCGACGCGCTTCCACGAGACGCGGCGGGTGACGCACGCCTCCATCTACCTGCTCGCCGAGGACCGCCCGGGCTACCGGCTGCTGCGACTACCGCGGGCCCGCAGCCGGTGAGCTTCCTCGACACGGCGGCGGCGCGCGGCCTGCTCTTCGCGGCGGCCGCGCGGGCAGAAGGCGCGTGCTGCTGGAGAACGTGGAGCGGCGCATCGCCGAGCTGCGGCGCAGCGCGGCGGAGGGCAAGCGCGTCCGCGACGAGCTCAAGCGGCTCAACGACACGCGCGCGGCGCTGCTGCCAGATGAAGGCCGGCATCACCGTGCCGCTGGTGGGCAACGACCGGGTCATCGGCTTCCTGAACCTGTGGGACGAGCGCGTGCCGGAGGCCTACGCCTCGGACGAGATCGCCCTGATCCTGGAGATCGCCGAGCGGCTGTCGCACGGCGCTGGAGAACTCCAAGCTGTACGAGAAGATGCGCGAGCGCGACCGCCTGGCCGCGCTGGGCGAGATGGCCGCGGGCCTCGCGCACGAGATCCGCAACCCGCTGGGGGCGATCAAGGGCGCGGCGCAGTGCCTGGACCCGAAGCGGCTGCCCGGCGAGGACGGCGAGTTCCTGGAGGTCATCGTCGAGGAGGTGAACCGCCTCAACGGCGTGGTGACGGCGTTCCTCGACTACTCGCGCCCGCTCAAGCAGAGCTTCGGGCCCACCGACCTCAACGAGGTGGTGACGCGCACGGTGCGGCTCATCCAGAACGACATCCCCGGAGCATCGAGCTGAAGGTGGAGCTGGCCGAGCCGCTGCCCCGGGTGGACGGCGACGCCGAGCAGCTCAAGCAGGTGCTCATCAACCTGGTGCAGAACGCGGTGCAGGCGCATGGGCGGACACGCCGGGGCAGCATCACCGTGACGCACGGTGCGGCCGGAGCGCTTCTCCGACTTCCGCGGCAACGGGGAGCTTCGTGGAGGTGCACGTGACCGACACGGGCCCGGGCATCCCCGCGGATCAGCAGCAGCACATCTTCGTGCCCTTCTACACCACCAAGCAGAAGGGCACGGGGCTGGGGCTGGCCATCTGCCAGCGCATCGTGAAGAACCACGGCGGGACGCATCTCGGTGCAGAGCAAGGTGGGCGAGGGCACCACCTTCATCATCCGCCTGCCGGTGCCCCCGTCGGAGCCGGCCCAGCTCCCGGAGCCGGTGCTCCTGGATGGCACGCCCTTCCCTTCCACGAAGTCCTCCGAGGCCCTGCCCTCGGAAGGCGCCAGTCCGGAAGGCGCGGCCCCTCCGCCGAAGCCAGCGGGCAAGCCGAAGCGCGAGAAGAAGCGCCGCGCGAGCTGAGGACTACCCGGCGGAGCGGCGGCCGCGCGAAGCAGTTGCATGCTGCTCCCCCGTCGTGAGCTCCGCCTCCTCCTGAGTCTTCTCGAAGCGGCTGCGCTGAGCTCCGCGCCCTCCCGCGCCGAAACCCCAACACCGTCACCCACCTGACCTTTCGCACCGCGTCACGATTGCGATCGGATTGCGCGCCGCATCACGGCCGCGCCTTGCCGCATTGCGGCATTTTACAGGTCTCGCAGTTATTTCTTTCATTCATGGTGTTTCTTATGCCTGCAAGTAAACTGAATATTCCTCCTCGTCACAGTGACGGGGAGCGACGAGGAATGTGCATGTCCGTTCGTTCCAAGCTGTCCTGCGCCGCGGCCGTCGCGGCGGCCACCCTCGTGGGCGGAAGCGCCGCCGCCAGCACCATCAACCAGAGCACCTCGTGGACCATCCAGCGCTCGGGTGCCACCGCCACCTATCGCGTCGTGGCCTACGGTGACTCCATCTACGCCGGCTACAACGGCGACCTGTTCAGCGTGGGCAAGCGCTCTGCCCCGTGGGCGGATGGCGAGTACCTGTCCACCAAGTGGAACGCCAACATGGAGGTCATCCGCCGCACCAAGTCCGGCGCGATCGCCAGCGACATCTACAACAACAAGATCGTCGGCGAGCGCTCGTACATGCAGGCGAGCAACACCCGCGTGGTGACGTTCGAGATGTGCGGCAACGACTATCTGCAGGCGCGCTCTGCCTTCACGGACCAGACGGGCACCTGCAGCTATGCCGGCCTGGACGTGGCCCTGTCCAACTGCACCACGCACACCGAGCTAGCCATGCAGGCCATCAACACCTACGCCACCGCGGCCAAGGTGAAGGTCGTCTCCACCATCTACTATCCCGGCTTCGACTCGGACAACGTGCTCACCAGCTGCACGGACTCCGCCACTGGCACCCGCATCAACAAGCGCGCCAAGTTCCTGCCCTACCTGGCCAAGAGCAACTGGCGCACCTGCAACCTGGCGGCGAAGTACGGCTTCCAGTGCGCTGACTCGTTCGCCGAGTTCATGGCGGCCGATTACGACTCCAACGGCGACGGCGTGAGCGAGCGCGACTCCATCCGCTACCGCGCGGGCGAGACCGAGGCCGACTACGTCAACCGCATCGTCACCGCGCTCAACTCGGGCACCCTGCGTGACGCCAACTCGCACTTCATCAGCTCGGCCGCCAGCTACGACTACATCCAGTCCGACAACACCCACCCCACCTACTACACCTCGTCCACCATCGGCCTGAACTGGTTCACGGGCAATGGCTCGGGCTCGGGCGCGGCGAACTTCACCAACACCCAGATCGTCAACGGCCAGAACCCCGAGTCGAACAAGTGGGGCCACGAGAAGATGGGGTGGATCATCTCCACCTTCAATCCCGCCACTCCGTGATGAGCTGACGTCTCACAGGAGGAACCGCGCCGCCAACAGCGCGGGAAAGCCTACGTAGTAGAGCACCTCGCAGGCCACCTCCACGAACCGCCGCACGCCTCGCGCGTGCGGCGGGGAGAGCCACGTCGCCGCGTAGGCCAGCAGCTCGAACAGGGCTCGCACAACGCAGGCAAACCCCACGAGCACCGCGGTGAAGTAGATCCAATAGGTGGTGAAGGACTGCAGGTAGGGCCCGAGCCCGTACATGCGGTACTGCTCGAACGGCCCGCCGTAGGTGATGTACTGGTTGGCCCGGAACATGATGGCGGTGGGCAGGAGCGGGAACAGGACGAACTTGAGCACCCAGAGGTACCAGCGCCGCCGCGCCAGCTTCGCCCGGGCGTGCGCGAAGGCGGTGTGCGGGTGCCGCGCCGCCGCCGAGGCCCTCGGGCTGTCCGAGCCCATCGCCTCCAGCAGCGGCTGGGGATCCGCCACCCGCAGCGCGTACTGGAAGCCACGCCCCGACTTCATCCGCAGCGACAGGCCCGCCCCCGGCACGAGCAGCCGCCACACCCGCACTGCCTCCACCGAGGAGAGGGGAATCTCGAACCGATCCCCCCGGCGCTCCAGCACGAGCCGCTCCGGCTCGACGGAGAGGCTGGCGGTGGTGAGCCAGCGGATGAGCCGCAAGAGGCCGAACAGGGCGAACGACAGCAGGGCGAGCCAGAGCGCCCGTCCGGGCGGCTTGGGGTTGATCGCCCCGGTGAAGGTGAAGAAGAAGATGAGTACGAGGACGTAGAGGGTGTTGACGGCCAGCAGCACCTGGAGCCCGGCGCTGACAAGCCGCAGCACCAGCGGGTAGGCGTGGACCTGGAAGCGCGGGGCGGCGGACTGGCCGTCGGCGGAGGGCTCGGAGGAGGCGTCGGCAGCGGGCATGGCGGTCATGGGGCGGGAAGCGTGGGCCGCCCTGGCTCCTCGACGGATTGCCCGGGCGACAAGGGACCCGTAGCATACGAGGCTCGGAGAATAGGGACGAGAATGGCTTCGCAGCCTCCCACTAATGATCGGCACGTCGACCGTGACGGCGTCATCCGCATCCAGAAGCAGCGCACGAGCAGTGGCGCCTGGCTCGTCTGGCTGGCGCTGGGCGTCACCGTCCTGTGCCTCGCCTTGAGCTTCTGGCTCGTCTCCTCGCCGGGCCCCGTTCCGGACACCGCGGAGGCCGAGCCCATGACGGTCGCGGAGAACCAGCCGGTCCCCTCCCCCACTCCCTCCCGGTCCGCTCCGAAGGCGGCACCACCGGCCGCTCGGCCCGCGGCACAGCCCGAGCCCACGCCCACGCAAGGCACACCGGCCCGCTCGCCCCAGCCCCAGCCAGCGCAGGAGCCCACCATGGCACAGGACCCCACACCCCCCTCCGGAGGCGCGGAGGGAATCCAGCTGTACCGCCCGGGCACCAAGCCGATCAAACAGGGCATCGTCGTGCCCGAGGACTTCGAGCTGCCCCCCGGCTACGTGCGCCACTACCAGGCCACGGACAACGGCGAGCGCGTGAAGCCCATCCTCATGTTCCATCCGGACTACAAGCCGACGGACTCGAACGGGAAGCCCGTCGAGCTGCCCGAGAGCCGTGTCGTGCCGCCCGAGCTGGCGCCGCCGGGAATGCCCATCGACATCCTGGAGCTTCCGGCAGGGCCAGAAGGAGTGGAGCCCATTCCATGAGCGCGAGTGCGGTCCGCGCGAAGCGCCTGGCGGCCCTGCTGTTCGGGGTCGCCGGCACCACCGTCCTCTTGGGGCTGTTCGGGCGCATGGAGGCGCGCTGGGTGGCGGTCGGCTGGGTGGCGCTCGTGCCCTGGTTGTGGGCGCTGGACCGCGCCGGCTCCAGGCGCGAGGCCGTGCTCTCGGGTGTGGCGCTCGGCATGGCCTTCACCGCGACCGTCGTCGGGTGGTTCCCCGCGGCGATCCAGAGCTACTCCGGTGCGCCCCTGGCGCTGTGCTGGCTCGCCTTCCTGGTGCTGGCGCCCCTGATGGAGCTGCAGTTCATCACCTTCGCGCTGGCGCGCCACCACCTGCGCCAGGGCCGCGCGGAGGGCCCTCGGGCCTTCTGGTACGTCACGCTCACGGGTGCGCTCGTCTACGTGGGCACCGAGTGGCTGTGCCCCAAGCTCTTCGCCGTCACCCTGGGGCAGGGCTTCTACCCGTCCGAGCTGCTGCGGCAGGGCGCGGACATCGCGGGGACACACGGTCTCACGCTCGTCATCCTCATCAGCAACGAGTGCGTGCTCGCCGCGGGGAAGGCGCTCGTGGCGCAGGGCCCTCGCGTGGGCTGGCGGCGCGCGCTGGCGCCCCTGTCCGTGCTGGCGGCGCTGGTGCTGGGCGGGCTCGGGTACGGGCAGCTCCGCTACTGGCAGGTGGCCGAGCACAAGGCGAAGGCGCCGGACCTCGTGGTGGGCATCGTGCAGGCCAACATCACGAAGTACGAGAAGCTCGCGGCCGAGCTGGGCACGTACGACGTGGTCCGGATGATCCTGGACACGCACTACCGGCTCTCGGACGAGCTGCTGCGGAACCGGAAGCTGGACCTGATCGTCTGGCCCGAGACGGTGTACCCGACGACCTTCGGCTCGCCCAAGAGCGAGGCGGGCGCGGAGTTCGACGCGGAGATCAACGCGTTCGTCTCGCAGCGCCGGGTGCCGCTCCTCTTCGGCACGTATGACCTGGAGGAGGAGCGCGAGTACAACGCCGCCATGTTCCTGGGCCCGGGACGGGACGGGTCGCTGGCGCGCTCGGCGTACCGCAAGACGATGCTCTTCCCGCTGACCGAGTGGGTGCCCGAGTCGATCGACTCGCCATGGCTCCGCGAGCGGATGCCCTGGACGGGCTACTGGAAGCGAGGTCCCGGCCCCCGGACGCTGGCGCTCCAACTGAGCGAGGGCCGCTCGCTCATCCTCGCCCCCCTCATCTGCTACGAGTCCATCTTCCCCGGCTACGTCGCCGAGGAGGCCCGCGGAGGCGCCGAGCTGATCATGACGCTGTCCAACGACTCATGGTTCTCGGGGACGCCGGCGCCCCGGCAGCACCTGATGCACGCGGTGTTTCGCAGCATCGAGACGCGGCTGCCGCAGGTGCGCGTCACCAACTCGGGCATCTCCGCCCTCATCACGCCCACGGGCGAGGTGCTCACCGAGGTGCCGGACGCTCAACGCGGAAGCGTGGCCGTGACGGTCCCCCCGAACCCGCGCCTGTCCACGCTGATGGTGGCCTGGGGTGACTGGCTGCGCCCCACCGCCCTCGTGCTGAGCCTCGTGCTGCTCCTCGCGCCCTCGCTCCTGGCGCGACGGAATGCACGTCCGAGCACGGGAGTTTGAGGGTACTGTCGATCGAGGTAAGAGCCACCGGATTCCATGGAATCCTCGCCCCTGTCCCACGGGGGGCTACAGGTGGGTGTTGACCTACCTGGATTTAAGGTGGCATCTCCGGTCCTGGTGCTTAACTTACGGAGAACGGCGTTCCGCTCCGAGCGCACAGGCCGGCCTTGCTCTCGCTGGCCTGCTCGGCGGAACTGTTCATTTGCTTCAAGACTGTTAAGTACGGGCCTCGTCTCGGGAAGGAGACGGGCTTCTCCCTCACTCTCTTCCATTGGAGTCCTATGACCGTCACATTCATCAAGCGGCAAAAAGAGCGAGCGCGTCAGCAGCGCAACCAGGAGAAGGTGGTCAAGCGCGAGGAGCGCAAGCGCCAGAAGGCCGATCGCCCCACCGCGGAGGCCGGAGTGGACCCGGACATCGCGCACATCGTCGCGGGCCCCCAGCCTCCGCTGGAAATGTGAGCCTGCTTCTACCCGTCATGCGAACACTTCTTGGGCCGTGTCCGGATTCTCGGGCACGGCCTTTTTCGTGCTCCCCACAAGACCCAAGGCCCCCTCCTCGCGAGGTCTCCCCACGTCCTGGCTAACGGGGCGAGTGTCTGGCTGCCTGGGTCACATCGGGTGCCGACCCCTTCTGTTCTGCGACACCCATACCCCGGGGTGATGGCGACATGGGAAGTCGCTCCCCAGGGTGATGGTGGAGGGAACAGTTCATGAGAAAGCCCCGGGCCGGCTGGTTGGCTGGCATCGCCTGCATTGGCATCGCGCTGGGAGGGCTCTCCTGCTCCAAGCGTCCAGCACCGGAGGAGGATGCCGGAACAGGAGGCGCGGGAGAGTCAGCGCCCCTGGGTCAGGCCGCCGCGAAGCAGGGTGGCGAGGAGATCGCCCTGGAGGTGCTCGACCTGAGCGTCGGCGACCCGGGAAAGGACGAGGGCTCGCGAACCTCCTTCGTGACGGGGGAGCCCATCTCCACGCGGGGCCGCGTGCGCAACGCGGAGGAGCTCGAGGACCGCATCCAGTGGCACCTCCAGCCGGTGGGGCCGCAGACGGCGGACGCCGACCCCACCGCGCACGAGGGACAGGAGGCCGTCTTCCGCGCCTTCTCGCGCGTGGGCACGGCGGGCAGCCGCAAGCCCAACCCCCCGCTGGAGTACGACGTGGTGGCCTCGATTCCCCTGGAGAACGGAGAGACGCTCCAGGTGCGCCTGCCTTCCACCACCTACCTCCATCAGGACGAGGAGGACGTGCTGCGGCAGGAGTACGTCGACTTCGGAACGAAATTCCGGCCGAACCGCGCGCAGATCTCCATCCCGGCCCAGCGCACCTTCAACACGGGCAACTACACCGTCATCACCGAGGAGGACACGGGCGGGCTGGCGCGCATGCTGGGCCAGTTGGACGAGCGGATCCGCGCCCTCCTCAACAACGACGTGCAGGAGAAGCCGGTGGGAACGCGCGGGCTGGCGCCGAGTACGGTGGTGGTGTCTCCTGGCGCGCCCATCCTCAAGGTGGGGGCGCTCGGGGACACCGATCCCCAGGGAGATGACCTCTGTGCGGGCCCCCTCGTGGGTGGGCGGTGCACGGGCTCCATTCTCGCCGGGCCGAATGGCACCGCTGACACGCGCGCCAACAACCGCGCGACGCAATTGAAGCTGGAGGACTTCGTCAGCAGTGCCTTCCGAAACCCGCAGCGCAACCGCGCCGCCGGCTCCGTCGTCCTCGACAGCTTCCACACCCGCGGGCGCGCGCTGGACCTCGATCCGCGCCTGATGCCCGTCCCCGGGAAGACGCCACAGCAGTTGATGTGCATCGTCGAAGCGGCCGGGGACACGGTCGTCGGTGAGAGCGACTCCTTCACCGAGCGCGGCGCCACCCGCTTCCTCGATTGCAACGACCCGATGGCCGACCACGTTCATGTCGAGCGCTGAAGTCCGGAAAGGAAGCCCGCGCATGCGTCGTCACACCTTGCATCTGTTCGCCTGCTCCATCCTCCTGGCCTCGGCGGCCTGCACCCACCGGCCCACCCCGGCTCCGAGCCGTCCCTCCGAGAGCCCTCCCGCCGAGAGCCCTCCCTCCGAGAGCCCTCCCTCCGAGAGCCCTCCCTCCGAGAGTGGCCCCTCCACGGGCACGGGTGGCTCCTCCACGAGTGGCACCTCCGAGAGCAGCCCCTCACCGGGTGTCCCTTCCCAGGGTGTCCCTTCACCGGGTGGCCCCTCCACCAGAGCGCGGCCCCCGTCCTATGTGCCCTCTCCCCCCTCACCGGCGGCCCGCGAGGCCCTGCGGCTCTTCCAGGTGGGATGCCCGGCCGAGGGCTTCGACGATGCCTTGTGCGAGAAGGCCGTGCGCCAGCTCGAAGCCGTCGTGCGTGAGGATCCGCGCCAGCTCGATGCGCAGCTCGCGCTCGCGGATGCCGTCTGGAACCTGGCCTTCCGCCAGCCCGAGGGCAGCGCGCAGCGCGCACGGCTCCGCCAGCGCTCGCTCGACCGCTACCAGCAACTCGTGGACCTGAGCGTCCCGGATGCGCGGCCGTACTACGAGCTCAGCGTGCTGACACGGGGCCCGGACACCCGGATCCGGCTGCTCCGGCGCACCCTGGAGCTCGAACCGAAGCACCCCGAGGCCCATGAGGACCTGGCGTGGCTTCTGCTGGAACAGGGCAAGACGGACGAGGCCGTGCGCGAGTACCGCATCCACCTCACGCTCAACCCGAGTCGGGACCGTGCGGACGCGCTCGAGGACATCCGCTTCGCGGGCAGGCTCGCCGAGCTCGGGCGCGTGCGCGAGGCGGCCGAGGTGTACGACGCCGTCTGGGATGCCATGCGCAACGAGAGCCGCGCCGAGCGCTGCCAGGTGTTCAAGACCGTGGACCTCGATCCCTATGAGCGCATCGGTGCCCGCTTCGCTCGGCAGGTCCGAGAAATCCGCGCCGCCTGCTCCGACATGCCCGGCCTGGAGCGCGCCCAGGAGCTGGAGCGCCAGGGGCAGGACGATGCCGCCGCGCGGGAGTTGGAGCGCCAGATCCAGCAGAACCCCGTCCCGGTGGAGCCGTACCTCGAGCTGGAGCGCCTCCACCTGAAGCACGGCAGAGTGAACGAGGCGGCGGCCGTCATGACGCGCTACTTCCAGCGGGAGAAGGACCCCGAGGAGCGCTGCCGGCACTTCAGGACCCTGTCCCCCGAGACGACGCGGGCCATGGATCCAGCCCTCGTCAACGAATGGGACCGCACCTGCCGAGGGCGGTGAGGGAGTCCTCGGCATCGCCCCCCCCCGTGACGCCGAGGTGCCTGCTGGGTGTATGGTGCCGGCCGATTCGCCCAGGGGGGCGTCTTGCACCGAGTACCATCACCCATGAAGCGTTTGCTGCTGGCTGTTCTGACCCTGGTGACCTTCCTTCCGGATCCGGCTCTCGCCGCGCGCCAGATGCGCGTCACCCTTCCCAACAAGACGAAGAACGCCTGTATCCGCAAGGCGGCCCGTCTCTCCTCCGCCCTCAAGTACGAGGCCGCCCTCGACCTGCTCTCCACGCCCGGGTGCTCCGAGAACCTCGGGGACGAGGAGCTGCTGTGGGTGGACCTGATGCAGGGCGTCCTGTACCAGGGCCTCGAGCAGACGGAACAGGCGGAGGAGTCCTTCTGCCGTGCGTTGCTGCAGGAGCCCCTGGCCAGCCTGCCGCTCGCCAGGCCGCCCGCGGACCTGGACGAGATCTTCGAGAAGATGAGGGCCGAGTGCCCGGAGCGGGAGAAGGCCAAGGCCGAGCAGCTCGCCAAGGCCAAGGCCGAGGCAGATGCCGCGGCTGCGGCCGCCGCGGCGACCCCGGTGGTGGCGGAGGTCACCCCCCCACCGACCGCCGATCCAATTCTGCTGGCCCCCCTCGTCAACGAGCCCACCCAGGGGCTCTCGCTCCGCGACTCGTTCGAGCTGCACGCCGGTGTGCACGGCGAGGCCGATATGCAGAGGGTGACGACGCCCATGCCGCTGTGGGGCGCGAGCGTGCAGGGCTCGGTGCATCTCGTCCACGGACTGAGGGCGGGAGCGGGCCTCACGGCGCTCGCCTCCACGAGGTTCTCCTCCGGGCCCATCTTCCTGCTGCTGGCGGACGTGCGCCTGGCCTATCCGATCCTCCCTCCGAGTGAGCGCCTGGGCCTGCACGTGTATGCGATGGGAGGGCCGCTGCTCTACACGATGGACTCTCCGGCGGGCGGCGCGAGGGCCGGCCTCGGGCTGAGCCTGGACCTGTCCAAGGTGCGCGTATCCCTGGGTGGCGCCTACGAGTGGCGGAGCCATTACCGCCTGGGCTACGGGGCGCCGATGGCCTTTCTGGAGCTGAGCTGGAAGCTCTCGGGCCCGCCCCGCGCGAGCCCCTGAGGGACTGGCTCTCGGCGGAGAAGCTGGCTCAGAGCGAGGCGGAGGCCTCGGCCAGCTTCTCCTGCGCCGCTTCCCACCGCGCATAGAGCTGCTCCAGCTCATCCTTGCCCGCGCGGTGCGTGTCCATCAGCGGCTTGGCCTTCGCGAAGTCGTTGTAGAGCACCGGGTCCGCGAGCTGCGCCTCGCGCTCCTTCTGCGCCGCCTCCAGCTTGGAGATCGCCTCTTCGATCCTGGCGATCTCCTTCTTGATGGGGCCCTCCACGGCGCTGCGCTTCTGCCGCGCCTCGGCCTCCATCCGCTTGCGCTCCTTCTCGGACATGCCCGCCGTCGGAGCCTTCTCCGCCAGCCGCTCGCCCAGCCCCGCCGCCTCGGCCGCCAGCCGCAGCTGCTCCTGGTGGTACAGGTACTCGTCCAGGTTGCCCGTGTGCGACTCCACCTTGCCGCCCACCACGTCCCAGACGTGCGTCGCCAGCCCGTTCACGAAGCTCCGGTTGTGCGACACGAACACCAGCGTCCCGCCGTACCCCTGGAGCGCCTCGATCAGCATCTCCGTCGAGTCCAGGTCCAGGTGGTTGGTGGGCTCGTCCATCAGCAGCAGGTTGGAGGGCACCAGCAGCAGCTTCGCGAGCGCCACGCGCGCCCGCTCTCCACCGCTCAGCACGCCCACCGGCTTGTCCACGTCGTCGCCCGAGAACATGAACGAGCCGAGCACCCCGCGGATGAAGCTCTCCGGCTTGTCCGCCGCCAGCGGGCGCACCTCTTCGATGATGGTGTTGTGCTTGTCCAGCTTGTCCCCGTGGTGCTGGGCGTAATACCCCATCACCACGTTGTGCCCGAGCTTCACCGTGCCGCCATCCGGCACCAGCTCGCCCGCGATGATCTTCAGCAGCGTCGTCTTGCCCGCGCCGTTCGCGCCCACCACGGCGATCCGCTGCCCGCGCTCCACCCGCGCGTCCAGCCCCGAGTACACCACCGTGTCCCCGTAGCGCTTCTGGATGCCCTCCAGCAGCACCACGTCGCGCCCCGAGCGCTCCACCTCCGGGAAGCGGAAGCGCATGGTGGCCCGCTCCTCGAGCACCTGCACGTCCTCCATCTTCTCCAGCATCTTCGCGCGGCTCTGCGCCTGCCGCGCCTTGGTGGCCTTCGCGCCGAAGCGGTCGATGAACGCCTGCAGCTCCGCCTTGCGCGCCTCGACGCGCTCGGACTGGGCCTTGAGCTGCTCCATCTCCTCGGCGCGCTGCCGCTTGTACGTGTCGTAGTTGCCCACGTACGAGCGCAGCCCCTCCATCTCCAGCGAGAGGATGCGGCCCACCTGCCGGTTGAGGAAGTCGCGATCGTGCGAGATGAGCACCAGCGCCTTGTTCGAGCGCTTCAGGAAGCCGTCGAACCACGCCAGCGTCGGCACGTCCAGGTGGTTGGTGGGCTCGTCCATCAGCAGCAGGTCCGGGTCCTGCAGCAGCAGGCCCGCCAGGGCCGCGCGCATCCGCCAGCCGCCACTCAGCGCCCCCGTGGGCTTGGCCAGATCCGCCTCGCGGAACCCCAGGCCCTTGAGGATGCGCTCGGCGTGGTGCCGCCCGTAGTGCTCCTCGAAGTGGTCCAGCTCCGCGTGCAGGTCCGCCAGCGTCTGGGCCAGCTCGAGCTGCTCTTCCTCGCTCGTCGCCTCGGCGAGCGCGGCCTCGGTCTCCCGCAGGCGCGTCTCCAGCGAGTCCCGGCCGGGTACGGTGCTCATCACCGCATCCACCACCGAGCCCTGGGGCAGGCCCGCCAGCTCCTGGGGCAGGTAGCCGATGCGCGCCTTGCGCCGGTAGGTGATGGTGCCCGAGTCCGGGTGCTGGGCCCCGGCGAGGATCTTCATCAGCGAGCTCTTCCCCGTGCCGTTGGCCCCTACCAGGCCCACGCGGTCCTTGGGACCGAGGGTGAAGCTTTCATCGTCGAAGAGAACCTTCTTCCCGTAGGAGAGGCAGATGTCCTGGGCAATCGCGAGACTCATGGCGGATCCGGGGGTGTAACAGCCCGGCGGCCCCACGGGAACGGCCGATATGCCTGCCCGCTCCCTCCCCACGCCAAAAACCAGGGCATCCCCCCGTCAGTCCCCCTGCCCGGCGCCGCTCGGGTTGCCTATACTCGGCCGCCTGATGGCTTCCCCCTGCCCGCACTGCGGTAGCACCGAAGGTCCCGATCATCTCTGTGGCGCCGCGCAAATGGCGCTCATCGGCCAGGTGCTCGATGGCCGTTACAAGATTGAAGACGTGCTCGGCCAGGGAGGCATGGGCATGGTCTTCCGCGCCACCCAGACGTCCGTCCACCGGCCGGTGGCGGTCAAGACGCTCAACCCGTCGCTGGCGGCCGCGCCCCAGTTCTTCGAGCGCTTCCGGCGCGAGGCGGAGATCGCCAGCCGCCTGCGTCACCCCAACGTCATCACCATCTACGACTTCGGCCGCGCCCAGGACGGCACCTGCTACTACGTCATGGAGCTGCTGGAGGGCGAGAGCCTCCGCGAGCTCGTCAAGCGTGACGGCGCCATGTCCCTGCGCCGCGCCGTGGACGTCATCGAGCAGGCCTGCCGCGGACTGGCCCACGCCCACGAGCAGGGCGCCATCCACCGCGACATCAAGCCGCACAACATCATGGTGCAGCAGCTCGACGGGCGGGACTTCGTCAAGGTGCTGGACTTCGGCCTGGTGAAGGCGCTCGAGCAGGACGAGGAGGAGCAGCTCACCTCCACCGGCCAGGTGCTCGGCACGCCGCAGTACATGCCGCCCGAGCAGGCCGGCGGCGAGAGCGTGGATCACCGCTCCGACCTCTACTCGATGGGCGGCGTCTTCTTCTACTGCCTCACCGGGACCTCGCCCTACGGCGCCAACACGGTGCGCAAGGCGCTCACCGCCGCCCTCACGCAGCCCCCGCCCACGGTGGGCGCCAAGCGCCAGGGCGCCCCCATCCCGCAGGCCCTGGAGGACTTCTTCCAGACGGCCCTCGCCCGCGAGAAGGAGGACCGCTTCCAGAGCGCCCAGGAGTTCATCGACGCCATGCTGGACGCGGTGGCGGACCTGTCGCCCGCGGAGCTCGACGCGCTCCCCACCGGCTCCACCTCCGAGGCGGGCAGCAGCAGCCGCCCCGGCCAGCGCAGTGTGTCGCGGCCCGGTCGCTCGTCTCCGAGCGCGGTGGCACGCTCCCGGCCTCCCGCCTCGGCGGCCCGGGGAACGGGTTCTCAGCCCTCGGCGGCGGCCCGGGGCACGGGGGCGCGCCCCTCGGCAGCGGCGCAGGGCTCGGGCTCCCAGCCCTCGGCGGCCCGGGCCTCTCCGTCCGCGTCCCGTGCCTCCCAGCCCGCCAGCGGGGGCGCCGCGCGCGGGGGCAGTGGGGCCTCCTCGGCCGTTCGCCAGAGGACTCCTCGCCCCGAGGCTCCTCCTGTCCCGCCCAACCCCCAGGCGCGCGCCGAGGACACGCAGCCAGGCTCCACGGGCAAGAAGGTCGCGCTCGTGGCCGTGCCGCTGCTGCTCATCGCCGCCGGAGGCGCGTTCGTCGCGCTGCGTCCCGCCACTCCGGTCGCGCCCCCGCCTTCCGGGGTCCAAGAGAAGAAGGAGCCAGCTCCCAATCCGAAGGTCGCGGCTCCCGCCAGGGACAACATGCTCCGCGTGCAGCTCCGCTCGACTCCCGCGGGCGCCACCGTCTTCGACGGGGACGTGCAGATCGGCACGACCCCGATGGAGCGCCAACTGCGCCGGGATGAGCCCCACGAGCTCACGTTCCGGCTGGCGGATCACCAGACCGTGAAGCGCAAGCTGGACTTCAAGGGCGTGCTGTCGGACTCGGAGGAAGTGAACGTGACGCTGGAGCCCGTGAAGGCCGCTCCGGCGGTCGAGCCCTCCCGCCCCTCGCGTCCCGCGAAGCAGGGCAAGGAGAAGGACGACAAGGACGACTCCGTCCCCATCTTCGAGTAGCCCCGGGATTTCCGGCGGCCGGCTACGACTCGCCGGCCGCCGAGGTCAGGGGCGCCCTGGGGCGTGCCCCGTCTTCCGGCATTCGCGCGGGTCGAAGGTGGGCATGAATGTCAGGGTGACGGGGAACTCCAGGCCGCCGCCGCCGGGTGGGACGAAGGCCCCGAGGAAATCTCCCGTCCTGCCGTCATAACGGAGCACCGAGGAGGGCAGGAAGTCGGGGATGTAGAGATTCCTATCGGGGCCGAACTCCATGTCGTTCCCATCGCTCAAGCCGCCGCTGCCGGGCGGGACGAACACGCCGAGGAGCGCTCCCGTCTTGGGATTGTAACGCCGCACGTCGTCCGCCCGGGTGGTCACGTACAGGCGGCCGTCCGGGCCGAACGTCAGGGCAGTGGCATCCACGCCGGGAATGAAGATCGCCCCGCTCTGACCCCGAGCAGGCCGTGGGGCGCCCGTCTTCGCGTCGTAGCGCAGGACGTCCCTGCTCAGCACGCTCTGCACGAAGAGGAATCCGGCGCCGAAGGCGAGCCGCTGCGGAACCACCAGGCCCCCGCCCGAGGCGAAGATGCCCAGGAAGGCCCCCGTCTTCCCGTCGTAACGCAGCACGCTGTTGGTGCCGAAGAAGCTGTCGCTGACGTACAGGTTGCCATCCGGGCCGAAGGCGATCTCGCCCGGCGCGCCCAGCCCGCCGCTGCCGGGTGGGACGAAGACACCCAGGAAGGCCCCCGTCCTCCCATCGTAACGGAGCACGTTCCGGCTTCCGAAGCTGGCGATGTACAGGTTCCCATCCGGGCCGTAGACGAGCGCTTGCGGATTGTCCAACCCGCCGCTGCCCGGGGACACGAAGATGCCTTCGAAGGTGCCCGTGCGCCCGTCATAGCGGTGCACACTGGCGTCGATGCCATTCGAGACGAGCAGGTCTCCACCCAGATCCGCGGTGAGGAGGATCTCCGGCGAGTCGAGCACCGTGCCGTCCGTCTTCATCCGGGTGGCCACGACGTCGTGCGGGATGGCGGGGTCCGCGTCTACCCCGCCAGCGAAGGGAATGAGATAGCGGCCGGAGCCAACCGCCACGCTCGGGAGGATCTCCTGCGCGAAGTCACCGCGAGAGAGGCGAACGCCGGAGGACTCCACCACCGTGCCGTCCTCCTTCACCCGCGCGCCCCAGATGCGGCTGGCGCCCGAGCGCGTGTCAGCCCAGACGACCAGGGATTTCCCCTCATGGTGGGCCACCTGGGGCGAGAGTTGATCGCCGGGGCCGACGGAGATGGGAATCCCCTCTGGCTCCTCCACACGACCGCTGGGGTGGACCCGGGCGCCGAAGATGTCGTGAGTGCCATGACGGGTGTCGTCCCAGACGACCACGAAGCGTCGGCCGCTCCAGGCCACGTCTGGACGAAACTGCCCACCGGGCGCCGCGGCAATGGGAAAGCCACCTGGCTCCACCACGGTCCCATCCAGGCGCACCCGGCCACCGAAGATGTCCGAGGTTTCGGCTCCGCCTCGCCCATCGGCCCAGACGACAAGGAACTGTTTCCCATCCCAGGCCACCGCGGGGTCGGTCACGAACTCGACCCCATCGGGCGAGAGTCCGGTGCTCAGCCCGAGCATCTTCCCGTCGCTCGAGATCCGATCCGCGACGATCGTGGTCCCGTCGCTTCCGAACGAGCGATAGGCGACGAGGCACACTCCCCGAGCGCAGGCGAGCCCGAGCGGGCCATTGGCCTCTTCTCCATCCGCGACGTGGATCCTCGGGGACAGGACGGTGCCGTCCGGAGCCACGCGAATACCAGAGATCGCGAAGCGGTCATCCCAGACCACCACGTAATGGGTGCCATTGAAGGCGACCTTCGGCGTGCCCGACGTCAAATCGGATTCCTGGATCAGGAATCCCCCCGGATCGAGGACGGTGCCGTCCGGCCTCACGCGCGCTCCGAAGATGCCACTGGAGCGGGTGTCCCTCCAGACCACGAGATGCGTCTTGCCATCAAAGGCCACCGAGGGCGCCCCATCCGCCGCGGTGCCCAGCGGCGGTGGGCACGGAGTCTTCCATCCGGCCTCCAGCGCGGACCGCGCGGCGAGCTCCTCCGTGGGCTCCTCCTCGAGGGTGCTTCCACATGCGGCGAGCAGGACTCCGAGCACCAGGGCCCGCAATGCCGCGCCATACAACCCGTATCGGGAATGTCTCTCCATTGTCTCCCCCCTCCTCCAGCCGAGCCCAAGGTCAGGCCCGTCCGGAGCGGAGACAATTGCCCCGAGAGCCTGGTGGGCCGCGCTGCTCGGGGGTCGCACCCGACACCAAGCGGAGGCGAGTGTCGGGAACGCACCGCCGCGCGCCTGCCTGCTCCTCGGCCCTGGACGAAGTGGCGCGGCTGAAACGGGTTCAGGTTAAACATGCGCCGCACGCCGGTGCGAGGTCGCGCCGGCCCGCGTTTCGAGGATCACCCACCATGGCTGAAGCCACCCTGGATCTGCGCGGCCTGCCGAAGTCCGAGGCCTATGCCGAGCTCAAGAAGCACGTCGAGGCCGTCCTGGAAGGCATCGACGACGACGTGGCCGGCATGGCCACCATGAGCTGCCTCCTGCACCACGCCTTCGGCCACCTGTGGACCGGCTTCTACCGCGTCGTGGAGCCCGGCAAGCTGCTGCGCGTGGGCCCCTACCAGGGGACCCTCGGGTGCCTGGAGATCCGCTTCGGCAAGGGCGTCTGCGGCACCTCCGCCGCCAAGGCCGAGACCGTGGTCGTCGAGGATGTGCACGCCTTCCCCGGCCACATCACCTGCGATGGCCGCTCGGCCTCGGAGATCGTCGTCCCCGTCTTCGGCCCCAACCGCGAGCTGATGGCCGTGCTGGACATCGACTCCGAGCACAAGGCCACCTTCGACGACGTGGACCGCCGCGCGCTCGAGGAGCTGATGGGGTGGTTCTCCCGTCGGCGGTAGTCGTGAAGTCCTGAACGGGAGGGCTGGGTGGAGGGGGGAGACCCTCTCCCCGGACCTCCTCCCCCTGCCCACCTTGCCGAAATGTGACGTGGCCGCCTGCTCCACTCATTGACGGACCAACGGCCAAGGAGTATTCCTTGGTGCCGTGGAAATGAGAACGATTCTCAATTTCGATATCGAAATGTGCGAGAGTGACACGCGCCCCCGAGCGGACATCCGGCCTGCCGTGGGCCTCTTCCGCATGGGCGAGGCCACCCAGGTCGAAGGGGAATCGGGACGGTGGGGACGGGCCCTCCTCATCACCGCCATCGTCCACGCCGGGGTGCTCTTCGTGGGGCTCTCGATGCCGGGCGCTGTCGTGAAGGAAGCGCCGATGAGGGAGGAGCCGGAGCTGGTGTTCTTCAGCTTCCCGCCCCCGCCGGCCGCAGCGGCCCGTGCCACCCCCTCCCGAGCGGTGGTGGCCGAGCGGGTGCAGCGACAGGCCCGGACCCGCGTCCCGCGCCCGGTCGCCGAGAATCGCGCACCGACGCCTCTTCCGGCGAAGGCTCCCGTGGAGCCGACGATGGAGGTGCACGACGAAGGGGCGGCATCCGACGAGGCCCCAGCGGCGGAGGGCGGCGCGGCGATGGGGCCCGCGGGAGTGGGAGGCGTCGTCGCGGGGCTCGTGGGCGGTGTTCTCGACGGACGGGAGGGCGGGCTGGTGGGTGCCACGGGCGGGACGGCCCTCGACCTGAAGCAGGTGGCGCGCGCCCCGCAGGTACTCAAGCAGGTCAAGCCTCAATACCCTCGGAGGGCCAAGGCCGACGGCATCGAGGGACTCGTGCTGGTGCGCGTCATCATCGGGACGGATGGACACATCGAACCCGAGCACACGCGCGTCATCCGCTCCGTTCCCGGGCTCGACGCGGCGGCCATCTCCGCCGTCAGCCAGTGGCGATTCTCCCCTGCCCTCGGGAAGCAGGGGCGGCCCGTGCGCGTCATCGTCGAGATTCCCGTCCAGTTCTCCCTGAAGTGAAGGCGCCGAGCCCCATGAGCAGCAGGACCTTTCGCAAGATCATCTTCTGGCCGCACCTGGTCTCCGGCGTCATCGCCGGGCTCGTCATCGCGAGCATGTCCATCACCGGGGTGGCGATCGCCTTCGAGCACCAGCTCCTCGATTGGGCCGACCGCGAGACCCGACAGGTACAGGCGCCCGCGCCGGATGCCCCTCGCCTCTCCGTGGACGAGCTGCTGGCCCGCGTGCGCGCCGCCCGACCAGAGGCTCAGCCCTCGGGAGTGACGGTGTACCCCGAGCCGACCGCCGCCGTGCTGGTGAGCACCGGCCGCACCAGCGCGGTCTATGTGAATCCCTACACGGGCGAGGTGCGGGACCAGGGCGCTCGGGGCTGGCGCGACTTCTTCCATGCCATGGAGGAGTGGCACCGGTGGCTCGGCGCGCAGGGCGACAATCGCGCCGTGGGCCGAGCCATCACCGGCGTCAGCAATACCGCCTTCCTGTTCCTCGCCATCTCCGGCCTGTACCTGTGGTGGCCGCGCAAGTGGACGCTGCGGTCGATGCGGCCCACCCTCTGGTTCAGGCGCGGACTGAAAGGCAAGGCTCGCGACTTCAACTGGCACAACGTCATCGGCTTCTGGTGCCTGCCGGTGCTCATCGTCCTGACGACGACGGGCATGGTCATCTCGTACAAGTGGGCCTCGGACCTCGTCTTCACGCTCACCGGCAACGAGCCCCCCGCCGCCCAGGGTCCGGCCGCCGCGCCAGCGGTCAAGGTCCCCGAGCCCCCGGCTGGTGCGAAGCCGATCGGCCTCGATCCGCTCTTCGCCGAGGCCCGGAAGCAGGTGCCGGCCTGGGAGAGCATCACCGTGCGCCTCGGCGGTGCACCGCGCGGCAACGCGCCCCAGGGCCCGCAGGCCCTCGCCTTCTCCATCCGGGAGCAGGGCGGCTGGCCGCTCTTCGCATCGGCGCAGCACTCCTTCGATCCCTTCACCGGCCAGACGCTGCGCCGCGAGACCTTCGCGGACTACAACCTCGGCCGCCAGGTCCGCTCGTGGATGCGCTTCCTGCACACGGGCGAGGCCCTCGGGTGGTTCGGCCAGTTCATCGCCGCCCTCGCCTCGCTGGGAGGCGCCTTCCTCGTGTGGACCGGCTTCGCCCTGTCCTGGAGGCGGTTCTTCCCGCGTCGGACCCGCGTTGCCGCTTCGAAACCTGGCACGGCGCCAGAGCAGACGGAGCCGATGGCCTGAGCCCCGTTGAAGGGCTCGGATGCTGAACCCACCCCACCCCGCTCACACCTCGGCCAGATGAATGACGCTGGCCTCTGTCCATCAATTGATTATGAAAATCACTATTACAATCAACTCTCCCCAGACGCGCAGCACGGGCATCCGTTCCACGAAGGGCATTTCCGGAGGCGTGCGCAGCTCGCTGTGGCCCCTGGGGCATGCCGCGGTCGGCCTCGCGTCGGCCCTGGCCGCGAGCAGCGCGCTGGCCCAGGAGGTGACGCCTCCCGCCGACGCGCCGAGGGCCGTCACCGTGCTGCCCGAGAAGCCGGCCTCGAGCGGCCCGGCCCCTCAGGACACGTTCGTGCTGCCGACGGTCCAGGTGGAGGAAGAGGCGGAGGGCTACAACACCCAGGAGAGCGCCCTCACGCGCCTGCCGAGCCCGCTCGTCAACACGCCGCAGAGCGTCACCGTGGTGCCCGAGGTGGTGCTCGAGCAGCAGCAGGCGACGACGCTGCGCGATGCCCTGCGCAACGTCTCCGGCATCACGATCAGCGCCGGTGAGGGCGGACGCCAGGGCGACTCCTTCAACCTCCGCGGCTTCTCGGCACAGACCGACACGTTCCGCGACGGCGTGCGCGATCTCGGCTGGTTCACCCGAGACACCTTCAACCTCGGTGGAGTCGAGGTCTTCTTCGGGCCGTCCTCCGTCCTCTTCGGGCGCGGCTCGACGGGAGGGGCGATCAACCTCGTCACGAAGAAGCCGGGCCGGCAGTCCTTCCGGAACGTGAGCCTGTCGGGCGGCACGGCGCCCTCGGGCCGCGTCGAGGTCGATCTCAACCAGGCGATCAACGACCGCGTCCAGGTTCGCGTCAATGCAGTGGGGCAGCTCGCCGACGTGGCGGGCCGTGACACCGTCACGGAGAACCGCGCTGGCTTCGCCCCCTCGGCGCGCATCGCGCTGGGGAGAGAGCACCTCGCTCGAGCTCGACTACCTCTACCAGCGGGAAGACAGCATCCCGGACTATGGCCAGCCCTACTTCGACGGCTACCCGGTCTCGACCAGTGTCGGCGTCCCGCGCGAGGCCTTCTATGGCGTGAAGGGCTCGGACACCGAGCGGGTGAACGCGCATGTCGCGACCGCGCAGCTCCAGCACCGGTTCGGCGGAGGCGACAACGGTCCCCTGCTGACGAACTCGCTGCGCATGGGCGCGGTGGACCGCTTCGCCCGGCCCACGGCACCTCGCGGGCTCACCCTGACCAGCGGGAGCCCGACGGGCATCGGCCGGCAGCGCTTCGAGACCCACACGGACAACACCTACCTCGCCAACCAGACGAACCTGCGCGGCGAGCTCCAGACCGGCTTCCTGAAGCACACCGCGAACGCGGGGCTCGAGCTGTCCTGGGAGACGAGGGACCAGAATCGCAACAACCTGACCGCGGTGGGGCTGCCCTCCGGACCGAACCTCTCGGCCGACCTGTTCAATCCGGATCCCGACGCCCGACCTCTCCGTGGTCAGCCCCGTCTTCGCCAGCGCCAACGAGAGCAGGCAGTGGTCGGTGGGCCTCTACGCGGCGGATCAGCTCCAGCTCACCCGGTTCCTCGAGGTCCTCGGCTCCGCCCGCTTCGACGTCTTCGACACCCGCTACGTGGCGGAGGACAGCACACGGACGCCGCACCGAGCTGAAGAGCCGCGATCAGATCTTCAACTGGCGCGTGGGCCTCGTCGGCCACCCGCTGGAGAAGACGAGCCTCTACGTGACGTACGGCACGTCCGCCAACCCGTCGGCGGAGGTCGGCACGCTCACCACCGGGACGGCCAGCCTCGAGCCGGAGAAGAACGCGACGCTCGAAGTCGGCGCCAAGGCGGACCTGCTCGAGGACCGGCTGGGCCTGAGCGGCGGCGGTCTTCCGCATCGACAAGACGAACGCGCGCGTGCCGAACACCAACCCCGAGGGGCCGCCGACAGGTCCTCGAGGGCGCGCAGCGAGTCGCAGGGCTTCAACGTCGGAGTGACCGGCACGCTCACGAGCCGCTGGAGGGTGATCGCCAGCTACACGCACCTGGACTCGGAGATCCGCGAGCACACCAACCGAGTACCTCGTGGGCCAGGCGCTGCCGAGCACGCCCAAGCGCAGCCTCTCGCTCTGGACGACGGTCACCCCGCTGGAGAACCTCACGCTCGGTGGCGGCGCCGTGTACCAGGACGTGACGACTGTCGAACAATCCGACCTCGGAGACGGTGGCGCTCGTCAAGGTGCCCAACTTCTGGCGCTTCGACGCGTTCGCGAGCTACGCGCTGTGGAACAAGATCGATCTCCAGCTCAACGTGAACAACCTCACGAACGTGCTGTATTACGAGCAGTACTACGCCGGGCAGGCCGTCCCCGCCGAGGCGCGCTCGGCGAACCTGACCGCCAGGGTCCGCTTCTAGAAGGGTTCCCAGCCATGATGGTCCACATCCCCAACGTCCTCGCCCCCGAGCAGGTGGCCCGCTGCCGCGAGGTCTTCGATCAGGCGCAGTGGGCGGACGGCCGGGTCACCGCCGGACACCAGTCCGCGCAGGTGAAGAAGAACCTGCAGCTCCCGGAGAACGGCCCCGAGGCGCGTGAGCTCGGCGAACTGGTGCTGGCGGGACTCGAGTGCAGCCCCCTGTTCATCTCGGCGGTGCTGCCGCAGCGGGTCTTTCCGCCGCTCTTCAACCGCTACGACGAGAGCATGAGCTTCGGCTCGCACGTCGACAACGCCATCCGGCCGATCACCGGGACGTCGCTGCGCCTCCGCACCGACGTCTCGGCGACACTCTTCCTGTCCGATCCGGAGAGCTATGACGGAGGAGAGCTCGTCGTGGAGGACACCTATGGCAGCCACGCGGTGAAGCTGCCGGCCGGAGACCTCATCATCTATCCGGCGACGAGCCTTCACCACGTCACGCCGGTGACCCGCGGCGTGAGGCTCGCGTCGTTCTTCTGGGTGCAGAGCATGGTCCGCGATGTCTCGCGGCGCGCGCTGCTGTTCGACCTCGACATGTCGATCATGCAGCTCAACAAGGAGGTGCCGAAGAGCCCCTCCCTGGTCATGCTGACGGGCGTCTACCACAACCTGCTCAGGCAGTGGGCGGAGCCCTGAGCTCAGGGAGGAGGCGCTTCCGCCAGGCGCTCGAAGAGGGCGCGGGCCCGAGCAAGGCCCGCCTCGGGGTTGAGCGCGAAGTACCAGTAGCGCTCCAGCTCGATGGCGCCCCTCCGGAGCTGCATCAGTCCCTGGGTCTTGTGCTCGGCGATGGCCCAGTCGACCACGACGTTGTAGTCGAGCCGGTCGCGGAACCCGAACCTCCGCGTGCGGTCGAACTCGAACACAGCGCCTGGACGCACATCCGCGAGCGGCTGGCCTTGCACGCCAACGTACGAGAAGCCCTCGACCTCCGGGATGGGAAACCCCTGCCGGTTCTCCTCGGCCACCGCCTTCCGGCGGGTGTGCCCGGAGGCGCCAAGGACCAGTGGCCGCTCGTGCGGCGCCAGGCCCGCCACCACCTCCAGCGTGAGGAGTGCCGCGGCACGGTGGTGGGTGTGCGTGAGCGGCAGGGGGAGCATCACGAAGACGAAGTCGTACCGGCCCTGGAGCAACCGCTCGCGCAGTCGGCGCTGGATGTAGGCCGTGTCCCAGCCCTCACCGGCCACCGCACCCGCCTCCACGGTGAAGCCGGAATCAGGCTGGTCGAGGAAGACGCACTCGCGCAGCCCCAGGAGGCGGGCCGCGGCCCGGAGCTCCTGCTCGCGAATCCGAGCCATGTGGACGCGGGCCACCTCTGGATCGGTGAGCTTCAAGCCATAGAGGGGCTCGGCCAGGGTGGCGCTCCGGTAGCCCCCCTCGCCCCGGGTGAACACCACCAGACTCCACCTGCCCTCCCAGCGAACGGGAGAGCGTGTACACAGCACCCCCGAAGAGCGTCTCGTCGTCCGGGTGGGCCGTGACGAGCAGGACCCTCGGGGGACGCTCCTCCCACTCCGCTCCGGAAGAGGAAGGCATGGGGCGAGCTACCGACTGGACATCCGGCCCAGGATCTCCTCCTCCAGCGACTGCACCACCTCGGAGAGCGGCATGCTGGTCGAGTCGATCCGCAGGGCGTCATCCGCCGGCTTCAGCGGCGCCAGCGCGCGCGAGGCGTCGTCCTGGTCGCGCTTGATCTGATCCGCCAGCACGTCCTCGAGCGAGCGCTCCACGCCCTTCTGGAAGAGCTCCTCGTAGCGGCGGCGCGCCCGGGTGTCGGGATCCGCCTGCAGGAAGAACTTCGCGTCGGCGTCGGGGAACACCACCGTCCCGATGTCGCGGCCCTCCAGGATGGCGCCCTTGGGGGCCTCCAGCGCGAGCCGCCGCTGCAGCGACAGCAGCCCCGCGCGCACCACCGGCCGACTCGACACCTGCGAGGCCGCCATCGAGTTCTCCGGCGTGCGGATCTCCCCCGAGACGTCCTCGCCATCCAGGAACACGTGGTTGTCCTCGCCCACCACCTGGAAGGTGACGCGCACGCGGCCCAGCAGCTCCCCCAGCTTCGTGTCGTCGTCGAAGGCGATGCCCTCTCGCCGCGCCTTGAGCGCCACGCAGCGGTAGATGGCCCCGGTGTCCACCAGCGCGAAGCCCAGCCGGCGCGCCAGCACCTTCGAGACGGTCGACTTGCCCGCGCCCGCGGGGCCGTCGATGGCCACGATGAAGGGACGCGTGCTCATGAACCGAGGACCTCCTTCAGCGCCGCCACGCAGCGCAGGTTCTCCTCACGCGTGCCCACCGAGATGCGCAGGGACGTGGGGTAGCCGTTGCCCACCATGGGCCGCACGATGACGCCCTTGCGCAGCAGCTTCTCGTACAGCTCCATCGCCGGCCGGCCGAAGTCCGCCAGCACGAAGTTGGCGTGGCTCTCCGCCAGACTCGCGCCCAGCTTCGGCAGCTCCGTCTGGTAGTAGCGCAGCCCCTCGCTGTTGAGCTCGCGCGTGCGCCGCACGTGCTCCGTGTCGTCCAGCGCCGCCAGCCCGGCCATCTGCGCGGGGATCGTCAGGTTGAAGGGCATCCGCGTGCGCTGGAGGTACGCCACCAGCTGCGCGTTCATCACCCCGTAGCCCAGCCGGATGCCCGCCAGCCCGTAGATCTTGCTGAACGTGCGCAGCGCCACCACGTTCGGGTACTTGTGGATGTACTCCACGGCGCTGAAGTACTCGGGCCAGTCCACGAACTCGAAGTAGGCCTCGTCGTGGACCACGAGCACGTGCTCCGGCACCTTGGCCAGGAAGGCCTCCCACTCCTGGCGGCCGAACGTCGTCCCCGTCGGGTTGTCCGGGTTGGCGATGAAGATCATCCGCGTGCGCGGGTTGATCGCCTTCGCCATCGCGTCCAGGTCGTACCGGTGCCCCTCGCGCATGGGCACTTCGGCGAAGGGGCGCCCGTGCGCCTGCACGGAGATGCGGTAGGCGGGGAACGAGCCCTTGCACAGCAGCACCTCGTCCTCGGGCGTGGTGAAGGTGCGGATGAGCAGCTCGATGATTTCGTTCGAGCCGCAGCCGAGCACCACCTCCTCCGGCTTCACACCCAGGTGCGAGGCCAGCCGGCGCACGAGCGAGAAGCTGCTCGCGTCCGGGTAGAGGTGCACCTTCTGCATCGCCGCCCGCATGGCCTCGAGGGCCTTGGGCGAGGGCCCCAGCGGGTTCTCGTTGGAGGCCAGCTTGATGACGCCCGTGAGACCGTACTCACGCTCCGTCTCTTCGATGGGCTTGCCCGGGACGTAGGGCTTGAGCGTCTCGATGTACGGGGGGACGAGCGGTCTCATGGGGCTTCTGGTTTCCTGGGTGAAGGACTAACGCCCGGAGAACACGCCGAGCGCGCGGAACTTCTTGTAGCGGTCCTGGACCAGCGCGTCGGCCGAGAGCTCGGACAGCTCGCCCAGGTGCTTGCGGAGGGCCTTGCCCAGGTTCTCCGCCGCCTTGGTGTAGTCGCGGTGCGCGCCACCGGCCGGCTCGGGAATGATGTCGTCGATGACGTTCATTCCCTTGAGGTCCTTGGCCGTCAGCTTCAGCGCGTCCGCGGCCTTGTCCGCCTTGGTGGCGTCACGGAAGAGGATGGAGGCGCAGCCCTCGGGCGAGATGACCGAGTAGACGCTGTTCTCCAGCATCAGCACGCGGTTGCCCACGCCGATGGCCAGCGCGCCGCCGGAGCCGCCCTCGCCGATGACGGTGGAGATGATGGGCACCCGCAGCCCGCTCATCACCTCCAGGTTCATCGCGATGGCCTCGGCCTGACCGCGCTCCTCGGCGCCGATGCCCGGGTAGGCGCCCGGCGTGTCCACGAAGGTGAGGATGGGCTTCTCGAAGCGCTCGGCCATCTCCATCAGCCGGCGCGCCTTGCGGTAGCCCTCGGGGCGCGGCATGCCGAAGTTGCGCGCCATGTTCTCCTTGGTGTTGCGCCCCTTCTGGTGGCCCATCACCATCACCACCTGCCCGTCGAAGCGCGCGAAGCCGCCCACGATGGACGGGTCCTCCCCGAAGAGGCGGTCGCCCGACAGCTCGAAGAAGTCCGTGAAGAGGTGCTGGACGTAGTCCAGGAAGTACGGTCGGGAGCTGTGGCGCGAGAGCTGCACCACCTGCCACCGCGAGAGATCGCTGAAGATCTCCGTCTGAAGCTTCTTGGCCTTCTTCTCCAGCTTGGAGATTTCCGAGGTGAAATCCACCGAGCCGCTCGCCGAGAGGGCCTTGAGCTCGTCGATCTTCTTCTCCAGCTCGATGAGCGGTCGCTCGAAATCGAGTGGATAGTTGATGCCGTTCGCCATGGCGCGGGAGCCCTATCACCTGCCTTCCGGGCTTTCAACGCGCAACCGGTTACGCGGTGCGTAGAATCCCCGCCCCATCCTTTCCGTCTGGAGAGACATGCACCGCCTGCTGCTCCTGCTCGCCCTCACCTTGGCCGCCCCCTCCCCCGCCCAGTCGGCACGGACCCTCAACACCGAGGGCTTCCGCCTCTACCAGGCCGGTAAGTACCCCGAAGCCTTGGAGAAGTTCGAGGCCGCCGCCCAGGCGGACCCCAAGCTCGCCCTCGCCCACTACAACGTGGCCGCCACCCTGGGCGTGCTGCGCAAGCAGGGGCAGATCTGCCAGTACTCGGCCCACCGGGAGACGATCCTGGAGCGGCTGAACACCGCCGTGCGGTTGGATCCGCGGCGGCTCGCCCGGGCGAAGCAGGACGCGGACCTGGACCCCATTCGGGACACGGTGGGCTGGCAGCGCCTCCTGGGCCGCTCTCCGGAGAAGCAGGCCCACGTCCCGGAGCTCCTCCGTCGGGTGAGCTGGTTCTCCCCCGGCGAGGGCGTCTACGGCTCCACCCGGAAGCTCACCTTCCCCGACGGCCAGCGCGTCGTGCTGTGGCGGCGGGTCATCGAGGACGAGAAGGACCCGAGCCGCACCGAGGAGGTGACGGGGAAGTACAGCGTGAAGGGCCGAACCATCACCCTGACCTTCCCGGGGAAGAAGCCCCTTCAGGGAAAGATGACGACGCGCGGGGTGCTCGAGTTCGAGGAATTGGGAACGTTCCTGGACTCTCCGTCCGAGTGCGAGGCGTAAGACGGATCCACCCAGGGGGACTTGGCGACCGAGCCCCCCCTGCCCACCCTCCTTTCAGGGAGGTGTTGGAGCATGCTGCGACTCGAGGGACGGCAGTGGGGCCTGGTGGTTCTGGTGGCGGGGAGCCCCTTCCTCGTCGCCTTCCTGCTGGCGGTCCAGGCGCCGGGCCTCATCGAGCCCGTGCTCGGCACCGTGCTCGGCGGCGCGAGCTGGGTGCTGGCGGCAATCCTGGGGGTGCTGGGGGGCGCGGTGTTCGCGGACTGCCTGGGCCGCATGGAGCAGTCGCCCGAGCTCGTCGCCTCACCGGTCCGGCGCGTGACCGGGCTGCTCTTCGCGTCGCTCGCGCCCGTGCTGCTGTGCATCGTCCCGGCGATCTGCCTGCTGCTCGCCGGACCGGCCCTCGCCGTCCGCCTCGAGCGCGACGGGGACATGCCCCGGGAGCTGCCCATCCGCTCGCCCCAGGACATCGCGGAGCGGCTCCGGCACCAGTTGCCTCGGGTGCTGCCGAACCTGCCCCGGGTCAACCCGGGGTGAGTCGCGGCGAGGGCCGGGGATTGTTCACCCCAGCCCTCACCCGGAAACTCAGGCCGCCTTCGTCTTGGCGGCGGTGGCGCTGAGCGCGTACCAGGCGGTGCGGAAGGCCTTCAGCTCGCGCAAGCCGGCCGGGTGACGACCCAGGGCGGGCGCCACCGTGACGGGCAGGCCGATCTTCTTCTCGATGTTCTTCGCGGCGTTGAGCTCGTTCTTCCGGCGGTTCTCGCACCGGGCGCAGTCCGCCTTCGGACCCACCCGGTTCACCAGCACGCGCTCGACCTGGAGCTTGCGCTCCTTGAGGTACTCCACCAGCCGCTCGGTACGCGCCGCCGCCTGCTCCTCACCGCGCGTCACCACCACGAAGCGCGACTCGGTGGGCGAGGCCAGCGCATCCTCGAAGCGCTTGATGTGCTTGAGGAACGCGGCCATGTCGTCGGCCAGCTCGCCCAGGCCCTTGGACTTGTACCTGGACAGCACGGCGTGCAGCGCGGTGAACCAGCCCTTCGCCGTGTCGGCCAGCTCCACCACGCGCATGGAGTTCACCATGGGCGCCCCGTCCACGACGATGCGCTTGAAACGCTCCTGCACCAGCGCGTCCGTCAGGCAGGACATGGCCGCCAGCTCGTCGATGCCCGGAGGCGCCGCGTCCAGCAGGTTGCGGAACAGCAGCAGGTCCGTCGGCACCTCGTTGCCCGTCTTGGGCGCGCCCTCGAAGGCCTTCTCCGCCTTCTCCTTCCAGCGCTTGCGCAGGTTGCTGAACCAGCCCGCCATGTCCAGCTCGCGCGCGTAGAGGCCCTTGGTGCCCTTCACCTGCGTCTCGACGTCCGTCAGGCGGCTCTGCAGCACGTCCGACAGCGAGTGCGCCGGATCCGTGGAGATGAGGAGCACCGGCCCCTCCTTCTCCGTCAGCGTCACCGCCGCGGCGGCCGCGCAGGAGCTCTTCCCCACCCCGCCCTGGCCCACGAAGAAGATGAGACGCGTGGGAGGCAGCGGCGGCGCCGCGATGGGCGGCATGGACGGAGCGCGAACCAGTGCCGGCGGGCCCTCGGACGGGGCGAACTCCAGCGCCTTCGTCTCCTTGCCGCTCGCCCACTCCTTGGAGAAGACCTTCAGCAGCTCCAGGCCGCGCGGCGCCACCTCGCGCTTGCCCACGAGGTGCACCGGCACGTTCTTGTCCAGCGCCTGGAACTTGCGCACGTGCGGCGCCTGGAGTCCGCGGCGGCCCTGGCAGGCGGGACAGCCTTCCTTGTCCTCCACCTGGTTGACCACCACCTCCACCACCGGAATGCCGCGCTCACGCAGCTGCGTGAAGTACATGCGCGTCTGGGCCTCGGGCACCGGCTCCGCCAGCGCCACCAGGTGGAAGGCCGTGCGCGCCGGATCCTTCAGCAGCGCCAGCAGCTTCTCCGCCCTGGCCGAAAACTCCTCCAGGAAGCCCTGCTCCTCCGTCGCCGCGGCCGAGGCCTTCTTGCCCTTGGCATTGGCCGCCCGCTCCGCCCCCGCCTTCACGAGGCCCAGGAACTTGCGCAGCCCCACCGGCATGTCGAAGAGGCGCAGCGTGTGGCTGGTGGGCGCCGTGTCCACCACCACCCGGTCGAACTCGCCGCTCTCGGCCAGCTCCACCACGTGCAGCAGGCCCAGCAGTTCCTCCAGCCCCGGAACGGCCTGGCTGTACAACTTGCCCAGATCCTCCTCCGACAGGTGGGTGCCCTTCACCGCCGTCTTCTGCAGCGCGGGCAGGTACTTCGTCAGAAAGGGCTTGAGCAGCGTGGCGGGCTCCACCTCCATCGCCCAGAGGCCGCCGTCCGCCTTGCCCTTCGCCGCCTTGCCCTTGCCCTTCGGCTCCGGCTTGGACTCCTTGGGAGCCTCGCCGTCCTCCGCGTCCAGCTTCGCCGGCTTCGCGGACAGCTTCTTCTTCACCAGGTCCGAGAGGGAGCGCACCGGGTCCAACGAAACGAG
Organism: uncultured delta proteobacterium; assembly: GCA_963771175.1. GTDB lineage: Bacteria > Myxococcota > Myxococcia > Myxococcales > Myxococcaceae > Archangium. The sequence goes on from CAVYSY010000039.1 coordinate 398,517, forward strand.
CAGCACCTTCTCCTTTGGCGCTTCATCCGCAAGCCGCAGCGCGTACGCCGCCGCGAGCGTGGTCTTGCCCACCCCGCCCTTGCCGCCGAAGAAGTGAAGAACTCGCGCGTCGCTCATGAAAACGTGGCCCTTCCTAGACCCCCCCGGCATGAACGTTCTCCGTCCGTTTGTGGACAACCTTGGAGAAGGTGCACCGACCGTGGACGTACACCCCAAGTAGGGTGCCGTGCTACCGGTGCTCCGTGGGTGTGTGTGACCTGAAGGATCGCCCGCAGTGAGCCTGTGAGTCAAGCGAAGAGGGGTTATCCTACCCCGCATCTCGCGCACTGCGTCATGCTTGCTTGTCCTATCGGGCATGCGCTCGCCACCCGGTCTCCGGGCATGCGGACAGGGAGTGGAAGCGACGCGCCGAGCTGACCCTTCAGGTCGCCCCGGGCGCAAAGCCCCCAGAAGTGGGTGGGATCCGGTAGGAGGGCGGCCTAGCGGATCTCCGGATTGCTGCCCAGCAAGGGACCGCCCTGGCCGGCGAGCCCACCACCCTCCTGCGGACCCTTGCCCAACTGCTGCTGGCGGGCCTCGGCCGCATAGCGGTTGAGCTTGTTGTAGAGCGTCTTCTCGCTCACCCCGAGGACCTCGGCCGTCCGGGCCTTGTTGTTCCCGTTCCGCTGGAGGCTGCCGAGGATGTACTCGCGCTCCACGGCATCGAGCGACAGGCCGTAGGGCAGGCGGAAGGAGTGGCGCTCGGGGCTCTTGCCCGCCATGTCGGGGGGCAGGTGCTCGCGCATGATGAGCTCGCCGTCGCAGAGGATGACGGCGCGCTCCACCGCGTTGCGCAGCTCGCGGATGTTGCCCGGCCACTCGTGGTTCTTGAGGACCTCCATCGCGTCCGGATGCACCCCCGTCACTCGCTTGGCCGAGTCCCCGCGGAACTTGTCCACGAAGTGCTGCACCAGGAAGGGGACGTCCTCGCGCCGCTCGCGCAGGGGCGGCAGGTGGATCTGGAAGACGTTGAGGCGGAAGTAGAGATCCTCGCGGAAGCGCTTGGCCTCGATCTCCCGCTTGAGGTCGCGGTTGGTGGCGCACAGCACGCGGACGTCCACCTCGATCTCCACCTTGCCACCCAGGCGCCGCAGCCGACCCTCCTCCAGCACGCGCAGCAGCTTGGCCTGGAGCTCGATGGGGATTTCACCGAGCTCGTCCAGGAAGAGCGTGCCGCCGTGGGCCAGCTCGAAGACGCCGGGCCGCCGCTGATCCGCGCCGGTGAAGGCGCCCTTCTCGTGGCCGAAGATCTCCGACTCGATGAGGGTGGCCGGGATGGAGGCGCAGTTGATGGCGACGAAGGGCTTGTCGCGGCGCTGGGACAGGTTGTGGATGGAGCGCGCCACCACCTCCTTGCCCGTGCCGGACTCGCCGGAGATGGCCACGCTCGCCTTGGAGGGAGCCACCTTCTCGATGAGCTCGAACACCTTGCGCATCGGCGTGGACTGGACGATGAATTCCGAGGAGCCGAGCTGCTTGAGGCGTCGGCGCAGGCCCTGCACCTCGCGCATCGTCTCCTTCTTCTCCAGCGCCCGGTCGATGCAGACCTTCAGCCGCGCGGTGTCGAGCGGCTTGACGATGAAGTCATAGGCGCCCTCTCGGATGGCCGCCACGGCGGCGTCGATGGTGCCGTGGCCCGTGAGGAGCACCACCGGGCAATCCGGCAGCTCGTCCCGCAGGGTCCGCAGCAGCCCCAACCCATCCGTCTCCGGCATCGCCAGGTCCGACAGGACCACGTCCGGCCGGAACTCACCTGCCTTGCGGAGGGCGTCATGCGCATCGAACGCGGTCTCCACCTTGTGACCCCAAGCGGTCAACATCTCCGCCAGCGCCTCGCAAGTATCGCGCTCGTCGTCCACGGCTAGAATTCGCGCGCTGCCCACGTGAGCACCTCCAGACATCTGACAATTCGGATGCGGAAATGGTTTCGATGCCCGCTCGAGGGCTCAGACGAGAGGGAAGGTCAGCCGGCATAGTCCCGCGTGAAGCTTGAGCTCCACCCCGAGCTGCGCACAGCGCAGCTCCAGGGCCGCCACCACCTCCGGTGAGTTCTCCGCCGGGGTGTGGATGGCATCGACCACCTCGAGCACCGCCCGCGAGTCCTCGGCCCGCACCGACACCGTCACCTCGGCGCCCGACTCCGAGCGTCCGTAGGCCCTCATCAGGGCCTGCACCACCAGGAAGCCCAGCTCGCCCGTATCCGACAGCCGCGCCCGCACCTCGGGGGCGATCGTCGGGCGCACCTGCAGGCGCCGCTTGCGGCTCTCGTGCGCCAGCACGTCCAGGGCGCGCGTCACCGTCTCGGATAGGTCCGCATCCCCCACCGAGCCCGGGCGGGCCACGATGAAGTCGGAGAAGCGCCGCAGGATCCCATCCACACGCTGGATCTGCTCGCGCATGGCCTTGAGGTTCTTCTCCTGCGAGGGCGGCACCTGACCCGTCTCGCCCTTGAGCTTCTCGGAGAGGACCTCGAGGTGGATGGACAACGCGTTCAAGGGATTGCGCACATCGTGCAGGAGGCTATCCATCAGCGTGGGCACCACACCGTAACGGGCGGCATCCACCACCGGATCGGCCCCTTCGCGTACCGAGGGCGCACCGCTGCTCGCAGCCGTGGAGGAAATCACGAGAGCTCCTAGAAGGTTGACCGGCGCCCCAAACCCCCGCCGCCCTGTCGCCGCGAGGATTTAGGGAGCCCCTCTGACACCGTCAACCCTGGGGCGGTAATTCTTGCCGGCTGCGGCGAATTCCCACAGCAAAGCGTCGGCCACCTCGCCAACCGGTGTCCCAAAGAGAACGCTTCACTTGTACCGCCGGACCAGTCCACGCGGAGTTCGTGAACTGCCCGACATCATCCGGTGGAGCTCAGCGCTCGCCTGCCGGCCGCTCCTCGGGGCCCGGGCCCACGAGCTCGATCTCCAGCCGGGCCGCGTACTCGAAGATGCGCGGATCACGGTAGAACTCGCCGTAGACGATGCGGCGCACGCCCGTGTTCGCGATCAGCTTGAAGCACGGCCAGCAGGGACTGGCGGTGGTGTAGAGCGTGGTGGGCTTCTCTCGCTCACTGTCGATCCGCACACCGTTCTTGGCCGCCTGGAGGATGGCGTTGGCCTCGGCGTGGACGGTGGCCACACAGTGGCCGTTCTCCATCATGTGGCCCACGTCGTCGCAGTGGGGCAGGCCCCGGATGGCGCCGTTGTAGCCGGTGGAGAGGATGGTGCGGTCGCGCACCAGGAGCGCACCCACATGCTTCCTGTCGCACGTGGCTCGGCTGGCCACCTGGCGCGCGATGTCCATGAAGTACTGATCCCAGGAGTTCCGGTTGCCCATGCGTGCCTCCCCGCCTCCGGCATGTACCGTGGCGGAGGGCGCTGTCGAGTTTTCCGGCCGACTCCCGAGCGGGCTAGCGGCTGGCGGTCTGCGAGCCGTCGGTGCCCGAGCCCGTCGCGGTGCCGCCGAGCAACCGGGCGAAGCCCTTCTGCTGGAGGAACTGGCGCACCTTGGAGCTGGGGGCGGCGAAGGTTTCTCCGGGCATGGGCACGTCGAAGCTGAAGTTCTGCTCGGCCACGGCGAAGCCCACCTTGGCGGTGCGGTAGCCCTCGACGATGGCGAGCAGCTTGCCGGACTCCAGGCTGAAGATGCCGCCGCCAGAGGCGCCGTAGCCGATGGCCGCGTCCGTCTTCAGCATGAGCGGCTTCTTGGTCTGCTTGTCCCACTCGAGCTGGGACACCATGCCGCCGGAGAGCGACAGAGCCCGGCCGAAGGGCGAGGCAGCCACCACCACGTCATCGCCCAGCTCCAGTTCCGTGTCGGCGGCGAGCCGCGCGGGCTCCAGCGGCAGGCCGGGCACCTTCACCAGCGCCAGATCCATGTCCGGCACCACGCCCGTGGCCACCACCTGCGCTCCGTACTCGGTGGAGTCGGCGCGGTCGTCCACGATGACGACGAGGCGCGGCTCCTTCAGGTCGCCCATCTCCACCGCGTGCGCGTTGGTGAGCACGTAGCTGACGAGCCCCTCGGCGGTCTTCTCGTTGCCGATGACGACGCCCGAGGCGGTGCGCCGCGCCTTGCCGCCCTCGTGGATGGCGAGCCGCACGTTGTGCGGGAGGATTCGCTTCACCAACTCCTTACGCGTGGGCCGGGGCGCCAGGGCGCCTGGCGCCTGCATCACCACCGGAGTGGAGCCCCCACCGCCGGTGCCCGCGCCCTCGGTGAGGGCGACCGGGTTCGGTGCCGCGGCACAGGACAGGAGTGCGAAGAGGGCAGGCGCGCCCAGGGCGAAACGAGGCATCGACGCTCCGAAACAGAGGGGGGAAGGGGGAACAAAGACCCTCAACCACTATTGAGCCCCCAGTTTCCCCTTGCTACGCATTTTCGGAAAGCACCACGCCCAGCGAGCGCCCGTCCGCCCGGCTGCTCGCGGCCGTTCAGCCGTAGCGCTTCTTCATGAGGAAGAGGATGGCGTCCTTGGCGCAGTGCTCGCAGTAGCCGTAGCGCTCGTGCATCGTCTTGAGGGTGCTCTCCACCTGGGTCTGCTCGCGCGAGGACAACGTGCCGCGCTCCTCGGAGAGGTACTTGAGGATGTTCTCCTTGTTGCGGCGCAGCACCCGCTTGCGCTCCTCGAAGTAGTGGTCGCGCAGGCGGCGGAACAGGTCCGGGAAGATGCGCGGGTAGTCCATCTCCGCGTCCGGGTTGTCCAGCTTGTGCGCGCCGATCTGCGGTGATGAGCCCGCGGCGGTACTCGCCCGGATCCTCGCCCCGAGGCATCACGATGGCCTCCAGCTCCGCCATGCGCTGCTCGTCCGGGCGCTCCATCTCGCCGGTGATCCGGTTGCGGATCTTCTCGCCCTTCACCCAGTGGCTCACGTTGTAGACGTAGCGCTCCACCAGCTCACGGTACTGGCCCTCGGAGACGAGCCCCATGGACTCGCGCACCTCCTCGTCCACCCGGTCGAGGTACTCGGCCTCCACCGCGCGCACGAACTCCTCGTGGTCGTGGTAGCCGTCCACCACCTCCTGCAGGAGGAACTCGTAGACGCTCTTGTCCTTGCAGATGGCCTCGAGCTCCTCGAGCACCGCCAGCGCGTTGAGGCACTTGTAGTCGGCGTTCTGCGCGGCGTTGAAGAGCGCCGTCTTGATCTCCCGGGCGCTCGCGCCGCTGCGGCCCTCGTAGTTGGGGTAGGCGTCGGACTCCTCGTAGATGTCCGTGCGCAGCTTCCGCAGCTCCTTGCCGTGCGAGAGGCTCAGCCGGTCCGGCACCACGCCCTCCTCGTACAGGTGCATCTTCTCCACCGGCGTCACCTGATCCACGAGCTCCTTCACCTCGGGCGGGTAGCGCTCGGGGATGGGCTTCTTGAGGCGGGTGAGCACGGCCCACATGGCGGCCACCTCGGTGGCGTGCGGGGCCACGTGCTTGCCCACGGTGGTGGGGGTGATTTGAGCGTCGTAGATCTCCTGCTCCAGCTTGTAGCGGCGCAGGTAGGGCACGCGCACCAGCTCGATGCGGCCCTTGAAGGAGGCGAAGTCCGGCAGCTCCTTGAAGGCGGCCAGGTGCTTCTCGTTGGACGAGGCGATGAGCACCTCGTCGAGCTGCAGCACGAAGTGCTCGAGCGGCACCTGCGACGTCTCGCTGAAGCCCAGCAGGTACTTGAAGGCCTCCAGCGGGCGCTTGAGCAGATCCGAGTACTCGATGATGCCGCGGTTGGCGTGGACGAGCGGGCCGTGGGGCTCGAAGAGGGCCACGTTGTGGAGCGCGGGCGGGACGTTGAGCTGGGTGCGGTCCGCCGTCACCTGCTGGTACATGGCGTCCACGCTCATCTGCGGCTCCACCGTCACCGTGCCCACCTGGTAGCGGCGCGAGATGTAGAAGCGCTCGACGCGCACGTGGCGCAGCACCTGGAGGTAGTCGCCCTTGTAGTTGGCCAGCAGCGCCGTGTAGATGCTGCGGCACTTGTGGCACATCTCTCCGCCGAGGATGTAGTCGGAGAGGACGAAGTCGCTGTCCCCCTGCCCGTCCCCGTTGCCCAGGCCCTTCTTCTTCAGCGCACCCTCCAGCAGGCGATGGCGCTCGGTGGGAGGCACGACGAAGAGCGGGTGATCCCGCAGCTCGCAGGGGATGCGCACGTCGATGGACTCGGCATCCAGGTGCGCGTAGGTGGAGAACTCTCCGGCGGGACTCGCCGCCGCGGTCGCGGCGCGCTCGCCTCCGAAGCCGATGGAGCCCTTGACGAGCTTCTCCGAGGGGAAGATCCAACTGACGCGGTAGAGGGCCCCCTGGGGCTGGCGCGAGTAGTCCTCCATCCCGGTCTTGAGCGCGTTGACGAGGGTCGACTTCGCGCTGCCGTTGGGGCCGTGCAGCATGATGAGCTTGTTGATGCGGCCGGCGCGCGTGAAGTTGCCGAGCATCCGGTAGATGGCGTTCTGGACCTCCTCCTGGCCCGCGACGCGGCCGTTCCGGTCGCTCGAGGGAACGTCGAAGACCTTGAACCGGCGGATCTTCCCGGTGGGGTGCGGCACCTGCTCGGTGCCATAGTGGTCCATCACGTCCCGCAAGTACTGGGCGGCGTTGCGCGACTGCCCCCGTGGATCCCCCATGAAGAGCGAGAGGTACTCCTCGAAGGACAGGATGGAGCGATTCTTGACGAAGTCGTCGGACACCTGGGCGCCCACTTCCTGCAGGTATCGCTTGGCTTCCACGGGATGACTCCTCTGTGCTGTAGTTCAGGAACCCACTAACCACGCCGGCGGGTCGCCGCCATGTCGCGCGGGACCCACGGAACTTTCCTCTCGGGGAGCGGGATGTCCAGGGCCCTTCTTTCCGTTGTGTTGTTGGCAGTGCTCTCCGCCTGCCCGCCTACCTCCACGACGCCGTGCGACACGGACGCCGAGTGTCCCGGAGGCCGCTGCCGCTACGGCGGATGCGGCCCGGTGTGCCTGGATGACGCCGAGTGTGGCGGAGGTCAGGTGTGCACCGGAGGTGCCTGCGCTCCCCGCCCCGAGTGCACACGGGCCACCGACTGCGCCGAGGGCTTCGCCTGCACGGAGGGCCGCTGCCTGTGCGGCTCGGACTCGGCCTGTGCCTCCAACCAGGTGTGCCGCGAGGGCCGCTGTGTGACGGCCTCCGCGTGCACCTCGGCGGCCGACTGTCCGGCCGGCCAGCGCTGCGAGCCGCTCCAGGGCGTGTGCCAGGTGCCCTGCACCCAGGCCTCGGACTGCGCCCCCGGGGTGGATCCGCGAGTGGCCTCCCTCCTCTACGTCTGCCGGGCGGGCGACTGTCTGCGGCAGTGCCTGAATGATCAACTGTGCGGCGCGGGCTTCATCTGCGAGGCCGGCACGTGCGCCCGCTCTGGCTGCGTCACGAAGGCGGATTGCCCCTCGGGCCAGTACTGCACCAGCGCCACCGCGGGCCGCTGCCTCGAGTTCCAGACCTGTGCCTCCAACGCCGAGTGCGGCCCCAACACCGAGTGCCGCGCCTTCGCATCCGGTGCATGCCCCCCGGGCTTCGACTGCGCGACGAAGATCTGCCAGGAGTTGCCGCGCTGCCTCGTGGACACGGAGTGCTCCGCCACCGCGTACTGCCGGGACTCGCACTGCCAGCCCACGACCGCGTGCTCCGAGGGGACGGCCTGCCCCTCGGGCCTCACCTGCGTGGCGAACCGGTGCGTGCCCGGCGGCTGCCGGGGTCACGCGGACTGCGCTCCGGGCGAGGCCTGCACGGACGGCGCCTGCCGCCCCGCGCCCTCGGCGAACCAAATCGTCTCCATCGCCCTCAGCCCCAAGACGACCACGCTCGTGGTGGGCGGGACGGTGCAGCTCTCGCTGGTGGCCTACACGCTGGACGGTTCCAGCTTCCCCCTGGCGCAGGGCACCTTCTCGGCGGTGGATACGAGCGGCGCTCCCAGCAGCGCGGTGACGGTGTCGTCCTCGGGCCTGGTGACGGCCATGGCCGCCGGGACGGTGCGCGTGCAGGCACGGCCCACGGGCGCGGCCGTCTCCCCCCAGGAGACCTCTCTCCTCGTGCTGCCCGCGCTGGAGACCGGACGGCGGCTCACCGTGATGGACACGACCACCCGGCGCCCGCTCGCGGGCGTGGAGGTGCTCGGCTGTGACGCGCCTCCCGCCACGGGCCCCTGCCCCACCCCCGTCACGGTGACGACGGACGCGAGCGGCGTGGCCCTCTTCCCCGACTTCGCCGGAGCCACCGCCAGCTTCTCCGCCGCCTCGCCCGAGCTGCGAGCGGACGGGCTGCCCCGCTACGACCGCGTCTCCGTGGCCACCACGACCGCTCGTGACGTGCTGCTGCCGCTCTCGGAGAACCCCGTCCACGGCGCCGCTGGCTTCAACGCCGGCATCAGCTTCAACGAGGTCCACTCCTCCGGCGAGCTCTGGCTCGGGTTCTCCGTGCTGTCCGCTGGAGATCCGACGGCGGTGGATCTCACCAACCTCTTCGGGGAGACCTTCCTCATCTCCATCCCCGGCCTCCCCCAGCGCGTCCCCGCTCCCGGCGCCCTGGTGGGCTATGCGTCCCTCGGGCTCGCGGGGAACTCGGAGCTCAAGGCGCGCTCGTACGGGCTGGGACAGGCGGGACGCCGCACCGCGGTGGCCTTCGCCGGCAAGCTACCGCTCGCGCAGGCCACGAGCCTCCGCCCCGCGGACCTGCTCGCCTACAGCGGCGCGATGGACTACTCGCTCCAGGCCTTCACCTCCATCACCCACCTGCCCTACGCGCCGGACACCACGGACCTCGACGGGGACGGCCTGTGCACGGACACCGCGCGCTGCCAGGGCAGCGAGGACCTGCCGGACTACAGCCGCTTCACCGGCATCTCCCACCGCCCCCGCCGCGAGCAGCTCCGCCGCACGGAGGTGGTGCTCCCCAACCTGCCCTCCGGGCTCGACACGGCCGTGGTCGCCGCCGTGGAGCTGTCTCCCGAGGCGGGGCTCGTGCCCATGGGGCTCGCCTCGCGCACGGGTGGGACGGCGCAGCCGGACGGGACGCGGCCCGTGCAGCCGGTGGTGCTGCGCAGTGGCGCGCCGTACGGAGGCGCCGAGGTGGGGACTCCCGGGCTCTGGGCGCTCGCCACCGCCGCCAACTCGGGGGCGTCCGTCAGCGGGCACATCGTCCGGGGCGCCACCCTCCCCACCCGCGTCTCCGTCCCCGCCTTCCTGCCCCTCCCCACCGCCTCCTACACGTCCGGGAGCCGCACCTTCACGCCGTCCCCGACGAGCTGGAGCGAGCTGGCCGGGGCGGGCGCGGGGCTCGTCCGGGTGACGCTCACCGGGGCCCAGGGGCGGCACGTGGTGTTCTTCGCACTGGACGCGAGTGGGGGGGCAATCCGGGTGCCGGACGCTCCCGCGGGGGCCGATGCGGATCCCGCCGGACTGACCGGGGCCTCCCTGGAGGTGGCGGCCCTCAAGCTGGCCGAGGGGCTGTCCGCCGAGGGGGCGCTGGATACGCCCGGGGTGAACCTGCTGCAACTGCCCGTGGTGCTGGACGCCTACTCTCGCTCGCGACCCCCGTGAACTTGAACTAACCTCTCGGGTCCAGGGTTATGGAATGATGGCCATTCCCTCGCCACGAGCCCTCTTTCTTCGGAGTCCACGCGGATGCACAAGGATCCCATCATCGGCATCGACCTCGGCACGACCAACTCGTGCGCGGCGATCGTCGAGGACGGCGGGAACGTGAAGCTCATCCCCTACAAGGGCGGCGAGTACACCATCCCGTCCATCTTCGCGATCGACGACAAGGGCAACGAGCTGATCGGCTACGAGGCCAAGCGCCAGTGGCAGCTCAACCCGAAGAACACCATCTACGGCGCCAAGCGCCTGGTGGGACGCACCTTCCAGAGCGACGTCGTCGACGCCGATGAAGCAAGGTCGTGGCGTACAGCGATGCGCCCCGGCAAGAAGAACGACGTCGTGCTGGACGTGGGCAAGAGCGAGTTCACCCTCCAGGAGATCAGCGCGAAGATCCTCAACAAGATCCGCGACGTCGCCTCCAACCACCTGAAGACGCCCATCAAGCGCGCGGTGGTCACGGTGCCGGCCTACTTCAACGACCGGCAGCGCCAGACGGTGAAGGACGCGGGCAAGCTCATCGACCTCGAGGTGGTGCGCATCATCAACGAGCCCACCGCGGCGGCGCTGGCCTACGGCGCCGGCAAGGGCACTGCAACCAGAAGGTGCGTCGTCTACGACCTGGGCGGCGGCACCTTCGACGTGTCCATCATCGAGATCCGCGACCGCGTCTTCGAGGTGAAGGCCACCGGCGGCGACATCTTCCTGGGCGGCATCGACTTCGACAACGCCATCATCCACCACGTCCTCAAGGACTTCGCGGTCGAAGACGGGCATCGACCTGGCCACGGATCCGGTGGCCATGCAGCGCATCAAGGACCTCGCCGAGCGCACGAAGATCGATCTCTCGGCGCGCGAGGAGGTGCCCTTCAACATCCCCTTCATCACGATGACGGCGCAGGGCCAGCCCCTGAACATCGAGATGAAGTTCACGCGCAAGATGCTGGAGCAGCTCACCAACCACCTGGTGGATCGCACGCTGCAGATGGTGGCGCGGGTGCTGGTGGACTCGGGGCTGAGCACCAAGGACATCGACGAGGTGCTGCTGGTGGGCGGGCAGACGCGCATGCCCATCGTGCAGGACCGGCTGACGAAGTTCTTCGGCAAGGCGCCGAGCAAGGGCGTGCACCCGGACGAGGCGGTGGCGATCGGCGCGGCGCTCTACGCGCAGTCGCTGCAGGACGACACCAACCTGCGGCTGCAGCTGCTGGACGTGATTCCGATGGCCATCGGCCTGGAGAAGGCGGGCGGCGCCTTCCACACGGTGTTCCCGCGCAACGCGCCCATCCCCAACGCCAAGCAGCTGCTGGCCACCACCAGCATCGACAACAGACCGAGCTGGCCATGCGCATCTACCAGGGCGACAACGACCAGGTGGCGAAGAACGAGCTGCTGGGCGAGTTCACCTTCTCGGGCATCCGCCCGGACGCGGGCGGGCTCGGTGCAGGTGGAGATCACCTTCGACGTGAACGTCGAAGGCATCCTCACCATGCGCGCCAGGGATCCGGCCACCGGCCGCGAGATGAAGACCACGGTGAAGGTGAGCTCTAGGTCAGTGCTCGTGCTTGCAGCGGCCGAGGAAACGGACCAACTCCGTGTGGAACCACTGCGGCGAGTCCAGCATCGGCCAGTGACTCGCGTGCGGCAGCACGGAGTGGGTCAGCGAGGGTCGCTGGGCCACCAGCGTCTCCGGGCCGGTGGCGGTCACCAGCGCGTGGGTGGGCCCCGTGAAGCGCTCGAAGGCCTCGTCCGGGTCGTAGACGAAGAGCGACTCCATGTTTCCGGCGATGGCCTCCCGCCGCGAGGTGCGCAGCGTCTTCATCACCAGCGCGCGCGTCTTCTCCTTCGACTCCAGGAGCAGCGGCGTGAGCCAGTGCTCGTGGAAGCCGCCATACTTCGCCGCGCTGAAGTTCTCGATCCAGGCGTCCGCGTCCGCCTTCGCCACGCGGCGCAGGTCTCCCACCGGCTCGACGTAGAGCAGCCCGGCGAGCCGCTCGGAGTAGTACGAGGCGAAGGCACCGGCCACCGCGGCCCCGAAGCCGTGGCCCACCAGGACGAACTTCTCGGGCAGCAGCGCGTCGGCAACGGCGGCGACATCTTCCACCGCGGCCTCCACGCCGAAGGGACCGTGGGCGCCACCGCTCTCGCCCAGCCCGCGCAGGTCGAACGCGACGCTGCGGGTCGCGAGGCCGTGCTGCGTCTCGGCCCAGTGCGTCCGGTCAGCGGAGATTTCATGCACGAAGAGGACGGGGATACCGCCGTCGCCTTCCACTGTCGCCATCAGTCGCCCCGCGGGTCCGGGGACAGTCACCGTCTTCGGTTCCTTGTGTCTCATCGTCCTGGCTCCTGGCCCCGATAACGGGCACTGCCCGTCGTCCCTCCGCGCCATCCGAAGCGCAGGGCCTTCTTCCAAGTCTGCCCTACTCCCTCGATAACGAGGCGCGGCCGGGGTTCGCATGCCCACTGCCGAACAGAAGAAGCACGGGGCCTCGGCCTGGAGGGCGCCCGCCAGGCCAGGGCCTATGCGCCTTCCTCCACGAGCAGCGCCGCGAGGAACAGCTCATAGGTCAGCTCGGCGACGGGCCTCTTCTCGCGGCGAGCCTGGGTGCGCAGCGCCTTCGGCAGCGAGCACGGCTTGCCCCGCTCGCCATCACGCATCCGCACATAGCCCCGCTCGGAGAACCCGAGCACCTGCCACCCCCGCTCGCGGAGCGCCTGGCTGAGGTCGTCGGTGAGCTGGTGGTGGATGGCCTTGGCCATCGGCAGCAGGCCGAAGATCTCGCTCGACCAGCCGCCCTCTTCCTCGTGCCAGCCCCGCGCGCGCAGGTAGTTGGCCTTGCGGGCGAGCGAGAGTCCTCCGACGTGGCGCTCGAGCTTCATCTTGAAGAATCCATATAACGAGAAAGCCCCCGTTGCCTCGGTGGGCGACGGGGGCTTCTCCACGACGGAAGAAGCTCGGGGCTACGCCGACTTCTTCTCCTTCTCCATCACGAGCTGGGGCGGCTCGTGCTTCGTCACCACGGCCTCGGTGATCTTGCACTCCTTGACGCCCTCCCGGTACGGCACGTCGTACATGATGTCGAGCATGGCATCCTCGAGGATGGCGCGCAGGCCGCGCGCTCCCGAGTTGCGACGCATGGCCTCCTTGGCGATCGCCCTCAGGGCCTCCTTGGTGAAGGTCAGCTTCACCTTCTCCATCTCGAAGAGCTTCTGGTACTGCTTGATGAGCGCGTTCTTCGGCTGGGTGAGGATGGTGATGAGATCCTCCTCCTTCAGGTCGTTGAGCGTCGCCACCACCGGCAGACGGCCGATGAACTCGGGGATCATCCCGAACTTCATCAGGTCCTCCGGCTCCACCATGGCGAGCAGCTCGCCCACGCTGCGCTCCTCGCGGTGGGTGATCTTCGCCCCGAAGCCCAGGCCCTTCTCGCCCACGCGGCGCTTGATGACGCCGTCGATGCCGTGGAACGCGCCGCCGCAGATGAACAGGATGTTCGACGTATCGACCTGCACGTACTCCTGCTGGTTGTACTTCTTGCCGCCCCGGGGCGTGACGTTGGCCCGAGTGCCCTCGATGATCTTCAGGAGCGCCTGCTGCACGCCCTCGCCGCCCACGTCGCGGGTGGCGCTCGGCGTGTCGCCCTTGCGCGCGATCTTGTCGATCTCGTCGATGTAGACGATGCCGCGCGCCGCCTTCTCCACGTCGTAGTCGGCGTTGTGGAGCAGGTTCTGGATGATGTTCTCCACGTCCTCGCCCACGTAGCCGGCCTCGGTGAGGCTGGTGGCGTCCGCGATGGTGAACGGCACGTTGAGGAAGCGCGCCAGGGACTGGGCCAGCAGCGTCTTGCCGCTGCCCGTGGGGCCGACGAGCAGGATGTTGCTCTTGCTCAGCTCGACGTCCTCGGAGCCCGAGGGCTTCACGCCCGGACGAGGCCGCGCCGACGGCTTCTTCTGGTAGATGCGCTTGTAGTGGTTGTAGACGGCGACCGCGAGGACCTTCTTCGCCTGGTCCTGGCCGATGACGTAGTCGTCGAGGAACGCCTTGATCTCCGTCGGCGTGGGCAAGCTGACCTGGGGCTTGCCCTCCTCGCGCTCGTTCTCGTCCGCGATGATGTCGTTGCAGAGCTTGATGCACTCGTCGCAGATGTAGACCGTCGGGCCCGCGATGAGCTTGCGGACCTCGCGCTGCGACTTCCCGCAGAACGAGCAGGACAGGTTGACGTGGTGCTCCTTCTTCACTGCCGCCTCCAGGTTCACCGACCCCGGTCGACCCGGAGCCTACTAGCCGACACCACCACACCCAACTTCGCCTGGCTGCCCACGTCTCGAACAGCCGTCCGCCAAAATATAGGCTCCGACTGAACCGGCAGGAAGCCCATCCGGAGTGTCGTCCGGTTGGCTGTGCACCTCCGGACGCGGTCAGCGTTCAGTAACACCCGATCAGGCGTCGTTCACGCCCGAAGCGAGCTCCTCCACGTCCTCGGCCAGGGCGGCCGCCCGCTCGGCGATGGCAGCAGGAACCCGTCGACACCCGGCCAGCTCGATCGCGAGCTTGCGGGCCGGCTGCGCCAGCTTCCGCACCTGGAGGCTCTCCGCGGGCGGCTGCGGCGGCGGCTGCGGGAAGCGCTCGACGAACTCCTTCTTCAGCTCGGTGGCCGGCTTCTCGGGGTTCCAGATGCTGTCGCGGAGTGAACGGTACTCCTGGGGCGAGAGCTGGCCGCGCTCCTCCGCGTCCGCCAGCACCTCGACCACCTCGAAGGGCGGGGCCTTCTGGGGGAAGTCCTCCTGGGCCACCTCCTCGGCGGGCTCGTGCTTGGCCAGGAAGCTGAACGAGCGCGTGAGCTTGAGCGGCGGTCTGCTTCTTGATGTGGAGCTCCTTGAGGCAGTAGGCCTCGAAGGAGGCGTAGCCCCACTCCTCGAACAGGCTCTCGTCGCGCACCTGGACGAGCAGCTTGCCCAGCTCGGCCCAGGTGGACTTGAAGCGCTTGGCGGCCACCAGGACGGTGTGGCGGAAGGTGCCCGGGGGGACGGACTGCGGCCTTCTTCTGCGAGGTCGGCTTCAGCAGCGGTCACCATGCACCCCGTATCCACCAGGACACCCGGGGGGGCAAAAAAGCGACCTGCTGCCGCCTAGCCCTTCTTACCGATGTTGAAGGAGAGGTCCACCGTGGCCCGCTCGCCCTGGTAGGGCTTGAAGGGCCACTTCTTCAGCTCGCCGAAGAGGCAGTCGTAGAGCGGGCCCTTCTTGAGCTGCGGGTGGTCCACCCAGAGCTGGGCCACCCGGCCGTCGTTGCCGATGGTGAACTCGATCGGCACCTGGGCGGAGAAGCCCGGACGGCGCTCGGCCTCCTCCTTGAAGCAGCGGTAGAGCGAGCTCTGATACTGCTTCACCACCCGGTTGATGGCCTCCTGGTCGTAGTTCGACCTCGGTGGCCAGCCCGTCCGCGTCGGCGAGCACCTTGCCCGTCGGGCGCCCAGCCGGGGGCTGCGCTCCGGCTCGGGCAGCGGCGAGGCCGAGGCCACCTTCTCCGGCTTGTCGAGCGGCGTCTCGATGGCGCTCGGGGATCGGGGTCGGCCGCTTCGGCTCGCCCGGGTACTCGAAGAGCTCCTCCGGGACGGAGGACGTGCGCCACGGTGATGATGGGCGGCTCCACCTGGATGTCGAGCGTCTCGCCTTCGCCCCCGGCAGGTGCACCGCCGAGTAGCGCGCGCACCTGCCACGCCCCGAGCCGCGAGCCGCCGAGCACCATCGCCACCACGCCACCCGCGATGAGCCGCGGCGCTGCGTCGGGCGCGCGCGGCCCGCGCCTCGGCCTCCACGCGCGCCTTCACCTCCGCCTTGGCGACGTGCAGCTGGAAGGCGTCCAGCTCCCCCAGCTGGCGGAAGCCGCTCGCCCGGAGGCGGACACGTCCGTCTCTCCGGTCAGCTCCCCGGCGTAGAGCTTCTCCACGAACTGGTCGCCGGTCACGGGACCGAGGACCAGGTCGCCCTGGCGGTAGAGCCAGCTGGCCGTCGAGCTGCGCCCCGTTCGGTCTGGAGGTCTTGTCCGGCCGACATTGGCGTGGAAGTATCCTCGGCCGCACGGCCGCTGCAACGCCCCTCGACCATCCATCATACGACCCGTGAAGCGAACCCCCGCCGCCCTGTGGATCTGGTACCGCGGTGACCGACTTCCGCGGCTTCCAGCGCCAGCCGGAGGGACACACCGTCCAGGAGGCCCTCGAGGCCGCCCTGAAGAAGGCCGGCGTCCCCTCCTCCATCATGCCCACCGGGCGCACCGACCGGGGCGTCCACGCGCGCATGCAGGTGGTGAGCGTCCGGCTGCCTCCGGGCGACACCGCGGAGACGCTCGTCCGAGCGGCTCCCGCCGCACCTGCCGCCGGATCTCGGCCTGTGCGTGGCCCGCCGCCCCGCCCCAGCGCTTCCACGCCCAGTGGAGCGCCGCGCGGCAAGGAGTACCGCTACCGGCTGCAGCTCGGGGGCCCCGCGTCCGCGGCCTGGCTGCCGTACGTGCATGGAGCCCCGCAGGAGCCCCGGCTGGAGGGTCGCGTCCTGAAGCCCGAGCGCGTCGCGGAGCTGCTCGGCGCCGCCGTGGGCCGCGCGACTTCCTCGCCTTCCACGAGCACTCCAGCCCGCGCAAGCCGCGCACGCTGGAGTCCGCCACGCTGCATGCGCTGGGCGGCGGTCTCTTCGAGGCCCGGCTGCGCGGAGATGGCTTCGCGCGCTACCAGGTGCGCTACCTCGTGGGCTCGGCGCTGCTCGCCGCCGCCGGGGCCCTGTCCGAGGAGCACTGGCGCGCCGCGCTCGAGTCGGGCACCACCATCCCCGGCCTCAAGGCCCCCGCGACAGGGGCTCGTGCTCTGGGAGGTGCGCTACCCGGCCGAGCTGGATCCCTTCCCGCCCGAGGAGCGGGCCCGCGCCCCGGGACTGCCCCAGGCGCCACCGTTCGTCCTCCCGACGGGACGGACTCGAGGCCGGCCAGTCGACGAGCCGGTCCTCGTACTTCGCCAGCAGGTCCGAGATCGCCTCCCGGAGGTACTCGCTCTGACGGATGCGCGTGGAGCGCGACAGCTCCTTCAGCGCGTCCAGCTTCTCGCGGTGGAGCCGGAAGACCACCGAGGTGAGGCGGGGATTCATGTCCATGTGCGTTGTCCTCCTACAGGTGCGCACACCGTCTCACGGAAGCGTCGAATCGCAAGAAAATCACTCCACCTGTTGGATCACCCGGGGATCATCCGAGGATCACCGGCGGATCAGCCGGGGATCAGCGGCGGATCACAGGCTCCAGCGCAGGCCGGCGCACAGCTCTACGTCCAATCGGAGTCCGGATCCAAATCCCAGCCCGCCGCCGAGCCCTCCATAGAGGGTGAAGGCCTCGGTGAGCGAGCGCCGCACACCCAGACCTACCCGAGGCCCCGCCCACAGCTCCGGCCGCAGGTGCACCGCGGCGCCCAGATCGGCGTAGGTCTGCCACTCGTCCTCTCCGAAGACGCTCCGGAAGCCCCCATGCACCGCGAGGCTGAAGCCCGGTGCGCCCGTTCCGACCCGAGCCAGGAGGAAGAGCTCGTTCTCCTCGTAGCCCACGGGCACGCTGCCCCCGAGCTCCAGGTGTCCCGCGAAGCCCTGCTGCAGCTCGCTCGGAACCGATGAGCTCCGTGTACGTCGCCACCGGACCCACCAGCAGCGAGGGGGCCCGGCGTGGAGTGCCATCCCACTCTCTCGCCAGGGCGAGCGAGGGCAACGTCGCGATCAGGAGCGACAGCGGAAGGCGCATGGAGAACCCCTGGGGGGCGAGAGACCCCCTCCCCGCCGGAAGACGGCGGATCAGCAGAGGATCAGCACACGACCTGTTGGATCAGAAGAGGATCAGCTCACGACCGGCAACGGGTGTGCGTCGGCCGACGGCCGCTGGATTCCCGCCGCGTCGTTCATCCGCCCGGAGCGGAACGGCTCGAGGTCCAGCGCCACGAACTTGAAGCCCAGCGCCTTGAGCGCCGTGTCCACCTGCCGCCGGAGCTCCGCCGAGAGGAAGCGCTCGTACTCCTCGGCCGCCAGCTCGATGCGCGCCACCTCCTGGTGGTAGCGCACCCGGAACTGCCGGAAGCCCAGCCGGCGCAGCTCGGACTCGGCCCCGGCGATCTGGAAGAGCCGCTCCCGCGTCACCGACGGTGCCGTACGGAATGCGCGACGCCAGGCACGCCATCTGCGGCTTGTCCCACGTGGGCAGCCCCAGCGCGTGGCTCCAGGCGCGGATCTCCTCCTTCGTCAGCCCCGCCTGCCGCCAGCGGCGACCGCACCGCGGTGCTCCTGCGCCGCCTGGTGCCCGGGCCGGTGATCCTTGAAGTCGTCCGCGTTGAAGCCGTCCAGCACCACCTCCAGCCCCAGCTCCTTCCGCTTCGCCTCGCAGAGGTCGTACAGCTCCGTCTTGCAGAAGTAGCAGCGGTTGGTCGGGTTGGCCGCGTACTGGGGGTTGGACAGCTCGTCGCTCGACACCACCACGTGCCGGGCGCCCATGCGCGCCGCCAGCTCCCGCGCCTCGCGCTCCTCCTCGGGCGCCACCGACGCCGACAGCGCCGTCAGCGCCAGGGCGCGCTCGCCCAGCTCCTCCACGGCGATCTTCAGCACGAAGGTGGAGTCCACCCCGCCGGAGAAGGCCACCAGCGCCGAACCATGCGCGCGCAGGGCCGCGCGCATCGCGTCCAGCTTGGGGCGAGAGGACTCACACAGGGCCTGGATCCGCTCGGGGCTCAGCATGGGCGTACCTCTATAAACGAAGAACGCCCCGGTTGCCATACGCAACCTGGGGGTCCTCTTCACATCTGGCTCGCGCCACTCCCTCGGTGGGAGTGCGTGGGGGCTCGATTAGCGCGCCTTGCCGCTGCGCTTGGGAGCCGCCTTCTTGGTGGCCGCCGCCTTGGCCGCCGGCTTGCCCACCCGGGCCGCCCGCGCCGCGGGACGCGCCTTCGCGCCCTTGCCCGCCTTGGCCGCCGCCACCACCGGCATCTTGGTCGTCGGACGCGCGATCGTCTTCTTCGTCGGAGGCTGGGCCTTCATCTTCTTGCCGGTGATGATCTTCAGCTCGTCCACCGTCACGTACCCGAGGTCCAGCAGCGACTGGAAGATCTTCCGCGCGCCGTCCTCCACGCTCTCCTGATCCGAGTGGAGACCACCTCGGCCGAGGCCGGCGGCTCGTACGGCTCGGTGATCCCGATGAAGTTGGGGATCTCACCGCTCAGCGCCTTCTTGTAGCGGCCCGTGCTGTCGCGCTCGATGAGCTTCTCGGTCGGGCAGTCGACGTACACCTCGATGTACCGGCCGATCGGCCGGCGGTTCTCCTCGCGGCCGGCCTTGTAGGGGCTCACGCTGGGAACCAGCACCGCCACGTTGTTGCGCGTGAGCAGGCCGGCCACGTACCCCAGCCGGCGGACGCACGAGATGCGCTCGTCCTTGCTGTCTCCAATGCCCGGCCAGAGCTCCTCCCCGACCTCGTTCTCGTCGAGGATCTCCACGTTGCGACCGACCTGCCGGAGCCGGGCCGCGATGTAGGCAGCCATCGTGCTCTTGCCGGTGCCGGACATGCCGGTCAGCCAAACGGTAAAACCAGTAGTCTGCGCCATACGGATCCCAAACTCCCTGCGCTTCTTCTAAGGGTGGTGTTCTCCGTACCCCCCAAGAGCGCGGCAGATCAAAAGTCGGGGCCGTTATAGACGAAAAACGCACCGGTTGACAATTCGTACCCACCTTTCCGCAGGTAGGGGGGGCAAGCGGCCAAGTGCCCGCCTTCTCAAGAGAATTCCAAGGGTTGGCGTGTTAACAATTCCCGCGAAACCCGCCGCTCCAGGAATTCTCCGCAACGCCACCAGAAAATTCCGGCCTCACTGACACACCCGGAGTGAACGGCCATGACGAGGTAGGAGACCCCGGGGATCAGCGGCAGTCCGTCCGGGGCGGCCATGCGTCGGTCTTCGTCGGAAAAGTACGCACCCGCGTCCACATGTGAGTGGAACACACACGCCACCTGCTCGCCGCGGGCCTCGGCCTCGGTGAGCACGGCGAGCCACTCGCGCGGATCGAACAGGTAGGCGGTCCGGGAGGTGCGAGGGAAGCGCACAGGCTCTCGCGCGTGGTGCTCGTCGTAGGCGTTGCGCAGGGGTCGGACCCGCCAGGCCCCACCCGCCCCCGCGCGCAGCAGCACCCCGCAGCCCTCCCGGGGGTAGGCGGACTCGAGGTGGCGGACGACTTCCGACAGGTCTTCCGGCAGCGCGGGGCCTCCGCTGGGATCAGCCGCACCGGCCACAGCGCCGCACCTCCAGAGCGGTCATGCACGCCCGGGGCCTCCCACGCAGCACGCCCCCAGCGCCGGCCCCAGCCCGAGCAGCAGCCGCTGGAGGACCAACGCCCCCAGCGCGCCCAGGCCCACGCCGAGCGCTCCCGAGGGAGGGGCACGCAGTGAGGCGGTGGTGGCCTCGAAGCACCCGGCGCAGCCCTCCGGTGCCGCGGAAGACGACCACGCCCCGCGTCCCATCGCCTCCCAGCGCCACCCAGGGCCCCTCCCCGTCCCAGCACCGCCGGCAGCTCCGCCAGCCGCCCGGTGCCGCGTCGGAGGGAGCGCGTCCGGGTTGACGTCCGGCAGCACCCGCCCGAGCACCTCCGAGGCCGGCTGCACCCACGTCCGCCGCGCGGGACGAGGAAGCCCTCGGCGCCGGCGCCGACAGCGGCTGCGGGCCCGCCGCCACCGGCGTGCCCCCGGCCGCCAGGTACGCCGCGGCCGTCAGCCCCGCCGGACCCGTGGCCACCAGTCGCACGCGCCTCCGGCCAGCAGCGCCTCCTGACCGCGCCCGCCCACCTCGCGCAGGAGGATCTGCCGCGAGTAGCGGAGAATCTGTTCCTCGCGCAGCGCCATCGCCCTACCCTCCGGCGATGGCCGGGATGAGGGTGAGGCGGTCTCGCCTCCGCCACGGGCGTGTCCAGCTCCTGCAGGAAGCGGATGTCCTCGTCGTTGAGGAAGACGTTCACGTAGCGGCGCACCGCGCCCTTGTCGTCGAGCAGCCGCGCGCCGATGCCCGGACAGCGCCTTGTCCAGGTTGCGCAGCACCTCGCGCCACGGTGGCGCCCGCGACGCGCACCTCGTCCTTGTTCTTCGTGAAGCTCCGCAGGGAGGTGGGAATGCGGACCGTCGCCATGCTCAGCGTCCTCCCTGCTTGCGCAGCAGCAGCCGGTGGGTGCCGTCGCCGGCCGCGCCTCCAGGGACAGCACCTCGTGACCCTCGTCGCGCGCGCTGCGCGGCACGTTGCTGCAGCGGCTCGTCGCCCCGCAGCAGCACCTCCAGCACCGCGCCCGTCGTCGAGCGCCTCCAGCGCCAGCTTCGTGCGCACGTACGTCATCGGGCAGACCTCGCGGGTGATGTCCAGCGTCGCGGTCACCTCGTGCATCGCGCGATCTCCTCGGCGAAGACGGGCGGGCGCGGCGCGCGGCGCAGCCCTCGCAGTCGGGCGCGCGGCGCACGCGCACCGTGCGCGGCCTCGCAGCGTGCGCCCCGTCGAGTACGTGCAGGGTGGCCTCGCCACTCGCGGCCGGCGCCGCGCCCTCGAGCCGCTCCAGCACCAGCAGCGCCTGCAGCGCGCCCATCAGCCCCGCCATGGAGCCGAGCACCCCCGCCTGCGCGCAGGTGGGCACCGCGTCCGGAGAGGGCGGCTCCTCGTACAGGCAGCGCAGGCACGGCCCGCCCGGGCTCCACGCGCATCGCCTGCCCCTGCATCCGCAGCACCCCGCCGTAGACCAGCGGCACGCCCGTGGCCACCGCCACGTCCGACAGGAAGAACTTCGTCGCCGTGCCGTCGGTGGCGTCCACCACCGCGTCATGCGGCTCGAAACAGGGCGGCGGCGTTGCGATCGTCCACCCGCTCGGCGAGCGTCTCCACGCACAGGGCCGGGAAGGCGCGCCGCAGCCCCGCCGCGGCGCGACTCCACCTTGGACCGGCCCACGTCCGCGGTGCGGTGCCACAGCTGGCGGTGGAGGTTCGTCACGTCCACCCGATCCGGGTCCACGAGCGTCAGCTGCCCCACACCCGCCTGCGGCGAGCGCCAGCGAGGCCGGACAACCCAGTCCGCCCGCGCCCACCACCAGCACCCGCGCCGAAGCCACTCGTTCCACGCGAGCGACCCTCGCCGAGCCCCCGCCCGCCGTCAACATGCGCGGCGAAAAGCTGCCCGTCACGGGACGTAACGAATATCTTCCAGCCCCGCTCCGTCCCCTCTGACTGAAGCGCCTCCGACTGGAGCACCTTCCCACCCTCGCCTCTTCGAGGACCCATGAGACACGCGCTCGCCTTCCTCACCCTCGCCTTCCTCGTCGCCGGCTGCCCCAAGAAACACCGGGGAGAACGGCCAGGGCCCCGTGGACAACCCCTCCTACCGCGATGCCGGCCAGCAGACCCCGCCACCGGCCACCGTCTCGCGGCGCGATCCCCGAGGATGCCGGGCGAGCACCGCAGGCCCAGGGCGGCAACGCGACCGCGGAGGCCTGCGTGGACCGCTGGCTCCAGGAGCACAAGCTGGACCGCTACGGCAACGCCGAGGGCACCATGTACACGGGCGGCACCCCGCTCTTCAACGAGGCCACCGGCGAGTCGCGGGACCGCCTCGAGTACGTCTTCGAGCGCCAGCCCGAGGCTCGCAAGGCCTGCGCCCGCCAAGGCCGCCCAGTAGTCCTCCCGCACCCCGCCTGCCTCCCACCCGCCAGGGGGGCGGGCGCCATCCTGGGTGAAGAGATTCCCGGAAACCCGGCAGTCCCATAAGCTGCCGGCCCGATGGAACCCGCGTTCGCCCTGGACGATGACAAGCCCGACTCGCACCGGCGCGCCCGCGTGCGCGCGGTGCTCGAGCGACGCAAGCTGACCGGCAGCGTCTCCGCCGAGCAGGCCGCCGCCTCGTGGGAGCAGGATCGCTTCGTGGCCCGGGCCCGCGCCCTCTTCTACGCGCGGCTGATGTTCCTCACCCTGGGCCTGGCCATCCTCGCGGTGCCCAAGTGGTCCTTCTACTTCGGCCTGCACGGCACCTTCGCCTTCGCCGGCTACTTCGCGATGCTGCTCTACAGCGTCGCGAACTTCACTGGTCATCGACCACCCGCAAGGCCGGCCGCTGGGTGACGTACGTCACCCTCTGCCTCGACCTGGTCATCATGGTGGTGCTGGTCGTCAAGCCCCAGCTCGGCGGCGGCCTGCAGAGCCCGCTGCTCGCCACGCAGCTGCTCTTCACCACGCTCTTCGCCCTCCTCTACCCCAAGCCGCTGGCCATCCTGCCGCCGCTGCTGGCGCTGCCCGTCACCACCCGGCTGGATCTGCTCCTCGACCGCAGCAACGTCACCGCCATCGAGGTGCTCACCCTGCTTCTGGTACTCGCGCGCTCAACTTCATCATCGTCTACGTGCTGGTGTACCTGAACGAGCGCGAGGCCGCCGCCCACCGCGAGGTGGTGGAGCTCCAGGGCGACCTCAAGGAGCTGGCGGTGGTGGAGGAGCGCAACCGGCTCGCCCGGGAGATCCACGACGGCCTGGGCGCCTCGCTCTCCTCGCTGATCATCCAGGCCGAGTTCATCCTCGGCATGGCGAAGGAGGACTCGCCCCTGCGCTCGGAGATCACCGAGCTGAAGGCCACCGCCGAGGAGTCCATCGAGGAGCTGCGGCGCAACCTGCAGATGATGCGCGAGGACTTCGAGCTGACGCAGGGGCTCGAGGACTACGTGAAGACGTTCAGCGAGCGCACCCAGGTGGACATGCGCTTCGAGCGCAGCGGCCTGCCGCGCAAGCTGACCCCGGATGCCCAGCTCGCCCTCTTCCGCGTGCTGCAGGAGTGCCTCTCCAACGCCGTCAAGCACGCCGAGGCCAGGCACGTCCAGGTGAAGCTCGACTTCGACCTGGAGCGCGTGCACCTCATCGTCCGCGACGACGGCAAGGGCTTCGATCCCAAGCGCACGCCCCGCGGCCACTACGGCCTGCTCAACATGCGCGAGCGCGCCATGAAGCTCGGCGGCGAGCTCATCGTGGACTCGACGCCCGGCGCCGGCACCCGCGTGTCCTTCTCCCTCCCCTCTCCCTCCTGACCCGAGCCCCCGTGGACACCACGCCCGACGGACGCCCTCCCCCATCCGCGTCTTCGTCGTCGAGGATCAGACGAAGATCCTCAAGAACCAGCTCAAGCTGCTCGAGGGCCACCGGGAGCATCGAGATCGTCGGCACCGCGCTGTCCGGCGAGGCCGCGCTCGAGGAGGTCGCCACGGCCACGCCCGGACGTGCTGCTGCTGGACCTCGGCCTGCCGCGCATGAGCGGCATCGACGTCACCCGCGCAGGTGAAGGCGCGAGCTGGCCCCAGGTGGAGATCCTCATCTTCACCATCTTCGACGAGGAGGACAAAGTCCTCGAGGCGGTGAAGGCCGGCGCCTCGGGCTACCTGCTCAAGGGCACGCCCGCGGACAAGATCGTCGAGGCCATCAAGGAGGTGCGCGCCGGCGGCACCGTCATCCAGCCCAACCTCGCGCGCCGACTGCTGCGCCACTTCCGCGTGGAGCCGGATGCCAGCCCCGTGGCCACCGAGCCCGTCGCCGCGGCTCCCACCCCGGCGGAGCCGCCCACGCCCACCGAAGCGGCCGAGCCCCTGCTCAAGCCGCTGTCGGACCGCGAGACGGAGATCCTCCAGCTCATCGCCAAGGGCGTGTCCAACAGCGAGGCGGCCAAGCTGCTCGACCTCTCCAAGGCCACCATCCGCACCCACCTGGAGCACATCTACCGCAAGCTCGAGGTGACCAACCGCGTGGAGGCCGTCACCGAGGGCATCCGCAAGGGCCTCATCTCGGTCTGACGGGGTGACGCCTCACCAGGAGGCGGTCACTCCCGCGATGATGCTGGAGAAGGTGTCCTCGGCCACGCCGCCAGTGGTCCAGCCGCGCCGGGTGCCCGCCCCCTCGAAGCGATCGAGGTAGTGCTCCAGCCGGAAGCGCGCGGAGTAGCCCAGCGGGCCCCAGATGTCGCCCGCCACGCCCAGCTCCGCCGCCCAGCCCAGGCTCGACACCGTCTGGCCGTAGTCGCGCACCTCGGCGATGTACGAGCCGTCCTCGTCCCCGATCGACTGACCGGGGTTGGGCCGGATGAAGAGCTGGCCCGCGCCCTCGAGGCGCACCGCGCGCACCAGCGGCACCGACACGTCCACCCCCACCGCCGGATAGAACCGGTGCGTCACGGGCAGCGGGCTCTCCACCGTCTCGTCCACGTCGAAGGACCGGCCGAGCGCTCCCAGTCGGATCCCCCCGTAGCCCCACGCCGGCTCGCCGGTCTTCCCCAGGTCGAAGAAATAGCGGTACGCGAGCATGGCCCCGTAGGCCGTATCCGTCGCGTAGACCTCGCGCTCGGGCGTGGAGCCAGAGGGAGAGGACACCTGCACCGTCGTCTTCGCGAAGCTCCGCTGGTAGCCCAGGGTGAGCCCCACGCCCCGCAGCAGCGAGGGCCAGTGCGACAGGGGGAACACCTCCGCCTCCGCGGCAATCCCCACGTAGGGCGCCGCCGAGCTGAAGTCCGCGATGTCCCCCACCTGCTGCTCCGGAGGCCGCGCGTCGAACTCGGCGCACGACTCCACGCCCGGCCGCGCGCAGTACTTGCGCCACGTCACCGCTGCACCGAGGAGCACCCTCACCCACGGAGGGGACCTCCTCTCGACCGACGTGCCCTGAGCGTCGGTCCCCTGCGCCTCGGGAAAGCCTCCGGCGCTGCCAGGGAGCTCCGTGGTGTACGTGTGCGACTCCTCGTCCAGCTCCGCCCACGCGGGCACGGGCTCCTGCGCCGGCTTGCGCTCGGGCGTGAGCGCCGGTGCGGAGGCGACCCCCGGTGACGGCGACTCCGGCTCCAGCGACCTGGGTGGCTCCACCGCCTCGGGCTCACCCTGGGCCACCGCCTGGGACTCGGGGGCTGGCTGCACCGTGGGTTCCGGCTCCGGCGTGGGCTGGGCCACGGGCTCGGGCTCGGGCCGAGGCGCGGGGGCGGGCTGATTCGCCGCCTTCACCGCGGAGGCCACGGCCAGGGCGAGATGCTGGGCCTCCTCCCGCGGGAGCAGCCCGCGCTTCAGCAGGTACTCGCCGGCCCAGACCTCCCGGCCGTCCCGGGCCACGAGCCGGGCGATGAAGGTCTCCCCCGCCGAGCCCGTGAGGACCGCATCCACCTTGAGCTTCGTCGCCAGGCGCGTCACCCCCTCGGGAGCCACGGCGGCGGGGCCGCGCAGACCCAGCTTCACGGCCGCCTTCCCATAGGCCGCGGGCGGCAGCACCTGCACCTTGCGCGTCTTGCGCAGCGCCGCCGTCACCTGGGCGCGGAGCCGATGATTCTTGTCCCCCTCGAGCGTGGAGACGGCCACGCGCTCGGCGAGTGCGATCTGCGAGGTGAGCAGCACGGCCAGGGCCAGCGACACGCCCCAGCGACACATCCAGGATCCAGAGGCCTTCATGGATGCCCGGCAGCCTCACCCACCGCGCGGGCCCTTGTCCAGACTCGCGCGTCTCAGCCCTCGACGATGGAGGGCGTGGGCTCGGCCACTGGCTGCGCCACCGGCTCGGCGGAGGGCTTGAGCGGCGGGGTCGACCGGAGCCCCAGGAAGTCACGCCGGTAGATGCGCACCATGGCCATGAAGAGCGAGGCGATGAGCGGCCCCACCAGCAGCCCCATCATCCCGAACACCGCCAACCCGCCGAACATGGAGAGGAAGACGAGCAGCGGGTGGAGTGCCATCCGCGAGCCACACAGCTTCGGCCGCAGCACGTTGTCGATGCTGCTCACCACGAAGGCGCCCCAGGCCAGCAGGAAGACGCCCTCGTTCACCTTGCCGGTCACCAGCAGCACCACGCCGATGGGCCCCCAGACGAGCGCCGTGCCCCCCACCGGCACCATCGCCACCAGCACCATGGCCGCGCCCCACACTCCCGCGTGCGGCACCCGCGCCAGCATCAGCCCCACCGTCCCCATCGCCCCCTGCACCAGCGCGGTGATGGTGTTGCCATAGACGATGGCGTGCGCCACGTCGGTGAACTCCTGCGCGAACGCCTGGATGTAGCGCTTGTCGAGCGGGATGAGCCGGGTCGCCTCGGACCACAGGCGGCGGCCGTCGAGGAAGAAGTAGTACATGGCGACCGTCATCAGGAACAGGTCGACGACCAGCTCGGTGCCGGCGCCCAGCACGTCCTTGAGGACGGAGGCCCCGCTGGCCACCGCGCTCATCAGCGCCTGATCCGCCGGCGAGCCCTCCACGGGGGCATAGCGCCGCAGCCCGCGGGGCAGACTCGCCACGAGCTGCTGGCGCAGGTCCACCCGGTCGAGCAGCTCCTGCGCGTGCACCATCAGCCCGAGCACCTCGCGCGCCACCAGCCACCCCACCACCGCCAGCGGCACGAGGATGAGCAGGAAGACCGCCACGGTGGACAGGCCCGCGCACAGCGAGGGATGGCCCCGCAGCCGGCTGCGACACAGAGCGTCCTGCAGGGGCCGGAACAGCACCACCAGGAAGCCGCCCAACAGCACCGGCATCAGGAAAGGAAGAAGGATCCTCGAGAAGAGGACCAACGCCAGGGCGAAGAGCCCGGCGAAGATAAGATTGGACCAACGCTTCGTGTCGAGCCCCGTCACGCCGCCACCCCTCCGCCCACACTCACGCAAACCGCCCCGGACATGACAAAAGGTAGGAACGTCGTTTTCCTACCGGAAGTCCGGGCCCCCTCTCCGAGGTACACGATCCATGACTTCTGGACGCTTCTGGTTCCCCACCTGCACCTTCATGCTCGCGGGCACACTGCTGGCGGCCTCGCAGGGATGCGGTGGCGGCGGCTCGCCCTGCTCCGAGTGTCCACCCCTCGAGGGCCGCTATGCCCTGGAGTGGCAGGAGGACCCCCTGCCCACGGCCTGCAACGGGCTGACGGTGACACTGCCCGTGGGGCCCCTGGACGTGCAGCAGCGGGGCAGCAACGTCACCGCCACGCTGGACGGCTTGACGCTCCGCGGCACGCTCTACACGACCTACAACTTCAACCTGGTGGGGTTCGCCGACGGGACGGCGGATGGCGGCACCGGAGGACCTGACTCGGCGAGCCTGTCCGGACGCTACATCCCGGTCATCAGGGACGGAGGCGTGCCCCGACTGGAGGGAAACTGGCTGGGGGACTTCTCGGGCGCCAACGGAGGCGGCACCCGGCACTGCACGGTGACCCGCTCCTTCACGGCCACCCCCGAGTAGGCAGGCAGGCGTCCACGTGGGGAGCGGGTCCAAACGGACCGAGAGGAAGTTACTTCTTCTCTTCGGCCGCCTTGGCCGCCTTGCGCTTCAGCTGGCGCTTCCACTTCGCCTTGATCTGGTGCTGCACGCGGCGGTGCTTGCTCTTGCTGCGGGCCATGTAGGTGTCTCCTGATGTGGGAGTAAGAAAGAAGGGCGCCTAACTACCAGAACTTCCCCCAGAAGAGGAGTCCTCGATGTCATCGGGGGCCGGACGGGTGGGATAGGGGATGCCCTCCGCCCCCCGGACCTCGGTGGGAAGCACGGCCCCGGCCCTCACCTCGCCCTCCTTGTCCACGTCGGCGGGCTTGTCGCGGGCCACCGGGGCGCTCGTCTGCTGGGGGCGCTTCTTCACCGAGGCGAAGATGGGCCGACAGGCGTCCACGAAGCGCCGCACCTCGTCCAGCGGCAGCGCCGGGACGGAGTTGTCGTTCACCCCCTTCATGGTGGTGGCCATGCACATGGAGTTGAGGATGGCCTCCTCGGTGGCCTCCATGACGGCCTCGTAGAGGGGGTCCAGCCGCTGATCCAGGAGGATCTTCAGCTTGTAGACCATCTTCTGGGTGCGCCTGGGGATGATGTTGGCGGTGGAGAAGCCCACCACGATCTCCCCCGAGCCGTGCGCCGCGTAGCTGCCCACCCGGCCGATGCCCAGCGACACGCGCTTGCACAGGCGGTTGATCTGATGGCTGCAGCAGCGGCGCGTCCGTGGCCACCACGGCGATGATGGAGCCGTACGTCTGCCCGCGCCGGGGCGCGTCCTTGAACTTCTCGGCGAGCACCTCGCCCACGGGCAGGCCGCCCACGCGCAGGTTGTGCATCTTCCCGAAGTTGGACATCACCAGCACGCCCAGGGTGTAGCCGCCGAGCGCCTCGGGCAGCTTGCGCGAGGAGGTGCCGATGCCGCCCTTGAAGTCGCACGTCACCATGCCGGTGCCACCGCCCACGTTGCCCTCGGCCACCGGGCCGCTTCGAGGCGTTGCGGATGGCCTCGAAGACGTGCTCGTCGCGCACGTGCCGGCCGGAGATGTCGTTGAGGTAGCTGTCGTCGCACTCGCCGACGATCGGGATGATGACGTCGTGCTCGTCGCCGATGCCCGGGTACTGCTCCACCATGTGGCGGGCCACCGCGTCGGACACCGCGCCCACGGACATGGTGTTGGTGAGGAGGATGGGCGTCTCGATCAGCCCCCACTCCATGACCTGCGTCATGCCGGAGACCTCGCCGGCGCCGTTGAGCACGAAGCCGCCGCCGTTCATGCGCTCCATGAAGATGTTGCCCAGGTTGGGCAGGATGGCGGTGACGCCGGTGCGCACCGGCCCATGCCCGGGCCTCAGCGGACCCTCGCCCCGGATGATGGTGCTGTGCCCGACCAGCACGCCCTCCACGTCGGTGATGGCGTTGTACCGGCCGGTCTTGAAGCGGCCCAGCGGGATGCCCAGCTCCCGGGCTCGGACGCGCTTCTCGGGGGACTCGGTCTCGGGTGGGTTGACCATGAGGCACGACCCTAGCCGAGGCCCGCTCATGGTCAATCGCTCGATGCGCACTCTGGCCACCGCCAACGCCCTTGGCTACTCCGAGCCCCAGGAGCCCTTGCGGATGAGGCCATCGTTCTTGCTGGAGGTGAGCTCATGGGCCACGACGTCCTGCCCCTCGTTCAAGGGCCAGTAGCCCACGAGGCCCGACTCGTCCCCCTCGAGGGTGCGGTTCATGTCCTCTTTGATCTCCTGCTGGCCCCGGGGAATGCTCCAGATGCGCACGTCCCGGATGTCCCCCTGGAAGAAGCGCTCGCGACCGCCGCCCCTGGCACCAATGCCCCAGGGCGCATCCACGAAGAAGGTACCGAGCGGATGGGGCGTGGAGGCCGCCAGCTCCCCATCACGGTAGAGGAGCCACCGCGCGCCGTCGTAGACCCCGGCCAGGTGGACCCACCGGCCCACGTCCGAGGAGGGCACGTCGAAGCTCGTGGAGAAGTCCTGCCCGTTGAAGGAGCCGACCTGGTATTTCCCGCTGTTGATGCGAAGGAAGACCTCGGCGGGGGGAGAGTTGGTGTGCCCGTGGGTCACGATGTTGCGAAGGAAGTTCAGGGCCCTCGGACGGACCCACGCCTCGATCGTGATGGGGCCGAAGAAGATCAGCTCGTTCGGGTTGCCCAGCTCGACGTAGGACTCCTTCCCATCAAGTCGGAGGAACGCCTTCTTCGCCGCGGGCTGCTCCACCGGGGGCCCCGAGCCTCCGACGCCTTCGTCGCCGCGGCCGCGTAGCAGGAGGACGGTGGTCAGCGCGATGAAGAGGATGCCAGCGGCCAGGGCGATCCACGGCAGCGGCAACTTCTTCTTCGGCGCCGGGGCCTGGGGAAGTGGAACCTGGACGCTCGCCGAGGGCCCGACGGCGAACTCCTCATCGGGATTGGCCACGTTCACCACGGACAGATGGAACGCGTACTGCCCCTGGGGAGTGCCGGACGGGACGGCCACCCGCACGGTGTATTGATGGGTGCCATCGGGGGGGAAATCGCGCTCGGGCTCCCCGTCGAGCACCAACCACTCCCTCGGTGTCGATCCTTCGGGCTCGACCACGGCGCGGCCCCGGACCGGTCGCCCGAGGGCATTCGAAACCGTGAAGGTGAGCTCACCCTGGCCCGTCCCATTCAGTCGGATCGAAGGAGTGGACGTGGTGATGGCGAAAACGCGGAACATGTGTGTCTCCCTGGAGCCCCGTTACACATGGGTGGAGCCCCATCAGGGAAAGTGGAGAGGGTCCGGCCCGCATGTGACTGCCCTGGGCGGAAGTCAGCCCCTGCGAGCAGAGGGGCGGTCGCCCGAGGCGTTGCTGGGCACGCAGGTGCGCGCGGGCCCGGTGCCTCACCTCCCCGTCGAGGCACCGGGATGAGGCTCGGAACCAGAGCGCAACACCCTCGCCCGCTGGCCGTTCTCCAGCGAGACAATCTAGTGTGCGGTCCTCCACCTCGAAGCCCGACGGAGACCCCTTGGACGCAACCCATCCGCCAGGAGCGCGCGTGCGCTGGCTCATCGCCGGAGCCTTCCACCCCTCGCCCTCGGGCCGCCGGTTCCTCCTCACCGGGGACTCCTTCAACGAGCAACTCCGGCGCGCCGCGAGCGGGCTGAGCATCACCGTCGAGGACCGCATCGGCTCCGGCGACGCGATCTCCCATGAGGTGTCCTTCGACAGGCTGGCCGCCTTCCAGCTCTCCGAGGTCATCGACTCGATACCGGATCTGCGCGCCCTGCGTTCCGCCCTCGCGGCGCTCTCCGGCTCGAGGCCCCTTGGCCCCGAGGAGACCGCCCGCCTCCAGTCCGCCATGACCCCGGGCCGCCTGTCCGCCGACGTGGCCGAGGCCCTTCGCGGCCAGCGCTCGCCGCAGGACGCCCGCCACGCCGTACTCACCACCATCGAAGAGGCCCTCTTCGCCACCGCGCGCGACATCCTCCAGCATCCGGTCGTGGCGCGGCTGGAGTCCGCGTGGCGAGGGCTGCACTGGCTGTTGGAGCACTGCCCCGCCTCGGCCGGCATGGAGCTCGAGGTGCTCGACGTGGGGCCCCACCAGCTCCTGGACGCCCTCGGGGAGTGCCTCGGCGAGTCTCCCCTCCAGCGCCCCGATGCGTGCTTCATCCTCGAAGCGGGCGACGACGTGGACACCTTGCGCCAGCTCGCGACCCTGGGCGAGCAGACCTGGCTGCCCATGGTGGTGACCATGCCCCCTTCCCTCCTCGGGGACGGACAGCGGCCCGTCGGCGAGAAGAAGGAGGCCCGCCCGCCGGAAGCGTGGAGCCGGCTGCGCGCTGAAGAGTCCTCGCGCTGGCTGTGCGCCGCCCTCAACCCCGTGGTGATGATGGCCGAGCAGCGGGGAGAGGTGCGCCGCGAGTGCTTCACCAGCCCCGTGCTCGCAGTGGCGGCCCTGCTGGCGGCCAGCTTCCGAGACACGCACACCTTCGCCCGAGTCGTGGGACCGGGAAGCGGGACGCGAGCACCCGCCGTGTGGCGACCCAATGAACGCGCGACCGTGGCGACCGAGGTGGGCCTCTCCCTGCATGAGCAGGAGCGACTGGCCGCGAGGGGACTGGCGGGCGTGAGCGGCTGGTGGGACTCGGACGCCGTGCTGCTGGCGGCGGCCCCCACCGTGTATGGCGGCCGAGATGCCACGACACTCGCCGCGCAGCTCCTCACCGGCCGCATCGTCCGCCTCGCCGAGGAACTGGCCGAGCGTCTCCCCGTCGGCGCCAGCCCTGACGCGGTGTCCGCCGCTCTTCACCCGAGCCGCCGAGGCGTTCCTCCCCGCGGGCCGGGGGCAGAGCTGCCAGCTTCACGGGAGGGTGGTGCCCACCGGCAACGGAGAGCGGGGCGTGCATGTTCGCGCCTCGCTGCGGCCCGAACTGGCGGGCACCCACGTGCAGCTGGAGTTCACCCTGCCGCTGCGAGGGTGAGACCGGGGAGGCTCATCCCGCCCAGGGAAGACCGTCGGTCTTCTCCGCGAGCCGAACGCTGGGAGCGTCGCGAGCGGATGGCGTCAAGATGTGAAATGATGGCCTTCACGCTCCGTGCGAGGGAGGACCCATCCGGTGAGGACGGCATTCCAGGAAGAGCTCCAGCTCGAGCTGACGCTCACCATTGGTGGCAGGTCCTTCACCATTCCCGGCGGCCAGGTGAAACACCTGGCCGTGCACCTGGCCAACCACGGCTTCACCGCCTCGGTCACTTTCTGGACCTCGCTGGAGAAGAAGGACGCGCCGCTCTTCACCGCCTTCCAGAAGCCGGACCTCGTCCAGGTGCGGCTGGCCGTGTCCGCGGTGGATCCCGAGCTCGACTCGCCGCCCGCGCCGCTCGTGCTCCAGGGCCTCGTCCGCAGCCGCCGCCTCGTGGCCGAGACCCACGGTGCCACCAAGGGCTCCGATCGCGTCTTCCGCCGCTACACCATCGAGTTCGCCGACGCCGCCCAGGTCCTCTGGCGCCAGCACCGCCCCGTCGAGCTGCTCACCGACATCTCGATGCAGGAGGTGCTCGACGCCCACAAGGCCACCCTCCAGCTCTCCTACGACTGGGCAGTGCTCCGACAGAAGCAACCCATGCTGTGCCTCGCGCTGGGCGCCGACGCCCCCGAGGTGAGCTTCTACGACTTCGTCCTCTGGTACGTGGCCGCGAACAACGGCGTCTGGAGCTACGACAGCCAGAAGAACGAATACCTGCTGGCCGACAGCAAGCCCTCCTCGGGCCAGGCGGCCCCGCTGGGCCCCCTCCGGGTGGACAACACGCAGGTGCATCTGCCGCCGCCCATCCGCCACGGCACCCGCGTGCTCAACGCCCTGGCCAATGGGCCCACCACCGCGGCGCTCGAGCAGAACCAGGCCGTCGCCGGCGTGTCCCACGACGTGATGCTGCGCACGCCCCTCACCTCCGAGGCCGAACAGCGGCAGAAGCTGGAGAAGACACGCCTGCAGGTGCGGCAGCGCCAGCTCCAGGTGTCCTTCAAGAGGTTCCCCGCGGTGGACGTCTTCCCCGGCGCGCTGCTGCGCCTGGAGGGCTCGCTCTGGCCCTCGGCGTTGACGGGGCTCGACGAGGACATGCGGGTGCTCGAGCTGGACCTGGAGGCCCACGCCACGAGCGAGGGCAAGCATGACAAGCAGCAGACCCCCTCGGCCCAGTACCAGGTGCTCCTGGGGGTACGGCTGGAGTCCGCCTCCGACCCGGCGGTCACCCTGCCCCCCTACCGCACCCCGCGCTACCCCATCCATGTCGAGGGTCTGGTGCACAGTCCCGGCGGAGAGCCCACGGACCGGCGCTACCTCATCGTCGAGGACGAGAAGACCTCCCTCAACTCCTTCCGGATGACGGTGCCACTGTGGAACCAGACGGTGAGCGTGCCCGCCGAGCCGATCCACTTCCCCGGCCACTTCTTCTTCCCTCCGTACAAGAACACGCGGGTGATGGTGGCGCTCCACTTCGAGCGCGCCGAGCTGATCCGCTTCCTCGACTGGAAGGAAGGCGTGCGCACGCCCCAGGACGGACAGGGCGATCAGGTGCTGCTCGGCTGGAACAAGACGAGCCAGACGGCCATGACGCACGACTTCCAGGACGACAAACCGGTGTGGCGCATGCATCGCACCTCCGGGGGTGACACGCAGGTCGTCCGCATGGGGGAGGGCCACCTCTTCATCCAGGTGAAAGAGACGCCCAGCGGAGGCTCCCCCACCCCCACCTACGATGTCTCGCCCCAGGTGCAGGCCGCCAAGGGAGACCTCTCGTCGGCGGTGGGGGGCGCCATCGGGGAGACCTCGGCCGCCTACCAGGGCGCGATGGCCGCCGTGCGTGCGAAGATGAAGAGCGCCCAGGCGGAGGCGAAGGCGGCGCTCAGCGGAGCTCGGGCCGAAGTGGGTGGCAAGGTGGCGGAGGCCAAGAGCGGGCTCCAGGGGGCGACGTCTCGGCTGTCCCAGGGCGTGAGCAAGCTCTCGGGGACGGCGGAGGCGGCCAAGGCGTCACTCAAGAAGCTGCTGTGAGCAACGAACCGACGGACGGAGCAGACCCATGCAGGAACTGCGCGGCAAGGTGGCGGAGCTTCGCGGAGAACTGGAGTCCTTCAGCACGGGCGTGGTGGCCCGCCTGACGCCGATCCGGACCGAGCTCGAGACGCTGACGGGCAAGCTCGAGTCGGCCCTGGCCACCCTGCGCCCCGAGGTGGAGACGGTGGGCGGAGAGCTCTCGAAGAAGATTGATTCCCTGGATGCCGAGCTGGCGAAGATGGAGTCCTGAGTGAAGGCGCTGTGGACCAGGTTCGACAAGGCCGCGGAAGAGGTGCTCTCCCTGCGGCAGAAGCTCGAGTCCTCCGCGGGCCGAGTCCGCAGCAGCCTGGAGGCAATCGAGCCGACGGTCTCCTCGCGTTGCCAGGCCCTGGAAGGCCAGGTGAAGAGCAAGGAGCAGTCCTTCGTGCAGCAGCTCGACGGGCTGGGCAAGGAGGTCGGGCAGCGCCGCGAGTCGCTCGGCTCCGAGATGGCTTCCGCCATCAAGAAGCGCAAGGACGCCCTGCAGGCGAAGCACGAGGAGCGCGAGAAGCAGCGCCAGGATGAGTACGAGAAGCTCCGCGCTCAGGCCGAGCAGGAGGTGAAGGACACCGCGCAGCTCGAGGCGCGTCTGAAGCAGCTCGAGGACGAGTACGAGAAGCTCCGTGCTCAGGCCGAGCAGGAGCTCCAGAAGGCCACCGTGGAGCTCGAGGAGCGCGAGAAACAGCTTGAGCAGGAGCTCCAGAAGCTCCAGGCCAAGGCGGAGGAGCAGCTCCAGGGAGCGACCACGAAACTCGCGGCCGTGACGACGATGGTGCTCGCCCCGATGACGCAGCTCCGCGAGACCATTGGTCACGAGACCGAGCGGCTGACCCAGACGCTCGACACCGTGATCGCCGAGCCCTCCAACGCGCTGCAGAAAGTCCATGAAAGCGTCAAGTCATCGGGCGAGACCTCGAAAGCCGAGGTCCGGCGGCAGATCGGTCAGCTCCGCGCGGGGCTGGAGCCGGTCCGCTCCCAGGTGAAGAGCGCCACCGAGACGGCCACCCAGCTCCTGGAGACGCTGGAGAACACCGTCGGCACCACGCTCACGACCGGGCGCGACCAGCTCAACCGGACGCTCGATGCGACTCGAGCAGACCGTGGCCGGACAGGTGCAGCAACTGGCGGACGGCATCAAGGCCGTGGAGCAGCTCCTCGAGCAGGTGCAGCAGCAGATCGACACGGCCATTACCCAGGGAAGCGAGGCCCTCGATGCCCTGATGAAAACGGCGCTCACCACCTTCGAGTCCATCCAGGCCCCCGTGAAACAGACCCTCGACGCCGCCTTCTCGGTGCTCGACACCCTGATGGACACGCTCGCCCAGGTCGAGAAGCAGATTCAGGCGATCTTCACCGCCCTGCCCGAGAAGCTCGAGCAGCTCCAGACGCTCTACAAGACGCTGGTGGGCACGCTGGAGTCCCTGCTGGCC
Organism: uncultured delta proteobacterium; assembly: GCA_963771175.1. Taxonomy (GTDB): domain Bacteria; phylum Myxococcota; class Myxococcia; order Myxococcales; family Myxococcaceae; genus Archangium. The sequence continues at coordinate 434,421 of CAVYSY010000039.1, forward strand.
AAGGCCGTGCAACTGCTGGAGGCCGTTCCCGCCTCGGATCTGCCCAAGCCACTGGTAGACCCGGCCATGCAGGCCATCAGCAAGGTGGTGAACCAGATCTCCACCCAGCTCGGCACCATCACCAGCCAGGTGGGCGAGCAGCTCACCTCACTGCAGCAGCAGCTCATCACCCAGGTGGAGCAGATCCAGACGCAGGCCGTGGCGCAGGTGGATGCGCTGAAGGAACAGCTCGTCCAGCAGATCCAGACCCTGAAGGAGTCGGTGCAGACCAGCATCGACCAGGCCGTGGCGCAGGTGGAGCAGCTCATCGAGCAGGTGGCGGTGCAGATCGCGACCGCCCGCGACCAGGTGGTCAATCAGGTGGAGGCGCTCAAGGCGCAGGTGGCCGCGCGCGTGGATGCGCTCGAGGAGCAGGTGAAGCAGCAGCTCGAGGCGTTCCAGCAGACCCTCGACGGCGGGGCGAACGCCGCGACCGATCAGGTGACGCAGGTGGGCGAGACGATCAACCAGCAGGTGGCCTCCACCCAGGAGCAAATGAAGGCCGGGCTCGACACGGTCAGCACCACGGTGGACTCGGCGCTCGACGAGGCCAGCAAGGCCCGGGAGCGCATCGAGGCGGAGATCGCCCTGCGGGTGGATCAGGTGCTCGCCACCTTCGCGCAACAGGCCGAGGGGCTGATGGACGCGGCGGCGAAACAGGTCGACGCGTTGTCCGCTCAGGTGGACGTGGCCCGGGAACAACTGCTCGCGCCGCTGGACAAGATCGAGACGTCGATCCAGGAGTCCACCCTCTTCTCCCAGCCGGTGGAGCAGGCTCGCACCTGGCTGGGGACGCTGTTCGACGGGCTCGACGCCCAGGTGCGCTCGCTGGCCGCCTGACTCAGGCGCCGAACTTCGGCGGCTCCGGCATCTTCTCCGGCGGCTTGGGCATCTCCGGAGCCCCCTTGGGGGCTTCCGGCGCCGCGGGCATCTCCGAGGGGATGGCCGGCGGAACCGAGTCGCTCAGGATGCGGCTCACGGTCAGCTCGACGTCCACCGCACTGGGCGAGGGCGGGCTGAGCAGCATCTGCCAGTTGCCGTCCGGAGCGGTGAAGAGGAAGGAGACGGCCACCGAGCCCTCCTTCGGCGCCTTCACCTGGAAGCGCTGGATGGTGCCCGGGTAGATGACCGCCGTATGCAGCACGGTCTTGTCCGGGGCGCCGACCTTGGCGGCCACCTCGAAGTACGCCTCGTTGGCGTACTGCTTGGGGTCCACCTCGCGAACGAGCATGTACATGGGCCGGCCCAGGTTGGTCCCGGGCGGGGACTTGATGTTGAGGCTGATGGTGCTCGGCGCACAAGCACCGAGCAGCAACGCGGACAGGGTCGTCAACCGATACATGCGTGCGCTCATCGCGGCACCTCCCGGAAGGGAACCCAGGGATCTCCCTTGAGTCCGAAGCTGATCTCCACCCCGCGCTTGCTCACGCCGTTGCCCTGCAGGGCGAGACTCCACTGCCGGCGCTGATCGGAGGTGAGGGTGGCCTCCTCGAAGAGACGGAAGCAGCTCCAGGCCGAGCGATTCCACGGCAACGACAGGTACTGGGGCACGTCGCGCGCGGGCGAGCGCAGCTCCAGCACGATGGAGGACACCTGCTGATCCCACCAGCTCAGGGGGAACTCCTGCCAGGTGGGACTCTGGTTGAAGCCGTACGCGGTCGTCTTGCCGCACTTGAGGGAGGACATGGTGACGAAGACGCCCGTCATCGGCGGCGGAGGCAGGGGCTGAGGCTGCACCTTCAGCATGAGCGGCCGGGGCCGGCCCTCGTCATCCCACAGCAGCTTCGCCAGGCGCGCCAGCCGGCTGAGGGTGAGCAGCATCTCGTCCGGCAACACCAGCTTGTCGCGCAGCGGTCCGCGCAGCGACCACTGCGTGCCCCGCTCCACGAACACGCGGGAGAACATCTGGTTCACGAAGATCGAGAAGGCCCCGTCCTTGCGGCGCAGCACCTCCAGCTCGCCCGGATCCACGTCCTCCTGCGACTCGGGGTTGAAGGGATAGCGCTCCATCATGGGCTTGAGCATGCGCCCCGAGGCCTCTTCCCACTGCCGCGCCAGGGTGCTCTCCAGCTCCTGCTTGCCCAGGCGCTGCACCTGGAGGAAGGGCTCGAGGAAGGGCCGCCGCAGCTCGCCGGTGATGCCCTGCTGGTCCAACCACTCCTGGGCCTTGCGCAGGTAGGAGCCCTCCTCCTCGAGGAGCATGGACAGGGCCACCTTCTCCAGCGGCGTGATCATGTCCGCCAACTCCGCGGTGCCATCGTCGGCCTGGGCCTGCGCCCCCTCCTCCGCGTCCGCCGCCTTGTCCTTCTCCTTGGCCGCGGCCTCGTCCTTGCCGGCCTTGTCATCGCCGGGCTTGCCCTGACCGGGCTTGGACACGGCGTCCAGCTCGTCATGCATCTGCGCCACCAGCGCGTGGTACGGGGCGAGCGCGGCGTAGTAGCCGTTCTTGTCCGCCGTCATGAGCTGGATGAGGGGCCGGAAGGGCGCCACGGCGTTGCGCAGCGGCTCGTAGTAGGGCCCCTCCAGCGGCTCGAGGCTGGCCCGGTCGGCCACGTCGCGCAGCATGTCCACCTGCTCCGAGGACGGCTGGGTGAGCCGGGCCAGCTCGTCGAGCAGCAGCCTGCGCGGCGCGGTGAAGCGGTAGCCGCGGACGGAGTGGAAGAGGCCCTCGCGGTAGCCCTGGGAGAACGAGCTCACGCGCTTCTGGATGTACGCCTCGCGCTTGGCGGCCACCTCCATCGGAAGCTGGGCGTTCTTCAGGCGCTGGGTGAAGTCATCCACCAGCGGCTTGAGGTCGGCATCGAAGGGTGTCCGGCTCAGCACCATCTGCCCGTCGTGGATGGCGGCCTGAGCACCGACGGTCATCAGGCCGCTCTTCTCGTAGCTCTTGAGCAGGTTCTGCAGCAGCTCGCGCGAGAGCTGGGGCGGGTGGAACTCGAAGCGCTGCTGCAGCATTTCGATGCTGTACGGGCCATTGCTGTTGCCCGTCAGCCAGAGGCCCTCGCGGGTGAGCAGCTCGGAGGGGGTCATCTTCTCCACCGCCAGGAAGCCCGCGTAGGCATCCTCCTCCATGCGCAGCACCGCGGCGAGCGTGTCCCGGTTCGCCCTCAACCACTCGAGCAACTCGACGGTGGTCTCGATGCCCTGGAAGTGGCGCGTGTTGACCTGCACCTCCGAGGCGTCGAACAGGCTGAGCACGGTGGGCAGAGAGGCGTAGACATCCAGGTCGGCGAGCTGCGCCTGCAGCCGCTCGCGTTCCTCCCGGCGATGATCGAGCTGCGCCAGCAGCCTCTTGAGATCCTCCCAGCGCAGGTCGCGCTGAGCCAGCGCCTTGGGCTCATCATCCAGGGTCTTCCGCAGGAACAGCAGGTGATCCACCCACGGCTTGAGCTGGCCCTCGAACGTCAGCCGCTCCACGTAGGGCCAGCAGGACCAGTCCTCGTCCGCGTTGTTGGAGAGCTGCACGGCCCCGCGGCGGCAGGGCGGAGTGCGCTCCCAGGGCACGTCGCTGGCGAGGACGTAGGTGGCCACCAGCGGCTCGCGCAGCTCGAGCGCGGAGATCCACGTACGGCTCTTCTCGATGTTGGAGGTGGCCGACATCCCGCCCTCCCCGGCCTGGGCGTCACGCCCACGCCGCGAGTGCAGGGGCTGAACGGTGGAGCTCACGAAGGTGCCGAGGCCGTCTCCATTCGAGGCATGGAGGGTGGCCAGCAGATAGACCACCTGCTCGGGGCGGCAGTCCTGGGGCTGCTTGCGGCAGTGCTCGAGGGCGGGGCGGAGGTGGCTCTCCCGGATGCCACGGGCCAGCCGCTGACGCAGATCCAACGTCTCGTCGGGGAAGCTGGAGCTCAGTGGCGGCCACCAGCGCTCGGCCCGCTTGAGCGTGAGGAGATCGTCGGCCGCCGCGTTCACCCGCTGTTCGACGACCTCTCCCCTCCCCTCCAGGCCCTGCTCGCGCAGCTCCGCGACCGTGTCCTCGAAGCGCTGGAGCTGCTCCTGCGCATCCCCCAGCAACGAGTAGAAATTGGCGTACGCGAGCACCACCGGCAGGCAGCCCGCCACGGCGATCAGCACGGCCCGCTGCAGGTGCGTGCGCAGGTAGCGCTGGCGCAGCGACTGGGTGGAGCTCTCCTCGGCCACCACGGAGAGCGTGTCGCTGGCGCGCGCCTCGGGCGTGAGAGAGGAGAAGAAGACCCGGGTGATCCGGGGCTTGTAGGAGAGGGTGTCGCCCTCCAGCAGCGCCGAGACGAAGCGGCCGAGCGCCGAGAAGGAGCGCCCGCCCTGCGAGTAGAAGTGCTCCAGGCGCTCGAAGTCGTCCACCGGGAGCGAGGTGAGGCCCAGGGCCAGGTACTGCTCCTGCCCCGCCAGCAGCGAGGCCAGCTTGTCCTCCTCGCCCTGCTTGGGGATGTCGAAGGAGAGCGGCACGCCGTGCTTCTTCAGCAGCCGGGCGAAGTCCTCGAAGCCCTCCAACCCATCCATGTGCGTCAGGCACAGGCGGGTCTCCACCGGGGAGCCGCGAGCCTCGGACATGAGGTTGAGCTTGCCGCGCAGGAGCTGGGCCATGCGCCGCTGATCATCGGGCGGAGTGTCGGAGAGCCAGCGGACGTCCAGGACGATGACGGCCAGGCCCTTCTGCCGGTGGCTGAAGCACTTGCTCCACATCCGGCGCAGGGCACTGCGCGCAGGGAGCGACTCATCCTCCAGCAGCGGGGCGGACACCTCCTGCACCATGCAGTCGGGCCCCAGGTACACCTGAAGCAGGGAGTCCGCCGTGTAGCTGGGGAGGAACTGGCGGGCCTGGCGCTGCCAGTCCACGTCCAGGCCGATGAGCTGCGTCTTGCCGCTGCCAGCGGGCCCGAGCACCACCACGGTGGGTAGATCCACCACGGCGGCGCGGTTGGCCCAGGGCAATCCGGAGAGGAAGGCCTGGCGCACCTTCAGCAGCCGGTTGACGGCCATGGGAGGAGGACCGCTGGAGGCCGGAGCCCCGGCGCGCCGCTGGCGCCACCACGGCACGAGCCACTTCACCGTGGCGTACACGATGAAGACCACGAGGCCCAACGCCAGCAGCCACATCAGGTACGGGCTCACCGTGAGCCAGATCTTCTGGAGCGTCGTCGCGCTCGCGTTGGCCGACTGCGCCCCGGTGTTGAGCGCCTGCGTGCCCGCGGCCAGCGCCTTGGTCGGATCTCCCCCGGCCGGCGCCTGCGACACCACCATGTTCAGCAGATGCGACTGCACCACGGCTCAACCCCCCCCGCGGGCGGCGCTCTTCCCGGAGCGGCCAGAGCGCGCGGCCAACTGGAGTGCCTCCAGCACGTCTTCCAGCCCGTCCAGGGACTGCAGCAGTTCCTCGTGTCGGGCCTCATGTTCCTTGGGCGCCAGGCGCGTGCCCCCCGCCTCCGGGAAGAGCGCCGCCACCCCCGAGCGAACCTCGCCCAGCAGGGGCTCCACGCCCGCGCTCAGCGCGCCCAACTCTGAGTGGATGGCCTTCTGCAGGCGCTCCAGTTGCGTCCGGGGCCCCTGGGGCTCCTTCATCTTCTGCGCCTCGTCCTTCATCGCGAAAGCCACCACAGTAGCACTGGTACGGCCACCACCACGAATCCGGACGCCGCGTAGTAACGCAGGGGGAAGGCGTGGACGAGCGGGGCCTGGGCAGCGGCGGGCGGCGGAGCGGGCATCGACTCCGGCGTGGGGATGCGAGCAGCGAGGCGCTCCTTGTACTCGCGCAGCCGGGCCGTGTTGCCCGCGTAGCGGCCCTCGAAGCCGGCGGTGAGGCAGAAGTGCAGCAGCTCGAAGACGAGCGGCGAGGCGCCCTTCTGCACCATCTTCTCGTCGGCCAGCTCGTAGAAGCGATCTCCGCCCGAGTCGATGCCGAACAGCTTGTACTGCAGCAGCGGCCAGTCCGACTGCTCCACCTCGGCGAGCCGGCGCAGCACCATCTCGTCCACGAGGTAGACGAAGGGGCGCAGCGCCTCGTCGATCTCCTCTTCGCGGTAGGCCCCGCCCAGGGCCTTCTGGAGATCAGCCACCTCGGCCAGGAGCTGCTGCTGGAGCAGGGCCAGGCCCTGGGTGCCCACCCGGATGCGCGTGCGCTCCTCGCCCGAGCCGGGCTCGGCGGGCAGCGACTGGTCCAGCAACGAGCGCACCTGCCGGTGCGACCGGAGGATGCTCTGCCAATGCTCGAGTTTCATGAGGGTACCTTCAACGGGAAGGAGCCAGCCCCAGCGACGGAAGGCCGCAGCACCACCGAGGCGTCGCCATTCCACGCCTCCAGGAGCTGATGCACCTGCTCCAGGAAACAAGCCACGAGAGGTTCGGCGCCAGAGTCGAAGGGCTCCAGCATCAGCTCGTAGACGTGCAGCAGGCCGGAGCCGCGCAGCGCACCATCCGGGGCCACGGTGGCCTTGAGCTCCCGCAACCAGGGGATGACGCGGCGGAAGGGCTCCTCGGCGGGAGTGCCGAGGTAGTTGAGCAACGCGGCCAGCTCGTTGCGATCGAGCGTGGACTTGACCTTCCAGGCCAGCAGTCGGGTCAGCCCCGCCACGTCGTTGCGCAGCGCGCTCTCTCGGTGCGGCTCGAGCCGGCCCACGAGCTGCCAGCCCAGACCCTCCACGTGCCGACCCGGGGTGGAGACGCTCACCCGGCCAATGGCCTCGGAGACGAACTGCGGCTGGTACCAGAGGGCCTCCACGAGCAGCTTCTGCGGCTCGGTGAAGGCCTCGGGCATGCGCACCAGCAGGCTGTGGCGCGTGCGCATCTCCTCGTCGAGCGTCTCGTCCAGCTCGTAGCTGGGCCCCTCGCCCGGGAGGAAGGCCGGACGCATGGGCGTGCGCCCCGACTTGGCCAGCACGTACACGCCGGTGACCGAGTGGAGCTGCAGATCGCGCCCGGCGGTCATGCCGCGAATGGGGTACTCGGAGCGGGTGCCGTCGGCGAGGATGGGCTGGGCGGGCTCGGCCTTGAGGTTCTCCACCGGCACGACGAAGGGGTGGAGGATGTCCGGGTGGCTGCGAGCGGCCCACCGACCAGGACTTGTCCAGGTCGAGGCACAGGCTGAAGCGGGTCCACTCCTTGCGGTTCGAGGGCACCGACAGGTGGAGGAAGAGCCCCTGCTCGGGCATCTGGAAGAAGGCGCGCACGCGCTGCAGCGGGTGCTCGTAGTCGCTCGCGTCATCCAGCTCGGCGGGAGCGTTGCCGAAGGAGAACTCGCACGGAGTGCACTGTGAGTTCTCGTCGGCCCGCGCGTCGTACACCACGCCCACCTGCAGGAGCTGGTTGCGCAGCGCGTGGAAGACGGCCAGCGAGGGACGGTACTCGTCCAGGTGGCGCACGAGCAGGCTGAACAGGCCCACCGGATCCCGGCGGGGGAAGGCGGACTCGAAGCGGAGGATGAGCCGCCAGCGCCCATCCGGCAGGCGCACCACGTCCGTGCCCGCCATGGAGATGGGGAGGATGCGCAGGTGACGCCGGGTGCGGAAGGCGCCGGCCACTCCATGCACGGGGGAGAGCCGCAGCTCGGTGCCTCGGGGAAGCACCACGCTCTCGGTCATCTTCTCCGCGGGCAGCGCCTGCACCAGCGCCACCGCGGGCAGCGGCTGCAGCAGGAAGTCGAAGAAGGAGGAGAACAGGCGCAGCCAGGTGGAGCGCAGGTTGTGCTGCGTGGCCAGGCGCGTCTGCACCGAGAAGAAGGCCATGGACTCGATGAGGCGCCGCACGTGCGGGTCCTCCCGGTCCAGCGGAACGGTGGGGTGCGAGTTGAGGAAACGCTGCCGGAAGCGCTCGAGCGCATCCAGCTCATTCAGGTAGTCCAGGTAGATCCGCTCCGACGAATCGCTCACCGCGCCCTCACCCCAGCTTCACGAGCGAACCACCGACGGTGGTCATCGAGCCCTTGAGGTCCGCCATGCCCGAGGACTCGAGGCCGAGCTTGGCCTGGGCCGCGACCTTGATCATGGGGGCGGCGAGTTCCGCCTGGGCCTGGCCAGCCATCTTCAGGTTGACACCCTCCACCTTGTTGTCCCCACCCGAGGCCACCAGGCTCGTCTGCATGCCCTTCATGTCGAGCTTGGAGGTCGCCTCGATGGCCACGTTGGCGTTCGAGGACAGCTTGGCGTCCTGAGTGGCGCTCTGGGTGAGCTTGGCGCTGGAGGTGAAGGTCATGTCCTTGGTGCTCTCGAGCTTGAGGATGTCCTGACTGGTCCAGCTCGAGGCCTTCGCCGATTTGAGGGTGAGCGTCCCGGTGGCGTCCACGGTGAAATCCTTGCACGTGACCGTGACGCTGTCCTGCTTCTGGACGTAGGTGCTCGTCTCCTCGGGCCCCTTCACCGTGATGGTGATGGACGTGCCGTCCATGACCACCGTCTGGGTGATCTGGTCGTCGGCGTTCTCCACCTTGACGGTGACGCCCTTCTCCTTGTCCAGCTCAACGGTGCAGACGAGCTTGCCCATGGTTCCTCGCCTCCTCGGTAGTGGAGCCGACGGCCCCCTCGCTTCACGACTGCTCTTCCTTCACCTGGATGAGCAGTGTGCCCTCGTCTAGCTGGATCTTCTGCGTGTCCTTCGCATTGGTGCGCTGCATCAGGAACACGGGCTTGTCGTCCGTGTAGTAGTGCTTGAGCGCGGTACCGTTCTCGGGCGTCTTGCCCACCAGGAGCTGCACGCCCTGCCCGTCCTGAGGCATGCGCGCGCCGGTGCGCCAGTCCAGGAAGCGCTTGATCCACGCGCGCCGGAAGTCGAGCGCCACCAGCACCCGCTCGCCCTTGTAGGCGGGGAAGTAGAAGTGGCCGGGCAGCAGGTTGGGGTTGAAGGGCGCGGGGATGATCTGCTCCGCGAAGAGGGGGATCTTCACCTTGTACCCGTCCAACGAGGTGTCCGAGTCCGTGTAGGCCTGCCAGGTCTCGTCCGCGTCCGCGCCCTGCTCGCTGACGATGAAGCCCTCCACGTAGCGGGGATAGAGCGGGGGCTGCCAGGCGGGCAGATCCACGTGGGGCTCGTCCTTGGGCTCCAGCCGGGTGCTCATGCGGAAGGAGAAGAGCGCGTACGAATCGCCGTACACCTCGTCCTCGCCCTGCTCGCTCGACACCTCGCCCGACAGGTGCATGCTGCGCACGCGGAGGACCTGATCCTTGGCCACGCCCGCGGCGCCCCAGGCGTCGTTGGCCGGCAGCTTCACCAGCGCCCCCGGGGTGAACGCCTTCTCGGGGAAGGAGCGCCAGCTCAGCTCCATCTCCGGGCCCCGCCCCTTCAGCCGCGCCGTCTCCAGGTCCACCCGAGCCTGCACCTCGTCGGCGATGGCGGTGCACAGCAGCACGTCCTGGCGGATGCCGGTGACGGCCTGCGTTTGCGTCACGGCCTGGGTCTGGGGGCTCTCGGCCGTGGCGTTGAGCACCGTCACATCGTGACGGATGACCTCGGGCAGCAGCACCTCCAGCTCGGCCAGGTTGTCCTCGAACAGCTTCAGCGGCGTGCCCGAGCTGTCCTTGGCGCCCGTGAACTTGTAGCCGTGCGCCGCGTAGTCGTAGGTGAACACCCCCGCGTGGCCGTGCACGTACCACAGCACCCAGTCGTAGAAGCTCGCCCCACCCTGCGGATCCAACCCCACGAAGATCATGGGGTGCGTGGTGCCCAGGCCCGCATCCCAGTCGTAGGCGAGGCTGATCTTCTCGCCCTTGTGCGCGTCCAGCACGTCCTTGACCGTCTTGGAGGTGTAGAGGGCACAGGGGTAGTGCTGCCGCCACAGCAGCCGCGCGGCGTCCAGGAAGCGGATGCCATAGCGGCGATGGAGGATGAGGTCGCTCCCTCCGGTGGTGATGACATCTCTCGACGAGCGACTTCTCGGTGACGAAGCCCTTGACCGTCAGCGCGGTATGGCTCGGCCGTCCCGAGGTGTCCGGAAGGACGGCCTTCACCGCGAGCGACACCTCGACCAGGTCCGACTTGAGGAAGTCGGCCAGCAGCTCGTCCTTGTCCTGACCACCGCTGGCCTGGTTGTCCGTCAGCAGGAACTCCACCTCGCCCTCCAGACCCCAGCTCCACAGGTCCAGGGCGAAGCGCTTGATGCTGCCGGCGATGACCTCGTGCGCCTTGCCGCCGATGGTGAGGGTGAGCGTGACGGCCAGCCGCTCCTCGAAGGTGTGCGCCATCATGTCTCCTCGTCCTCCTCTACCCGCACCTGGCCACTCACGGTGTGGAAGAGGAGGCGCAACGTGCAGGGCGTTCCGTGCAGCGTCGCCGTCAGCACGTAGTGCAGCCACAGCCCCGAGTCCTGACCACGCAGCTCCAGCTCCGCGTCCTGCAGGCGCGGCTCGTGGTGCTGGATCGAGTGCAGCATCTCGCCGGTGAGCGTCTTCATCAGCACCTGGGTGCCGAACTTCTCCGTGTAGCGCCCCAGGCCGAAGCCCTCGACGAAGTAGCCGTAACCCTCCTTGGTGTTGAGCACGGACTCGAGGTTCTGCCGCACCTGCTCCAGCTCGCCATTGCGCGCCCTGGCGCTGCCAGGCACCGGTGAACTTGTCGAGGAAGGACGGGCGTGCCATCTCAGGCCCTGCGCCAGAAGAGGAAGACCTGGGTGCCCTGCAGCGCCGGGGTGACGTAGAAGGCCATGCCGTTGTCGCGCAGAGCGTACTGCCACTCCTCCCCCAGCGACAGCTTGTACCAGGAGATCTCCGGACCGAAGGCGTGGGGGAAGGCGGGGTGCGGCACGTGCTGGAAGGGAATGCCCCGGAGCGCCAGCCGGCGCACCACGGGCAGTCGGGAGGGACTCGCCACCTTCACTCCCTCCAGGGAGGGCGGCTGGCTGGGGTCCTCGCTGCGCACCAGCAGGTACAGCTCGCTCTGGACGCCCGCCTCCAGCGAGGGCAGGGGCGAGAGGACGAACTGACCCTCCCGGCAATCGAAAGGCTTGTAGGTGAGCCGCGTGTCCTCGGGACGGAAGGCCCGGTTGAGCAGCGTCATCCACCCCCACAGCCCCTCGCCCAGCTCGTCATGGACGTAGGTGGGCAGGGACTCATCGGGCACCAGCTCCAGGTAGCAGCACACCTCGAAGTAGAACCGGCGCAGGGCATCGAAGAAGTGGTACGGGTGCGGGCAGATGCCGTTGCGCATGTCGCTGCGCAGGGCCTGCAGGCGGCGCACCTCGAGCAGCGTGCGGCGGGCGCTCGCGAGCCGCTCGCCGCGCTGGTAGCTGTCCTGCAGCAGGGTGCGGAGCTGGCCGTGGGCCTTCTCCAGCAACATGTCCAGCTCGCCGAGCAGCTCGTTGAGGAAGGGGTTGCGGCCCACCAGCAGCAGCGGCGGCACCTTCCGGGCGGAGGGGCGCCACGCCCCCTGGAGATCCTTGGAGAAGGCCACCAGCTCCAGCGAGGAGAGGGCCCGATCCGCGGACTGCTCGCTGGAGAGCTGCAGCCGGTGCAGCACGCGCTGCACGTTGGGCGGCTCATCCGCGTAGAGCGGCACGCCCTTCGGTGCCGCGCGTCTCCTCCAGCAGGTGGAGGAAGACGGTGACCTCCGCGCGGCCGGTGGCCTCGAGGGAGAACGACGGCAGGGCCGCATTGCCCGGCACGTTCACCAGGAAGCCGCCTGGCATGACGGCGGTCAGAGAGGAGATGGAGAGGCTGCCCTCGGCCAGCAGCGCCTCGCTCCAAGCGAGCGAGGCGATACCGACCTGGGGCAGCCCGGACAGCTCGGCATGCAGCCGCGCCTCGGCCGAGAGTGCTTCGTCCTGGGCGCGGAAGTGCTCGGGAAGGAGCGTCTGGCCGACCTGCCAGCGGACCCGCGCGAGCTTGTGGCGCTGCATGTCGTTGATTCCTGTCGAAAAGAGACGAGGCCTAGGCCGCGGTCTCGGTGACGCCCCACTGCTTGACGAGGTTCTTGCCGGAGCCCGTGGCCATGTTCACCGTCTGCTCCAGGGTCTGCGGCTTGATGCCGACCTGGAGGGTGTAGTTCTTGGGCGACTGCACCTCGCTGGACGGGTCGTCCGCCACCGACAGGTTCAGGTCATCCCCGTTCTTCTCCAGGATGCCCTTGAGCTCCGCGTCGATGTAGTTCGACTTGAAGTACTTCTTCTGGCGCCGGGTCGTACTCGTAGATGACGTAGCTGAACATCACCTCGACGTTGGCCCAGGTGCCCAGCAGCGCGGCGGCCAGCGATCTGCTTGTTGTTGGTGGAGATCTGCGCGGAGAAGTACATGGCGTCCGTGATGCCCGTCTCCCACAGGTAGTGGTTGAGCACGCCCACCACCTTGGTCGCGAGGGCCTTGTCCGGCTGCTCCGGATCCTTGATGGTCTCCTGATCGGCCGTCAGCTCCACATCACCGACCTTCAGCTTGGTGATGTAGCCCACCGACGACTGCTTGTCCTTCTTGAAGTTGAAGCCCTGGTAGACGTCCAGGGAACGAGCGAATTGAGGCATTGCTCCCTCCTTCTTTGCCTGAGTAGTGACTACGACGGGCGCCCGGTCATCCCAGGCGAGACTCCAGCATCAGCTCCACATTGAGGCCTTCGAACTGGATGTGCGGCAGGACGGCCACCTTGCAGTCGTACCAGCCGATCTCTCCCGGGCGCGACTCCACCACGACGCTGGTGGCCTTGAACGGGAAGCGCCGCAGCGTGAGGTCGTCCGGGTTGACCACCGTGGTGACGTAGCCCGACAGCCACGACGTCGATCTGCCGCTGGACGTAGCCGGCATCGGCGGTGCTGCCGATGTTGTCGCGCATGATGCTCTTGATGTAGTGCGCGAGCCGGGTGATGGAGAACGTGTAGGCCAGGTTGGTGACGAGCTGCGAGTTCTCCGAGTCCTTCGGGTCCTTGAACTTCTTGGCCCGCTTGATGGACTGGGTGCTGAAGAACGTCGCCTCACCGGAGCCCTTGCGGTACACCAGCGGGATGAAGCCGTTGCGAGCGAACTCGAACTCGCGGTAGTCCGGGATGGCGATCTCCACCGGCGCCTGGATCATCTTCTGCCCGCGCAGGGTGAAGGTGTCCACCGGCAGGCCGGTGACGAGCCCGCCGCCCTTGGGGCCGCGGATGGACTGGCACCAGCCGGACTGCTCGAAGGACTTCACCAGGTTGCGGCCCAGCAGGTAGGCCGTGTTGCCCCACAGGTACTTCTTGGAGTCGCCCTGGGCGTCCTCCTTGAAGTTGAGCACGTCGCAGGGGTTGCTGTCCGGATCCCACGGCTGGCGCACCACGTAGCGCGGCAGCGTCAGGCCGATGTACGCGGCCTCTTCCTTGTCGCGCAGCTCGTTCCACTTGCTGTAGCGCGGGTGGCTCAGCACGCCGTCCAGGTTCTTGAGCGACTCGAGCTGCTCGACGCTGTCGCAGTCGAAGAACTTGGGGCTGGCCGAGGCGATGAACGGGCAGTGCGCGGCGTTGGCCACCTTGCCCATGCGCTCCAGCCAGGTGATGTCCGGCGCGCGAGGAGGTGAACTCGTACAGGCCCAGCATCACGCCGTAGGGACGGCCGCCGAACTGGTCGTACTCCTTGATGTAGATCTTGTCGAAGAGGGCGCTGGAGAAGATGCTGCTCGAGTTCTTCTCGAAGTCCTCGGCCAGCTCCTCCTTGTCCACGTCCAGGATGTCGATGGTGATGTCGGCCTGGAAGTTGGTGTTGTTGACGAGGTCCTCCAGACCGCGCCACGAGGCCTCCATCTTCTGGAACTTCTCGTTGTGGAGGATCTCGTTCATCTGCGTCTCGATGAGCTCATCGATGCGCGCGATGGCCTTCATCACCTCGCCCTTGTCGAAGCGGACCTGCCCCACGTCGTCCTTGATGGGCTCGACGTTGTAGAGCAGCGCCGCCAGGGAGGACATGAAGCGCTCGTCCCCCGCGATCTGCGCCTCGTTGGCGGTGATGGGGACCAGACCGGTGCCGATCATCGGCTGGGCGCTGGTGGGCATCTCGAGCCCGCGAACCTTGAACAACTCACTCAGATAATCTGTTTCGGCCATGAGCTAAGGGCTCCTCGGCGTGGAGAATGGAATGAGGGAACTCAAGCCTTGGCGGGAGCCACGGCGGGGACGGTCTCGGCGACGAGCGCGGGCTGATCGGACTGCGACTTCGCCACGGGCAGGCGCATGCTCGCGTAGCTCTTGAGCTGCTCGCTCTCCAGCAGCTTCTGGAGCGCCTCCTTGTTGGAGAAGATCTCGTACAGCTTGCGCCGCAGATCCTTGCGGTTGTCGATGTCCGACTGCATCTCCAGCAGCAGCTTGCGCATCAGCAGCAGCGCCTTGAGCTTGGGCACGTGGTGGACGATCTCGTCCGGGTGGAAGGACTTCATCCGGTCGATGGGCAGCTCGACCGCCATCTTCCCCTCGCCATCCGCGCTGACCTTGTCATCCACATCGAACGAGATGGACATTCCCATGTCCTTCATCAGCTCGCTGAGGTTGGAGCCGGTGACCGAGCGCAGCTTGCGCTCCTCCAGATCCACCTGACGGTCGGTCGCGCTACCGAGCGAGAAGTCACCAAGAACCACGACTCGGAAGGGGAGCTTGACCTCCTCCTCCTGGCCACTGATGGTGGTGCGATAGACGAGCGTGATGCGAGACTTGGGCAGCTTGTCCTGGATGGGCACGGCTTCTCCTTACACGAGGCGGCTCGCGTCCCTGGAAACCAACCCCATCCCCCGGCACCGCAGGACACGGCCCGCTGTGTTCTGGACCGGCACTTTAAGGAGAATAGATTACCAGGGTCAAGGCGATTACCCCCGCGCATCCACGCGGCGGGCCTGAGGACTCGATGTATCCCCCGAAAACAGGAGGACCTGTTGGGTCTGAACGGGAGCGCCTTGTAGCGGATCGTAGCCGAGGTGGCTGTCACGCTCGATGCGCAGGACGCCTTCCTGATCTCGCAGCACGAGCAGGACGGTGAGCATCAGCACTCTCTCGGAGAGCAGCGGCAGCAGGTCCGTCTCGAAGCGACGCTGGGCCTCCACGGCCCATGGAGCTCCGCCGCTGGAGAGGGGCTCGTTGCAGAAGATCTTCACCTCTACCCCACCGGTGGGGATGGAAGCGAAGCCTCCCATGGCGTCGCCCTCGCCGAGCGCGCTGGCGCCCAGCCGCATCTCGCGCGCTTGCACCCGCTGGCGACGCACCTCGCGGCGCACGGAGATCTCCGTCTCGGGGAAGACCTTGCGGAAGAGCCAGTGCAGGGTACTCGGGCTGGTGGGGCGCAGCAGCCGCAGCCGATCCTTCGCCGCCTCCGGCCACCCGGGCAACAGCCCTCCATCGCGCTCCGGGAACAGCCCGGCGAAGCACTCCTGCAACAGCTGGTGGTCGAAGTAGCCGATGAAGCGCTCGAGCCGATCATGATCGAGCTGATCCATCGTCCGCATCATGAAGGACGGCAGCGGCGACTGCGCGCTGAGCAGCCCCATGTTCACCGTGACGATGACGCGCTTGTGCGGCCGGTGGATGAACTGGATGTCGTGCACCAGGTGGGACTGGTGCACGGTGGTGCGGTGGCCGCGGTACTCGATCTCCGCGTCGCCGTAGCCGGAGGCGGCCAGCACCTCCAGCAGCGCCGGGATGTCGAAGCCGCGGATGCGCTCGCGGATGCGCTGCTCGAAGGGGCCGTCCATGGCCCCTACTCCTCCCCTGCCCCTTCCTCATTCGCGCCATGCTCGAGGAAGGTCTCCAGGTCCACCCGGTAGAGCTGATCGAGCGCGCGGAAGGACAGCGACTCGGTGCTCTGCAGCAGCGGCTCCACCTGCTCCGCATGCGTGCTCAGCCCGGCGAAGAACCGGGAGAAGAGCGCGGGCAGGTACACGCGTGGATCGAAGTGCTCCACCACCTGCAGCACGTCCGCCGCCACCACGCCGGCACGCAGGAAGTCCTGGCGCTCGACGAGCGTGTTGAACGCGGCCAGCTTCTTCATCAACTGGGCCAGCGCGGGCGAGACCGGAAGGGTGGGCCCGGCCGACGCGGGAGCCGAGCGCATGGACTCGTTCGGCCGCGCCCTCGCGTGGGGCTCATCCTCCTCGGGCTCGTCCGCGGACTCGGGCTCAGCCGGCGGAGCCTCCTCGGCGGGCAGGGACTGCAGGTGGCCCTCCAGCCACTGCGCGAGGCGGCGGAACGGAGCCTCGCAACCGTTCCGGGGCATCACCCTGCCGAACGCGGAGAAGATCTCCTCGCTCAGCGTGAGCGCCTGCTCCAGGGGCTCGCGGTTGTTGGGCGTGCACCAGCGCTGCCACGTCTCGTCCTTGAGGCGCTCGTGGTGCTCCAGGTGCTTGTTGAGCAGCTTGAGCAGCCAGCGCAGGCCCGCGTCGGCGAAGACGTCCTTGCGCTCGTGCGGGCCGAAGGACTGCCAGTTGCGCAACAGGGTGTTGGAGAGCGAGTGGAACATCGCCGGCATCGCCTCCAGGCCGCCCTCGAGGAAGAGGCCGAGGAGGTAGGGGCCCACCAGCCGCACGTCGTAGATGCCCTCGCGCAGCAGCGCCTCGGCCGCGCGCGCCGCATCGAGGTAGGCGCTCCGGGCCACCAGATCGTTGACCTTCTCCAGCCGCGTCATCCGTGCTCTCCAGGTCCGACGCCTCGACATCCAGCGGCTTGTCGAGGAGGTGGAGTTCGAGCGGAGGAGGAGGAAGGGGCTTCGCGGACTCAGCCATCTTGCACCGTGAACTGGCCGGGGGAGACGACCTGGATGACGCCGCCCCAGTTGCACATCAGTTTGCAGCTGCTGTCCACGGCCGGCATGTTGCCGATCAGCACCTTGGGGCAACCCGGCACCCACGGAGCCGCCGTGGCGGGTATGCACGGCATGGGCGTGAGCACCCCCATGGCCGCCGCCGTCGCCGCGGCCACCGTGGGGTTGGCCGGCGACTGGCACATGCCGAAGGGCAGGATGTTCAGCATCGGCTTGTTGTCCATGATGTTGGCCGCCGGAGTCGTGGCCAGCACCTTGTTGGCGGGCAGTACCACCAGCGAGGACGGGGCCACACCGAAGCTGCACTGCAGCATGGCCCCCATGACGACCTGGACTCCCATGGCGCACTCCCCTGGCGAAGCTTCGCGGGACGCGCCATCCTCACACACCCGGCCCCGCTTTTTCCAGCAGATGGCCTCGCAGCGCCGTCAGGGCCTGGAAGAGCGGATCCGAGCTCTTCCGGTGGAGCGCCCCCGTCAGGTACTGCGCGTGGCACCAGGCCTCGTCCACCTGCCCGTCCACCTTGCGAGGGTAGAGCGGGATGAACTCGGTGCGGTCCGGCAGGTGCTCGGCCCCGAGCTGGAGCTCGATGCAGCGGCGGATCTCCTGCAGCCAGACGTTCGTCTGCTGGGGCCTGGACTCCGGTGAAGACGAGCAGCACGTAGCGGTAGTGGCCGGCCACACCGCCCGTGGGGGCAGGCACCACGGAGGCACCCCGGACGAAGGGCAGCGACTGGACGACCTCGGCGACCTCGGCGGCCGGGTAGACGCGCCCGTCCCGCCTCGCCGTACGGGGTCCCCCGTAGTGGTACAGGCCATAGGAGCGCGTGAGGACCACGTAGGCAGGGCGGCCGCTCCTCGTCCGGCAACAGGGTGAAGACGCCCAGGTCTCCCGGCGCCTGCTGGCCGCTCATGTTGACGTCGTGCAGCGCCCAGCGACGTCCCGCCGCGGGAGGCGCCTCGGTGTGCAGGTCCCTCACCCGCCGCGGCGAGCCGAGCACCGCGCCCCCGGCGCATGGAGTCCACGAGCACGTTGGAGGATGGCACCGTGGACAACCCGCACTGCTTCACCCAGGCGCGCCAGGCCAGCCAGTCGATGGGCTCCTCGGGGTTGCGGAACCAGTGGGCCACGTTCTTGAGCTGCGTGCGGGCGCGCAACAGCAGGTCCCGCAAGGCCGGGGTGACGCCGAGCGCGCGCACCGGGTGCTCGGTGAGCAGCGCGGGGTTGGCCTCGAGGTCCGACAGCTCGAGGTGGAGGTACGTGGCCCCGCGCAGCAGCGTGGTGAAGAGGAAGGCCGGCAGGTGCTGCAGCGGGTGGTAGCCAGGCGCGGCCAGGTGCTCCCCGGGGCCGAGGCCGAAGGTGAGCAGCCCGTCCACCAGCGCCCCGCGCCACGCGTCCTCCGCGAGCAGCGGCGCCGGCGTGCCCGGCGGCTCCACCAGGGGCGAGAAGAGCAGGCCCACCGGCTCGTCCGGCTTGTAGGTGTGCGAGGTGAAGGCCGGAGAGGCCTGACCCTGGCTGTGCAGCAGCTGCTTCTCGAAGCCCTCCAGCAGCAGCACCTGGTGCGGCTCGGCGGCGATGTGGTCCGGCGCGAGCGCGGCCAGGCGGCGCGCGATGAAGCGCTTGCCCTGGGGCGGCAGGAAGCTGATGCAGGCGCCCAGGCCCAGGGCCGCCGCGAGCGAGATGAGCAGCTCGCTCCCGACGGAGTAGAACAGGCACACCTTGGCCCCGGCCTTGACGCCCTGCCGCGCCCACTCGGTGGCCCGCCGCGAGGCCTGCTCGTGCAGCTGGCGGTAGCCCAGCACCTGCCAGCCGCTCCTGCCGGTCGTAGCTGCGCAGGGCCACGCGGTCCGTGTTGCCGTGGCGGACGACGAGATCGTGGAAGAAGTCGTAGTGCTGGCCCGCGCGGCTCTTGAGCGGCGCGCCGCGGCCCACGTGGGCCGCGGCCAGCGCGGCGGCGAAGCCCTCCGGATCCTCCCAGCTCTCCTGCTGCCAGACCGGCACCCCTGGCTCCGCGGGGGTGCCGGTCTCGAGCTGCTCGAGGATCTTCCTGATGTCGAAGACCATCCGACTACTCGCGCCTCCGCCGCCGCGAGCCCAGGCCCACCAGCGCCAGCAGCATCAGCATGCCCGCGCTGCCCGCCTCGGTGGTGCCGCAGGAGCAGCCACTGCCCTGTCCCCTCAGCGATTGACCCATTCCCTTCACGGGGATCTGCACCTCGGGCTCGATCTCGCCCTGCAACCAGACCTGCACCTCGTTCGCGGCATCACCCGCCTTGTCGGGATCGAATGCCACCGTGAAGGTGGCGCTCCCTTCAGGCGGAATGGCCAGAGCCATTCGCATCCAAGGAGAAGGAGGACTCCTCAGCCGCCTTCAGCATCACGACGACCCGCTGCGCCTGGGCGGACTTGTTGGCGACGGTGATCTCCTTGGGCTCCACCTTGTTGTTCACGTTCACCCAGCCAAAGTTCTCCACCATGGGTTGATACCCCACGTTCACGATGACGGGCACACCCGGCGCGAGTGGCAGGTTCCGCAGGGAGTCGCCGTCGAAGATGAAGGGCGCGCCGCTCCTGGACTTTACCTCCGGCATGGCGAGAGTGATGAGATCACTGCTCAGGTTCATGATGCCGTGGTGGTATGGTGGCCGTACGCCTTCGCCTCGAGCTTCACCAACTCATCGCCCGCTGGGACCGGGTCGACGAACGACAGCACCCCGCCGTCCCAGTTCCCCGTCCCATCATTCCAATCCAGGCGACGGGTGATCGTGGTGTTCGACTGGCTCTCTCGAGCCAACGTGGTTCCCGCCTGCGGAGCTCCCGCCCCCGGCTCTGTTGGACCCACCGGCAACCAGCAGGCCAACCGACACAACGATCAGGAAATTGAATCGGAGCACTTGTCCCACCCCATACGAAGAGCGGTAGAATTGTATCCGACTTCACAGTCGGGGGGGTACCTATATGGAGGTCCCCAGGCCAATTCGTGGCGACCCCAGCTGGAGTCGGCAAAGAGACCCACATGCGCCGACGCCCTTTCATCAGGGTAGCAGCGTCCGCGGCGCTGCTGATGTGCTCGCTGGCCTCGGCCCAGCCCACCGAGCAGTTGCCGGGCTTCGATCTGGAGCGGCTGGATACGAACGTGGGGCGGAGGCACGTTGCTCGTCGGCAACGGCGAGCTGATGGCACCAGGGGGGCTGAGCATCAACCTGCTGGGGCATTACCAGGAACCTGCCCCTGGTGCTGAGCGATGGTGAGCAGCTGTTGGATGTGGTGCGGCACAGGGCGACCGGGCTGTTGTCCGCCAGCTACGGCGTGCTGCCGGTGGCTCGAGGCTGGGCAGCACAGGTCCCCTTCGTGCTCTGGCAGGAGGGAGATGATCCACAACAGGTGGGGCTGGCTCTCCTGACGGCCCAGGGCCTGGGCACTCCCGTGCTCCAGGCACGGTTGGGACTGCTGTCCCAGCGCCACCGTCAACCCGTGGATCTGTCGGCGGACCTGGGCGTGGGGTTGCCGGTGGGCGCCAGTTCGGCCCTGGCAGGTGACTTGGGCCGCGCTTCCACGCGCGGATGACGGTGGGAGCGAATCTGGGAAGTTGGCCGCGACCCTCTCTGGAGGCGGGCGTGCTCTTCCGCCCTGCCATCCTCCTGGGCACCGCCGAGAGCGAGAGTACACCAGGAGCGATCTCGGAGGTGCGCCTGGGCACCGCGCTGGCCACCAGAGGCCAGGGGCTGCGGGCGAGTTGGCCTGCGGGCCACGCTGACCCCCGCGACGTCGCAGCTGTCCATGGAGTTGCTGGGAGGCGTGCGCTTTCCGCTGCTGATCGGGCTGGACGCCTTCGTCCTGGGAGGTCCCGGCCTGGGCAATGCCCTGGGAACGCCCCGCTTCCGCGTACTCGCCGGCGTCACTTTCAGCAGCGAGCCGCCGCCCCGGATTTCCTTCCTCGATCAGAACGCGGATCGCGAGCTCCAGCTCACCCTGAGCGCGCCCAAACCGCCACCGGAAGAAGAGCCGGTCCGACGAGCCGGCACCTGGGAGCTCAGCTCTCTCTCACCCGCGGCGACCCACAGGACTCCTCGACCGGGCCAGCACGCCGGGAGCCCCTACAGCCCTACCAGCCAGGCCCCCAGGAGCGTTCCTGCCTGGCGGGGGGAGATCCACTTCGAGCCGGCAGCACGGAGTTGCCAGGCGTGGTGCCCCTGCTGGATGGCGACGCGGCCCAGCGGTTGTTGGACCAGGCCAAGGCGGGCACCATCCTCGTCGAGGGACATGCGGACACCGAGGGGAGCGACACGTCCAACATGATCCTGGCGCTGCAACGCGCCCAGGCGGCGCGCCGCTACCTGATCGACCAGGGCATCCCCGGGCCCCAGGTGAAGATCCGCAGTCTGGGCTCGAACTGGCCGGTGAGCGCCAAACCCGCCACCGAGGCCGAGCGCCAACTCAACCGCCGCGCCGAGGTGCTCGTGCTCTCCCCGGAGGCGCCCGTTACCACCCAGGTCCCCACCCCGTAGTCGCCTCAGGCGATCCGCTGCCGCAGCGAGGAGTGCGAGAATTCGTCCGACTGTGCCGACAACGAAGTCTGCACGGACAAGAAGTGCGTCCCAAGGACGGTGGATTCCCACCGGATACGAGCACGGATGAGGGTACGGAGATGAGCGGCGGAGGATTCATGCTCCGCCGCTGCTCCGGCACGGGCCGCGGGCCTCCACGACCGGCCCGATCCGGGCCCTCCCGACCAGCGCCGGCCGGACCGGGAGCGGAGGCACGCGCTCATCGACCGCACGGACGTAGAGCCACGCACCACACCGCCAGAGTACGTCGTAGCGCTGGTGCAACAGCGTCCAGAACCGATCCCGAATCTCGACGGCCTTGACGAGGGACGGCGCTCCCGCCTCGCTCTCGACCCCTTGCTGCCCGGGCATCACGCGCAGAGTCCCGGCGAGTTGCTCCGCCTCGACGAGCTCGGACGCAACCACCGGCGAGCGCCCGGCGATTCGCGCCTCGTTCCTTCGCAACAACGCGACGGCGATTGGCAATCGTCCAGTACTCGCCATTGGACACCGGGGCGAGCTTCACGGGCAGCTGCGGCGGCTCCTCGGGAGCGGACTTCTTCATGCGGCACCTCCCAGGGCAGGGACGGAGGTGGAACTGTGGCGCTGGTCGCGGGCGCCGTCACTCCAAGCGGAGCGGCGCAGCGAGGCGAAGTCCGCGACCGTGGAGCGTGGGGTGGCGGACGCTGGAATGCATGCCTCTTCGCACTGAGCACCGCCTCCAACAGCGTGCCACGGAGGCCCCCCCGGGAACGGCAGGGGCCCCCAGAGAGGCGAAGGCCCTCCGACTACTCGCGCCGCCGCCGCCGCGAGCTCACCCCCACCAGCGCCAGGAGCGCCATCAGCGCCGCGCTCCCCGCCCCGGTGCTGCCGCAGGAGCAGCCACTGCCCGAGCCCGTCAGGGTTTACCATATCCCTTCACGGGTATCTCCAGCTCGGGAGTGGTGACGCCCTGCAACGAGACGTACACCACGTCTCTCTGACCTCACCCGCATTCTCGGGTTTGAACTTCACCGAGAAGGTAGCAGTCCCCCCCGGCGGGATGCTCTCCGCCAAGCCACTCCCGTCCACGGAGAAGGGAGTCTCCGCGGGTGTCTCCAGCGACACCAACACGCGCTGCAACTGGTCCGACTTGTTGGTGACGGTAACGGTCTTGACCGGCGGCTGCGCGCGCTTCTCCACCCGGCCGAAATCCAGGCTCGTCACGTCGGCGCCGAGAATGCTCCTCACCGCCGTCCCCATGAACTGCAAATCCACCCCCTTGGGCACCAGGGACTGGTCGTACCGAAGCTCAAGACAGTCTCGGAGAAGCCCTCCTTCGTGGGTTGGTACTTCACCTTCTTGATGACGGGCACGCCGGGCATGAGCTGCTGGCCCTCGAGGGAGCCATAGTCGAAGGTGAAGTCCTCGCCATTGCGGAGCTTCACCTCCGGCGGGGCGAGGGTGATCGGATCGCTGCTCAGGTTCAAGAAGGTGATCGGCTCCTCTCGCACGCCGGTCTCAGCACGGACTCCTTCGAACTTCACCGACGAGGGACTGATGGCGAGCACCGTGGGGATTCCCTTGCCACGCAAGGCCACCTCGAGCGGCGCCGACAGCTCCGCGAAGGAGAGCCGCAGCACGGCATTCACATCGGCCAGGACTCGCGGACGGAAGGTCACCTTCAGTGGCACCGGTACACCCTTCTCCATGATGATCGGCAGTGACAACCGCTCCGGGGTGAACTGGATGGCATCCGTCCCCAACACCCGGATATCCGACAGGGTGACCCGGGCATCCGTGTTGTTGGTGATGTGCAAGATGCGCGGCTGTGAGGTGTTGTCGACGAGCTGCTGTCCGAAGTCCAACTCGGATTCCACCGAGACGGGCTGAACGACACCCACCCCGAGGACGGGCACCTGGATGCTGGCACGCCCGGAGAGTCCGGCTCCACGAGCAACTGGACCGAGGCCACCGGCTGCTCCTCGGTCGGCTTGAACGTCAGCACCACCACCTCGCTCAGGTTGGGATCGAGGCGAATGGGCACCTTGGAGTGCGTCTTGGTAAAGGCCGCTGCGGCCGCTCCGCTCAGCTCGATGCTCTGGAGGGAGATCGAACCCGTGCCTTTGTTGGTGATGGTGACAGACTTGGGAGCGGAGTCGGTGCCCACCAGAACACCATCGATGGTCAGCTCGGACGGTGTGACGTTCAGGATGGGCGAAGTCCCATCCCCCGTGACGTCGAACTTGACGGTCTTGGCATTCGAGGAGATGGATCCCTGGGCCAGCCGCGTTCCCACCGCCGTCGGGGCGAACCTCAACGGGACGGAGGCGAAGGAACCGGCATCCACCCACATGGGGAAGACACTGCCGCCATCGGCACTGCGCTCGACACTGAAATCCAGCGCCATCTCCGGGGTGCCCGACGTCCCCCCATCCAGGCCGTCCTTCTTCTCGAAGGAGATGTCATAGATTTCCAGGGTCTTCACGCCCTTGTTCCTGATGGACAGCGTCTGAGAGGTGGACGTGCCCACATTGGCCTTACCAAAGCCGATGCTCGTGCGGAGCAACTCCACCTCGGCACCCACGCCCGTGCCCGACACCGTCACATTTCGACTGGGATTGAGCGCGGAATCGCTATCGATGGCGAGGGTCGCACTCTGATAGCCGTTCACGGAGGGACTGAAGGTGACAAAGAACTCTTGCGAGGCCCCCGGTTCCAGCCTCAACCCGGCTGGGAATCCGGAGATGAAAAAGGGGTTGCGTCCGATGGGTTTTGGACCGTCGCGCTCTTGAGTTCCAGCAGGTAGTCACCACCATTGGTCACCCGCACAATGGTTGGCGAGGAGGAGGCACCCACCTCCACGCCACCATCGAAGATGATTTCGATGGGATTCACGTTCATGAGCCCGTCGAGCCCAGTCCCCGTCAATGCCACGGATGTGCCTCCATCGGTGGCGATGGCATTGCTGGAGATTGAAAGGGTGTCATCCACCGTCCCCCTCACTGTTGGGGTGAGGACCACGTCAACCCCAACCGTCTCTTCCTTTCCCACCACCAAGGGGCTCCCTGGAGACGGAAGGGTCGTGGGAGACGAGATGGAGTAGTCGAACTTCGTGAAGGAGAACCCCACGATCTTGAGCGGGGCCGTGCCCTCGTTCTTGATGTTCCCCGGTCGGCGCCGGGGTGTCCCGCGCGCTGATTACCGAAATCCAGCCTGTTCGTAGACAGCCCGAGCCGCGCGGAAACGCCGCTGCCAATCAGGGGGAGCTCCAGCGGACTGTTGACGGCGTCCGAGGTGAGGACGAGGTACGCGGAGTAATCAGCGTTTTGCGTCGGTGAGAAGTCCACCTGGAACTCGACGAACCCACCATCCGGCGCAATGTCCTGGTACGTGCTCGAGCCGAGATAACTGAAAGGACCGGCGGACGGCGCAGTCCCACCATCTGACAGCCGGGTGACGACCGCGGCGCCTGTCATGTCGAGCGGCGCGCCTCCAATGTTCGTGAGCCGCACCGTCGCCTGCTTCGCGCTGTCGACCTCCACGGATCCGAAATTGAGCGTGGTGAGCGGAGTACCGCCATCAAGGGTAAGCTGCGCCCTCGCTTCGTTGCCCCTGCCCGAAAGACTCAGCCTGTGAGGGCTGTTATCGGCCGTACTCCCCACGGTGATGGTTCCAATGAACTCCCCAGTCGTGCCAGGCGTGAACTTCGCCTTGAAGGTTTTACTGGGATCGGCAGGCGTGAGGATCACAGGGGTGAAACCCACCAATTCGAACCGCGAGGAGGAACTGGACACCGTTGTGAGAGTGATATCGAAGGTACCGTTATTGGTGAAGGTGACATCCCTCTCCGCGAACGACCCGACGGGCACGTCACCGAAGTCGATGGCGGTAGTGGACACGAGCACCTCCATCACCAGCGAGATTGATGGTGACCGTGCTCTGGGTCGGGTCATTGGTATTGAAGGTGATGCTCCCTGTGGCCAAATTCTGTTCGATGGGATGGAACGTCACCTGAAGTGTCTTCGAGCCGCCCGCGTCCAGCAGGCTGAACGGCAGCATCGAGTCGAGCCCGAAGGGCCCAGTCACCTGGATGTCGGTAATCTTCAGGGTACCACTGCCGGTATTGCTCACGGTCAGTTCCTTGGGGCGCGCTGGCAGTCCCGACGGTCTGGGAGCCAAAGTCGAGTGCCGTGGGACTCGCCTGGACGGTGGGCTTCACCCCCCTGCCGGAGAGGTACACGGTGGCGGAAGGCGTGGTCTCGTAATCCGTGGTGAGGGTGAGCGAGCCCGGAAGCACGCCCTCGCTCGTGGGAGTGAACGTCACCAAGAGCATCTTTGTTCGCCCCACTCGCCAGCGAGAACGATCCGCTCGTGACCACCGAGAAGGGCGGGGCGACGGAGACGGTGTTGATGGTGATGGGGCCGCTTCCCGTATTGCTCAGCGTCACCTCCCTGGCCACGCTCGGGGTGTTCACTCGCTGCTCACCGAAGTCGAGCGGGGCGTTGGCGGAGGTGCTGGGAGTCACCGCGAGCATGGGCTTCACCCCCGAGCCCGACAGGTTGACGGTGGCCGCGGGCGTGCTTGGGTCATTGCTGGAGAAGGTGAGCATGCCCGAGAGCGAGCCCTCGCTCGTGGGGCTGAACGTCACGGAGAGGGACTTTGAACCGTCAGGCGCCAACTCGAACCCAGCGGTCGACGACACCGCGAAGGGTCCGTCGGTGGTCACGCCGCTGACCTTCAGCGTCTCGGTACCGGAGTTGCGCACCATCACCGTCTGGGGCCCGCTGGTGGTGCCCACTCTCTGGCTGACCGAAGTTGATGGGGGTTGGACTCAGCGCGATGGTGGGCTTGATGCCCGTGCCCTTCAGGGGGAGGTTGACCGTGGGCCTGTCCGGGTCATCGCTCGCTACGGCGAGGGTGCCCGACTGGTCCGTGCCCGCGACGATAGGACTGAACCGCACCGAGAGGGTGTGGGTGCCGCCATCCGCCGCCACCGGGAACCCAGCGGACGACAACACCTCGAAGGGTCCGCTGGTGATGGTCGCGGAGCTGACGTTCAGCTGGGAGGAGCCGGGGTTGCTCACCGTGACCGTCTGCCAATCGCTGGAGGTGTTCGCCTCCCTGAGCGGCAAAGATGAGGCCCGCGTCTGGACTCAGCAGGACGGCGGGGTCGATGCCGGTGCCCGACAGGGGGAGGTTGGCCGTGGGCCTGTCCGGGTCATCGCTCGTTACGGTGAGGACACCCGGCTGGTCGCCCTCGGCCGAGGGACTGAACCTCACCGAGAGGTCGTAGGAGCCACCATCCGCCGCAACCTGGATCCTCCTCGTCCGTCGACACCTCGTAGGGGCCGCTGGTGATGGCCACGGCGCTGACGTTCAGGCTCGCGGAACCCGTGTTGCTCACCGTTACCGTCTGATAGCCGCTGGAGGTCTTCACCAGCTGCGACTCAAAGGTGAGTGGGTTCGGGCTCAGCCCGATGGTGGACTTCACCCCCGTGCCCGATAGGGGGACGTCGAAAGTCGGTCTGACCGGGTCAGTGGTCTCGATGGTGAGGGTGCCCTGGCCGACTCCCGCGTCCGTGGGATTGAACGTCACGGGGAATGACACGCTGGAGCCCACCGTCACCTTCTGCGGAAATCCCGCGTCCGTGGTCACGACGAAAGGCTCACCGGGGCCGATGTAGACCTTCGTAATATTGAACAAGTAGGCGGAGGGCACGTCACCCACGTTGCGCACGGTCACCGTCTGCGCCGTGCTCGTGCTGTTCACGCGCTGCGCCCCAAAGGTGAGCGACTCGGGGCTCACCTCGGCGGCGAACGGCACTCCCCTGCCGGAGAGGGGGAGGTCCACCCTCGGATTGTTGGCCGGAAAGCCCGCATCCGTTTCATCGCTGGTGAAGGAGAGAATGCCCGAGGCCACGCCACCATCCTTGCCGATTGACAGCGGGCGTGAACGTCACCACCAAGTCCTTTGTTTGGCCCGGAGTCAGGTCGAATGGCACAGTCCCAGAGGGAGTCAGGACAACGGTAAAGGTCCCACCGACGGCATCCTGGATGGAGGGGGTGATCGACTTGACAGTCGCCTCACCGGTGTTTTGCACCTTTACGGGCTGCGGAGCACTGGTGGTGCCCTCCTGCTGATTGCCAAAATCCAAACTGCCACCGTCGGGGATGAGGATCGCGAGGGTCCGTGGCAGGTAGGT
>CAVYSY010000040.1:0-482755 GCA_963771175.1 uncultured delta proteobacterium
ACCGTATTCGTGACGACTGGCTCAAGACATGCAGGAGAGCTGAAGCCGAGAGCGTTGGCTTGCGATTTCGGACGCAGGGTCAGCCGATTCCCCGTCCCGGGCCGCAGGTGGCAAGCAGGAGGAGCTGGAGAGGGGACAGCGGAGGACTCGATGGGTGAGCAGGAATTGCCGCCGAGTGGCTACGTGACATGGGCTGTGCTCAGCGAGCCCAGCTTCGTCCACAGCTTCTGCCAGAGGCTGGCCGACTCCCGGGCAATCACCAGCACGACCCTCCTGGCGTGCAACAGCACCCGCGCCGCCACTTTGAGCACCCGCTCGCGTACGCGGCGCAGCCCCCAGCCCTCGCCCGTGGCCTGCTCCATCAGCACGCGCGCGGCGTGCACCAGGTTGTAGGCCAGGGCGTTGAGCAGCAGGCGCACCTCGTTGTTGGCGAAGGCGTCGATTGACACCGAGCGCTGCACGGGTGGACTCCCCCGGTAGTTGGACTTGGGCCGCCTGGCCGAGGAGAGCGCCGGGGCCAGCACATCCATCAGCTCGCCGAAGTGGCCTTCGGCCGTGCCGCGCTCGCGGTAGTGCGCAAGCAGCTTCTCGGCCGGCATCTGCTCGGCCGTCCAGCTCGTCACCAGCCAGAAGGCGTGCGGGAAGAGCTCGCCCTCCCTCTCCAACAGCACCAGCACCACGCGCCGTGCACGACTCCAGCCCTGCGCCTGGTACTCCCATTCGTACAGGAAGGTGCCCGGCTCCCCCGTCGGCACTCCCGAGTGGAGGAAGCGTGGCAGGGCGGCCTCCTGCTTGAGGACAGAGGTGTTGCGCACCCGCGCCACGTAGGGCGTGCCTCGCTCCTCCAGCTTCGCCAGCAGCTTCTCCTCGGGAAACCCCGCGTCGAAGCGCACCGCCGCCACCTCGCATACTTCCTTCTCCACTCGCGTCAGCAGCTCCTCGAGGAATTCCAGCGCTCCATTGGCGCTGTGCACGTTGCCCTCGCGCAGCCTCACGTCCAGCAGGTCTCCCGTCTCGGCGAGACTGGCGACAATCGGGTGGTACATGCGCACCCCGTAGTGCCCGTTGTACGCGCTGCCCTCCTGATGCCCATGCACCTCCACCGGCAACCCGTCCACGTCCACCGTCACCTGCTCGAGCCGCTCGCCCCTGGGCCTCGACGCCCTCAGCCTCCGGCCCGTCAGCCACACCAGCGCCTCGCTGCAGCACCTTCCGGTTGTCCTCCCGCGCCAGCATGGCCGTCAGCCGCGACAAGGTCGGCTGCGAGGCCAGCCCCTCCGGCTCTCCTCCTCCTGCCGCAGCGGCACGGTGCTCTTCCTGTCCGACACCGCCAGTCTCAGCGCCGCGTCCTCCCTCAGCGCGTCCGCGTCGTCCTGGTCCCTCCACCCCTGCGCCAGCAGCAGCAGGTGCGTGCGCACCAACTCCCGCAGCGAGTGGGTGATGCGACTCTCGTCGCGCGTGTCCGTCAGCCGCTCGCCCAGCCAACGTGTCAGCCCCAGCCGCTCGTCCACCTCCCTGAGCAGCACCGCCCCGCTTCCGACGTCAACCGCTCCGCCCTTGCCTCCAGCTTCACGGAACCGTTGAACTTCAGAGAGAAGTCGGTGAGGATTTCACCCATGACGCGCCTCCGGCCGTTTGGTGGTGGATGTCTGAACAACACCCCTCTACCACTCGGGAGGTCAGGCGCGTCACCCTTCTTTTCCGGTCACCCTCCAGCCCTTCTGGTGAATAAGGCGGGCTCAGTAGTTGTATCGGTAGACGTAGATATTCGACACCGCGCCATCGGACTCGTGCCAGGCGACCAGCGGCTGGCCGTTCTTGTCGAGCGCCAGTGTCGGTCGGAGGCCTGCGGTGCTGACGCCCGTCTCTGCGCTGAGCGACGAACCTACCGGCAGCCAATCGCTGCCATTCCAGCGGCTTACCCAGATAGCGGTCTCGGGAGACGCATAGCCGCTCCAGGCAATGAGGGGATTCCCGTCTTTGTCCATCACCAGGGAGGGGTTGCTATTCGAGGTCGTGCTGTTGCTGACGGTGCTGCCGATCATCTGCCATGACGATCCATTCCAAAGCGCGGCATGGATGAGGCTGTTTGGGCTGTTCCATGTCGAGGCCTCCTTCCATGCAATGTACGGGGAGCCGACTCCATTCAATGCAATCGAAGCTTGGTGGGCTATGTACTTTGACGGGCTGGCGACCGAGCTTCCAATCTTGTCTGACCATGTCCCGTAGGAATCCCTCCTCTGTACGGAGATGCCCCACTGGCCCAAAGATTCCGAGTTTGCTGCGTAGGCGATGAACCAATTGCCCGTACTGTCCATCGCCAAATTCGGATTGCTGGGCGAGATCAGATCGCTTGGCCTCGGGGGCGATACGTCGGACCATGTATTGTCGAGGGTGTTCAGTTTGAAGGTCAGTACCTGAAAGCTGACACCCGTGTAGTAGGTTGCCGCGATCACCAAGGTGCCAGCACTGTCGAAGACGACAGTCGGAGCGTAGCGCTTTGTGTCGGCGGCGGTTTCCGCCGGGATCTGAGGAAGAGACTCCCAGGTGGAGCCAGTCCACCTCTTCCCATACAGGTTGGTAGGTCCAGATGTGGCATCCATTTCCTCCCACACCACGATGGGAAGGTTCGCGGCATCAAGGACAAGCGCTGGCATGTCCGCATGGGTGCCTGCCGTCGCGACTGCATTCAAGGCGTTTCCAAAGGATTCCCAACTCGTGCCATTCCATCGCCGGACGTAGATGTTCTTGGATGTGCCATCGGACTCGGACCAGGCCATCACGGGGTTGCCGTCCTTGCCCACCTTCATGGTCACGTTTTCGGCGGCAGTGTTTCCGGCTACCGCGCTGATGGCTCCACCGAGCGGCAGCCAGGTGGGAACCGTGAAGGTCCAGGCGGACGAAGAGGCCAGGGAGTTGCCGGCCAGGTCCAGCAATGGCGCGGTGCTCGTGCCCAGGGTGATGGTGGCCGTGGCCGGCAAAGTCAGCGGCGCGCTGGGGGTGATGGTCAGCGTCTTGCCATCCGTTGACAGGGAGAGTGTCTTGGGGACGTTCGACGTGCTCGCCGTGCTCAGGACCACGGATGCATCGGTAACAGAGGATGCCTTGAGGGGCTCGTCGAAGCTCACCTGGAGGGTGTCATGCACGGAGACAGTGGTGGCACCAGGGGCCGGAGCCCGCGTCGCCACCTTGGGAGCCGTGCGGTCGACCGCGAAGATGCGGGTGGGGCTAGTGAAGATGGTGCCGGCGCGCGTGGCCCGAACGGTCAACTGGTGCTCGCCCTCGGTCTCCTGGCTGGTGTCCCAGGTGTACTGGAAGGAGGGGGCGGACAGGCGCGTCAGGAAGGTCGTGCCCTTGTACAGGTCGACGGTGTCGGCCGTGCCGCCCTCCACCACCACCTGCATCTGGACGGAGTCCTTCACGTACACCTTGGACTGACTGGGGCTCGCCCAGTTCACGAGGAGGTCGCCCGAACTGGCCACCGTGAGGGACACGGAGGCGTCCTGGGTGAGGGTGCCCGCGGTTCCGCGCACGGTGAGCGTCTTGGGTCCAGGTGCGGCGCTGGTGCTGACGGAGATGGTCAGCGTGGCGGAGGTGCTGCCGGCGGCGATCGTGACGGTCGAGGCACTGATGCCAGCCGGAGGATTGATGAGGCTGAGCGTGACGTTGTCGGTGAAGCCATTGATGCGGGTGAGGGAGAGCTGGATGTTCTGGCTTCCGCCCGGAAGGACGTTGGCCTGGGCCGGGTCGACGGACAGGGTGAAGCCGCCCGTGTCGGGAGTGGTCCCCGCATCGGGTTGTTCGATGGCGGGGACATTGATGCAGGCAGAGCCGCTCAGAATGCAAAGCGGAAGGAGGGTCTTGAGGAATCGGTGCATGGGGTTCTCGCAATGCACGACGCGCTGATGCAGGGGCGTGCAGCCGGGCTGAAAGCACTCGGCGTGCCAATCAGGCCATACGCGGCTCCAAGACGGCAGCGACTCAAGCACCACGCATCCTGCCTCCCCTCCGACCGTCCACGGCTTGGACGGCCGTACACTCCATGAGACGGTCATACTCGGCGTATGACCGCATGCCCTGCTCGTGTAGGGCTAGACGTGAGCGGCACGTCAGGCGCCAGGAGGCATGCACCCTGCAAGCACCCTGAATATGGGGACTCAGAAGAAGCTGAGCTGTGTGCCCGGCTTCATCGGGCGGCGGAAGGGGCTCTCCTTCTCCTCCGACTCCCACGCGGTGTTCAGCCCCACGCGGCGTGTGGTGGTCTCGAAGAGCTTGCGGATGGTGTCCGCGTAGAGTCCCTCGCCGCGCATGCGGGTGCGGAAGCGAGGGTCGTTCAGCTCGCCCCCGCGTGTCTCGCGGATGCGGTGCAGCACGCGCTCGGCGCGCAGCGGGAGCTTCTCGCGCAGGCGCTCCTCGAAGACGGCCTGCACCGGGCCGGGTAGCCGCAGTAGCGTGTAGAAGGCTCGATTGGCCCCGGCCTCGCGCGCCGCGGTGAGGACTCGCGCGAGGTCCTCGTCGTTCAGCCCGGGGATGACGGGCGCCACCGCCACGCCCACGTTGATGCCCGCCGTGGCCAGCCGCTCGATGGTCTGCAGGCGCCTCCGGGGCGTGGCCACGTATGGCTCCATGGCGCGCGCCACCTGCTCGTCATGGAAGGGCAGGGTGATGAACACCGACAGCCTCGCCTCCTGCGCGAGCGTCTGCAGTACGTCCAGGTCCCGCTCGATGAGGGGCCCCTTGGTGATGATGCCCACCGGGTTGCGGTACTCGGCGCACACCTCCAGGCATGCTCGGGTGAGGCGCAGCGAGGCCTCCAGCGGCTGGTAGCAGTCGGTCACTCCGCTGAAGGCGACCGTCTCGCCCTTCCAGCTCTTGCGCTCGAAGGCCGCGCGCAGCAATTCCGGGGCGCGGGGCTTCACCACCAGCTTCGTCTCGAAGTCCGTGCCGGCGCCGAAGCCGAGGTACTCGTGGTAGGGCCGCGCGTAGCAGTACGCGCAGGCATGCAGGCAGCCCCGGTAGGGATTGACGCTCCAGGAGAAGCCGACGTCCGGGCTGTCGTTGCGCGCCAGCACCTCGCGGCTGTGGTCCTCCAGCACCTCCAGCTTGGCGGGAGGAATCTCCTCCAGGTACTCCACCGCGGTGGTGTCCCAGGGGTTGAGCGGGTTGGAGACGGGACGGGGCTTCACACTCCCAGGGTGAAGCTGAAAGGACGTTCAGTCAAGGTCTGGTTGGCGAGGCGCCTCCCGACCTGGAGAGTCAGCCGAGCGAGCGGGGCCCGGGCGGGACGAGCTCGGCGCGCTGCGCGGAGCTTCCCGTTGGGGTGCTCTGCTGCGTTGCCCCTGAATCAGGGCCGGCGGCCATGGCGTACTGGGCCAGGAGGAGCAGGGCGGCGATGACGAAGAGAATGGCTGAACGGCTGAGGGGCCGGCGCGCATGAAGAGGATTCACGTGCCCTCTGCACAGTTGGCCGCGAGGGAAAATTCCTCCCGAGGCTGGCTGGCCCCATGGACCGGGGCGGGCTCTGGAAAGGACACGGAAAAACAAGAGGCCGGCAGTCCCTCGGGAGGAGGAACTGCCGGCCTCAGAGCGGCGGACGGGATTCGAACCCGCGACCCCGAGCTTGGGAAGCTCGTGCTCTACCAACTGAGCTACCACCGCGTCGCAAGCAGGCCCAAAGTAGGGATCCGGACCTGGCTTGTCAACGAGAAGTCGCGGGGGGCGCTACTCGCCTTCCTCGACGGTGAGTTGGTAGGCGTCCTGGAAGTTGGCCTCGCGGTTGCGGGCGTCGCGGACCTCCAGGAGGTAGACGCCGGGCTCGGCGCTGTAGCGGATGACCTCGGGCTGCTCTCCCTTGGCGCGATCGGACGTCTGCACGAGTGTCGGCTTTCCGTCCTCGCCCAGGCGGTGGAGGTAGAGGCCCACGTCCACCTTGAGGATGCCCAGCAGCGTGGCCTTCAGCGGGGTGCGCACGGGCCGGTCCGACAGGTCCAGTCGGTAGAAGTCCGTGTCCTTCATCGGGTAGACGGTGCCGCGCACCGCGCGCCCCGTCGTCAGCTCCATGGCGCGGTCCGGGACGTTGTTGGGCTCGCGCTCCTCGCTGCCGTTGTCGGGGACGGTGGTGATGGAGAGGCGGTAGGGCTGGTCCGCGTTCTCGTAGTCGCGCACCCACTTGTTCTCCACCTTGCGCGCGGCGCTCTGCACCCGGAAGTAGCAGGTGCCACCGCAGGCCACGTTGTTGAGGCGCTCGGGCTCCTTGATGGTGCCCTCGTTGACGCGCTGGAGCACCGTCTCCTTCTGGCCGTCGCCCTCGGGGGGCTCGATGACGGACAGCTCCAGGTCCATGCGCTCCACGCCGGACAGCTCCACCTTGACCAGCACCGGCTCGGTCGTCTTCAGGACGAAGTTGTCGACGTCGCCCTTCGACAGGAAGCCCTCCTTGTAGCCGGACGTCGGCAGGGGCGTGGCCTTGTACAGCTCGTCGTTGGGCTCGAGCTCCGCGTTCGCTCCGGCCTCCTCCAGGGACACCGTCAGCGAGTAGGACTTCTCCGAGTTGAAGCCGCGCTTCGCCTCCTTGCCCGTCCCCGTCCAGCCGCTCTTCACCACCAGGTACACCACGCGATCGCTCGCCCTCACGCCGATGTTGCGCAGCGCGAAGCCCTCACCCTCCTTGCCCTTGGGCGTGGTGAAGAGGGGGGCCTCCGCCGTCGAGAGCACCGACAGCTCCGGTCGCACGCCCTCGATGCCGGTGAGCTCGATCTTCAGCGCCACCGCGGGAGGCTCCTCCGGCGCGGCCGGCTGCAGGCCCTGGCCCGGGATGGGCACGGGAATCTGGAACTGTGGCGCGCTCCCGGACGGCTGCTCCTGGGGCTCCATGCCGGACGGGGTGCCCTCGCCAGTGGGGGCATTCGCCGTCGCCTCGGATGGAGGCGGCATCGCCCCTTCGCCAGGGGCCGTCTCGGAGGAGCCTGGAGGCGGGGTGCCCTCGGGAGCCGGGGCCGAGCCCGGGGCGGGCTGCTGGGCACCGGACTCGGTGCCCGGAGCCGGCGGCGGGGTGGCAGGGGCGGCCGGCTCGGGCAGCTCCAGCCGGTACCAGTCCTCGTCACCCGCGTGGCCGAGGAAGCCCATCATCGCCTGGCCGAGCTGCAGCGGAGAGGCATCCACGGCCCGGTCATTGGGCTCGCGCTCCACCCCGTCCTCGGGCGCGTGGTAGCGCACCTCGAGGGTGTAGGCCCCGCCGGTGCCCTTGCGCGCCGAGGCCACGCGCACCCAGCGCTCGCGCTCGACGTAGAGGTTGGGGAAGCGCTCCGGCTTGCCATCGCCCGCGCTGTTGACGAGGGCGCTGCGGATGCCGGGGCCGTCGTACACCTCCAGCAGCACGTCCCCGCCGGGGATGCCGGAGACGCTGACGTCGGCCACGCTCGGGCCGCCGGGGGCGAGCCGGTACCAGTCCTCGTCGGGCTTGGACGGATCCGCGCCCAGGCTGGCACTCACCGTCGCGTCCCTGCCGAGGGTGAGCGCCTGCTCGGGCCGCTCGTTGGGCTCCTTCTCGTTGAGCAGCTCGGGCCCGGTGACGACGGGCCCAGCATCCGGCGCCTCGCTCTCCTTCTTCGGGCAGCCGGCGAGTAGAGCGCACAGGCAGACCCACCCCAGACGTCGCATTCCGTTCCCTCGTGGCATTCGGGCGCCTACTCAATCCCCTGGCGCCCGGGTGTCAAGGTTCGCCAACAGACGTGCTGGCGCTTTCATCCCGGGCCGGGGATTGGAGGTGCGGATGGAACGGTGACGTTCCCGGCCCGTCTGGACGGGCCCGGAGGTTGAGGCGGGCAGGGGACACCCTCGGTGGGGCGTCAGACGGCGGCTGACTTCCTCTTCGCGCCGAAGTGGCGGAAGAAGTCGATGATCTCCTGCTCGGCGACCTTGGCATCGGTGGCGTCGGCGAACTCCGACTCGAGGAAGATGCCACCGCAGGACTCGCAGGTGTCGTAGTGCAGGGGGTGCTGGCGATCACCACCATCCACCCGGATGAGATCCACCTGGCACTCGGGGCATTGGCCGGTGAGCGCGTCCGCGTCCACCTTGCCGCCCTGGCTCTCCAGTCCGGGCAGGTTGTTGTGGAGCAGGATCCGGTTGAGATCCGCGACGTCTATCCACAGCCCGCCGCACTCTCCACACTTGCGCAACGTCTCGTGGTCCCCTTCGAGATCGGCCATCTCGACGCTGCAACCGGGGCAATTCATGGGGCGGATCATTCTCCTGTAGGGGGGAGCATCGCTCCCGTGGGGGCACCCGGGGGAGGTTGCCCCCCGGACGTTCAGGGAATGATAGGTCGCATGATTTTTAGGATGCAACCCGACTGCGACATTGTGTTCACGGAAGCAACTCCAGGGCCCCCCGGACGTAGCCCGGGTCTAGGCCTTCACCCGGCGGATGTCCGCCCCCAGCTTGCGCAGCTTGCGCTCCAGGCGCTCGTAGCCCCGGTCCAGGTGGTAGATGCGGTGCGACCTCGGTCTTCCCCTCGGCGCGCAGGCCCGCCAGGACGAGGGAGGCGCTGGCGCGCAGGTCCGTGGCCATCACCGGCGCCCCGGACAGCTTCTTGACGCCCTTCACCACGGCCGTGTGGCCCTGGATGGTGATGTCCGCGCCCATCCGGTGCAGCTCCGGCACGTGCATGAAGCGGTTCTCGAAGATGTTCTCCGAGATGACCGAGGTGCCGTAGGCCACCGTCATCAGCACCATGAGCTGGGCCTGCATGTCCGTGGGGAAGCCCGGGTGCTCGGTCGTCTTCACGTCCACCGAGTTGATGACCTTGGGCGCCTTCACCGCGCAGGCCCCCGTCCTCGGACGTCACGGTGCAGCCCGTCTCGCGCAGCTTGAGGATGACGGCCTCCAGGTGCTCGGGCACCGCGTGCTTCACCAGCACGTTGCCGCCGGTGATGGCCGCCGCGACCATCAGGGTGCCCGCTTCGATGCGGTCCGGGAGGATGGCGTGTTCCACCGGCTTGAGCGCGTCCACCCCGTCGATGGTGATGACGGAGGTGCCCGCGCCCTCGATGCGCGCGCCCATCTTGTTGAGCACCCGGGCGAGCTCCTCGATCTCGGGCTCGCGCGCGCAGTTCTCCAGCACGGTGCGGCCCTTGGCCAGCACGGCCGCCATCATCACGTTCTCGGTGCCGGTGACCGTGATGACGTCGAAGTTGACGGTGCCGCCCTTGAGCTGCTTCGCCCGGGCCTCCACGTAGCCCTCGGTGAGGGTGATGTCCGCGCCCAGGGCCTTGAGGCCCTTGAGGTGCTGGTCGATGGGACGGGCCCCGATGGCGCAGCCGCCCGGCATGGACACGCGGGCGCGACCGAAGCGGGCCACCAGCGGACCGAGCACCAGCACGGAGGCGCGCATGGTCTTCACCAGGTCGTACGGCGCCTCGGGGGTGATGGGCCCCTCGATGGCGATCTCGCACACGTCCTTCTTGCGCCCCTCGAGCCGCGCCGTCTCACAGCCCATGGTGCCCAGCACCTTGAGCATGGTGGTGACGTCCGCCAGGTCCGGCACGTTGCGGTAGACGCTCTTGCCGTCCGCCAGCAGCGCCGAGGCGAGGATGGGCAGCGCCGCGTTCTTCGCGCCCGAGACCGTCACTTCGCCCTGCAGCGGGCGGCCACCCTTCACGATGATCTTGTCCATCTGTTCCGTCTTACCCCTGTGGCCCGCTGGCCACGGGCTGTGTCCCAAAAGCGAGGCGATCCCGCCGCTCCAGGTCCTTCTCCACCCGCGCGTCCTCGTAACCCGCGGCCTGGAGGAGGGCCTTGACGGCGCCCCCCTGCGTCTCGCCGATCTCCATTGCAAGCAGCCCGCCAGGCTTGAGGACGCGGCGAGCCCCCTCGATGACCTTGCGGAGGAGCACCAGCCCGTCCGGTCCGCCGTCCAGCGCCATGTGGGGCTCGCGGCGCACCTCGGCCGACAGGGTGGGGATTTCCTCGGAGGCGATGTAGGGCGGGTTGGAGACCACCACGTCGAAGCGCGCGTCCGGGGGCAGGGGAGCGAAGAGGTCGCCGTGCAGCACCGTCACCCGGTCCGCCACGCCCAGGGCCTGGGCGTTCTCCCGCGCCAGCGCGCAGGCGTCCTGCGAGAGGTCCGTGGCCAGCACCGTGGCCTGCGGCCGCTCGGCCGCGAGGCTGATGGCGATGCAGCCCGAGCCGGTGCACACGTCCAGCGCGGTGCCGGGGGCGTCCTTGGGCAGCTTGTGCAGGGCGGCCTCGACGAGCAGCTCCGTCTCCGGCCGGGGGATGAGCACCCGCCGGTCCACCTTGAAGGGGCGGTTGTAGAACTCCCGCACGCCGGTGAGGTACTGGGTGGGCTCGCCCGCCATGCGCCGCTCGATGAGGGCGCGGAAGGCGGCGAGCTCCTCCTTCTCCATCGGCCGGTCGAGGTCCACGTACAGCCGCACCCGGGTCGTCTTCAGCACGTGGGCGAGCAGCACCTCGGCGGTGAGCCGGGGCGCGTCCACGCCCTTCTTCTCGAAGTGCTGCGTCGTCCAGGTGAGGATTTTACGGAGGGTCCAGGGCTCGCTCATGCGCTGGCGCCGGGGCCTCCACCCATCTGCTGCTTGAGGGCCTCGGCCTGGTAGTGGGTGCGGCAGGCGGTGATGAGGTCCTCCACGCCGCCGGACATGATGGCCGGCAGGTTGTGCACCGTGAGGCCGATGCGGTGGTCCGTCAGCCGGTCCTGCGGGAAGTTGTAGGTGCGGATCTTCTCCGAGCGGTCGCCCGTGCCCACCTGGCCCCGGCGCATGGTGTCGCGCTCGTTGCGGATGCGCTCCTGCTCGATCTCATAGAGCTTGGCGCGCAGCATGCGCTCGGCCATGGCCCGGTTCTTCGTCTGGCTCTTCTCCTGCTGGCACTTCACCACGATGCCCGAGGGCTTGTGGATGAGGCGCACCGCGGAGTCGGTGGTGTTCACGCTCTGGCCGCCCGAGCCCGTCGAGCGCATCACCTGCATCTCGATGTCGGCCGGGTTGAGCTTGATGTCCACGTCCTCGGCCTCGGGCATCACCGACACGGTGATGGTGGAGGTGTGGATGCGGCCCTGGGCCTCGGTGGCCGGCACGCGCTGCACCCGGTGTACGCCGGACTCGTACTTCAGGTGGCTGTAGACGCCCTCGCCCGACAGGGTGATGGTGACGTCCTTGACGCCGCCCACGCTGCCCGGGCTCAGGTCGAGGATGTCCGCCTTCCAGCCCTTGCGGTCCGCGTAGCGGAGGTACATCTGCATGACCTCCTCGGCGAACAGGCCCGCCTCGTCGCCACCGGCGCCGGCGCGGATCTCCAGGATGACGTTCTTCTCGTCATTCGGATCCTTGGGCAGCAGGAGGATCTTGAGATCCTTCTCCATCTCCTCGTGCTGCTCCTTGAGGCCGGGGAGGGCCTCGCGGGCATAGGCCTTTTCGTCGGGGTCAGAGCTGCCAAGCCAGGCCTCGACCTCCTTCAGATCGGCGAGCACCTTGCGGTAGGCCCGGAAGGCCTCCACCAGCTTCTCCAGGCTGGCGCGCTCCTTGGAGACCCGCTGCAACTTCGCCGTGTCGGAGATGATGTCCGGGTTGGACAGGTCGGCGGTGAGTCGCTCGAACTTGCGCTCCACCTCTTCGAGTTTGTCAATCATCGGTCTGGGGTCGGGGTTGTGCCCCGTTGTCTGGCCCCTGGCAAGGCCGGACGGGGTCGAGAAATTCCATGGACTTCCAGGCCCCGGGCATGAAAAAAGGGGCGCTTCGCTGCCGCCAGTGCGGCCCACTTCCGCTTATACGGAGTACCGAAGATGCCTGCCCAGAAGGGAAACCGCAGCAAGAAGAAGCTGTCCAATCGCGCTTCGACCAAGAAGGCGGCTCTCAAGCGTCGCCGCGCTCGCGAGCGTCGCAAGTAGTTCTCCGCCAGCCTCCTCCTCTGGTCACCGGGGGAGGGGGCGAGCACCCCTTTCCTGTGCCGGAGTCCCTTGGGGCGGCCTGTCGGAACAGCCTGAGGGAGGACCCGCCGAGCCCTCGCCCGTCGGGATGTCTTTACGTTGCGCCGCCGAAGTGCCGGCGCCTACATTGCTCCGCGAATTCATGGCCCGGGAAAAGGACAACATCGTAGCCTCCGACGAGCACAACTCGCGCGGCATCGAGCTCGCCGACCGCGGGTGGTTGGACGAGGCGATCAAGGAGTTCAAGAAGGCGATCGATCTCGATCCCGACTCCGCCCACGCGCACGACAACCTCGCCACCGTCTACGCCGAGAAGAAGCTCTTCCGCGAGGCGCTGGGCGAGTACCTCACCGCGCTCAAGCTGGAGCCGGAGAGCCCCACCGCGCACTACAACCTCGCCTGCTTCCTCTCCACGCACGCGGCCGAGATGGCCGTGACGGAGTACCGCGAGGCCATCGAGCTGGATCCCGAGTACCCCGACGCGCACCTCAACCTGGGCCTCACCTACGCCGACCAGGGTCGCATCGAGGAGGCCCTGCGCGAGTTCCAGACGGCCATCGAGCTGGAGCCCGCAGGATCCCTTCCCCCGGCATGAGCTCGCCGCGCTGCTGATGGACGAGGGGGACTACCGCTCGGCCATCAACCAGCTCAAGGAAGTGGTGCGCCTGGAGCCGGAGAACTTCGAGGCCCACCTGGACCTGGGCATCTGCTACGCGCAGAAGGGCTTCTACGCCGAGGCCGAGCGCTCGTACGAGAAGGCGCGCGCCCTCAACGCCGAGGACCTGCTGCTCAACTACAACCTGGCCGCCCTCTACGCGCTCTGGGGCCGCCGGCCGGACGCGGTGTCCTACCTCCAGAAGGCCGTGGCGGCGGATCGCCAGAAAGTTCAGGGCTGGTTGGCCTCGGATACGATGTTCGACTCGTTGAAGGGCGACCCCGAGTTCGAGGCGCTCTTCTGAGCCTCTGAGCTCTCTTATGGAATGGGTCTTCCTCGGACTGGCGATCCTGCTGGTCTTCGCGAACGGGTTCTTCGTGGCGACCGAGTTCGCCATCGTGAAGATCCGCCATACGCGCCTCCAGGCCCTGGTGGACGAGGGGCGTCCGGGTGCCGCGGCCGCCATGAAGATGGTGGAGAAGCTGGACGCCTACCTCTCCGCCACGCAGTTCGGCATCACCCTCGCGTCGCTGGGACTGGGCTGGCTGGGTGAGCCGGCGTTCGCCCACCTGTTGGAGCCCGTGCTCAACGGCCTCGTCCCGGCCGCGGCGGGCCCCACGCTGGCGCACACCCTGGCGGTGGCCTTCGCCTTCGCCATCATCACCTTCCTCCACATCGTCGTGGGGGAGCTGGCACCCAAGAGCCTCGCCATCCAGCGCGCCGAGGCGACGACGATGGCGGTGGCGCTGCCCATGCGCCTCTTCTACGTCGTCTTCTTCCCGGCCATCTGGCTGCTCAACGGGGTGGCGGGGTGGGTGCTGAAGGCCTTCGGGCTGCACGCGGCGCACGAGGCCCACGACGCGCACAGCGAGGAGGAACTGCGCGTCATCCTCCACAGCTCGGCGCAGGCGGGCGCCATCACCACGCAGCGCGCGGAGCTGCTGGAGCGCTCGCTGGAGATGGCCCAGAAGACGGCGCGCCAGGTGATGGTGCCTCGCAACCAGGTGAAGTTCCTCGACGTGGAGGAGCCGCTGGACAAGTGCATCGCGGACGCGCGCGCCGCGGGCCACACGTGGCTGCCGGTGTGCCGGGGGAACATGGACGCGGTGGAGGGGGTGGTCAACGTGAAGGACCTCTTCTTCCTCCTCTCCAAGGGCGAGCTGCGCAGCCTGGCCCAGGTGCAGCGCCCGGTGGTCTACATCCCAGAGCACGTGACGCTCGAGCAGCTCCTCAACGAGTTCCGTCGCCGCCGCCGGCAGATCGCCCTGGTGGTGGACGAGCACGGGGGGACCTCCGGGCTCGTGACGCTCGCGGACGTAGTGGCCGAGGTGGTGGGCGACGTGGCCGAGCTGGGGCGGCGCATGGAGGAGGTTCGCTCGCTGCCGGGCGGGCGCTTCGAGCTGCCCGGTACCGCCCAGCTCGATGACCTCGAGGACCGCCTGGACGTCTCGTTCGAGATCGAAGACGAGGACATCGAGGTGACGACGATCGCCGGCTACATCATGGCGAAGCTGGGGCGCGTTCCCGAGAAGGGGGACACGCTCAAGCTGGACATGTGGCGCATCCAGGTGGAGGAGGTCGAGGGGCCACGCGTGGTGCGCGTGACGGTGGAGCCCCAGGCGAGCCCGAAGCCGCCCGTAACGGCGGCGGATGCCTGAGCCGTTCTCCTGCGTTGAGCAGGCTCCTCATGCTCTCCGACTCCTCTCCGAGTTCCCTTCCTGGTACGCCGCGTCCTGGCCCCTCCTCGCTCCAGAGCCCTCCGCAGGGAGCCGAGAGGGCTCGAGGGGCCGAGCCCTCCCCTGACGCCGGGTCGTCCGCCCGCCGAATGTCGCTGGTGGATGGGCTGCGCGGGTTCGCGGCGCTCGCCGTGGTGCTGCCGCACGCCGTGGGCCTCTTCACGTTCGCTGGGGCGGGAGCGCTGTCCGGGTTCATGGTCCGGGTGGCGGGCTTCGGGCACCGTGGCGTCGAGGTGTTCTTCGCGCTGAGCGGTTTCGTCATCGCCTTCACCCTGCGCCGCACGCACCTGTCCCCCAGGCGCATCGGCAACTTCATCCTCCGCCGCTCGTTGCGGTTGGATCCGCCCTACTGGGTGGCTCTCTGCCTGTTCGGCGCGTTCCTGTTCCTTCGCGCGGGGATGACGGGGAAGCCGGTGGAGCTGCCCTCGGGCCCTGGGCTGCTCTCCCACCTGTTCTACCTGCAAGACATCCTCGGGTACGGGCAGCTCAACATCGCGTTCTGGACCCTGTGCATCGAGTTCCAGTTCTATCTGGCGTTCGCGGTGCTGCTGGGGCTCGCCCAGGCGCTCTCGCGCCGGTTGGAGCGGGAGGGCGTGCTGACGCTGCTCTTCTCCTCGCTCTTCGTGCTGTCGCTGGCCTGGCCCGCGGGCCTGCTGGATGCGAAGGCCGTCGCGCCCTGGCTGCTCCCCCATGCATACATCTTCCTGGCCGGCGCGCTGACGTGGTGGGCGCTCGAGGGCCGTCTGCCTCGCGGCGTCTGGTACGCCTTCGTGCTGGTGCTGTGGGGATTGTTCCTGTGGCGGCTCGACAGCCGCACGTTCGTGACGGCGTTCACGTGCTCTGCCCTCTACGTGGCCGGGCGGCGCCAGCGCCTCTACACATGGCTCGCGGCGGGGCCCTTCCAGTACCTGGGCCGCATTTCGTACAGCCTCTACCTCGTGCACGTGCCCCTGTGTCTGCTCGTGCTGGCCCTGAAGGTGCGCGTCGCTCCGCCGTCGGATGGGGTGGCCCTTGCGTTCCTCGGGCTCGTCTTCGCGGCGAGCATCGCCGCGGCCCAGGTGCTCCACACCTGGGTGGAGGCGCCCTGCCTCGCGTGGGCGAAGCGTCTCAAGCGGTAACGGCCTAGCGCTCGTTCGTGGCCGGCTTCACCCGCGTCTTCGCCTTCTTCTTCGCCTTGTCCTGGGCCACCGGCGTGGGTCGCTCCACCGCGATCAGCTCCAGGTCCGTGCTCTCCCCGGTGGCCACCTTCACGATGCCCACCCCGGGGGCGAACCAGATGAAGCTCTCCAGCGAGCGGCCCACGTTCGCCTGGGTGGCTCGCGCGGTGGTGATGTTGCGGACCTTCAGCGCCTTGAAGGTGCCTGCCGCCACGGTGAGCTCCTCCTCGCCGATGACGGTCGCCTCCTTGTCGAACGTGGATGCGAGCACGGGCCGCAGACCGCCCGGCATCTTTACCGACTCGGGCGGGCGCAGCTTCACCGAGAGGCTGTTCTTCCATGTGCCCCCCGGCACCATCGTCGCGGGCGCTGGCACCACCGGGCCCTCGGCGGCCACCACTTCGATGTCCATGCCCGAGGCCGCCAGCAGCGTGCCCTCCAGCCCGCCCACCTCCGTGCGCACCCCGTCCGCGCTACAGGTGATTACAGCGCTGTTCGCCTTGCCCTTCATGTCCACCGCGAGCGTGCCAGTGAGGCCCTCGGGGGTGGACTTCACTTCGCGCGTGGTCAGCGACAGCTCCGACGAGCGGCCCGCCCGGTAGGTGAGCTTCAGCCCCTCCTCCAGAGGGAAATACGGGTTGGGACAGCTCGCCTGGGGCGCGGCCGTGTCAGACCCGGCTGCTATGCCGACCGGGGTCGCTCCTACGAGGAGGGAGAGAGCAAGCAGGGGCTTGAGCGTAGGTCGCCTCCAGAAACGGTTGAGGGAAGGTAGGGTCTCTGTCCGCCCGTACAACCCCCCGGACGCCAGCCCGGTGGGCGCCATGCTTGCCTGCTCGCCTATGGTCATGCATGGCAGGGTCATGCTTGATCGGTTGAGATCCAGCGTGCTACTCGTCTGATCGCTCCGAAGCCGATTTTTCGGCCTCCGGAGCGCTTCCTCCCTCGTTCGCCCCTTTTCGGGAGCCCGCCTCAACCATGCGAATCAAGCGTCTGGACATCACCGGCTTCAAATCGTTCATGGAGCGCAGCGTCTTCACGTTCGATGACGGTGTAACGGGCATCGTCGGCCCCAACGGCTGCGGCAAGTCCAACGTGGTGGACTCCATCCGCTGGGTCATGGGCGAGCAGAGCGCCAAGAACCTGCGCGGCCGCGGCATGGAGGACGTCATCTTCAACGGCTCGGAGTCCAAGCCGCCCCTGTCCATGTCCGAGGTGTCGCTCA
Source organism: uncultured delta proteobacterium (assembly GCA_963771175.1). GTDB lineage: Bacteria > Myxococcota > Myxococcia > Myxococcales > Myxococcaceae > Archangium. Next base: position 16,718 of record CAVYSY010000040.1, read on the forward strand.
CCTTCCACGTGGACGAGACGGACACGCTCCCCGCCCACCTCTCGGGCCTCACCGAGGTGACCGTCACCCGCCGGCTCTTCCGCAGCGGCGAGTCCGAGTACCTCATCAACAAGACCATCTGCCGCCTGCTGGACATCACCGAGCTCTTCCTCGGCACCGGCGTGGGCACCAAGGCCTACTCCATCATCGAGCAGGGCCGCGTGGGCCTCATCGTCTCCAGCAAGCCCGAGGACCGGCGCCACCTGATTGAAGAGGCCGCGGGCGTCACCAAGTACAAGTCCCGCCGCAAGGCCGCCGAGCGCAAGCTGGAGGCCACCCAGGCCAACCTCCTGCGCGTCACGGACATTACGAGCGAGCTGGAGCGCCGCCTGGAGAACCTCTCGCGCCAGGCGAAGAAGGCCGAGAAGTACAAGAAGCTCAAGACGCGGATGCGGGAGATCGAGCTGCACTCGGCCTCGCACCAGTTCCTGGCCCTGCACGCCGAGTCCAAGGTGCTCCAGGACAAGCTGAACAGCCTGGGCGGCGAGGAGCGCGAGGGCCTGGAGAAGCTGCGCGAGCTGGAGGTGGTCATCGCCAACCGCCGCACCGAGCAGGAGGCCGAGACCGAGGCCCTGCAGAAGCTCTCCGCCGAGGTGCATGCCCTGGAGAGCGCCGTGCAGCGCGCGGACCAGGACCTGGCCTACTGGCGCAAGGACCTGGAGGAGACGAGCGCCCGGGTGGCCCAGTCCGAGGGCGAGCTCAACGCGGTGAAGGCCCGCCAGTCCGAGGTGGCCGACACCATGGCCGCCCGCGAGGCGGAGCTGAGCAACATCGCCGGCTCGTGGAAGGAGGACGAGGTCGCCATGAAGGTGGCGCAGGAGGAGCTGCGCCGGGTGACCCAGCTCCAGGCCGAAATCTCCCTCCGGCTGGAGCAGGAGCGGGCCGCCGTCGTCACCGTGGCGAGCCGCCTGGCCAACCACGAGAGCAACCTCGTCAACCTCGCCCGCCAGAAGGCGGACCTGGAGTCCCGTCGCGCCCGCAACCGCGCCGAGGCCGACGCGCTGCGCGAGCAGGAGAAGCAGCTCGAGGACGTGCGCCAGCAGGTGGCGCGCCGGGTGGAGGAGAGCCGCCACCTGTCCCATGAGCTCGCCGAGCGCAAGGGCCACGAGGAGGAGGCCCTGGTGCGCACCCGCCAGGCCTTCATGGAGAACGAGGTCCAGGTCATCGGCCTGCGCGAGGAGCTGAGCGACAAGCGCAGCCGGCTGGCCTCGCTGGAGTCGCTGCAGAAGGACTACGAGGGCTTCGACAAGGGCGTGCGCGCGGTGATGGTGCGCGCCGGCGAGGAGTCCCGGACCCAGGGCATCTTCGGCCTGGTGGCGGACGTCATCTCCACCACGCCGCGCTTCGAGCGCGCGGTGGAGGCGGCGCTCGGCGAGCGGCTCCAGCACGTCGTCGTGGAGAGCCGCGACAAGGGCGTGGAGCTGGTGGAGTACCTCAAGTCCGCGATCGAAGGCCGGGGCAGCTTCCTGCCGGTGCCCCCGCCCGAGCGCGTGCCCTCCGTGGTGCAGCCGGACCTGTCTCGGCCCGGCGTGCTGGCCAGCGCCTTCGCCGAGGTGACGTGCGAGGAGGCCCTCAAGCCGGTGGTGCAGCTGATCCTCGGGGACGTGGTCATCGTGGAGGACCTGTCCGTGGCGCGCGCCTACGCGAGCGCCGAGGGCACCGCGTGCACCATCGTCACCCTGGACGGTGAGGTGTTCCGCCCGGACGGCACCGTCACCGGCGGCGAGCGCGAGGGCGCGATGGTGGGCGCCCTGCAGAAGAAGCGCGAGATCGCCGAGCTGGCCGTGGAAGTGGCCCGGGTGGAGGAGCGCTACAACGAGATCCTCACCCGGCACTACACCCTGCAGAAGCAGATGGGCGACACGGAGGACGTGCTCCGCGGACTGGCGAAGAACCAGCACGCCGAGGAGCTGAGCCTCGCCAGCCAGGAGAAGGACCTGCACAAGGCGAGCGAGGACCTGGCTCGGGTGCGCGACCGCCTCCGGGCCCTGGACGCCGACGAGTCCCAGCTCTCGCACATGTACGACGGGCTGGCGCACGAGGAGGAGAACAGCCGGGGCGAGGTGGCGCACGGCCAGGCGGACCGCGAGTCGCGCGAGGAGCGCGTGAAGCAGCTCGGGGGCGAGCTGGAGTCGCTGCGGCAGCGCGGGGAGACGGCCACGGCGAACCTCACCACCCTCAAGGTGAAGGTGGCGGCCGGCGGCGAGCGCGGTGAGTCGGCTCGCAAGGAGCTGGAGAGCCTGCTGGCCCAGAAGGAGGAGATGGCCAGCCGGGTGCGCAAGCTGGAGTCCACGGTGCGCGATGGCGCGGTGCGGGTGGAGGAGTTCCAGCGCCGCATCGCGGAGACGGACGAGGTGCGCGGCAAGAAGGCCGAGGAGCTGCGCCTGGCCTCCGGCGTGCTGGAGTCGCGGCGGTCGGCCCACGGCAACGCCTCGAGTCAGGTGCGCGAGCAGGACACCATCCTGCGCGAGCTGCGCACGAAGATGGAGAGCGTCACCCAGGGGCTGACGCAGATCACCCTGCGCGAGCGGGAGATCGCCCTGGAGCTGGAGCACCTGGTGCTGGGCATCCGCGAGCGGCACGGCCTGGAACTGCCGGAGGAGGTGCACCGCTACCACATGCTGCCGTCGCTGAGCGAGGAGGCGGAGCAGGAGCTGAAGGACCTGCGCGCGCAGGTGGAGAAGATGGGGGAGATCAACCTCACCGCCATCGACGAGCACGACGAGCTGGCCAAGCGCTCCGAGTTCCTGCTGACGCAGAAGAAGGACCTGTCGGAGTCGATGGAGAAGCTGCAGGAGGCCATCCGGCGCATCGACGCGTCGAGCCGCGAGCGCTTCAAGCAGACGTTCGACATCGTGAACGAGAAGTTCCAGGCCATCTTCCCGCGGCTGTTCGGCGGAGGCCGGGCGAGCCTGGTGCTGACGAACGAGGGTCAGGCCGGGGAGCCGGGCGTGGAGATCGTCGCGCAGCCGCCGGGCAAGAAGCTGCAGAGCATGAACCTGCTGTCGGGTGGTGAGAAGGCGCTGACGGCCGTGGCGCTCATCTTCGCCATCTTCCTCATCAAGCCGACGCCCTTCTGCCTCCTGGACGAGGTCGACGCCCCGCTGGATGAGGGCAACGTGGGCCGCTACAACGACATGGTGAAGGAGATGAGCAAGCAGTCGCAGTTCATCCTCATCACCCACAACAAGCGGACCATGGAAGTGGCGGACACGCTGTACGGCGTGACGATGGAGGAGCCGGGCATCTCCAAGCTGGTGAGCGTGAAGCTGCGCGCGGCCAATGCCGCCAACGACAACGTCAGCGCGGCGTAGCGTTCCCACGGGTTCGAATCCCGTCGGGGACACCTGAATTGAGGCCGGAAGCTGCTGGAAGCTCAGCGGTTTCCGGCCTTGGTGTTTTCAGAGTCCGGTCGGGCAACGCTCCTCGGGTGATGTACGCTCATTCGAGACATTTTTCCGGGGATTGATCGATGGACTTGTTGCAAGAGTTGGGGCTCGAGGCCGCGGGTCTGGGCACGGGCATTCTCTTTGGAGCCTTGGGCTGGTTCGTGGTGCGCTACGTGGTCACCGGCTTCTTCACCGTGGACCAGAACGAGCGCGCGGTGAAGACGCGCTTCGGGCGCGCCGAGCGCTCGCCGGGAGCCCACGACGAAGCGGGGTCCCATCAGCGAGGGACTGCTCGCACGGACGAGGACCGCTACGACTATCCCCAGCTCGGGTCATCCCCCCCGGCGGCCCCTACTTCAAGTGGCCCTGGGAGAAGGTCTACAAGGTCTCGGTCGCCACCCAGACGGTGAACATGGCCTACGACCCCGAGAACCCGACGGCCAACCAGGGCGGCACGGTGCTCGAGGCGGTCACCAAGGACCAGCTCAACACCGGCCTGACCGGCCAGATCCGCTACCGCGTCTCCGAGAAGAACCTCTACGCCTACCTCTTCGGCGTGAAGCACCCCATCGTCGCACGTCATGGGCTACTTCATCTCCATCCTGCGCGAGCGCATCGCCAACTTCGAGGCGCCCCGCCGCCCGCCGGCGAGGGCACCCGAGCCGCCGCCGAGGCGACGGCCGTCGCCAGCGGCATCTCGATCAACGACCTGCGCAAGAACCTGCGCGACCTCAACGAGCACATGGACCGCGAGTGCACGTCGGCGCGCGGCGCGCTACGGCATCGTCCTCGACGCCTCGCTCATCACCGGCATCGACCCGCCGCGCGGAGGTCGAGTCGGCGCTGGCGGCCATCAACACCGCCCACAACCAGGTCTCCTCCGACATCAGCCTCGCGCAGGCCGCGGCGGACCAGAAGATCGTGCAGTCGCGGCGCGCGGTGGAGATCGAGACCCTGAAGGCCCAGGCGGAGGTGGAGCCGCTGGTGGCGCTCTGGCCGCCCAGCTCGCGCTGCTCAAGCAGAGCGGGCCCGACGCGCTGCCGGCCTACGTGCGCAACGTCCGCCTGGGCCTGTTCAGCAAGGCGCAGCCGCGTCATCCTGGAGGTGACGTCATGATTGAGCTTCCTCGTCGGCTGCCGTCGCTCGCCTTCTTCGGGCTGCTGCCGTCGGGCTGCCCATCTTCCTGGGCCTGCTGCCGGCTTCTTCGGCCTCTACACCATCGTGCAGGAGCGCACGTGCCAGGTCTACGTGCTCTTCGGCAAGGTGGTGGCGGTGCTCGACGAGCCGGGCCTGCACTTGCTCTGGCCCAAGCTCGGGCTGGAAGGCGCTCCTCGTGAACTGGCTGGGCCGCTGCCACGTGCTCGACATGCGCCTGGACCAGGAGTACCTGCGCAGCCAGCCGGTCAACTCCGAGGAAGGCGCGCCGATGGGCATCGGCATCTGGTACGAGATGTTCATCAGCGACCCGGTCGCGTACCTGTTCAAGAACGCCGACCCGCGCGGCTCGCTGGCGGCCAACGTGAGCAACGCCACGGTGCGCTGCCTGAGCAACATGAAGCTCGCCGACATGCTGGAGAACCGCCACGCGATGAGCCAGACGGTGCGCGCCGAGGTCATCGCCCAAGTCGCACGAGTGGGGCTACCAGCTCGGCTCGGTCTACATCCGCAAGGTGCACTTCCGCGACGCGGGGATGATCCAGCAGATCGAGGAGAAGGTGGTCAACCGGCTGCGCCAGGTGACCTCGGCCATCCGGCAGGACGGCGCCAACCAGGTGAGCATCATCACCAGCACCGCCGAGCGCCAGGCCGCCATCGAGTTCGCCAAGGCCGCGGCCATGCGCCCGCAGATCGTCGGCGCGGCGCTGCAGCAGATCGCCCAGGACCCGGCGATCTCCACGGCGATGTTCGAGATCCTGGAGCTGCAGCGGCTCCAGGAGAGCACCGCGAAGGTGACGCTCATCCCCGAGGGACAGAAGAGCGACCTGCTCGCGCAACTGCTGGTGGCGTCACCGACTCCTTCCCGGTGACGCGCACCCGTGGGCCGGCGAGCGTGGTTCAGTTCGCCGGCTTCTTCTGCATCGTGGCGGCAGGGACCGGGAAGCCGCGCTTGCGCATCAGCGCGTCGATGCCGGCGTCCTTGCCGCGGAAGGCGCGGTAGGCGTCGGCCGGGTCCACCGTGTTGCCCACCGAGAAGACGTTCTTGCGCAGGCGCTCGGCGACCGCCGGTCGTAGGGCCCCTTGCCCTCGGTGAAGGCCTCGTAGGCGTCGGCCGTGAGCGTGTCCGACCACAGGTAGCTGTAGTAGCCGGCCGAGTAGCCGTCGCCCGCGAACACGTGGCCGAACTGCGGCGTGCGGTGGCGCATGACGATCTCCTTCGGCATGCCCAGCGCCTCCAGCGTGTCGCGCTCGAAGGCGTCCGGATCGATCTTCTGGTCGCCCGCCAGGTGCAGCTTCATGTCCACCAGGGCGCTCGCCAGGTACTCCACCGTGGCGAAGCCCTGGTTGAAGGTGGCGGCCTTCTCGATCTTCGCCACCAGCGCCGCCGGCATCGGCTTGCCCGTCTGGTAGTGCAGCGCGAAGCGGTTCAGCACCTCGGGCGTGGAGAGCCAGTGCTCGAGCAGCTGCGAGGGGAACTCCACGTAGTCGCGCGCCACCGACGTGCCCGAGAGCGTCGGGTAGCGTCACGTTGGAGCTCAGGCCGTGCAGCGCGTGGCCGAACTCGTGGAACAGCGTCTCCGCGTCGCTCCCAGCTGATGAGCACCGGCTCGCCCGGCTTGCCCTTCACGAAGTTGGAGTTGTTGGAGACGATGGTGGTGACCTCGCCCTTGAACCGCTCCTGGTTGCGGTAGGCGTTCATCCACGCGCCCGAGCGCTTGCCCGGCCGCGCGTACGGGTCGAAGTACCAGAGGCCCACGTGCTTGCCGCTGGCCTTGTCCTTCACCTCCCAGACGCGCACGTCGGGGTGGTAGACGGGCACGTCGCTCGACCGGGCGTGAAGGAGAAGCCGAACAGCTCGCCCGCCACCCAGAACATGCCCTCGCGCAGCTTCTCGAGCTGCAGGTACGGCTTCACCTCGTTCTCGTCGAGGTCGTACTTCGCCTTGCGGACCTTCTCCGCGTAGTAGCGGTAGTCCCAGGGCTCGATCTTGAGCTTCGCGCCCTCCTTGTCGGCGATCGCCTGCATGTCGGCGACCTCCTCGCGGACGCGCGCCACGGCCGGCTTCCACACCGCCTCCATCAGCGCCATGGCGCGCTCGGGCGTCTTGGCCATGGCGTTCTCGAGCCGCCAGTGCGCGTGCGTCGGGTAGCCCAGCAGCTTCGCGCGCTCGGCGCGCAGCTCGAGGATCTCGGTGATGATCGCTGTTGTTGTCGTGCGCGTCGCCGTTGTCGCCGCGGTTGACGTAGTTGCGCCAGACCTTCTCGCGCAGGTCGCGGCGGGCCGAGTAGGTGAGGAACGGCTCCATCGAGGAGCGCGTGTTGGTGATGACCCACTTGCCCTTCATGCCGCGCGCCTCGGCCGCGGCCGCCGCGCCGGCGCGGACGGAGTCGGGCAGGCCGGCGAGGTCCGCCTCCGTCTCGAGGACGACGACGTAGCTCTCCTCGTCGGCCAGCACGTTCTGGCTGAAGTCGGTGTAGAGCGAGGCGAGGCGCTGGTTGATGCTCGGCCAGGCGCTTCTTCGCCGCCGCGTCGAGCTTCGCGCCCGCGCGGACGAAGTTCGTGTAGTGCAGCCAGGCGAGGCGCTGCTGCTCGGGCGTCAGCTTCGCCTTCTCGGGCGAGTCGTAGACCGCCTCGATGCGCTGGAAGAGCTTCTCGTTCTGGGTGATCTCGTCGGAGAAGGCGGCGAGCTTGGGCGCCATCTCGCGCTCGACGGCCTGGAACTCCGGGCCGTTCATGGTCGAGCTCCAGATGCCGAAGATCGTGCCGACGTCGTTGAGGGTCCGCCCCGCGTCCTCGAGCGCGGCGATGGTGTTCTCGAAGGTGGGCGCGGCCGGGTCGTTCGCGATGGCGTCGATCTCGCGGCGGTTCTGCTCCATCGCCGCCTCGAGCGCGGGCTTGAAGTGCTCGACCTTGACCTGGTCGAACGGCGGGCACGCCGCCGTACGGGCCGGACCACTTCGCGAGCAGCGGGTTCGCCGCCGGGGCGGGCTGGGCCGGCGGCGGGCTGGGCCTGGGCTCGGAAGGCTGGTCCTGAGCGGCCCCGCGGACCTCCTGGGTGGTCGTCGCGCACGCGGCGGACACGAGGGCGGCCGCGCCGGCGCCGGCGAAGAGAAGCTTACGCATGAAAGGGATGCCTCCAGAATGGATGGGCGTGGGTTGAGACGCTGCCCGAGGGGAACACGCGAGACGTCACGGTCTTCCCGAAAATGAGAAGGCGCGGAACCCAGGAATCCGGGTCCCGCGCCTTCGTTACTTCAAGCCTGGGTGCTCAGGCCGGAGCGCGGACTACTTGCGCTCCTTGGGGCAGGCGCCCTGGTCGGCCGCCAGACGCTTCTGGGCGTTGTCCAGGTCCTGCTGGGTGCCGTTGATGACCTCCTGGGTCTTCGTCTCGACCTCGCCCCAGGCCGGATCCTTGGCCTTGAGCTCCTGGGCGAGGGCCATGGTGGCCTGGTCCACCTTGAGCTGGGCGTCGATGGCGTTCACCCAGCTCTGGGCGGAGTCGACGAGCGCCGTGCACTTGAGCTTCAGCTCGTCCACCAGCTTCCAGTCCTTGGTCTTCTGGTACTTGGAGACGATGGCGTCATAGGCCTCGGCGGCGTTGGCGCGGGCGCCGAAGGCGAGGGCCGCGTCGGCCGAGCGCTGGCCACGCACCAGCTCGAGCTGGAAGAAGCGCAGCTCGGGGGTCAGCTCCGCGGCGGGCTCGGTGGCATTCGAGTTGAAGTGGACGAAGCGGTAGGGGAACTTCAGCTCGTCCACCTCCAGCTTGACCGGCAGGGCCATCATCTTGGCCTGGAGGCAGGCGGCGAGCGCGTCACCCTCGGGGTTGCCCACCGGGTCGAAGGTGATGGCGGCGGCGGTCGGCGAGGCCTTCTTCAGGTCCACGTTGGCCTTGAGCATGGCCGGGGTCTTGGTGCCGAAGGCCGCGTAGCAGTCGCACCAGGTGGTCTGGCCGAGCCGCACGGCGCCCGAGAAGTCCGAGCCCGGGTTGATGCCGAACTTGACGCTGGCGCTGTTGCTCGTCTCGTGGACGAAGGTGGTCTCGGACTCGACGGGCTGCGCGCCCTTGGGCAGGGCGGCCAGCGGCACGCGCGCGTCCACGACCTTCTGGATGCAAGCGGTGCCCTCGGGAGTGAGGTTCTCACCGGAGATGGCGTGGGTGCCTCCCTGGTCGGTGACGGTGGTCTTCACCACCACGCGGGTGCTCTCGGCGGTGCCGCGGGCCTTGGGGTCCACCAGACACTCGAGCACCTCGGGGCGGGTGGCGAGCACGGCGCCCACGAGGATGCCCTGGTTGGCGGGCTGGGGCAGGGTGGGCGTCTGGGCCTGACATACGGCCACGTCGAACGGAGGCTGGTTGGTGATGCGCATCCGCTCCTCGGTGGTCGTCGGGCCACCCTTCTTGGCCTGCTGCTGGGTGGCACAACCGGCCGCGGCGAGGAGGACGGAGGCGATGGCGATATCGGCGCATCATGGTCGGGAATCTCCCTTGGGGTTGGGACAGCGGAGGCCTCATTTATCAAGACCCTCGGCATTCTTGAGATCCTTCAACCGCAGCCCATTCTTCTTCAGGAGGCGGTAGAGGCTCTGCATGGACAGGCCCGTGTGCTGCTCGGCCGTCTTCATGTCGAAGTTGGCCTGGCGCATGACCTCGGCGAAGTAGAGGCGCTCGAAGTCGGCCACCACGCGGTCCTTGGCCTCGTGGTAGGGCATGCCGGACACCAGCTCGGCGACGCTGGTGGTGGGCTGCTGTTGGCCCTCGGCCTTGCGCTGGGGCTGGGCCATGAAGTCCAGCCAGCTCACGTTGCCCGTCTCCTGCATGAGGGCGCCGCGCTCCAGCACGTTGCGCAGCTCGCGCACGTTGCCGGGCCAGTCGTAGCCCTCGAAGAGGGCGAGCGTCTGGGGGGTGAGCTCGAAGGAGGACTTCAGCCCGCGCAGCAGCGACTGGGCCAGCACGGGGATGTCCTCGCGCCGGGTGCGCAGCGGGGGCAGGCGCACGCGCGCCACCGCCAGCCGGTAGTAGAGGTCCGCCCGGAAGCGGCCCTGGCGCACGTCCTCCTCCAGGTTGCGGTGGGTGGAGGCGATGACGCGCACGTCCACCGGCACCGGCGCCCCGTCCACCGAGGTCACCTCGCGCGACTCCAGCACGCGCAGGAGCTTGGGTTGCAGGGACAGCGGCAGCTCGCCCACCTCGTCCAGGAAGAGGGTGCCTCCCTGGGCCGCCTCGAAGACGCCCCGGTGGTGGCCCTCCTCCTCGCCGGAGCGCAGGCCGCCGAACAGCTCGCGCTCGGCCTTCTCCTCGGTGATGAGGTTGCAGTCCACCACCTTGAAGGGGCCGTGCCGCCGCCGCGAGTGCTCGTGAACGGCGCGCGCCGCCAGCTCCTTGCCGGTGCCCGTCTCGCCCTCCAGCAGGAGGTTCATGTCCTCGCGGGCGATGCTGCGCAACTGCATGAAGACGAGCCGCATCGCCTCCGAGGCGCCCACCAACGCTCCGAAGGAGTCCGCGCCCTCCATCACCTCCACCTCGGTGGAGCGCGTCTCCTGCTTGAGCGCCAGCTTCGACTTGCCGAGCTGCACCTTGTCGCCCGGGTGCAGCAGCACCTGCATCACCTGGTGGCCGTCGAGCAGGGTGCCGTTGCGGCTGCCCAGGTCACGCAGGACGATCCCCTTGCTGGTGCGCTCCAGTTCCACGTGCCGGCGGCTCACCGTCGGATCATTGAGGACCAGATCGCTCGCCGGGTCCGAGCCCACGCGCAGCAGCGCATCCTGGGTGGTGACCTTCTTGCCCTTGTCCGGCCCGGCCACTACCTCCACCGTCCACTCACGCACCTGGATCCGTGTCGGACGAGCCTCGGGGCTCTGCACGGTCTGGGTGACTTCCGGCCTGTCGTTGATCATTGGCGAGACCCTCCCCCCGGGCGGCGGGCTGGGAACCCGGCCAGCGTCACGGGAGCGTCCTGTTTATGGGGGTAGGTACGGCGGGAGCAAGCCTTACTGGTGTGCGCGAGGGCCGACTCAGGGCAAGAGGCGCTCGGCGAAGTCCCCCTCGGGGAGGCGGATGCGGACCTGGACGGGGGTGGGGGAGAAGCGCAGGCGAGCGAGTGCCTGGGGCAGCGCGGGGCCTCCCTCCAGGCTCACCACCAGCTCCCCGGGGGCGAGTCCTCCCCCCTCGACGGCCTCCAGCACGTACAGGCCGGCCGGCAGCCGGCTGAGTCGGGCGAGCGTCTCGGGCTCCAGTTCCGGGTTGGCGAAGCGCAGTCGCTGGTGGCGCACCACCTCCGCGTCCAGGGCGTCCAGCGAGGCCAATGTCGGCGCGAACGCGGGGCGGCCCTCCTCGGCGTACTGGAAGGCCTCCCACGGCACCAGGGCCACCCTGGCCAGCGGCGGCGAGGGGGGACGGGGCGGGCGCAGGGTGTCCTCCAGGGCCGACAGCGCCTGGCGCGTGAGATCCTCCATCAGTCGCGTCAGCTCCGGCGCCGGGTCCTCTTCCACGCGCTCGGCGAAGGGGTCCGCCATTGCCTCGCCCGTCACCTCCACGAGGACGCGCCCGCTGGAGGGGTGCAGCACCTCCACGTGCCCCAGGAATGTCGTCTCGTCGACAGTACTGACGCCCACGGGCCGTCCCTGGGCATCCTGGAGCTCGCGCTGCGCGGACTGGACGCGCCGCTCGGCCCAGGGGCGCAGCACGAGCGCCTGCTCCGCGCGCAGTCCCTGGGAGGCCAGCCGCGACACCGCGTCGCTCGCTACCCAGACGTTGTCGTCCTGGGGGCGGTACACCTTGAACTCGGAGGGGCCGAAGAAGAGCGCCGTCTCGCCGGCCTCGGCGAGGGCCGTGTCGAGCAGCCGCTGGCTCACCTCGAAGGAGCGCCAGGCCGGCTCCGGCCAGCGGAAGCCGAAGGGGTACACCAGCACGGTGTGAGCGGTGAGCTCGGGGGGAATGGAGCGCTGGGTCTGATAGGGGGTCCGGCACGCCACCCCGCAGAGGGTGACGAGCAGGACAGCGCACGCGAGGGACAGTCCGGCACGGTTCACGGGCCGGGAGTGAAGACGAAGCGCCCCTGGGAATCCAGCTTCCGGCGTGCGCCGTCCGCTCGGGGCCCGCTAGTACCGGGCGGGCGAGTCGCTGGCCGGAAAGGACTCCTTGGACTCCTCGTCCACGATGTCATCGCTCGGCCGTCCGCCGGAGTTCACCTGGGCATTGGTCTGGGCTCCGGTTGCCCGGCCCTCATGACGACTCCCCTCCAGGCCCTGCCAGGCCTCCACCACTTTCTTGCCGCCGCGCTTGCCGCTGACCCTGGCCCCGCCGGTCTTCTGGGGGCTTCTGAGCTGGACACCCTCGGTCCGGACCAGCCGGGCCCCCAGCAGGTTCTTCGCGCGCTCGGCGAGATCCCTCTGGGACTCCTGGTAGTCGCGGAAGAAGTCCACCAGCTCCCGGTCTCCGTTCCGCTCGGCGTCCTGGATGTACTGGCCGACTTCCGACGCGGCCTGGAGACAGTGGTAGAGCACGCTGATGACGTCGTAGTTCTCGTCCCTGGTGCCCGTGACCTGTTCCCCTGCCTCTGCCATGTGCGCCTCCTTGCGTGAGGATTGCTCCGGGCAACCTGCTCACTCCGAAGGGGGGCGCCCACGATGTTCGGCCGGCCGCCTGCTTTGGACTTTTCAGCTCCGGAGCATGGGCTCGAGCCGTCCCTCGCTCTCCAGCCGGGCGAGGTCGGTGTAGCCACCCACGTGGGTGTCGCCGATCCAGATCTGCGGCACCGTCCGCTGGCCGCTCATCTCCACCAGCTTCGAGCGCATCGTGTCGTCGCCGGTGACGTCCAGCTCCTCGTACTTCACACCCTTGCGCGTCAGCAGATCCTTCGCCCGGACGCAGTAGCCGCAATACGTGGTGGTGTAGATTTTGACGGGCTTCACGCAATTCCTCCTGGGTCTGTCTCAAACTAAGAGGGCGGGGGCCTCCATGCCACCCGACGGGGGCCCGTTGGCGCCCTGAAACGCGAACGGCCCCCGGTCCACGAGGGAACCGGAGGCCGTGCGGGACCCGGAGCGCGACAGCGGCCGCGCTCCGGTGCCGGGGGGGACTACATGCCCATGCCGCCCATGCCGCCCATACCACCCATGCCGCCCATGCCACCGGCGCCAGCGCCCTCCTTCTCCTCCTTCGGGCGCTCGGCCACCATGGCCTCGGTGGTCAGCATGAGGGAGGCGACGGAGGCCGCGTTCTGCAGCGCGTAGCGGCTCACCTTGGCCGGGTCGATGACGCCCGCGGCCAGCAGGTCCTCGTAGACGCTGGTGGCGGCGTTGAAGCCGTACGAGCCAGTGCCCTCCTTGACCTTGTTCACGATGACGCTGCCCTCGAGGCCGCCGTTGGCGACGATCTGGCGCAGCGGCTCCTCGACGGAGCGGCGGATGATGTCCACGCCGAACTTCTCACCGGCGTCGACCTTCAGGGTGTCCAGCGCCTTGCTGCAGCGCAGCAGGGCCACGCCACCGCCAGGGACCACGCCCTCCTCGACGGCCGCGCGGGTCGCGTTGAGAGCGTCCTCGACGCGAGCCTTCTTCTCCTTCATCTCGGTCTCGGTCGCGGCGCCCACGTTGATGACGGCCACGCCGCCCACCAGCTTCGCCAGACGCTCCTGGAGCTTCTCGCGATCGTAGTCGCTGCTGGTCTCCTCGATCTGGGCGCGGATCTGCTTCACGCGCGCCTCGATGTCCTTCTGCGCACCGGCGCCGTCGACGATCGTGGTGTTGTCCTTGTCGATCGTGACGCGCTTGGCCTGGCCGAGATCCTGGAGGGTCAGCGTCTCCATCTTGATGCCGAGGTCCTCGGCGATCATCCGGCCGCCCGTCAGGGTGGCGATGTCCTCGAGCATGGCCTTGCGACGGTCACCGAAGCCCGGGGCCTTCACGGCCGCCACGTTCAGCACGCCGCGGATCTTGTTCACCACCAGGGTGGCCAGGGCCTCGCCCTCGACGTCCTCGGCGATGATCAGCAGCGGCTTGCCGGAGCGAGCCACCTGCTCGAGGATCGGGAGCATGTCCTTCATCGAGGAGATCTTCTTCTCGTTGATGAGGATGAGGGGGTCGTTCAGCACCACCTCCATGCGCTCCGGGTCCGTCACGAAGTACGGGGAGAGGTAGCCGCGGTCGAACTGCATGCCCTCGACCACGTCCAGGGTGGTGTCGAGACCCTTGGCCTCCTCCACCGTGATGACGCCCTCCTTGCCGACCTTCTCCATCGCATCGGCGATGATCTGCCCGATGGTGGTGTCGCCGTTGGCCGAGATGGTACCGACCTGGGCGATCTCCTTCTTGTCCTTGGTCGGCTTGGACAGGTTCTTCAGCTCGGCCACGATGGCCGCCACGGCCTTGTCGATGCCGCGCTTGATGTCCATCGGGTTGTGACCGGCGGCCACCAGCTTCGCGCCCTCGCGGAAGATGGCCTGGGCCAGCACGGTCGCCGTGGTGGTGCCGTCACCGGCCACGTCGGAGGTCTTGGAGGCAACCTCCTTCACCATCTGGGCGCCCATGTTCTCGAACTTGTTCTCCAGCTCGATCTCCTTGGCGACGGTCACGCCGTCCTTGGTGATCGTCGGAGAGCCGAACGACTTCTCGATCACCACGTTGCGGCCCTTGGGCCCCAGGGTGACCTTGACCGCGTCGGCCAGGATGTTCACGCCGCGCAGGATGGCTTCACGCGCGCGGACGTCGAAAAGAATGTCCTTCGCCATTTGATTGATTCCTTTGAGTAAGGGGTGGAGAGCGGGGGATTACTTCTCGATCACGCCGAGCACATCCTCCTCGCGGAGAATGAGGTGATCCTCGCCGTCGATCTTGATCTCCGTGCCCGCGTACTTGCTGAACAGGATGGTGTCGCCGGCCTTGATGTCCAGCGGACGCACCTTGCCGTCCTCGAGCACCTTGCCGTTGCCGACCGCGAGCACGTGGCCCTCGAGCGGCTTCTCCTTGGCGGTGTCCGGGATGAACAGACCACCCTTGGTCTTGTTCTCCTCGGCCACGCGCTTCACGATCAGACGATCCTGCAGGGGACGAATCTTCACGGTTTGTCTCCTTCCGATGAGCACTCCGGTGTCCGGAGTGCCGTGGGGCTTGGAATAGGGGCCTGGTGGCCCGGGCCGTTAGCACTCACTCCTCGCGAGTGCTAACCGGCAAGCGCGCGGGATAATAACCACCGAAGTCGACCCGTCAAGGGAGGCTGGACCGGAGGGCTAGCTCGCGCCAAGTCCCCGTCACAACTGGGATTTCGCGGCTCTGTCTGCTGGTACACGCCCCCGGGAGGGAGGGGGGCGGGCGTGTTGGAGTTAGCAGTCGTGGGGGGCGAGTGCCAGCGTAAGTGCCCGGAATGATTGAGGGTCTCTTTGCGGTGCGTGGGGGATCGTTGGTACCTTTTCCAGTGTGTCCCCCGGTTCTCAATCCCAGGGGGACCGGGAGGTCGAGAGTCCATGAGTCAACTGGTGACGGCCCCGTCCTTGAAGGAGTTCTTCAAGAACCTGTTGGAAGAGGTCATCCGGCGGCAGCAGGTGGCGGTTGCCGAGACGACAGAGTTCTACCTGGTGAACCTGCTGGCCGACTTCGCCACCGCCGATCACCTCTTCAGCAAGGGAGAGGACGGGCGCAACGAGCAGGAGCCGCTGGCGATGCTCTACCACCGCTCGCTCCAGCAGCAGCGGGACGAGCGCATCCGCACCCTGCGGCGGCTGGGCGACGTGTCCCTGTACCAGGCCGGGTTCTTCTCGGGCTCGCTGCGCGAGGGGCCGGTGGGGCAGGACTACTACATCCAGATGGGCGGGGCGGCGTACTCGCAGGTGGCCGACCTGGCGCCCGCCGCGGGCTTCGCCGCCGTGTACCGGGAGCTGTGCGCGAAGTTCCGCGCCCTGGTGGACGTGCTGGAGGAGATCGCCGCGCGCGGGCTGGTGCGCAACGGCGCCTCGGGCGCGCTCAAGGTGTACGAGTCGTGGGCCCGCACGGGCAACGACCGGCTGGAGCAGGTGCTGGTGGACGCCGGAATGGTGACGCCCAAGGGCATGCGGAACTGAGCGGTGGGAGGTGGTGGATGGTCGGTCGTGTGCAGGCGCACCTGGAAGCCATCTACGGGATTACCTGCGCCGCGCGGGCGGAGGGCTTCATGGTGGACACGGAGGCCGCCGTGCTGCTCGGCGCCACCGGGCGCTCGGACGAGGAGCTGCTCGTCCTCGAGGGGGAGGAGGAGCTGGAGCTCGCCCTGTACCTGGCGCCCGGACTGCTGCGCCGCCTCCAGCCCTATGAGAGCGGTCCCGTCCACTCGCTGCTGGAGCGCGAGCTGGACGGCTTCTGCCAGCTCGCCGAGGGCGTCTCCCACTTCGTCTATGTGACGCACACGGCCGTACATGGTCGTACCGTGTCGCTGCTGGAGCTGGAGGCCCAGGCGGAGGTGGACAAGTTCGCCCTGTGCCTGCTGCACCGGTGGGGGGACGGGGTGGGGGCGTGGGCGGAGGAGCTGCTGCGGAGGCTGTTCGACCGGGTGTCCTACCGGGCGAAGCTGTCCGAGGCGGAGCGCTGGCGGTACGAGGAGGCCAACCGCCTGTCCCGGAACTTCTGTGGCCGGCTGATGGGGCACGTCACGGGCCGGCGGCTGGAGCGCCTCCTGACGGACTTGCGTTACGCTTACCGATTGGGCGCGGAAGCCAAGCTGCGCCACTTCGCGCAAGTCTCCTGAACGCGACGCCCGACATTCGGTTACCTTCCTGGCATATGCCGCGTGAGGCGTCCGCCGGAGGAGTCGTCATCCGAGAACAGGGGGGCGAGCTGGAGGTGGCCGTCATCCGGCCCCACGGCCGCTCCCTGTGGGCGCTTCCGAAGGGACATGTCGACCCTGGGGAGACTCCCGAGCAGACGGCTGTCCGCGAGGTGTGGGAGGAGACGGGCCTGCGGGCCTCGCTCGTCGCGCCCCTGGGGGAGATCCGCTACGTCTACCAGTTCCGGGGGCAGCGCATCTTCAAGCGCGTCCACTTCTTCCTCTTCCGCCACGAGTCCGGCGTGCTGGGAGACATCCAGCACGAGGGGCACCGGGTGGAGGTGGACGAGACGCGCTGGATACCGCTGAGCCGGGCGGCGGCCCTGCTGGGCTACAAGGGTGAGAAGGCCATCGCCGCGCGCGCGGCCAGGATGCTGCTGCGCGCGGGGGCCACGCTCGTCCTCTCCGCGGTGCGCACGGAGGGGACGGGCGACTAGCTCGACTAGAGGGAGTTGGCCTTCGACGCCTTCTCCTCGGAGTACTTGCCGGTGAGGGCCTCGCGCACGTCGCGGTCGAACTTCACGTGGCCGGTGGCGACCTCGCGCAGCGACAGCACGGGCGGCTTGTTCTTGGAGACCTCGATGATCGGGCGGGCGCCGGCCATGAGCTGACGGGCGCGCTTGGCCGCCAGCAGCACGAGCGCGAAGCGGTTGTCGACCTGGGGGAGGCAGTCTTCGACTGTGACGCGAGCCATGGTGAAGGATCCTTCGCTGAAGCTGAATGAAAGGGCTGAACCTAAAGAGGGACCCCTACCGAGTCAAGGTAAGGATCACGCAGGGGAGCCGAAGACGGGACGGGGGCGCTGAGGCTCGTTCGCTCCCGTGCTGACCTGCTCAATTCAATCTATTGGAGGTCCAAGGAGAGTCTCCAGGTGAACGAGCGGTCCGCCGCGCTGGTGCGCTCACTGCTCCAGCGCGGACACGTCCGGACAGGCGGAGGCCTTGCCCACCTCGGTCGTCTCCCAGCTCCGCTTCACGTACGTGACGCGGAAGCTGGCATCCCAGCACTCGACATGGGTGGCGGTGTAGCCCGCGGGCACGTCTCCCCCCGTCACCGCCATGAGCCCCACGCCTCCCCGATCCTTCGTCCACCGACTGATGACGGCCAGCTTCTCCGTCTTTCCTCCGGGGAGGATGTCGGTGTCCTCGAGCACGAAGCCCATCTCCCCCAGGCCTCCGGGAATCTCCCGGTAGGAATAGAAGGCCTCGGACGCGGTCTGGGTGGAGGCGGGCACGAAGCGCATCCGCACGCCGATGGGCAGCGCGCGCGTCTGATAGGCGATCTCCAGGAGGTCCAGGTTCGCGAGCCCACCCACGTCGAACCCGTGGGCCTTCGTCTCCGCGACCCGGAGCCTCACCGCGCCCTCTCCCTTGCGCAGCCCGCCGTCCGCGCGGAAGGTGCCCTCCACCGCCGTCCACCACGCCTCCTCGCCGGAGCGCTCGGGGCGGAACTGGAGCTGGTAGTCGAAGCGCTCGGCCTCGCGCTTCATGGCGAAGCGCACCTCGTGGCCGGGATGGCTCGAGTCCGGCCAGGGTCCCCACACGCGGACGTCTGGCGCACGGGTCGTCGGTGTCAGGTCCCGGATGGCCTCCAGCAGGGTGAGCAGCCCGTCCAGCCCGCCGTTGAACGCGTCCGAGGCCTCGCGCGTGTCCTTGTAGAGCTGGGACAGCTCTCCCACGGCCAGCAGGTCCGCGCGCTGGCGCAGACCGCCCGCGCTCACGGAGCCCTCGCTCGCGGGCAGCTTGGAGGTCAGGTCCTCGCGCGTGGGCAGGGCGTTGATGAACTCGAGATCGTCGTTGGAGAAGTTCCCACCGCACGCGGTGGCGAGGCAGCCCAGGAGGAGGAGCCAGGAGATCCGCATCACGCGCTCCCAATCAGAAACGGTACGTCACGAGCGACCCGAGCTCCCAGTAGCCCAGGGAGCGCTGCGCATCGACGTTGTAGAGGAGGTAGTGGACGCGGGCGCGTCCGGTGAGCTCGAAGTGTTCCGAGAGGCGCCAGCGCACGCCGGCCACGAGGCCCGGAGTGAACACCGCGTAGAACTGGTCCGGCAGGCTGGTGTCCTCGAAGTCGCGGCCCATGACGAGGTACGCGAGCCGCACTCCGACGAACGGGGACACGTTGCCCAGGGGGAACTCGGCCACCAGGGACGTGCCCAGGTTCAGCAGCGAGTAGCGGTAGCTCGGGCCCGAGAGGGTGGGGAGCTCCAGGGTGGCCCTGCCGCCCGCCGAAAGCGAGGTCGAAGTCCCAGCGCCAGTCCTCGCGGAAGTAGTGGTGCAGGCCCACCTCCAGGCCCATCAGCGGCGTGGAGAGGAAGAGGTGCTCGCGGGTGGGGGCGTCGAAGAAGGAGTGGTAGCCGCCGGTGAGCCCGAGCGTCCAGTACGTGCGCGGCCCGCGCTCCCTCGGGGGCACGCCCTTCACCGGGTCATCCGAGAAGGGTGCATCGCGCAGCCGCGACTCGTCGAGCACCGTGGTGCGCCCGCGCCGGACCTCCGCCTCGCCGATGCGCAGCCGATCCGCGAGCCGGCGCTTCACCCTGTACGTGCCCGGGGCCAGGGCCACCCGCCGCTCCAGGTCCGCGGCCTTGTCCAGCTCGGCCACCACGGAGCCGCTCGGGTCCACGAAGTAGTACGCCCCGGGCGGTGCGGTACGCGGCACCAGCAGCCCCTCGTCGCGCAACCGCACGTCCGTCAGCACCAGGTCGCCATTGCCGGCGAGGTCGTAGCTGAAGGTGGGGTGCTGGGGCCCGGCGCTGCTGTCCGCGGTGTCCGCCACGGTGCGGGCGTAGGCATGGGAGTAGGCCTCGAAGAGCGTCACCTGCCCGTCGCCCGAGCGATCCGCATCCCCCATCAGCCCACTGGCCAGGTGGTGGGAGAAGAAGCTGCCTCCGAGCAGGTCTGATTCCTGCGAGTCCTCGTTCGCGGAGCTGGAGGTGAGGATGACGAGCCCCCGTGCATCGCGCGAGGCGTCCGCGTCGATGGCGAAGGCCGGCGCACGACGAGCCCCCTTCTCCCGCGTGAGCGCCCCCGAGCGGCACGAGTCCAGGATGGCGATGCGGATGTCCACGGGAGCCGCCGACAGCCGGCGCTTCAGGTCCTCGAACTCGAGCTGGCTCTTCCCCAACCGCAGCGAGCCGTCCTTCGCATGTCCCGAGTAGTAGATGAGGAGCGCGGTGCGCTCGCCCCGGGCCTGGGCCGCTCGGGAGCTCGTTTCCAGCTCGGACAGGGCCTGGAGGAAGTCGTCCGCGTCATCATCCAGCAGCAGCCGTGCGTCGCCGGGGTCCACGCCGCCAAGCCGCAGCAGCAGCGCGTGCATCTTGCGCGCGTCGTCCCGAGCGAAGCGCAGGGGCCGGGTATCCGCGCCGCCCTCGTCGTTGCCCACCACCAGGGCGAACCGGCGCAGCGAGTCCGCGCGCACGGTCGTCGTCAGCAGCAGCGCCAGGGCGAGCGCCCAGGTCTGGACGGAGGCGCACCTCATGGCGGGCCAGCTCATGGCTTGCGCAGGAGCCAGTGGCTCTCCTCGCCGTCCACTCCCAGCGAGGAGGGCATGGCCGCCACGTCCCGTCCGGCGGCCTCCCAGGACCGCCGAACCGCGGCCCGAGCCGCCTCCACCTCCAGCGGCTCCTCGGAGAGCACCACCACCACGCGCTCGAGGCCGGAGCCGGTGAAGTCCACGCTGTCGGGCAGCCAGTGCGTCCCGGCACCCGGTTCCACGGGCAGGCTCGTTCCCGAGGCGGGGTAGAGCGCCGACACCTCGCCGGCCTCATCCACGGACACCGCGAGCACGTACCGGTGCTCCCCCGCGACGTAACCCACCCGCACGCGCTCGCCCGGTGCGAGCGTCTCGGTGGCGCCCGGCTGCGCGGTGCGCTGTGCCAGTCCGTCGCCGCCGATGCGCAGCTCCGCCGTGGCACCGCCCTTGAGCCGGTTCGTCGGAGGCGAGGAGAGCAGCGGCCGGACCACCACCGCCAGCAGCACCGTGGCCGCCACCGCCACCAGGAAGCCATTGAACCGGGGCCGAGCGGGCGCCGCCGATGGCTTGCGCAGGGTGCGCTCCACGCCCGCGGCGAAGCGCTCGAAGGGAACCTCCGCCTCGAAGCGGGCCTGTTCCGACTCGAGGCCCTTCAGCACCCCGTGACACTCCGCGCACGCGGACACGTGGGCTCGGACCTGCTGGGACTCGGGGCCAGGGAGCTCTCCGGCGTGCAGCCGACGCAGCGTCCACTCCGACAGGTGCGCGCTCATGGGACTTTCAGCTCCTCGTTCGTCAGGGCGGCGAAGCGCTCCAGCCGCTTGCGCACCGTGGGCACCGAGCGCCCCAGCACCGCGGCCACCTCTTCCAGCGTCATCCCGTCCACCCAGTAGTGCACCACCGCCGCCTGCGTCTCCACGTCCACCCGCGAGAGGAGCGAGCGCACCAGCTCCCGCGTCTCCATCGTCTGCTCCCCACCGCTTCCCTCCGGGCGGGACGCCGCGTCCCGCTCGAACCAGCGCCGCCACGGCGCCTGCTCCGCGCGGAGCTGGTTGAGGCAGTGGTGGGTGGCGATCTTCATCAGCCACGCGAGCGGCGAGACCTCGGCGCGGAACTCATCCGCGTGGGTGAGGGCGCGAGCGAACACCTCCTGCATCGCGTCCTCGGCCTTCGTGGCGTCCTTCAACAGATAGCGGCAGCGCCCATACACGCTGCCGCCATGGGTCGAGTACAGCTCACGCAGGAACGCGCGCCGATCCTTCTGACCACCATCGATGACCTTCAGGGCCGGTTGGGTCGTTCCTGCCACGCACTGCCTCGCATCGCTCCGGGGTGGTCGCCTCCCGAGCTTACAACGAGGAGTAGACCGGCGCGGTGAAGACGCAGTTCGTGGTCTCGGTGCCGTAGCCCACTCGCGGGTCGTAGCTGGCGCGCAGGTACTGGCTGGCGAAGGCCGTGTCCCAGCACTCGTTGACGGTGGCCTCGCCCACCAGGTCCCCACCCGACAGCTTGACATCCGAGCGGCCCGCCCCGGTCTCCTGCCAGCGGCTCTTGATGGTGAGGGTCTCCTTCGCGGGGGGTGGAGCCGACCGGCTTGTACCAGTCCTGGGTGAGCTTGAAGTCGAACTCACCGCCCTGGCTCGGGAGCGCCTTGTAGCCGTAGTTCGCGTCCACGCGCTTGGTGGCGTCGTTGCCGTCCTTCACCTGGACGAAGGCCGCGTCCACGGTGACGGCGCTCGTCGCGTCCTGGCGCGAGTACTTCACGGTCATGCGGCCCACGTTGTTGTCGTGCTCCGGCAGCGTCTGGGCCTTGTCCCAGTCGAGGGTGAACTCACCCTGGCCGAAGCCCTTCATCGGCTCGTCGGCCTCGTTCACCGCGGCGGTGTGGCTGCCGACGATGACGTCCACGAAGGCCGAGTCCGCCGCGTCCTTCGCCTTGGCCGAGACGGTGTAGCTGTAGGTGTTGTCGCCCGTCTTCTTCACGGTGAGCTTCCAGGTGTTGCGGGCCAGCGCCTCGGTGTGCGGGCCCCACACCGCGGTGTCCTCGGTCAGCGTGGTGGGCTGGTACTTCGTCACTCCGTCCACCAGTCCCAGCACCGCCAGCGTGCCGCCGTTGACCAGCACCGTGGCCCCACGGGTCAGCGTGTACAGGTCGCTCGTCTGGCCCTGCGCGGACTGCTCGCCCACGCTGTCCACCATCAGACCCTGGCCACTCTTCGCCGGCGTCTTCACCTCCACCATCTCCTTGGTGGGCAGCACGGAGCGGAACTCCTCCTCACGGTCCATGCGGCCACAGCCAGCGAGCATCAGGGCGGCGAACAGCAGGCTCTTGCGCGTCGTCATCTTTCGTCCTCTCGGGTGATTCCGCCCGGCCCTGTCGGGCCATCGCGGGTCGTTCGCCCGTAGGGACACGGCAGGGGTCGAAAACAGAAAACTCGATTTTTCGAGGGCGAAAACCCCCGTGATTCCAAGACCTTGGAGGCCCCCTTGCCTGCCCAGCGGGCATACCGGGCGGGCGTGCCGACGGGAAAAAGCCCTCGTTCCTAGGTTCTCCGCATGGAAAAGCGACACCCCAACCACCCCGGGGAGATGGGACTCGACGCCTCGCTCGCGGAGCGGCACCGGACGTCGGACGAGATCAACGCCCGTGGCCGAGCCATCGAGGTGTTGCTGGATGCCGGTGTGCCGTTCCTGGTGGGCGGGGCCTACGCCTACGCCACCTATACGGGCATCTATCGGGACACGAAGGACCTGGACCTCTTCCCTCGCAAGCGGGACGCGGAGCGGGCGCTCGTGGAACTGGAGAAGGATGGCTGGCGCACCGAGCGCACCGACGAGGTGTGGCTCTACAAGGCCTTCAAGGGCGAGTACTTCGTGGACTTCATCTTCTCGTCCGGCAACGGCGTGGCCTCGGTGGATGACGAGTGGTTCATCCACGCGAGGACGGCCTCCATCTTCGGCTACCCCTGCCTCATCTCACCGGCCGAGGAGACGATCTGGTCCAAGGCCTTCGTGAACGAGCGCGAGCGGTACGATGGCGCGGATATCAACCACCTCATCCTCAAGGTGGGGAGGGGGATGGACTGGGAGCGGCTGCTGCGGCGCTTCGATCGGTACTGGGAGGTGCTGCTCAGCCACCTGATGATGTTCCGCTTCGCCTACCCGAGCGAGAGAGATCTGATCCCCACGTGGCTGATGACGGAGCTCATGTCGCGCACGCTGGACACGCTCAAGGAAGGCAACTGGGACGAGCGACTGTGCCGCGGGAATCTCATCTCGCGGGTGAACTACGTGGTGGACATCCATCACTGGGGCTACGGGGACGGACGCTCCTGGGATGAGCGAGAGCGAGAGAAGGGGGAGTCACGTGGCGAGGGACGCGAGCTCGAAAATACGGCTGGCGGCGGTCGGTGATCTCCACTGCCGGGATGATCAGCACGGCCGTTTCCGCCAGCTCGTCAAGCAGGTCAACGCGGAAGCGGACGTGCTGGTGCTCTGTGGGGACCTGACGGATCGCGGGATGATCGAGGAGGCCAAGGTGCTCGCCGAGGAGCTGTCCGCCGTGCGGGTGCCGATGGCGGCGGTGCTCGGCAA
Source organism: uncultured delta proteobacterium (assembly GCA_963771175.1). Classification (GTDB taxonomy): domain Bacteria; phylum Myxococcota; class Myxococcia; order Myxococcales; family Myxococcaceae; genus Archangium. The sequence continues at coordinate 40,160 of CAVYSY010000040.1, forward strand.
TCACGACTACGAGCACAACCAGGCCAAGGAGATCTGCGGCGAGCTGGCCCGGGTGGGCCTCCACATCCTCGATGGGGACCACTTCATCTTCGAGAAGGTGCTGGGCGTGGCCGGGGTGAAGGGCTTCGGCGGTGGCTTCGGCAACGCGACGCTGCAGGCCTTCGGCGAGGGGCAGACGAAGGCCTTCGTGCAGGAGGCGGTGCACGAGTCGCTCAAGCTGGAAGCGGCGCTGAGCCACCTCGACACGCCGAAGAAGGTCGTCATCATGCACTACGCGCCCGTCCCGGACACGTTGGAGGGCGAGAACATCGAGATCCGCCCCTTCCTCGGGACGAGCCGCCTGGCGATGCCGGTGGACCACTACGGGGCGGAGGCCGTCTTCCACGGGCATGCGCACCACGGCGCGCCCGCTGGGAAGACGAAGAGCGGCATCCCCGTCTACAACGTGGCGATGCCGCTCATGACGAAGCTGCACCCTGAGCAGCGCTTCATGCTGTTCGAGGTGTGAGGCGGAGGCTCAGGGGGTGCCGGCCGCGGCGGGCATGCCCTCCATCAGGTCCTCGAGGGCCAGGGGCAGCCCGTTGATGGCGGACTTCTCCACCTCGAGCACCTCGTCGGACGCGCCGCGTGCCCACAGGCGGTTGGAGTTGTTCTTCACCTCGTTGCCAATCCACAGCCGGGCCACCTCCTTGCCGTCGGCGCCCAGCAGCGACACGCCGCGCGAGGCGTCTCCGATGCCGTACTTGCTCCAGCTCTTCGGGCGGACCTCGGTGACGGCCACGCCCTTGAGCTTCTCCAGCGAGCCCAGCAGCGAGGCCACCTTGAACTCCTTGGCCTTGCCAGGCATGGGCGACACCACCTCCCACTTGCCCGAGTCCAGGGTCTTCGCCAGCTTGATGGCCAGCTCGCCACCACCCGGGCGGACGATGAGCTCGTGGACCTGATCGGTCTCGAACGCGAGCGCCTTCTTGTCCTTCAGGTTCGGGACGTCCAGATCCAGGACATTGAGGGTGTTGGGGTCCACCCCGGCGAGCATGGAGTCCGCGCCCCACTCGCTCAGCGCGTAGACCTGCTTGTTGCCGTCCACCTGCACCTCGGCGATGCGCACGCGCACCGGCTCGCCGAGGTTGGGGACGAAGCGTGCGTCCACCTGGGGCTTCTCCAGGGCCGCGCGTATCTGGGCCTCCCGCTCCTGCGGAGGGAAGGAGATGGCGGGGTAGGCCACCAGCGACGACATCATGTCCGACACCCGCTGGGAGTCCGCGCGCAGCTCCACCGGCCGCGTGAGCTTCCACGGCTTGTCCGTGGTGGTGCGCTCCAGGGTGTAGGTGTTCTTGCGCGCCTTCACCTCGATGCGCAGGAGCGTGGGCTCCTTCATGGGGAACACCTTGTGGTCGCGCCAGTCCACGGTGTGCTTCTCCAGCGCATAGCGGAGCGCGCCGTCGGCGGTGTACACGCGCGAGTCGCCCTCGCGGCGCAGGTACACCGAGCCGTCGAAGGGGTTCTCCACGCCGCTGTGGAACGTCAGCGTGCGCTGGCGCGCCGGGTCCTCCGCTCCACCGCCTTGCGCGTCCGGCACGTACGCCTTGGCCGTCACGGTGGCCCGGGGTGGCTTGAGCCCGTAGCGCTCCAGGTCCGCGTCGGTGGGGTTCTCCTCCACGGTGCTCTTGAACTTCGCGATCGCGAGCTGGTTGACGAGGCCCTCCACCAGTCTCTTGTCCGCCCGCGCCGCCATCGGCGACGTGACGCGCCAGATGCCGTTCTGGAGCTCCATCACCGTCTTCGACTGGCGGACCTCCACGGAGAGGGAGGTGAAGACGGGAGCTGGGGGCCCACCGCCGTCGGTGCCGCGCTCACCGGGGGCCTGGGTGGCGAAGAGCGTCTCCTCCACTTCCTTGCGCTGGGCCTCCTTCTCCTCCGGCTTCATCACGCCGAGGTACGCGTAGAGACCGAGCCCGCCAGCGACCAGGGCGGCGAGCAGCAACGTGACGAGGTTCTTCTGCTTGGCGTTCACTTGTTGCGCCTCGAGAGCCAGATGGCCAGCCCCACGCCGAGCAGCGTCAGGGGCAGGACGTCGGTGGACACGAAACGGATGCGGCTGAGCATCGCCGCATCCAGTTGGAGGGTGGAGGCCGCGCGGTCGGGCGGTCGGATGGTGATCTTGTCCACCTGCTGGGTGGCCCAGCCGAGCGCGTTCATCACCAGGTTGCGGTTGCCCTCGTGGCCCCAGTTGGAGTCCAGGATGAGCTCCGAGTCGCCCACCACCACCAACCGCGCCTCGTCGAAGCGCTTGTCTGGCGCGGTCGAGGTGTTGCGCGTGCTGGCGGACACCAGGGTGAGCTGACCGGCCTTCTCTCCCTGGGTGGGCGTCGGCTTGTCATCGGGCGTGGACTCCACCCATCCGAAGGGCGAGGTGAGGAGCACGGGCTCCACCTTCACGCCCTCGGGCAGACCGGTGCTCAGCAGGGCGAGGCTGCGCGCGGTGGGCAGCTCGATGTTGAGCTGTCGCTGGCGCAGGGGCCGGGCGATCTCATGGTTGCCGTAGAAGATGGAGAGGACGACGTAGGGGCTGCCGCTGTTGAACTGCGCGTCGGCGACCACGCCCTTGTCGAGCTCCACGCCGTACTCGGCGAGCAGCTTCGACAGCTCGGGGCCCGGCTCACCATAGGCCTCGGCGAAGTAGAGCACCCGGCCGCCGGCGCCCAGGTACTTGCGCAGCGACTCCACCTCGGGCGGGGTGAAGGGCGCCTTGGCCCCGGCGATGAGCACCAGCGCGGCATCCCTCGGCACCGTGGTGCCACCGGCCAGGTTGAGCTCCCGGGTCGTGTACCCCTCCTGGGCGAGCTGCTGCTTGAGTTCGGAGAGGCTGGTGATGCGCTGGTTTCGCTGGCCCGGCGTGGGCATTACGGGCTCCAGCGGCCACTCGCCGTGGCCCACCACGACGTACACCTTCTGCTCGCTCACCTTCGTCAGCTTGATGAGGGCGTTGGTGAGCTCCTGCTCGCTGATGGTGTTGAGCGCGGTGTGCGACTCGGTGGAGCCCTCTCCGCGCACCAGCACCACCGTCGTCTGGCCCTCGCGGAGCTTGTACTTCGTGGCCAGGTCCGGGTGGCGGCGCGGATCCTTGAACGAGTACTCGAACATGTCCGGCGCCTCGCGCTGGTAGCGCGCGAGCGACTCCTGCAGCGCTTCGTAGGCGGGGTGGTCGGGCGGGACGAAGCCGATGGCCCGCACCTTCTCCTTGAGGCCCTGGAGCGTGGTCAGCGTCTGGGGAGAGAGCGTGAAGACCTTCCGCTCGGTCAGGTCCCAGCGCTGGTTCTTCTTGTGGACGATATAGTTGATGGCCACCAGCGCGCCGAGCGTCACCAGCACCATCAGCGCCGTGCTGGCGAAGAAGAAGCTGGAGCGCCGCGAGGCGAACTGACCGAACTGCTTGAAGTTGGTGGCGAAGTAGAGCCCCAGCAGCACCGCACCGGCCACGGCCTTGGTGGCGGTGAGGGCCAGGGAGCCCGAGGTGAGGAAGAGGGTGAAGGGGCTGGAGAGCAGCAGGAGCAGCCCGAACGCACCCAGGATCTTGCCGATGTTGGCCGCTTTCATGGGCATCCTCGAGGCAGGCACGTCATGTCCAGCGCTGCGCTTCCACCGTGCGGTGGCTGAGCAGCAGGGAGAAGAAGATGACGGACACGAAGAAGACGAGCGCCTTCAGGTCCAGCACGCCGCGCAGCATCCCTTGGAGCTGCGCGTCGAAGGAGATGGCGTTGATGAAGGAGCGCACCGGCTCCTCGGTCGCCTGCCCCAGCCCGCGCAGCATCGTCCACGGCAGCAGCACCGCGAAGGTGAGCAGGGCGGCCACCATCTGACTCTCCGTCAGCGCGGAGATGAACATGCCGATGGCCATGCAGGTGGCGCCCCACAGCAGCAGCCCTCCGTAGCCCAGCAGCACCGTGGTCCACTCCAGCGCGCTGCCGGACTCGCCCTGGCCGAAGATGGACACGAGCATCGGGAAGAGGATGGTGAGCCCCAGGGTGGCGGTGATGACGCCCAGCCCGCCCAGGTACTTGCCCAGCACGATGTCGAGCGGCCGGATCGGCGCGGTCATCAGCAGCTCGAACGTCTTGTTGCGCTTCTCCTCGGCGAACAGCCGCATGGAGAGGAAGGGCGCCACGAAGAGCGTGATGATCATCACCGTGCTCCAGAAGGGCACGATCACGCCATCGGTGAGATTGCGGTACTGCGACGGGGTGTTGCCCCAGCCGTACGTGCGCGCCATCTCCTGGGCGCGCTGGAAGTCGTAGAGCAGGCCGACGAAGAAGAACGACGCGAGGGTCAGCATGGCCGTGAAGACCACGTAGGCCCACGGCGTGGTGAAGTAGATGGACAGTTCCTTGCGAGCGATCGCCAGCGCGGTGCGCATGGGTCCTCCGAAACCGGGAAGGGGGGATGCGCGGGTCCTAGGCCGCGGTCAGCTTGATGAAGATCTCTTCCAGCGAGACGTTGTCCGCCTTGCCGCCGTGCACGCGCGTCAGCTTGCGGAGGTCGTCGTGGGCCACCACCCGGCCCTGGTTGAGGATGAGGACCTTCTCGCAGGTCATCGTTACCTCGGGGAGGATGTGGGTGGAGAGGATGACGGTGTGCTTGCCCGCCAGGCTCTTGATGAGGCCGCGCACCTCGGCGCGTTGGGTGGGATCCAACCCCTCGGTGGGCTCGTCGAGGATGAGCACGGGCGGGGCGCCGAGCAGCGCCTGGGCGATGCCGACGCGCTGCTTGTAGCCCTTGGACAGGTTCTGGATGACGCGGCCCAGCACGTCGGACAGGCCGGTGAGGCCGGCGACCCGCTCCACCTCGGCGCGCACGCTACGTCCGGGCAGCCCCTTGAGCGAGGCCACGAACTTCAGGTAGCCCACGACCGTCATCTCCGGGTACAGCGGCGGCGTCTCGGGCAGGTAGCCGATGCGCCGTTTGACTTCCAACGGCTGCTCGAAGACGTCGAAGCCCGCCACCCTGGCCGTGCCCTCGGAGGGGGGCAGGAACCCGGTGAGGATCTTCATCGTGGTGGACTTGCCCGCTCCATTGGGGCCGAGGAAGCCGAGAATCTGTCCCTCGGCGACCGAGAAGTTCAGGTGATCCACCGCGACCCGTTCACGGTATCGCTTGGTGAGGTTCTGGACCTCGATCATCGACATGGGAAGGCTCCGGGGGGAGGCACTCGAGCAGCGGCCGATATAAAAGCCGATTTCGACCTGTCAAGGCAGGCAGGCGGGTATCGGAATCCCTGGGGGCGGTGCTGGCGAGCCTTGTGCATGGCGTGCTTTCAGTGTGTCAGGGCGGACACGCCCGGCAGGGTAGCTTGTGCCCCTCGCCGGGCCCTAGGAACAACGCAGCGGGTGCTTTATGCCGATTGTGGTGCAGAAGTACGGCGGCTCATCGGTCGCCGATGTGGAGAAGATCCGCAAGGTCGCACTCCGAGTGAAGTCGACGCGCGACCGGGGCTACCAGGTGGTGGTGGTGGTGTCGGCGATGGGGGACACCACGGACGAGCTGCTCGCCCTGGCGAAGAAGGTGTCGCCGGACCCGGCGCGGCGCGAGCTGGACATGCTGCTCACGTGTGGCGAGCGCATCTCGATGGCACTGCTCTCCATGGCGCTGCAGGAGATGGGGGTGCCGGCCATCAGCTTCACGGGGAGCCAGAGCGGCATCATCACCAACGACGCGCACTCGCAGGCGCGCATCGTGGAGGTGCGGCCGTACCGCATCCAGGACGAGCTGACGGCGGGCAAGGTGGTCATCGTCGCGGGCTACCAGGGCGTCTCCTACAAGAAGGAGGTGACGACGCTGGGGCGAGGGGGCTCGGACACGACGGCGGTGGCGCTGGCGGCGGCGCTGAATGCCGAGTCGTGTGAAATCTACTCGGACGTGGACGGGGTGTTCAGCGCGGATCCGCGGGTGGTGCCGGACGCGCGCAAGCTGGAGGCGCTCTCGTACGACGAGATGCAGGAGCTGGCGAGCGCGGGAGCGAAGGTGCTGAACGCGCAGGCGGTGGAGTTCGCGAAGGCGAAGGGCATCGTCATCCTGGCGCGCACGTCGCACGGGCAGGGGAGTGGGACGGCGGTGCAGGAGTACGTGGCGCCGGCGGACACGCGGGTGAAGGGGGTGACGGCGGAGGCGGAGATGGCGGTGCTGTCGGCGGCGGGGGAGACGGTGCGGGTGCCGGAGCTGCTGGAGTTCCTGGACGCGCGAGGGGTGCGCGGGAGGGCGCTGGCCTTCGATGGGCTGCTGGGGCGCGAGGGGCGGGCCTTCATCGCGGTGCCGCTGCAGGACGTGCACGGGCTGGAGGCGCTGAAGCGGGACGTGGCGGCGCGCTTCGGGGAGGAGGTGGTGCTGCGGGAGGAGGTGGGGACGGTGACGGCGGTGGGGGCGGGGCTGAACGCGGACTGGAGCTACCTGCGGCGGGCGCTGGGCGTGGCGGAGGAGCTGGGGGCGAAGGTGCACGCGGTGCTCACCTCGCCGCTGCAGCTCACGTTGCTGGTGGACAAGACGCACCTGAAGCCCCTCACGGCCCGGTTGCATCGCGAGTTCCTCGGCGCTGGCTAGGCCCCTCCAACCCCCATGTGTCCGCGGTCCCACCCGATGTGCGGTGGAGCACTTCCCTGGCCGAGTCTCGTGCTTACCCTCGCGGTCCGGGGAGGTGGCGGCAGGAATGGGAAAGGGTGGTCGGGCCATCGGAGTGCAGGTTGCCGTACTGTGCCTCCTGAGCCTGGGGGGAGGGTGTGAGGATTCCCCACCGGGTGAGGACGGCCCGGATGGGGGCAGGCGTGACAACCCGCCGCTCCAGCGCCCGGACGGCGGGCAACCCGACATCGTGGACGGTGGCTCGACGGAGTTCCCGGACGGCGGGACGGCGCCGCCGCACGACTCCCAGGCCATCCGCAAGGAGAACGCGCGCCCGGGGACGGAGGCGTGGCGCATCACCCGGCGGGCGGCCAACAACAACGAGATTGAGGGCTACGCGCTCGTCTCCACGGTGAAGCGGGGCGAGCGGGTCCCCATCGCGGTGTCCGTGACGGGAGCGCCGCGCAAGTTCACCTGGGAGGTGTACCGGCTCGGCTACTACGGTGGTACGGGCGGGCGCGAGGTGGCGCGCGGAGGCCCGTTGCAGGCGGTGCCCCAGGCGCCGTGCCCGCCGCAGCGCCCCACGGGCCTCATCGCCTGCGAGTGGACGCCGACCCTGGAGCTCCAGACGGACGCGCGCTGGGTGCGCGGGGTGTACCTGGTGAAGCTGGTGCGCGAGGACGGCTACCAGCACTACGTACCGTTCTTCGTGAGGGATTCGCTGCCGCGCTCGGAGGTGACGGTGATCATCCCGACCGGCACGTGGGCGGCCTACAACACCTGGGGCGGCACGAGCCTCTACGACGACAAGTTCCGCATCACCGGGAAGGGGCGCGCCTTCCAGTCCTCGTTCGATCGGCCCTACGTCCGTGGCTACGGCTCGGGGCACCTGCTGGACGACGAGCAGGGGCTCATCATGTGGCTGGAGGCGCAGGGGCTGGACGTGGCCTACGTGCCCAACGAGGAGCTGGACCGCAGCGGGGACGCGCTGCGCGAGGCGAAGGTGTTCGTGCTCTCCGGGCATGACGAGTACTGGTCGCGCACGCTGCGAGACCGGGCGGACAAGGCATTGGCCGAGGGCCGTTCGATCATCAACCTCGGTGCGAACCAGGCCTACTGGCAGGTACGGCTCGAGCCGGCGAAGGACGGTCGGCCGCGGCGCATCGTCACCTGCTACAAGGGCGACGCGGAGGATCCCGCGGGGCTGAGGAGTCCGGACCGCACGGCGAAGTTCCGGGACCTGGCCACGCCGCGCCCGGAGAACGCGCTGCTGGGGGTGATGTTCTCCAGCCGGTGGCACCAGTTCGCCTTCCCGACGGTGATCTCCAACGCGAGCCACTGGGCCTTCGAGGGGACGGGGCTGAGGAACGGGGACTTGCTGTGGCGGGCCAATGGCTACGAGCAGGATCAGGTGGTGGACAACGGCCAGTCTCCGGCGGGGCTGGAGGTGCTGGCCGAGTCGCCCGCGCTGTCCCTGCAGGGGGCATTTGGCTTCGGGCAGATGGCGGTGTTCCGCAAGGGGAACGCGTGGGTGTTCTCGGCGGGGGGCGTGGACTTCGTGCACACGCTGGGGACGAGCGAGGTGGCGGATCCGCGCGCGGCGCGGCTGGTGGCCAACGTCCTCTACCGCGCGCTGGGGAGGCCGGTGCCGAAGGAGCTGGTGGTGCTGCCGACGACGCCGTTGCCGAGGGCGCGAGGCCCGTTCGCGGCCGACGTGCGGACGGTGGCCGGTCAGCCGAGGAGGCGCGGGGACCAGGACGGTGCATCGGGCGAGGGGCTGCTGGCCGCGCCGGTGGCGGTGGCGGTGCTGCCCGATGGGAGCTGGGCGGTGGCGGACGCGCTGGCCAACAAGGTGAAGCGGGTGACGCCGGACGGGCGCATCTCGACGCTCTCTCGGGTGCGGCTCAACGGCCCGATGGGGATCGCCGCGGACGCATTGGGGAACGTGTACGTGTCCGACTCGGACAACTACTGCATCCGCCGCATCGCGCCGGATGGGACGACGACGGTATTCGCTGGCGCGGTGCTGGAGCCGGGGCTGGTGGACGGGCCCGCGGCGCAGGCTCGCTTCAACCAGCCGGCGGGGTTGCACATCACGCCCCAGGGCGAGCTGCTGGTGGCGGACCTGGGCAACGGCATCATCCGGCGCATCGACCTGCTGACTCCGGACAACCCGGTGACGACGCTGCCGTCGAACCAGTGGCTGTACCGACCCTCGGCGGTGGCGGCGGCGCCGGACGGGACGGTGTACATCGTGGAGACGGGGATGTCGCGCGTGGTGGCGCTGCGCAACGGCACGGTGAGCGTGGTGGCCGGAGCGCCGCCGGGCGGCTTCGCGGACGGGGCGCCGGAGAGTGCGCGGATGCTGCCGTACCTGGGCATCGCGGTGCTGCCGGACGGGAGCGTGGCGGTGTCGGATCCGGGCAACTACCGGGTGCGGCGCATCTCGTCGCGGGGGGTGTCCACGCTGGCGGGCTCGGGCCGCTTCGGGGCGCACAATGGGCCAGGGGACGATGCGGAGCTCGTGCTGCCAGCGGGTCTCGCGGTGGGCCCGGACGGGACGCTGTACGTGGCGGACTCGGGCAACGCGCTGATTCGCGCCATCGTGCCGTGAGCTGAGCCAGTCAGCCCGGCCGCGGATTCACCAGAGTGTTCCACGCCTGAAGGTCAGCGCCCCAGGCCGCGCGTCCCGCCCGGTGGCGGACCCTGCCGGGGCTCCAACTCCTGCCGCATGCGCCGCTGATCCGGCGTCGTCTCCTTGGGGAATTCCACGAAGTTGCACATCTCGCACAGACGGCTGTAGATGCGCTCGCCCACGCGCTCGCGCAGCAGCTCCACCTCGCGCGCGGCGTTCTTCGCGTCCTCCGTGGTGCGGTAGCCGCTCGGAGCGGCGGTGCGCGCGCCCCGGCGCTCCGGCTCCAGCGAGTAGTTCGTCGCGAAGAGCGTCGTGCGCGCCGCGTTGTAGCGCCGGGCGATCAGCTCATCGAGCGTCTCCATCTCGAACTGGCTGCCGCGCCCCTTGCCCAGCTCGTCGATGGCCAGGACCTCGACCTCCGACAGCGGGCCGATGATCTCCCCGCCGCTCTTGCCCTCCTGGAAGCCGCGCCGGATGGTGGCGTAGAGCAGGGAGATCTCCACGTACCGGGCCTCCAGCCCCACCTCGAGCACCAGGTGCTTGAGCGTGGCCGTCAGCAGGTGCGTCTTCCCCGTGCCCACCGGGCCGCTCAGGATGAAGCCCTTGTTCACCCCGGCCTTGTCGTAGTGGTGGGCGAAGTGCATCGCCAGGCCGCGTGCCCGATCCTGCGCCTCGTTGAAGGCCCGGTAGTTCTCGAAGGAGGTGTGCGCCATCACTCCGGGCAGCCCCACCTCGTTGAAGTGCTCGATCCGCTTCGCCCGCCGCTGGCACACGCAGGGCACGAGCACATCGTAGCGCTTGGGGCCCACCTTCGCGCTGAAGGTCTCCTCGCGCGTCTCGTAGGCGTACCCGCGCCCGTCACACAGGGTGCACCGGGCCGAGCACGTGCACACCCGCGCGTGCGCCCGATCTCCACGCCGCTCGATGAGGTACGTCCGCCCCCCACACTCGCCACACACCTCGCCGCTCGCCTTCGTGACCATGTCCGAGGGCCATAGCAGAGCCCCCTGACCCTCGTCAGCCTGCTACACGGGCGTTCAGATACTCTTCCCTCTAGGAATCCATCAGCCCCAGCCGGCGACGCACCGCCGCCAGCAGCCGGAAGCGCCGGGACAGCCGCCGCGCGCGCAGGGACATGTACTGCTGGTCCGGGTCCTCTCCCCGCGCCGTGCGCCACAACTCCCGCCGCTCGGGGAAGGGCAGGGCGCGCAGCAGCAACAGTCCCACCAGCGCCTGCTTCGTCTCCATCCCCGCGAAGTCCGCGGGCACCTCGTGCAGCACCGCCTCCATCAGCAGCCCGATGCGCGGGGCCAGTGTCGGCTCCACCTCGGCCAGCCGCTCCAACGAGGCCTTCAGCTGCGCGTGCCGCGTCTCCTCCCAGGTGCGCGTCCGGGCCACCCGCCTGCCGCCCTCGCTGCCCGCGCCCGCCGAGCGCTCCTGGTACTTCTTGATCTCCGCCTCCACCTGCCTGCGGCACGCCCGGAGGCTGCGCAGCACCGGCTCACCGGGTCGCGCGTCCCACAGCGCCTTCTCCGCCGAGCGGGCAATCCCCCGCGCCACCACCTCGAAGGGAACCCCCTGCTCGGCCCAGGACGTCAAAAGCTCCGTGTCGAGCGCGGACAGCATCAGTCCGCTCCCGCGCATCGCGAGGAAGTAGTCCTGCACCAGCTCGGCGAAGCTGGCGCTCTCGGGCAGGAGGCTCATGTCTTGCTACATCTCCCAGGTGGGTGACCGGACGGCCGGGCGCAAGGTCTCCCCTTACCAGCAGGCACTGACATCGCAACCCGCAAGACGCTTTTCTCACAGCCCACCTGAAAACTTTCCGGCTGGGTCCTAGCAGGCCGGCATGCCCCCAAGGGCTTGTTGACCGCCCACAACGCACCGCGCATAGTGCGCAGCCTTCCAGATGGAAATTCCCGAAGAGTCCCGGACACTTGCCGAGCAGGCAAGGCTCCCGGCCGGCCGAATCCAGCAGAGGAAACCCATGCGCCGTACGCTCCTCCTCAGCCTCCTGCTCCTGGCCTCCGTGGCCAACGCGCAGGACAAGAAAGCGCCGCGCGACGCCAACCTCGGCAAGAAGAGCTCCACTGCCGTGGTGGACAAGTCGCTCGCTGGCGACATCAGCCGCAAGAAGGAGAAGCAGGAGACCGCTCCCGCGCTCCAGTACGACCAGTTCCGGTTGGGCGTGGAGGGGCAGGTCGCCTCCAAGCGCCGCGAGCAGATCGAGTCGCTCAAGAAGATCATCTCCCTGTCCGCGGATCCGAAGGAGCAGCCCTCGCTCCTCTTCCGCCTGGGCGAGCTGTACTGGGAGGAGTCGAAGTTCTACTTCTTCGAGGCGAACCGGAAGGACGACGAGCTCATCGAGGCGATGAACCGCGGTGACGCGGCCGGCCAGAACCGCGCCAAGGCGGGCAAGGCCGAGCTGCTCACGCGCCAGAAGCAGTACGGCAAGCTCGCCCTCGAGCAGTACACGAAGATCGTCCAGGGTTACCCGGACTTCGAGCGCACGGACGAGGTGCTCTTCTTCCTCGGCACGTACCTGATGGAGGACGGCCAGGACCGCAAGGCGCTGGTGGCCTTCAAGCGGCTGGTGGAGAAGCACCCCAAGTCCAAGTACATCCCCGACGCCTACCTGGCCTTCGGCGAGTACTTCTTCAACAGCTCCAAGGGCAAGCGCGCGGACCTGGAGAAGGCGCTCGCCGCCTACAAGAAGGCCGCCGAGTTCCCCGAGAGCCAGGTGTACGCCTTCGCCCTCTACAAGCAGGGCTGGTGCTACTTCAACCTCGCCGACTACCCGAACGCCAAGGACAAGTGGAAGTCGGTGGTGCTCTACGGCGAGCTGGCCGGCGCGAATGCCGTGGAGAAGGACGGCAAGGCCAACAAGAAGGGCAGCTCGCTGGTGCGCGAGGCGCGCACCGACTACGTCCGTGCCTACGCTCGCGAGGGCGACGTGATGCTCGCCCGCGAGGACTTCTCCAAGGTCGCCACCAACCCGGATGATCGCTTCGCGATGATGCGGACCCTGGCGAACCTGTACTACGACGATGGCAAGGACCGCGAGGCGGCCATCACCTACAACGCGCTCATCAAGGAGAAGCCGCTGTCGCCCGAGGCCCCGGGCTTCCAGGGCCGCATCGTCGACTTCGTCCTCCGCATGGGCAACAAGGAGCGCACCGTCACGCAGGTGCGCCGGCTCGTGAAGATCATGAAGGAGGTCGAGGCCTCCGGCGTCGTCAAGGAGGACAAGGACAAGAAGGCGCTCGCGGAGGCGAAGGAGCTGGCCGAGCGCACCCTGTCCAACCTGGCCGTCACCTGGCACAACGAGGCGAAGAAGACGCGCGACGAGGACACGTTCGCCTACGCCGACATGATCTACTCGGACTACCTCACGCTCTTCCCCGAGAACCCCAAGGCGTACGACCTGCGCTTCTTCTGGGCCGAGCTGCTCAACGACAACCTGCAGAAGTTCGACAAGGCCGCCGCCAACTACACGCTGGTGGTGCTGCAGGACGTGAAGCTGCTCGAGGCCAAGGACGAGAAGGGCAACCCCAAGCCGGGCAAGCCGGGCAAGTGGCTCAACAACGCCGCGTACAACGCCGTGCTCGCCTATGACGAGATGGTGAAGGAAGCCGAGGCCAAGGGCGCCTTCAAGGACGACGTCAGCAAGGACATCCGCAAGAAGTTCGCCATCCCCCAGGCCAAGAAGGAGCTGCTGGAGGCCTGCGAGCGCTACCTCAAGTACCTGCCCAAGGGCGACAAGCGGGTGGAGATCGCCTTCAAGGCGGCCAACATCTACTACCGCCACAACCACTTCGACGAGGCGGTGCTGCGCTTCAGCGACATCGCCCTCGGCTCCCCGGACTACAAGTTCGAGACCGGCGAGCGCGCGGGTGAGATCGCCGCCAACCTGATCCTCGACTCGTACAACCTGCTCGAGGACTGGTCGAAGGTGAACGAGTGGGCGCGGCGCTTCTACAACAACGAGAAGCTCGCCACCGGCAAGTTCCGCGATGAGCTCTCCAAGGTCATCGAGCAGTCGGCCTTCAAGCTGGTGAACCAGCTCGAGGCGAAGAACGAGTTCGCCAAGGCGGCCGATGCCTACCTGTCCTTCGTGGCGGACTTCCCGCAGACGGAGATCGCCGACGTGGCGCTCTTCAACGCCTCGGTGGACTACTACAAGGCGAAGATGCTGGATAAGGCCATCCAGGTCCGCCAGCGCATCATCGAGCAGTACCCCTCGTCGCGCTTCGTGCCCGAGTGCATCTACAACAACGCGGAGGCGCTGGAGGCCATCGGTGACTTCGCCGAGTCCGCGGACGTGTACGAGCAGTACGTGCGCGGCTACGAGGCCAGCCTGTCGGGTGGCAAGGGGTTCGTCGCCAAGAAGGCGCCCGCGCGCGGTGGCAAGAAGGGCAAGGGCAAGGCCGCTCCGGTGGTGTCCGACAAGCCGGGCCAGCCGCAGAAGTGGGAGGAGTCCAAGGCGCAGGTGGCGCTCTTCAACGCGGCCACCTACCGCGAGGGTCTCGCCCAGTTCAAGCAGGCGCTGACCCTGCGCGAGCACTACCTGCAGCTCTGGCCCAAGGCGAAGGACGCCGAGGACATCCTCCTGTCCATCATCAGCCTGTACGAGAAGATGGGGAACTACTTCAAGGCCATCGCCCAGCTCGAGGAGTACGAGCGCCTCTACATGCGCAGCCCGAGCAAGTTCCTCATGGCCGAGGGTCGCATCGTCGACATCTACGAGAACAAGGTGCGCCGCGCGAAGGACACCGAGCGCCTCTACAACCGCATCCTCGACTACTACGAGAAGCTGCCGCGCCGTCTGCAGCAGTCGCTGGAGAAGCCGGCGCTGGAGGCCGTGGGCCGTGCCCAGTACCGCAGCGTGGAGCCGGACTTCCAGTTCTACGCGCGGCTGAAGCTCTCCTGGGGCCGTCCGCCCAGCCCGGACAAGCTCAAGGCCTCCATCAAGGAGAAGAGCGACTCTCGCGCGGTGGTGGAGAAGAAGTACGTGCAGACGGTGCAGATCGGCGCGGCCGAGCCCGCCATCTGCGCCCTCAACCGCATCGGCCTCATCTACGACAACTTCGCCGACAAGATCATCAACGCTCCCATGCCCCCGGGCATCGACGAGGAGACGGGAGATGGCCCTGCGCGACGAGTTCAACAACCAGGCCCAGCCCCTCAAGGACAGCGCCGCCGAGGCTTTCACCAACGCGGTGGCCAAGAGCCGCGAGCTGGACGTCTACACCGCCTGCTCGTCCGAGAGCTTGAAGATGCTGCGCGACACCTACCGCCCGGACCAGTTCCCGACGATGGTCGAGGAGAAGGTGGCTCTCTCCAAGGGCCGCGATCTGGCCCTCGGTGGGGATCTGCTCACCGCCATCCAGGGCGTGCCGCCGCCCGTCGTCGAGGCGGACGCGGACGACCAGGGCAAGACCCAGGAGGCGGCCGAGGACGTGTCGGACCTCGCCAAGCGCCTCCAGCAGCAGACGGCCACCCAGGTCGACGGCCCGAGCGCGCCCACCAAGGAGGGCACGCCCAAGAAGGCCGGGACGGATGACCAGGAGCCGGAGGACTTCCTCTAATGAATCGCACCCCCATGACGCGCACACTCCTCCTGGCCGCGCTCGCGGCGCTGTTCGCCGCGGGCTGCACGGGCTCCAAGGCCACCGGCCCGACCGGTACTGGCACCACCACGGGTGGGAAGACCGGCACGGGCAAGGCGAACGAGCCGCCGCCCATCTCCAACCGCGCCAAGCTCCTCTTCGAGGACGCGCTCGGTGCCTTCGAGGCCCAGAAGAAGGCCGGTGCCTTCGACTACCCGTCGCTCGAGCGCAAGTTCAAGGCCGCGCTGGACGCGGACCAGGACCTGGCCGAGGCCGAGTACAACCTGGGCGTCATCGCCGAGCGCCAGGGCAACTCGCAGGAGGCCGTCGCCCGCTACCAGGCAGCCCTCAAGAAGAAGCCCACGCTGCGTCAGGCCTCGGAGAACCTGGCGGTGATGGCGCAGAACGCGGGCGACATCGCCGGCGCGGTGTCCATCTACCAGGGCATCCTCAAGATGTACCCGGACGACGCCAACAGCCGCGCCCGCCTGGCGGAGATCTACCGGCAGACCGGGGACCACGATAAGGCCATGGAGTTCTCGCGCGCCGCCCTCATGCGCGAGCCCCAGTCCGTCACCGCCTACAAGGTGATGATGCGCAGCTACCTGGAGCGCAAGCAGCTCGCCATGGCCAAGCTGGTGGCGCTGCGCGCGCTGAAGATCGACCAGAAGGATCCCGAGCTGCACCACACCATCGGCCTGATCCTCCTGCAGGAGGAGAAGAAGGACGAGGCGCGCAGCGAGTTCAAGCTCGCCATCGAGGTCCGCGCCGACTACGTGCCCGCGCACGTGATGATGGCCCAGCTCTCGCTCGAGGCGGAGGACTACCCCGCCGCCGAGGAGCACCTGCGCCGCATCCTCCAGGCCGACAGCAAGAACGCCGCCGCGCACCTCAACCTCGGTCTCGCCTACAAGGGCCAGGGTCAGCTCGACAAGGCCATGCAGGAGTACGACGAGGCGGAGAAGCTGGATCCGAAGATGGCCGCCGTCTTCTTCAACCGCGGCGTCCTGCTGCACCGCAACAAGGGCGCTCCGGAGCGGGCCATCGAGCTGTACCGCAAGTACATCGCCCTGTCCGGGGGCGAGGTGGCCCTCAACGCCGAGCACCCCATCTTCGGGCTGCTGCGCGAGGCGGAGTCCATCGTCCAGGCCCAGCGCGAGGCCGTCGCCGC
Organism: uncultured delta proteobacterium; assembly: GCA_963771175.1. GTDB lineage: Bacteria > Myxococcota > Myxococcia > Myxococcales > Myxococcaceae > Archangium. The sequence goes on from CAVYSY010000040.1 coordinate 56,181, forward strand.
CGAGGAGCAGGCCAAGAAGCTGGAGGAGCTCCAGAAGGCAGCAGCAGGAGCTCATGAAGGCCGAGGAGGGCAAGCAGGGCACCGTGCCCGCCGCGGGCACCGACACCCCGGCCGCGACCCAGCCCGCCGGTGGCGCCCAGCCCGCCGGTGGCGCTCAGCCCGCCGCCAACCCGCCCGCCGAGGCCCAGCCGCAGCAGCCGGCCGCCGCGCCTCAGCAGAAGAATCCAGCCAAGGCGGATCCGGCCGAGCCGTCTGACGACATCTTCTGACGGTGGCAGTGGCGAGGGTGGGGGGATTGATGCGAATCTTCGTCCGCTGGCGTCGGAATCCGGCGCCGGTGGACGTGACGCGGGACCCCGGTGGGGGGAACCGCTCGGAGGCAGTCATGCGGAAGCTCCTGATGCTGTGCGCGGTACTCACTGTCAGCCCGGCCCTGGCCCAGGATGAGGGCGACAGCGGCAGCGGCGGCACCACCCAGTCCGGCGGCGGTGGCAAGGCCCAGAAGGGCGGCCCGCAGACCATCGACTTCGAGGACGACACCATCGAGGGCGACCTCACGAAGCCGGACGGCGAGTACGTCGAGGCGCGCAAGAAGGTGCAGCACTCCAACCTCATCCGTATCCGCGAGGACTTCGAGGACAAGGTGATGCAGTCGGTGGGCGAGTTGTGAAAATCGTCGGGAACCCTCCGCTGCACGTGTTGTCTTAGAGATCGCCGCAACCCAACTGGGGAATTTCCATGCCCGTCCCTCTGACACTCAAGGTCTTCAAGGGCGACACGCTCGTCACCTCGAAGGACTTCGAGCGCGACATCATCAAGATTGGCCGTCTCGCCTCGGCGCACCTGTGCCTGGAGGACGAGAAGGTCAGCCGCATCCACTCCGTCATCGAGGTGGCCGCCGACGGCAGCCTGTCCATCATCGACATGGGCAGCGTCGAGGGCACCTACGTCAACGGCAAGCGGGTCAACAAGGGCCAGCTCTCCTTCGGTGACGAGATCAAGGTGGGTGGCACCTCCATCCGCCTGGAGAATCCCGCCGCCGTCGCCGCGGTGAACCTCGCCTCGGCCGCCACGAGCGCCGCGCCCGCTCCGGCTCCGGTCTCCCCGGCGCCCGAGGTCACGCTGGCCGCGGGCCTGTCGCAGGCCGCCGTGTCTCCGGCCCCGGCCGCCGCCGTGACGCCCGCTCCCGTGGCGGTGGTGCAGCAGCCGGTGGCGGCCGCCCCGTCGCGGCTCCCGCTCCCGTGCAGGCGGCTCCCCGGCAGGTGGCGGCTCCCGTGGCGCCCGTCGCGGAGACCCCGGAGGCCGAGCCCGCTCCGCGCGTGCGCCGCGTGGCGCGCAAGGGCGGCGGTCCGCTCGGCGCGGGTCTGCACTTCATGTGGGGCGACCAGCGCGTGGGCGAGTTCTTCCTCGCGCCGGGCAAGAAGCACGCCTTCACCGTGGGCACGGCCAAGGGCGTCAACTTCATCATGGGCGACGCCCGGCTGGGCGGCGAGAGCTTCGAGGTGGTGCGCTCGGACGGCCAGTCCTTCTCCGTGCGCTTCACGGGCAAGATGAAGGGCGAGCTCATCCGCAAGGGTGAGAGCATGGACCTCAAGGCCGTCATCGAGTCCGGCAAGGCCAGCCACGAGGGCGAGGCCTATGCCCTCACCCTGAAGGACGATGACTTCCTCTCGGTGGACCTGGGCGGCGTGACGCTGGAGGTCGTCCTCGAGTCGGTCCCCAAGCGCGCCGTCGCGCCGCTCGGGGAGTCGGTGGACTTCTCCGTCGTCAACATCTTCCTGGTGATGTTCTTCCTCGCGTCGATGTTCGTCATCAGCGCGGCCAACCATGCCGCGGCGGGTGAGGAGTACGCGGACGAGCTGGCGGGCAGCAACGCGCGCATCGCCAAGCTCATCGTCAAGCCGCCCGAGACGCAGAAGAACAAGTTCCTCGAGAAGCTCAACCAGCAGAAGGCGGAGAAGCAGGCCGAGAAGGCCGCCAAGGCGAAGAAGGAAGAGGGCAAGATGGGCCAGAAGGAGGCCCCCAAGCAGAACGCCCAGACCACCAACCAGGGCAAGCCCGACAAGAAGGCGGCGGCCAAGAACATGGCGGCCAAGATCTTCGGCGGGAAGGGCGGCGCCGCGAGCCTCTTCGGCGGTGGCGGCATCGGCGGTGACCTCAAGAGCGCCATGGGCAACATGTTCGGTGCCAAGGGTGGTGCCGCCGCGGGCCTCGGTGGCCTCGGCCTCAAGGGTGGTGGTGGTGGTGGCGGTGGTGGCGGTTCGACCGTCGGCATCGGCAGCGTCGGCACCAAGGGTCGTGGCGGCGGTATGGGGGGTTACGGCACCGGCGTGGGCGGGCTGGGCGGCAAGCAGAGCGTGGAGGTGGGCATCGCGGCCGACGAGGCCACGGTGAGCGGCTCGCTCGACAAGGAGCTCATCCGCCAGGTCATCCAGCGCAACCGCGGGCAGATCCGCTACTGCTACGAGAGCCTGCTCAACCGCTTCCCGAAGCTGGGCGGTAAGGTGGCCATCCGCTTCACCATCGCCTCCGAGGGCAACGTGGTCACTTCCTCGGTGGCCCAGTCCACCGCGGGCAACTCGGAGCTGGAGCAGTGCGTGGCCGGCCGCGTGCGCACCTGGGCCTTCCCCAAGCCCAAGGGCGGTGGCTCGGTGGTCGTCACCTATCCGTTCATCTTCAAGGCGGCAGGCGAGTAGTCGCTTCCGCTGAGTGAAAACATTCAGGTGGGCGGTTCCGTCTCGACGGGGCCGCCCATCTTGCTTTTTGACGCTGGCGTCTCCGCGCTGCTGGGCTAACGTCCGCCCTCGCATGAAAGCCCTCAGCCCCTTCGTCGTTTGTGCCGCCCTGGCAATTCCCGCGCTCGCGAACGCGCAGGCTGCCGGGGACAGGCCGGCCGAAACCTTTGAGGAGATCGAGCGCGGGCTCTACTTCTCGGTGCTCGGTGGTCCCTATTTCGTCGTCAACCCTCCCGCCTCCGAGGGCCCTCGACCCTTCTCCCCCGGGCAGATGGCCCAGGTGGAGGTGGGCGTGGACATCGGCGAGCGCCTGTCGGTGGGCGCGTTCGTGATGGGCGCCTCCAATCGAGCAGGCTCGGAGTACGTGGGCGAGTCGGGCGGCACGGCCTCCGGCGACTTCTCCATGCTGGTGCCCGGAGCCCTGGCTCGCGTGCACCTGGTGGGGTTCGCCGATGCCCAGGACGTCCAGCGCACGTGGCTCTACCTCCGCGGCGGCGTCGGTTATGCCCTGTTCAGGCCGAAGCAGCTCCTGCCAGACTCCGACATTCTGGTATTCGCCGGACCGGGACTGGAGTACTACACACGGCTTCGTCACTTCTCGGTAGGTGTCGAGGTGACGGGGACCTTCCTCGTCAGGTCTCAATCATTCGGGTTCGCGGTGACGCCGAACCTTCGCTACGCGTTTTAGCGGGAGAATCACGTGCCTCAGGAGAATGGAAGCGGTGGGCCGCGCGGTGGTGGGCGGGGTCGGGACGGCGGTGCTCCCGGCCAGGGTCCGCGCCGTGACGGTCCAGGTGGTGGTTTTGGTGGTCGCGATGGCGGTCGCGGTGGTCGGGGCGATGGCCCTGGCGGACGCGGCGGCCGGGGTCGCGATCGGGATCAGGGCCCCGTCGGTCCGGGCCAGCGAGTCATCGCCGAGCTGAGCACCCTGGAGAAGGCGCTCGGCAAGAGCGACTTCGCGGCCCAGAAGGCGCCGCTCGAGACGATCGTCCGCTCGCTGCGGTCCATGCGGGTGAAGTCGATCGACGACCTGGAGCTCAACGTCAAGGGTCGGCTCATCACCACGCTGCTGCGCGTGCAGCGCCAGACGAAGCCATCCATGCCGGAGGCCGGTGCGGAGGCCCCTGCCGAGACGCCCGCGGCCACCGAGGCACCCGAGGCCACCGAGGCGGCGCCGTCCGCCGAGGGTGCGGCCCCTCAGGAGCAGGCCGAGGGTGCACCCGCCGAGGGTGCCGCTCCGGCCGCCCCCGCGGCGGATCCGGCGAAGGAGAAGTTCAACGCCTACGTGGACGTCATGTACCTGGTGGGTCGCGCCTGGCGCGCCGCCGGGGATCAGGAGCGTGCCGCGGCGGCCTTCGCGCTGAGCGGGCGTGAGCCGCAGCCGGAGCGCGAGGAGCCCGCCGCCAAGCCCGCCGGGGAGCGTCGCGAGGGCCGCGAGGGTGAGCGTCGCGAGCGCCGTGAGCGTGGCCCCGAGGGTGAGCGCCGCGAGCGCCGTGAGGGTCGCGAGGGCGGCCGTGAGGGTGAGCGTCGCGAGCGCCGTGAGCGTGGCCCCGAGGGTGAGCGTCGGGGCGAGCGCCGTGAGCGGGGCGAGCGTGAGCGCCAGCCCCTGCCCGAGCTGACGGGCGACTGGAAGGAGCAGTCGAAGCAGCTCGAGGCCATGGGCCGTACCCGGGACGCGGCGCGCATGCACGAGCGCAACAACTCCTTCGCCGATGCCGCCCGGCTCTTCGAGGCCGGTGGGGACCTGCGGAGCGCGCTGCGTGCCGCTCTGGCGGGCAAGGACAACGACACCGCCCGCCGCCTCATGGCGACGGTGCCCGCCGATCAGCTCTCCCAGGTGCTCGAGAAGGCGGGCGCCTACGAGCTGCTGATGGAGATCTACATCGGCAAGGGCGACTTCGAGAACGTCGCCCGGCTCTACGAGCGGGCCCGTCAGTTCGACCAGGCGGCGCTCGCCTACGAGCGTGCCGGGAAGCTGGCGCTGGCTCGCAAGGCGTATGAGCGCACCCGCGACTTCGCGGCGGCCAACCGCATCCGCGACCTCGAGGTGAAGGCCCTGGTGGAGCGGGGCGACCGACTCGGCGCCGCCACCCTGCTGGTGAGCGCCGGCCGCCGCGCCGAGGCAGTGGAGGTGCTCGGTTCGCTGCCTCCGCCCAAGGCCTTCCACTTCCTCCAGCGGCTGAAGCTGGAGGAGGAGGCCAAGGCGCTCGGTCAGAAGGAACTGGCCCGCGCCGAGGCGGAGAACAAGCCGGCCGGCCGCGCCCGGTGGCTGGAGCTGCTCGGAGAGGCCGCGACCGCCGCGACCCTCTACGAGGAGATCGGCCGCAAGGAGAAGGCCATGGGGCTGTACGAGCAGATCGGCCACCTGCCGAAGGCCGCCGCCCTCGCCGAGGAGCTGCAGCTGCGTGACCGGGCGATCGCCCTGTACACGAAGCTCGGCGACAACGCGGGCGTGGAGCGCGCCCAGGGCCTGCCCGCCACGCCGCCGCCCAAGCGTCCCGCGGATGCCGCCGCGGCCGCCGAAGAGGCTGAAGAGACTGGCTCCGAGGGGTCGGCGGGTTCGGAAGTGGACTCGTCCGCTCCTGCTGCAAACAAGCAAGAAAGCCAATAAATCTCGACAGTTGGCGGGATTTACATGATTGCTGGGGGCGGTGAGCGGGCGATAGAGTGCCGCTCGCCGCCCCTTTCCTTTTCGTGAGGCCCGCCTTTCATGGATCAGCCGAACCTCCGTCGACCCGCTGAGCGTGTCGCCTCCGACCGGCCTTTCGCCGAGACCGAGGCCGCACTCGAAAAGGCAGGCCGTATCGAGGAGCTCATCCGTCTCTATGAGGGACGCGCGCGTGAGACCCCCACCGCCGAGGCGGTGCGTGTGTTGGTTCGCGCGGGACAGCTCGCCTATGAGCGGCTGCGCAACCCGATCCGCTCCGAGGAGCTCCTGCGGCGCGCGCTGTTGATCGCCGAGGATCCGCGTCCCGTCCTGCGCGGGCTGAAGATCGTCTACGAGGCGCGCCAGGACATTCCCGCGCTCGTCGACGTGCTGGAGCGGCTCGGCTCGCTGAGCCAGGGCGAGGAGGCCTCGACCTGCTTCGTGAAGGCGGCGAACTTCCACGAGCAGAAGCTCTTCCGGCGCGACCGCGCGGTGCTGTGCCTGCAGCAGGCCACGCGGGTGAAGCCGGATCGCGCCCTTTTCAAGCGCACGCGTCAGCTCCTCCTGAGCGAGGAGCGCTTCCAGCCCATCTTCGAGTCGCTGGAGCGCGAGCGGGCCGCGCTGGGCGGCGAGGGCATGGTGGAGGAGTACCTCGCCTTCGCCGAGCGGCTGGTGGAGGATCCCACCGAGCACGAGCTCGCCCAGCAGGCGCTGGCCGTCGTGCGGGAGCTGGATCCGCAGAATGTTCGGGTGGAGAAGGCCACCCAGACGCTGCAGCGCTTCGAGCAGGCGTGGCGCGAGCGCGCGCGCATGCTGCGCGGCATGTCCCTGGAGGAGCGTGACCGCAAGAGCGCGGCGCGGCTCTCCCTCCTCGTGGCCAAGCTGCACGCCTGGTACGACGCCGGCCGCGACGGACAAGGTGAAGGAGGCGCTGGATCGCTGCTTCCTGCTGTGGCCCGGCATGCCCGAGGCCCTCAACCTCATCGAGCGCGTGGCCGAGCGCAATGGGGACTTCGCGCCGGCGCAGGCCTGGTTCGAGGCGCTGGCGGGCGAGGCGCGCGAGCGCAATGCCCAGGTGGACCTGTGGCTGAGGCTGGGCACGCTGCGCCTCACCCGCCTCAACGACGCGGCCGGGGCGCTCGCCGCCTTCGAGAAGGCCGCCACCGTGGACCCGTCGCGCGCGGACGCGGCGAGCCTCGGCGCGGAGCTGCTGCTGGAGCAGGGTCGCCCGGCCGATGCCCTCGCCATGCTGGAGCGCTACCTCGGCACGGTGAAGGATCGCGTGACGCAGGTGGCCCTGCGGCTGCGGCTCGCGGATCTCTGCCTGCAGCAGAAGGACGGGGACGCGGCGAAGGGCGCACCTCGAGGCCGCGCTGCAAGCTGGATCCGGCCAACGCGCTCGCGGCCTTCCAGCTCGCGCGCCTCCTGGCGGAGGACGAGAACTTCGAGGCGCTGGAGCCGCTGCTGGACCTGGCGCTGCTCGCCCCGCGCCCGCGCTCCGAGCGCGTGGCCTTCTGCGAGGGGCTCGCGCTCCTCTACGAGGAGCGCGGACGACGCGCGGGGCGCCTTCGAGGTGCTCGCGCGCGCCCTCGCGCTGGATCCCACCCGGCCCATGCTGCTGGGTTCCGTGATGGAGCCGCGAGCAAGGCCCAGGCGGAGCCCGAGCTCGCGCGTGGCGCTGCGGCGCGCCGCGCCGTGGTCGCGCCGCCCGAGGCGGCCCTCGCGCTCTGGCGGCACCTCGCGCAGCTCCTCCAGGGCACGCTGCGCGGACCCGGCGGGCGCCGAGGCGGCCTGGCAGGAGGTGCTCGCGCGCGCTCCGAGGACAGCGCGGCGCAGGAGGCCGTGCGGTCGCTCCGGGCCGCCGCCGCGCTCGCGGATGATCCGCAGGACGCGCCTGGAGGCGGAGATCGCCCGGCGCGAGGCCGCCGGCGCCGCTGCCGGCAGAGCTGGAGCCGATGGTGCGCGAGCTGGTGAAGCTCGCGCCCGAAGACGCGGCTCCCGTGCGGCGCCTGCAGGCGCTGTGCGTGGCGCTGTCCAAGTTCGAGGAGGCCGCGGCGCTCGCCGGGAAGCTGGCGAAGCTGGCCGAGACGCAGGTGGAGCGCAGCGACTGGGCGGCGCGTCAGGCCCGCTGTACGCCGAGCGCCTGAACCGTCCGCAGGAGGCGGCGGGCCTCTTCCTCCAGCTGCTCGCGGAGAACGTCGCCACCGGCGTGGTGCTGGGCGGGCTCGAGCGGCTCGCGGCGGCGGGCGTGCGCACGGCGGAGATCGCCGAGGCGCTCGCCAGCCACTACGGCCGCAGCGGCGATCACCAGCGCCAGGTGTCCGCGATGCTGCAGCAGCTCGAGGCGCACCCAGGACGCGGCGGTGCGCCAGCGCCTGTTCGGCCAGATCGCCACCATCCACGAGAAGCAGCTCGCCGACAGCCGGGCCGCGCTTCGACCTGCGCGTGCGCGCCCTGCGCGAGGATTCCCACCGACGAGGTGAACCGCGCCGAGGCGGCGCGACTGGCGCACGACCTGTCCGCCCACGCCGAGCTGGTGCGCGTCCTGCGCGGCGCTCGCCACGGAGGCGGAGGCGCCGGCCCTGGCGGTGCAGCTGCTCTCCGAGGCGGCGAAGCTGGCCGAGGACTCCGGGGCGCTCCCCGAGGCCATCGGCTCGCTGGAGACCGCGCTGCAGCGGGAGCCCGAGTCGCCCGAGGTGCTGGGGCGGCTGATCAAGCTGTACGGCAAGGCGGGACGGGCGGCGGACGCGGACGCGCTGCTGCGCAAGCGCATCCTGACGGCCACGAAGGCGGAGAAGGTGGAGCTGCAGATGCAGCTGGTGGAGCTCAACGCCGAGCTGGGCCGTCCGCAGCAGGCCGCCGAGGCGCTCCAGGCGGCCATCCACTCGGGCGCGGACGAGGTGCGTCACCTGCCGCGTCTGGCCGAGCTGTACGAGAAGGCCGGTCGCAACGGTGAGCTGGGCGAGGTGCTCGCGCGGCAGATCGCGCTCGCGGAGGACGCGGGCGACCTGGACCGGCGTGGCGCGCCTGACGCTCAAGCGCGCGCAGGTGCTGCAGGACTCGTCCGGAGACCGCACCGATGTGGTGCGCAGCTTCGCGGACATCCTCCGCCAGCGTCCGTCGGACACGGAGTGCCCGCGATGCGCTCGAGGGCATGCTCGCCGACGGCAACGCGCGCGAGGAGGCCGCGCGGGCGCTCATCCCCGCCTACGAGGCCACCAAGGACCACCGCAAGCTGGTGGCCGCGCTGGACGTGCTCGCCGAGGTGGCGCGCGATGACGCGGCCCGGGTGCTGGCGCTCCGTCAGGCCGCGCAGGTGCACCTGACGCAGCTGCGGCAGCCGGAGCTGGCCTTCGCCTCGCTGGCCCGGGCCCTGCGCCTGACGCCGGGAGACATGCCGCTCCGCGCCGCCGCGCGCCAGGCCGCCGAGGACGCGGACTCGCTGGACGCCTACGCGGAGATCCTCATCGAGCTGACCGAGGAGGGGGACACGGGGGCCGCCCGGGCGGGCCTGCTGCGCGAGCTCGCCGAGGTCCAGGAGAAGAAGCTCGACGACCGCAACGCCGCGGTGTCCTCGCTCCGGTCCCTGCTGGCACTGGAGCCGGGCAACCTCGACTGCCTCCGCGCGCTGCAGCGCCTGCACCGCGCGGGCGAGGAGTGGGCCGCGCTCGCCGAGGTGCTGGAGAAGCTCGCCGCCGCCGCTCCCGAGCCGGCCGAGCAGCTCGCGTACCTGCGCGAGGCCGCCCTGCTGCACGAGTCGAAGCTGTCCGACAAGGAGAGCGCCGCCGACGCGTGGCGCGCCATCGCCGAAGCGCGATCCGCTCCAGCGCGAGGCCACCGCCTCCCTGGATCGCCTCTACGACGAGCTTGGCCGTCCGAAGGACCTGGCGTGGGCGCTCGGCCTGCGGCGTACGCAGGAGGGCCAGAGCCCGCAGGGCCGCGAGGTCTCGTTCCGCCTCGCCGAGCTGCTGCGCACCCAGCTCGATGACGCCAACGCCGCGCTCCAGCTCTACCAGGGCATCCTCGCCGAGGATCCCGGCCACCCGGGCGCGCGCGCCGCGCTCGAGGAGTGGGTGACCGCGGCCGTGCCGATGAGCGCGGGAGCGCTGGAGGTGCTCGACCCCGTGCTCGCCCGGCTCGGAGACCACGCTCGCCGCGTGTCGCTGCGCGAGGCGCGCATGCACCTCCGCGCTCAGCGTGGAGAAGGCGCAGCTCGCCGGAGAGATCCGTCGCATCTACGAGCAGGACATGCACCAGCCGTCGCTCGCCTTCATGGCGGCGGTGAAGGCTTTCGCGCAGGGCGTGGAGCGTGAGTCCCTGCAGTCGGAGCTGGAGCGGCTCGCTCGCGAGACGGGCTCGCACGAGATGCTGGCCGAGCTGTACGAGGAGGCCGCGGCGGATCTGCCCACGGGCGACACCTCGGCGCTCGGGTTGCTGCGTCGGTCCGCGGAGCTGCGCGAGCAGCTCGGCCAGACGGAGGAGGCCACCAGCGTCTGGAAGAAGATCCTCGAGGACGCGCCGCAGGACCGGCAGGCGCTCGAGGCCCTCTCGCGCCTGTACGAGCGCGGGCAGAACGCCAAGAGCCTCTCCGAGGTCTACGCCGCCCAGTCTCAGCTCGCCCAGGATCCCGAGGACCGGCGCGCCCTGCTGGTGAAGGCGGGCGAGGCCCATGCCGCCGCGGGCGATGACGCCAAGGCGATCGAGACGTGGCGCTCGGCGCTGGCCATCCGCAAGGCGACCGACGGGTTGCTCGCGCTGGACAAGCTGTTCGGCAAGACGCGGCGCTTCGTGGAGCAGGCGGACGTGTTGGATCAGCTCGCCGGGCTGTCCACGGACGTGGAGTCTCGTCGTGGCTTCATCCTGCGCCGGGCACAGCTCATGGAGAAGGAGGGCAGCCACGCCGAGGCGCTGAGCGCTTACCGCTCGCTGATGGAGCTGGCGCCGGGAGATCCGCAGGCCGTCGCGGGCCTGGAGCGCATGCTTCAGGATGAGACGCAGCGGGCGGAGGCGGCGCGGCTGCTGGAGCCCGTCTACCGGAGCCTCAACGACACCCGGAAGCTGGTGGAGGTGCTGGAGATCCTCCTGCCGGGCACGCAGCCCGCGCAGCGGCTGGAGCGCATCCAGGAGATCGCCACCCTGCGCGAGGCGCTCGGCCAGACGTCGCTCGCCTTCGCCGCGCGCCTGCGCGCCTTCAACGAGGCCCCGCAGGACGACGGCGTGCGCGACGACGTGGAGCGGCTCGCGGCCGATTCCGGCTCCTTCGAGGAGGTCGCGGCGGCGTACGAGGATCAGCTCGATCGCGGCGCCACCGAGCCCCTGGCGGGCGACCTGTGGTGGCGGCTCGCGGGCATCTACGACGGGCGCCTCAAGCGCTACGACCTGGCGGTGCGCGCGCTGGAGGAGGTCAGCCGGCGCGACCCGCAGAACAAGCAGGTGCTGGAGTCCATCGCCCGCGTGCACCGGCGCACGGGCGCGAACCGTGAGCTGGCGCTGGTGATGCGCCGGCAGGTAGCGGCCGAGCCGTCCGTCCCCGCCCAGGTGAACGTGCTCTTCGAGCTGGCCCACCTGGCCGAGGAGACGCTCACCGACAAGGCGCTCGCGGCGCAGACGTACCGTGAGATCCTCGAGCGTCGTCCCGAGGACGCCAACGCGCTCAAGCTGCTCGGCCGCGTGCTGACGCAGATGGAGCGCTGGCCGGAGCTGGCGCAGCACATCGAGCGGGAGATCCAGCTCTCCGACGCGCGCAAGGCCCAGGAGGAGGGGAGCGACCTGCGCGTGCGCCTCGGCCGCCTGAAGTTCAGCCGCCTGGATGATCCGCGCGGGGCGCTGGAGCTGTACCAGGAGGTGCTGCGCCGCCGGGCCGGACACCCCGGTGCGGTGGGCGCGCTGGAGGAGATGGCGCGCTCGGACACTCCGCTGCGTGGCCAGGCCGCCTTGGCGCTCGAGCCGGTGTTCGCGGCGGTGGGCGATCACCTCAAGCAGGTGCAGATGCTGGAGTCGCGCATCTCCGCCGAGCCGGTGCCCCAGGAGCGCGCGGCGCTGCTGCGCCGCATCGCGGAGACGTACGCGGGCCCGCTGGACAACGCGGAGATGGCCTTCCTCTCGGCCACGCGCGCGCTGCGTGATCAGCCGGACGACGCGCACACGCTCGAGCTGTGCCTCACGCTGGTGGACAAGGCGGGGGCCGCCGAGGAGTTCGCGGCCGTCCTCTCCGAGATTGCTCCTCGGGCGAGTGACTCCGCGCGCGCCGAGCTGTACCGGGCGCTCGCGAAGCTGCAGGCGCGCCTGGGCGAGGATGACGAGGCGCTGGCCTCGTGGCGCAAGGTGCTGACGCTGCGGCCCACGGACGCGGACGCACTCGACGCCGTGGTGCGTCTGGTGTCCGATCAGGGGACGCCGCAGGAATTGCTGGAGGTGCTGCGCCGTCAGCTCGCGGGCGCCGAGGAGCCGGCCCGCCGCGCGTCGGTGCTGCTGCAGATCGCCGTGCTCCAGGAGGAGAAGCTGCAGGACGGGCTGGGCGCACTGGCCACCCTGCGGCGCCTGTTGGACGTGAAGCCGGACGATGCCGCCGCGCTCACGCGGATGGACGGCCTGTGCCAGAAGCTGGAGCGCTGGCCGGAGATGGCGGACGTGCTGTCGCGCCGCATCGCGCTCGTATCGCCCGAGGAGGGGCTGGAGCTGAAGTTCCGCCTCGCGGTGTTGCGCGAGACGAAGCTGCTGGACAAGGCGGGAGCGCTGGCGCTCTACGGCGAGGTGCTCTCGCTGCAGCCCAACCATGCCGGCGCGGTGGGCCGCATGGAGGCGCTGGTGGCCCGCGAGCCGCAGAACCTGCTCGCGGTGGAGACGCTGCTGAACGCCTTCCGGGCGAGCGGTGACGTGGCGCGGCTCGCGGCGCTCATCGAGACGCGGGTGGGCGTGTCCCCGGACGCGCACGAGCGCAAGATGCTGCTGGGCGAGCTGGCCACGTTGCGCGAGGCCCAGGGCGAGCCGGAGCTCACCTTCCTGGCGCTCTTCCGCTCGTTCAAGGAGGACCCGAACGACGGTGAGCTGCGCCTGCGCCTGGAGAACGCCACGGACGCGGCCGGCTCGTACGACGAGCTGGTGGTGGCCTACGAGGAGGCACTGCCTCGCGTGGCCGAGGCGACCGACGCTGCGCGGATGTGCCTCAAGCTGGGCCAGCTCTTCGAGTCGCGCCTGCAGGAGCCCGAGCGCGCCGTCGTCTACTACGAGCGCGCGCGCACGCTGGAGCCGACGTCGCAGCAGCAGTCGCTGGTCGCGCTGGATCGGCTGTACCTCCTGCTGGCGGCGTGGCCGGAGCTGGCCACCGTGCTGGAGGCGCTGGCCTCCACGGCGGAGGAGAAGGCGGACAAGGTGGGCTTCCTCTTCCGCCTGGGTCAGCTCCTCCAGGAGAAGCTGGACAGCATGGACCGCGCGGCCTCCGCGTTCGAGCAGGTGCTGGCGCTGGAGCCCGGGCACCTCGCCTCGGCGCGGTTGCTGGAGACCATCTACGACGCGGCCGGAGCGCACGACAAGCTGTACGCCATCCTGAAGCTGCAGTCCGAGCGCGTCACCGGCCCCGAGCGCGAGCGCGTCATCACGCGCATGGCGCAGGTGTCCTCCGAGGGCCTGGAGGACCTGGATCGCTCCATCGAGCTGTACCGCGAGCTGCTGGCGAAGAACGCGCGCAACGAGCAGGCCTTCGCGTCGCTGGAGTCCCTCTACGAGCGGGCGGGCCGGCACGAGGAGCTGCGTACGCTGCTGTCCGACCGGCTGGCGCAGACGCTGGATCCGCGCGAGGTGGTGCGGCTCAACGAGCGGCTGGGCCGGGTGCTGTACCGCCTGCTGAAGCAGCCCGAGGCGGCGGTGAGCTACCTCAAGGCCGCGCTGGATCGCGACGCGCGGCACCGGGGCGTGCTGGACACGCTGCGCGAGCTCTACGAGGAGACGGGACAGGCGGAGGAGTTGGTGGGCATCCTGCGGCGGCTCGTGCCGCTGCAGGAGTCGGCCGAGGGCGTGAAGGCGCTGCGCCTGCGGCTGGCCGAGGTGCTCGCCGGGATGGGGCGGCGCGAGGAGGCGCTGGACGCGGCCCGTCGCGCGCTGGAGGTGGAGCCGCACTCGGTGGTGGACCTGGAGCGTGTCCATGCGCTCTTCGTCTCGCTGCGGGCCTACAACGACGCGGTGCGCGCGCTCGAGCTGAAGGTGCAGGTGCACCAGCAGGCCGAGGAGCGTGACCAGGCCGTGGCCACGTGGTTCGCGGTGGCGGACCTCTGGTCCGGAGAGGGCAACAAGCCCGAGCTGGCCGCCGGCGCGCTGGAGAAGGTGCTGGAGCTGGATCCGGCCAACCCCACGGCCTACTCGCGCGTGTGCGAGCTGTACCGCGGGCACAACGACTGGCGGGCCTACGCGCAGGTGGTGGAGCGCTACCTGCCGAACCTCGTCACCGAAGAGGAGAAGCTGGCCACCCTCAAGGAGCTGGCGAGGGTGCAGGAAGAGCGGCTGGGCCAGAAGGACGTGGCCTTCCTGGCGCTCTGCCGCGCGCTGCAGCTCGATGCCTCGGACGACCACCTGCGCGAGGAGGTGGAGCGGCTCGCCGACGAGACGGGCTCCCACGAGGAGCTCGCCGCCGTCTACGAGGAGGTGGCGGATGCGCTGCCTCGCGGCCCGCTGGCCGAGCGGATGTACGCCACGCTGGCGCGCGTCCACGACCAGAAGCTGGACGATTCGACCGCGGCCGAGGGCGCGCTGCGGAAGATCCTCGAGTTCGACCCGACGAACGCCACGGCGCTCGATGGGCTCGCGGGGATGTTCCAGCGGCGTGGCCGCGTGCGCGAGTACGTGGTGGCACTGGAGCAGAAGCTCGAGGCCGCCGGCTCCATCGAGGCGCGCAAGGTCATCCTCCGGGAGATCGCCCGCGTCTGGGAGGAGCAGGGAGACCCGGACGAGGCCGCGAGCGCGCTGCTGCGCGCGCTGGACCTGGAGCCGGACGCGGAGACGCTGGGCGTGCTCACCACGCTCTACCGCAACCAGAAGGCCTGGCAGCACGTGGCGTCCTCGTTGCTGCGGGCGCGTGACCTGGCGGCCACCGTCGAGGAGCGGGCCCGCATCCAGGTCGAGGTGGCGGAGGTCTACGAGCGCGACATCGGCGACGACGAGGCCGCGGTGACCGCCTACCGTCAGGCGCTCGAGTTCGAGCCGTACAACCCCACGGCGCTGGAGGCACTGGAGCGGCTGCACACGCGGCTGGACCAGCCGGCGGAGCTGCTCGCCACCTACGAGCGGATGCTCGAGGTCATCTCCGACTACCGCGAGCGGGTGCGGGTGCTCTTCCGCTGCGCGAGCATCTGGGAGGACAAGTACCAGAACCCGGCCAACGCGGACGCCTTCATCGAGGGCGTGCTGGCCATCGATCCGCAGAACCTGCAGGCCATCAAGGCGCTGATCCGCCTGCGGCGCATGCAGGGCCGCTGGGAGGATCTGGTCGCCGCCTACGAGCGGCAGCTCCAGCTCGCCACGTCGGTGGAGGAGCAGGCCGAGCTGTACGTGGAGATCGGCAACGTCTACCACCAGCAGCTCAAGCAGGTGGACCGGGCGGTGAACACCTACTCCTACGCGCTGGAGGTGGATCCGCGGAGCCGGCCCGCGCTGCACGCGCTCGGCAAGCTGTACGAGCGCAGCGGCAACTGGCCCTTCGCCCTGGAGATGCTGGCGCGCGAGGCGGAGATCGCCGGTCACGCGCCCGACGCGGTGGAACTGCACTACCGCATGGGCAAGATGAACGAGGACATGCTGATGGACACGGGCAGCGCCCGTGGCTGCTACCAGCAGGCCCTCGCTATCGACCCGGGCCACCTGCCCAGCATCCGCGCCCTCAAGGGCATCCAGGAGCAGGAGAAGGACTGGGGCGGCTACGAGCAGACGCTCCTCCAGGAGGCGCATCAGACCGAGGACGACGAGGCCAAGGCGCGCGCGCTGCTCGAGGTGGCGCGCTACAACGCTGAGACCAAGGGTGACGCGGACACGGCCACGGCCTACTTCGAGGAGACCCTCAAGTACGCGCCGGACAGCCTGGAGGCGGCACGCCCGCTGGCGGACGTCTACAGCGCGCGTGAGGACTGGGTGTCCGCCGAGCGGATGCTCGACATCGTCGTGCGCAAGATGGCGGAGCAGGCCATCGCGACGAAGGATGCCGCGCTCACCGCGGACCTCTGCCGGCAGCTCTACCGGCTGGGCTACGTGGCGGACAAGCTGGGCAAGCGCGACAAGGCGCTCGACTCCTACGAGAAGGCCTACGGCCTCGACGCCACCTACCTGCCGGCGCTCGAGGGCTACGGAAACCTGCTCGTGCACGCGAAGCGGTACGAGGAGGCGCTGCGCATCTTCCAGACCATCCTCATCCACCACCGTGAAGAGCTCTCCGACATGGAGGTGGTGGAGGTCTACTGGCAGCAGGGCGACATCTACGCGAAGCTGAACCAGTCGGACCGCGCGCAGAACCACTTCGAGAAGGCGCTGGCCATCGACTCCAGCCACGAGGCGTCCCTGCGCGCGCTGGTGGCGCTGTCGGACAAGGCCGGCAAGTGGGAGCGGGCCGCCGATCTCCGCCAGCAGCTCGCCCACGTGCTGGAAGGGGAGGCGAAGGTGCGTGTCTTCCTGGAGCTGGGCCAGCTCGCGCGCGAGAAGCTGAACGAGCCGTACCAGGCCATCGACGCGTACACCGGGGCGCTCAAGCTGCAGCCGGAGTCGCTCGAGGTGCTGGACGCGCTCTACGTGCTGCTGCGTGAGACGCGCCAGGGCCAGAAGGCGGCGGACATGCTGGAGCGGATGCTCCGGCTGCCGGCGCTGGCCGCCGAGCCGAACAAGGCCAAGCGGGTGTGGTTCGCGCTCGGCGAGCTCCGCCGGGACGAGCTGCGCGACATCGAGGGCGCGACCGCGGCCTTCAACACGGCGCTGGACCTGGATCACCGCTTCGTCGAGGCCTTCAGCGCCATCGAGGCGATGCTGGGTGGCGCGGGCCAGTGGAAGGCGCTCGAGGAGAACTACGCGAAGATGCTCGGGCGCATGCCCAAGACGCCGGACACGCACGCGGCGCGCATGGCGCTGTGGCGGGCGCTGGGCGACCTGTACCGCCAGGTGCTGAAGAACCAGGAGGGCGCGGTGGCGGCCTACGGTGTCGTCGCCAAGGGCCTGCCGGATGATGCGCAGGTGCAGGAGGTCTACGCCGAGCTGGCGGCGGCCTCTCCGGGCAAGGAGGACGAGGCCATCGCCGCGCTCCGCCGCGCCCTGCCCAACACGAGCGATCCGCGCAAGGTCGTCTCGCAGTTGGTGCGACTGTCCGCGATGCGCAAGGACTACGACGGCGCGTGGATGGCCGCGCAGGCCGTGTCGGGGCTGCTCGGCGAGGCGGGGGACGACGAGAAGGAGATCCTCACCAAGCTGGGGCCCTACGCCAAGCGCAAGGAGGTGGCTCAGCGGCCGCTGTCGGACCAGATGTGGCAGACGCACCTGCTGCACCCGAAGCTGCGCGGGCCGCTCACCGAGCTGATGGGGCTGCTCTTCGCGCAGGTGGGGCACCTGTACGCGGTGCCCTTCCAGAACTACCAGATCGTCCCGAAGAAGCACCGCATCGACGTGGCGAGCGCGCAGGAGTACCACGTGCAGCACTACCGGTACGTGGCGCGCCTCTTCGGGCTGGACGCGGTGGAGCTGTACTCGCCGCACCTGGTGGCCCGCCGCGAGAACATGGCGAAGCGCTCCAACGAGGCGGCGCCGGATCCACTCGTGAACGTGGAGGTGCTGCAGACGCACCCGGCCTGCGTGCGCGCGGGTGGGCGCTTCTTCGCGGAGCAGGGGCAGAAGGAGGCCTACTACCTGCTGGGGCGGACGCTCGCGCTGGTGCGCCCGGAGCTGGCCTTCAGCCAGCGGCTGGCCCCGGAGCGGCTCGAGGCCGTGGTGCAGGCGGCGCTGAGTCTGGTGGTGCCCAACCTGCGCTTCACGGTGGACCCGCGGCTGGTGGACGCCGAGCGCCGGGTGCTGGAGAAGAGCTTCAGCGACCCGGCCCGCGCGGCCCTGGCCAAGGTGGCGCGCGTCTACCTGCCCACGGCCACGCCCACGGACGTGCGCCAGTACCTGGAGGGCGCGGAGCTGACGGCCACGCGGGCCGGCCTCTTCGCCGCCGGGGAGTGCGAGCCCGTCAAGCGCATGGTGATGGGAGAGACCGGTTCGGCCTTCCGGGTCTCTCCGAAGACGAAGTTGAAGGAGCTGCTGCTGTTCGCCACGTCCGAGGAGCTGCCGCGAGTTGCGTGTCGCGGTAGGTACGGACGTGGAGGTACAGGTACGGAAGTAGATGTGCGGCTCGAATGAACGTGGAGACCCAAAAGGGGCTCTCACACGTTGAAGGAGGCAGCCGGGCGGGCAAGGTTCGCATCCTTGACCCCCCCGGATGCCACCTCTACGATTCCGGCGGGTTTTCTCCCGTCATTTCTGAGGGTTGCGGGGAACGATGCGTTTCGTCTGCGATAGCTGCCGCGCGCAGTACATGATTAGCGACGACAAGGTTGGCGCGAAGGGCGTCAAGGTTCGTTGCAAGAAGTGCGGCTACAACATCGTGGTGCGTCCAACCGGCTCCGAGCCGGCGAAGGACGAGGGGACGGGCAGTGAGGCCGCGAGTGGTGCGGCTGCGTCCCAGGGTCAGTCCAAGAACGACGGCCTCGGGCTGCCCGCGACGCTGGGCACGCCTCCCGAGGGCGGCCTGTTCAGCGGTGTCGAGGAGGACGAGCTTGGTGCCGTGTTCGACCAGGTGCTCAACTCCGGGGCGCACAAGATTCCCGCGGGCGAGCCGGTCGGTGTCAAGCCGGCCCTGGTGGACATGGCCGTTGTCTCGGACGCGGGCGCGACGGTGCGCAAGCTCGTGGAGGCCGAGGCGGGGAGCGTGAAGACCTCCTCGCCACGAGTGGTTCGTCGCCATCGACGAGAAGCAGGTGGGCCCGCTCTCGATGGAGAAGGTGAAGGACCACTGGGACCGGGGTGAGGTCGGCCCGGACAGCCTGTGCTGGCGCGCGGGCTTCAGCGACTGGATTCCGCTCTCGGAGGCCTCGGAGCTGGCGTCGGTGCTGGCGCCGCGCCCGACCAAGGCGGTCATCGTGGCGCCCGCGCCGGTGGAGGCGCCCGCGCCGGTGGCCTCGGGGCCGGTGGAGTCCGCCTTCAGCGCCGGGGGTCTTTCGAAGTCGGCGAAGGCCGAGTCGCCGGTGGCCTCGGGGCCGTCCGCGACGCAGGAGTCTTCCGGCTGGAAGCCCTCGGCCGCGAGCGTGCTCGCCTCGCTGGTGAAGGAGGAGAACGATGCGCTGACGAAGCCGGCGCCCAAGGCCGCGCCGGTGGAGGAGAAGGCGAAGCCGGTGGTCTCGGGGCTGCTGGATCTGCCTCCGCCGGAGGCCGCGCCCGTGGCGGCGCCGAGCCCCATGAGGGCCGAGCCCGCCGCGCCCGCGCCGTATCTGGCGCCGCAGCCGGTGCCGCAGGCCTACGCGCCGCCGCACGCGCAGCATCCGCAGCCGTACGCGCAGCAGATGCCGCAGGCCTACGCGCCGCATCCGGGGTACGGCTATCCGCCGGCCGCGCCCGCGCCGAAGCCGGGCGGCAAGATGGGGATGATCATCGGCCTGGCCGCGGGCGTGGTGTTGCTCGTCGGCGGGGCGGGGATCTTCCTGGCGACCCGGCCTTCCGAGCAGACGGGCACCGTGACGCCGCCCGCGGCGACGCAGCAGCAGGTGGTGGCACAGGCTCCGACGACTCAGCCGAAGCCGGCGGAGCTGCCGCCCATGCCGCCGCCTCCGGCGGGGGTGGCGCAGAACACCCCGGGCACGCCCGCGGGAGCCACGGCCCAGCCGAGCACGGCGCCGACGACTGCCCCCACGACTGCGCCCGCGGTGGCGGCGGCGGGGACTCCCGGGACGGCGCCGGCCGCGAACCCGACGACGCCTCCGCCCGCCGAGGTGAAGCCGGCCGAACAGCCCAAGACGGAGCCGCAGCAGGTGGCTCGCGTGGATCCGCCGACCAAGCGAGTGCCCACGACCTCGAGCCGTCCTCCTCCCGCCGTTCGCAACACGAGCGAGGACGACGAGCCAGCCCCGCGCACCAAGCCGCCGCCCAAGAGTGGCGGGAGTGCGGATGACGAGTTCGATGAGCTCTTCGGGACGACGAAGAAGAGCACCAAGCCGGAGACCACGGGTCCCAACGGCCGTACGGCCTACATCCCGCCGGAGCCTGGCGGCGGTGGGGCGTCGCAGGAGCGGCTCGGACAGTCGGACATCATGCAGGTGGTGCTGGCGAACAAGCCGGCCATCGTGAAGTGCGTGAGCGAGCAGAAGAAGAAGGATCCGGGGTTGAGCGGCAAGCTGGTGATGCGCTGGGTGATCCAGACGAACGGCAAGACGAAGAACGTGTCGTGCCAGACGTCGGAGTTCCGCTCGACGTACATGGCGAGCTGCATCTCCGGGCTCATCAAGGGCTGGACCTTCCCGAAGCACAAGGTGCAGGGCGAGCCCATCGACTTCCCGTTCACCTTCTAATAATCCGGAAAGCGGACGGTCAGCTTTCGAGTCAAACGTCTCGTACGACCGTCCGCTTCAGGAGTTGTTGAATTTGTTCCCGGAGGATGCGTCGAAGGGAGTGTCGACATTCGTTGACACGTCCGGAGCGGCGGGACTAAGCCGCGCGCTGCAGGACGGAGGGGGCGGCCTGACTGAGTGGCC
The DNA here is from genome assembly GCA_963771175.1 of uncultured delta proteobacterium. Lineage (GTDB taxonomy): Bacteria > Myxococcota > Myxococcia > Myxococcales > Myxococcaceae > Archangium. The sequence goes on from CAVYSY010000040.1 coordinate 76,307, forward strand.
GGAGGCCCGCCCCGAGCGACGTATCCATTCAGGAGGAAGTTGAAACATGCAGATTCGGAAGATGACGTTGATGCTCGCTGCATTGGGCGCGCTGAGCATGACGCTGACGGGTTGCCCCGAGGGTGATGGCCGCGAGAGCCTGACCTGTACTGACAACGCGGGCTGCCTCGAGAACGAGATCTGTCACCCGACCGCCAAGGTGTGCGTGCAGACCTGTACGGCTGGGGCGGACTGCCCCGATTCGTCGAAGACCTGCGAGGCGATCGGCGGCACGAGCGACCAGAGTGCCCAGATGATCTGCAAGTGCAGCACGGATGCGCTGTGCCAGACTGACGAGCGCATCTCGGACGCGTCGACGCTGACGTGCTCCACCACCTCCAAGGTCTGTGTGCCGCCCGGGACGACGCCGGCGTGCACCACGAACGCGGACTGCACCGGGGGCCAGGTTTGCGACACGGCGACGGGCACCTGCAAGGCGCCGACCACGGGCGCCACCTGCTCGGGTGAGGGCAAGAGCACCTGCAACTACGGCGAGTTCTGCAGCAGCAGCACGTGCGCGGCGGTGCCGTGCTCCCGACCTGCGAGAACTTCATCCAGAACGTCACCGCGCGTGCGAACTGCGGCACAGCACTGGTCCGATCATCTACAAGGTCACCACGTGAGCGCTACGCAGATGACTCCTTCTACTGCGACCGGGTTCCGCTCACGCCGATGCGGGTCAAGGTCACGCTGTCCGCCTACCGCAGCACGCCGCTGCCCCGACGACACGCGACGGCCTGATCTGGCCTCTTCTACGTGACGACGGTGAATGGCAGCCAGATAGTCGGTCGCCAGCGCCTCATCAGTTCCGACCACTGGGTACTAATCGCAGCACCGAGCAACCTGCAAGGATGCTGAGTTCACATGTCTTCTGTGCCGTTGCGCAGCTCGCACGACCCTTCGCTGGGCTTCTACTTCACGAACGGTAACTCCGGTCTGCTGCCAGTCAACTACCAGTGATGTCGTGAGCGTGCTGGTTGTAGGTACGCCTACATCTGAGGGTCTTCGGAACCCCATCCAGCGCTTCCCGGGGTGGGGCTTCGTCATTCATGATGGTTCCTCGCCATCAACCCATCCGCAAGATTGATGGCCTGGTCAGGTCAAGTCGGCGCTGAATATCCCGTGCGAGCGGCGTCTTTTAAACTGACGCAGCGGCGATCGCCGTGGCGCTCAGACGAAAGGAGAAGCTCATGATGCCTCAAGAAGTGCAGACCCAGGTCCTTGGGCGTGGTTGCTGCTGCCGCGTTGGCTCTGTGTCCGAGGGACGGACGCCCAGCGTGCGACGAGCCCACAAGCTGAACTGCCCTGCGGGAACGAAGCAGTTCGAGCAGTGCCGACGGCAAGGTCCGGACTCTGTGGCGTGCGTGAAGGCCGAAGGACGGGCTGCAGCCCGCATGGCCCTACGTCTCGTGCTACCCCAACGGCGCAGAAGCAGTCGGAGGGCCAGTACGAGGACGGCTTCCGTCCGGGCCTCTGGACCTTCTATCGACGAGCAGGGGCAGCAAGACCGGGCGCACGCGAGTTCCAGCGCGAGCAACTACCACGGCAAGCGTCGTGGAACTGCATCGCGAATGGCAAGCCGCGTCAGGTCGAGGAGTACGCGGACGGCAAGCGTCAACGGCCTCGTCCAGGAGTTCTCCGCGGACGGCAAGCTCGTGCGCCAGGCCCAGTACCGCGATGACCGCGAGGTTGCTGCCAAGTAGCGAGCTGACCTCGCATGTGACTCCCCGAGGGCCCTCCCCAAGCGGGCGAGGGCCCTTCGCTTTTCCGGAGGCCCTTCCCTCCGTGTACGGGCTCGGCTAGAAGCCCAAGCGTGAAGGCCAAGCCCACTAGTCCACAGTTGCCCGATATCCCTGTTTGCGCCGTGGCGGACATGGGCCTCCGCGAACTTGAGCGCATCCGGCTCATCCTCCGGGGTGGCTCGGTCATCGACTGGCGGCGGATGCACTTCCAGACGCGGGACGAGGTCGACCGCTTCCTCCGCCTCTGCCAGATCGACACCTCTCGACCCCATGACGAGGCATGGGCCCGCACGGTGCTGGCCGACGCCGTCGAGTACCTGCGTCGTACCTTTGATTACCGAGTGGCGGATGCAGTGGCGAGCCCCGAGGAGATCCACGATCTCTTCCTCTATGCCTCCGGCGTGAAGGGGCTGCCGAGACACCGACGCATCGCGTGCATCGTGCTCAAGGTGATGCACGTCCTCCAGCACATCGAGGGGCGGGACCTGATGCACCGGCTGGCGGTCTCCGAGGCGGAGCTATCCGAGCTGGTGACCGCAAAGGTGCTGAGCACTGCTCAACTGCTGCAGGACAAAGGATTGCAAGTCGTCGAGTTCGCGCACTCGATCAAGACGCGCGAGTCCCTCATCACCAAGCTGCTGGCCAAGAAGGAAACGGTCGCGGCCCAAATCTATGACCGGACGCGCTTCCGCATCATCACTCGGACACGGGCGGACATCCTCCCCGTTCTCTATTTCCTGACGCAGCACCTCTTCCCCTTCAACTTCGTCGTCCCTGGGCAGACCGAGAACACGCTCATTGCGTTCAAGGAGGTGCTCACGGAGAACCCACACCTCAAGCAGTACGCCCAGCAGCTCCACCTGGATCTCGACTACGAGGACCGCGAGGATCGCACGCGCAACCTGTTCTCCGGGAACACCTACCGGGCGCTGAACTTCGTCGTGGACGTGCCGGTCCGGATGGATGCGTACCTGCCGTCACCGGAAGAGGACACGCGCGAGCGGAAGAACCGGACGGTCTTCACCCTCGTGGAGTTCCAAATCATCGACGAGGAAACCGCTCGCCAGAATGAGGAAGGGGAGAACGCCCACAAGCTCTACAAGCGCCGGCAGAAGCGGCGTGTGCTGCGCCGCCTCTCCCGCGGCCTCGTGGTGCCAAAGCGACAAGGCTGAACCCGATACGGCAGGAGCGTACAGGCTACTTTTTCAGGGATACTCGTACGTCACTTCGAGCTCGGCCAACTTGGGTTGGGTCTCGACGTCAGAGAACAGCATGTCGTTGGCATTATTTCCATCGCTATTCTTTTCGAACCTGAGCCGGAACTGAGTCCGTTTGTTCGCGGTTTGCTCGATCGGCCCAATCTTTTCCGAGCAGGGAGGTGATGTCAAATCTGCCATGCGTTGTGGCGACATCGGTTGGGACGACGATTGAAGAACTCAGAGGTATGGTATGATAATCGGCTGACAGCCGCAGGATTATCACTGGTGTCCTCGATGCCCGTGTAATCGAGTTGGTCTCCGATGTTGACCTGCTCAAGAAGAAGGTTGCCGAACTTCGTGAAGGGTTCTCCCTGCTGTCCACTCACCCACCATTTCAGGGTGCCTTGGGTGATACGGATCGTGTTGTCCGGCAATGCGTCGAACTTGAATCCGATGAATAGTCGATAGGTGTTGTTGTCATACCCATCGCCAAGGGTTTCGAAATTGTAGGTGGGTGCTCTCCGGTATAGTTTGGCGATTCCAGTGAGCCGCTCGTTTGAGGATCGAAATTGATGGTGGTGGTATTCGTCCTGAGCGTACGGAAGGTTCCAGTGAGTGCTGGCTGAAGCGCATTGCCTGCGGCATCCTTCGCTGTCATTGACACTTGCCAGTTGATGTCGACGCCATATCCAAAGTTGGTGTTGGGTTTGAAGCTCATCTCCGTTCCGGCCTCATTCCAGGTGAAGACACCCGAGTTGAAGCCTATAGGTGACGTAATTGCGAAAGCATTCTGCACGGAATCCTTGTTCATGGGTTCCGAAAAGAGAACCGTGATTGAATCCATGCGCTCAACACCCGTTGCCAAGTTGTCCGGGACGAAGCCGAGAGGGGTTGGCGGCGTGGTGTCTGGTGCTGGGCCCGTGGTGCTGAAGGAGAATGATTCGAGTCCCAGTGAGCTCGTTTCCCGCCACGTCCTTGCCAACAACGGTGAGGGTGTAGGGGGCGTTCTGCGCCAGGCTTGTCGAGGGCTGGATGACCAACCGGGTGTTTCCGGCCGACCACGTAGGCGCTCCGAGCTGCACCGAGGGATTGATGGCGACCTGAACGGTGTCGATGTTCATGGGCTCGGAGAACTCGAACTCCAGCCCGGTATTGAGTGCGACGTTCGTGGAGCTGCTGGCGGGAGTGCTGCGAGTGATGTTCGGGACGCACCGTATCTTCGGAGTTTCCTCCATCCGGCTGCGTGGTTGTGGGCGTACCCGAATCAGGGGTGCTGGGTTCGATCTCCGGCACGTTGATGCATGCGGAAATCAACCCGATGAGGACCAGGGGGATGTAGCGTTTGTTGGTTGGCATGCTGCTCCGCAGTGCAGGGCCTGTTCCAGGCTCCTGCGGCTGAGTTTCGGGTCCTCACGCGCGCGTAAGCCCCCAAAACGACTCGTGGAGAATGCCTCAACCCTACCTGTGCCGAGAAATCGGATCAGGAGTCCCTCATCCCGTACGCTGGACTCACCGTCCACGGGTTGGACCCTTGTCCCGAAAACACCAGCGCCGCTCCTGGCAGCCCTCTGTGGGGCTCCCCGAGCGGCGCGTGCGTGGCGCTCCTGGTCGGAGCGGCGGCTACTTCTTCTTCCGGTTCTTCTTCTTGTTTTCCTTCTCGCGCTTGCGGCGCTCCTTGATGGCGTCCTTGTTCTCGGGCTTGGCTGCCGAGGGCGGGGCGTAGCCCATCATGCGCGCCTTGGCCATGGCCGCCTGGCCCATGGGCGCCGTGTAGCCCGGGGCGATCTGCGGCAGCTGCATCGGCATGCCGCCCATGCCCATCCCGGCCATCGCCTTCTCCATCATCTTCGGGTCCTTCCCGAACATGCTGGACAGGTCCATGTTCTTCATCTGCGCCAGCTGGCCCATCTGCCGGAAGCCGGGGATCCGCCCCAGCAGACCCGGGTTCTGGCCGATCGTCCCCATCACCTGCTGCATCATCCCGAACTTCTGCAGCAGCTCGCGCACTTCCTCCGTCTTGCGGCCGCTGCCCTTCGCGATGCGCTTCACCCGGCTGTCGGTGATCAGGTTCGGACGCAGCCGCTCCTGCTCCGTCATCGAGTCGTACATCGACTCGATCTTCGTCAGCTCCTTCTCGTCCGGGTTGAGCTGCTCGGTCATCTCGCCGAAGAGCGGGAACTTCTCCAGCAGGTCCTTCAGCGGACCCATCTTCCGCACCATGCGGATCTGCTCGACGAAGTCCTTCATCGTGAAGTTGCCCGAGAGGAGCTTCTGCGCGTCCTCCGCGGCCTTCTTCTCGTCGACGACTCCCTCGAAGTCCTTCATCAGGCCGACGATGTCGCCGAAGCCCAGGATCCGGCTGGCGAGCCCGTCCGGACGGAACTCCTCGAGCTTGTCCATCGACTCGCCCATGCCCAGGAACTTGATGGGCTTGCCCGTCACCTCCTTGATGGACAGCGCCGCGCCACCACGCGCATCACCGTCCAGCTTGGTGAGGATGAAGCCGTCCAGGCTCAGCCGCCGGTCGAACTCGGCCGCCGTGCGCACCGCGTCCTGGCCGATCATCGCGTCGCACACCAGCAGGATGTTGTCCGGCCGGACGTTGGCCTTGATGGCCTCCAGCTCGGTCATCAGCGCCTCGTCGATGGCCAGACGACCCGCCGTGTCGATGAGCACCACGTCGCACTTCTGCTCGCGCGCCGCGGCGTACCCACGCTTCGCCAGTTCCGGCGGCGGCACGTTGGGCTCGAAGTACACCGGCACCTTCAGCCGCTCGCCCAGCACCTTGAGCTGGTCCACGGCCGCCGGACGGTAGATGTCCGCCGCCACGAGCAGGGGCTTGCGACCCTCCTTCAGCAGCTTGCTGGCGAGCTTGCCCGTGGTCGTCGTCTTACCCGAGCCCTGCAGGCCCACCATCATGATGCCGCTGACCTGGTCCTTGGGCTTGAGCTGGATGCTCGTGTCCACCGGACCCATCAGGGCCTCGAGCTCGTCGTGGCAGATCTTGACGAAGTGGTCGCCCGCCGAGACGCGGTGCTTGCGGCCGGCCTTGTCGGTGATGGTGGTCTGCACCACCTCGCCGACGGCCTTCTCGCGCACCCGCGCGACGAACTTCTTCACCACATCGAAGGCGACGTCGGCCTCGAGCAGGGAGACGCGGATGTCGCGGAGCGACTCATCCACCATCTCGGGGGTGATCTCACTCTTGCCCGCAAGGCGGTTCTTGGCGGCTCGGAAGCCCTTGGCGACGGTTTCAAGCATGGCGGTCGCTATATAACAGCGGCGGCGTGGACGGGATGCCCATGTGCGTTGCAGTCGTCCCCCGGTTGAGAGAAGGTGTCCAGGCCTCGGCACGAGTGGCGAAACTGGCAGACGCAGCGGACTTAAAATCCGCTGGCCCGAAGGGGCCGTCCGGGTTCGATCCCCGGCTCGTGCATCCCGCTCCCCTGGGGGGCGGTCAGGTGGGTATCGGACAGTGGGGCCTCCCCGAGGAGCCTCTCCACGGGGAAGCATGTCCGCCCCGGGTGCTGTTCGATGAATGCGTGCTTGCGTCGCCGGGGGAAGTCGGCTACTTACCCACCCGCTGTCGCTGCCTGCGCGATTAGCTCAGCTGGATAGAGCGTTGGCCTCCGGAGCCAAAGGCCGCAGGTTCGAATCCTGCATCGCGCGCATGTGAGGGTCGGGAGCCTTCGGGTTCCCGGCCCTCTCTGTTTTCAGCCCTCGGACGTCTCCCGAGGGGGCGGCAGGTGGATGCGCACCAGGCGCACCCGGCGCGGACTCGCGTCGAGCACCTCCAGCACCGTCCCGTCCTCCAGCGTCAGCTTCGCGCCCTTCTCGGGAATGGCCCCGGCCTCCACCGCGCACAGGCCTCCCAGCGTGGACCAGCCCTGGCCCTCCTCCAGCTCCAGTCCCAGTTCCCGGTTCACGTCCCGGATCGCCGCCGTGCCCTGTACCACCGCCGTGGTGGGACTCTCCCGCTGGAGGAGCTCCTCGGGCTTCTCGAACTCGCTGGAGATGTCGCCCACCAGCTCCTCGACCAGGTCCTCCACCGTCACCAGCCCCGCTACGCCCCCCCGCTCGTCCACCACGATGCCGAGCTGCATCCGCCTCCGCTGCAGCTCCTTCAGCGCGTCGATGGCGCTCATCGACTCGAAGGCGAACCAGGGCGAGCGCATCACGTCCTCGAGCACGATGAGCTGGCCCTCCCAGGCCACCCCCAGCAGGTCCTTCGCGATGACGTAGCCCACGATGTTGTCGAGCGACCCCTCGTACACCGGCATCCGCGAGTGCCCGTGCTCCAGCAGCACCTGCCTGATCTCCTCCGCGCTCGCGTGCCGGCGCAGCGCCACCATGCGGCTGCGCGGCACCATCACCGCCGACAGCGGGATGTTTGCCAGCTCGAACGCCCGGGAGGCAATCTCCCCGGTCCGGGGATCCAACGAGCCCGACTTCGCCGCCTCCTCCACCAGTTGCTGCAGCTCGTCCGGAGACAGGCGCGACTCGCTGAAGGTGGTCCGGTCCCCGAAGAAGCGCAGCAGGACGTTGGAGCTGGCCGTGAGGAACCAGACCAGCGGCTTCATCAGCCAGGAGAGCCCGCGCAGCGGGCGGGCGATGACCAGCGCGTAGCCCTCGGAGAAGCGCAGGGCCAGGGACTTGGGCACCAGCTCGCCCAGCACCAGCGAGAGATAGGAGACCAGGCCCACCACCAGCGCGAAGGCCACCTGCTCCGCGAGTCTCGCCTGGAGCCCCAGCCCGGTGAGGACCGGCGCCAGACGCTGGGCGATGGAGGCTCCGCCGAAGGCCGCCGCGCTGGCTCCCACCACGGTGATGCCGATCTGCACCGTCGCCAGGAAGCGCTCGGGATCGTCCCGCAGCGCCTGCACCGCCCGGGCGGAGCTGCTGCCCTCGTCGAGCAGCTCCCGCAGTCGCGTCTTGCGCACCGACAGCAGGGCCAGCTCGGCCCCCGAGAAGATCCCGTTGGCCAGGATCAGCAACAGGATGATGACGAATTCGATCGCGATGGCTGCCTGTCCTCCAAGCACCCTCTATAGCAACCCCAGCCGGTCCCGGAGCCTCGAAGCTTCGCGAGTATCCTTTTGGGATTCTGGGAGCCCGGGTCGCGGCGGCCCGTCAGGCGTCCAGCGACTGGAGCAGGAGCGAGAGTTGGTCCCGGCTGGCGCCCTTGGGCAGGTAGTAGTGCGGCCCGGTGCGGAGCGCACCGCCCACGTCCTGGGCCGCTGCGGAGGTGAGGAACACCACACGGGGCGGGCTGCCGTTGCGCGGCATCCGCTCCAGCACCTCGAAGCCGTTCATCCCAGGCATGTTGAGGTCCAGCAGCATCACGCCGCAGCGTTGCCGGGCGAGCGAGTCCAGGGCCTCCTGACCGTTCGCGGCCTCGATGGTCTCGTAGCCGAGATCCTCGAGACACAATTTGAGGAACTCCCGCCAGTCCGCGTCATCATCAACGACCAGTACCTTGCGCGTGTCGTCCTCCGAACTCCTTCGACCCAAGTGTCCTCCTGGCACGTGGGTACAACCTTCCGAGAAAAAGGCGCCATTCACCCGGGCAGCAGGCTCGCTCGGAGGGCAGGGGAGGGGACAGCCGCTCAGAGGAGCGCCATCGAGAGCTGGCCGGCCAGGTACTGCAGCGCGGGCATGACGTTCGGGGCCGAGCGCTTGCGCACCGGGGCGCGCGCCGCCCGCTGCCACTCGGGCTCGCCCACCAGGCGTCCGGCCGCGTGCTGGAACATCCGGAAGCGGCCGAGCTCGATGGAGCTGCCCGAGTTGTAGATGCGCAGCCCGCGGCCCTGGAAGCGGCCCAGGTCGAACTCGCGCGGCACGTGCCGGTGCCCGTGGAGGATGAGATCGCACCGGCCCTGGGCCCGGCGGACCAGCTCGGCGCCGAGCGCCAGCTCCGAGGCGTGCGGCCAGCCCATGCTCGTGGCGAACCGCTCGGGGAGGCTCTCCTCCGGCAACGGCAGCACGTGGTGGTGCACCAGCACCGCGGTGAGCGCGCCGGTGGGGGCGGCGCACAGGGCCTCGTCCACCTCGTCCAACACCTCGCGCGTCAGCTCACCGTGGCAGGCGAAGTAGTTGCGGTTGTGCGGGCCCGTGGAGTCCACGCACACCAGGTAGAGGCCCTCGTGCCGCTCCACGCGCACCTTCTGGCCATTCATCCACTGACTGCCGGCGTCCTCGCCGGTGCGATCGTGGTTGCCGGGGATGAAGGTGAGCCGTCCGGCGTCGAGAAAGGGGGCGAAGAGCTCTCGGAAGCGCCGGTATTCGCTCCGGCTGCCCTGGTGGGTGAGGTCTCCCGTCACCACCACGTGATCCACGCGCTCGGTGAGGAGGGTCTCCACGAGCGCGGTGGCCGTCGCGTCGCTCTCGCGGGTGAGGTCCAGATGGATATCGGACAGGTGAGCCAGCTTGAGGGGGAGCATGAATACTTCTGAAGTACTCACTCGCCGAAACACGGCCATGGCCTCCTGGAAAATCCCGCGAAAGAGTCCGGTGTCATCCCGGTGAACGTCACCCAGCGAGCAGCTCCCCGGCGGGCTTGGGATGGGTCGTGGACAATCCTTCCGCCCCGGCGGGTGCGGGCGGCACCAACCGCGAGCCGGCCAGCACGCGCAGCTTGTTGCCGCGCCAGTCCACCGAGCGCGCGAAGAGTCCATTCGTCCACGCCACGAAGAGCAGCACGTCCTTGAGCAGCACCGCTGGCACCGTCATCCACGAGGCCGGTTGTCCCGGACGCAGTGCGTTGAAGACCGTCACGTCGTGGAGCAGCTTCGCCACTGCCACCGTGCCCAGTACACCGAAGGCGAGGGCCGACGGCGACAGCAGCGCGCCGAGCAGCGCCCAGGGCAGCGGGTTGAGCAGCGACTGCGCCAGGTACACCGGCGTGGGGATGCAGGTGTGGTGGATGATGCTCCAGCGCACGTACCGCTTGAAGAAGGCCAGGACGCTCTTCTTCTGCGACACGTTGTAGACGGGCGAGCGCGCCACCACGGCCCGCCTGCCCAGCCGCCGCGTCATCCACCGGCCGATGACGTAGTCCTCCGCCAGCACGTTGCGCACCGAGTAGAAGCCGCCCAGGGCCTCCACGTCCTCGCGGCGCATCGCCATGGACTTGCCCACCACGATGTCCTGATCCGCGGCCTGCTTGGCGGCGATCTGCCCCGCGCCCGCCGAGGTGCACTGGTACAGGTTGTCCATCAACGAGCCCAGCGTCTGCTCGCCGATGCCGCTCACCGGGTGCGAGATGACGCCCACCGTCGGGTCCTCGAAGGTGCGCGGCGATCTCCTCCAGGTAGTCCGGGCCCACGAGCGTGTTGGAGTCGCTGATGACGAGGATGTCGTGCCGGGCCTCGGCCGCCAGGGTGATGAGCTGGTTCACCTTGGGGTTGAGGCCGGGCTCGCCATGCTGCAACTCCAGGCGCATGACGTGTGGCCAGCGCGCCACCGCCTCGCGAGCCACCGCGTAGGCCGGATCTCTCGTGTCCTTCACCCCCAGCACCACCTCGTACTCCGGGTAGCCGAGGGTGGCGAACCGGGCCAGGTTGGCCTCCAGGTCGTCATCCACGCCGCACAGGGGCTTGAGGATGGAGATGCCCACCGACTCGCCGCCGCTCACGGGCGTCCGCACCCGGGCCGAAGTCCAACGGTGGCGCAGCACGAAGAAGAGCTGAACCCCGAGGGCGAAGGTCCCGACGGCGGCGAGGGCGAGGAGGGCGAGGCTGAGCGCGTGGGTGAGGGGCACGGCATTCTCCTGAGCAGGAGCGCGTTCATCGCGCGTCCTGCCCGGGAGGCTACGAGCGCCGTGTTGCGTCTTTCTGAAGCTCCCGCGTCGTCCGAGAGAACTCTCGGAGACAGGACGGTGACACCACCCCGTGCGTCAGGAGGTCTTCAGGTTGCGGCTGCGCGGGTGGCGGACGTCCGTGCCCCGCACCATGTAGATGACCATCTCCGCCACGTTCGTGGCGTGGTCGCCGATGCGCTCGAGGTGCTTGGCGATGAACATCAGCGCCGTGGCGCGGCGGATGTTCTTCGAGTCCTCCATCATGTAGCTGAGGAGCTCGTTGAAGATCTTCAGGTAGAGGGCATCCAGGTGCTCGTCCTCCTTGAGCACCTCCTCGGCCCTGGCCACGTCCGAGGACACGAAGGCGTCCAGCGCCTTCTTCACCTGCTGCTGGGCCAGCTCGGCCAGCCGGGGCGTGTCCACGTAGGGCTTGAGCGGGGGCGCCTGGTTCAGCTCCATGGCCCGCTCGGCGATGTTCACCGCCAGGTCGCCGATGCGCTCCAGGTCGGTGACGATCTTCAGCGCCGTGGTGATGAGGCGCAGGTCGCTCGCGGCGGGCTGGCGCAGCGCGAGGATGCGACGGCACAGGTCGTCGATCTCCACCTCGAGCCGGTTGACCTCCTTGTCGCCCTGCGATCACCTGCTCGGCGAGCGCGGAGTCCCGCTCGGTGAGCGCGCGCATGCTGTCGGCGATGTGCGCCTCCACCTTGGCGCCCATGGCCAGCAGCTTCTCGCGCAAGTCCCTCAGGTCCTGCTCGAATGCTTTGTCCGTGTGAATCGACGGCATGTCCCGCTCTCCCTCGCGCCTACCCGAACTTCCCGGTGACGTAGTCCTCGGTGCGCCGCTCGCGCGGGTTGGTGAAGATCTGCTCCGTGGAGCCGCATTCCACCAATTCCCCCATGTAGAAGAAAGCCGTCCGGTCGCTCACCCGGGCCGCCTGCTGCATGTTGTGGGTGACGATGACGATGGTGTAGCGCTCCTTCAGCTCGTGGATGAGCTCCTCGATCTTCGCCGTGGCGATGGGATCCAGGGCGCTGGCGGGCTCGTCCATGAGCAGCACCTCGGGCTCCACGGCCAGGGCGCGCGCGATGCACAGGCGCTGCTGCTGGCCGCCGGACAGGCCCAGGGCGCTGTCGCCGAGGCGATCCTTCACCTCGTCCCAGAGGGCCGCGCCCTTGAGCGACTTCTCCACGCGCGCGGCGAGCTCCGCCTTGTCCTTCATTCCCCCCACGCGCAGGCCGTAGGCCACGTTCTCGAAGATCGTCTTCGGGAAGGGGTTGGACTTCTGGAAGACCATGCCCACGCGGCGGCGCAGGTCCACCACGTCCAGGTTCCGGTCGTGGATGCTGTGCCCGTCCAGCAGCACGGTGCCCTCGTGGCTGGCGCCCGGGATGAGGTCGTTCATCCGGTTGAGCGAGCGCAGGAAGGTGGACTTGCCGCAGCCGGAGGGGCCGATCAGCGCCGTCACCTGGTTCTCGGGCAGCGTGAGGCTCACCGACTTCACGGCCACCTTGGTGCCGTAGCGGAGGGTGAGCTCACGCGCTTCCATCTTGATGCGCGAGGGGGCGGAAGGGAGGGACATGGCTCGGTGTCAGTGGGCGCCGGAAGCGCGCCGGCGGGTGCGGGCGCGGATGAGCACCGCGATGAGGTTGAGGGCGAAGGTGAGCGCGAGCAGCACCAGCACCGTTGCGTACAGCAGCGGCCGCGTGGCCTCCACATCCGGCGACTGCGTGGCCAGCACGTAGGTGTGGTAGCCCAGGTGCATGAACTGGGAGTTCAGCCTGTTGGGCAGGTCGGGGAGGAAGTAGGCGGCTCCGGTGAAGAGGATGGGCGCCACCTCGCCCGCGCCGCGGGACACCGCCAGCACGGCGCCGGTGAGGATGCCCGGCAGCGCACCTGGCAGCACCACCCGCGCCAGCGTCTGGGACCGGGTGGCCCCCAGCGCCAGACTCGCCGTGCGGTGGTCCATCGGCACCGCGCGCAGCGCCTCCTCGGTGGAGACGATGACCACTGGCAGCGTCAGCACCGCCAGGGTGAGCGAGGCCCAGAGAATTCCCGGCTGGCCCCAGTGCAGCTCCTGGTAGCCCAGCAGCCGATCCATGCCGCCACCCACGAAGTGGATGAAGAAGCCGAGGCCGAAGAGGCCGAAGACGATGGAGGGGACGCCGGCCAGGTTGACCACCGCCACCCGTACCGCGCGCGCCAGGAGCGAGTCCGGCGGTGCGTACTCGTGCAGGTACACGGCCGTGAGGACGCCCACGGGCATCACCGCCAGCGTCATCAGCAGCGTGAGCGCCGCCGTGCCGTAGAGGGCGGGGAAGATGCCGCCGCCCATCATTCCGTCCGAGGGCGGCTCGCTGAGGAAGGTCCAGGTGACGTGCCCGATTCCGCCGCGGACCACGTCGAAGAGGATGACGGCCAGGATCGCCACCACCAGCAGCGCGGCGAGGCCGGTGAGGGACGTGAGCGCTCCGCCCACGGTCCGACGCAGGGTGTGCCTCACGCTCCCGCTCCCGACAGCCGCTTGATCACCTTCCGGGTCCAGGCGGATGCCACCATGTTGAGGATGAAGGTGAAGAGGAAGAGCTCGACTCCGATGAAGAACAGGAGCGAGTAGTGGGGGCTGCCGACCACCACCTCGCCCATCTCGGCGGCGATGGTGGCGGACATGGAGCGGACCGAGTCCGCGAAGTTCCACGACACGATGGCCGCGTTGCCCGAGGCCATCAGGATGATCATCGTCTCGCCGATGGCGCGGCCGAAGCCCAGCACACACGCGGCGAGGATGCCCGGGGCCGCCGCCGGCAGCACCACCTTCCACGCCGTCTCCCAGGGCGTGGCCCCCAGCGCGAGCGACGCCTCGCGGTAGCTGCGCGGCACCGCCGTCAGCGCGTCCTCGGCCACGGTGAAGATGACGGGGACGATCGCCAGCGACAGGCCCAGGCCCGCCACCACCGCGTTGAGCCGGGTGGGGAGGCCGAAGGTGTCCTGCAGGAAGGTGGCCAGCACCATCAGCGCGAAGAAGCCCAGCACCACCGAGGGGATTCCCGCCAGCATCTCGATGGTGGGCTTGAGGATCTCCCGCAGCCGCCGCGGCGCGAACTCGGCCGCGAACAGCGCGCTCGCCACGCCCACCGGCACCGCCACCGCCATCGACACCAGCGTCGTCTTCAGCGTGCCGATGAAGAGCGGAATCATGCTCACCTTGGGAATCCTCGACACCGGCTGCCACACGAAGGCCGCCGGCTTGCCCGCGCGCACCACCTGCGGCAGGAACATCTTGCCGAGGCTGGCCTCCTCGCGGGCGTGGGCGTCCAGGAAGATCGCCAGCGCCTCCTTCGCGATGAAGACCAGGATGAGCACCAGGGCGGCGATTCCGGTGAAGGCCATCGCCGTGATGACTCCGGCGATGACCTTCTCCCGGAGCTGCCTCCGCCGGGCGGCGGAGGAGCGCCGAGGCGCCACTGAGATCGATTCCACGAGACCCTCACCCTGCATGGCCGACTGTCTATCCATCTTGTGCTCGAGCCTCGGTGACATTCTCGTGACGCGCACGCCCTCGTCCTCCGGTACTACTTCACCGGGAAGTAGCCGACCTTCGTGACGATCGCCTGGCCCTCGGGCGACAGGGCGAAGTCGATGAAGGCCTTGGCATCACCCGTCGGCTTGTTGCGCAGGTAGAAGTACAGGTCGCGCGAGAGCGGGTACTTGCCGGTCTTGATGTTCTCCGCGGAGGGGGCGATGGCCTCGTTGCCCTTCTTGACCTTCACCTCCTTGATGCCCTTGGCGTAGGCGGCGCCGCCGTAGCCGATGCCGTGCTTCTCCTTGGCGACCGCGTTCACCACCGCGGCGGTACCCGGCAGCGTCTGGGCGCTGGAGGTGTAGTCCTCGCCGTCCAGCAGGTTGTCCTTCACGAACACGTAGGTGCCCGAGGAGTTCTCGCGCGAGTAGACGACGATGGGGGCGTCCGCGCCGCCCACGTCCTTCCAGTTGGTGATGTCACCCAGGTAGATGCCCTTGAGCTGCTCCAGGGTGAGGGTGTCCACCTTGTTGCTCTCGTTGACGTAGAAGGTGACACCGTCCTTGGCCACCGGGAGCTCCGTGCCGGTGGTGTTGAAGCGGGTGCGCAGCTTCTCGCCCTCCGCGTCCTTCATGGGGCGGCTGGACATGGCGATGTCCGTGGTGCCGTTGATGAGGGCCGACAGGCCGACACCCGAGCCACCCCCCGTCACCTGCAGCTTGACGCTCGGGTTCTTCTTCATGAACTCCTCGGCCCAGCGCTGGCCGAGGATGACCATGGTGTCCGAGCCCTTCACGGTGACGGTGCCCGCGCGGGCGGCCACCGGGAGGGCGACCAGCAGCACCACGGCGAACGAGGCGATGAGGTTCTTCATGATGGGGATTTCTCCTTGAAAAAGGTGCTTGGGGCCGCTGACTAGTAGCGGGCCTGGAACTGGACGGTGAGCAGGTTGTCGCGCGGATCCATCACGCCCTCGACAGTGGCCGTGATGGGCAGTTCGTAGGTCAACGAAACCTTGAGGTGCTCACCGAAGTAGTGGAGGGCGGTGGCACCGATGGTGCCGGTGGCGTTGGTTTTGGCCGGACGATCCGAGCCGGGGGCCGCGGCGGCGGCCGGGGTGCCGTTGGCCGGATCGAAGTAGTCGTAGCGGATGGCCACGGCGTTGGAGAGGCCGAGGTTCTGCACCAGCAGCGCGTACCATCCACTGGCCGGACTACCGAGCTGCTCGGCGCCGTTGAGCATGAAGGTCTTGCCCCGGATGTACTCGCCCTTGATGGCGGTGGCGCCGACGGGGAGGAAGTCCAGGTAGATCTGCAGGTCCGCGCCGAGGCGGCTGCGCTCGTAGGCGTGGCGGAAGGCGTCCGAGGGGCCCTTGCCCATCGTGTTGCCGTACCAGCCGGAGATGCCGCCGGAGATCCACTTCAGATCGAACCCGGCGCGGCCGATGATGTCCTTCTCCTTGTCGTTGTCCACGCCGACGGAGCCCGGGGCGTTGATGCCGTTGCCGTCGAAGACGCCGGCGCTCAGCCGGAGGGCGCCGTACCGGGCGCTGTACCTGGCGCCGCGGTCTCGCTCGTCGGGCTGGAAGGCCCGGACGACGCGGGTGCGCTCGGGGAACTCGCGCTCGCTGGAGGACTGCACGGCCTCGTAGCCGAACGGCCACTTCATCTGGCCCACCGTCAGCGACATGTGCTGCTTCGTGCCGGGGATGAAGAGCGTCGCCTCGGCATCCCGCAGTGCCACGCCACTGGGCGAGGCGTCGATCTGCAGCACGACCTGGGCGAGGTCGGCCGTGTAGACCGCCTTGAGGCGCGAGCGGCGCACGGTGAAGCGGCTGAAGCCGCCGGTGCCGTCCTCGCGCGTCTCCTCCCACATGTAGCGGGCCTGCACGTAGCCGGAGAACTTCAGCTTCGTGAGCGGAGACAGGGCGCTCTTGATCTCCGCGAGCTGCTCCTCGATGGATGAGACCTTGCCCTCGGTGGTGGTGATCCGCTCATCGGTGCTCGGGGCGGCGGTCTCGGAGGCGGGGGCGGCCTCGGAGGCGGGGGCGGACTCCTGGGCCAGGACGGCGCCAGGAGACACAATCAGCAATGCGGCAATCAGGTTGCGCACGGTGTGGGGGCTCCAGCTGTCTTCTTCTGTCCGGTGTTCAGCGACACAGCCATTTAGAGGGCGACTGTGGCTGTTTGGCGGAAGCCGCGTGACAAATGCGCAACGAAGCTCAGTCCGCGGTGGGCTCGACGATGCGGTAGCCCACCCCGCGCACCGTTTCGAGGTAGGCGCGCGCCGAACCGAGCTTGTCGCGCAGGCGCATGACGTGGGTATCGATGGTGCGCGTCTCCAGGCTGCTGGAGAGGCCCCACACCTCCTCGAGGAGCTGCTCGCGGGACTGCACGCGGCCCACGCGGGTCATCAGGTGCTCCAGCAGGCGGAACTCGAGCGCGGTGAGGGCCACCTCCTTGCCGTCCACGTAGAAGCGGTGGGCGGAGATGTCGAGCGTGAGGGGGCCGAGCTTCAGGGGCGCGGCGTTGTCGCTGGCAGTACCGGTCCGGCGCAGGATGGCCTTGAGCCGCAGCACCAGCTCGCGGACGCTGAAGGGCTTGGTGACGTAGTCGTCGGCACCTACCTCGAAGCCGCGCACGCGGTCGGCCTCCTCGCCCTTGGCGGTGAGCATGACGATGAGGACGTCACGGGTGTTGGCGGCGGCCCGGAGCTGGCGGCACACCTCCACGCCGGACATGTCCGGCAACATCAGATCCAGGAGGATCAGGTCCGTGCGCTGCTCGCGCGCGGCGGACAGCGCCGACTCACCCGTGGGGGCAACGCGGGTGGAGAAGCCGGCGGTGCGGAGATTGAAGTCGATGAGCTCGGCGAGATCGCGCTCGTCATCGACGATGAGGACGTGGGGCATGGCGGCGGCGCACTCTGGGCTCCGCCGTTTGCGTCCTGGTGGCGCACTTGCAACAACCGCGTGACATCGGTCAAGCGAGGTGAAGATCGTCGGGGCGTAGAAGGGTTCGGCCCGGCGTGGCCATCCACGCGAGGGAGAAGTGCTTGCCCTCGGGGTGGAGGGCGAGTGCGGTGCCCTTGCGCAGCTTGTCGGGAAGCTCGTCCAGGTCCAGCGCGAGCGCGCCAGCCCGGGCCAGCGAGGGGTTGTGGCCCACCAGCATCCAGCCCGCGCCCAGCTCGCGCGCGAGTTGGAGGATGCGCTTGGGGGCCTGGGCGCGCGGCAGCAGCGACGGGTGGACCTCCACGCGGGCCAGTCCGAAGGCTTCGGCGAGGATTTCGGCGGTCTGCACCGCGCGCACCAGGGGGCTGGTGACGATACCCGTCATGGGCGTGAGGCGCGCCAGCTTGCGCGCGTGGGTGCGGAAGGCGGCGCGGCCCTCGGGGGTGAGGGCGCGGGCCTCGTCACCCAGGGGGTGGGCATCCTCGGCCGCCGCGTGGCGGACGAGCAGCAGGGGCATCTGGTGTGGAGACATGGCGGGCCGCGTCCCTAGGCGTCCGGGGGCGGTGTGGCAAGCAACGGTTCCGCGTCACGCCTATCCGCCGTTGACTTCCACAAGCTCCGCGTTCAGCTCCAGACCTCGTTCTGAGGTCAGCCGTCCAGGTCCGTCACAGTGGAGAGCGGTGCGGGTCCGTCTTCCCCCGTGGGGGCGTGGCTCTCGTCCCCCACGGCCTGCTTGAGGAGCGGAGGCGTCACCACCGGCAGCTCGATCGTGGGGGTCTTGGTGAGGGCGGAAGTCCCTGGCGGCGGGCGCAGCACCGGGCCGGGAGGCGGCAGTCCCGAGTGGCGGCGCGCGGCCTCCATCAGCGCGTGGTGGTGGCGGTAGCGCGCCTCGACGAGCTTGTGGATGAGCAGGGGCCCGCCGGGCACGCGGCGCGCGGTGAGCGCCTGGGTGGCCTTGCGCACCGGGTAGCGCACGCGGCGGATCTGCACCCGCCAGCCCTTGGGCGTGAAGGTGAAGACGCCGTAGGCCGGGCGCAGGTCTCCGTCGCGGGGAATCCCGGCGCTGGCCACGTCCGCGATCAGCATGCGGCCCACGCGGCGGCGGTAGGGGAAGTGCAGATGGCCGAAGGCCACCGCGGCCGCATCCAGGTTCTGGAAGTAGCGGCGCACGGTGTTCTCGTCCAGCGTGGGGTCCAGCGAGTCCTCGAGGTTGCGCGGATTGGCATGGCAGACGAAGAGGTCCTGCCCCCGGCGCGGTGAGTAGCGCACCGAGAAGGGCAGGGCTCCCAGCTTCTTCAGCCAGGGTTCACCGAGCTGATCCCTCGTCCACTGCAGCAGCTCCGTCTTCCAGTGGTCGCGCTCGCGGTAGGCGCCGCCCAGGTAGTGGCCGGCGAGATAGCAGTCGGTGTTGCCCATGAGGATCGCATCGCAGCGATCGAAGAGCAGCTCCACCGTCTCGCGAGGGTGCGCACCTCGGAGGGCGAGGTCCCCGGCGGCCACGACGAAGTCGGGCGCGACGCGAGCGATGTCCTCGAGGACGGCCTCGCAGGCGGGGAGGTTCCCGTGAATGTCGGCGAGGATGGCGACCCGCATGGTCGCGCCATCCTAACCCGCCGCTGCCTCTGTGGGCACCGGCGCTGGAAGGAAAATCGTGAAGGTAGAGCCCTCGTTCGGTTGACTCTCGACCCGCACCTCTCCCCCCATGGCGCTCAGCAGGTGCTTGACGATGGACAGGCCCAGGCCCGTCCCTCCCATGTCCCGGCTCCTCCCTTTATCCACTCGGTAGAAGCGCTCGAAGATACGGGCCAGGTGCTTGGGCTCGATGCCCACTCCGGTGTCCTGGACGTGCACCACGCTCCGTCCGTCCTCCTGGACGCCCGTCACCGTCACCCGGCCCCCCTCGGGCGTGTACTTGACGGCGTTGTCCAGCAGGTTGAGCAGCACCTGCTCCAGGCCCCGCTCGTCTCCCCGGCCCATCAGCCCCTGGGGGACGTCCAGCTCGACCGTAATCTTCTTGCCCTGCGCCTTGTGTCGGACCACCTCGGCGGCTCGGGAGACCGCCACCGCCAGAGACACGTCGGTCACCTGCAGCTTCAGCTCGCGAGACTCCAGCCGGGACAGCTCGAGCAGGTCCTCGACGAGCTCCGACAGGCGCTCGGACTGGCGGTGGATGATGTCCACCATCTTGGGGGCCATGACGGGGTCCTGCAGGGCGCCGCCCTGGAGCGTCTCGGCGTAGCCGCGGATGGCGGTGATGGGGGTGCGCAGCTCGTGGGAGACGTTGGCCACGAAGTCCTTGCGCACCTTCTCCAGGTGGCGCAGCTCGGTGACGTCGTGGAAGACGGCGGCGCTGCCGGGCCGGTCCCTGCCCAGGGGGGTCACCCGGATGGCGAGCGTGCGAGTGAACAGGCCCTCCAGCGTCAGCTCGAGGTGGGTGGAGGCTCCCTCGCGGCAGGCGCGGACGACGGCCTCGTTGAGCGCGTCGTTGCGCAGCAGCGCCAGGGGTCGCTGGCCGACGATGTCCCCGGTCGTCTGCAGCATGGCGCGCAGCGCGTCGTTGTGGCGCACCACGGTGCCCTCGGCATCCGTTACCCAGAGGCCCTCGGCCATGCCATCCAGCACGGCGATGAGGGTGCGCGCCTCCTGGTTGAGGCCTGCGTTGCGAGCGGAGAGCTGCTCGTGCAGCGAGTCGATGGCGCCCCGAAGGCTGGCCACTTCCTCGAGTCGGTCCTGCTCACCCTCGCCGGAGCCTGCCGCGGGCGTGCCGTCGGCTCGGGTGCGGACTTCGCGGGCCAGCGTGAGGAGCTGCCTCTTGAGCGTGTCTCGGCCCACCACCAGCGTCAGCGCGGAGCCGGAGAGGGTGGCGAGCGACACGAAGAGCGCGTCCAGTTGCCAGCCCAGCAGCAGGAAGAGGACGAGCGCCCCGAAGGCGGGGACGAGCAGCGGAATCAGGAAGAGGCGCGGGGGCATGGGGGCTTCACGGGGGGCTGAGCTTGTAGCCCACGCCGCGCACCGTCTCGATGATGTCGCCCGCGGGGCCGAGCTTCTCGCGCAGGCGTTTGATGTGCGTGTCCACCGTGCGGGTGTGGATCTCCGCCTGGATGCCCCACACGTCCGAGAGGAGCACCTCGCGCGTCTGCACGCGATCCGTCCGCTCCAGGAGGGTGCGCAGCAGGCGGAACTCCAGCGCGGTGAGGACCACCTCCTGGCCCTTCACCCGCACCTGGTGGCGCGAGGTGTCGAGCTGGATGTCCCCCATGGAGAGCTGGGCCGCCGGCTCCTCCTCGATGTCCGCGCGCCGCAGCACCGCCTTGACCCGCAGCAGCAGCTCGCGCACCGAGAAGGGCTTCACCACGTAGTCGTCCGCACCCAGCTCCAGTCCCTGGACACGGTCGGACTCCTGGCCCTTGGCGCTGACGATGATGACCGGCACCTTGCGCAGCTCGGAGTCGCTCTTGAGCATGCGCAGCACCTCGCTGCCCGCGAGGTCCGGCAGCATCAGGTCCAACAGGACGAGGTCCGGCGTCTGGGCGCGCGCCTTGGCCAGTCCGCTCGCTCCGGTGCCCGCCACCTCCGCCTCGAATCCCGCCGCCCGGAGGTTGTACTCCACCAGTCCGGACAGGTCCTGCTCGTCTTCGATGATCAGGATGCGCGCCATCGTTCCTCCGAGCCCCCCTCGGGGCCCTTACCGATGGCTAGCAGATTGGCGGTGGCGGTTGAATGACGAGCATGTGACGCCTTGGTGACGGGGCTCGTCCGCTCGCTCTGCGCTCAGCGGCTGTTGAAGGGGGAGTGAGCAGGCAAGCAACTCCTGCCGATATGGCACGCAAGGGACCTCACTTCTGGACGTCCAGGAGCATGCTACATCAGCGCACACTGCTTCTGGACGTCTGGAAGTGACCCGCGCTGTCGCCGTTGTCGCGGACCCGACGGTGGCGGGCTGGATGAGTCGAAAGACCTCACCGGGGCGGACATGGTCATGCCACGTCCTCCGCGTTCTACTGCTCCTTGCTCCGCGACATGGAGCGGGAGATACCCGTGAATGCCACTGTCTGGTGTCGGTCCATGTCCCGGGCCACGAGGTACGGGGCGGTCCTGGTGTTCGTCGCGCTGCTGGCCGGCTGCGCCACCACCCCCGGCGGGCGGTCGCCGCTGTGGAACCCGGAAGTGTCACGCTTTCGAGCGCCGCTGACTCCCGCTCCGCCCTCGCGAACCCTCGCGATGATGAGCGACGTGCCGGCGGCGGGTGGGGAATCCTCCGGGCCTGCGGTTCAGGGCTACAACGTCCCCGGCCGCAATCCGGACTCGCGCATGCCCTGGGAGCTCTTCCTCGGCGGCGCCTCCCACCGGCTGATTACCTATATGTACGGGGTCAACTACCCACGCAGCAAAGCCTACTACAATAGAGTGACCATCCAAGACATCGTTACGGAAGAGGGATTGGGAGACAAGACTCTCCTGCTTCCAGACGAGCGCAAGACGTGTCCGGACATCACTGACATCACACGCCTGGTGCTCTTCGAGGTCAAACCCTGGCATGAGCAGGGCCTTCTGGAGGGACGTGAGAAGGCGCGCGCCTACCTGGCCGCACTGAACCGGACCATCCTGGCCGGCAAACGCTTCACGGGTGGCACGGACTTTCACGGCGAAATCCTGGTGCGCTTCGCGCAGGGGCAATACATCTGGCGGCTGGAGTGGAAAACCCAGGAACCCGGAGTGGTCCTCTACCGGTGGGCCCGCAGTCAGCAACGCTTCGAGTCCGAAGCGGCGGCGTACGCGGCCGCGCAATGGCAGGAACTCACGGCGGAAGAGTTGAAGCACTATGGCGGGTGGGTGGAAAAGGCAGTGGATGACATGGTCAGCCGGCGTGAGAAACTCGCCACCTTCAGCGGGGCCGTGGGCCTCGTCATCGACCTCGTCGGCGAAGCCGCGAGGGTGGTGCTCTGGGGGGCGATCATGGAGCAGATGGGCTCAAACCCCGGAGCACAGCAGCCGCCCGCGCAGGGGGGCGGGACAGGTCATCCCCTTCCCGGCGCGGCCTCCACCCGCTGCTCCGGCCCAGGTGCCCGCGGCCGCAAGCATGCCCCCTCCCCACTGAGGACTCGGTTTGCTAGGACAGCCCCATGGCTCCCGGACAGACTGTTCCACTGCAACTGCCATCCTTCCTGCATGGCACCTACCGCTCGGTCCTGCAGAAGGTGAAGCGGGAGGGGCTGCGGTGCGGCGAGCAGTACCTGAAGGACGGTACCTTCCCCGCTCCCGTAAAGATGCTGGAGGTTCCTCCGGGCGAGGTGGTGCTGGCGAACGAGGTGGTGGACTTCCAGCATGAGCGCCCGTCATGGCGGCTGTACATGGTGCTCAAGGTCAAAAGCAGTTTGTACGATGCATTGGAAGGTGTGAATTCGATCGCCGCAAGGGATGCCTACGAGGCGTTCTTCGGTGAGACAGCCTGGGGCGCGCTGTTCTTCGCCATTGCTCCATCAGGTCCGGTGAGCGCGGAGCGCACGGCGCGGCGCCTCCAAGCGGTGCTGCGGTTCTGGGAGCCGCTCCAGAGCGCACGCTACCTCTTCAAGAAACTGGGGGAGGCGCAGACCCTGGAGGAGGTGATGGTGGCCTCCTGTGGTTGGACCATGGATGCGTGGTGTCCGGAGGCAGGAGGCTCGGTGCGAGAGCGCCTGGGGATAGCGGCGGAGCGCATGGCGCGGGCAACGCGGGAGGACTGCATCAGGGCCATCCTCCGGCAGATGCCGCAGGCCCTTCTTGCCGCCGAGCGTGACCTGAAGCACCGGCAGGTGTTGGCCGACCCCGCATACCAACGCGAGCGCCTCACCACGCTCGACTCATTCTTCTATGAGCGGGTGTCCGCTGCGTGTACGTCGGATTTGATCTGGCTGTTGATCAACTGGGACCACGAGCTCGGGTTGCAGTAGGTCGCTCTCAGGGCTCGAAGGTCGGATCGCACTCGCCACCCACCAGGGTGATGGGGGCGGCGATGAGCGGTTCGTTGCGCGTGGCGCTGACGGACTCCAGGAAGTTGCAGGAGCTGCCGAGGAAGCGCGGCGGGCTGGCGCGGGAGAGCGCCTCGATGACGACGACGTAGTCGCGGCCCACTGGGATGTCCACGGCCACTTCCTGGGCGCCGCCGCTGAGCCTCGCGTCGAAGCGCAGCGCGCGCGTCTTCTTTCCATCCGTCCCCTGGAGCAGGAGCGCCTCGTCCGGCTTCACCTGCTGGCTGAGGCAGGTGCGCTGGATGTCTCCGCACCGGCGCGAGTTGCCGTCGGGAAGCACCACCACCTGGAAGGAGCCCAGCTCATCGGCGATGGCCCGGTCGATGGTCACCTCGAGCCCGAGGCGGGGCCCGGACTCGGGAGGCTCCGCCCCACAACCGACGGCGAGGGTGGTACCCAGCAGGACGAGAAGGGAAGTGCGCGGGCTCATGGATTGACGCGAACGGTGATGGGAACGCGGCCGCGCTCCTCGGAGGTGGCATAGACGACGGCGCCAGCGGTGCCCGCAACGGCCACCGCGCCCACCGCTACCCAGAGCCACGGGCTCTTGTACCAGGCACGCTCACCCACCGTGGCCACCGCCCCCGACTCCGGGGCGATCTGGAAGACGAGCGGGTTGAAGGAGTCCCCACGACCCGCCAGGCGCCGCTGCGCCGCGTCCGCCACCTCGAAGTAGTACTCCACCTCGTAGGCGGAGGCGGTGGCGGGCAGCTCGTAGGCGGGGATGGTGGCGACGTAGCGCTCCTTGCTTCCCCGCTCGCGGGTGAAGTCCACCGAGTTGTACGCCTGGGCTCCCGCGCGCCGGTAGAAGAGTCGCGCCCGGGCCCCGAGCGCCATGTCCTCGAGCTGCGCCTCGGCCACCACCGGCTCGCCCCCGGGGGCATCCGGGATGGGGTCCACCTGCAGCGTGACGGGGCGCACCCGGCGGTTCTTGATGTCTTCCTTCAGGCGCGCGTAGAGGTTGCGGATCTTCGGAGGCGTGCTGCGCGGCAGCTCGTAGTCCGGCCGCGCCTGGAGCAGGTTCTCGTAGGCCTCGCGCGCCCGCTCCTCGTCGCCCAGGTACAGGGAGGTGATGCCGAGCAGCCGGTAGAGCTCCACGAGCTGGTCGTCGGTGACGTCGGGGGCGTCGAGGCCGGCCTCCAGCGTCTTCACCGCCTCCTCGAACTCCCCGTTCTCGATCTGCTCCTGCGCGCGGGGGATCTCCGGGCGGGCCGGGGCCACCTGGAAGAGGAGGGGTTGTGGGAAAAGGGGCCGGGCGAGCGAGGCTCCGGGGGCCAGCAGGCTCGCCATCACGATGCTCGCCACCACGCGATTCCGCCAGACGTACATTGCCCGCGACCCTAGCAGACGGGCATTCGGGCCTCCAATTAGCGGTGGGTCTCGCAACGCACACGGCCTGATGGCATCTATGGAGGTTCAGGCGCGTTGACTGCGGGGGAGAGCCTCCCCATGATGCGCGCCCCTTTTTGGATAGGAAGTCGGGTAGATGCTCGTAAAGATTGAAGAAATTCGCGACCCAGGCCTCAAGGTCAACAAGCAGATGAGCCTGGAGGTGCTGAGCGCCGCGCTGGAGGGCTCCGGCTTCCGGGCCACCGAGCCCCTGTCCGTCTCGGCGAACCTGCGCAAGGTGAGCGGCGGCGTGCTGGTCGAGGGCCAGTTCACCTCGCGGGTGGTGGCCGAGTGCAAGCGCTGCCTCGTGGAGTCGAAGCTGGAGCTGCCGGTGTCCTTCGCCATCAACCTTGTCCCCAAGTCGCTCGCCCGCGGCGAGGACGTGCTGGACGAGGAGGAGATGGCGGAGAAGGACAAGGGGCAGGGTGAGCACGGCGGCTCGTTCGCGCTGGAGCATGCGGACGAGGAGGTGTTCGACGGCAAGGTCATCGACCTCGAGCCGATCGTGCGCGAGCAGGTCCTGCTGGCCCTGCCGATGAGCACCGTGTGCCGCGAGGACTGCCAGGGGCTGTGCGTGCAGTGCGGCCAGAACCTCAACGAGAAGCAGTGCGGCTGCGACACGAAGTTCGTGGACCCGCGTCTCGCGGTGCTCAAGAACATCAAGCTCCAGGGCTGAGCCTGGCGCTCACGGACCGGGCTGGAGGCCGAAGGACTCGGCGCCGCGAGGCTGCCGGCCGTAGGCCTCACCCGGCTCGGCGGAGCTACGGGCGCGCTCAGCCGTTCTTGGAAATGTCGCCGTACATCACGCACATGCCGCCGAGCATCTGCAGCCCGGGCACCGAGAGGATGGCCTTGTCGGTGCACCCCAGCGCGTCCGCGATCAGGCGGCGCGTCCGCGAGGAGCGCTCGTAGTTGTTGTGGTGCAGGAAGAAGCGGTCCATCCGGGCCAGGAAGCTGAACCACCGCAGCTCCAGGCTCGGCAGATAGCGGCGAATCGTCGCCAGCTCGTCTCGTTCGAGTGGCCGCTCGTTGGGCGTGGCGTCGGTGTGGATGGGAATCCGCTGGCGCAGCCTGCGCATCAGAGGCGAGAGGCACATCGGCTCGGAGAAGAGGAAGAACGCTCCGGGCCTGGCACAGCTCACGAGCTTGCGCATCACCCCGTCCAGTTCGGGGATGAGGTGGTGCAGCACGCCGTCTCCCCAGATGATGTCGAAGGAGTCGTCGAGCAGGTCGGCGGTCTCCACGGGCGAGCAGATGAACTGGGTGTTGGCCCCCATGCCGTCGAGCTCCGCCCGGCGGTGGCACAGCTCGATGGACCTGGTCGAGATGTCGATGCCCGTCACCCGGGCGCCGAACCGGGCCATCAGCAGGGCGTTGCTGCCATCGCCGCAGCCCACGTCCAGCACGCGCTTGCCGCGCAGATCTCCCATCAGCCGGAAGCGGAACTCCTTGTTGAACCAGGGGCGCCGGGTCTCACGGTAGCGCTCGAGCGTGAGCTCATCCATCGCCTGGGCCGGTAGCTTCTCCGCCAGCTGATCGAAGAAGTCCGACTCGGAGGCCCAGCGCGCCAGCGCCTCGGGCGGCGGCTCGGGAGGGAAGAGCTCCTCGTATCCCGGGGGCACCTCTCTCTGGGTGAGCCGATTCGGTTCCAGTGCCAGCGTGGGTGAGGGCGCCGCCGGACCCATGTCCACTCCCGCCTCCCACCGCCCGTCCAGGTTCTCCCGCTCTTCCATCCCACCCTCCCACGCGCCCATGCGCCCTGAATGACGTGGGTGGGAAGCTAGGAATGCGAGGGATGTGCGTGAAGCGCCCCAGGCCGGGCTTTCTCGACTTGTCAGACGGAGTACTCGCCCTCGCGAGGGAGTGCTCCGTACCCGACGGCTCACGTGTCCCGAGTCGTTGATTACCGGCGCCGCCGCCCGTGGGCCAACACTCCACCCAGGGCGAGCAGGCTCCAGGCGAGCACGAGCTCCCCACCCCCCGCGGCACACGACAGGCTCGGAGGCAGGCTGGGGCCGGAAGCGGGAATGGAGGGCTCCGGTCCGTCGAGGGGGGGCGGCATCGTGCCGGAGCCATCCGTGGGCGGGGCGTCGGGCTCGAGCGGGGGCAGCGGGTCGGGGTCGACCGGAGCCGGAGGGGGCACGGACGGCGACTCTTCGCTCTTGCCCACGACGAGGGTGTCGCCCTCGCGCTGGAAGGGGACCTCCGCGCCGTTCCACAGGACGCGGGTGGCGAGGGGCGCATGGACGCGGGGATTGCTCAGGGCGGTCCCGGACAGCCGCAGCGTCTCGGCGTTGAGCCCGTCCGCTTCCAGCAAGCCCATGGCGCTGCCCTGGCTGACGAGCGTGCGCGAGGCATCGGCCAGGCTCGTACCTTGGACCAGCAGGACCCGGGTCGGCGTGGTGCCCTCGTACCGGACGACGCCGGAGAGTCCCGCCAGCACGAGTCCTCCCGCCATGCGGCGCTGCTCGGGGAGGTCATTGAAGATGGCGGAGGAGGAGGTCGTGCCCTCGGTCACCGTCAGCCCGGCGTCGGGCTCCTTGGCATCGAGCGCCGTCACCGTCGGGCGCGAGGCCCAGGCCGACTCCGGCGTGGGCACCAGGGCCGTGAGGAAGGTGGTGTTGGCGGAGGCGGTGGTGGGCTTCACCTCGGCGTTGACGACGTAGCCAGCGGAGTTGAGCCGCTGGATCTGCGCCGGCCGCTGCTGGGTGAACGTGGCGTCGAAGGAGGCGGGGGCCACCACGGCCACGCCCAGGGCCTGGTTGTTCTCGCCGCGACCGTGGAGCCAGCTCCCCTCACGGGTCGCGCCGTTCATGAAGTGGCAGGACCAGCGGTAGACGTGGGACTTCGTCGCCTGCACCACGTCTCGCAGCACCACCCACCGGCGGTCGAGGAAGAGGGCATGGCGATCCCATCGGCGCAGCCCCGTCGTGGAGGCGTAGAGCGTGGAGCCGTCGCCGATGGTGTAGCCGAAGTGCTCGCTGGAGCCGAAGAAGGGGATGCCTCCCTTGCGACCGAGGTACCAGCTATAGGCCGCGGCGGAGTCGCTCTTGTCGCGCACGCCCTCGCCGAGCTGGCCCACGCCGTCGAGGGTCAGCGAGTTGTGGAAGACGGTCTGGTTGGCCGCCGGCCCCGGCGAGTTGGCGTGGCCGATGTAGTAGCCGGCCGCCTCGGGTGCGAGCCAGGAGCCGTTGCCGTACAGGTAGAAGCCGTTGTCGTCGGCGTGGTTGTGGCCGAAGTTCAGGACGCCTCGCGGCTCCATTCCGCTCTGCAGCCACTTCCAGCCGGCCATGCCGCCGTACGGGCCGTTCTTGAGCGCGAACAGCAGCGAGCCCTTCCCCCAGCCGCTGCGGAACACCGCCGCCTGCTGGTTGTCTCCGTACCAGTCGAGCGGCAGGGTGCGCAGGTCCGTCGAGCTCACGGTCGGATCGTAGAAGAGGAACTCGAACACACGCTGGTTGAGCTCGGGCGCGTAGCTGGAGGCGGACGTGCCGCGCATCCAGGTGTCCGCCGTGGCCTGGGCCACCGGATCCCGATACCTCGTCGCCGCGTAGCGCAGGGACATCAATCCCATGTCCGGGCTGAAGCCGTAGAAGTCCCCGTGCATGAGCAGGTACTGAGAGGGCCGCTCCGGGAGCTGCGAGTAGGCGAAGGCGCGGGGGAAGTGCTTCACCAGTCCCAGATCGCCCACGTCGATGTGGGTGGTCCGCTTCAGCGCGCTGACGAACGGCAGGTACCAGCTCAGCCCGTAGAGGAGGTAGCCGGTGCCCTCGTGGTACGTGCCATCCGTGACCAGGTCCATCACCTGCTTCACCTTGCGCGCGTTGCTCACGGAGAGGTCGAGCCAGGGTTGGGTGGTGGCATCCGGCAGCTCCCCGCGCGTGGCGAGCGCCGTGAGCCCGATGGCTGCGTGGTTGATCCAGTTGTGGTTCTGCAGGTACTCGTCCGCCCACCAGGAGCCACTTCTTGACGCCTGTGCCAGGGCGGTGGCGTTCTGCTGGAGGGTGGCGCGGACCTTCGTGGCCTCGGCGGAGGTGAGCCGAGGGGCCAGCAGATCGTAGGCCACCGCGAGGCCTCCCAGCAGATGGGCCTGCATCAGATCGTGCGAGCCATCCAGGTCGAGGTTGCCCCACGAGGACACGCTGAGCAGCCAGCCCTTGGCCAGATCGAGGTAGCGGCTGTCGGTGGACACCTGCGACACGAAGGCGAACACCACCAGCATGTTGCCGATATCCCGGCGATCGCCGAGCTGCTTGGTACTCCCGGTCGCCTTCCAGGTGACCTTTCCGGACGAGGAGACGGTGGTGTCCAGGTAGCCCGTCGTTCCCTTCAGGAGGGGTTGGTAGATGGCCTGATGGGTGGACGAGGCCTTCTGACGGAGGTCCTCCACCTGCGCCGCCTCGAAGAAGAGGCTGGGATGCGGCCCCGCCAGGGCCGGCAGGGAGATCCACAGCACCAGCCAGAGCAATGACCGCGCACGCGCGAGGAAGTGCCTCATGGATGTGAAATGCCACATTTATTTCCGGCAACTTCACACGGAGGCGGTGGAGCGCCTGGTCGCCAGGCTGCTCCTGGAGCGCCTCCTCACGGGCCGAGCCTCCCGGAGCGCGAGGATTCCTACCCTTCTCGGAGAGAAGGACACGCATGGACCTCTACAGCGCCGCCAAGCGGATGAACCGGCCGTTCCGGTTCTCGAATCCGGCCTCGTACCGGGAGATCTCCCTGGCCAGTCGCGGGATGATCGGCGACGGCATCACCTGCGCCCTGATCCGACCCGATGGCATCATCGACTGGCTCTGCCTCCCGCGCTTCGACAGCCCGAGCGTCTTCGCGGGGATCCTCGATGAGGAGAAGGGGGGAAGCACGGGCATCACCCCGGTCACCTGGCCCTTCGAGAGCCTGCAGCGGTACGACCCGGGCACCAACGTCCTGGAGACGCTCTTCCGCGTCGAGCGCCAGGGCGTCGTGCGGATCATCGACTACATGCCCTGGACGAACGACCCGCGGGCCACCATCCACGAGGTCCACCGGCGCATCGAGTGCGTGGAGGGCTCGCTCGACCTGAAGGTCGTCTTCGATCCGCGGTTCCGGTACGGGGAATCGCAGACGCGGGTGGAGCGCGCGGAGCACGGGCTGGTCGCGCATGGGGCCCTGGGCGAGCGGATGGTCGCGGTCTTCGATGGGGAGGCCCACTGGGAGCGCCATGGCGAGACGGGCCTCCAGGCGCACATCCGGCTCGGCAACGGGGAGCGGCGCTGGATGGTGCTGGCCTGGGACTCGGATCGGCCGGAGCCCATCGCCGCGTACCGGCCCTTCGAGCTGCTCCGGGCCACCCGGCAGGCCTGGCGCGAGTGGTCCCAGCGCCTGCGGTACGAGGGGCCCTGGCGGCACCATGTGCTGCGCTCGGCGCTGGTGCTGAAGCTGCTGATGTACGCGCCCACCGGCGCCATGGTGGCCGCGCCCACCACGTCACTCCCCGAGTGGATTGGTGGGCCCCGGAACTGGGACTACCGCTTCAGCTGGGTCCGTGACGCGGCCATGGCCGTGCGCGCCACCAACCTCATCGGCTACCCGGACGAGTCCCGGGAGTTCTTCTACTTCGTGCGCGACACGTTGCTCCACGGTGAGGCCCTCCAGGTGATGTACTCGCTGGATGGCGGGCCCGTGCCCCCGGAGCAGCGCCTCGAGCTCCTGGCCGGGTTCCAGGGCTCAGGCCCGGTGCGGATCGGGAATGATGCGCGCGAGCAGCTCCAGTTCGACACCGCCGGCGCGCTGCTCGACGCGGCCTACCTTTACGAGCGATTCGGGGGCCGGCTGCCGCTGCGCACCTGGGGGCTGTTGAAGCGGGTCATCCAGACCACCGCCCGCCGCTGGCGCGAGCCGGACCATGGCATCTGGGAGCCGCGCCGGGGAATGCGCCACAACGTGCACTCCAAGCTCATGTGCTGGCTGGCGCTCCACCGCGGGGCGCACCTGGCCCGCCTCTTCGCCGAGCCCTCCATGGTGGAGCTGTGTACCCGCGAGGCGGACCTCATCCGCAACGACATCCTCTGTCACGGTGTTGATCCCTCGGGAAAGCACTTCGTGGGCTTCTATGGAGGGAACGAGCCGGATGCCGCGCTGCTGCAGCTGCCCATCGTGGGGTGCTTCCGGGCGTGCGAGCCGCTCGTGCAGCAGACCATCGACTGGTTGCGCGCGGAGCTGGGGGCGGGACGGTTCCTCCGGCGCTACCGGATGGACGACGGGGTAGGGGGCCCCGAGGGGGCCTTCCTCCTGTGTGGCTTCTGGCTCGTGGAGGCGCTGACGCTGTGCAACCGCCTCGAGGAGGCCGAGAAGGTCTTCGTGGTGCACGCCGAGGCCGCCAACCACCTCGGGCTGCTCGCCGAGGAGGTCCATCCGCTCACGCGCGAGCAACTGGGCAACTTCCCCCAGGCCTTCAGCCACCTGGGGTTGATCAACGCCGCCGCGCGCATCGATCTGGCGCTCCGGATGCGGGACGAGGGCGAGAAGGCGCCACCGCACCTGCTCGACTCCGAGCCACCCCCCATCCCGGGGAGCGTCTGCCAGGACGTGTGGCTTGGGGGAGGTGAGGGCTAGTCGTCGTCGCTTTCAGCGGGGGCGCTGGAGGGACTCGCGCCGGGCGGCGACGGTGAGCCCCAGCGCCAGCAGGGGGAGGATGACGGCGAGGCCCAGCGGCAGATGGACCAGGGCGGGATGGAGGGGTAGGTTCGACATGATGGGTCTCCTTTTTTTCTCTGCCTGAGATAGCCATGGGCGCCATGTCCCTCCATCCAGCAAACGACCCAGTGCCAGAGAAGCCCAGGAATTCCGAGGACCTGGCTTCTTCGCCTGCGACGGATGACGCAGCGGTTCCCTCCCGGTGGGGACGTGTCGTCCCCGGGGCGCTCTTCGCCGCCATCGCGGTGCTTATCGGGGTGGATGTGGTAGGCGACCAGGCTTCCGGTGCGAGCGGCTTACACCTGGGCGCCGAGAGCGTGGTGTTCCTGCTCGCCTTGTCGGGGCTCGTCTGGCTGTGGGGGCAGATGATCTTGTCCCGGCAACGGGCGAGGCAGCTCCAACAGCGGCTCACCGATGCACGCGCGGATGTAGGACGCCTGCAGGCGGACGCGGCCCTCTGGCGGAACGAGGCCCAATCGCTGCTCCAGGGATTGGGCGTGGCGATTGATCGACAATTCGCCCAGTGGTCGCTCTCGGCGGCCGAGCGGGAGGTGGGCTTGCTGCTCCTCAAGGGCCTGGCGCTGAAGGACATCGCCGATGCCCGGGGCACCAGTGAGCGCACCGTGCGCCAGCAGGCGCTGACGGTGTACCGCAAGGCCGGGCTCGCCGGGCGGGCGGAGCTTTCCGCCTTCTTCCTGGAGGACCTGCTGCTGCCGCGAGCCCCCCATCCGGAGGGCTGAGGGGCTCGGTTCCGTTCGTGTCCGGCGCCGAACGGGGCGCGGGTGTTCATGAGAGAATTCTCATGAAATCAAGCGTTTTCCGGCAGAGGGGTTTTACACCGCGAGTCATTGTTCCCTAGAATCCACTTCTGGACAGGGCGGCATGGGGGCCGCCTTCCAGAGTAGGGAGTCATGGACGTCTCGAGCCTGATGGCGACGGTGGGCACCGTCGCGCTCCTGGGAGTCGCGGGAGCGGTGATGCTCGTCGCGAGGCAGCGCAGACAGGCGCGGGACACCGCTGCCTGGACGCACACGGTGGAGCGGGGACAGCACATTCCCCCCTCGCTGCACCCGGTCATCGATCCGGACATCTGCATCGGCAGCCTCTCGTGCCTGAAGGCCTGCCCCGAGGGGGACATCCTCGGCATCGTGGACGGCGTGGCGACGCTCGTCGACGCCCGGCCACTGCATCGGCCACGGCCGGTGCGCGGCCGAGTGCCCGGTGGACGCCATCAAGCTGGTGTTCGGCACCAGTGAGCGCGGGGTGGACCTGCCGGAGGTGGACGAGTTCTTCGAGTCCAGCCGGCCCGGCGTGCACGTCGTCGGCGAGCTGGGCGGCATGGGGCTCATCCGCAACGCCACCATCCAAGGGCGCCAGGTCGCCGAGCGGCTCGGGAAGGTGATGGAGCGCAAGCAGGAGCCGGGCGTAGTGGACGTGGTCATCGTCGGCGTCGGGCCCGGCGGGGCTGGCCACGGCGCTCGGGTGCCGCGCCGCGGGCCTCTCCTTCCGCGTGCTCGATCAGGAGACGGTGGGCGGCACCGTCGCCCACTACCCGCGCCAGAAGCTCGTCATGACCGAGCCCGTCGAGCTGCCGCTCGTCGGGAAGTTCGGCAAGCGGCACATCTCCAAGGAGGAGCTGCTGGCCACCTGGAAGAAGGCCATCGTCCAGGCGGACATCCGCGTGGAGGAGCGCACCCAGGTCACCGGCATCGAGGGCCAGGACGGCGGCTTCACGGTGGAGACGAGCCAGGGGCAGGTGAGGGCGCGCAAGGTGGTGCTGGCCATCGGCCGGCGCGGCACCCCGCGCAAGCTGGGCGTTCCCGGCGAGGAGCTGCCCAAGGTGACCTACCGGCTCATCGATCCCGCGCAGTACGAGGGCGCCGGGTGCTGGTGGTGGGCGGCGGCGACGCGGCGCTCGAGGCGGCCATCCAGCTCGCCGAGGAGACGGACGCCGAGGTGGCGCTCTCCTACCGGGGCGAGTCCTTCGGCAAGTGCCGCGACGCCAACCGCAAGAAGGTGCAGGAGCTGTCCGAGCGGGGGCGGCTCTCCGTGTTGATGAAGTCCCAGGTGAAGCGGATCCTCCCCGAGCGGGTGCAGCTCGATCTGGACGGGCGGGAGATGGCGCTGCCCAACGACTTCGTCATCGTCTGCGTGGGTGGCGAGCTGCCGATGGAGTTCCTCAAGAAGGTGGGCGTGGGGCTGAAGCGCTACCATGGGGAGGCGCCCGGTGAGGCCTCGAGCCGAGCCACGCGTGCGCCGCGGGAGCGCGAAGGGCGAGGAGGAGCGCAAGAACCGGCGCTTCGCCTTCGCCCTCTTCGCCCTGGGCGCGCTCATCGTCGCGGGCCTGGCGGTGGTGGGCTGGGAGTACTACCTGCTGCCGAAGGCGGAGCGGCTGAAGTCGCCGCTGCACGAGGCGCTGCGGCCGGCGGGCGTCTGGGGGCACGGCGTGGGCATCGTCGCCACGCTGTTCATGCTCTCCAACTTCCTCTACGCCGTGCGCAAGCGCTGGAGTCGGCTCAAGGGCATCTCCTCCATCCGCCGCTGGCTCACCTTCCACCAGTTCGTGGGCTTCATGAGCCCGCTGGTCATCGCCTTCCACGCGGCCTTCCAGTCCAACAACCTGCTGGCCACCACCACGGCGGGTTCGCTGCTGGTGGTGGTGCTCACGGGCATCGTCGGCCGCTTCGTCTACGGGCTGGTGCCCACCCAGGATGGGCGAGCGCTCGAGTACTCCGACGTGGTCGGCCGCTTCGAGCGACTCAAGGTGCGTCTGGAGCCCACGCTGGGCCAGGTGTCCGAACCGGAGGCGCTGCGCGGGGTGCTCGCCCTGGCCACCGCTCCCGCCCCCCGAGTGTGGCTGCCGCTGCTCTTCGTGCGCATGCCCTTCGAGTCCCTCTCCATCCGCCTGCGCATCGCCCAGGTGCGGCGCGCGTTCCCCTCCGCCCAGGACTACCAGGAGTTCCGCGAGGACTTCTTCCGCCTGCTGCGCCTGCGCACCCAGGTGGGCTTCTACTCCAGCCTCAAGCGGCTGCTCGGCGGCTGGCGCGTCTTCCACGCCGTGCTCGCCGGCTTCCTGGTGCTCATCCTCACCGTGCACATCCTCATCTCCCTGTACCTCGGCTACAGGTGGATTCTGTGAGGGGCTCTCCACGTCCTACCGGGAGCGCCCCCCTCGCGTGGGCACTCGCCGCCGTGCTGCTGCTGGGCGCCTCTCTGGCCCATGCCGGGGACTTCTTCTCGCCGGGCGAGCTTGCCCGCCCCCACGCCTCGTTGGAGGGCCTGTCCAACTGCACGAAGTGCCACGAGGCCGGACAGAAGCTCTCCCAGGAGCGCTGCCTCTCCTGCCACACGGAGCTCGCCAGCGGCATTCGCAAGGGAGAGGGCTTCCACGGCAAGCTCTCCCAGTCCGAGCGCGCCTGCGAGTCCTGCCACAGCGAGCACCAGGGCCGCGAGCATGCGCTGGTGAACTGGGGGCCGAAGAAGCAGGGCGGCTTCGACCATGGCGCCCGGACGGGCTTCGCGCTGGAGGGTCAGCACGCCAGGTCCTCGTGTGAGAAGTGCCACGAGCCCCGGCTCATCGTGGACGAGGCGCTGCGCGCCCTGCTGAAGAAGCAGCCCGAGCGCAAGACGTTCCTCGGCCTCGCCACCGGGTGCAAGGCCTGCCACTTCGACGAGCACCGCGGACAGCTCGGCGCGAAGTGCGAGCAGTGCCACACCCCGAAGGCGTGGAAGCCCGCCACCGGGTTCGACCACGCGAAGACGGACTTCGCCCTGGAGGGCGCGCACCGCAAGGTGGCCTGCACCGAGTGCCACTCGGCGACGCAGACGGACGCTCGGCCCCCGGACACCTTCCCCGCGCCGCGCTCGGCCACCTTCGCCCGCTTCGAGAAGCTGCCCCACGCGAACTGCCTGGACTGCCACGAGGACACGCACCAGGGCCGCTTCGGCGAGCGCTGCGAGAGCTGCCACACCGTGGAGAGCTGGCATCAGATCCGCAACGCGCAGAAGGACCGGGAGTTCCACGACAAGACGCGCTTCCCCCTGCGCGGGCTCCACCTGGACGTGGCCTGCAAGAGCTGCCACGGCCCGTTCCCCGGGAAACCGGCGCGTTTCAAGGGCCTCGCCTTCTCCTCGTGCGAGTCGTGCCATGCGGACGCGCACCTGGGACAGCTCGCCAGCACCAACGGCCGGGGGCCCGCGTGCGAGCAGTGCCACACCGTGGAGGGCTTCACCCCCGCGCGCTTCGATCTCGAGGACCACGCGAAAACGAAGTACCCGCTGGAGGGAGGTCACCTCGCGGTGGCCTGCACCTCCTGCCATCGCGAGGAGCCGCTGCTCACCAAGAAGGTGTCCGCGGCGCGCCAGGAGCTCGCGCGCAAGGGCCGCCCGATGCGCTTCAGTCTGATGTTGTTCGACTTCCCCTCGCGGGCCACCAGCGGATGCGAGAGCTGCCACTCGGATCCGCACGCGGGCCAGTTCACCGGGAAGGGCGGGTGCGCCACGTGCCACCAGGTGGACTCGTTCCACTCGCTGCGCTTCCAGCATGACCGGGACAGCCGCTTCCCGCTCACCGGAAAGCATGCTTCCGTCGCGTGCGCGTCCTGCCACCCGTCCGTCGGGGAGAAGGGCCGCGAGCGGGTGCTCTTCCGCCCGATGGAGACGGACTGTGCCTCCTGCCACGAGGACGCGCACGCGGGCCAGTTCGCGCCGAAGCCGGGCCAGCCCACCGACTGCACCCAATGCCATGACACCTCGGGTTTCAAGCCCGCCCACTTCACCCACTCGCCTCCCTTCACCGACTTCCTCCTCCAGGGGCGTCACGCGGACGTGCCGTGCGAGCGGTGTCATCGCGCGGTGCCGGTGGGCGGAGGCGTCGAGGTGCGTCGGTTCGTGGGCCTCCCCAGGGACTGCGCGGGCTGCCACGCCGATGCCCACAAGGGTGCCTTCCAGGGGTTCCAGCCATGAACGCGCGCTTCGTCTCCGTGCTCCTCGGCCTGCTCGCGCTGGCGCTGCTCGGCGCGGCACCGCCCCCACCCGCGCCCCAGCCTCGGGAGAAGCCGCTGGACATGTCGCTCATCCCCTCGCGACTGGTCCCCAAGACGGCGGCGCCGGGCCATCCACAAACGAAGTGTGAGCTCTGCCATTCGCCCTCGGGCTGGCACGAGGCCCACTTCCCCCACGATCGCACCGGCTTCCCGCTCCAGGGCGCGCATGGCTCGGTGGGGTGCAAGGCGTGCCACACCCAGGGCTTCGAGTCGCCCCCGCCCCGCCAGTGCTCCGGCTGCCACCGCGATGCGCATGCCGGCGAGTTCGGCCAGCGGTGCGAGGGCTGTCACGAGTCCACGAGTTGGGCCGCCCGGTTCGACGCGGACGCGCACCGCCGGACGAACTTCCCACTGGTGGGCCGGCACGCGATGCTGCCCTGCCAGGAGTGCCACGTGGATCAGCGCGGCCCCGTCTTCAGCCGCAAGACGGTGGAGTGCATCGGCTGCCACCAGCGCGACTACGAGCGCACGCGGTTGGTGTCGCTCGACCATGCGGCACTCGGATTCAGCACCGACTGCCGGCAGTGCCATGGCCCCTGGCGCTTCCAGGGCGCGCGCTTCCCCGGCCACGACGCCTGCTTCCAGCTCAGCCGGGGCGATCACGTCGGCCTGACCTGCCAGAGTTGCCACACCTCGCTCACGGGGCTCTCCGCCACCGGGGCCTGCGCCACCCGCACGGCCTCATGCAGCGGCTGCCACGAGCACTCCTGCTCCCACATGGATTCGGAGCACCAAAAGGTGCCTGGTTATCAGTGCAAGGATTTGAAGTGTTACGAGTGCCACCGCTTCTCGGTAAAACCCTGAAGTCCTCCCGGAGGCCGTCATGACCACCCACTTCCTTCCAGGCCGTCTCCTCTGCCTGATCGTGCTGCTGGCACTGACCGGCGCCTGCAGCCAGGGGTCCGCGGTTCCCAAGGCGCCCTCCGTCACCGCGCTCACCTTCGAGACGCATACGGCCTTCCCCGTCGCCGCCGGGGCACACGCGCGCACCGACTGCAACTCCTGTCACGGGGACTTCGATACCTTCCAGGAGTTCTCCTGTCTGGGTTGCCACGAGCACTCGCGGGATGTGACGGACCCGCGCCACGCGAGCATCCCCGACTACGCCTGGGACAGTGCGAAGTGCTACGAGTGCCACGCCGATGGCACGGCCGCGGGCGTGGACCACACCGCCTTCTTCCCCATCCAGGCTGGCACCACCCACTCAGGCATCGCCTGTTCCACCTGCCACGTGGTCCCCACCAACCGGAAGGTGGTGGACTGCATCACCTGCCACACCGCCCCGGAGACGACCCCGCGCCACAACGGCATCCCCGGCTATGAGTGGACGAGCCCCAATTGTCTCGTGTGCCACCCGAAGGGGGACGTCCAGGGCATCGACCACACCGCCTACTTCCCCATCCAGGCTGGCGCCTCCCACTCGGGCATCGCCTGCGCCACCTGCCACATGAACCCCACCAACCGGAAGGTGGTGGACTGCCTCACCTGCCACACCGCCGCGGAGACCGACCCGCAGCACGGCAAGGTCGGCGGCTACGCGCGGGACTCGGCCCGGTGCGTGCGCTGCCATGGCGACTCGCAGGTGGATCGCGTTTCCACCCACCTGCCCTTCGCCATCCTCTCCGGCTACAAGCACTACAGGACGTCGTGCCTCGAGTGTCACCCGGTGGCCCGCACGGACAAGCCCTTCGCCCAGGACTTCAACCCCTTCGACTGTCTCTCCTGCCACTCGAAGGGCGACATGGATGACAAGCACAAGGGCTTCTCCGTCTACCGCTACGTGTCCACCACGTGCGTGACGAGCGGCTGCCACGCCAACGGTCGGAAGCCCTGATGCGCGTCCCTGGATTGCTGCTGCTCTGTCTGCTCGCCGGCCCGGTGGTTTCCGCCGCGCCCCGGAAGTCCCCTGGCTCCCAGGTGCGGCGCTCGAAGAAAAAGGCGGCCCCCTCCAGGGTTCCCGCCAGCGCGCCAGTGAAGGGCGCGGAGGACCCGTCGGCCACACCCGAGCGGCCCCCTCCGCCCGCCCGGGCCACGCGTGGGTCCCCGCCGGCCTGGGGCTCCGTCACCTACGTCAGCGGGGGGCGGGTGTACCTGGATAGGGGGCGGGACGAGGGACTGGAGAAGGGCCTCGAGCTGGCGCTCTCGCGCCGGGGACGGCCGGCCGGCGCCTGCCGCATCGAGTGGGTGGCGGACCACAACGCCGCTTGCCAGGGACAGGGCCTGCGCACGGGAGATCGCTTCGACCTCCCCCGGCGCGAGGTGGCCTCATCCGCTCCCGCGAGACC
The DNA here is from genome assembly GCA_963771175.1 of uncultured delta proteobacterium. Lineage (GTDB taxonomy): Bacteria > Myxococcota > Myxococcia > Myxococcales > Myxococcaceae > Archangium. The sequence continues at coordinate 114,961 of CAVYSY010000040.1, forward strand.
CCAGCCCGCGTCCACGGCCGAGCTCACCCGCCGACGCGCCCTGCTGGAAACGGCCCCCCAGCCACTCACCGAGTACGCGGCGGGGACGGTCGGGAGCACGCGGCGCTCGCCGGTGCAGGTGGAGCTCGGGCATACGAGCTGGGTGTCCACCACCGCGGGCGACTTCCACCAGGAGCGGGTGGACGTGTCGCTCAGGGAGATGCCGCTGGGGGCGGGGTTCCGCCTGTCCTTCGATGCCAGCGCGCTGGCCTGGACGGGGCGCCCGGAGGACTTCCGCTCGCCCTCTCGCACGGTGGCACGGCTCTACGTGCGCGAGGGCGAGGTGACGCACCGCGAGCCCGGTCAACACCTCGCGCTGGCGGTGGGGCGCGTGTGGCCCTGGTACGTGCCGGGCGTGGCGATGTTCGACGGAGCGCAGGTGGGCTGGCGCAGCAAGGACGGCGGGCTCGAGGTGGGAGGCTTCGGCGGCGGAGTGCCGGACCCGGTCACGCTGGAGCCCAGTTTCCGGCGCCTGGCGGCGGGTGCCTACGTGGCGGGACGGTACACGGGGGCCTCGGGAAGCACGCTGCGCCTGCTGCAACACGAGGCCCGGGTGTCCTTCATGTCCGCGCCCGAGTACGGCAACCGTGTGGAGGCCGAGGGACGGGTCCGCGCCTGGCTGGGAAGCTCCACGGACGTGGGCGCCTGGGTGCGACTGGGGCTGGGAGATGCGATGGCTCCGGCGGCCGTGGATGCGGCGCGGCTGGACGTGGACGTGCGCCCCTCGGAGGCGTGGAGGCTCTCCGGTCGCGTGCGGTACACGGGGACGATGGCGCTCGACGTCCCCGCGCCGCTGGACGAGCTGTCGCTCCGGAGCCGCTCGGTGAACGCGGACGTGACGGCCACCTGGCAACCGGTGCCGTCGCTCTCGGCCGGTGTCACGGGCCTGCTGGCGAGGGACATCGAGACGGCGCTCGCGAGGCAGCTCGTGGGCCCGGAGTTGGCGTTCCCCCGCCTCTTTGGAAACCGGGGAGGACTCTCGCTGGGCTACCTGGAGGAACTGGGCTGGATGCGAGGCCGGAGTGCCCATGTGCAGGCGGTGCTGCGGCCCGCCGAGCCGTTGCGGCTGCTCGGGCGCGTGAGCTGGTTCGAGGAGCAGTCGGTGGACGGGTCCGTGGAGATGCCGTCCACGCGCGAAGTGGGCCTGTACGCCAGCACCGAGTACTCCCCGGCGCGCTGGCTGTCGGTGCGCGTCTCGGTGCTCGCCCGCGTCGCCGCCAACGAGCTGGCCGAGGACACCGCCCCGCCCGGCGGGCTCGTGGGCCACGCGAGCCTGGCCGGTTCGTTCTGAGGGGCAGGGCGCCCGCCTGAAAGCAGAAAGGCCGCCCCTCGGGAGAGGGAGCGGCCTTCGTGCCTTCCAGTGGGGCTGGAGTCAGCTGATCAGGCCTGAGCGCCCGGCACCGTCTCGCGGCCCTTGTAGAAGCCGCACGCCGCGCAGGCGCGGTGCGGAAGCACCGGCTCCTTGCAGTTGGTGCACTTAATCACCTGCACAGCGGTCCGCAGGTTGTTGTTGGCCGCGCGACGGCGGTCACGACGCATCTTGGAAGTACGCTTCTTGGGAACACCCACGGCTCACCTCTATATCGTCACGGCCCTGGACCCCGGGGCTTCCCCACCGGTCCCGACCGGCAAAAGCTCGGAAGGCGGCGGACCCTAGCCGCTCGGAACGTGTGAGTCAACGCGCCTGTGCGGGGGAACGCCGTGCCCTGGTCCAACCGGGGCCGGGGTGCCGGCATTCTTACGCCCACCCGCCCGAATCTGTCCACCTGCCTGCTCTCCAGGCTCCCTCCTCCGGGGCGTCCATGGAAGGATGCGCCGCCCATGAGGCTCGTCCTGGATGCGATGGGGGGTGACCATGCTCCCGAGGCCCCCATTGAGGGGGCTCTCCTGTTCGCGCGTGAGTTCCCCGATCACGAGGTGGTGCTCGTGGGAGACCTGCCGCGCCTGCGCGAGCCCCTGTCCCGTGCCGGGGGCGCCCCGGACAACGTGCGCCTCCACCCCGCCTCCCAGGTGGTGGAGATGGAGGATCACCCCATCTCGGCCATCCGTCACAAGAAGGACTCCTCCCTGCGGGTGGGCTTCGAGCTCGTCCGCCAGGGCGAGGCCGAGGCGCTGGTGTCGGCGGGGCACTCGGGGGCGGTGATGGCGGGGGGGCTGCTGGTGCTCGGCCGCATCCCCGGGGTGGAGCGCCCGGCGATCGCCACCCTGCTGCCCGCCCTCAAGGGTGGGGGGCGCTGTCTCCTGCTGGACGCCGGAGCCAACGTGGAGTGCCGGCCCGTCCACCTCGCCCAATGGGCGGTCTTGGGCGAGGCCTACGTGCGCGCCCGCCTGGGCCTTCCCCGCCCGCGCGTGGCGGTGCTCTCCAATGGCGAGGAGCCCTCCAAGGGCACCTCCCTCACCCGCGAGGCCTCGGAGCTGCTGCGCGCCTCGGATCTGGACTTCGTCGGCTACGTGGAGGGGAAGGACATCTTCTCCGGGGACGTGGAGGTGGTCGTCACCGACGGCTTCACCGGCAACGTGGTCCTCAAGACGTCCGAGGGGGTGGCGGCGGCCGTGACGGGGCTCCTGCGCTCGGCCATCGAGCGGCGCGGGGGCCTGCCGGAGAAGCTGGGAGCGCTGCTGCTGCAGCCCACCTTCACCGGCCTGAAGAAGATGATGGACTACGCCGAGTACGGAGGCGCGCCGCTGCTCGGCCTCGAGGGCGTGGGCATCGTGGCCCATGGCCGCAGCTCGCCCCGGGCCATCCAGAAGGCCCTGGAGGCCGCCCTGCAGACGGCCCAGGCCGGATTACGTGCCGAATTGACGCGTCGCATCGCGGAAGCCGCCGCCTGGCTCCCTGCTCGACAGCGGGGAAAGGGGGCGACAGAGGAGGTTCTTTCCGATTAGAGAGCGCGCGCGAGGCGTTCGTGTCCGGGACATCACCCAGGAGTCACCTTGGCACGCACGCAGATCATCGGTACCGGCTCGTACGCTCCGGAGAAGGTCCTGACCAACGCCGACCTCGAGAAGATCGTCGACACGACGGACGAGTGGATCACCGCGCGTACCGGGATCCGCAAGCGTCGGGTGGCGGCACCGGGCGAGGCCACCAGCGACATGGCCGTGCAGGCGGCCCGCCAGGCGCTGGAGATGGCCGGCGTCCGTCCGGAGGAGCTGGGGCTCATCGTGGTGGGCACCGTCACGCCGGACATGCCCATGCCCTCCTGTGCCGCGGTGGTGCAGGCCAGGCTGGGGGCGAAGAACGCCTTCGCCTTCGACGTGGCGGCGGCGTGCGCGGGCTCGCTCTACGCCCTCTCGGTGGCGGACCACTTCATCCGCGGCGGCCAGGTGAAGCGCGCGCTGGTCATCGGCGCCGAGATGCTCAGCCGGACGGTCAATTGGGATGACCGCAACACCTGCGTGCTCTTCGGGGACGCGGCGGGCGCCATGGTGATCGCCCCCGCCGAGGACGAGTCGCGCGGGCTCCTCTCCACGCACCTCTATACGGACGGCTCCCTCGCGGAGATCCTCTGCATCCCGGGCGGCGGCACCAGCAAGCCGGCTTGCGAGGCGGTGCTGAAGGAGAAGTTGAACACGCTGCACATGAACGGCCGCGAGGTCTTCAAGTTCGCGGTGCGCGCGCTGGCGGACTCCACCCACACGGCCCTCGAGTCCAATGGGCTACACGCCCGGGACGTGGACCACGTCATCGCCCATCAGGCGAACATCCGCATCCTCGAAGCCGTGCTACAGCGGCTGGAGCTGCCGGTGGAGAAGTGCTGGCTCAACCTGCACGAGTACGGCAATACGTCCTCCGCGTCCCTGCCCATGACGCTGGATGAGGCCAACCGGGCGGGCCGGCTGAAGCAGGGCGACGTGGTGGCGATGATGGCCATTGGCGCGGGGATGACGTGGGGCAGCGCGGTCATGCGCTGGTAGCGAGTGATTTCAGGGAGGGAGCACCGAAGATGGCGAAGAGCGCGTTCGTCTTCCCCGGCCAGGGCAGCCAGGCTGTCGGCATGGGGAAGGACCTGTACGAGAAGTTTCCCGAGGCCCGGGCCGTGTTCGAGGCGGCCGACGATGCGTTGGGCGAGAAGTTCTCCCAGGTCCTCTTCGAGGGGCCGGAGTCGGCGCTCAAGCTGACGGCCAACACCCAGCCGGCCATCCTCATCGTGTCGGTGGCGGCGCACGCCGTCTTCTCCCAGCGGGCACCGGCGCCGGCCTTCGTGGCGGGTCACTCGCTGGGCGAGTACTCGGCCCTGGTGGCGGCGGGCTCGCTGCAACTCGCGGACGCGGTGCGGGCGGTGCGCGCCCGTGGCACCTTCATGCAGGAGGCGGTGCCCGAGGGCGTGGGCGCCATGGCGGCCATCCTCGGCCTGACGCCGGACAAGGTGAAGGCGGCCTGCGACGAGGCGGCCCAGGGCCAGGTGGTGTCTCCCGCCAACTACAACTCGCCGGAGCAGACGGTCATCGCCGGCCACGCGCAGGCGGTGGAGCGCGCCGGAGCGAAGTGCAAGGAGCTGGGCGCCAAGCGCGTCATGCCCCTGCCCGTGTCCGCCCCCTTCCACTGCGCGCTGATGGATCCGGTGAAGCCGCGCCTGGGCGAGGTGCTCTCCCAGGTGAAGCTGTCCGCCCCGTCCGTCCCGGTGGTGACGAACGTGGAGGCGAAGCCCAACGCCGAGGTCGCCCGCGTGGTGCCGCTGCTGCTCGAGCAGGTCAGCGCCCCGGTGCGGTGGATTGAGTGCGTGGAGGCCCTCAAGGCCGAGGGCGTGACGCGCATCATCGAGCTGGGCCCCGGCAAGGTGCTGAGCGGGCTCACCAAGCGCATCACCAAGGACATCGAGTCGTTCAACGTGGAAGACTCCGCGAGCCTGGAGAAGGCTCTCGCGGCACTGGGGGCCTGAGAGATGAGCGCGTTCAAGGACAAGGTGGTGCTGGTGACGGGCGGCTCGCGGGGGATCGGCCGCTCCATCGCGGTGGCCTTCGCCAAGCAGGGCGCCACCGTGGTCATCAGCTACGCGGGCAACGAGGCCGCGGCGCAGGAGACGCTGGGTCTCATCCAGGCCGCGGGCGGCAAGGGCGAGGCAGTGCGCTTCGACGTGTCCGACTCCACCGCCTGCGCGGGCGCCGTGGAGAACGTGGTGAAGACGCACGGCCGCCTGGACGTGCTCGTCAACAACGCCGGCGTGGCCGTGGACGGCCTGGTCATGCGGGTGAAGGACGAGGACTGGGACAAGCAGCTCGATACCAACCTGAAGGGGGCCTTCTCGCTCATCCGCGCGGCCAGCCGGCCGATGATGAAGCAGCGGGGCGGGGCCATCATCAACCTCACCTCCGTGGTGGGCGAGATGGGCAACGGCGGTCAGGCCGCCTACTCGGCCTCCAAAGCGGGCCTCATCGGGTCTGACCAAGTCCGTGGCCAAGGAGCTGGCCAGCCGCAACATCCGGGTGAACGCCGTGTCCCCGGGCTTCATCGGCACGGACATGACCTCTCACCTGGAGGGGGAGACGCGGGAGAAGATGATGGCCGCCATCCCGCTGGGTCGCCTGGGGTCCCCCGAGGACGTCGCCAACGCCGTCCTCTTCCTCGCCAGCGATGCCGCCGCCTACATCACCGGAGAGGTCCTGAAGGTGAACGGCGGCATGTACATGTAGCCAAGGGTTGGATCGGCGGCGGTCGTGGAGTATACCGCGCCGGCCTTTACTCGGTCCGGGGAGTATGCCGGACCCCTACGCGGTTCTGGAGGGTTCAATACCTATGTCGAATTCGTCTTCTATCGAGGCCAAGGTCAAGTCCATCATCGCCGACCAGCTGGGCGTGGGGGAGGAAGAGATCAAGCCCGAGTCCTCGTTCATCGAGGATCTGGGCGCGGACAGCCTCGACATCGTGGAGCTGGTGATGGCGATGGAGGAGGAGTTCGAGGTCGAGATCCCCGACGAGGAGGCCGAGAACATCAAGTCCGTCGGCGACGCCATCAACTACATCAATACGCACAAGAAGTAGGCGGCGATGTAGGGCCGGGGAGCGCTGGCCCCCCCAGCGTTCCATGGCAGCAGCGCGTATTCAGTGGAGAGCAACGTGTCAAACCGACGAGTCGTCATCACCGGTACCGGACTCATCACGGCACTGGGAACGGGCACCGAGAAGAACTGGCAGGCGATGCTCGCCGGTAAGTCCGGGATCGCTCCCATCACCCGCTTCGATGTGGGGAAGATCGACACCCGCTTCGCCGGTGAGGTGAAGGATTTCCAGCCCGAGCAGTTCATCGACAAGCGCGAAGTGCGCCGGATGGACCTGTTCGCCCAGTACGCGCTGGCCGCGGCGGAGATGGCCGTCAAGGAGAGTGGTCTGCCCATCGGGCCGGATGCTCCCCATGGCTACGCCCCGGAGAAGGTGGGCGTCATCGTCGGCTCGGGCATCGGCGGTATCTCCTCGCTCGAGGAGCAGCACCGCAAGGGTCTGGAGAAGGGGTTCGACCGGCTGTCGCCCTTCTTCATCATCCAGATGATCATCAACATGGCGCCCGGCCTCATCTCCATGCGGTACAACTGCAAGGGGCCCAACTGGTCGCCGGTGTCGGCCTGCGCCACCAGCGCCCACGCCATCGGTGAGGCGTGGAAGTCCATCCGCCTGGGCGAGACCGACGCCGTCATCGCCGGCGGTGCCGAGGCGGCCATCACCCCGCTGGGCATGGGTGGCTTCTCGGTGATGAAGGCGCTGTCCACCCGCAACGACGACCCCGCCAAGGCCAGCCGCCCCTTCGACAAGGACCGCGACGGCTTCGTCATGGGCGAGGGCGCCGGCATCGTCATCCTCGAGGAGCTGGAGCACGCCGAAGAAGCGCGGCGCCAACATCCTGGCGGAGCTGGTCGGCTACGGCGCCAACTCGGACGCGCACCACGTCACGGCCCCGGCCCCCGAGGGCGAGGGCGCGGCGCGCTGCATGCGCTGGCCCTGGCGTCCGCGGGGATGAACCCCGAGGACGTCGACTACATCAACGCGCACGGCACCTCGACGCCGTTCAACGACGCCAACGAGACCAAGGCCATCAAGACGGTCTTCGGCGAGCACGCGAGGAAGCTCGCGGTGTCGCTCCACCAAGTCCATGACCGGCCACCTGCTGGGCGCGGCGGGTGGCGTGGAGGCGGTCATCAGCTCGCTGGTCCTGCTGCGCGGGGTGCTGCCGCCGACCATCAACTACACCACGCCGGATCCGGACTGCGATCTGGACTACGTGCCCAACCAGGCCCGTGAGCAGCGCGTGGAAGCGGCGATGAGCAACTCGTTCGGCTTCGGCGGCACCAACGCGGTGCTGCTCTTGAAGCGTTTCAAGTAGGACGCAGCACCCCTCTCCCTCCGAGAGGGGTCTGCCCCATCTGGACGGAGGGAGGTTCCGCGTGAAGCTCATCATCGCGTCGGACCATGCGGGACTGGAGCTGCGGCGTGAACTGGTGGCCCTCCTCACGGAGAAGGGCATCGCGTTCGACGACGTGGGCCCCACCACGACCGCATCGGTGGACTACCCGGACTTCGCCAAGAGCGTGTCCAAGGCCGTGGCCGATGGCCGCTACACCCACGGCGTGCTGGTGTGTGGCACCGGCATCGGCATGAGCATCGTGGCCAACAAGTACCGGGGCGTGCGCGCGGCCCTGTGTACGACCGAGTTCGAGGCCCGGATGGCTCGTGCCCACAACGACGCCAACGTGCTGTGCCTCGGCCAGCGCGTCGTCGGTCCGGGCGTGGGCCGGGGCATCCTCGAGGCCTTCCTGGCCACCCCCTTCGAGGGCGGCCGGCACCAGAAGCGCGTCGACAAGATTCGCGAGGCCGAGTCCGACAACGGACGCTGAAGGCCCCTGTTCCTACCGAGGGAGAGCGTGTCCATGGAGAACACCCGTAGGCTGTCCGAGGTCGATCCCGAGATTGCGAAGGTCCTCCTCGATGAAACGCGCCGCCAGGAAGAGGGCCTGGAGCTCATCGCCTCGGAGAACTTCGTCAGCCCCGCCGTGATGGAGGCCGTGGGCTCGGTCCTCACGAACAAGTACGCCGAGGGCTACCCCGGCAAGCGCTACTACGGCGGCTGCGAGGTCGTGGACGTGGCGGAGAACCTCGCCATCTCCCGCGCCAAGGAGCTGTTCGGCGCGGACTACGTCAACGTCCAGCCCCACTCGGGCAGCCAGGCCAACATGGGCGCCTACATGGCCCTCATGAAGCCCGGCGATACCATGCTGTCGCTGGACTTGAACTCGGGCGGCCACCTCACCCACGGCGCCGCGTTCAACTTCTCCGGCAAGCTCTACAAGGTCGTCCACTACGGGCTCACCCGGGACACCGAGACGCTCGACTACGCGCAGGCCGCCGCCCTCGCCAAGGAGCACAAGCCTCGCGTCATCGTCGTGGGCGCCTCGGCCTACCCGCGCACCATCGACTTCGCGAAGTTCCGGGAGATCGCCGACAGCGTGGGCGCCGCGCTGATGGTGGACATGGCGCACATCGCCGGCCTCGTGGCCGCGGGCGTGCACCCCTCGCCCGTGCCGCTGGCGGACTTCGTCACCTCCACCACGCACAAGACGCTGCGGGGCCCTCGTGGCGGCCTGGTGCTGAGCAAGGAGCAGTACGGCAAGACGCTCAACAGTCAGATCTTCCCGGGCATCCAGGGCGGTCCGCTGATGCACGTCATCGCCGCCAAGGCCGTGGCCTTCCGCGAGGCCCTCTCCCCCGAGTTCAAGGCGTACCAGCGGCAGATCGTCGCCAACGCCAAGGCCCTGGCCGAGGCGCTCCAGCGTGGTGGTCTGCGGCTGTGCTCGGGCGGTACGGACAATCACCTGATGCTGGTGGACCTGCGGCCCAAGAACCTCGTGGGCAAGGTGGCCGAGGAGGTCCTGGACAAGGCCGGCATCACCGTGAACAAGAACATGATTCCGTTCGACCCGGAGAAGCCCATGGTGACCTCGGGCGTCCGGATCGGCACGCCGGCCATCACCTCGCGCGGAATGAAGGAGGCCGATATGGCCACCGTCGGCGCGCTCGTGGTCGAGGCGTTGGATCACTCCTCGGACGAGACGCGGCTGGCCAGCGTCCGCGAGAAGGTGAAGGAGTTCACCCGGAGCTTCCCGCTCTACGCCTCGCGGCTGAAGTAGACGCCACCCTCGATGCGCTGCCCCTTCTGCCAGGACGCCGAGAACAAGGTCATCGACTCGCGCGAGTCGCACGAGGGGTCTGTCATCCGTCGGCGTCGCGAGTGCCTCCAGTGCAAGCGGCGCTTCACCACGTACGAGCGGGTGGAGGAACTCTACCCGCTCATCGTGAAGAAGGACGGGCGCCGGGAGGCGTTCGACCGGGACAAGCTGCTCGCCGGGCTGAAGAAGGCCTGCGAGAAGCGACCGGTATCGGCGGACCAGCTCGAGGAGACGGTGGTCGCCATCGAGCGGCTGCTGCAGGGCATGGGTGAGAAGGAGGTGCCCTCGTCGGTGATCGGCGAGGAGGTGATGCGCCGGCTGCACACGCTGGACGAGGTGGCCTATGTCCGCTTCGCCTCGGTGTACCGGAGCTTCCGCGACATCTCCGAGTTCATGGAGGAGCTGAAGGACCTGCTGTCGGACCGGACGCGGGAGCTCAAGCCGACGCGGCCGGCGGGCAAGGATGGTTGACGGGCGATGCGGCTCTTGACGCGGGCACGGATGCAGGCACGGCGTACGCCTCGGGCGAAGCGCGCGGCGGACTTCGACCGGGCGGTGGCCGAGTTCTTCATGCGCCTCGCGCTGGAGGAGGCGGCCAAGGGGCTCGGCCGCACCAGTCCCAACCCGGTGGTGGGGGCGGTGCTGGTGAAGGGCGGCCGCATCATCGCGCGCGGCTACCATCGGCGTGCGGGCACGGCCCACGCCGAGGTGGTGGCGCTGGAGGCCGCGGGCACCAAGGCGCGCGGGGCGGACCTCTACACGACGCTGGAGCCGTGCGACCACTACGGGCGCACCCCGCCGTGCAGCCAGGCCATCCTCGATGCCGGCGTGCGTCGGGTCTTCACCGGCTCGTCGGACCCGAACCCGAAGGTGAATGGCAAGGGTGTGGCGCGGTTGCGGCGCGCCGGGGTGGAGGTGGTCACCGGCGTGCTGAAGGACGAGGCCGACAAGCTGAACCGGCCCTTCTTCAAGTCAGTGAGCACCGGCCTGCCCTACGTCACCCTCAAGGCTGCGGTGACGCTGGATGGCAAGCTGGCCACGGCCACCGGGGACTCGCGCTGGGTGACGGGTGAGCAGGCCCGCGCGCGGGTGCACCGGCTGCGCGACCAGGTGGACGTCATCCTCGTGGGCGCCAACACCGTCCAGAAGGACAACCCCCAGCTCACCACCCGACTCGCCGACAGCGGAGGGAAGGATCCGGTGCGCGTGGTGGTGGACTCGCACCTGCGCCTGTCCCCGAAGCTGACCGTCTTCACCCAGCGCTCGCCCGCGCGCACCGTGGTGGCCACCCTGGAGGACCCCTCCGGCCGCAAGGCGAAGCGCCTCCTCGCGATGGGGGTCGAGGTCTGGCGGATGCCCGAGAAGAAAGGGCGCGTGGACCTCGAGGCGCTGATGCGCCGCATCGCCAAGGAAGGGCTCAGCCACGTGTTGGTGGAGGGTGGGGCGGAGATGTACGGCTCGTTCCTCCGCGAGAAGCTGGCCGATGAGCTGCTCCTCTTCGTCGCTCCCAAGTTGATCGGCAGCGAGGGCCTGTCCTGGACGGGCTCGCTCGGCGTGAAGCAGATGGCCCGGGCGCTCACGGTGGGGACGCTCGCCTTCGAGCAGGTGGGGGACGATTTGCTCATCCGGGCGCGGCTCTCCGAGTCGAAGTGAGCCCGCCACTGGGGGACGTCCTCTTCCCGGTGGCTATAGTGGCGGCGTGACGGATGTCTTCCGAGTCCAGGTAGCGGCCTCCAGCTCTCGCGGGGCCGTGTTGGTGTTGGCGCGGGCGTTCCAGCTTCCGTTGGAGGATGCGCGGCGGCTGTTGGCCGAGTCGCGTGTCCTGCCCCGAGACCTGGAGCTGGCCGAGGCCCAGCGGTTGGTGGAGTCCCTCCGGAAGCAGGGGGTGACCTGCGAGCCGGTGACGGTGGCCGGACATGGCCGGGCCGTGTGCGGCGCCCACCCCGCGCTGTCTCCCGAGTCTCCCTGCACCGACTGCCGCGAGCTGGTGTGCGTGCTGTGCCGCGACTCGCGGGGAGAGGCGCTCTGCGCGCGGTGCTCCGCCCTCCGGACCCGCCGCGCGCGTGCCAAGTGGTTGCGAGTCTCCGTGCTGCTCGTCGCCCTGGTGCTCGTCGCGCTCTGGGCCAGCTCCCGCTCCCGCGTCCGGGAGACCCGCCTGCTGTGGGACCGGCCCCTGGAGGTCGCGGTGGTGCTGCTCGCTCGGGACGAGGTGAAGCCCGAGGTGCGTCAGGCCTGGACCGATGGCGCGGGTCGACTCGAGGGCTGGCTCCAGCGTGAGGTCCGCCGCTACCGGCCGGACCTGAACCTGCCCGTGCGCTTCGTCCTCGCCGGTCCCGTGCCCACAGCCGATTTGGAGCTGACTCCGCCCGAGGACTCTCTGGTGGCTCGGGCCCGCCATGCGTGGGCGCTGTCTCGTGCCCTGTCCGCCGTGGATGAGGCCGCGGGTCTGTCCTCGCGCCGGCTGGATGCCCGCATCTACGTGGTGCTGGAGCCGGCGGGCGAGGGGGGCGAGCGTCTGGTGGAGGGCATGGCCGAGGCGGGCGGCTCCGTGGGTCTGGTGCGCGGGGTGCTGGGAGACACGAACCTCACCCTGGAACTGACCGCGGTGGCTCATGAGCTCTTCCACTGCCTGGGCGCGGTGGACGCCTATGACGAGCAGGGCCACGCGCGCGTGCCCGAGGGACTCGTGGAGCCCCAGCGCCAGCCCCTCTATCCCCAGCCCGCCGCCGAGGTGATGGTGGGCGAGGTTCCAGTAGGCGAGGCCCAAGGTCGCCTGCCCGAGTCGCTGGATGAGGTGCGCGTGGGTCCCGCTACGGCGGCGGCCCTGCGCTGGGCTCCGTAGGGGAGGGGCGCGCCGCCAGCAATCCGAAGAAGGTCCGTGCAGGAGGGGGCCTCCGGACGCGTGCTCGCGCAAGTGGTCCGATTGTCGGACCAGTTCGTGACGATCGCGGCCGGGAGGTCGGCGACTCTCGAAGGTCAGGGGACCCTCCGGGCTCGATGTTGATCAACTTGTCCGTTTAGTGGACAAGTTCGCGAAAAGCGCGCCCGGAAGACTGGTGGTTCTCGGAGGACAGGACACCTCTCCGGGCTTGGTTCCGAAAAACCTGTCCGACTGTCGGACAGGTTTTTCAAGAGCGCGACCGGGAGGACTGTGGGCCTTTCGGAGGGGGGCGTGTGCGATGCGCACTCGCGGACGCTGTTCGTCACCCCTGAAGGGACTGACTTCGGATGGCTTGGAACGGCTCGAAGCAGCAGAACGTGGGATTCAGGGCACGGGCGCCGCGGCCGTCCGGGTCTCGGAACCGGAGCCGGAGCGCGCGCGCTTCAGCAAGGGTTCCACCTCGGCGCGCACGTCCGCCGGAGCGATCTTCAGGGCGTGCTCGAGCTTCGGCAGGGCCTCGGCGGGTCGGTCCCTGGCCAGGAGCAGCTCTCCCTGTCCCAGGAGTCCCTCGGCATAGCCCCGAGGTTCGGGACTCGGCCTCTTCTCCCAGAGCACCCGCGCACGTTCCAGGTCGCGCTCGGCCTCTTCCCAGCGTCCCAGGCGCACCAGGACCCGGCCCAGGCCGTCGAGCGACTCCGCCACGGAGGGGTGCTCGGGCCCCAGCGCCTTTTCCCGGAGGGCCAGCGCGCCCTCGTACCGCGCCCGCGCCTCCTCGTTCCTGCCCAGCGCCCGGAGCACATCGCCCAGGTCATTGAGCGAGATGGCGAGATCAGGGTGTCCGGGCTCCAGGGCCTTCTGCTGGATGGCCAGTGCGCGCTCGTGCCGCGCCTTCGCCTCGGCGTACCTGCCCATGGCCTGGAACACCTGGCCCAGATCGTTGAGCGAGCTGGCCACATCTGGATGATCGGGCCCCAGCACCTCTTCCCGGATGGCCAGGGCGCGTTCCTGCCGCGCTCGCGCCTCCTCGTATCTGCCCAGCCCCCGGAGCGCACCTCCCAGGCTGTTGAGCGAGTTGGCGACGTCCGGGTGCTCGGGCCCCAGCGCCTTCTCTCGGATGGCCAGGGCTCGTGCGTGCAGGGCCCGCGCCGCCTCGTACTGGCCCATCTCATGGAGCGCGATGCCCACGTTGTTGAGCGAGCTGGCGACGTCCGGGTGCTCGGGCCCCAGCGCCTTCTCCCGGAGGTTGAGCGCGTGCTCGAACAACGCGTGGGCCTCCTTGTAGCGGCCCAGCTCCAAATACGCGGTGCCCAGGTTGCTGTACGAGAGCGCCACCAGCGGGTGCTCGCGCCCCAGGAGCTTCTCCCGGAGGTCCAGCGCGCTCGTGTACGCGACCCGGGCCTCCTCGTACTTGCCCAGGGCTCCGAGCACGGTCCCCAGGTTGTTGAGTGAAGCCACCACGAAGTAGTGCTCGGGTCCCAGCACCTTCTTCCGGAGCGCGAGCGCGCTCTCGTGCCGGACCCGGGCCTCCTCGTACCTGCCCATCTCCTGGAACACGATGGCCAGGTCGTTGAGCGACTCCGCACGGGCCCGGTCGTCATCCGCGCACTCCGCCGCCGATTCCATCGCCAGCACCAGGCCCATCGCGTCCTGATGGCGCGCCTGCCGCCACCCCACCTCCCGGAGCAGCAGGGTCCACGCCCGGGCGACCAGCGGCAGATCCTTGCTCCGCGCGGCCTCGGGGATGGCCTGTCGCACCAGGGCCTCGGCTCCGGCGTAGTCGCCGGTCGATTCCTTCAGGTAGGCGACCTGGTACAGGGCCTGTGCTCGCAGGGGCGCGTAGCCCACCTGCTCCACCTGGGGGAGCAGCTTCTCTCCGCGGGATAGCCCGTCCCGGAACTTGCCGGTCAACCGCAGGGTCTCGAGCTCGTCCACCTGGAGTTGGAGCGCCTCCGCGCGGGCTCGCACGGTGGGATCCTCCGGTGGTGGCACCGTCGCCGTCAGTGCCTTGATGTCCGCGCAGGCGTCGAGCGGCGGCAGCGACTGCACCGCTTGCACGGCCTTCGAGAGGTTGTCCCGATCCGGGCCCTGGGTGAACAGTTGCGTCAGGGACCGCAGTTGGCTGCGTCGTCGCTCCAGGCAGAACACCTGGAGCACGGCGGGATCCCTCGGCGACGTCTCCCGGTCCTGGGTGGCCTCACAGGCCTCGGTGCGCAGCTTCGTCCACGTGCCCGCGTAGCCATCGAGCAGCGTGGATACGCGCGTGAAGGTGTCCTGTGCATAGGGCAGTTTCGTGCCCAGGAAGGCCTTGCGCATCCGCGCCTTCACCGTCTCGTCCCAGGTGCCGACGAGCCGGCGCTCCAGGTGCGCGCACCCCGGCTCCTCCTCCTGGCGCAGCACCATGCTCCAGACGGTGAGCCCCGCCAGTGTCGCCACCAGTGCCGTCCGTATCACCGCGCGTCTCCGGGCGTGGCGCCGAGCCTCGGGATCGTCCTCCAGCGCGGAGATGAGCTCCACCATGGAGGCGGGGCGCTGCGCCGGGTCGGCCTTCAGGCCCTGGAACAGGGTGCGCGCCACCCACGAGGGGACCTCCGATTGCGGAGGGGGTGGCTTCACCCGTGCCTCGAGTTGGGCCTGGCTGGACTCGGCGTGGGTGGCTCCCGAGAAGGGATGCTGCCGATACAGGGCCTCGTAGAGGGCCACGCAGAAGGCGAATAGATCACTCCGCGCATCCGCGACTCCGGCCCGCAGCACCTCGGGGGCCATGTAGCGGGGCGTACCCAGCAGCGTGTCGTGCAGGGTGAGCGGGCTCTCCAGGGCGCCCGGCTTCAGGGCTTGGGCGAGGTCCTCGGGCGCGGCCGGGGCGGGCGTGGACTCGGCGCGCGCGAGGCCGAAGTCCGTCACCCGCACCCTCCCGTCCGTGCCCACCAGGACGTTCTCGGGTTTGAAGTCGCGGTGCACGAGGCCGGCGGCGTGCGCGGCGGCCAGCCCGCGTGCGGCGGCCAGGTACGTCGCCAATATCTCCCGCCAGGTGCGAGGGGCCTGCTCGAGCCAGCGCTTCAGCGTCTGCCCCTCCACCATCTCCATGGCGATGAAGATGGAGCCGTCCTCCAGGGTGCCGACGTCGTAGATGGCCACCACGTTGGGGTGGGAGAGGCGGGCCATGGCCTGGGCCTCGCGCAGCATGCGCGCCTCGAGATCTCGCTCGGACTGGCTGGAGTCCAGCTCTCGGCGGAGCAGCTTGAGGGCCACGCGCCGGTCCAGGCGCGCGTCGTAGGCGGCCACCACCTCGCCCATGCCGCCGCGGCCGAGCGGGTTCAGCACGGTGTAGCGGCCCACCAGGGTCCGCCCTGGCGTCGGGGAGATGGGCTCGGCCGAGGGCGGCGGGGCGTCGGACAGCCCCCGGGAAGGCAGTAAAGAGATCTGGGTGCGGACCTGGGTGGGGGCATCCCCCAGGAAATCGAGGTCCCGGGCGGCCTCGGGTGACAGCGAGGCCTGGCTCCGCACGAGGGTGGGGGACTCCTCCATGGCGTCAGGGCCCGAGGCGCTCTTCTCTCGTGGCTCCTTGTCGCTCATCTGGGGTGCCTCCCTGGGTCCGGACCGTTGGCGAGGCTCCAGTCATACCCTGGAGGAGGGGAATCCTGCAGCCTCCGCGAAAAAGGAGCCCCGGCGCTTGTCGGCCCAGGCCGCTCAGTAGGACGCGGGGCCCTGGAGGTGCGTGCTCAGGAAGTCGAGCGCGTCGAGATCGTACTGGCTCTTGGCCGCCACGTCCGCGGCGGTGAAGGTGGTGGAGACGGCGAAGGCCTCGTCGAAGCTGTGCTTGACGTTCTCGGGATAGGCATCCGAGACGGGGGCCTGGGCGAGCGCGAGCTGCTTCGCCCGGGGCATCCGGTTGTCCCGGCAGTTCTCCAGCAGGCTGTCCGCCGTGCCCATGACCATGCGGAAGGGGACGTTGGGAATCCAGGTGCTCTTGTTGTTGGTGATGCCGCCGTAGTTGGTGTCCGGAGTCGGGTCCGAGGCCCCACCGTCGCCATTCCGGGTCTGCAGTCCGCAGCCGGGATAGAACGCGTAGCCGACCTTGAACAGCGTGCCCGTGTTGTAGAGCGGTGCCGCGCCCGTCAGGGTCTGCCCGGACGTGTTCGTCCAGGTGTTCGAGTTCGCGAGGAGGGCCATCGTGGTGCTGCCCCCATGTGACCACCCGAGCACGCCCACGCGGCTCAGGTCGATTCCCGGGACGGTCTCCAGGAAGTGGTACGCCGCCACGGCATCCTGGGGGCGCTGGGTCGTCTCCTCGACGCCGAGGGCGTACAGGACGTCATCCCCGGGGTAGGTGCTGCCTTCCTTGCAGATGCCCTTGCTGATGGGCACGGAGACGGTCTGCCCGTCGCGGACGATCGAGACCTGGCCGCCGTTCACGATGCCGCGGCTCGAGAAGCTGTCCACGAAGAGGGCGGCGAAGCCCGCGTTCATCGCCCGCTGGGCCCACCCCTGCTGGTCGGCGGTCGGGCTCTCGTTGTCGAATACCCGCTTCAGGTCCGTGGTGTTGTTGGGCGCGCTGAACAGCCCGTTGCACCCGTGCAGGAAGACGAGGGCGGGCACCCCGGGCTCCGCCACGACGTTCGTCCCCGTCGGCATGTTCGACGGCAGGTAGAGGAAGCCCGAGATCGTGTGCCCGAGCGCGGCGTTCGGGATGTTGACGGAGATCCTCACCCCCGTCGGATAGGAGGGCGTGTTGAGCGCGAACGCCCCCACGGCACCGGACTCGGGCTCCAGCTCCGGGTGACTCTCGAAAGACCCCTCGGGCCCACAGGCCACCAGGAATGTCAGGATGGACAGCAGGCCCCTGCGGCGCCAGGACTCGAACATGGATGTACCTTTCCCCAGGCAGCCCCACCTTCATGGATGGGCGGGGCGATTACCCTGGTAACGAAAGGCCGCGCGTTTCTTCCCGGCTCAGGCCGTGATGTAGGCGAGCGCCAGGTCGAAGATCATCATCTCCAGCCGCTCGTAGTCGTCCTCGCTCACGAACTCGAAGGCGAAGGAGACGCGCCGGGGGCCGCTCTCGGCGGTGGAGGCCGCGACGATGCGCGCTCGGCCCACCACTGGCTCCTCCTCCTGCTCCGGCAGCCACAGCACGAAGCCGAGGCGCTCGTCGAGGGGGTTGCCGGGCAGCAGGCAGGAGAAGCCGCCGGAGGAGATGTCCAGGGTACGGCTGCGGAGCGAGCCGGTGCGGAAGCAGACGTCCACGGACATCCCCTTGGGGACGCGGAAGTTGCGCCGGGCCATGGAGCCGGGCTGCACGCTCTGTCCCTGGGCTGCCAGCAGGGAGCGGGCGAGCTGCTCGCGTGCCTCCAGGTAGAGGGCCCTCTCCTCGCTCGTGTGCAGCTTCCGGCGCGCCCGCTCGTGCAGCTCGCGGAAGCTCGTCAGCCAGACGGAGAAATCCATGATCCCATCCTAGCGCGATTTTCCTGGCTGGACGGGTAGGGGATACGGGTTCCTACCCACGCCGCCCCCGGTGGGAGTGATGGCCCCGGTGAGCCTGCCTGCCCGGCAGGGGAGGGGCGGATGGGGAAGCAGCGGAACCGCGCCCCCGGATCCGTTATAAGCCAGCCCGAAATGTTCACAGGACTCATCCAGGACATCGGCGTGGTGGAGCGCCTCATCCCCGGCGGGATGACGGACGTGTGGATTCGCACGGCGCTGGGCGCGCGGGATTTCGCGCTCGGCGAGTCCATCGCGGTGGATGGCGCCTGCCTCACCGTGGTGGAGCGCGGCGGCGACTCGTTCCGCGTCCAGGCCGCTCCCGAGACGCTCCGGCGCACCACCCTGGGCGGCCTCCGTCCCGGCTCGCGCGTCAACCTCGAGCGGGCGCTCGCGCTGGGCGACCGGCTGGGCGGTCACCTCGTCAGCGGCCATGTGGACGCCGTCAGCGAGGTCCTGGAGACCCGGCCCGAGGGCGGCTCGTGGGTGATGATCTTCCGGCTCCCCGAGGAGCTGGCCCCCTTCTTCATCGAGAAGGGCTCGGTGACCATCGACGGCATCAGCCTCACCGTCAACTCGGTGGGGACGGACCGCTTCGGCGTGCAGCTCATCCCCGAGACGCAGGAGCGCACCACGCTCCGCTCCAAGGGCGCGGGTGAGCGCGTGAACCTCGAAGGGGACATGATCGGCAAGTACGTGGCGCGGCTGGTATCGCTGCGCCAGGGCCCGGGTGGCGGGCTCTCCGAGGCGGTCATCAAGGCGGCCGGTTTCGGCGGATGAAGGCAGAGCAGGGAGCACGCATGGCGCGCGGCAAGCAGCACGAGACGGACAGCATCGCCCTGGTGGATCGGGCCCTCGCGGAGATCCGCAAGGGCCGCATGGTCATCCTCACGGATGACGAGGACCGGGAGAACGAGGGCGACCTCGTCATGGCGGCGGAGAAGGTGACGCCCCAGGCCATCAACTTCATGGCCACCCATGGGCGCGGGCTCATCTGCCTGTCGCTCACCGAGGAGCGCCTCCGCCGGCTCAACCTGCCCCTCATGGTGCAGGACAACACCTCGTCCTTCCAGACGGCCTTCACCGTCTCCATCGAGGCCTCCCAGGGCGTCTCCACCGGCATCTCCGCCGCGGATCGCGCTCACACCATCAAGGTGGCGGTGGCTCCGGACGCGAAGCCGAGCGACCTGGCGCGCCCCGGCCACATCTTCCCCCTGCGCGCCCGGGAGGGCGGGGTGCTGGTGCGCACCGGGCAGACCGAGGGCAGCGTGGACCTGGCGCGCCTGGCCGGCCTGGAGCCCGCGGGCGTCATCTGCGAGATCATGAAGCCGGACGGGACCATGGCTCGCCGGCCGGACCTGGTGAAGTTCGCCCGGAAGCACAAGATGGTGCTGCTGTCGGTGGCGGACCTCATCCGCTACCGGCTGGAGCGCGAGCGGCTCGTCCGGCGCATCGGCGAGGCCACCATCGAGCGCCGGGGGCAGGGCGCCTTCCAGGCCTACACCTACGGCAGTGACGTGGACAGCGCCGTGCACGTGGCCCTGGTGAAGGGGGACGTCTCGGGCCGCACGCCCGTGCTCACCCGCGTCCACCGCGCCTGCCTGGTGGGGGAGCTGCTGGGGAGCGCCGGGTGCGACTGCGGCAGCCAGTTGGAGCAGGCCCTCCAGCGCATCCAGGCGGAGGGGCGCGGGGTGGTCATCTTCCTCCAGCGCGACGTGCCGGCGAAGAACCGGCTGGAGTGCACCCACGTCTCCAACGAGGAGGCCGTGCCGGGCAACAACGACCAGACGCGCCTGCGCGAGTTCGGCGTGGGGGCTCAAATCCTCAAGGACCTGGGGCTGTCCCGGCTGCGCCTGCTCACCAATAACCCCAAGAAGATCGTGGGCTTGGAGAGCTACTCGCTGGAGGTGGTGGAGCAGATTCCGCTCGCCCTGTCCGCCGAGCGGCCGTTACGGGTGGCCGCTCGTCGCCCTCCTCGCCGCCGGAAGACCTCCTGAAGGTAGCGGGCTGGAAAACTCTATAAGGACGCCAGCCGCTTGGCTGGTGTAGAGAGGGGCCGCACATGCCTCGCTACATCGAAGGTGACTTCCTCCCCCCCAAGGGCCGCTTCGCCATTTGCGTCGCCCGCTTCAACGCGTTCATCACCGAGGAGCTGGTGAAGGGCGCGGTGGACACGCTGGTGCGCCACGGTGTGGCCGACGGGGACATCGACGTCTTCCGCTGCCCCGGCACCTATGAGCTGCCGTCGCTGACGCGGCGCGTGTCGGACATGCGTGCCTACGTGGGCATCATCACCCTGGGCGCCGTCATCCGCGGGGGCACGCCGCACTTCGACTACGTGGCCGGCGAGTGCGCCAAGGGCATCGGCAACGTGGCCTTCAACTCGCAGGCGTCCGTCACCTTCGGCGTGCTCACCTGCGACACGGTGGAGCAGGCCATCGACCGGGCCGGCGTGAAGGCCGGCAACAAGGGCGCCGAGGCCGCCATGGCCTGCATCGAGATGGTCAACCTCCACGCGAAGCTGGCCACCCTGACGGAAGGGAAGAGGAGCTAGCCATGGGCGCGCGGAGAACGGCACGTGAGCGTGCGCTGCAGGCCCTGTATCAACTGGAGATGACGCCGGGGTCCATCGGCGATGCCCTGGAGTCCGCGTGGGCCGCCGCCGAGGAGGCCCGCAAGGAGCCCGAGGCGGTGAAGTTCGCCCGCGAGCTCGTCGAGGGCGTGATGGACCACCGCGCGGAGATCGACCGGCTCATCGAGCAGCACAGCCACAACTGGCGGCTGGACCGGATGGGTCGCATCGACCGCAACGTGCTGCGCCTGGGCGTCTTCGAGCTGAAGTACCGCCCGGACATCCCCAAGAAGGTGTCCCTCAACGAGGCGGTGGAGCTGGGCAAGAACTTCGGCACCGAGGAGTCCAGCGCCTTCGTCAACGGCCTGCTGGACCGCGTGGCCGCGGCGCTGGGGAAGCAGTGAACGTCGCCGCCTACGATATCGGCTTCGAGGGCCTGGATGCGCTGGAAGGGATCGACGCCCTTTGCCTCTTCGTGGGCGAGGACGATCGACCCCTCCCGGGCTCGGTGGGCTACGTGGACTGGCGGCTGTGCGGCACCTTGTCGCGCGTCCTCCAGTCAGGCTTCTTCGTGGGCGCCCAGGACGACTCCCTCCTGCTGCCCACGGATGGCCGCTTCCCCGTGCCCCGCATCTTCGTGATCGGCTTGGGGCAGAGGGGGAGCCTGGACGCCTCCTCGCTGGGCGAGGTCATGGCCAACGCCGCCCAGGTGATGGCCAAGGCCAAGGTGCAGGCGGTGGCCCTCGAGGTGCCCGGCGCCGGCCGTCTCGACGAGGGCACCCGCGCTTCCGCCCTGAACAACAAGTTCCTCCCGGCCTTCAAGGGGCAGCGGGTCGCCGTCCTGGCGGACAAGGAATTGGCCCGACGCCTGCCCGGTCGCAAGGGCTGAAGCTCGCGGTGACCGGCCGTTCTGGTACGATGGGGGCCGGTTCCAACGAATGAAGTTCAAAGTCCTGATCGTGGAGGATTCCAAGGCTTCGCGGGAGTTGATTGCCGCGACGGTGGAGTCCATTTCCGGTCTGGAGGCCTTCGCCACCAGCAGTGGCTTCGAGGCCCTCAAGCTGCTGCCCCGGCACCGGTTCGACCTCATCATCACCGACATCAACATGCCCGACATCAACGGGCTGGAGTTGATCAACTTCGTCAAGAAGAACCCCAACTACCGGGACACGCCCCTGTTCATCGTCACCACCGAGGGTCGCGAGAAGGACCGCGATCGCGGGCTGGCGCTGGGCGCCTCTGAGTACCTCGTCAAGCCGTTCTCGCCGGAGCGCCTGGAAGGGCTCGTGCGGCGTTACCTGAAGCTCGCGTGAACCAGGCCGGCAAAGCGTTGGCGGAGTTCGTCGCCGAGGGGACGGAGATCCTCGAGGCGCTGGGCAAGGACCTGCTCGTGCTGGATCAGCAGCGCGGGCAGGAGCCGGATCCGGATCTCATCAATGGCATCTTCCGGGCCGCGCACTCGCTCAAGGGCCTGGCGGCGCTCTTCGGCCAGGAGCGCATCGCGAAGCTGGCGCACCAGTCCGAGGATCTGCTGGACCGGCTGCGGCTGGGCAAGCTCGCGCTGGATGACCGGGCGCTGGACACCCTCATCGAGTCGCTGGACGTGTTCCAGTCCCTGCTGGCGGAGGCCTCTCGGGAGGAGTCTTCGGACTCCATGGCCGAGCGCGCGGCGGAGCTGGCCTCGCGGCTGGAGAACCTGGGGATCGACCCGACGGCGGTGGAGGAGGATCCGCTCGACCGGTTGGACCTGGACCCGCAGGTGCGCGCCGTCTTCACCGAGTACGAGGAGCACCGCCTGCGCGAGAACGTGCGCCGCGGCGTGGCCCTCTACCGCGTGCGCGCCGCGTTCGACCTGTCCGACTTCGACACGGGGCTCGCCGAGCTCAACACGCGCCTCAAGCCGCTGGGCGAGGTCGTCAGCACGCTGCCCTCGTCGGAGCCGGGTGGGGCCACGGGCATCGCGTTCGATCTCATCTTCGGCGCCAAGGTGTCGGCCGAGGAGCTGGAATCGAAGCTGAAGGGCACGCCCGCGCAGCTCTTCGCGCTGAAGGTGCGCCCCGGTGGAGCCGCGCCCGCCGCGGCAGTCCCGGCTGTCGCCACTCCGAAGAAGAGGGCGAGCCGGAAGAAGATTTCAAAGGCCGCCTCCGAGACTCCCTCCGCGAGCGAGGCCGGGTCGGGCAGCCGGACCGAGAAGGCCCCGGCCCTGCGCGCGGTCGAGCCGGAGAGCCAGGAGCCCACGCAGGAGGTGCTGGCGCTCCGGGACGAGCCCGCGCCTTCCCGTTCCGAGACGTCCGCGCCCCCGGTGCGCACGATGACGCTGTCGGACGAGTCGGGGGTGCCGCGCTCCCGCTCGGAGAGCGAGTCGCTGCGCTCGCTGTCCCAGACGGTGCGCGTGGACATCGGCCGGCTGGACGCGCTGATGAACACGGTGGGCGAGCTGCTGCTCATCAAGGCCAACCTGCAGCGCATGGCGGAGACGGCGCGGCAGGAGGGCCCGGCGGCGCTCTCCAAGCTGTGGGGGCAGGAGCTGGGGCGCGAGACGCGGCAGCTCGAGCGCAAGCTGGACGCGCTCCAGCAGGGCCTGCTCGAGGCGCGCATGGTGCCCGTGGGCCAGGTGTTCGACCGGCTCGCCCGGCTGGTGCGCCGCATCGCCCGCGAGTCGGGTAAGGAGATCGACTTCGTCATCAGCGGCGGCGAGGTGGAGCTGGACAAGCTCATCGTCGAGGAGCTGAGCGATCCGCTGATGCACATCATCCGCAACGCCATCGACCATGGCGCGGAGTCGCCGGAGGCGCGCGAGGCGGCGGGCAAGTCCCGGCGGGCGCGCATCTCCCTGCGGGCGGAGCAGAAGGGCAACCACGTCGTCATCGAGGTGAGCGACGACGGCTCCGGCATCGACGAGCTGGGCGTGCGCGAGCTGGCCCTGCGCAAGGGCCTCATCACCGAGGCCCAGGCACGCGGAGATGAGCCGGCGCGAGCTGCTCAACCTCATCTTCCTGCCGGGCTTCTCCACCGCCCGCCGCGTGTCCGAGCTGTCCGGCCGCGGGGTGGGGCTGGACGTGGTGAAGAACAACATCGGCAACCTGTCCGGCATCATCGATGTGTGGAGCGAGCGCGGAAAGGGCACGGCCTTCCACCTCACGCTGCCCGTCACCCTGGCCATCATCCGCGCGCTGGTGGTGGGCGTGAGCGGGCGCACCTACGCGGTGCCACTCAACAGCGTGCTGGAAATCCTCTCCGTGAAGCCCTCGGAGATCCGCACCGTGGAGCGCCGCGAGGTGCTGGACGTGCGGGGACAGACGCTGCCCCTCATGCGCCTGTCCCGGGTGTTCGGCCACCCCGAGCGCCAGAACGACCGGCACTTCGTGGTGGTGGCCGGGCTGGCCCAGGAGCGGCTGGGGATCGCCGTGGACGAGCTGCAGGGCCAGCAGGACATCGTCGTCAAATCCCTGGGCAGTCGCCTGCAGGGCGTGCGAGGGATCTCCGGGGCCGCCGACCTGGCCAACCGGCGCACCGTGCTGGTGCTGGATGTGGGTGCCTTGCTCGGAGAGGGGATGAGCCTGGAGCGACGTCGCGCCTGATGCCTCCGGCCGTGGGGCTGCTATCCTCCAGTCCGTGCCTTCCCTGTCCGTCCTGCTCGACAGCTTCTTCTACCATCCGGATGAGGACATCGGTCTCCTGCAGGAGCTGGTGGCCGGCACCGACGAGTCGATCGAGCCCGTCGCCGAGGAGATCCCCGAGGAGTACCTGGCCTTCCGGCTGGAAGGGGAGCACTACGCGGTGCCCATCCACGGGGTGCGCGGAGATCGTGAAGATTCCGCCGCTCACCGAGGTGCCTCGCGCCGCGGCCAACCTGCTCGGGGTGATGTACCTGCGCGGCGAGGTGCTGCCCGTCTACGACGTGAAGGTGCGGCTGCGGTTGGCGGACAATGCGCCGCTGGTGGCGGGCCCCGAGGCGCCGGAACCTCCGCGCAGCGCGCGCATCATCGTGGTGCAGACGATGGACGGGCTCGCGGGCATCTGGGTGGACGCGGTGTCCGAGGTGGTGCGGCTGCGGCCCTCCATGTTGGAGCTGGCCCCGCCAGGCGTGGGTGGCGGAGAACGGGATTGTGTGGTGGGGCTCGGGCGTCGCAACCAGCAGCTCTTCATCCTGCTCGACATCTGGCAGGCCCTGGCATGAGACAGCGTTTCAACGTCCTGACACAGCTCACCCAGGCCCGGGCCGACGAATCGGGCGCGCCGGAGAGGGATCCGCTCGTCCAGCTCTGCGCCTTCTTCGTGGGCCCCGAGGAGTACGCGGTGGACATCATGCGGGTGGAGGAGATCCTCCCGCCCCAGCGTCTCACTCCCATCCGGGGAGCGCCGCCCTTCATCGAGGGCGTCATCCACCTGCGTGGCTCCATCCTCCCGGTGGTGGATCTGCGCAAGCGGCTGCTCGGCCCGGACGCCCCGGTACCCGCCAAGACGCGGCTCCTGGTGTGCTGGCTGGGCCGCAAGCGCGTGACCTTCGCCGTGGACCGCGTGTCCGAGGTGTTGCGGATGCGGCGCAGTGAGATCAAGCCCGCTCCCTCCATGGGGGCGGTGGGTCCGGCCCCCTTCGTGGTAGGGGTGTGTGGCCAGCCGGAGCGGCTCAAGCTGCTGCTGGACCTGAAGACGTTGCTGCTGGCGGAGATGGTGCGCGACACCGGCCGGAGGACGAACGGATGATCGAGGAGGGGGGATACGCCGAGGAGGCGCGCTACCGGGCCCTGCTGGAGCTCGACACGTCCTCTCCGGAGGCATTGCGGACGCTCGTGACCGGGCTCCATGACGAGAGCTGGCGGGTGCGCCGGGCGGCGGCGGAGGGCTTCAGCCGGTTGCCCGAGCGTGGGATGGCGGTGGAGCGGCTCATCTCCGTGCTGGGCGAGCGGGACGAGACGGGCGCACGCAACGCGGCGGCGGAGTCGCTGGTGGGCATGGGCCTGTCGGCGGTGGCGCCGCTGGTGCGACTGCTCGAGCACTCGGACCCGGATCAGCGGAAGTTCGCCGCGGACATCCTGGGCCAGCTCGGGCGACCGGAGGCGGAGGAAGCCCTGGTGAAGGCGATGCTGGACGACGGGGACCTCAACGTCCGGGTGGCGGCCGCGGAGGCCGTGGGGAAGCCCGGCGTCGGAGGCAAGGTCGCCGCCCGCGCCCTGGAGCGCACCCTGCACGACCCCGAGCCGCTGCTGCAACTGAGCGCCCTGGAATCGCTCGCGACGCTGCGCCACCCACCGCCGCTGCCGGAGCTGGTGCGGCTGCTGGCCAACCCGATGCTCAAACGCAGCGCCTACCGGGTGCTGGGCCTCATTCCCCAGGTGGCGGCCACGGAGCTGGTGTGCCGGGGGCTGGGCGCGGAGTCTCGCTCCACCCGTGAGGCGTCGCTCGTGGCTCTGGGCACCCAGGCGAGCCTGGCCGAGCCCTCGCTGCGGCCCGAGATGGAGGCGGCGGTGCGGCTGGCGCTGAAGCGGCTGCCAGAGGCGACGGGCTTCGTGGCCAGCGCGCTGGAGTCCGATGATATGGAGCTGCGCGCGGGCGGGCTCGTCGCGGCGGCGGCCCTGCGTGAGCCGCAACTGGCGCCCCTGGTGGCGGAGGTGGCCCAGGAGGAGCGGATGGCGCCGGAGGTGATGCGGACGCTGTCTTACTTCGGCCCGGAAGCGGGACGCGAGCTGCTGGCGAGCATGGACCGGCTCTCCTTCCCGGCGCGCGAGGCGGCGGGGCACGTGCTGGTGGAGATGGTGGACGCCACGTACGTGCCCGAGCTCGTCCAGATGCTCGACTGGGGCGAGGTGGACCTGAAGATGGTGGCGGTGCAGGCGCTCGGGCGGACGCGCTCGCTGGAGGCGGTGGAGCCGCTGGCGCAGCTCCTCTCGCACCCGGACATGGCGGGGCTGGCGGCGCGCGCGCTGGTGACGCTGGCCGCCCACTTCCCCAAGTCGGTGGCCCAGGCGCTGGAGACGGCGATGTCCGAGGGGGCGGAGCCGGTGGTGCTCAACGCCCTGGTGCGGGTGGGCGGCACGGCCATGCTGCCCCTGGTGCGGCGCACGGCGCGCGAGGCCTCCGTGCCGCTGCGCGCCACCGCCGTGGAGGTGCTGGCCGCGGTGGACCCGGCGGGCGGGCTGGAATTGGCGCATCTGGCGCTGACGGACGAGGCCCCCCGGGTGCGCGCCGCGGCGGTGCGGGTGGTGGGGCAGGTGGGAGACCCCTCGGCGGCGGGGCTGCTGAAGCAGGCCCTGGAGGACGAGGCCCTGGAGGTGCGGCTCGCAGCCCTGGACGCGGTGGGCGAGTGCGGCGCCCTGGAGCGGGTGGCGGACCTGGAGGCGCTGGTGCAGCACGCCGAGGGGGCGGTGGCCTTCCGGGCGGTGCAGGCCCTGGCGCGGCTGGGGGCCCTGCGGGACGAAGTGCTCCGGCGCGCGGTGACCCACGAGGACCCCGAGGTGGTAAAGACGGCTTTGCTGGCGGGAGCGGCCTCGGCCGAGGGCGTGGCGCTGGCGGTGGGGCTGCTCGGCCACTCCGGCTGGGACGTGAGGGCCGCGGCGGCGCGGGTGCTGGGGGACTCCGGTGGACCGGAGTGCCTGTCGGCGACCCGGGCCGCGCTCGCGGCGGAGACGGATGCATTGACGCGCCGCGCCCTGGTGGACGCGGTGGACCGGTTGTCGAGTCGCTAAGGCATCACGGAGGCCAGGGGGTGATGCCTTTCGATACAGGCAAGCCGGAGATGACAGCGGAGGAGTTCCGCCTGTTGCGGGACTACGTGTATGGCCACTGCGGCATCCTCGTGCGCGATGACATGAAGTTCGTCATGCACCGGCGGCTGTTGCCGCGGCTGGAGGCGCTGGGGCTGTCGGACTTCAGCGCCTACTACCGCTTCCTGCGCTTCGATGCCCAGCGCCGCGCCGAGCTGGAGACGGCCATCGAGGCCCTCACCACGCACGAGACGTACTTCTTCCGCGAGCCGCGCCAGCTCAAGGCCTTCTCCGAAGAGGTGCTCCCGCGCCTGGAGCGGCGCAACGCCCGCACGAAGCGGCTGCGCATCTGGTCCGCGGGGTGCTCGTCCGGGGAGGAGGCCTACACGGTGGCCATGCTCCTCAAGGAGAGCGGGCGCTTCGAGGGCTGGGACGTGGAGGTGCACGGCACGGACATCTCGCGCCGGGTGCTGGCCCAGGCGCGCCAGGGCGAGTACGGGCCGTCCTCGCTCCGGGCCACGCCGGCGGAGAAGATCGCCCGCTACTTCGTCCACGTGGGGGCCAACCGGGTGCGCGTGCGCGACGACGTGCGCTCCTGGGTATCCTTCGGGCACCAAAACCTGCAGGAGCCGGAGACGGGCCTGCTGGTCTCCCGCATGGACGCCGTCTTCTGCCGTAACGTGATGATCTACTTCGACACGCCCGCGCGGCAGCGGGTGCTGCGTCTCATCTACGACAAGCTGGTGCCCGGCGGTTACCTGCTGCTGGGGCACTCGGAGAACCTCATCAACCTCAGCGCGGACTTCGAGTTGGTGCACCTGCGCGGCGACCTCGTCTACCGCAAGCCGGCTCCCATCGAGGGGAGCGGATTGTGAGCTCGCTCGCGCCCGTGAAGGTGCTGGTGGTGGATGACTCGGCCCACAACCGGAGGCTGCTGACGCAGCTCCTGGAGTCCTCGTCGGACGTGAAGGTGGTGGGCACGGCGGCCGATGGCAACGAGGGGCTGCGTCAGGTGATGGCGCTGCACCCGGACGTGGTGACGCTGGACCTGGAGATGCCGAAGCTGGGCGGCTACTCCTTCCTGCGGCTGCTCAAGAGCCAGGCGCCCACGCCGGTCATCGTCATTTCCAGCTACGCGCACAAGGCGGACGTCTTCAAGGCGCTGGAGCTGGGGGCCTTCGACTTCATCGCCAAGCCGGCGAAGCCCACGCCGGACGTGTTGGACAAGCTGCGCAAGGAGCTGCTGGAGAAGGTGCACGCGGCGAAGCTGGTGCGGCCGTCGGAGTCGAAGCCGGCGCGCGGCAGGTCGAGGGTGATGCCCCTGGAGCCCGCGTTCGTGGTGGCCATCGGAGCGTCCACGGGAGGGCCGCCGGCGGTGCAGCGGCTGTTGGAGGCGCTCTCGCCGGAGCCCTCGATGAGCCTGCTGGTGTGCCAGCACATGCCCAAGCAGTTCACCCGGGCCTTCGCGGAGCGGCTGGACAGGCTGGGGCCCTTCGCCGTGCACGAGGCGGAGGAGGGAGACATCCTGGCGCCGGGCCACGTCTACATCGCGCCCGGAGGGCGGCAGCTCGTGGTGTACCGGCAGGCGGGGCAGTACGTGCTGGGCACGCCGCACCCGACGATGCAGGACAAGCACGCGCCCTCGGTGGACCGGCTCTTCATGAGCATGGCCGAGGTGTTCGGCTCCAAGGCGGTGGGCGTGGTACTGACGGGGATGGGCGCGGATGGGGCGCTCGGCGCGAAGGCCATCCAGAAGGCGGGAGGCGAGGTGTGGGCGGAGTCGGAGCGGACGGCGGTCATCTACGGGATGCCGCAGGAGGCGGTGGCCACCGGCGCGGTGAGCCGGGTGCTGCCGCTGGGCGAGATTGGGCCGGCGCTGGTGGAGATGGCGCGCAAGAGGCGATGACATGAAGACCTTTCCCACCGAGTTCGCGGAGCTGCTCACGCCCAAGGGGCGGCGCATCCTGGAGGGGCGCGACCGGGACGCGTGCGGCGCGCTGATGCAGCCGGGGCGGCGCTTCGTGGCGCTGAGCGGGGTGCTGGACGTTCGCAAGGCGGCGGCGTGCCGGGAGGTGCTGGAGAAGGCGCTGCGGGACACGCTGACGGCGATGGAGGACCCGATTCCCCCGGAGAGCATCTGGGGGATGACGGAGAACTACGCGGAGCAACTCCCGAAGACGGTGCGGGTGAGGACGGCGCTGCTGGAGAGCCGGCGCTCGCGCTCGTGGCGCGCGGCCGAGGAGGTGGGGCTGGTGGGGATGCTCCACTCGCAGAGCTTCGCGGCCTTCGCGGCGGCGGTGAGCGGACGAGCGCTGCGGCGCAAGTGGGGCATTCAGGTGCTGTGCTACGGCCCGGGGGACTACACGGGCCCGCACAACGACCACCACCCCGAGGACGCCGAGGCCTTCGACGGCTACGTGGACATGCACCTCACGTTCGCGACTCCGGCGGTGGCGCACCAGTGGCTCGTCTACGCCAAGGGCGGGCACTTCTCGGAGATGCAGAGCGTGAACACCCTGGGAGGGGTGACGGTGTACCGGCTGCCCTTCTGGCACTACACGACGCCGCTGGTGGCGAAGCCGGGCGCCGAGGAGGACGCCCGACGCTGGGTGCTGCTGGGGACGTTCCTGGACGCCCCGAAGGAGCGCCGCCGGGGCTCGGCCATCGAACTGCCCCAGCCGGCGGGGAAGTGAAGTTCAGACTTCCTCGTCGGGCAGGAGTGTGAGGAGTACCTCGTCGTCGGGACCGAGTGGGCGCCAGCCGGGTGGCGGCGGTTCGGCGCGGAGCGCTGCCCTGGCCTGTTTGACACGCTCCTTGTGAGTTTCTGGGGTGAAGCTCGTCCACATGGCGAGTGTCTGGGCGACCGTGAAACGGGATGGGTCGTCCAGCACGGCGGGCCAACCCTCAGGGAGATTCTGGGACAAGAGGCGCACAAGAACATCGCGCACAAAGCGTGTGACCTGCTTGCGCTGCTCTGCTTCGGTCAGCAATCCGCCCAGCACCTGCATCCCGGCGATATCGTCTTCGCCAAGCTCCTCGGCTAGCGAGTGCAACGGGACGGCGGGACGCGCCTCCGCGAAGGCAGTGAGCGAGTCGAAACCACGCTCGCGGATCCGCTCATACAGACGGACCCTCCAGTTGCCCCGCCAGGCGCTCCCCTCTGTCATGGTCCTCTCCCGGTGACGAAGTTCATTGGGATTTTATAGAGCCTCATGTACTCCGCGACGACCTTCAGGATCTCGCTCCGCGTCAACATCCGGCCCGCTTCGGCTTCGGCGTCACGCAGCACTCCCATGATCATCTGGTTCCACTCACCGGGCCATTTGCGACCCACGCGCCAATCGCCACCGCCGTGAATCGCCTCGTGGCTTGCCCGCTCCAATTTGACGCAGAACCGGTCGATGCTCATTTCGCCGGTGAAGCCGCGCTTCTCGAACCACTCGCGGAACGCTCGCGGCAGGACGTGGTGCCGCGGGGGCTCGGCCATTCCGGCCCCCGTTCTGCCCGTCACCTGCATACCCCGCACCTCGGGCCCGTCGCCGAGCGCGTCGCGCACGCCCCGCGGCAGGTCCTGCTTCGCTTCGGACATCATCACCTGACCGGCGTGAATCCGGACAGCGGCGCTAACGGCGGGAACGGAGATGACGCCCGCCTGTACGAGCCGGCGCATCATCTCCACCCATTCGGCGGAGACGACGATCCGCGTGCCCGTCATCACTCCGTTGGTGCCCACCACGAGCCCCACGCCGAGCGTGGCGGAAGCGGCCGGTGGGAGCAGCCGGGGCAGTGCCATCTTCATCGCCGAGGCCGTGGTGAGCATTTCGATGAGCTCCTTCACCAGCATCGCCTCCTCGAATTGCTGCGCCGCTACGCGCACGGCCTCACGGGTCGTGGCGAACTCGCCGGTGAGGTGGCCTACCAGCGCGGGCAGGTCGGTCGCCGCCGCCTCCACCTGCCCTGGCTCCAGGGTGGCGAGTGCCGTCATGGCTGGCGCGAGCATCATCTGCAGGCGGTCCATGCTCCAGAACAGCCGTTCCACGCTGTAGTAGGGGCACTGCCTGAGCACGACGTCGGCGAGGTTGAGGAAGTCGAGCCAGACGGCGAGCAGAATGGAGCCCAACATCGCGGCCTCGAGCCTTGGGCCGCCGAGATGCAGGAGGGCGAGCGCCATGTCCGGGTCATCCACCTCCGAGGCCGTGTTGGACAGCCGGGTGGCAGCGGCGAGCTCGGCGTCAATCCATCGCAGTTGCTCAACGCCATAATCGACGAAGGGGCTGAACAGGTCGGCGTATCGGCCGGCGATGCCCCGCTTGCTGGCCTTGAGTCTGGAGAGTTCACCGGAAATGCGGCGGGTGGAGCCGGACACGTCGCCAACGGCACCGATGAACGCGAACTGGGCCGCGAGGGCGCTCTGCCGCGAGGGCTCTGGCTCCGAAGGTTGGGATGAGGCGAGGAGGCGCGGATGCTCCTCGCTAGGTTCCTCCTCCCTCGCGGGCACGGCGGCCCCGCGCGGTGTGTAGCGCAGGAGCATCCCCCGGCCGGGCGGTGGCGGCAGTGACGCGCAGCCGGTGGACAGCAGACTCATGGAGAGCAGCAGCGCCAACCACCGGGCCCACGGCGAGTCTGCTTGGCGCGATTGGAAGGAGTGCGGACTTGCTCTGCTCTCCAGGGGGGGCTCCGTCAGATGACCGCGTCGGTGGCGCGGCGGACGCGGCCCCAGTCGAAGTTGTCCGCCGGGTCCACCTTGCGGCCCGGGGCCACGTCCCTGTGGCCCAGGATGTTCTTCATGGGGATGTCGTACGTCTTGGCCAGGTAGGGGACGAGCTTCTCCAGCGCGCGGTACTGGGCCTCGGTGAAGGGCGTCTTGCCGCTGCCGTCGTTGGTGATCTCGATGCCGATGGAGCGGTTGTTCACGCTGGGGCTGGTGTCGCCACGGAGCGAGGACTTGCCCGCGTGCCACGCCGTCATCTTGTCGTCCACCAGGTGGAAGATGGTGCCGTCCTTGCCGATGAGGTAGTGCGCGCTCACCGACTTGTCCCCGTTGGGCTTCGTCAGCGCGTTCAGGTCCCCCTGCACGTTGTTGGAGGCGGTGTGGTGCAGGACGATGGTGTCGATGTCGGCCCCGCCGCGCGAGCTGAAGTTGGCTGAGGGCACCCACTTCATGTCCGGCTTCGTCACCTTGCCGGGGGTGGTGGGGGCGGGAGCGGGAGCGGGGGTGGACGCGGGCGGCTTCTGGCCGGCGAGCGCCTTCTCCAGCGCGGCCTTCGTCTTCGGGCCGTACTCCCCGTCCACGCCGAGCTTCCACGCGGACTGGAACTTCTTCACCGCCTCTTCCGTCTTCGGGCCGTAGACGCCCGGGCCGGAGTTCATCTGGGCCTGGCTCATGTAGCCGAGCTTCACCAGGGCGGACTGGAGCTGCTTCACCGCGGTGCCGGAGTTACCGCGCTCCAGGCCCGCCGCGGGGGCGGTGACGGAGGGCGCCGTGGGGGCCGGCTTGGGCGCCGCCGGGGTGAGGGCCTTGAGCATGGCGGCGCGCGTCTTCGGGCCATACACGCCGTCGGCCGTCAGCTTGTGCGCGGCCTGGAACTTCTTCAGCGAGGCCTCCGTCTGGGGGCCGAAGGTGCCCGGGCCGGTGTTCATCTGGGCCTGGCTCATGTAGCCGAGCTTCACCAGCGCGGACTGCATCTGCTTCACCGCGGTGCCCGAGGCTCCCTTGGAGAGGGGACCCGAGGGCAGGGTGGGGGTGGACGCGAGGGTGGCGGGGGCGGTGGCGACTCTGGTGCGGGACGAGGAGGAAACGGTGCTCACGGTCGGCTCCGAGCAGGGGGGCTGCGCAGGAAGTCTGGGACGACAGCGGAATTATCGCCGAAGTGGCGAAAAGGTTGTGCCTCCAACGAGAGAAATACCCAGGAGCCGCCCCTGCCGGCCCTCGTGTGACCGCTGATCGCCAGGGAGGTCCTTCAGCCGCCGATAAGTCCAGTTTCAGACAGGAGAGGAGACCTGCGTGCCTGCCAATTTCGCGGCTGGCCGAGCATGGCGCGCCGAGTGCCACATCCGCTGGAGGACTCGGAAATGGGAAGCGTCGGAAGCTGCAGCACGCTCGGGATCGACACCTTCGAGAAGACGAAGGCGCAGGTGTCCGCCAACCCGGAAGCCGGCAAGGGCCGCTTCGAGACGGTGACGGAGTGGCGCGATGGGGCCCAGGCGGTGACGCGGGCGCGCTCCTTCATCCTGGAGACGGATGAGCCCACCGCGCTCGGCGGCAAGGACCAGCACATCGACCCGATGGAATTGCTGCTGGCCGCGCTCGGCACCTGTCTGACGATTGGCTGGGTGACGCAGGCCCGGCTGCGCGGGCTCGACTACCGCAACCTGCGCATCAAGGTGAGCGCGCCCTTCGACCTGCGCGGCTACCTCGACCTGGACCCGACGGTGCGCCCCGGTTTCTCCGAGCTCCAGTACGCCGTCGAGGTGGACACCGAGGCCGACACCGCCACGCTGGAGGAGATTCGCCGGGCGGCGGAGAAGAGCAGCCCGATGTTCGACAACATCCTCAACCCCACCGCCATCTCGGGCCGGGTGACGAAGACCCACGCCTCGCTGGACGCCTGACGGGGCCTTGCCTCCTCTTCCTGGCCTGTGCGTGACTCGGTCTTGACGTGGGGAGCCCTTCGGCTCCTGGGGCCGGAAAGGGGAAGTACCTTGCGCCGCATTCTCAGTGCATTGCTTCTCGGGGCGATGCTCCCAGTGGGGCTCGCCTGCGAGGACGGAAAGCTCCAGCTCCCGGAGCTCCCGAAGGTGGATTTGCCTCGCGTGCCGTTGCCGAAGCTGGACACCGGCAACCTGGTGCTCATCAAGACGCCCGAGGGAGGGATCCAGCTCGACCCGAGAGGCGACGACGCCATCACGGCACTGGGTGCCTGCACCGACCTCGTCACCTACTGCTTCCAGCCCGGAGAGCGGACGCTGGACCAGTGTGTGGAGTCGGTGCCTCAGTGCAAGACCTCCAGCCCCTGGCAGGAGGACAAGGAGTGCTGCCCGGCGGCCTGCACCAAGGCCTACGCCAAGGTGCGTGACCAGGGGCAGGAGCCCATCGCGGCCTTCGAGAAGGTCTTCTTCCTCGAACCGGACTGCTTCCCCGGCGTCCGCGCGCTGCTGGAGGGCAAGTGATGCGAAAGCTCCTCCTGTCCGCCGTGCTGCTGCTGTCCTGGCCCGCCGCCGCCTGGGAGTCCGTCTGCTACGAGCAGATGGACACCACGAAGGAGCCGAGGGACTACCCGGCCGGCTCCGGCCCCTACTGCTCACCGGCGGCGGGTCCCAACACCGCGCGCCAGCGATGGGTGGGGACGCTCGACGAGCACCGCCGCATCTGGGAGCTGACACGAGAGAAGGCGGGCCTGCCGGCCGAGAGCTCCGCGACGGTGCGGCTGCGAGTCTTCACCTCGAGCGAGCCGCTGACGGTGGACGGCACGCAGCTCACCTCGCTGCTGCCGGTGCCCTTCGCCGAGGCCGCGCGGGTGCAGGTGCGCGCCTTCACGCCGGGCGAGCTGGCACAGCTTCCGGACTTCTCCTACGCGCTGTGGGACTGGGCCACGGGCCACGAGACGTGCCCGCTGCCGGGAATCGGTGCGGACGCGACGCAGTGCCATGACTTCGCCACCCACATGGGGCCGGTGAACTCGAACCACTTCCTGCCGCAGGCGGGGCGCTTCTACGCGCGCTACCACGCGCTGGCGCTCGCGAGGGCGAGGGAGTGCAAGGCGATGAAGGACACGCTGGGCGCCGCGGGCGGGCGCTATGTGGACTACCTCCGCGCGTGCGAGGCCGAGGCGCTGTCTCTGGAGGCGGTGGGCCACCACTACCTGCAGGATGCCTGGAGCATGGGGCACATGTGGCAGCGCTGGGGCTCACCGGAGCTCTCGGACTTCGCCAGCGGCGGGGCGGAGCCGAGGGACAGGGCGGTGCTCATCGCGCTCGCCTCCGGGCTGCTGCACGGGGCGCGAGGGGTGCTGCAGCGGCTGCCGGAGTGGACGAGCTACGACGTCAACGACGCGCTCTGCGCGCCGAACCCGGCGGTCGAGTTCATCAGCGCGAGCGGTGCCCGTTACCCGGCGATCGGTGACGACTACCTGGAACTGCTGCCGCCGCTGGGGCAGGGGAGCACGTACGCGCCGCAGTCCGAGCGCCTGCTGTCCTGCGCGATCTCGGGGATGCGCGAGGTGTACGCGGCGGCGGGGGAGAACCATGGGGCGCTGGGGCCTCCGGCCGAGGGCCTGCGGACGTTGGATCCCACGAGCGCGGAGTGCTTCGGGCAGCGGGCCACCAACCGGGCGATGCAGGAGGCGGCGGCGGTGCAGTTCCGTGTGCTCGGGCAGCAGGTGACGTTCGGGCTGGACTCGCGAGTGGTGGGGTGGATGGTGCCCACGGTGGCGCGCGAGACGGGCGAGGTGCCGGTGCCGGCGCAGCTGAAGAACGAGTTCCGACTGGGAATGCAGCGCGTCGTCTCGCTCACGCGGCTCCTGGCGAAGGAGCGCCCCGAGGGGACGGAATTGGCGGATGGGCGGTTCGGGACCTTCCTGGGGGCGAAGCCCAACGGGGAGTACGCGAACGGTGACGCGCTGGCCTCGTACGTGGATCCGGCGCTGCCGTGGCCGGCGACTCCGGACGCGGCGCCACAGGCAGGGGAGAGGGCCCTGGCGCTCGCCCGCGTCTTCCACCGGGGCCATGCGGGAGACTGGTGCCGGACGACCGCGGTGGAGGGGCTCGTCGCGCTGAGGGCGAGGGCCTCGGACGTGGCGCTCGACGCGGAGACGCGGGCAGCGGCGTGCGAGGTCTGCTCGGAGCTCGCGGTGCGGCACCTGCGCGTGGGGACGGACGCGGCGAGCTACGACACCTCGTCGGAGCCCCTGTGCCACTACCTCTCGGGAGGCCCGTACCTCTACCAGCCGGGTCCGGGCACTCCGGATGGACTGGCCCGCGCGTGGTGCGGCTGCCCCTGACCGGTGCGGTCCAGGTCAGGTAGGTCCGGGCAAACCCAGACGTTTGCCCGGACCTGCTCGGTGCGTCGGACTCAAACCCTTACGGGCTCGTTCCTTCCTCGCAATCCTGGGTCAGGCATTTGCAGATCTTCACCCTGCTCGTGTCGCTCAGGACCGCGCAAGTCTTGGCGGTCTCGGGGCAATCCGCGCTCGTGGTGCAGAGCTGAACGCACTCCTTCTCGTCCGGATGGCAGAGCTCGGATTCAAGACAGTCCAGGTCTGTCGAGCACGACAGGTCCGCGCCATTCCGGCAAGCCGGCAGCATCATGCCCATCGCACTCAGTGCGACGCGCAGTAACGACAGCTTCCGATGCCGTGTGCGCGATCTGCTCACTTTCCTCGACCCGGAACATGGGCGGACAACTTCGGGAACACCTTGCGCCATTCCGGAACCTCCTCCTCCGTCGACTCGGAAGGGGCGCTGCTCGGCGCGGGCCGGGAGGCCGTGGGCGTCGTCGCGGTTTGTCCCATCTGGGTCCGAGCCTTCACAGGCTTCTCCCCGAGGCGATGCTGGGGTGCGGCCTGGGCCTGTTCCTGCATCTGTTGCAGCCCGAACAAGTGGTGGAGTGCGTCCGCGGACCGGCTCAACTCCTCCAGGGTCTCCCGCACGTCCCTCAGACGGTCAGTGCTCTGCCTCAGCCTGCGTTCCAGCTCAACCGTCAAAGCAACCCCTTCACCGTTCTTCATGAATGGTCTTCCTCCCAAAAATGCTGTCCACCACTCCCGCCGCGAACGGAGCCGTCTCTGGCAATGGCTTCGCATGGGCGTCCAGCGTGAGGAGCCTCAACACGCTGACAAAGCCATACGGGTGAAACATTTTCTTGTGCCGAAGGCGTGCTGATCACGGGGGGGGGGTGGTTCGTGAGCCCATCCTGCCACTACCACGAAGGGGTGGGGCCGGCGAGCGCGATGGCGGCGTCCTCGGTCCTCCTGGGCTCCGCGGGAGGCATGTAGGCTGCCACCATGGCGGTCGGTGCGCTGCCTGCCCCTGCGGTCTGGGTGTCCTACACTGGCCGTATGATCGACGAACTGGTGAGGACGCTGGGGCTCGCCCCCCACCCGGAGGGCGGCTTCTATCGGGAGACGTGGCGCACCTCGGTATCGGCGGAGATGCCGCGCGGCAGGCGCTCGGTGGCGACGGGCATCTACTACCTGCTGCCTCGGGGCTCGTTCGCGGCCTGGCACCGGGTGACCTCGGACGAGCTGTGGCACTTCTACGACGGGCAGGCGCTGACGTTGTACCTGCTCGACGAGCGCCAGGGTCGCCTGGAGACGGTGGTGCTGGGCCGTGACGTCACGCACGGCGAGCGGCCGCAGGTGCTCGTTCCCGCCGGGGTGCTACAGGCTGCGCAGCCGCGAGGCGACTACACCCTGTGTGGCTGCACGGTGGCTCCGGGCTTCGACTTCGCGGACTGGGAGATGCCCCGGGGCGAGGCGCTGGCGGCCCGCTACCCCGAGCATGCGGAGCTGTTCCGCCAGCTCTCCCACCCGGGTTGACGCTACCGGGTGGAGCGGGGCCGGCGAACCTGGCTGGCATCCCTCCGAGGTAATGTGGAGCGCACGACCTGTCTCGTAGGAACTGCTGGCTCGCCTGCCCGGCCGATATGGGGGGAGCCTCCGAGCGTTTTCCAGTTGCGTCTGCCTGGCAGGGAGGAGAGCACAATGGCTCGGAATGGATGGCTGCTCGTTGTGTCGACCGCTGTATCGACCTTGATGGCGTGCGCCCATGCGCCCGAGGGCTATCAGCCGCCGGGCTCGAAGACGGACGGCGTGCGGGTGATCGCCACGGATGCGGCCGAGAAGACGGGGCTGCCGGAGTGGGCGCTCACGATTCCACTCGGTGAGAAGGAGGATGAGTCGGTGCTGGAGTTCCTGGCGCGGGCCGAGGCCGCCGGGGCCCGGTACGTGAGCGACGTGGAGGTCGTGTTCGCGGCCGAGAAGAATGGGCAGTTCCTGGAGTGCCGGACCCACATCAAGCCCGTCGCGGGAGTGGCGCAGCGCTGGTCGGGCGGCTCTACCCGTCGCCTGGCGAGGTCGGGCGGCGAGCGGCTGGTGACGGGGTACCAGAGCTCGTGCAGGCAGGACTCGGCGGGCCGCCTCCATTGCGTGCAGGTGCCCGTGACCCACGAGTCTCCGACCCTGTATTCGTACCGGACGGCCGTCGATATCCCGGCCACCAGCCCGGTGGCGTACCAGCGGCAGTGGAGGCTCCAGAAGTCGGCCCCCGAGTGCACGCCGCGTGAAGCCGAGGCGCGAGCGGCCGTCGTCTCGTCCCAGCGGGTCGAGGGGCACGCCTATGGCTGTGGCGAGGCCTCCTCCCGGTCGGGCTGCGAGGACAGGGCCCTGTAACGGCTCCGCCTCGAAGTCCTCACCCCGGTCTGGCGCCGGGCGGTGCTATCTTCCCGCGCCATGACGCAGCAGATCCGTGCGCTGGTGGTGGACGACTCCCAGGCCATGCGGCGCAGCCTGATGTACGCGCTGCAGCGGCTTGGCTCGTGGCTCCACACTGAGGAGGCCGAGAACGGTGCCGAGGGCCTCAAGAAGCTCACCCTCGGGCGGTACGACCTGGTCCTCACCGACATCAACATGCCGCTGATGGACGGGCTCAAGCTCATCCGCCACATCCGCCAGACGGACGCGTACCGCACTGTCCCCATCGTGGTCATCACCACCGAGTCCGCCGTCGAGGACCGCGAGCGCGCCATGGCGCTCGGCGCCAGCGCCTACCTGGTGAAGCCCGTCCAGTCCAAGGTCGTCCAGGACACGGTGAAGAGCCTCCTGCGGCTCGAGTAACGGTCGAGAAGGCGCTGGCCCGCCCCCCTGGCATGAGAGCCAGTCGTCAGCGGAGTACACCGGGGAGCGTCTGTTGTTGCCTGGGGGCTGGCGTCCCACTAAGACGCACCCCGTCATGGCCATGAACGAGCGCTACGAGCCGCAGGCAATTGAGTCGAAGTGGCAGACCCGTTGGGATGAGGCGGGGGTGTTTCGGGCGGGCAAGCGCCCCGATGCCCCCAAGAAGTACGTCCTCGAGATGCTGCCGTACCCCAGCGGGCAGATGCACATGGGGCACGTGCGCAACTACCTCATCGGCGACGTCTACGCGCGCTACTTCCAGATGAAGGGCTACGACGTGCTGCACCCCATGGGCTGGGACGCCCTGGGCCTGCCGGCGGAGAACGCGGCCATCAAGGACGGCGTGCACCCGGCGGTGCGCACCCGCGAGAACATCGCCTCCTTCAAGAAGGAGATGGGCACGCTGGGCTACAGCTACGACTGGACGCGCGAGGTCAACACCAGCGATCCCGAGTACTACCGGTGGAACCAGTGGTTCTTCATCCAGATGCTGGAGCGCGGGCTGGTCTATCGCCGCTTCAGCAAGGTGAACTGGTGCACCGGCTGCATGACGGTCATCGCCA
Source organism: uncultured delta proteobacterium (assembly GCA_963771175.1). Classification (GTDB taxonomy): domain Bacteria; phylum Myxococcota; class Myxococcia; order Myxococcales; family Myxococcaceae; genus Archangium. The sequence continues at coordinate 154,245 of CAVYSY010000040.1, forward strand.
ACGAGCAGGTGAAGGACGGCACGTGTGAGCGCTGCGAGTCCCCGGTGTTGGACAAGGAGCTGCCCGAGTGGGCGTTCCGCATCACCCGCTACTCGCAGGAGCTGCTGGATGGGTTGGATGAGCTGAAGGAGTGGCCCGAGCGCATCACCTCGATGCAGCGCAACTGGATCGGCCGCTCCGAGGGCGTGGAGGCGGACTTCTCCGTTCAGGGCAGTGACGCGCGCATCCGCGTCTTCACCACCCGAATCGACACCATCTACGGCTGCACCTACGTGGTGCTGGCGCCGGACCACAAGCTGGTCTCCCAGCTCACCACGTCCGCGCAGCGCGCCGAGGTGGACGCCTTCGTGAAGAAGATGGCGGCCACCTCGAAGGTGGACCGCACGGCCGAGGGCGTGACGAAGGAGGGCGTCTTCACCGGCGCCTATGCCATCAACCCCTTCACCGGCCAGCCGGTGCCCATCTGGATCGCCAACTTCGTGCTGTCCGACTACGGCACGGGCGCGGTGATGAGCGTGCCGGCGCACGACGAGCGCGACTTCGAGTTCGCGCGCAAGTACGGCCTGCCCGTCAAGGTGGTGGTGCAGCCGGCCTCGGGCGACAAGCTGCCGCCGGGCGACAAGCTGGAGGCGGCCTCCACCGAGGACGGCGTGCTGGCGGACTCGGGCGAGTACTCCGGGCTGGCCTCGGCCGAGGCGCGCAAGAAGATGGGCGAGAAGCTGAAGGCCGAGGGCCGGGGCGAGCCCAAGGTGACATACCGCCAGAAGGACTGGGGATTCAGCCGCCAGCGCTACTGGGGCACGCCCATCCCCATCGTCTACTGCGAGAAGTGCGACCCCGAGCGCAAGGGCCAGCCGGTGCCGCTGGACCAGCTGCCGGTGCGCCTGCCGGAGATCGACACCCAGGCGGTGCTGACGGGCAAGGGCGAGCCGCCCCTGGCCAAGGTGCCCTCGTGGGTGAACACCACCTGCCCGAAGTGCGAGGGCCCGGCGCGGCGCGAGACGGAGACGATGGACACCTTCGTCGACTCCTGCTGGTACTACGCGCGCTACCTGTCGCCGAAGTACGACGACGGCGCCCTTCGATCCGAAGGAAGCGCAGCGCTGGCTGCCGGTGGACGTGTACGTGGGCGGCCCCGAGCACGCCGTGATGCACCTGCTGTACTTCCGCTTCTGGACGCGGGTGATGAAGCTGCTGGGCCTGAGCCCGGTGGACGAGCCCGTCACGCGGCTGATCACCCAGGGCATCGTCAACGGCGCGGACGGCCGGAAGATGGGCAAGCGCTACGGCAACGGCGTGGCCCCGTCGTCCATCGTGCAGAAGTACGGCGCCGACACCGCGCGCGCCTACGTGCTGTTCGCCGGCCCGCCCGAGCGTGACTTCGACTGGTCCGACGAGCAGGTGGAGGGCGTCTTCCGCTTCCTGAAGCGGGTGTGGACGCTGGCCGTGCACGCACCAGGCGGGCGGACGGGGCCACGCACGACGGGGCCTTCGAGGGCAAGGCGCTGGAGATCCGCCGCGCCGCGCACAAGGCCTGAAGCGGGTGACCGAGGCCATCGAGCGGCTGTCCTTCAACACCGCCATCGCCGGCATCATGGAGTACGTCGAACGCGCTGTACGCGCTGGGCACGCCGGAGACGCCCGCGGAGAAGGCGGCGATGGCCGAGGCCATCCGGATGCTGGCGGTGGTGCTGACGCCGTTCGCCCCGCACCTGGCGGACGAGATCGCCGAGTCCTACGGCACCAAGACGTTCACCGTCACGCAGGGCTGGCCGGAGTTCGATCCGGCCCTGGTGGTGGACGACGTCATTCCCTACGCGGTGCAGGTGAACGGCAAGCTGCGCGCGGAGATCCGCGTGGCGGTGGACGCCACCGAGGCGGATGTTCGGGCCGTGGCCGAGGCGGACGAGAGGGTGAAGGCCGCCATGGCGGGCAAGACGCTGCGCAAGTTCGTCTTCGTGCCCAAGCGGCTGGTGAACTTCGTCGTCGGCTGAGACGGGGGCCCGGTGCCGACCGAGGTCCTCGTCATGTGTACGCGGTGCGGCCGCCCCCAGCGAGCGGGGGTGGGCCGCTGTGCCGCGTGCGGGGCCGAGCTGCCCGAGGCGCCCCTGCCCCCGGCCGTCGGCGCCGCCGGGGGTCCCTTCCTCTCGGCCGAGCTCGCGGGCGGGCGTGTCCTGGTGGGGGAGGGCAATCGGCTCTCCTTCCGTCCGGGCGCCTCCGCCACGCCCTTCCTCCTCGAGCTGCCCAGCCTGCGCCGGCTCTCCCTGGTGCACCGGCCGCGCTACGAGGCCCTGGTCCTCACCCTCGTGGCACTCGTGGCGCTGCCCTTCGTGCCGGTGACGGCGCTGCGCGTGCTCCTCGGGCTGGTGGCCCTGGCGGGCGTGGCGCTCGTGTTCTCCGGCCGGCGCTATACGCTCGCCCTGGATTCCGTGGGCGGGGTGGCGACGCGCTGGGACCTGGGGACCGTGCAACGGGGCTCCCGCATGGAGCAGCGCCTGTGGTCCGCCTGGAGCACGCTCGCGGACGTGGTTCGCTCCCGGGGCGTGGAGGTGCGTGAGCCCTCCTCGGACTCGGGCTCCTCGCGCATCTGAGCATCACGACGCAAGGCATGGAGCGGATGCTGACGAACGAATTGGAGTCGAAGCCGCGGGGGTTCGAGCGCATGGCGCCCCTCGTGTTGGCCCTGGTGCTCGCGGGCTTCTACGCACCGCTCTGGCTGGGGCAGCAGCTCTACCGGCGCGACACGTGGCGGATGTTGGTGCCCTGCCGGGCCTACGTGGGCGAGCGGCTGCGCGCCGGGGAGTTCCCCTCCTGGTTTCCCTATGAGTCGCTCGGGAGTCCCTTCCATGCCCAGGCCGTATGTGGGGTGCTCCACCCGCTGACGTGGCTGTCCGTGTGGCTGCGCCCGGAGGTGGTCATCTCCCTCCAGACCCTGTGCGCGGTGGCGCTCGCGGCCTGGGGGACGTGGCGCCTGGCCCGCCTGCTCGGCGCGGAGCGTGGGGGGAGCGCGGTGGCGGCGGTGGCCTTCGCCCTCGGCGGCTACCTCACCTCGGAGACCTCCAACATCGTCTACCTGTGGGGCGCGGCGCTCCTCCCGGTGCAGCTCTACGCCTTCGGCCGAGCGGCGCTCCGAGGGTGGGACCGCTCCCACTTCCTGTTGGCGCTCGGCGCGACCTCCTCCACGGTGCTCATCGGTGACCTCCAGGGGGTCTACCTCTTCACGCTCGCCGCCGGCTGCTTCGGGCTGGCCCTGGCGGGGGGGAGGTGGCGGCCGTATCTCGCCGGCTGCGTGGGGTGTGCGGTGCTCCTCGCGGGCCTGTGTGCGGCCCAGCTCCTGCCGAGCTGGACGCTGCTGGGCTCGAGCTCGCGCGCCGGGGGACTTTCCTGGGAGGAGGCGACGTACTGGTCGCTCCATCCGCTCCGGTTGCCCGAGCTGCTCCTGCCGGGCCTCACGCCGCTGGGCGCCCCTGGCCGGGCCCAGGCCCTCTTCGGCTCGGTGCCGGGCTACCTCTTCTGGGCCGAGGCGCTCGGTGGCAGTGCCCTGGTGTCCTTCCTCGCCGTGCTCGGGCTGTTCCACCCGGGCGTGTCACGGCGGGTGCGCGGGGTGCTCGCGGGCCTGGCGCTGGTGGGGCTCCTCCTCGCGCTCGGCCAGTACGGTGGGCTCTACCGGCTCGCCTTCGCGGTGCTCCCGTTGATGAACAGCTTCCGCTGGCCGGAGAAGGTGGTGCCCCTCTTCCTCTCGGCCTGGGCCGTGCTCGCCGCCCTGGGCTGGACCCGGGCCTTGGAGGGGCGGTGGCGCCCCGCGGCGTTCGCCACGGGAGGGTTGGGGTTGTTCGCCGTGGGGGCCCTCGCGTCCGCGGGTGCGTTCTCGCCCGTGGTGGGGGAGTACCTGGTGGATCTCGGGCTCGCGCTCGGCTTCGGCGCGGCGGTGCTGGCCGTCTGCGCGCTCCTGGCGCGAGCGCCCGCCGGAGTCCGTGGCCCCGTCCTCTTCGCACTGGTGCTCCTGGAGACCACCGCCAGCAGCCTCCCCGTCCTCGACGTGCGGCCGCTCGAGGACTCGGCCACGCCTCCCGTCACGGTCGAGCCGCTGCGGGCCATGGGGGCAGGGCCCGGGAAGATGCGCGTGATGAACCTCGGCATCGACGGCCAGCCCCTGGACGAGGGGAGCCTGGCCACCGAGGCGGATCGGCAACGGGCGGACCTGGAACGCGATGCGCTGTTGGCGCTGATCGGCGGCCAGTACGGCATCGAGGTGCCCGACCTCTATTTCCAGGGACAGGTGGCCCAACTCCCCGAGCTGTTTGGGGCGGGGCAGCAGTGGGTGGAGGCGCTCGCTCCCCGGTTGAACGTGGGCATTGCCCTCTCCCGGGAGGAGTACGCGCCGGACTTCGCGGCGTTGGGCTTCCAGCAGCACGGGAAGACGAACACGGGGGTGGTCGTCTTCGAGGTGCCCCGGGTGTGGCCTCGCGCCTATCTGGCCGCCCCTCGCGCCCTGGAGCCCGGGAAGGAGCCGCGCCTGCAGCTCGCCACGCTGGAGCGGGGCTCCGTGCTCGTCCCCGGGTGGACGGAGCCTCCGGGGCCTCCCGTCACCGGCTCGGCACTCATCACCTCGTACGCCCCCGAGGAGGTGCGGGTGGCCGTCCAGGCCGAGGCGCCCGGGGTGCTCGTCCTCAGCGATCTCCACAGCCCCGGCTGGAGCGCCACCGTGGGAGGCGAGCCCGCGCAGATCCTCAACGTCAACCTGGTGGTGCGGGGCGTGCGTGTCCCGGCGGGGACGCACGAGGTGGTGTTCCGCTACGAGGCCCCGGGTCTGGCCGCCGGCCTGACCGTCAGCGCGCTCTCTCTGGTGCTCCTGCTGCTCCTGCTGCTGTGGCGATGGCCCTGGCGCCGGCTGCAAGCGGCCCTGGCGCTCGAAGGAGGAGGGGGCACCGCGCACGCTTGACCGCCGGACTCGTGCCGCTACTGTGGGCGCCATGTCGCGGATGAGCGTGGTGGGGTCGGTCCTCTTGCTGTCGGGTCTCGGGTGTGGTTACCGCTTCACGTCCAGGGGCGCGGCGCTGCCCGAGGGCGTGCGCACGGTATGCGCGCCCGTCTTCACCAACAACACGTCCGAGCCGGGCTTGGAGCTGCTCTTCACCCGGGCCTTCCGCCAGGAGCTGGTGCGCGCCGGAGTGCTTGGCGGCACCGGTGCCTGCGAGGCCTCAGTGCTGGGTGTGGTGGAAGAGGTGGGGAGCGGGCCCACCATCCTCACCGAGCCTGTTTATCAGGGGAACACACGCGTCGCCGCGCCACAGCTCGCCAGCTACCGCGCCCGGGTGAGGGTGCGGTTGCGGCTGCTGAAGGACACACGGGAGCTGGCGACGACGAGTGTCGTCGGTAACGAGGACTTCCTGCCGGGCACGGCGAGCGTGTCCGGCGACGTCCTGGAAGCTGAAGCCAACCGGCAGGCCGCGCTTCACCGTCTCTCGGAGACGTTGATGCGCGAGGGGTACGACCGGTTGGCAAGCAACTGGTGAGACGACCGCGATTACTTCGCGGCGGCCTTGGCGCGGTTCGCGGCCTTGGCGAGCCGGGAGCTGCGGCGCGAGGCGGCGCGCTTGTGGATGACGCCCTTGGAGGCGGCCTTGTCGATGGTGCGGATGGCGGCCTTGAGGGCCTCGCCGGACTTCGCCGCATCCTTGGTGGTGAGGGTCTCGCGCAGTCCCTTCACGGCATCCTTCACCGTGTTGCGGACGTTGACATTGCGCGCGCGGCGCTTCAGGGCCTGGCGGTTACGCTTCTCTGCGGACTTGGTGTTGGCCAAGGTGATCTCCAACGTACGGCTGTGGAAAAGAGGCGCCGTACCTACTTCGGCGCCTACCCAGCGTCAAGGCTTGCGTGATCCGTGCCACGGATCAGACGCACGGAACGTATCAATCAACGGGCCCCGAAGGTGTATTCCCAGCGAAATCCGGAGGGATCCCGGAAGGCGAGCCGGCCCGTTCCGCCCCCGCCCTCCAGGACGCACCCGGGCGAGGTGCGCTCCAGGGAGGTGCGCAGCCGTTCCACCGCCTCGGCCGAGGGCGCACCGAAGGTGAGGGTGGCGGGGGAGGGGGTCGCCGGGCCCGGGGTGAAGACGAGCCGGTACAGCCCGTCCCCATAAGCCGCCTCGTCGGGGGCCCCCCGCTCCGAGCCCCAGCCGAGCAGCGGGGCCACCTTGTCCCAGAAGGCCCGCTGGGCGGAGAGGTCCGTCACCGGCAGGCGCAGGGCGATCAGCGGGGCGCGGGGCACGCGGGTGGGAGGGGGCAGGGACTTCTCCACCGCCTTGGCCGCCAGCCAGTGGCGGTCCATGTGCTCCAGGGTGGCCTCCCCGAGAGGAATGCCCTCGGCGCGCAGGGCGGATTCGATGTGCTGGAAGCGGGTGGTGAAGCGGCGGATGGCCATGCGCAGCGCGTCCTCGGCCGGCGTCTGGATGAAGCGCGCGAGGTTGGCCAGGGAGAAGAGGACATCCCCCAGCTCGTGCTCCAGCTCGTCCCGGTTCCCCGAGGCGATGGCCTCGTCCAGCTCGCCCAGCTCCTCGTACAGCTTGGCGCGCACCTCCTGGAGGCTCGGCCAGTCGAAGCCGATGCGGCTGGCCTTCTCCGTGAGCCGCTCGGCGCGCAGCAGCGACGGGGCGCCCGTGGGCACGCCGTCGAGCACCGAGCCCTCTCGGCCCGTCTTCTTCTTGCGCTCCTCCGCCTTGAGCTTCGCCCAGTTGGCCAGCACCTGGGGGGTGCCATCCACCTGCTTATCTCCGAAGACGTGGGGGTGGCGGCTGGTGAGCTTGTCGCTGATTGCCGCGGACACGTCCGCCATGGAGAACTCCCCCAGCTCCTCGGCGAGCCGGGCGTGGAAGACGATCTGGAAGAGCAGATCCCCCAGCTCCTCGCACAGCGGGCGCCACGGGCCTCCCTCGGCCACCCGATCCATCTCGTCGAGGACCTCGAAGGCCTCCTCGGTGAGGTAGGGCCGCAGCGAGCGCAGATCCTGCTCCCTGTCCCAAGGGCAGCCATCCTGGGCCCGCAGGCGGGCCATGATTTTCACCAGCCTGTCCAATTGCTCCCCTGCTGCACTCACGGTTCCTTCTCCTCTCCGAGCAAGCGGGCTTGAGCTACCACGGGGAAACCGCTGGAAGGACATGACAACTTCCGTGGGGGGTGCCCGTCGCCTATCATCGGGACCCTGAATGTCGCGTTCCCCCCTCTTGCGCATCCTGTCGCTGCTGATGTGCCTCGCGCTGTGGACGCCCGTGGAGTGGGCGCACGCGCAGCCGAGGTCCTCGAAGCAGCAGAAGCAGAACCAGCCCCCCTCCAACTCCAAGGGGTATGACGACCCTTCGCTGCTGGATCCGGAGGAGATGGCCCAGCCGGTGGAGATGGAGGCCGACGACTCCGAGGAGCAGGTGGAGGAGGAGGACGCCGCGCCTCGTGGCCGAGGCAAGAAGGGCAAGGGCTCGTCGCGGGACGCCGAGGCCGAGGCGGAGCAACCGGCGGGCGTGGAGGAGACTCCTGTCCCCACCACTCCGGCCGCCGCGCAGCCGCCGGCCCCGGTGGTCCGTCCTCCCCCGCCGAACATCCTCACCCCGCGGGTGACCGACGCGGACCTGCAGAAGGTCTGGGACAAGTGGCAGAAGGCGGTGGCCGCGCTGGACATGGAGTCGGCGCGCAAGGCCCAGCAGGAGCTGCTGGACCTCAAGGACGACGTGGCGGCCCTGGACATGGAGTCGCTCAGCGTCGCCTTCATCCGGGCGGCCGAGGGCCGGCGCAAGGCCAACGACGAGGCGGGGGCGCTGCAGCTCGTGGAGCAGGCGGTGACGCTCTCGCCGAACCTGCCCTATGCGCGGCTCGCGCTCGCCGAGGCCTACATGCACCGCTCCGCTGGCGACGTGGGCCCCTACTTCCGCGAGGTGAAGGCCGCGCTCTCGGTGATGCTGGAGGATCCGCGCTACCGGCGTCCGGTGATGGCGGACCTCGGGGCGGTGTTCCTGGTGGCGGTGCTGGCCACGGCGGCGGTGGTGGTGGGCGTGCTCTTCGCACGGCGGGTGCGCTTCTTCCTCCATGACTTCCACCACCTCTTCCCCAGGGCGGCGGCGAAGTGGCAGTCGGCGGCCCTGGCGGTGCTGCTGCTGATCGGCACGCCGATCGCGCTGCGGCTGGGCCTGGTGCCCGTGCTGCTCATCCTGCTGGCGTCGGTGGCCTTCTACCTCTCGGTGACGGAGCGGGCGGTGGCCGCGGTGTTGCTGGTGCTGGCGGCGATGGTGCCGTTCGCCGCCGGGAAGATCGCCCTGACCGCGAGCTTCGCCGGGACGGTGGCCGAGGACGTGTACGTGCTGGAGCGCGGTGGGCTCGCCGTGGAGCAGGTGGCGGACCGGGTGCGTGCGCGGCACGAGAAGAAGCAGGCCGGCTTCGCGGAGCTGTTCGCGCTCGGGCGCTTCGAGGCCCGTCGTGGCCAGATGCAGGAGGCCATCGCCCACTACAAGGCGGCGGCGGCCCTGCGGCCCGGGCATGCGGCGCTGATGACCAACCTCGGCAACGCGATGCTGGCCACGGGCGACCAGGACGGCGCGGCGCGCATCTACGCCGAGGCCTCGGGCGCGGATCCCGGTCTGGCCGCTCCGGCCTTCAACCTGGCCGAGGTCTATCGCCGCCGGGCCACGGTGGCTCCGGACGAGTCGATTGGTGCGGAGAATCAGCGGGCGCGCGATGCGCTCGCCGCCGCGCAGCGCCTGGATGCGTCCCTGCTGATGTGGAAGCGTCCGCTGGATGAGCGCCTGCTGATGAACCGCCTGCTGATCAGCCCGCCGCTCACCGAGGCGGACCTGCCGGACACCGAGGATCCGGTGGCGGCGCAGCGGGTGGAGGCGCAGCTCTCGCGCCGGCTGCTCGGTGGCGGCTCGGCGGGGTCGGCCTGGATGCTGCCCGTGCTGGGCGCGCTGCTCGCCTTCGCGTGGGGCTTCGCTGGCAGAGCGATGAAGGCCTCGCGCGAGTGCGAGAAGTGCGGTCGTCCGGTGTGCCGGCGGTGCGACAAGGAGCTGGGCGTGGCGGCCAAGATGTGCGCCCAGTGCGTCAACGTCTTCTCCCGCAACAAGGGCGCGGTGGAGGCGCGCGTCCGGGCCCGCAAGCAGATCGAGATCGAGCGCCACCGTCAGTGGGAGGGGTACGTGTCGTACGCCTTCGGCGCGCTGGTGTCCGGCGCGGGCCACCTCTTCCACGGGCTGGCGGTGCGTGGTGCCCTCTACGCCTTCCTCTTCCTCCTGGCGGTGTCCGGCGTGCTGCTGCGCTCCGGGGTGCTGCGCGCGCCGTATGGCGAGGTGCCGCTGTACCTCAAGCTGGCTCCGCTGCTGCTCCTCCTCATCCCCCTTCACCTTTTGACGTTGCGCGGGCTGTACCGCCGCCAGAACGAGTAGGTCGGAACGACGATGGCCCTCTCGGGAACGCTCAAGGACTTCGGCATCGCGGACATCCTGCAGCTCATCGGGCAGCAGCAGAAGACCGGTGTGCTGTACCTCAAGAGCAAGGATCAGGACGTCCAGGTCTTCTTCCGGGACGGCAACATCGTCCGGGCCGAGAGCATCACCCGGAAGAAGAAGGACCTCCTCGGCAACATGCTGGTGCGGGCCGAGCTCATCACCGAGCAGCAGCTCGAGAGCGCGCTGGACGTGCAGAAGCGCACCCTCAAGCGGCTCGGCGACGTGCTCACCGCCAGCGGCGCCATCACCGCCGAGAAGCTCAAGCAGATGATGCAGCTCCAGGTGACGGAGACCCTCTACGGGCTCTTCTCCTGGAAGGCGGGCACCTACGAGTTCAAGGTGGAGGAGGTCCCCGCGGACGGCGATCCCATCACGCCGCTGCGTGCCGAGAGCGTGCTGATGGAAGGCTTCCGGATGGTGGACGAGTGGCCCCACGTCCGGAAGAAGATCTCCCACGCGGCGATGACCTTCGAGAGGTTGAAGGAGCTGCCCGCCCGGGTCGAGAAGGAGGACGACTTCGATGCCGCCTTCGACGACGCCTTCTCCGAGGCGAAGGAGGAGAAGAAGGACGAGAACAAGGGCGACTTCAAGTCCATCGGCAACTCCGAGCGCCGCGTCTACGCGCTCGTCGCCCCCGGCCGCGACGTGCGCAAGCTGGTGGACCTGAGCTGCCTGGGCGAGTTCGAGACCTGCAAGGCGCTCGTCAACCTGCTCAACCTCGAATACATCCGCGGCATCCAGCCCTCGGGGCGGGCGGCCTCGGTGGGCGGGGCCGGCCTGCTCGTTCGGGTGGGCGGCATGGTGGCCCGCGGCGTGGTCACCATGATCGTGCTGGTCGCGCTGGGTTTCGTGGGCTCGCGCCTCAAGCCGGACACCTGGGACCTGGGAGACGAGTCGGCTTCCTCCTACGCGGATCCGGCGACCCAGCGACTTCTGTCGCGTGCGCAACAGGCCCGAATCGAGGCGGCGCTGGAGGTGTTCCGTCTGGAGAAGGGCGCTCTCCCCGAAGGCCTCGAGGCCCTGGTGGAGGGCGGGCTCCTCCAGCGCGAAGATCTGCGCTACCCCTGGCGGGACGATTACTATTATCGCCGTACGTCAGACCGGCAGTTCATCCTGCTACCTCCCCTGCGCTAGGCGGGCTGCTTGCTTCCACCTTTCGCTGGCAGCGGGGGGACGTTAGCTTGAAGTGCGAGGTCGATTTTCGACCTGGAACCCGCCCCGAGGAACTGAGGGATTGGACGAATTGCGAAACTCCGCCACTGTAGAGGCCCCCGCAGTCAGCCCCACCTCCGCCAAGGTGGATGTCCGCGATAACGCGACGACCCTGGCGTTGTGTGGCAACCAGAACGAAAACCTCAAGCTCATGGAGCGGCGCCTCGGTATCCGGGTCGGACAGCGGGGGACCGAGCTCCACCTGTCCGGGCCCTCTGACGCCGTGGCGTTCGCGGTGCGGCTGGTGGAGAACCTCGAGGAGGTCATCCGCGCCGGTCGACCCGTCTACCGCGAGGACGTCGAGCAGGCCATCAAGGTGCTCGGCCGCGGCGGCGCCGAGTCCCTCCAGGAGGTCATGCTCGGCCCCGTGCTCAAGAGCTCGGGCAACAAGCAGATCGCCCCCAAGAGCATCGCGCAGAAGCGGTACGTGGACGCCATCCGCGCCCACGACATCGTCTTCGGCATCGGTCCCGCCGGGACGGGCAAGACGTACCTCGCCATGGCCATGGCGGTGTCCTTCCTGCAGGAGCGCAAGGTCAAGCGCATCGTCCTGGCGCGCCCCGCGGTGGAGGCCGGCGAGAAGCTGGGCTTCCTCCCGGGTGATCTGGCCGAGAAGGTCAACCCCTACCTGCGCCCGCTCTACGACGCCCTGCACGACATGATGGCCGTCGATCGCGCCAACGGCCTCATCGAGCAGGGCGTGGTGGAGGTGGCCCCGCTGGCCTTCATGCGCGGCCGCACGCTCAACGACTCCTTCGTCATCCTCGACGAGGCGCAGAACACCACCGTCGAGCAGATGAAGATGTTCCTCACCCGTCTGGGCTACAACAGCAAGGCGGTCATCACCGGCGACGTGACGCAGGTGGATCTGCCGACCGGCAAGACGAGCGGCCTGCACCACGCCCGCTCCATCCTCAAGAACGTGGAGGGCATCAACATCTCCGAGTTCACCGAGGTGGACGTGGTCCGCCACCCGCTGGTGCAGGAGGTGATCCGCGCCTACGACCGCTACGACGCGGCCCAGCAGGCGGCCAAGGCCCTCAAGGAGGCCGAGGCGGCTTCGGCCTCCCCGACTCCGGAGCAGCGGCCGGCCTCGGACACGTCGACCTCCTGAAGTCAATGACTTAGGGACCGAGCAGACGCCTGGGGGCGGTGGGAAGAATTCCGCCGCCCTCCGTGCTTGAAGTACCCGTCACGCCTCCCATAGGTTGAGCCACCTCATGACCGAACCGGACCCGTCGCTCCCCGGACCCAGTCCGCTGGACGCACTCGCCCGCCGCTTCCGGCTCGGTCCCCGGTCGGGCCGGCGCCTGACCAGCCTGCTGCTGTTGACGGTCGTCTCCGTCGCGGCGGGCTTCGTCATCTCCCCGGGCCTCTTCAGCCAGCAGATTCCGGCCCTTACCGAGGAGCACCTGGGCAAGCCCTTCCGGGCGAGCTCGCCGACGGGTTTCAAGGCGGGGCGGGACTACGAGATCATCCATCAGGCGATGACCGAGCAGCGGCGCCAGGAGGCGCGCGGCGCGGTGCGGCCGGTGTACGACCTGAGCCCGGGGGTGGCGTCGGAGATTCGTGCCGTGACGAGCGGGGCCTTCGCGGAGATGCGCGAGCGCCTGGCGGCCAAGGACGCCGCCGAGGCGGCGGCGGAGGGAGTGAAGGCGCAGCAGGCGCGCAAGCCGGCCGCGTCGCCGGAGGAGCGCGAGCGCCAGCGCCGCGAGCTGGAAGCGCTGCGGGAGGACTTCCAGGTGCTCCTGTTCGGGCGCAAGGACTCGGCGATCGAGCCCGAGGACTTCCAGGCCCTGTACGCGGCGCGCTTCTCCGAGTCGGTGGAGGTGGCCACCCTGGTGCTGGTGGAGCGGGCGTACGGCTTCTCGGAGCCCGCGCCGGTGTACGTGGCGGGCTCGCGCGAGGAGCTGTCGCGCCAGGGGCCGCAGGGCATCACCGTGAGGGATCTGCGGCACAACGGTGAGCAGATGCTGGCGGGGACGGCGCCCACGGTGGTGGACGTGCGCGAGGCGCACACGGAGCTGGACCGCTTCGCCTCCATTCCGGGCAACCTGCTGCCGGACTCGCCGGGTGTGCAGCGGCGGGCGGTGCTGCGGCTGGCCAAGCGGCTGGTGCGGCCCAACCTCACCATCAACCTGGCGGAGACGGACGCGCGGCGGCGCCATGCGGCGGAGGCGGTGAAGGACGCCGTCATCTCCATCAAGAAGGGCCAGCGGGTCATCGGCGATGGCGAGCTGGTCAACGAGACGCATCTGGTGGCCATCCGGGGCATGCGCGCGCAGACGGACCGGCTGGATCTGGTGCAGCTCCAGGTGGGCGGCACGGGGCTGGTGGCGCTGCTCATCTCGGCCACGTACCTCTTCTGTCGCGCGGCCTTCCGGCGCTTCCGGCCCACGCGCAAGGACGGCGTGCTGCTGGGCCTGCTGCTGGTGCTGATGCTGGGCTTGCTGCAGCTCTGGGTGTCCATCGCGGACGCGGTGCAGGACCGGTACGCGGCGCTGCCGCTGGAGGCCTTCTACTACGCCTTCCCGGTGGCGGCCGGGGCCATGCTGGTGCGCTTCGTCCTCTCCGAGGAGCTGGCGCTCTTCTCCGCGCTGGTGCTGTCGAGCCTCGTCGGGGTGATGCTGGGCAACTCGCTGTCCTTCGGCATCTACGCGCTGGTGGGGGCGCTGGTGGCGGCGGACCGCATCACCAAGGCGAAGGACCGGGTGGGCATCTTCAAGGCGGGCCTGGCCACGGGCGCGGTCAACCTGGTGGCGGTGCTCTGCCTCTTCCTGGCCGAGGGCAAGGGGCTCACCGGCGACACGCTGCTCACGGCCCTGTTCGCCTTCGCGGGCACCTCGGTGGCGGTGCCGGTGATGGTGATGGCGCTCACGCCGCTCATCGAGTCCGTGTTCGGCTACGCGTCGGACCTGAAGCTGCTGGAGCTGGCCAACCTGAACCACCCGGCGCTCAAGGAGCTCATCGTCCAGGCTCCGGGCACCTACCACCACTCCATCATCATCGGCACGCTGGTGGAGAACGCGGCGGAGACGATTGGCGCCAACCCGCTGTTGGCGCGCTCGTGCGCGTACTACCACGACATCGGCAAGGGCCGGAATCCGCTCTACTTCGGTGAGAACCAGAAGGGCGAGAACAAGCACGACAGCCTCGCTCCGGCGATGAGCGCCGTCATCATCAAGCGCCACGTCACCGAGGGGCTGGAGATGGCGCGCCAGTACCGGCTGCCCAAGCTGGTGGCGGACGCCATTCCCCAGCACCACGGCACGCGGCTGGTGGGGTACTTCTTCCACAAGGCCGTCAAGGAGCAGGAGGGCAAGGAAGGCGCTCCGCCCATCGACGAGAGCATCTACCGCTACCCGGGCCCCAAGCCGCAGTTCCGCGAGGCGGCGCTGGTGATGATCGCCGACGCGGTGGAGGCCTCGACGCGCTCGCTGCCCGAGCCCACCACGGTGCGGCTGCAGGCCCAGGTGCAGAAGATGATCAACCTCATCTTCTCCGAGGGGCAGCTCGATGAGTGTGACCTGACGCTGCGGGACTTGAATCTGATCGCGCAGTCCTTCCTGCACACGCTGGAGGGCATCTACCATGCGCGTCCGGAGTACCCGGCGGGCGCGCTGCTGGCGGGTCCGAAGGGGCCGGCGCTGTCGGTGGCGGGGACGAAACAGGACGGCGGTAAGGCGCGCCCGGCGGGCACTTGAGGCGCGAGGCCGGAGGAGGCCGAACGTGAAGCTGCGCAAGGGCAAGATCATCCCGCGAGAGGATGGGAAGCGAATCGAGGAGTTCGTGGGTGCCGCGACGACGGGCACCGAGTCCATGTCGGTGGCGCGGATGTTGGCGCCGCCGGGCTGGAGCGAGCCGGCGCAGACGCCCGAGTTCGACGAGGTGGTCATCGTCCTCAAGGGCGAGCTGACGCTGGTGGTGGAGGGCCGGCGGCAGCGCGTGGGCGAAGGGGAGATGGGGCTGGTGCCTCAGGGCAAGCGGGTGGTGTACCGCAACGACGGGCAGGGGGCGTGTGACTACTACTCGGTCTGCGCGCCGGCCTTCCGGGTGGAGCTGGCGCACATCGAGGAGGCGTCCGAGGAGCCCGAGGCCAACCGGGTGACGGTGCAGGTGGCGCACCCGCAGGGCAAGCGCTTCGCGAAGCAGGTGACGGAGCTGTCGGAGACGTTCCTGGAGAAGCTGGAGCTGACGGGCAGCGAGCTGTCCATCTCGCTGGTGGGAGACCACGCCATCCGCCGGCTCAACCGGATGTGGCGCAAGAAGGACAAGGCGACGGACGTGCTGAGCTTCCCGGCGGGGGACCTGCCGAAGGGCACGCCGGGGCCGAGGCAACTCGGGGACGTGGTCATCTCGCTGGACACGGCGAAGCGGCAGGCGAAGGAGTACGAGCGCACGCTGGAGGCCGAGGTGGCGCGCTACCTGGCGCACGGGCTGCTGCACCTGCTGGGCTACGACCACGAGCGGCCGCGCGACGCGCAGAAGATGGCGCGCACGGAGGAGGCGCTGCTGGGCGAGAGCGGCATGGTGGGCGACGCGGTGGCCCCGCGGGCCCGCAAGCTCATGACCTGATGGAACTGGGGTGGGGGATGACCCTCACCCTGGTGACTCATCCTCCAGTTCCTGAGGGGACAGGGAGCGCACGAGCATCCAGATGTCCTTGCGCTGGCGCGCGACGACGTGAGTCAGTCCGGCGACCTTCACCAGGACTCCCACCGTCGGCTGTGCCAGCGACTGCAACCAGCGCCGCGCCTCGTCCATGCTGGCGAACTCGTGCTCGACACGGATGACCTCGGTGGCCGGCCGGTCATACACCTGGAGTCGCTCCCGGAATTCGTCCAACTCCTCCCGGGCCTGGATGAAGTGGAGCGCCCTGGCGGCCAGCTCGATGTAGGCACTCTCCTTGGAGGAGGGCGGAAAGCCCTGCGCGACTTTCCCCAGGCACTCCAGAACCTTCTCGACATCGAAATCCACAGGGCTCTGCATAGCCACCTCCTTTGGTCTCTGTTGCAGTGCAGGGCTCACTTGTCCAGGCACTCGGAGATGGCGTTACGCATCAGCGTGTGCGCCTCCCGGTGTCCGGGCGTCGTGAAGAGCAGATCCATCAGGAACTGGAACTCCTTCCGGCCCAGCCCGTAGAGCTGTGCCATGAGGGCGTTGATCTTCGCAGCGCGGGGCCCCGGACCACTGAACGCCCGCTCACCTGTCGGGCACACACGGGGTTGAGTCGGGCGTTATGCGTGATAGGTAGGCCCGCCCTCGTTTGTTGGGACGGACAATGCCCCGCCTTGCCCCATTGCTGACCTGCCTGCTTGGCCTGCTGCTGTTGGCCGCGACTCCGGCCCGCGCCCAAGACCTGCCTCCCTGGGGGACGGGCGAGAGCAAGGGCGAGGACCTCTCCATCTACCTGGTGACCTTCGGGCCCGGCGACGATGTGGCCTCGTGGTGGGGGCACGGCTCGCTGGTGGTGGAGGACCGGCGGCTGCAGCGCTCGCGCCTCTACAACTATGGGATGTTCTCCTTCGACGAGCGCATGCTGGCGCGCTACGCGATGGGGCGGCTCGAGTTCTGGGTGGACGACGCGAGCCCCTCGGCGACGTTCCGCTTCTACCGGTCGTTGGATCGGGACGTGCGGCTGCAGGAGCTGAACCTGTCGTCGGCGCAGAAGGTGGAGATGGGTCGGCTGCTGGCGGAGAACGTGCTGCCGGAGAACCGCAACTACCTCTACCAGCACTACGACGACAACTGCGTGACGCGGCTGCGCGACGGCATCGACAAGGTGCTGGGCGGGCAGCTCCACCAGGCGATGAGCGGCCCCGGGCGGATGACGTTGCGCGAGCACACGCGCCGCTACACGTCCGTCGGCCCGGGCATGAGCCTGCTGCTCGACTTCCTGATGAACGACGAGATCGACCGGCCCGTCTCCCGCTGGCAGGAGGCGTTCCTCCCGGACGAGCTGGAGCGGCAGGTGGCGGAGATGCAGATGGTGGGCGAGGACGGGCAGAAGCACCCGCTGGTGGCGAAGACCACCGTCCTCTACGCGGCGCAGGGCCGCCCGGCCACTCCCGCCGAGCCCCCGAAGTACGGGCCGGTGCTGCTCTTCTTCGGCCTGGCGCTCGGCGGGGCCGCGGTGGGCCTATCGCTGTGGGGCCGGCGGAGCGGTGCCCGGGCTCCTCGCATCCTGCTCGGCTTGCAGAACGTGCTGATGGGGCTGGTGTTCGGAATTCCGGGTCTGGCGCTGTTCATCATGTGGCTGGGAACGGAGCACACGGTGACGTGGCGCAACGAGAACCTCTTCCTGGCCAACCCGTTCACGGTGCTGGCGGTGCCGCTGGGCCTCCAGATGATGTTCGGCTCGACGAAGGCGCGCGATCGGCTGCGGCGCCTGTGGTGGAGGCTGGCGTTGCTGGGCGAGCTGGGGCTGGTGCTGAAGGTGCTGCCCATGTTCGACCAGGACAACTGGCGCCTCATCGCCTTCATCCTGCCCATCTCGGTGGGCATGGCGGCGGCGCTGAAGCTGGCCTGTGCTCCGGCGACGGGCCCGGCCTCGGAGTCACTGACTTCTTCCCTGAAGGCTTCCTGAAATAGAAGATTCGGCAATCGCGCGCGGGGTCCCCTCGCGCGCACACTGAGGACATCCATGGCGAACGATTCGACGGAGAAGATCAACGGCCTGCGGGAGCGCCTCCTGGCGCTCCGGGGGTCTCTTTGACGTCGACCGCAAGAGGACCCGCATCGCGCTGATCGAGCGCGAGTCCACGCTGCCCGACTTCTGGAACGACAACGTCAAGGCGCAGGCGATGCTGAAGGAGAAGACCACGCTGGAGTCGAGCGTGGGCGCCTTCGAGAAGACGCAGCGGGGCCTCGACGACGCCAAGGCGCTCTTCGAGCTGGCGGCCGAGGCCAACGACGAGGACAGCGCGAAGGAGGCCGAGGCGTCGCTACCACGCTCGAGTCGGACGTCGCGAAGCTCGAGCTGGAGCGGATGCTCTCGGGCGAGCAGGACCGGTCCAACTGCTTCATCGACATCAACGCGGGCGCCGGCGGCACCGAGTCGATGGACTGGGCCTCGATGCTCTTGCGCATGTACACGCGCTACTGCGAGCGCAAGGGCTGGAAGGTCGAGATCAACGACCAGCAGGACGGGCGAAGAGGCGGGCATCAAGAACGCCTCGCTGCGCATCGAGGGCGAGTTCGCCTACGGCTACATGAAGGCCGAGATGGGCGTGCACCGGCTGGTGCGCATCAGCCCCTTCGACGCCAACGCGCGCCGGCACACCACCTTCGCCTCGGTCGACGTGTACCCGGAGGTCGACGACACCATCAAGATCGACATCCCGGAGAAGGACTACGAGCTGAAGTTCATCCGCGGCGGTGGCGCGGGCGGCCAGAAGGTCAACAAGACCAGCTCGACGGCGCAGCTGCGCCACCTGCCCACCAACATCGTCATCACCTGCCAGACCGAGCGCTCGCAGAGCGCCAACAAGGACATGGCCTTCAAGATCCTCCGGGCCCGCCTCTACGAGCTCGAGCTCAAGAAGCGCGAGGCGGAGCAGGCCGCCGCCGAGGCGCAGAAGAAGGACATCTCCTTCGGCTCGCAGATTCGCAGCTACGTGCTCGCGCCGTACCGGATGGTGAAGGACCTGCGCACCGGCGTGGAGACGGGCAACGTCGACAAGGTGCTCGACGGAGAGCTCGAGGAGTTCATCACCGCCCAGCTCATGGGCGTGAAGAACCCCAACCGCAACGCCCCCGAATAGCCCGGAAAATGGGCGGGAACCTTTCCGCGACCCGGTTGTCCAAGGTCGCGGAACGGGGAGCGGTGGGGTGGGGTAGGATGGAATCGCGCGGTACAGGCCGCGCGGGAGGTCACCGGTGTCTTCGAGCGGGGTGCTCGGGATGGAGCTGGAGGGGACGTCGGTGACCGGCGAGTCCGACGCGGCGGCGCGCGAGGAGCGGTTGTTGCTCGCGCGGCTGCGGCGAGGCGAGCCGGGGGCCTTCGAGGAGCTGGTGCGGGCGCACCAGGACCGGCTCTACGACTTCTGCGTGCGGATGGTGGGGGATCGGGAGGAGGCGAACGATCTGGTGCAGGACATCTTCGTGAGCGCCCACCAGAACCTCACGAAGTTCCGCGAGGACGCGAAGCTGTCCACGTGGTTGTTCCGGATTGGAAAGAACCACTGCATCAACCGGCTGAAGTACCTGAAGCGGCGGGGCAGGGGGCGGTCGGAGGAGTACGGGGAGCAGAACGAGGGGGCGCTGGCGGAGCTGTTGGGCTCGCCGCCGGGGCCGGACGCGGCGTTGGATGCGGCGCGGGAGCAGGCGCGGGTCCAGTGGGCCATCTCGCAGCTCGAGGCGGACGCGCGGATGCTGGTGGCGCTGCGGGACATCGAGGGGCTGTCCTACGAGGAGATCGTCGACATCACCGAGCTGCCGTTGGGAACCGTGAAGAGTCGGCTCCACCGGGCGCGGGAGAAGCTGGCGAATCTCCTGGGGCGGCTTGAGGAATGAACGGTTTTCAGCGGAGACTCCGGGACATGCCAGCACAGCTCAGCCACCGCGAGACCAAGGCTCTGTTCATCGCCCTCGCCGACGAGGAGCTTCCGGCCGAGAAGGCCGACGCCGTGCGGTCGCACCTGGACGGGTGCGGCGAGTGCCAGCGGGGCTGGCAGAGCTACTCGAGTACCGTGCTGCGGCTGCGCAAGGTGGAGAAGCAGAAGGCCCCGCCGGCGCTCGCCTCGATGGTGATGACGCGGGTGAAGCGGCAGCGGCGCTTCGGGCTGAAGAAGCTGCACATGATGCACGCGCAGTACCGCTTGCCGGTGGAGATCCTCATTCCGCTGCTCATCGCGGCGGCGGTGGGGGCCTTCCTCATCATGTCCGCGCCCTGAGGCGCGAGGCCATCAGTCGAGAGGCAGGCTGCACAGCCAGCGATTGTGGTCAGGAGCCTCGGTGCACTTCAGGCCTGGGCCACACGTATCGGGCGTATCGGGCCTGCACGGTTTCCGGCAGGCGCCGAAGTCGCAGAGGGAGCCGGTGGGGCAGGGGGTGTTCTCGTCACAAGGAGTGATGCACTCCATCCAGACGGCCCCTCGATCGCCGGATGAGGTCATCTTGACGCAGCGCTGGCCCTCGGCGCACGCACGCTCCTGACAGTCGTGTCCCCGGACCTTCGCGCATGTGGAGAGGCCCGAGTTGAACCGGACGCATTGCCGCCCCTCTTGGCAGCCCTGGCCTTCGCATGTGGGAAGACACGAGATTCCGTTGGGCCCTTTTCCACAGAAGAATCCCTCGGGGCAGCTCGAAGGTTCCTCCATGAGGCAAGGTCGACCGCAGTAGACGTTGCAGACGAGCCCCCGCGCGCAGACATCCACCCGGGCGCTCGAACGTTCGATGCAGGGTTCCCCTTCTCTGGCCGTGCCTTCGAGTACACAGCGGCGCAGCAAGGGAGTGCCTCCCAGCGGTTGCAGCGTCTCGCAGGTGAAGCCTTCGGGGCACTGCAGGTTCGTCATGCAGTTGCTGGCGAGGCAGAGGCTCTCGCCTCCGGTGATGGGACTCAGGCAGCCCAGAGGCGGAGCGCAATCTCCGGGTTCCTGGCAGCGACGCCCATAGGTCAGGAACTGGCGGCGCTCGAGGTCGGAAAGCATGGGGCTGACCTCCGGGGCATCAGGAGCCTGGGTCCCGCGCTGTCCGTTCAACGCAAGTCTTCCGGTGAAGACGAGCGGCAGCACCAGGAGCAGTCCGGCGGCGATGCCGAATGCTGTGCGCCCCTTTTTCAAGGGCACCTCCATCGGCAGGTCTCGCGGTCACCCGGATCCGTGCACGACCACACCTGCAACTCGCCGTCCTTGCACCGTTGATGCTCCTCAAGCTCATCCTGGATGTCCTGCCGGATGGCCTTATCCATCTTGCCGTCGATTCCGTAGGTCTCCGGGCATCCCGTCCCAACGGTGAGCAGCAGCAATGAGGATGCGAGCGCAACACGTCCAGGCATCAGCCCCCCTCTCGTTTCCCTTGCCATGGGAATGTTAGCACCACCGCTTGCCCTGACCGTGCCCCGAGTTCATGGGGCGTTACTTGAGAGGTCAGGTCGATACGCATAACCTCCGCGCCCATGCTCGGCATGAGGGGCTTGCTCTCCCGAAGAGACTGCGGGCACAGGTCACGTCCGTCCGCCCCGGTCCGCGCCCGCTCGGGAACATCCCCCGTACCCATTCGTTGCGTCCCGGGGTTGGCTTGGCTACGGTGCCGCGCCCCTACGGGATGCCCCATGGCTGACACTCCAGAGAACAAGAACGCGGAAGCGGACCTCGGGTCCAAGGAGCAGGAAATCTACGACCAGCGCCTCGAGAAGGCGCGGAAGTGGCGTGATTCCGGCTTCAATCCGTACGGCAACGGTTACCGCCCCCAGCACCTGGCCGCGGAGATCCACGCTCGTCACGGCAACCAGTCCATGGAGGAGATCGAGAAGGCCGAGCCCGCCTCCTATGACGTGGCTGGTCGCATCGTGGCCGTGCGCAGCTTCGGCAAGGCCGCCTTCGTCAAGCTGCGCGACCGCTCGGGGGAGATCCAGGTCCACCTGAAGAAGGACGCCCTCGGCGACGCCTACGAGGTCTTCAAGCTCTGCGACATGGGCGACTTCATCGCCGCCCAGGGCACCATCTTCCGCTCGAAGACGGGCGAGCTGACCCTGTCCGCGCAGAAGTTCGTGCCGCTCACCAAGTCCCTGCGGCCCCTGCCCGAGAAGTGGCACGGCCTCACGGACGTCGAGATCCGCTACCGCCAGCGGTACCTGGACCTGGTCTCCAACCCGGACGTGAAGCAGGTCTTCCTCAAGCGCAACAAGCTCGTGCGCTTCATCCGGGACTTCCTCGACGGCGCGCGACTTCGTCGAGGTGGAGACCCCGATGATGCACCCGCTGGTGTCCGGCGCGGCGGCCCGCCCGTTCACCACCCACCACAACGCGCTGGACATCGATCTGTACATGCGGATCGCGCCGGAGCTGTACCTCAAGCGCCTGGTGGTCGGCGGCATCGAGCGCGTCTACGAGATCAACCGCAACTTCCGCAACGAGGGCATCGGCACCCGGCACAACCCCGAGTTCACGATGCTCGAGTTCTACCAGGCCTACGCGACTACGAGGACCTGATGGACATCACCGAGGAGATGCTCTCGGGCGCGGCGAAGGCGGTGACGGGGGACACCAAGGTGTCCTACCAGGGGCATGTGCTGGACTTCGGCAAGGGCTGGAAGCGCATCCCCATGACCGAGGCCATCCGCGAGGTCGTCCCGGGGCTGAGCGACAAGGACATGGCGGATACCGAGCGGCTGCGGCACGAGCTGCTCAAGACGACGCACGCCGAGGCCGAGCGCCGCGCCATCGAGACCATGCACCACGGCGAGTTGGTGGGCGCGCTCTTCGAGCACCACGTGGAGCACACGCTGGTGCACCCCACCTTCATCACGCACTATCCGACCGCGGTCAGCCCGCTGGCGCGTCGCAACGACCAGAACCCGGACATCACCGACCGCTTCGAGCTGTTCGTCGCCGGCCGGGAGATCGGCAACGCCTTCTCCGAGCTCAACGACCCGATCGACCAGAAGGGTCGCTTCCTCGCCCAACTGGACGCCAAGCAGCGGGGTCAGCAGGAGACGATGGACTACGACGAGGACTACATCCGCGCGCTCGAGCACGGTATGCCGCCCACGGCCGGTGAGGGCATCGGGATTGATCGCGTCGCCATGCTGTTCACGGACGCCCCGTCGATCCGCGATGTCATTCTCTTCCCCCTCCTCAAGCCGCTTGCGAAGTAGGCAGGAACCCTCGTGAACGCCGAACGGCAGACCGTCTACCGCTGGAGCCTCATCTGGAGCGGCGCCCTCGTGGCGCTGGTGGGCGCCGTGCTGCTCGGCGTGGCCATCACCCAATCGGACGCCTGGGAGCGGGTGGCCGGGATGTTGGGCCTGTCCGCGCTCGGCTGGGGAGCGCTCATCCAGACGCTCCAGTCGCTGGGGCTGTCGGCGCTGCAATCCACCGCCCTGCGCTCCTCGGTGCAGGTCGTCGGGACGCAGTACCTGTTGCTCGGCGCGGCGGCGTGGGTGGTGGGCTGGGCGGTCATCGCCTCGGGTATCCGGCGCGCTCCGGCCTCCACCGAGGGTCCGAGCCCGGCCGCCGGGGCGACGCTGTACCCCCGGCTGGCGCAGTACCGTGACTTCTACTGGAGCACCCTGGGCGCCTACGGCGGCGGCATCCTGCTCGCGGAGTTGGTGCTCATCCTCCTGCAGACGTTCCTGTCCAGTGGCGGGGGGTCGGGCGCGGGAGGGGAGGGCGGTGGGCTGCCTCCGACGGGGGCCTTCGCCGTCTCGCTGATTGTTTCGTCGCTCGTGGCCTTCGGGAGCGGCTTCGTGGGGGCCTCGCGCGCGCGGCGGCTGGCCATGCCCGAGGCCACCATCGGCGTCATCTACTTCGGCCTGCCCGTCCCCGTGCTGCTGACGCTGGTGGAGCAGGTGCCGGACCTGCAGGTGTCGCTGGGCTACCGGCTGCGCGAGGTGACGTATGTAGCGGAGCTGCTCGGTCGCCCGGTGGTGGGCTACTGGCTCGTCTTCTCGCTGCTGGTGCTGATGCTGGTGCTGGGCCTCAACACCGGCTTCATCGCCGCGGGCAGCGGGCGGCTGGACCTGAAGCTGCGCTTCGAGCTGTTCGTCGCCCGCCGCCATGTGGGCGTGTTCCGCCCCTCGCTGCTGCTGGGCACGCTGGCGGTGCTCATGTTCGGCATCGTCCCGCCGCTCATCGTCTACGGAATCATCCGCGCGGTGGAGGCGGCGGTGGAGCGCACCCGCATCCGCACCCTGGGCCTGCAGGACCCGCTCGCCGCCGCGTCCGCGCTCAACCGCCTCAAGCTGCGCGAGCAGTCGCCCACCATGATGATGACCGCGCTGTCGGTGGGTGGCGTGGGCGTGGGCGTGATGGCGCTCATCATCGTGCTGTCGGTGATGAGCGGCTTCGAGGAGGACCTGCAGAAGAAGATCCTCGGTGCCCACTCGCACGTGGTGGTGTCCAAGTACGCGGGCCACCTGCCCGAGTACAAGCGGCTGATGGAGCAGATCTCCAAGGTGCCCGGCGTGGTGGGGCAGACGCCCTCCATCGACAACCCGGTGATGGTGCTCGCCGAGGGCGACGAGGTGCAGGGCATCGTCCTCAAGGGGATCGACCCGGGCACCGTGGGCTCGGTGCTGGACCTGCGCAAGAACATGCTGCCCGGGGGCGAGCTGGACCACCTGACGACCCCCGAGAAGATCGTCCCCCGGCGCGCGTTCGGCGGTTTCGGCAACCCGTCCTCCCAGCAGGAAGAGGAAGAGGAGCTGGAGTCCGAGGACCCCATCATCGGCAAGAGCACGAAGAGCGCCCAGCCGAAGGTGCTGCCCGGCATCATCCTCGGCCGGGAGCTGGCCACCATCATGCGTGTGGTGGTGGGAGACCGGGTCAACGTCATCTCCCCGCAGGGCGCCGAGCTGGGCCCCGCTGGCCTCATCCCCAAGAGCCGCGCCTTCCGCGTGGCGGGCATCTTCTACTCGGGCATGTACGAGTACGACGCCAAGTTCGCCTACATCCTGCTCGACGAGGCGCAGAAGCTCTTCAGCGCCGATGGCCCCAGCGGCATCGAGCTGAAGGTGGCGGACGTGGATGACGCCCGGCGCATCGCCTCGCTCGTCTCGCGCGAGCTGGGCGGCTACCCCTACCGCGCGCGCGACTGGGGCGAAATCCACCGGAACATCTTCTCCGCGCTGCGACTGGAGAAGCTGGTGATGGGCATCATCCTCTCCATCATCATCGTGGTCGCCGCCGGCCTCATCGTCGCCACCGTCATCATGCTCGTGCTGGAGAAGCGCAAGGAGATCGCCGTCCTCAAGGCGCTCGGCGTGTCCGACGGAGGCATCGTGAAGATCTTCCTCGCCGAGGGCCTCCAGATTGGCGTGGCCGGCGGCGTGCTGGGCCTTTTCTCCGGTCTGGCCTGGTGCCTCTTCATCGAGCGGGTGGGCATCAAGCTCGATCCGTCCGTCTATTACATCCCCGCGCTGCCGGTGAAGATCGAGCCGTTGCAGACCGCGCTCGCGGTGGTCATCGCGGTACTCGTTACCTACCTGGCGTCCATCTATCCCGCGCTCAAGGCGAGCAGCGTGGAGCCGGTGGAAGGCCTGAAGGCGGAGTGAGGACGATGTCGCTGCTCTCCATCCGCAACGTCTTCAAGAGTTATTTCCTGCACGGCAAGCGCATCGACGTGCTGCGCGGCGTGTCCCTGGACATCGAGAAGGGCGAGCTGGTGAGTCTCATCGGCGCGTCCGGGGCGGGGAAGAGCACCTTCCTGCACGTGCTGGGCACGCTGGACATGCCGGCCGCGGGCGAGCTCCTCTTCGAGGGTCGCCCCGTCTTCTCCATGAACGACGCGGAGATCGCCGATTTCCGCAACCGCACCATCGGCTTCGTCTTCCAGAGCCACTACCTGCTGCCCGAGTTCACGGCCCTGGAGAACGTGGCCATGCCGGCCCTCATCCAGCGCCGGGACCGGACCGAGTCCTACGCCTACGCCCGCGAGCTGCTGGAGCGGGTGGGGCTGGGGAGCCGGGTGGAGCATCGGCCCGGGGAGCTGTCCGGTGGAGAGGCCCAGCGCGTGGCCCTGGCTCGGGCCCTGGTGCTCAAGCCGGCCGTGCTGCTCGCCGACGAGCCCACCGGCAACCTGGACCCGGCCACCGGCGAGGGCATCCACCAGCTCCTGCGCGAGGTGAACCGGGACCTGGGCATCACCGCCGTGGTGGTCACCCACAATGAGGTCCTGGCCCGCTCCATGCCCCGGCGGCTCCGATTGGTGGCCGGCCAGGTGACCGAGGCTTGACGCTCCTGGCCCCCTTCCGCGATTTCCCATTGAGGCCCGGCGAATTCCTCCCGTAGATTGCCCCGCCCTTCACCGGCCGATTGCTCTTGAGGCTCCCCGTTCTCTCGCTCAGGTTCCTTGTTCCGCTCCTCGTCGCCGCATGGACGGTGCTGCCCGGTCGCGCGCTCGCGCAGGCGGACGGGGGCACCCCCCCGGCCCCCGTGCCTCCCGCGGCGCTTCCCCTGCCCGCTGGTGACGAGGTCGACACCGGTGCTCCCGCTCCCGACCGTGAGGTCCGGGAAGGGGAGGTGGTCGACATCCGCATCGAGGGCAACCGCCGCGTCGAGGCCGAGGCCATCCGCCGCGCCCTCAAGACGCGGGTGGGTGTGTCCATCGAAGACGTCTCCACCGCCGAGGATCTCCGGGCGGTCTGGGCGCTCGGCTACTTCAGTGATGTTCAGCTCCTGACGCAGCGCCTGCCCACCGGCGGCGTCGTCTACGTGGTTCGGGTGCAGGAGCGCCCCTCCATCCGCGCGGTGAAGCTCGCCGGCAACGAGGAACTCAGCCAGGACGACCTGAAGGAGTCCATCGAGGTCAAGGCCCTCACCATCCTGGACATGGACGCGGTGCGCCGCACCCAGAAGAAGATCCAGGAGAAGTACATCGACAAGGGCTACTTCCTCGCCGAGGTCTCCCATCAGATCGTCCCCGTCGAGGGCGGTCAGGTCGATGTGGTCTTCACCATCGACGAGAACTCGAAGGTGATGGTGAAGGACATCGCCTTGCTGGGCGCGGAGAAGGTGTCTCCATCCCGGCTCAAGGACGTGATGCTCACCAAGGAGGGGGGCTTCCTCTCCTTCGTCACCGGCGAGGGCACCTACCGTGAGGAGGTGTTCCAGCGCGACCTGGCGGTCATCCAGGCCACCTACTACGACGAGGGCTTCATCAACGTCCGGGTGGACAAGCCCTCCGTCTCCCTCTCCGCCGACAAGCGCTACATCTACGTCTCCATCAAGGTGACCGAGGGCGAGCGCTTCGACATCGGGAAGGTCGACTTCTCCGGCGACCTGGTGGTGCCCAAGGAAGAGCTCGCCAGGATCATGAGCTCCTCGACGGGCAGTCACTTCAGCCGCTCGCAGCTCGGCCAGGACATCCAGTCGATCACCGACGTCTATTACGACCGGGGCTACGCCTACGCGAACATCAACCCCATCACCGCGATCAACGCGGAGACGAAGACGGTGGATCTGACGTTCGACGTGCAGAAGGGGCCGCAGGTCTCCGTCGAGCGCATCGAGATCGTCGGCAACACCAAGACGCGCGACAAGGTCATCCGCCGCGAGCTGCGTGTCTACGAGGGCGAGCTCTACAATGGCACCGGCGTGCGCCGCAGCAAGGAGCGCGTGACGGCGCTCGGCTTCTTCGAGACGGTGGAGGTCACCCAGCGGCCCGGCAGTCAGCCCGACACCATCATCGTCCAGGTGGAGGTGAAGGAGAAGGCCACCGGTACCTTCCAGGTGGGCCTCGGCTTCTCCAACGTGGAGAACTTCATCTTCACGGCCCAGGTGTCGCAGAACAACTTCCTGGGGTGGGGCCAGAGCGTGTCGGCCTCGGCGCAGATCTCCAGCCTGCGCTCGCTCGTGCAGCTCTCGTTCTTCGACCCGTACTTCCTGGACACCAACTTCCTGCTGTCCGCGGACTTCTTCCGGGTGGACTCGCAGTACGTGGACTTCACCCGTCGCTCCACGGGTGGCAGCGCCTCCCTGGGCTACCAGCTCATCGAGGACCTGCTCGTCAACGTGGGCTACTCGCAGGAGCACGTGAGCGTGGAGGCCGCGCCGGGCTTCGGCGGCGTGTTGCTGGCCAACCGCTTCCTCAGCGGCGTGACGAGCTCGGTGCGTCTGTCCGTCACCTACGACAAGCGCAACAACCGCCTGTTCCCCTCCAAGGGCTTCATCCACTACGGCTCGGTGGAGTACGCGCCCCCCTTCATCGGCCTCAGCAACTCGCCCTTCCTCTTCACCCGCTACACGGCCTACTCGCGCCTGTACTTCCCGCTGCCCCTCGGCGCCGTCTTCAAGACCAACGCCACTATCGGCTACATCCAGCAGTTGGATCCCAACCGGCCGCTGCCCATCTCCGAGTTCTACTACCTGGGTGGCATCAACTCGGTGCGCGGCTACCTGCTGCGCAGCATCAGCCCCACGCTGCTGGCGCCGCGCTCGGGCTCGCCCGATGCCCCCATCGACCAGATCGACGTGGGCGGCAACAAGCAGCTCATCCTCAACCTGGAGCTGGAGTTCCCCGTCTTCGAGAAGGCCGGCATCCGCGGCGTGGTCTTCTATGACGCGGGCAACGCCTACGCGACCAACGAGCGCTTCTTCCAGGATAAGCAGGATAACGTGCCCCTGGGGCTCTTCCACTCGGTGGGCTTCGGCTTCCGGTGGTTCTCGCCGGTCGGTCCCCTGCGTTTCGAGTGGGGAATCCCGATTACGCCGCGTCCGGAAGATCAGCCCATCCTCTTCGAGTTTACGATCGGCAATTTCTTCTGATAGGTCGTCCGCCCGGTCTGCAATCGGCCGTCTTCACGGCCGTTGAACAAGGCATCGGGCGGGACGTCGAATTTTCAAACTTCCCCGAGGAGCTGTCGCACATGTCGCTTCGAAGCAAACTGTCGGTTCTGGCCATCGCCCTCTCGCTCGCCGTTCCGACCCTGGCCGCCGCTCAGGACCTGAAGGTCGGCTATGTGGACTACCAGCGCGTCCTTCTCGAGGTGGATGACGGCAAGGCCGCCAAGGTCCGCCTCCAGAAGTGGCTGGAGAGCCGCCAGCGGGAGATCGACGCCGAGCAGGAGGCCCTCCGCAAGGAGAAGGAGACGCTGGACAAGCAGGCCAGCGCGATGAGCGAGGAGACGCGCATCCAGAAGGCCACCGACCTGCAGAAGAAGGTCTACGAGCTGGCCCAGAAGTGGGAGAAGAGCCGGGGCGAGGCCGCCGAGCGCGAGCGCAAGGAGATGGAGCCCATCATCGGGAAGATCGACTCGGTCATCAGCACCATCGCCGAGCGCAATGGTCTGGGCATGGTCTTCGAGAAGCGGGACTCCGGCCTGGTGTTCGCCCTCAACCAGTATGACCTGACCAACGAGGTCATCCGCACCTACAACAGCTCCAAGGGCAAGGCCAAGGACGCGCCGGTCGCCAAGGACGCCCCCAAGAAGTAAGGCCTTTCTCCGTGCACGTACCCAGCCCGCGCCGGCTCGGGGAGCTCGCCGCCCATGTCGGCGGTGAGCTCGTCGGAGAATGCCGGCCTGATGATTACGGGACTCAACGGGCTCGCCGAGGCGAGCCCGGGTGAGCTCTCCTTCTACGGCAACCCGCGCTACCGTCGGCAGTACGAGGCGAGTCGGGCCTCGGCCGTCCTCGTGGGCCCGGATGCGGATGCTCGCGAGGGTGTGTCGCTGGTGCGGGTGGCCAATCCCCACCTGGCCTTCGCGAGGATTTCGAGCCTCTTCCACCCGCGGCCGTCGCACGCGGCGGGAGTGCGGCCCGGGGCGCACGTGCACTCCGAGGCGCGCGTCCACCCGGAGGCCACGGTGATGGCCGGCGCCACGGTGGACAAGAACGCCACCGTGGGCGCTCGCGCGGTGCTCTTCCCCGGCGTCTACGTGGGCGAGGGCGCGAGCATCGGCGAGGACAGCCTGCTGTACCCCAACGTCACCGTGCGCGAGCACTGCCTGGTGGGCGCACGCGTCATCCTCCATGCCTCGTGCGTGGTGGGGGCGGACGGTTTCGGTTTCGCCTTCAACCCCGAGGGGGAGAACGGTCCGGAGCAC
This sequence comes from uncultured delta proteobacterium, assembly GCA_963771175.1. Taxonomy (GTDB): domain Bacteria; phylum Myxococcota; class Myxococcia; order Myxococcales; family Myxococcaceae; genus Archangium. The sequence goes on from CAVYSY010000040.1 coordinate 183,650, forward strand.
TACAAGGTGCCCCAGGCCGGCATCGTCCGCATCGAGGACGACGTGGAGGTGGGTGCCTGTACCTGCATCGACCGGGCGACGATCGGCGAAACGGTGATCGGCCGTGGAACGAAGATCGACAATCTGGTGCAGATCGCGCACAACGTGAAGGTGGGCCCGCTCTCGCTCATCTGCTCTCAGGCGGGCGTGTCCGGCTCGGCCGAGGTGGGCATGGGCGTGGTACTGGCGGGGCAGGTGGGCGTGGTGGGCCACATCCGCGTGGGTGACATGGCCAAGGTCGGAGCCCAGTCCGGAGTGGCCCACGACGTGGAGGACGGGCAGGTGGTGAGCGGCAGCCCGGCCATGCCCCATCGTGAGTGGTTGCGGATGTCGGCGGCGCTCGGGCAACTGGGCGATCTGCTCAAGGAAGTACGTACCCTGCGACGCAGGGTCGAGACGCTCGAGAAGAAGGAGAAGGGCGGATGATGGACATCCAGGAGATCCAGCAGTTGCTGCCCCACCGCTATCCGTTCCTTCTAGTGGACCGGGTGGTGGAAATCGTCCCCAGCCAGAAGCTGGTTGCGTACAAGAACGTCACCATGAACGAGGACTTCTTCAACGGGCACTTCCCGGGGCACCCGGTGATGCCGGGAGTGCTCGTGCTGGAGGCGCTGGCGCAGGCCACGGCCATCCTCGCCTACAAGAGCGAGGGGATCGATCCCAAGCGGTCGGTGACGTACCTGATGGGCGTAGACGGCGCGAAGTTCCGCAAGCCGGTGGTGCCGGGCGACCGCCTGCAGCTCAACATCGAGGTCGTCCGCCACAAGGGCGCCATCTGGAAGACGAAGGGCACGGCGACAGTGGACGGGGCGAAGGTGGCCGAGGGCGAGTTCCTGGCTACCGTCGTGGACAAGGACAAGGGCACCAGCGGCTCGGCGGCTGAGGCGTCCTGAGTGGGCAAGAAGGCAGACACCATGGCGCAGGTTCACCCCACGGCGGTGGTCCACCCCGGTGCTCGCCTCCACGAGTCGGTGGAGGTTGGCCCCTACTCCGTCATCGGGGAGAAGGTGACGATTGGCGCGGGCTCTCGCGTGGGTCCGCACGTCGTCATCGACGGTCGCACCACGATCGGTGCGAACAACCGCATCTTCCCGTTCGCCGCGGTGGGCGGGGCCCCGCAGGACTTGAAGTACGCGGGCGAGGATACCGAGCTCATCATCGGTGACGGCAACACCATCCGCGAGTCCGCCACGCTGAACATCGGCACGGTGGGCGGCGGCGGCGTGACGCGGGTGGGCAGCAACAACCTCTTCATGGCCTACAGCCACGTGGCCCACGACTGCGTGGTGGGCAACGGCTGCATCGTCGCCAACGGCGTGGCGCTGGCCGGGCACGTCAGCCTGGAGGACTTCGTCATCCTCGGGGGGCTGTCCGCGGTGCACCAGTTCACCCGCCTGGGCAAGCACGCGTTCATCGCGGGCGGGTCCATGGTGACGATGGACGTGCCCCCGTACTGCACGGCCCAGGGTGATCGGGCCGAGCTGGCCGGTCTCAACGTGGTGGGCCTGCAGCGCCACGGCTTCAACGAGGAGCAGATCGGCCGCATCAAGGAGGCCTACAAGATCCTCTTCCGCTCGAAGCTGCAGCTCTCGGAGGCCATGGCCCGACTGAAGAGCGAGATGGGTGGCCACTCGGAGATCGACTACCTGGTGGACTTCATCAGTCAGAGCAAGCGCGGGCTGACGCGCTGAAGTGATCGTGGAGCGCATCGGCCTCATCGCGGGCAACGGACGGTTGCCCTTCTTGTTCGCGAGCGCGGCCCGGGAGCAGGGGCTGGCGGTGGTGGCTGTTGCCCACCGGGGCGAGGCGGATCCCGCCCTGGAGGCCGAGGTCTCCGAGCTGACGTGGGTGCGGTTGGGGCAGGTGGACCGCATCGTGCGCGCCTTCCGCAAGGCGGGCGTGCAGCGGGCGGCCATGGCCGGCGGCATCGGCCGGGTGCGCGCGTTCACCGAGGCGCGGCCGGACCTGGGCGCGGTGCGCATCATCTCGCGCCTGCGCAGCTTCCGGGACGACGCGCTGCTGCGTGCGGTGGCGGACTACTTCGAGTCGCACGGCATCACCATCGTGGCGCCCACGGACTGGCTGGCGCAGGCGCTTTGTCCCGAGGGGCACCTCGCGGGGCCCCGGCTGAACGAGGCGCAGGAGAAGGACGTCACGCTGGGGCGGGAAGTGGCGACGCTCCTGGGCCAGGCGGACGTGGGGCAGACGGTGGTGGTGCGCAACGGCCACGTGCTCGCGCTGGAGGCGGTGGAGGGCACGGACGAGGCCATCCGCCGCGGCGGCAAGTACGGCGGGGCCGGGGCGGTGGTGGTGAAGCGCTGCAAGCCCGGGCAGGACCTGCGCTTCGACCTGCCGGCGGTGGGGCCTCGCACCCTGGAAGTCATGCAGGAGGTGGGGGCGAAGGTGCTGGCGCTGGAGGCCGGGAAGACGGTGCTGCTGGACGCTCCGGCGCTCTTCCAGGGGGCCGAGAAGGCCGGCATCACCCTCATCGGCGTCCCCTGAGCGCTTGGGACTCCGGGGTTGTCCCCGTGCCTGCTCCCTCTCCGTCCTGGGGGAGGGCGGGGTGCGAATCGTTCCCACCCGCTCCTGTGTGGAATGCTCCCCTCCCAAGGGCCTGTTCCGAACACTACTCCGGGACCTGAACCGGGTCCGCGTTGCTCCCGCCGCGCGCCCCGGACAGGGTGTGTCCCCTCCTGGAGGTATCCATCCCGCATGAATTCTCGCCTCTTGCTGCTGTGCCTCACCTTGTCGCCGCTGTGCGCGCTCGCCGATGCGGTGCGCGTATCGCTCCAGCCCCGGGCCACGTTGGGCAAGGGGCTGCCGGCGCTGCAGGTGCACATCGAGGAGGCCATCGCCGGCTTCGAGGTGAAGCTGAAGCGCGGGGATGGGCAGGAGGTGCGGGTGAAGGGCGGTGGGCAGCCGGGCGTGACGCGCACCCTCCCGCTGGAGCAGCCCGAGGGCCGCTTCCACTACGAGGGCGAGCTGGTGGTGCGCTTGCCGGACGCGGAGGAGGTCTCGATGCCGCTGTCCTTCGATGCGGAGCTGCTGGGGCCGCTGCGGATGACGGTGGTGCCGGAGGACGTGGACGTGGCGGGGCGCAAGCTGCGCCTCACGCTGTCCCGGCCCGCGTCGCGCGTGCGGGTGACGGTGCTGATGGACACCGGCAAGAAGGCCTTCGACGGCGAGGTGCCCTTCCAGGGCGAGCCCGCGGGCAGGCCGCTGGAGGTGACGTGGCCGGCGGCGGAGGGGCGGGTGATGCGCATCTCGCTCAAGGCCTTCGACACCTCTGACTTCTACACGGCCCTGGAGCTCTTCCCGTGGCGGGTGGACATTCCGCACGAGGAGGTCACCTTCCCCACGGGCAGCGCGGACGTACCCACTGCCGAGCGGCGGAAGCTGGACGCCAGCCTCGCGCTCATCGCCGACGCGGTGTCGCGCTATGGCCAGTTCGCCGAGCTGCGCCTCTACGTCCTCGGGCACACCGATACGGTGGGCGACACGGACTCCAACCGCGAGCTGTCTCTCAGTCGCGCCCGGAGCATCGCCGCGTACCTGCGCAAGCGGGGCCTGAAGCTGCCCATCTTCTACGAGGGCTTCGGCGAGCAGTCCCTTCGTGTGGCCACCCCGGATGAGACCGATGAGGCCACCAACCGGCGCGCCGAGTACATCCTGGCCGTGGAGCCGCCGGCCCTGCCCCAACCCCCCTTCCCACCGCAATGGCGGAAGCTGTGATGCACCCGCCCCCCAAGGAGAATCGACGCATGAAGCGACTCGTGTTGCCTGCCCTGATCGCCCTCGCTGCCTCCGGCTGCATGCGCTCGCGCGAGGCCCTCGTCAATCCGACGGAGGAGGCCGGCAAGTGCGAGCTGGTGCAGACGCTGATGCGCGAGCCGGTGCCCCAGCACTACCTGTCCGAGCTGATGGCGTCGGGGCGTGATGGGCCCGCGCAGGTGCTCGTCTTCGTGCGCCGGCCCGAGCAGGACATGCTCGAGCGTCTCTTCGCGGGCGACGAGCCCTCGTGCGGTGGTTACAACTACAACGTGGTGCAGCAGAGCACGATGAACGCGCTGGTGCTCTTCCTCCAGCCGCTGGGTGACGGCTACACCTTCGACGTGCAGCGCGCGACCCCGGACGAGTTGTCGCTGGGTGGGGCACCCAGAGGGACGCTGACGAGGCGCAACGGCGGCGGCTGGGTGGCCTCCAGCCTCTGAGACACCCGGGGCTCCTCCTTGCGGAGCAGATCCTTCCCTCCATCCGCGATGAACTGCACCGCGATGGCCGCGAGGATGAGCCCCATCACTCGCTCGAGGATGGCCACGCCGGACTGCTTGAGCACCCGCTGCACGAAGCCCGCGGCGCGCAGCACGAAGTAGCTCGTCACGAAGGTGAGCACGATGGCCACCAGCACGGGCACGGCGGACACCATGTTTTCCCCGCCCCGGGCCATCAACACCATGGCGGTGGCGATGGCGCCAGGGCCCGCCAGCAGCGGCATCGCCAACGGCACCAGGGCCACGTCATCCTTCGTCGCGCCCTCCTGCGTCTCGGACGGGGTGGTGCGCGTCTCCGAGGGTCGGGCTCGCAGCATGTCCAGCGCGGTGATGAGCAGCAGGATTCCGCCCGCCACCCGGAAGGCGCCCAGGGACACGCCGAACACCTTGAAGATGACGCCGCCGAACATGGCGAAGAAGAGCAGCAGCCCGCACGCCACCATGCACGCGCGCCGCGCCGTGCTCCGGATCTTCTCCTCCGAGTCTCCCGCGGTGATCGCCAGGAAGATGGGCACCACTCCCACCGGGTCCACCACGAAGAGGACCGCCGGGAGCGATACGAGGAAGAGGGAGAGCTGCTCGGACATACGCTCCTCTACGCCGAGAGGCGCAGCTTCCACACCATCGTCAGGGCCTCGAGGAAGATCTTCCGGCTCATCTTCGACTGCCCGACGCGCCGGTCCTCGAAGACGATGGGGATCTCCCTCACCGTGAAGCCCTTCTTCAGGCTGCGGTAGGTGAGCTCGATCTGGAAGGCGTAGCCCGTGCTCTTCACCGCCTCGAGGTCGATGGACTCGAGCACCCGGCGGTGGAAGCACTTGAAGCCACCGGTGAGATCCTTCGTGCCCACGCCCAGGATGGTGCGCGCGTAGAGCGAGCCGCCCCGGCTGATGATCTTCCGGCCCACGCCCCAGTTGACGGTGCCGCCGCCGCTCACGTACCGCGAGCCCAGCACCAGGTCCGCGCCGCTCATGGCCGTGTCCAGCAGCGTGGGCAGGTAGCGCGGGTCATGGCTGAAGTCCGCGTCCATCTCGATGATGTACGTGTAGCCGGCGTCGAGCGCCACGCGGAACGCATGGAGGTAGGCACGCCCCAGGCCCTGCTTCTTCTCGCGGTGCAGGACGCGGATGCGCGGCTCCTTCGCCGCCAGCTCGTCGGCCAGCTTCCCCGTCCCATCCGGGGAGTTGTCGTCGACGATGAGGATGTCCACGCGGGGATCGGCCGCGAGCACCGCGCGGGTGATGGGCTCGAGGTTGTCCCGCTCGTTGTAGGTGGGGATGCAGACCAGCGCTGGATTCATCGCGCGGCGGGACATACCAGAGCGGCGCCGGGTCCGCTCCTAGACTTTTGGGGCAGGGGGGAGCAGCTCCAGCACCGACTCGGCTGCCCGGGTGGCGGCCCCATGCTCTCCGAGCCGGGTGCGCACCTCCTCCAGCCCCTGGAGCAGCTCCTCGCGCGGTGTGCCTGGCACCCACAGGCGGCGGATTTCGCCGGCGATGCGCTCGGGCGTCATGTCGCCCTGGAGCAGCTCGGGCACCACCCGGCGGCCGGCGAGCAGGTTGACGAGGGCCACGTGCGCCACCTTCAGCATCAGCCGGCCCACGAGGTAGGTGACGAGCGAGACGCGGTACACCACCACGAAGGGGCGCTGCATCAGCCCCGCCTCCAGGGCCGCCGTCCCCGAGGCCACGATGGCCGCGTCGCTGGCGCCCACCACCTCGGGAGCCCGGCCCTCCACCAGCACCGGCTGCACGCCACTGCCCTCGAAGCGGGAGACGATCTCCTCGCGTGGAATGGTGGGGGCCACGGGCACCACCACCTGGAGCCCGGGGCGCTCGGCCACCAGTGTCTTCGCGGCGCCCACCATGGCCGGGAGGATGCGGCGGATCTCACTCATCCGGCTGCCCGGCAGCAGGGCGAGCGTGGGCGTCTCCACCGGGAGTCCGAGCTTCTGGCGGAAGGCGGCGGCGCTGGCGGGAGAGGGCATCTGCTCCACCACGGGGCTGCCCACGTAGCGGGCGGCGACGCCGGCCTCCCGGTAGAAGTCCTCCTCGAAGGGGAGGATGCAGAGCATCCGGTCCACGAGCTTCGCGATCGTCTTCACCCGGCCCCGGCGCCAGGCCCAGATCATCGGCGAGACGTAGTAGGCCACCGGGATGCCGAGCTTCTTGAGGCGGGCGGCGAGCCGGAGGTTGAAGTCGGGGATGTCCACGAGGATGGCGCAGGCGGGGCGGCGCTCGGCGGCGGCCTTGGCCAGCCCGCCCATCACCTGGAGGATGCGCGGAATCTTGGGCAGCACCTCGGTGATGCCCATGACGTTGACCTCATGGGCGCCGTAGAGCAGCTCCACGCCCTGGGCGGCGAGGCGCGAGCCTCCCATTCCGAAGAAGGTGAGGTCCGGACGCTGGGCCTTGAGGGCGGCGACGAGTTCGGCGGCGTGGGCGTCACCGGACGCTTCGCCGGCCACGACGAGAATCTGGGGGGAGGGGGACATGAGGCGGCGCGCATCCTACCCGAAGCGTCGCTCCGGGCCACGTCAGCATGCGCCCCATGCCGTTGCTCGCCTCCTCGTTCCATCGACGAGGAGCTGATGCTGCTCATGCTCCGAGACGCATGCGGCGAACGGCCCGTTCTGGCTCGGGGCGTACGGCATCGCTGGAAGATTTCCTTCCTCGTGATGACGGCCGAGAGCTCCTCCTGTGCGCACATCGACTTCCGTGGCTGGACATGGAAGCGTCCGCCCCGGTTCGGACTTCATAGGGGGTGATGCATGCGCGGGGACAGCGCGGTAGCCCTTGGGGTGCAAGCCGTCGAGTACTGGCAGCAGGACTTCGCGCGGAGGGTGGCCCTGGCGGAGCCGAGGGACACCACGCGTGGCGTGTTCCTCAATGGCCTGCTGCGACTCATGCGGGAGTTCGGCGGCGAGGAGATGGAGAAGCGCTGCCTGGAGGCAAGCGGGGGGGAGCAGTTCGTCGACTTCTTTCACTACTCCATCGCCACGTATCTCCGGATGCTCTCCACCGGGATGCGGTTGCTGGCGGACCAGCACGGAGATGTCGAGGAGGCACTGCGACAGCTCGGGCGGCAGGCGGTGGCGGACCTCGGCGCTTCCGCGGCGGGTAGGGCCGTGGGGCTGATGGGCACGGGCGACATGAGGAGCCTGCTGGATGGGCTGTGTGTGGCCTACCGGGTCTCGGTGAGTTATGGCGAGCACGAGCTGGTGTGGACGGGGCCGACGAGTGCTCGCCTCATCATGAAGCGCAGCTTCATGCCCTACCCGTTCCACGAAGGCGTGTTGCTGGCGCGGCTCGAGTCGAGGAACGTCCGGCACTTGAGCGTGCGTGGGCACCAGTTGGGGCTGCTCGACTGCGAGTGTGAGATCTCCTGGGACTGAACCACGCGGTGATGGTCTCCTTGAACTCTTCCACTCTCCGCGCGAGGGCCTTCCACTTACCGGGTAACCGAGCGAGTACGACCGTGCAGCAGAAGGTGGGATCCGAAGAGGAGGCGGGCGCGAATCCTGACTGATGCGGCCGAGCCGAATGTGTACACTCGGCGGCCCTTGAAGACGCTTCTTCTGGCCGAGAGCCATCCCCCGACTCTGGAGCACCTCACCGGGTTGCTGTCTCAAGCCGGCTACACCGTGCGTGCGGTGAGCGACCCCGGCTCGGCGATGGAGCACTTCGTCGCCGACAACCCCGACATGGTGGTGGTGTCCGTGGACCTGCCGCGCCTGGACGGGGCGCACGTGGGTCACCTCATCCGCAACCACAGCCAGGGCACGCGCGTGCCCATCGTTGCCATCGACAAGGGCCACCTGGGCCGGGCGCGGGGTGTGGCCTCGGTGTTGGAGCTCAAGGTGAATGCCTACGTGGCGGACCCGCTCAAGCCAGGCGAGCTGGTGGGCAAGCTGCAGTCGCTGGCGACCGTCGCCGCGCAGGACGAGACCCCGCTCAAGGGCCTGCGGGCCACGCTGGCGCGCTCGGCGGTGGCCTCGGAGATCTCAAGGGACTCCCGCTGCCGGCGCTGCTGGTCTCGATGTACCGGCTGCGTCGCGATGGCGTGCTGGTGGTGGCCTACCGGGACCTGACCCGGCGCGTCTTCTTCTCCCGCGGTGGCGCGGTGAACTACGACTCCAGCGCGCGGCAGGACGCGCTCCCCAGCTACCTGCTGCAGCGTCAGGTGGTGACCGAGGCGCAGGCGGAGCGGGTGGTGCAGGCGCTGGGCTCGGGCCTGCGCATCGGCGCCGCGCTGGCCGAGGCCGGCGTGGAGGCGGCGGGCGAGGAGCTGCTGCAACTGCTGCGCGACTACACGAGCGACCGGCTGGCCCAGGTCATCGCCATGCGCGAGGGCCGCTATGCCTTCTACCCCGGCGACGAGTTCCAGTCCGAGGTGGCCACGGTGGAGATTCCGGCGCTGGCGCCGATCCTCGATGGGGCGCGGCGGAGCATTCCCCTCAAGGTGATGGCCGCTCCGCTGCGCTCGCACCAGGCGGAGTTCCCGGTGCGCACGCCCGAGTTCGGCCAGGACCTGGCGGCGCTCGGGCTGAACACGGACGACCTGAAGCTCGCCATGCAGGTGAACGGGCGCATCTCGCTGCGCGACCTGCTGGCGCACGGCCGGGGAGACCTGCAGCGCGGGTACTCGCTGTTGTGGTTCCTCAAGCTGGCGGGCTGCGTGAGCTTCTCGCCCACGCCGGTGGCGAGTCGGGCCCGGTGAGCCGGTGGCGGTGCCGGAGTCCATCGCCCCGCGCAAGCGCAAGCCGCTGCCGGCGGAGACGGAGGCCAGCCTGCGGGACGGAGCGGTGAAGATCATCACCAGCAGCTACTTCCGGTGCCTGGGGTTGGATATCGCCGCGGACTCCGAGGCCGTGGAGCGGGCCTAGCACGAGCTCGCCACGCGCTACCACTCGGACAGCTATGCCGAGTTCGACACCTCGGAGATGAAGGACCTGCTGGACTCGGTGCAGGACAAGCTGTCGGCGGCCTACCGGGTGCTGTCGGTGGAGGAGAAGCGCAAGGCGTACCTGCAGTACCTCATGTCGCGCATGGACGTGGGGCGCTCCACCTCGGTGAACGTGGACGCGGAGATCATCCTCCGGCGCGGGGAGGCGGCGCTCAAGCGCAAGCAGTACCGCTCGGCGCTCATCCACTTCGAGCAGGCGGTGACGCTCAACCCGCACGAGCCCGAGTACTACTCGTACCTGGCGTGGGCCACGTTCCTGGCCGGCACGGGGCCGAAGGAGGATCGGGCGAAGGCCGCGCAGAAGGTGCTGCGCAAGGCGCTCTCGCTCAACCCGTACCTGGAGCGGGCACTCATCATCTCGGGCATCATCGACAGCGAAATGGAAGACGCGTCCGGGGCGCGCAAGAAGCTGCTGAAGGTGCTCGAGCTCAACCCCAACTCCCAGCTCGCGAAGGCCGCGCTGCGCAAAGTAGGTCGGTGATGCGGAAGGTGTTGTGGCGGTTGCTGGGTTACGCCCGGCCGCATGTGGGCCTCCTGATGGCGGCCTTCGCGTGCATGACGGTGCTGGGGCTGGCCACGGGCGCGTACGCGTACCTGATGGGGCCGGCGCTGCGCTTCCTGCTGTCGGGTGGCACGGAGGGCTTCGGGGCTCGCAGCCGGTGCCGTGGCTGGCGAGCCTCCCTCGCGAGGCCGCGCTCTGGGGCTTCCCGGTGGTGGTGCTGACGGTGGGCGTGGTGAAGGGCGTGGGGTACCTCGGCCAGTTCTACTTCATGGGCTTCTTCGCCCAGAAGGTGGCGGCGGACGTGAGGCGGGAGCTCTTCGTTCGCCTCTCCTCGCTGTCGCCCGCGCAGCTGGCGCGCGAGCGGATGGGAGATCTGCTCAGCCGCTTCTCCGCGGACGTCCAGGCGGTGGAGCTGGCGGCCATGTACACGGTGGGCTCGTACTGCGGGACTCGCTGCAGGTGGTGGTGCTGTCGGGGGTGGCCTGTCCATCAGCCCGCTGCTGGGTGGGTTGATGCTGTGCGTGCTGCCGCTGGCGGCACTGCCGGCCTCGCGGCTGACGCGCAAGGCGCTGCGGGGCACGCGCGAGGGCCAGGTGCAGCTCGGCCAGCTCGCGGGGCAGCTCCAGGAGGGGCTGGGCGGCCTGCGCACCATCCAGGCCTTCAACGGCCAGGCGGCGGAGCTGGCGCGCTTCTCGGCGCACGCACGGGCCCACGAGGAGGCCTTGGTACGGGCGGCGTGGGCGCGAGGCGGAGTGCCGGGGATGATGGAGGTGCTGGCGGCCGCGGCGCTGGCGGGCGCGCTGGCGTACACGGCGGCCACGCACGCGATGGAGCCCGAGGCCCTGCTGTCGTTCCTCACGGCGGTGATGCTGGTGTACCAGCCGGTCAAGGACCTGGGCCGGGTGACGCAGTTCGCGATGCAGGCGGGCGCGGCGGGGGAGCGGATCTTCGCGCTGCTGGACCTGCGGCATCCGGTGGAGGACGCGCCGGGGGCCGCCGAGGCGCCGGTGCCGAGGCAGGCCATTCAGTGGACGACGTGCGTTTCTCCTATGGGGAGCGGCTGGCGCTCGATGGGCTGACGCTGGAACTCCCGGTGGGCAAGGTGACCGCGCTGGTGGGGCCGAGCGGCGGAGGGAAGAGCACGCTCACCTCGCTGCTGCTGCGCTTCGAGCGTCCCCAGGCGGGCGGCGGTCCTGCTTCGACGGGGTGGACGTGGAGCTACGGCGGCGAGTGTTCGTTCTCAGTTCGCGCTGGTGACGCAGGAGCCGCTGCTGTTCTCGGGCAGCGTGCTGGACAACCTGCGCTATGCGCGGCCGGAGCGCCCGCGGAGGAGGTGGAGGCGGCGGCCGGGTGGCGAACGCGGACGGCTTCATCCGGGCGCTGCCGCGAGGGCTATGACACGCGGGTGGGCGAGCGCGGCGTGACGCTGAGCGGTGGCCAGCGGCAGCGGCTGTGCATCGCGCGAGCGGTGCTGTCGCGGGCGCCGGTGCTGGTGCTGGACGAGGCGACGAGCAGCCTGGACCCGGAGAGCGAGCGCGAGGTGCAGGCCGCGCTCGCGGCGGTGCTGCCGGGGCGGACGGCGCTGGTGATCGCCCACCGGCTGTCGACGGTGGTGGAGGCGGACATCATCTGTGTGCTGGAGGCGGGGCGGGTGGTGGAGCGGGGCAGCCACGCGGAGCTGTTGAAGGCGGGAGGCCGCTACGCGGCGCTGTGGGCGCTGCAGACGTCGGCCCCGGAGCGGGGAGCGGCGTGAAGCCATCGGTCTTGGCGGGGAAGCTGCTCCGGGCGCTGCTGGGGCTGGTGCTGTTGCTGCTGGGCGTGGCCGGGTTCTTCACCCTGGCGGCCACCTATGCCGAGTACCCGGTGGTGGCGCCCCACACGGAGGCGTCCGAGTGGCTGCGCGGGGCCTTCCACGTGCACACCACGCGCTCGGACGGACGGGGCACGGTGGAGGAGGTGGCCGCGGCGGCGAAGGCGGCGGGCCTGCGCTTCGTGGTGCTCACGGACCACAACGACTTCTCCCCGCGCGAGCCGGCCTTCGTGGACGGGGTGCTGCTGGTGCCGGGCGTGGAGCTGTCGACGGACCATGGACACCTCGTGGCGTTCGGAATGCAGCGCCCGCTGGAGGGCGTCCGGCCGTGGATGGATGGAGGCGAGGCCGAGGCGGCGGTGGAGAAGGCGGGCGGGGTGAGCGTGCTTGCCCACCCGGTGCAGGAGCGCAACCCCTGGCGCCACCCCGAGGCCGCGCGGCGGGCGGACGGCTTCGAGCTCTACTCGGCGGACACGTTCTTCCGGAGCGCGCAGCGCCACCCGTTCAGCCGGTTGCTGCCCGCGGTGGGGGCCTTCTTCGGCCAGCCGCTGCATGGGGTGATGCTGCTCGTCGAGCCCCAGCCCGAGGCCACGGCGCGGCTGCTGGAGCTCGAGCGGGAGAAGTCGCGGGTGGCGCTGTGCTCGCATGACGCGCACGGGCTGCCGCCCTACGAGGACGTCTTCCGGGCGCTGGCGATGTACCTGCCGCCCGTGGAGGGAGGGGGCCCCGAGAAGCTGCCGGAGGAGCCACGAGCCGCCGCCGAGCGGGTGGTGAAGGGACTCGCCAGTGGCCGGGCCATCTGTGCCTTCCGAGCACTGGGCGAGCCCGAGGGCTTCGCGTTGGAGGGCCTGGACGCGGAGCGCCGGGAGGCCCACGTGGGCGACGTGCTCACCGTGCGCCTGCCGCCGTACGCCGGGGACATGGTGCGCGTCGAGGTAACAGGCGCGGGACGGCTGGGCGCGGATGGCCGGACGGTGGAACTGGTGGAAGAAGGGGCGGTGCAGGTGGAGGCGTGGGTCCTCGCGCCGGGGCGCTTCTTCGGCTCGGAGTGGAAGCCGTGGCTCGTCCCGAGTCCGGTGCGCGTGCTGCCGAGGAGCAATGAGGGCCGCTGAGCCCTGCCCCGCGAAGTAGAACGGCCGCCCCCGCTTTCGCGAGAGCAGCCGTCCTTGTTACTGCCCCATCAGGTTGGGAACGCCGCGCCGCCTGACATCGGCGCGGAGCCCCCGTTCACCCGAGGGGGATTCTCAGTCGTGGGTGGCGACCAGGGAGAGGTTCTGGTAGCCGCCCTTCGCGCCGAACACCTTGATGTAGTAGGTGCCAGGGGGCGCGTTGTTGAGGTTGCAGTTCTCGGTGTTGTGCTCCTTCACGTCGCGGCAGTCGTAATCGAACAGGGACGGCGCCGAGCCGCGCTGCACGTAGACGTCCGCGTTGCCCGTGCCGTTGAAGATGCGCACGTGGACGTTGTTGTCGACGCCGCCAGCGCGAGCGGGAACCACGAGCTTGTACACCTGATCCGAGCCGGCCACGCCGGAGAGGCCGTCGAGCTGCACGCCGCCCTCGATGGGGATGTAGCCGCCCTTCCAGCGTCACCGTGAACGTCACGCCCGAGTAGGCGCTGAAGCCGTTGAGCATCGCGTACCAGGTGCCCTGGGCCGGAGCGGCGAAGGGGCACGTCTCGTTGTTGCCGGTCTTGTAGGGACGGCAGTCGTACTGGCTGGTGGTCGGCGCGTTGCCGAAGCGCACGTACATGTCCGCATCACCCGTGCCGCCCGCGATGGAGACCGTCAGGTCGTACGCACCCTCGGGCACCTGGAAGCTGAAGTACGTCTTGGAGCCCTTGGCGCCGGAGATGTTGCTCACCGGCACGTTCTTCTCGACCGGGGTGTTGACCGGCGGCGGGACGGGCACGCCCACGCCCACGGCCTTCCAGGCGTTGGAGACGGAGGCGAGGGTGGCCGCGTCGTAGCCGAGCTGCTGCGCGGCCTGCTCGGTGGCGATCTTCGCCTGCTCGAACGTGGTGCTCGGCGTCATGATGTCGGCGTTGGCCTTGTAGAAGATGCGCGCGGCCTTCTCGACGCCGATGCCCGCGACGACCGTGCTCGTCTTCGCACGCGGATGCGTGCCGCCCTGGCTCAGCAGGTAGAAGGCCAGGTTGGAGATGCCCGAGCTGTAGTGCACGTCCACGCCCGAGGAGTAGTCCGGGAAGTAGTCGAGCGAGACACCGTCCAGGGTCGGGCTGTGCATGTAGCGCAGCGCATCGCCCGGGGTGGCCGGCGTCCAGACGTCGTCGCCGATGAGCCAGAGCTTCTGGCTGACGACCTTGCCGTCGCCGTACCACTCGCACACGGCGCCGAAGATGTCGGACATGGACTCGTTGAGACCGCCGGACTCACCCGAGTAGATGAGGTCCGACTCGTAGTCCGTGACGGCGTGGGTCAGCTCGTGCGCGGTGACGTCCAGCGAGTTGGCCAGGTTGGAGGCGGTGACGTTGTCGCCGTCGCCGTACACCATCTGGGTGCCGTTCCAGAAGGCGTTCACGTACTTGACGCGGTGGTGCACGGTGCTGATGAGCGTGGCGCCCGCGTTGTTGATGGAGTCGCGGCCGAACAGGTTCTGGTAGCAGCCATGGACCGTGCCCAGGTGGTCGTAGCTGGTGTTGATGACCGGGTCGGCCACGGGCTCCGAGCCCTCGATGCGCGCCAGGGTGCCGGGCAGGGTGGACAGCGTCTTGCCGTCGTACACCTTGCGGTCGAGGGCGGTGTGGATGTGGGGGATGCGCTCGACGACCGAGCCGTCGATGGCGTTCACCAGCACCGAGTCGTCCACCGGGGTCCCGTCGGCCTGCTCACCCGTCTGCCGGATCTCGTACACCAGCAGGAGCTTGTCGCCCGCGCGGTAGTAGGAGAGCTCCGGCTCGACCGCGGCGCGGGCCGACTGGGGCGCATCGCGGTCCTGCTCCGCCGCGGAGAGCGCGGCCTCGGGAGCCACGGTCGCCTTCTCGGGGCCCGTCAGGTCGCCGCGGACGTTGGTGTTGGCCGCGAAGATCTTCCCGCCGCGCGCGTGCAGGCGCAGCTCGGCGCCGAAGATGGCTCGCCCGTTGTACTTCACGCCATAGCGGTAGTGGAGGTCTCCCTGGGCGTCCGTGTAGGCGCGCTTGAGGACCAGGTTGGCCGGATCGAGCCGGAACTGGGGCGCGATGCTCGCCAGGGCCGGGGAGAGGTCCGCGGAGAGCGCGGCCTCGGGGGAGGTGGTCTCCGGCAGTGAGCCCAGCTCACCGGTGACGAACCGGGCAACGCCGGCCTCGTCGGCGTCCACGACGGTGTTGCCCAGGGCGGACGCCAGGGTCCGGATGCCTTGCGGCTTGTCTCCTGCTGGTGCGTTTCCCTCGGTGCAGGCGCTCATCATCATCGACAGCGCCGCGACTCCAATGACTCCGCGGATTCGATTCTCCACTGTGCTGCCTCCTGTTCTCTTTGTCTCTGTGCCTCAGAGACGAGGAGCAGTGTGCCAGAGGAGTCCGACATTTTCCTGGAGTACTTGTAATTACTGTATTCTGTGTTTTCTCGTGAAGTGAGAATAATGTTCCCATGGGGGTATGCGGGGCGCGGGGTGGGTGGGAGTCGTGGCGTGTGCTGCCGGGAGGGGCGGCATCTGGTAGAGGGCGACCTGGTCCATGCGCCTCCTCTACGTCCTCGCCAGCTATCTGCTCTTCGCCGTGCTCTTCCCGGTGTTGTCGCTGCACCGCAAGACGCGGCACGGGCTGCGGCAGCGGCTGGGTTTCTACGCGGAGGGAGAGCTGCCGCCGCGAGGGCCCGGCCCGACGCTCTGGATGCATGGGGCGAGCGCGGGAGATCTGCTGGCGCTCTCGCCGATGTTCGGCCCGCTGCGGGAGCGCTTCCCGGGGTGCCGCATCGTGCTCTCCACGATGACGAACTCGGGCTACATGATGGGGCGCGAGCGGTTGGCGAAGCAGGTGGACGCGGTGGTGTACGCGCCGTACGACCTGTGGGGAGCCACGCGCCGGGCGGTGAGGGCCATCCATCCGGACCTGCTGGTGCTCGAGTACACGGAAATCTGGCCCAACCTCATCCAAGCGGCGAGTCGGGCGGGAGTGCGCGTGGCGCTGACGAACGGGCGCTTCTCGTCGGCGCACCAGGGGAAGTACAGGCTGTTGTTCTCGCTCATTGGCAACCCGCTGCGGCGGATGGATTTGTTCCTGATGCGAGGGGAGGACGAGGCGGAGCGGGTGTTGGGGCTGGGGGCGCCGCGCGAGCGGGTGTTCGTGACGGGGAACACGAAGTTCGACGCGCTGGCGGCGGCGGCCGCGGGGCAGGAGGACGAGGCGCTGCGGGGCGCGCTGGGGCTGAGGGTCGGGGAGCCGGTGTGGATCGCCGGCAGCACGCACGAGGGCGAGGAGGAGCACCTCCTGGCCGTCTACCGCCGATTGCTGGAGGCGCACCCGGAACTGCGGCTGGTGATCGCGCCGCGATACATCGAGCGGGCGGGGAGGATCGTCGCGCTGGCGAAAGAGCAGGGGCTGAGCGTGGGCCTGCGCTCGCAGGGGAACCCGGAGGGAGGGCGGGTGGTGGTGCTGGACACGATCGGCGAGCTGTCGAGGGCGTACCGGTTGGGGACGCTGGTGTTCGTGGGGGGCTCGTTCACGACGCGAGGGGGGCAGAACATCCTGGAGCCGGCGGGGCAGGGGAAGCCGGTGCTGTTCGGTCCGCACATGGAGAACTTCCGTGACAGCGTGCAGGTGCTGGTGGGGAGGGGAGGCATCCAGGTGAAGGACGCGGATCATCTGTACCGGGTGCTGTCGGAGCTGCTGGCGAAGCCGGAGACGCTGACGTCGCTGGGGGAACTGGCGAGGGCGACGGTGGGGCAGATTTCGGGGGCGAGCCAGCGCAACGTGGAGCACATGGCGCGAGTGCTCACCCCATGAGGATTTTGCATCTGCTCGCCAGTCCCTTCTGGAGTGGCCCGGCGGAGAACGTGGCGCTGCTGGCGCTGGCGCAGCGCGAGGCGGGGCACGAGGTGACGGTGGCGGTGGACCGACGCCGGAGGGAGGTGGCGGCGGAGGAGCCGGCGGTGCCGCGTTTCGAGGCGCTGGGGCTGCTGGACGAGGGGGGGCTGGAGTTGTCGGTGAAGTCCCCGCCGTGGGTGGTGTGGAGGGACCTGCGGAGGCTGCGGGCGCGGAGCGTGGACGTGGTGCACGCGCACTTCACGCACGACCACCTGGTGGCGAGGTGGGGGAGACCGCGAGGGGCGGTGCTGATTCGCTCGGTGCATGCGCCGAGGTCGCTGCGGTCCTCGTTGCCGTACGCGGACGCGTACACGGTGCCCGCGTCGTCGGTGATCACGCGGCTGTTGGGCCGTCGGGTGCGGGTGTTGCCGCCGC
This sequence comes from uncultured delta proteobacterium, assembly GCA_963771175.1. Lineage (GTDB taxonomy): Bacteria > Myxococcota > Myxococcia > Myxococcales > Myxococcaceae > Archangium. Next base: position 200,635 of record CAVYSY010000040.1, read on the forward strand.
TGGTGGACCCGAGGTTCAGGCCCGCGGAGGACCGGGAGACGCTGAGACGAGAGCTGGGGCTCACGGGAGCGCCGCTGGTGGGGATGGTGTCCACGTTCCAGGCCTCGCGGCGGCACACGTTGGGGGTGGAGGCATTCGCGAGGCTGCGCCGGACGCACGCCGAAGCGCGGCTGGTGCTGGTGGGAGACGGAGAGTTGGTGGAACCGGTGCGCCAGCAGGTGCGGTCCCTGGGGCTGGAGGAGGCGGTCACCTTCGCGGGTTACCAGCAGGGCGAGGCGTTCGTGCACTGGCTCCAGACACTGGACGAGGTGTGGGTGCTCGGCCTGGGCAACGACTGGAGCGCGAGGGCGGCGGCGCAGGCGAGGGCGTGCGGGGTGCGCGTGGTGGCGGTGGGCGAGGGCAACCTGCCGGCACTGGCGGACGTGCTGGTGGAGGAGTTGACGCCCGAGGCGGTGGCGGAGGTTTCCGAGTCGGGAGCGAGGGCCCTGGTGGCGCACCCGAGCAACGCGAGGATCGCCGCGGACGTGGTCGCGCTGTACGAGCAGGCGAGGGCGGAGCGGTGAGTGCCCCGGCCCCGAGGCAGGAGGCCCCGACGGCCATCGAGCGGGTGTTCTACCCGGAGAGGCCGGAGCGGTGGGGACAGCGGGCACTGCTGGCACCACTGGAGGTGGCGGCCTGGGGCTACGGGGCGGGGGTGCGGCTCCGGGGCGCGCTCTACGACGCGGGAGTCCTGCGAGGCGAGCGGGTGGAGGGGCTGCGAGTCATCTCGGTGGGCAACCTGAACGTGGGAGGGACGGGGAAGACGCCGGCGGTGCTGTACCTGGCGGAGCTGCTGGTGCGGGAGGGGAGGAAGGTGGGCATCCTCACGAGGGGGTATGGGCGAGGCACGAAGGAGCCGGTGACCTTCACGGGGAAGGGGCCGCTGCCCTCAGTGGAGCAGGCGGGGGACGAGCCGCTGCTGTTGGCGCGCCGCTGTCCCGAGGCCCGGCTGCTGGTGGGCGCGGACCGGAGGCAGCTGGCGCGTCGGGCGAGGGACGAGTTCGGGCTGGAGGTGGTGCTGCTCGATGACGGCTTCCAACACCGGAAGCTGGCGAGGGACGAGGACGTGGTGGTGGTGGACGAGGCGGTGGGCTTCGGCAATGGCCGGATGCTGCCGCGAGGCCCCCTGCGCGAGCCGCTCTCCGCGCTCAGCCGTGCCACGCTCATCTGGGTGCGAGCCGCGACGATGCCCGGGCCGGAGCTGCCTCCCCTGGCAGTGCCACGGGTGCGGACGCGCTATCGGCCCACGGCCTGGGTGGACCCGGCGGGAGCCTCGCACCCCATCGAGACGCTGTCCGGACAACCGGTGCTGGCGCTCGCGGGGCTTGCTCGGCCAGGGGGCTTCCTGCGGACACTGGGGGAATTGGGAACGGACGTGCGGGGCACGGCCTTCTTCCCGGACCATCACCGCTTCAGCGCGAGGGAGTTGCAGGAGGTCGCCGCACGGGCCGCGAGCCTGGGGGCGCGGGTGGTGACGACGGAGAAGGACCTGGTGCGTCTGCCCCGAGACTTCGAGACGTGGACGGTGCGGTTGGGGGTGGAGGTGCTCGAGGGGGAGTCGCACCTCCGGCGGGCGCTCGGGCTCGGGTAGACAAAGGTCAGCTTGTCGACGGGGTGCTGCTATGGGACAACGCGCCGCCATGGCTGCCGTCCTGCCCGTCCGAGCGATTCCCACCCTGGCCCAGCTTCCATTGGCCTTCGCGCGCCGAAGGGTGCTGCTGGTAGGGGATCTGGTCGCCGACCACTACATCTACGGTCAGACGGACCGGGTGAGCCGCGAGGCGCCGGTGCTGATCGTCCGTCACGAGTCCTCCGAGGTGAAGCTGGGAGGCGGGGCGAACGTGGCGGCGAACGTGCGAGCGCTGTCGGGGCAGGTGACGGCGGTGGGGGTGTTGGGCGCGGACGAGATGGGGCGTGCGCTGCGGAAGCTGTTCGACGAGGCGGGAATCCAGCTCAGCGCGGCGAGCGCCCGGGGCGTGGAGACGGAGACGAAGACGCGCATCCTGGCGGGCGGGGTGAACACGACGCGGCAGCAGATGTTGCGACTGGACCGGGGGCAGCGGGGTCCGTTGCCGCCGAAGCTGCGGCGCATGCTGGTGCGGCGGGTGGAGGAGGCGGCGAAGGACGCGGACGCGGTGGTGGTCTCGGACTACGGCGCGGGGGTGGTGGGGGAGGAGATGCTCGAGGCCCTGCGCAAGCTGGCGGCGGACGGGCTGCCGGTGTGCGTGGACAGCCGCTACGCGCTGTCGAGCTTCACCGGGGTGACGGTGTGCAAGCCCAACGAGCCGGAGCTGCAGGCGCTGGTAGGGCGGCCGTTGCGCACGGAGGCGGAGCTGGTGGAGGCGGGGCGCGAGATGGTGCGCCGCATGGAGTGCAAGGCGCTGCTGGTGACGCGGGGCCGGCACGGGATGGCGCTCTTCGATGCGGAGGGCGGGGTGGACATGATCCCGGTGCACGGCGCGAAGGAGGCGGTGGACGTAACGGGGGCGGGGGACACGGTGATCGCGGCGCTGTCGCTGGGGTTGGCGGCTGGGGGGAGCTTCGGGGACGCGGCGAGGCTGGCGAACGTGGCGGGCTCTCTGGCGGTGCGGAAGCTGGGGACGGCGACGGTGGCGAGGGACGAGCTGCTGGGCGAGCTGAGGGGTGCGCGGTGAGTACGGTGAAGAAGGTGCAGCGGCTGGCGGAGGTAGTGGAGCAGCGCGAGCGCTGGAGGGCGGAGGGGAAGACGGTGGCGCTGGCGAACGGGGTCTTCGATCTGATCCACGTAGGGCACGTGCGCTACCTGGAGGGGGCGAAGGAACTGGCGGACTGCCTGGTGGTGGCGGTGAACTCGGACGCGTCCACGAGGGCGTACAAGGGGCCGGGCCGGCCGCACATCCCCGAGGGCGAGCGAGCGGAGCTGGTGGCGGCGCTGGCGTGTACGGATCGGGTGCTGGTCTTCGACGAGCCGAACGTGCGGAGCATCATCCGGGCGTTGAAGCCGGACGTGCACGTGAAGGGGACGGACTACACGCCGGACTCGATTCCGGAGGCGGACGAGGTGCGAGCCTACGGAGGGCGGGTGGCGGTGGCGGGGGATCCGAAGAACCACAGCACGACGGAGCTCGCGCAGCGGCTGCAGTCGGAGCAGCGCGAGACGAAGTAGGAGGCGCGCCCATGCAGTTCCCCGAGTGGATGCTGTCGACGCTGGCGTGCCCCCGGTGCAAGGGGCCGCTCATCAACAATCCGCCCGAGCTGCACTGCCAGCACTGCCGTCTCGCGTACCCCATCCGAGACGGAGTCCCCGTGCTATTGCCCGGGGAAGCGCGCCCGCTGCCGACTTCAGCGAGCTGAAGCCCGAGCCGAGAGAGTCTCGGCGAAAGTGCGCACCTCCTCGAAGACACGAGCCTCGAGGTCCCCACCCGAGTCGACGATGGGAGTCAGGTCCACCATGCGGTGGGGCGGGTAGTCATGCCCCCAGCGCTCCATGTCCATGCGGAGGAAGAGACCGAGGGTGGGGGCCCCGGTGGAGACGGACAGGTGCATGGGGCCGGTGTTGTTGCAGACGGTGAGCCCGGCGGCGCGCATGAGAGCGGCGAGCTCATCGATATTGGTGGGCGGAGCGAGCTGGGCGCCGGGAGCGGCGGCGACCACGGTCCGGGCGAGCTCCTCCTCGCCGGGGCCCCAGGTGACGATGGGCGTACGCCCGGATGCGATCAGGGCGCGAGCGGCGGCGGCGAAGGCCTCGGGAGGAATCCGACGCCAGCCGAGTCGACCGCCGGGGTTGATGACGGCGCGAGGGGTGTTGTCCCAGTCCTCGAGCCATTCGCGGAACTTCTCGCTGAGATTGGGAGTGCGGAAGGACAGCTCTCCACGGGGAGCACCGTCCACGAGGGGAGAGAGCAGGTGGACACGCTGGAGCGCCTCGCGGGTCGTATCGGAGCGAGCGGGGACGGACAGCGAGTGGAGGTAGTGAACGGGCCACATGCACGGGCCGATGACGACGGAGCGAGGCCCGACCAGCCGGGAGATGAGGGCGGAGGTGACGGAGGGCGTGGACCAGTTGGAGCAGTCGACGACGACGTCATAGTGCTCGCGGCGCAGGGCGCGGATGCCGGGGGCGAGCGGTCCGAGCCACAGCAGGCGCCGGTCGAAGGGGATGATCCGATCGGCCTCGGGGTGCCCGGCGAGGACGCGGGCCACCTTGGAGTGGACGAGGACGTGGACCTCGGGGGGCTGCCGGGAGGCCTTGAGGGCGCTCAGCAGGGGGGTGGTGAGGAGGGCCTCGCCCACCCGGTTATCGATACGAACCAGGAGGACGCGCCGGGGGGAGGGGAGGGGCTCCCCCGCCTTCCGTCGCCGACCGGGGCGCCAGAGGAGGGCGGAGGCAACCAGGGCGAGTGCCAGCTTCGCCCACAACTCGAGCCGCTTGTGCCAGACCATCGGGGGGCGGACCATAGCAGAGAGGATCCTCGCTGGTGACTTGACCTGTTGGCCGGAAGCGCCTACCAACCGGCCAATGCTGAAGAGCATGACCGGGTTTGGAGCGGGACGCGCGCGGGTAGGGGACGAGGAGTTCTCCGTCGAGCTGCGCTCTCTCAACCATAAATTCTGCGAGGTAAAGGCCCGGCTCCCGAGGGAGCTGGCGGCGCTCGAGTCGACGGTGGTGAAGCAGGTGAAGGACCGGCTCGCCCGTGGCTCGGTGGAAATCTTCATCAAGCGGCAGACGGCGACGGCTGCCGGGACGGTGCCGGTGGTGGACGCGGCACTGGCGCGCGAGTACGCGCGGGCCTTCCGCGAGGTGGCCGAGGCGCTCGGGGTCCACGCCGAGGTGTCCTGGTCCCAGGTCGCGAGCCAGCCGGGCGTGATGCGGCTCGAGGAGCGGGGCATGGACGTGGAGTCCGCCACGAAGGCCGCGCAGGCGGCACTGGACCAGGCGCTCACCGCGCTGGAGCAGATGCGTCGGGTGGAGGGCGAGGCGCTCCAGGCCGATCTGGAGGCCCGACTCGGGCTCATCGAGCGCTGGAGCCGCGAGGTGGCCGAGCTGGCGCCACGGTCGGTGGAGGAGTACCGCCAGCGGCTGGCCGAGCGGGTAGCCGAGCTGGCGCGAGGCATCTCCGTGGACGAGCAACGACTCGCCCAGGAGGTGGCCGTTTTCGCCGAGCGGACGGACATCGCCGAGGAGATGACCCGGCTGGCGAGTCATCTCGAGCAGTTCCGTCAGCTCATGGCGGGGAGCGAGCCGGCGGGCCGCCGCATGGACTTCCTGGTGCAGGAGCTGCACCGCGAGGTGAACACCACGGGTTCCAAGAGCCAGCACGCGGAGATCTCCGCGCGAGTGGTGTCGATGAAGGCAGAAGTCGAGCGCATCCGCGAACAGGTCCAGAACGTCGAATGAACGAGTCCACGCCCCTCCAGCCCGGCATCCTGCTCGTCCTCTCCGCACCCTCGGGGACGGGGAAGACCACCTTGGCGCGTCGCCTGCTCGCCGAGCTGCCAGACGCCGTCTTCTCCATCAGTGTCACCACCCGCAGGCCTCGAGGACGGGAGCAGGACGGGGTGGACTACCACTTCGTGGACGTCGACTCCTTCCAGGAGCGGATCAACCGCGGCGAGTTCGTCGAGTGGGCGGAGGTCCACGGCCACTTCTACGGCAGCTCCCAGGCGGTGGTGGACGAGGCCCGCGCCAAGCGGGGCGTGGCCATCTTCGACATCGATGTGCAGGGCGGGCAAGCCATCAAGCGCAAGCATCCCGATACGGTGCTCGCCTTTGTTCTGCCTCCCTCGATGGAGGAACTCGAGCGGCGCCTGCGCGAGCGCGGGACGGACGCGGAGGATACCATCCGCCGCCGCATGCTGGCGGCTCGCTCGGAGATCGAGCGAGGGATCGCCACGTACGACTACATCCTCGTGAATGACGACATCGAGCGCGCCTATCGGGATCTGCACTCGGTGGTCATCGCCGAGCGCTGCCGGCGAGGGCGGGTGGATGTCTCGAACCTCCATCTGGAGAATCCCGGGACCCCGGAATCAGGGCGCTGACCTGCGGAATGGCCCGAGCTCCTGAGGCGGTTTTCTCCAATGCCGCCGAGTTCGGGAGCTGGTGGACCTGGCTGAACGGTGTCGCCGTTGCTGGCACCAGGAGTCCGGGTGGGGCGCACGGGATGGCACAGGGGAAACGGCTTGCGCCGCCTGAGTAGTTGGTGGATAAGCCGCCTCACCTCACTCGGCGCGGTGTCACACCGGTGACACTTCAGCGAAGTGAGCCTTGTTCTTTTGAGCTTCAATAAGACCGAAGGCTGATGCCGCCGCGGCAGATGGTGCGGGCGGTGGTGGTCAGAACCGGAAGGGACGGGTCGAGGAGGTTGACAAGTCCCGAAGGCGGTCATAGATACTGGGAGTCTCGCCAGTGCGGCTGAAAAAAGCCGGTGGCGGGCGGAATCAACAGGCTCGAAGAGGTCGAGCGGTTGACTCCCAACGCGGCGGTGGTAGAAGCGCCGCCCCCTGAACGGGACAGCGAAGTCGCAACGGCGACGGGAGCTCCCGAGCAGGACTGAAAGACGAAATACGAAGTCAACGAGCGGAGTTGACACCTGACGCGGCGGTGGTAGAAGCGCCGCCCCTCGAAACGGCGAAAGTCGCACTGGCGACGGAGCTGAATCGGCGGAAAGAAAAGGGTCGACGAAGTCGGTTGACAGGGAAGGCGGAAACGAAGTAGGTTCCGCGCCCCCTCGAAAGAAGGAAACGAAGCGCCACGGCGCGATGTTGACTCCAAACGAGGCGAAGCGGTGAAAACGAAGCGGCAACGGCCGCTTGACAGAAAAGCCGCTTCGAAATAAAGAGTGCGACCCCGAGGTTGAATGGGGTGCAGTCGAGAAGTCCAGAGTAGCAAAAAGTCGCGACAGCAACAAGCGGCTCGGTCTTTGAAAACCAAATAGCAAGCCCAAGAAGACAGATTGCGGAAACCGCAGTCAATTCTAAACGGCACCTCAAGAGAGTCGGCGTGAGTCGATTCCGGGGTGCCCTGAACAGCGAAGTCGGGAGTTCCTTAGCCGGACCCTGGCGATGCCGGTTCTAAATTCTTCAAATTTCAATTGGAGAGTTTGATCCTGGCTCAGAACGAACGCTGGCGGCGTGCCTAACACATGCAAGTCGAGCGCGAACGGAGCAATCCTAGTAGAGCGGCGCACGGGTGCGTAACACGTGGATAATCTGCCTGGGTGTCTGGGATAACCAGTCGAAAGACTGGCTAATACCGGATAAGCCCCCGGGAGCTTCGGCTCCTGAGGGAAAAGGTGGCCTCTGTATACAAGCTATCACATCCAGATGAGTCCGCGGCCCATCAGCTAGTTGGCGGGGTAATGGCCCACCAAGGCAACGACGGGTAGCTGGTCTGAGAGGACGATCAGCCACACTGGAACTGAGACACGGTCCAGACTCCTACGGGAGGCAGCAGTGGGGAATTTTGCGCAATGGGCGAAAGCCTGACGCAGCAACGCCGCGTGTGTGATGAAGGTCTTCGGATTGTAAAGCACTTTCGACCGGGACGAAAACCCTGAGGCTAACATCCTCAGGCTTGACGGTACCGGGAGAAGAAGCACCGGCTAACTCTGTGCCAGCAGCCGCGGTAATACAGAGGGTGCAAGCGTTGTTCGGAATTATTGGGCGTAAAGCGCGTGTAGGCGGCTTTGCAAGTCGGGTGTGAAAGCCCTCAGCTCAACTGAGGAAGTGCGCCCGAAACTGCAGAGCTTGAGTGCCGGAGAGGGTGGCGGAATTCCCCAAGTAGAGGTGAAATTCGTAGATATGGGGAGGAACACCGGTGGCGAAGGCGGCCACCTGGACGGTAACTGACGCTGAGACGCGAAAGCGTGGGGAGCAAACAGGATTAGATACCCTGGTAGTCCACGCCGTAAACGATGAGAACTAGGTGTCGTGGGTGTTGACCCCCGCGGTGCCGTAGCTAACGCATTAAGTTCTCCGCCTGGGAAGTACGGTCGCAAGACTAAAACTCAAAGGAATTGACGGGGGCCCGCACAAGCGGTGGAGCATGTGGTTTAATTCGACGCAACGCGCAGAACCTTACCTGGTCTTGACATCCTTGGAATCCCACAGAGATGAGGGAGTGCCCGCAAGGGAACCAAGAGACAGGTGCTGCATGGCTGTCGTCAGCTCGTGTCGTGAGATGTTGGGTTAAGTCCCGCAACGAGCGCAACCCTCGCCTTTAGTTGCCGCGCAAGCGGATCTCTAGAGGGACTGCCGGTGTTAAACCGGAGGAAGGTGGGGATGACGTCAAGTCCTCATGGCCTTTATGACCAGGGCTACACACGTGCTACAATGGCCGGTACAAAGCGTTGCCAACTCGCGAGAGGGAGCTAATCGCATAAAACCGGTCTCAGTTCAGATTGGAGTCTGCAACTCGACTCCATGAAGGCGGAATCGCTAGTAATCGCGGATCAGCACGCCGCGGTGAATACGTTCCCGGGCCTTGTACACACCGCCCGTCACACCATGGGAGTCGATTGCTCCAGAAGTCATCCCACCAAGGGGTGCCCAAGGAGTGGTCGGTAACTGGGGTGAAGTCGTAACAAGGTAGCCGTAGGGGAACCTGCGGCTGGATCACCTCCTTTCTAAGGAGACCGGGTACACGGCGAGCGCTTCGGCGCCGCAGGGTGTACCAGCAACCTTCGGGTTGCCTAGGTCGACCAGGTCAACGTTTCTGCAAACTGTCTGGGCTTGCTGTTTGGTTTTGAGGGACCGAGTCCAAGCGACTCGGCTCTTTGAAAGAGCAGTAGCTGTTTCGGGACTCTCCAACTGGGCCTATAGCTCAGCTGGCTAGAGCGCGCGCCTGATAAGCGCGAGGTCGGTGGTTCAAGTCCACCTAGGCCCACCAGTTTCCCCGAGGGGAAGACTGGGTGACGCGACGACGGCCGGCAGGAGGACACCCCAAGACGACTTTCCGGGGCTGTAGCTCAGCTGGGAGAGCGCTAGCTTTGCAAGCTAGATGTCGTCGGTTCGATCCCGATCAGCTCCACAAGTTTTCCAAACACTGGTTTGGAAGCGTTCTTTGACAAGTGCATACGAAGGGTAGAATTCAATTTCTGCTGAGAAGTTCTTTAATCACCCAGCGGAAGGTGAGCTGAGCCGAGAGGCCAGGCGCACTGGAAGCGGGTGACTCAAGCAAGAAGTCTTCTTTCGGGTCCGCGGCGAAGAGCTGGGGCCTGGACCTTGGTCTCGAGTGACAGAGTCCCGCCGGGAGGTGGGGCCATCGAGAGATTAAGGTAAGTAAGCTACTAAGGGCGTGCGGTGGATGCCTAGGTGCCAAGAGGCGATGAAGGACGTGGGTGGCTGCGAAAAGCTCCGGGGAGTTGCCAACCGAACGTTGAGCCGGAGATGTCCGAATGGGGAAACCCCATGCGATGAAAGTCGCATGACCTCGGCCTGAATACATAGGGCCGAAGGAGCGAACCAGGGGAAGTGAAACATCTCAGTACCCTGAGGAAAAGAAAACAATGAGTGATTCCCAGAGTAGTGGCGAGCGAAATGGGAACAGCCTAAACCGGTGTCACGCAAGTGGCACCGGGGTTGCGGGTCCGCGGTAGGACCTTTGCCGGTTAGCGGAAGCACCTGGAAAGGTGCACCAAAGGGCGTGACAGTCGCGTACGCGAAAACCAGCGAAGGCCGAGCGGGGTACCCAAGTAGGGCGGGACACGTGCAATCCTGCCTGAATCAGCCGGGACCATCCGGTAAGGCTAAATACTCCTTGGCGACCGATAGTGAACAAGTACCGCGAGGGAAAGGTGAAAAGAACCCCTGTGAGGGGAGTCAAAAGAACCTGAAACCGCATGTCTACAAGCAGTCCGAGCACTACGGGGCAACCCAGTGCGAGGGCGTACCTTTTGCATCATGATTCGGCGACTTAATGTACGTAGCAAGGCTAAGCCGATAGGTGGAGCCGGAGCGAAAGCGAGTCCGAAACGGGCGACTGAGTTGCGTGCATTATAACCCGAAGCGGGGTGATCTACACATGGCCAGGTTGAAGTGAGGGTAACACCTCATGGAGGACCGAACTCATGAAAGTTGAAAATTTCTGGGATGAGCTGTGTGTAGGGGTGAAAGGCCAATCAAACTCCGTGATAGCTGGTTCTCCCCGAAAGATATTTAGGTATCGTCTCGAGCAATTCAATACCGGAGGTAGAGCACTGGAACGGCTAGGGGTCTCACCAGATTACCAAACCGTACCAAACTCCGAATGCCGGTAATTGTTATCTCGGGAAGCAGTCAGTGGGTGATAACGTCCATTGGCAAGAGGGGAATAACCCAGACCAACAGCTAAGGTCCCCAAGTCCAGTCTAAGTGAACACTAGAAAGGATGTGGCAGGTCATTGACAACCAGGAGGTTGGCTTAGAAGCAGCCATCCTTTAAAGAAAGCGTAATAGCTCACTGGTCGAGACAGGCCGCGCCGAAAATGTAACGGGGCTCAAGACTGGCACCGAAGCTTTGGATCATGCGAAAGCATGGTGGTAGGGGAGCGTTGCAACTACAGCGAAGCTAGACCGCAAGGGCTGGTGGAGTGGTTGCGAGTGCTGATGCCGAAATGAGTAGCGATAAAGGGGGTGAGAAACCCCCTCGCCGTAAACCCAAGGTTTCCTGGGTCAAGTTAATCTTCCCAGGGTTAGCCGGGACCTAAGCCGAGGCCGAAAGGCGTAGGTGATGGCAAGCAGGTTAATATTCCTGCGCCATCTTGTAGACGTTGAACCGAGGAAGGACGGAGAAAGCTAGGCGAGCTGGCCGGTGGTAGTGCCAGTCCAAAGGCGTAGGGGTGTCGCGTACGATGAAAAGGCGCGGCAGCTATCCCCGAGACCCCATGGCGCCCCGCAAGGGGTAAGTTGCTGATGCTCGGCTTCCAAGAAAAGTTCCGCGGGGAGTCTACAGGGTGTCCGTACCGCAAACCGACACAGGTGGGTGAGGAGAAAATCCTAAGGCGCTTGAGAGAACTCTCCTCCAAGGAACTAGGCAAATTTCCACCGTAACTTCGGAAGAAGGTGGGCCTCTGGTAGGTGAAGGCGAACAGCTGGAGCCGAGAGAGGTTGCAGAGAAATGGCGGTAGCGACTGTTTACCAAAAACACAGGACTCTGCGAAGGCAAGAAGCCGACGTATAGGGTCTGACTCCTGCCCGGTGCTGGAAGGTTAAGGGGATTCGTCAGCCGCAAGGCGAAGCGATGATCCGAAGCCCCAGTAAACGGCGGCCGTAACTATAACGGTCCTAAGGTAGCGAAATTCCTTGTCGGGTAAGTTCCGACCTGCACGAATGGAGTAACGACTTCCGCGCTGTCTCGGAGAGGGACTCAGCGAAATTGAAATAGCTGTGCCGATGCAGTTTACCCGCAGCAAGACGGAAAGACCCCGTGAACCTTTACTACAACTTGACAGTGACACTAGGGTTCGACTGTGTAGGATAGGTGGGAGCCTATGAAGCCGGGCCGCTAGGTTCGGTGGAGGCAACGGTGAAATACCACCCTGTCGGATTCTGGTGTCTAACCATGTTCCCTTAACGGGGATTGGGACACTGTCTGGTGGGTAGTTTGACTGGGGCGGTCGCCTCCCAAAAAGTAACGGAGGCGCGCGATGGTTCCCTCAGCCCGATTGGAAACCGGGCGGCGAGTGCAATGGCATAAGGGAGCTTGACTGCGAGACGGACACGTCGAGCAGGTGCGAAAGCAGGTCATAGTGATCCGGTGGTCCTGAATGGAAGGGCCATCGCTCAACGGATAAAAGGTACTCCGGGGATAACAGGCTTATCTCCCCCAAGAGTTCACATCGACGGGGAGGTTTGGCACCTCGATGTCGGCTCATCGCATCCTGGGGCTGGAGCAGGTCCCAAGGGTTTGGCTGTTCGCCAATTAAAGCGGTACGCGAGCTGGGTTCAAAACGTCGTGAGACAGTTTGGTCCCTATCTGCTGTGGGCGTAGGATACTTGAGAGGCTCTGACCTTAGTACGAGAGGACCGGGTTGGAGACACCGCTGGTGTACCAGTTGTCTCGCCAGAGGCATCGCTGGGTAGCCATGTGTCGATTGGATAACCGCTGAAAGCATCTAAGCGGGAAACCGACCTCAAGAAAAGGTATCCCGGGCGCAAGCCCCAGAAGACCCGTCGAAGACTACGACGTTGATAGGCCGGGTGTGTAAGCGCGGTAACGCGTTGAGCTAACCGGTACTAATTGGTCGAGCGGCTTACTTCACCTCAATCTCTCGCGGGCTCCGCCAGGTAAAACTGGTAGGGGACGAGGATTCGAGGCCAAGGTCGAGGCCCCGTGCGCGCTCCAACGAGAGCGGCGCCGGCCCGAAAGAAGGCACGAGCTTCTTTAGCAGGAATTGAAAATCTACCCTTTGTATGCACGAGTCACACAAGTTTCCGGTGGCTATGTCGGAGGGGTTCCACCCGTTCCCATCCCGAACACGGAAGTTAAGCCCTCCAGAGCCGATGGTACTCCGCGGGAAACCGCGCGGGAGAGTAGGTCGCTGCCGGATTTTTTTTGAAGGCCCCGAGTCCTCATTCACGTGAGGATTCGGGGCCTTCGCCTTTGCGGGCTCCGTGTGCCGGTCGCGGTGGGCCTGACTCCGCGTCGAGCTCTCCTCCGCGAGTCCTTCCTGCGCCCTCTCTCGGAGCCCGGCTGGCCTGGTGGGCGGCTCGAAAGGCGCAATCGCGTCGGCTCCCCGCGTGCCGGGTCTGCCTCATCCAAGCGTCATTCCGCAGGAAGTCTGCGCTCTGGGTCCAAGTGGCTGGAACTCTTGGGGAATCCGGGACCCGGTGTGGTTTGACTCACTGTCCGTGCTCCGTCTAAAGTCCCGGTTTCGTCCGGTTCTCCACCCACGGCTCCTCCGGGGCGACGCTGGCCATCCGGGTGCGGGCGGATCCACGCAATGAAGAAGCCGACCTTATTTGGGAAGTACCTCCTCCTCGAGCGCATCAACGTTGGCGGCATGGCGGAGGTCTTCACGGCCAAGGCCTTCGGCGTCGAAGGGTTCGAGCGCATCCTCGCCATCAAGAAGATCCTCCCGACGATGGCGGAGGACGAAGAGTTCATCACGATGTTCATCGACGAGGCGCGGATCAGCGTTCAGCTGAACCACGCCAACGTCGTGCACATCCACGAGCTCGGCAAGCACGAGGACACCTACTTCATCGCGATGGAGTACGTGGCCGGGCGGGACCTGCGCACGCTCCTGGAGCGCTACCGGCGGCGCAAGGAGATCATGCCCACCGCCCAGGCCGTCTTCATCGCCTCGAAGATGTGCGAGGGCCTCGACTACGCGCACCGCAAGAAGGACGCGCGCGGGCAGGACCTGGGCATCATCCACCGCGACGTCTCTCCGCAGAACATCCTCATCTCGTACGAAGGCGAGGTGAAGATCATCGACTTCGGCATCGCCAAGGCGGCGAACCGCTCGCAGAAGACCCAGGCCGGCATCCTCAAGGGCAAGTTCGGCTACATGAGCCCGGAGCAGGTCCGCGGTCTTCCCATCGATCGCCGCAGCGACGTCTTCGCCGTGGGCGTCATCCTCTACGAGATGCTCACGGGCGAGCGGTTGTTCGTCGGTGAGTCGGACTTCTCCACGCTCGAGAAGGTTCGCAACGCGGACGTTCCCACTCCACGGCAATTCAATCCGAACGTCCCGGCGGGCCTCGAGAAGGTCATGCTCAAGGCGCTCGCCCGCGATGCCGAGGACCGCTACCAGTGGGCGTCGGATCTCCAGGAGGACCTGATGCGGTTCCTCCTGGCCGGCGATGCCATCTACTCGTCCAAGCACCTCTCGGCATTCATGAAGGAGGTCTTCGCGGAGGACATCTACCGCGAGGCCGAGAAGATGGAGCGCTACGCCTCCATCGAGCGCCCGGAGCAGATCGAGACCTCGGGCGTCACCGGCGACGTGGGTCGCTCGTCGCGTCGGCAGCAGCCCGTCCCCACGGCGCCGGCCGCTGGCCGCTCGTCCACGGCGCGCGCCGGCCGCCGGCCGCTCGCCCACGGCGCCGGCCGCCGGCCGCTCGCCCACGGCTCAGGCTCAACCCGCCGTGCCCAGCGGCTATGTTCCGCCTGCCACCGAGGACGAGCTGGCGGAGCTCGACGGGGCAGGGGACAAGACGCAAATCGTCGATTCGTCCCTCGTCATGCGGCCGAAGTCCTCCACCCCGGAGTCCTCGTCGAGTGTGCTGGTCGATGACAGCCTGACGGGCGAGTCCGAATACCCCGAGGAGGACTCCACCCTTCCTCCCACTCCCCGCAGCAAGCTGCGCAGTAGCGGCAAGCCGCAGGTGGTCATCGGGGATGAAGGGGAGGGCTATTCAGGTGCCACCGTCGTCGGACCTGCTCCCTCGGCGCGTCCGGCTCCTGATGCGGAGGTGGAGTCCAATGCCACCCGCGTCGGTCAGCTCGAGTCCAATGGCACCATGGTCAGCCCTTTGTCCACCGGCCAGCGGATGCGGCTGGAGAGCGAAGAGGATCTGGACTCTTCCTCGCACCAGGACGTGGATCGGGATGAGTCGCCGATGCCCGAGGACGAGACCTCGGAAGACTACGACGCGCCTCACTCGCAGGGGCAGGGGAACGACGTCGAGGAAGAGGAGGAGACGACCGGCTCCATCGACCTCCCGCCGGAGACCCAGAAGCCCTCGTCCGAGAAGTCGAAGCCCTCACCCCAGAAGGAGGCTCCTCGCGCCGCCGCGACCGGCAGGAAGCCTCTCCCGAAGGCCGTCCTCGGCGTGGTCGCGGCCGTCGCGCTGGCCGTGGTCGTCGTCCTGGGCTTCGTGCTGTTCTCTGGTCCCAGTACCGGCAGCTTGATGATCTCCGTCCAGCCCGCCGAGGGCGCGGAGATCCGGATCGACGGGCAGATCGTCGCCCAGAACCAGGTCATCCAGCTCCCCGAGGGCTCCCACAAGCTGACCGCCACCGCCCCGGGCCACCTGCCCGCAGAACAGGTGGTCTCCGTCGTCAAGGGCCAGAGCCCCCAGGTGGTGTCCGTGACGCTGGATACCGAGCCTCCAGCCGATCAGCCCGACACGGCGGTTGCGAAGAACGAGCCCCCGGCCGGGGACCCTGGCTCCCCGCCCACGGAGAACACTCCGCCCACGGAGAACACCCCGCCCGAGAACCCGGCGCCGCAGACGGGCTCGGAGACGGCCAAACCCGCCGCCGTGGACCCCCCCAAGCCGACCACCTTCGCCGCGATGTTCGAGGGTGACGACGGGGCCGAGGTCGAGGTCGATGGCAAGCGCGTGGGCAAGACCCCGAACGCGAAGCTCGCCAACCTCACCATCGGCAAGGCCTACGCCTTCACCGTCAAGCGCGCTGGCTACAAGACCTTCTCCGGCAAGTTCCGCTCCGGCGGCGAGACGGAAGTCACCGTGCCCTTCAAGCTCGAGAAGGAGGAGCCGCCTCCTCCTCCCCCCGAGCGTCAGAGCACGAAGTCGCAGCCCGCGCCGAAGAACACCGTCACCAAGCCCTCCCCCAAGGTCACCGCCAAGGGCAAGCTCGCCTGCAGCTCCCGGCCGCTCGGCGCTCAGATCTGGGTCGACGGCAAGTACACCGGCCGTGATACTCCCGCCGCGCTCGGTAACCCGGTCATCCTCCCGGTGGGCAACCACACGGTCATCTTCAAGATGGGCGGCAAGCAGAGCAAGCCCCAGCAGGTGAAGATCTCCGAGGGGGATATGGCCAAGCTCATCAACGTGCCTGTCGAGTGATCAGTCACGCACGCATTCGTTGCCCTCTTTCCTATGTTGGGTAAAGAGGGACCCCCGACCCGGGAGCCGCATCCCGGGTCCTGGTTCCCATTAAAAGGTGGTTCGCCATGACGACGACGCCCATCCGCGGAAAGCCCACCTCGGCCGGCCCCGCTCAGCAGCCTTTTTCCTATCCGCTCCGCCGTGAGTTCGTGGAGCCAGATTGGCGCCGCCTGCCCGGCTACAAGGACGTGACCCAGGCCGAGTGGGAGAGCTCCGTCTGGCAGCGCAAGCACACCGTCAAGAACCTCAAGGAGCTCAAGGCCGTCCTCGGCCACCTGCTCCCGGATGACCTCCTGGCCAGCCTGGAGCGCGACCAGCTCGAGCGCGCGACGATGTCCATCCTCGTCCCGCCCCAGATGCTCAACACCATGGACGAGACGGACCTGTGGAACGACCCGGTCCGCCGTTACATGCTCCCCGCCTTCGACGACCGGCACCCCGAGTGGACCAACCACCCCAAGGCCAGCCGCGACAGCCTCCATGAGGCGGACATGTGGGTGGTGGAGGGGCTCACCCACCGCTACCCCACCAAGGTGCTGGCGGAGATGCTCCCCACCTGCCCCCAGTACTGCGGCCACTGCACTCGCATGGACCTCGTGGGCAACGACGTCCCCCAGGTGCAGAAGCACCGCTTCAACGTCGGTCAGAAGGAGCGCTACGAGCAGATGCTCGACTACCTGCGCCGGACGCCCACCGTCCGCGACGTGGTGGTCAGTGGCGGTGACATCGCCAACCTCCCCATCCAGGCCCTCGAGCCCTTCGTCAGCGCGCTGCTCGACATCCCCAACATCCGGGACATCCGTCTGGCCTCCAAGGGCCTCATGGCCATCCCCCAGCACTTCCTCCAGGACTCCGTCCTGCAGGGGCTGGAGCGTCTCGCCAAGAAGGCCAACGAGCGCGACGTGGACCTCGCCCTCCACACCCACGTCAACAACGCCCGTCAGCTCACCCCGCTCGTGGGCAAGGCCGTGCGCAAGCTGCTCGACATGGGCTTCCGCGACGTCCGCAACCAGGGCGTCCTGCTGCGCGGCGTGAACAGCACCCCCAAGGATCTCCTCGAGCTGTGCTTCACCCTGCTCGATCACGCCAAGATCCTGCCGTACTACTTCTACATGTGCGACATGATCCCCAACTCGGAGCACTGGCGGCTCTCCGTGGCCGAGGCCCAGCAGCTCCAGCACGACATCATGGGGTACATGCCCGGCTTCGCCACCCCGCGCATCGTCTGCGACGTGCCCTTCGTCGGGAAGCGGTGGATCCACCAGGTGTCCGAGTACGACCGCGAGCGCGGCATCTCGTTCTGGACCAAGAACTACCGCACCGGCATCGAGGGCAATGATCCCGACGCCCTCACCCGCAAGTACGAGTACTTCGACCCCATCTACACGCTGCCCGAGTCGGGCCAGCAGTGGTGGCGCGATCAGGCCAAGGCGGCGTAATGCTCCCCCCCAGGCCGCCCTCCAAGGGCGCTCCCGCGCGTCCGGCCTCCGAGGCCGGGCGCCGTTCCCTTTTTCCCGAGGCCACTGACGCCGAGTGGTCCGACTGGCGCTGGCACCAGCGCCATGCCGTGCGCAGCCTCGCGCAGCTCGAGCAGTACGTCCCCCTCACGCCCGACGAGCGCGCCGGCGTGCAGGAGACCTCCTCGCTGTTCCGCATCGGCATCAGCCCCTACTACCTGTCCCTCATCGACAGGGAACACCCGTTCTGCCCCATCCGCATGCAGTCCATCCCCGTGCGCGCCGAGGCTCGCATCCGGCCCGGGGAACTCTCGGACCCGCTCGGTGAGGACAAGACCCGGCCCGAGGAGGCCATCGTCCACAAGTACCCGGACCGGGTGCTCTTCCTCGCGCTCGATACCTGCTCCGTCTACTGCCGCCACTGCACCCGCCGCCGCATCACCAAGGGCGGCGAGGCCGAGCTCACCAAGGAGCAGATGCGGCGCGGCATCGAGTACATCCGCAGCCACCCCGAGGTGCGCGATGTCCTCATCTCCGGCGGCGATCCGTTCCTGCTCTCGGAGGAGCGGCTGGAGGCGCTGCTCGCGCCCCTGCATGAGATTCCCCATGTGGAGATGGTGCGCATCGGCACCCGCGTCCCGGTGTGCCTGCCCATGCGCGTCACCGATTCGCTGGCGAGCCTCCTGCGGCGCTACGCCCCCGTCTACGTCGTCACCCACTTCAACCACCCGAAGGAAATCACTCCCGAGGCCCGCGAGGCCTGCGAGCGGCTCGTGGACCACGGCGTCCCCGTCGAGAACCAGGCCGTCCTCATGCGGCAGCTCAACTCGGATGCCCGCATCATCCAGGAACTCTCCCACGCCCTGCTGCGCATCCGCGTCCGCCCGTACTACCTCCACCAGATGGACGTGGCCGAGGGCTGCGAGCACCTGCGCACCCCCATCTCCAAGGGCGTTGAGATCCTCCAGCAGCTCCGTGGCTTCACCACTGGCCTCGCCGTGCCCCACCTCGCCGTGGACCTGCCCGGCGGCGGGGGCAAGGTGACACTCCAGCCCGACTATGTCCTGGAGCGCGGCGAGCAGCAGACCGTCTTCCGCAACTACAAGGGCGAGCGCTACGTCTACCCCGAGCCCGAGGAGACCGACTGCTCCTGCCCCTACGATGGGGTCTGGCAGCAGCGACGCTGGGGGTAGGGGAGGGGCTCACTCCTCCTCGGACGGGACTTCCTCTTCCTGGGGAATCCCCACCTCCACCGAGGGCTGCGCGCCCTCCTGCTCCTCCAGCGTCACCGGGTTCTCGTCATCGAAGCCCTGCTGGACCTGGATCTCCCCAGGCTCCTGACTCTTCGCGGCCTCGGCGGCCTTCTTCTCCTCCAGCTCCTTCGCCGCCGCCTCCACCGCCGCGTTCTGCTTCGGCCCCATCCGGGCCGTCTGACGCGCGTAATCCTTCTCCGACACCCCGTGCTGGTCCCGGACCTCCTGGATGGCCTGCTGCTGCTCCTGGATGACCTGCCGCCGCTCGGCGCTGTCCATCTCGGACGGCTTCCTGTTCCCGTGCGCGGCGTTCACGCGCTCCAGCGCGGTCTTCTCGTCACTGCGGATTCGCGCGATCTGCTCGGGCGTGAGGTCCCCCGCGAGCGCGAGGCCCGGCGCGGCGAGCCAGGTCGACAGCAGCAGGACGGACAGACGGCGGGACATGGGGACTCCTGGGGTGGTGACTCCCATCGTATGGGAGGTCGGGGGGCGGTGGGTAATCCCTCGAGGTTCGCTCTCAGCGGGCCCGGCAGCGCGTACAGCCATCCGTCGTCTCCGCGCAGGACTCCTGGGCCTGCACACACCGCCGCGTCAGATCCGTCCGGTCCGGATGGCGGGCCACCACCTCGCAGAAGTCCTCCGCCACGTCGCACGTCTGCGTGGCCTGGGTGCAGCGGTCCTCGCAGGAGGTCTCCCCGCCCGCCCCTCGGGACCGCAGCTCCTCGAGCCGCGCTTCGTAGGTGGCGAGCTGGTCGTCGTCCGAGCCGGCCACCCGGGTGGTGTCCACCTGCTTGGGGCATCCCACGAGGATCAGGGTCAGCAGGGCAAGGCTGGCAGCGCGCATGTGCCCTCCCTTATGCTCGGCCGCTCGGCCCGTCCAGGGCTCTCAGCGTCCGATGGGTCTCGGTTGGACAGGTCGCTCCGGCGGCTCCTCGGGGCGGTTGCAGTACAGGTACGCCGTCAGCCCCAGCAGGGCCAGCACCGCCAGCTTCCGCAGCCAGTCCTCCCTCGTGCGAGTCGGTGAGCCTTCCTCCTCGCGCTCGGCGGCATCGAGCGCCGCCGCCACTTCCGGGCCCAGCGCGCGCAACCGCCGGCACAGCGCCACCGGGCTCGTCAGCCCCGGGGGCACCGCCGCCGTCTCGCGCTCCAGCGCCTCGGTGAGGGCTCGTGCCCAGAGGGCCTCCTCCGCGTCGTTCTCCGGAGGTCGGCAGGGCAGGGCCGCCGCGGCCGTGAGGGCCAGTCCCGCCCGCAGCAGGTGCACGGAGAAGGCCTCCGGCGAGATGCCGTAGAAGGTCGCGCTCTCCTCCAGCGTGCGGCCCCGCACCAGCCGGAGCACCAGGAAGGCGGACTCGCGGTAGGGCAGCGCTCGCAGCGCCGCGCAGAGCTCGGGGGCCGAGAGGCGGGAGACGTCGGGAGGCAGGGGACACGCGCCTCTCATTCTCCGTCATCCGCCGGCCGATTTCTTGAGCCATGAGCACCAACCCCTACACTCGGGCCACCATGTGGCGACCTGTTGCACTCCTCCTGCTCCTGCTCGCGCCCCTCCGCGCGCTCGCCGTGGAGACGATGCGCATCGCCATGGGTGACTCCCAGGCCGAGGTGCGCGTGAGCGGCCGCGCCCTGTCCTTCGGCCCCGACACCGAGGACGCCCGCTTCTCCCCGCTCGACCGGGAGAGCGTCGTCGTGCGGCGCCGCGGCTCCCGTCTGGAGCTCAATGGGGCGCCCGTCATCGGCAACGCGGTGCGCTTCCGCGCCGGCGCGCACTCGGAGGACGCCGGCGTGCCCGGCTCCTCGCCTCTGCGCGCCGGAGACATGCAGGTGCGCGGCGACGTCGTGGTGCGCCTCTACAAGGACGCGCTCCAGCTCATCAACGTCATCCCGCTCGAGGACTACCTCGCCGGTGTGCTCGGCAGCGAGATGCCCGTCTCCTTCCCCCCCGAGGCCCTCAAGGCCCAGGCCGTGGCGGCTCGCACCTACGCCCTCCAGAAGAAGCTCGAGACCTACGGCGGCCCCTTCCACATGGGCAGCAGCGTGCTCCACCAGGTCTACGGCGGCCTCAACCGCGAGGACCCGCGCAGCCGCGCCGCCGTGGAGGCCACTCGCGGTGAGGTGCTCACCTACGAGCTCGCCCCCATCGAGGCCTACTTCCACGCCTCGTGCGGCGGCCGTACCGAGTCCGGCCAGGAGGCCCTCCAGCGCGACCTCCCGTACCTCCAGGCCGTGGACTGCCCGTGCGGCCGCCTGCCCGCCAGCCGCTGGAGCGCCACCGTCTCCGACTCGGAGCTGCATGCCGCACTGGGCCAATCCACCGAGGGCTTCCGCATCTCCTCTCGCAGCGCCACCCACCGGGTGAACCGGGTGGTCAACGCCAACGGCCTCTCGCTCGATGGGGCGGCGCTCCGGCGGAAGCTCGGCTACACGAAGCTCAAGAGCCTGGGGTTCGACGTGGAGCGCACCGGGGGCGCCTGGCACTTCAGCGGCCGCGGCTACGGCCATGGCGCCGGGCTGTGCCAGTGGGGCGCCAAGGCGCTCGCGGACGAGGGCCTCGCTCTACCGCGACATCCTCTCGCACTACTACCCGGGGACCGAGCTCCAGCAGCTCTACTGACACATCCCGTTTCGTCGGGGCGCCCAGGCTGTTACAAGCCCGTCCTCCGTGTCGTCACTGCTCTCCGATTACGACTTCGAGCTCCCCGAGGCGCAGATCGCCCAGGCCCCCCTCGGCGCCCGCGATGCCTCCCGCCTCCTGGTGGTGAGCCGCTCCTCCGGTGCGAAGGCCCACCGCCGCTTCGCCGAGCTGCCCGAGCTGCTGCGCGAGGGCGACCTGCTGGTCGTCAACGACGCGCGCGTCATCCCCGCCCGCCTCCTCGGGCAGCAAGGTGGGGACCGGCGGCCGGGTGGAGCTGCTCGTCGTCCGCCCGGCGGCCTCCACGCTCACCTCGCAGGCGCTCGGCGGGGCCGCCGAGTCGCTGGAGTGGATCTGCCTCGGGCAGGCCTCCAAGGGCCTCAAGCCCGGGGCGCGCATCGCCTTCCCCGAGGGCCTGGAGGCCGAGGTGCTGGAGGCGCTCGGGGGCGGCGAGTACCGGGTCCGCTTCCACGCCGCGCCGGGCACGTCGCTCGCGGAGATGCTGGAGAAGGCCGGCCGCCTGCCGCTGCCGCCCTACATCACCCGCGCCCCCGAGGCCTCGGACGCCGAGCGCTACCAGACGGTGTACGCGCGGGCCTCGGGCGCGGTGGCGGCGCCCACCGCCGGGCTGCACTTCACCGAGGCCACCTTCGCGGCCCTGGAGGCCCGGGGCATCCGCCGCGTCGAGGTGACGCTGGACGTGGGGCCGGGCACCTTCCTCCCCGTGCGCGAGGAGAACCTGGAGAAGCACCACATGCACCCGGAGCGCTACTTCGTCTCCGAGGCCACCGCGCAGGCGGTGAACGCCGCCAAGGCCGAGGGACGCCGGGTGGTGGCGGTGGGCACCACCGTGGTGCGCACCCTGGAGTCGGCCACGGACCCGGAGACGGGGCGCCTGCGCTCCGGCCCGGGCGAGACGACGCTCTTCATCCGCCCCGGCTTCGCCTTCCGGCAGGTGGACGTGCTGCTCACCAACTTCCACCTCCCGCGCTCCACGCTGGTGGTGCTGGTGAGCGCGCTGCTCGGCCGCGAGCGCACCCTGGCGGCCTACCGGGAGGCGGTCGCCGCCGGCTACCGGTTCTTCTCCTACGGCGACGCGATGCTGGTGACGGAGTAGGAGACACGACGCAATGGCAGAGCCGCGCAAGGAGAAGGGTGACACCCGCGTTCCACCGAGTCTGGTGCGCTACGAGCTGCTGCACGAGGACGCCTCGGGCACGCGCGCGCGCCGGGGGCGGCTGCACACCCCCCACGGGCTCATCGAGACGCCCATCTTCATGCCCGTGGGCACCGTGGGCAGCGTCAAGGGCGTGGGTCCGGACGACCTGTTCGCGCTCGACGCGCAAATCATCCTCGGCAACACCTACCACCTGATGCTCCGGCCCGGAGACGACCTGGTGGGCGAGATGGGCGGCCTGCACCGCTTCATCTCCTGGGACCGCCCCATGCTCACCGACAGCGGCGGCTTCCAGGTCTTCAGCCTCGCCGAGAAGCGCAAGATCACCGAGGAGGGCGCCGCCTTCCAGTCGCACCTGGACGGGCGCCACATCCTCCTCACCCCCGAGCGCTCCATCGAGATCCAGGAGACGCTCGGCGCGGACATCATCATGGCCTTCGACGAGTGCCCGCCCTCCACCGAGGACCGGGCCTACATGGAGAAGTCCCTGGCGCGCACCACGCGCTGGCTGCACCGCTGCGTGAAGGCCTGGAGCCGCGAGCGCTCCTCGCTCTTCGGCATCGTCCAGGGCGGCCTGCAACAAGGACCTGCGCAAGGCGCCACGCCGAGGAGGTGTGCGCGGTGGACCTGCCGGGCTACGCGCTCGGCGGCTTCTCGGTGGGCGAGACGCCCGAGGCGATGCACGAGGGCGTGGCCTTCTCCGCTCCGCTGCTGCCCCGCGACAAGCCGCGCTACCTCATGGGCGTGGGCACGCCCGTGGACCTGGTCACCTGCGTGGAGCACGGGGTGGACATGTTCGACTGCGTGCTGCCCACCCGCTGCGCTCGCAACGGTCTGCTCTTCACCTCGGAGGGCAAGGTCGTCATCCGCAACGCCACCTACGCCAAGGATCCCCGGCCCGCGGACCCGGCCTGCTCCTGCTACACCTGCCGCAACTTCAGCCGCGCCTACCTGCGCCACCTCTTCGTGGCGGGGGAGATCCTGGCCATGCGGCTCAACACCCTCCACAACCTCCACTACTTCCTCAACCTGATGAAGGACGTGCGCCGGGCCATCGCCGAGGACCGCTACGCCACCTTCGCCCGCGACTTCCGGGCGAAGGCCCGCGCCCAGGAGACCGAGCGCACCGGGAAGAAGTAACCCCCGCAAGGAGGGCGGGCGGGCACGACGCAGGACGGAAAGGCCGGGGCCTCCTCGTCCGTTCACTTGCTCGGGGTGTGTGCCCCCTGCTAAGAGGCCCCCCTTTCCGGTTTGTCCGTTGTCCAGTGGTGGACGGCGGCGTGGACGGAACTCCTTCTCGACGACGAGGCGGTTCGTGGCAGACAGCTTCCTGATCCTGGCGCAGGCCGCCGGCGGGACCCAGCGGCATGGTGAACATCCTGTTCATCGTCGCCCTGTTCGCCGATCATGTACTTCGTGATGATCCGGCCCCAGCAGAAGCAGCTCAAGGAGCACCGCGAGCTGCTCGCCGCGCTGAAGAAGGGCGACGAGGTCATCACCCAGGGCGGAATGATCGGCACGATCCACGTGGTGTCGGACGCGAGGTGACCCTCGAGGTCGCCAACGGCGTGCGCATCCGCGTGCTCAAGACGTCCATTGCCGGCAGGTATGCGGCGCGGCCGCCGAGGCCCCGGCCGCGAAGACCGAAGACAAGAAGGAGGAGAAGTAATGGACCGCAGCTGGTACTGGAGGCTGGGACTGGTCATCGCGCGTGACGCTGCGTGACCGTCTGGTTCCTGATCCCCTACCTACTACTCGTTCTTCGTGCTCGACCGAAGCGAGCGCAACAACCTGGCGCTGCTGCAGGAGCGGCTGCCCAGGTGGGCCCCCCCCGCGAAGTACCGCCTCAACCTGGGGCTGGACCTGCAGGGCGGCATCCACATGGTGATGCGGGTGGACACCAAGACGGCGCTGCAGAAGCGCACCGAGCGCCGCGGCGATGCAGATCGCCAACTACGTCAACGACAAGAAGCTCGGCGAGGTCACCGCGGACACGGACCCCGAGGCGCTCGCAGCTCACGCTGACCGCCAAGGACCCGGCCACCATGGACGCCATCGAGAAGGAGGTGCTCGCGACCTTCAACGACTTCGTCCGGGTGTCGCGCGAGGGGGCGAAGCTGGTGCTCACCCCGGACGAGGGCCAGGTGAACCGCTTCCGCGAGGAGTCGGTGGACCAGGCGATGCTCGTCATCCGCCGCCGCATCGACAAGTGGGGCGTGGCCGAGGTCGACGTGCGCAAGCTGGGCACCGACTCCATCCAGATCTCCCTGCCGGGCCAGCAGGACCCGGAGCAGGCCAAGGAGCTGATCGGCACCACCGCGCAGCTCGAGTTCCGCATGGTGGACGACACCACCGACTTCTTCCGGAAGACCTACCTGGAGACGCCGCCGCCGGAGGGCAGCAACATCACCCTGTCCACGTCCGAGGGCTTCCCGCAGCTCGAGGGCCCGAACCGCGAGGCGCTGCTGGCCTACGTGAAGGGCAAGACGCCCGCCGACCGCGAGGTGCTGCTCGAGTGCGTCGCCAGCGCGACGAAGAAGGGCGCGTGCGACAGCTACCGCACCTACCTGGTGGAGAAGGACGTGCCGCTGACGGGCGAGAGCCTGACGGGCGCGGACGCCTCGCTCAGCCAGCTCAACGAGCCCGAGGTGAACATCACCTTCGACGCCGCCGGCGCTCGCGAGTTCGAGGAGCTCACCGAGAAGGGCACGGGCCGGCGCATGGCCATCGTGCTCGACGACAACGTGCAGTCGGCGCCGCGCATCAACGAGAGGATCGGCGGTGGCCGGGCGCGCATCACCATGGGCCGCTCGGGGGCCGTCCCCTGGAGCAGTGGCTGGCCGAGGCGCAGACGCTGGCGCTGGTGCTCAAGGCGGGCGCGCTGCCGGCGCCGGTGACCATCGGCGAGATCCGCCAGGTGGGCGCCTCGCTGGGTGACGAGCTGATCCGCAAGGGCAGCCTGGCCGCGTCGCTGGGCCTGGCGCTGGTGGTGCTCTTCATGGCCCTCTACTACAAGGTCGCGGGCCTCATCGCCGACGTGGCGCTGGTGCTCAACGGCCTGCTCATCCTCGCCGGCCTGGCGCTCTTCAACGCCACGCTGACCCTGCCGGGCATCGCCGGCTTCGTGCTCACCCTGGGCATCGCGGTGGACGCCAACGTGCTCATCAACGAGCGCATCCGCGAGGAGCTCGGCCACGGCAAGACGGCGCGGCGCGCGGTGGACCAGGGCTACGACCGCGCCTTCTGGACCATCTTCGACGCCCACGTCACCACGCTCATCGCCGGCTTCATCCTCTTCTTCACGGGCACGGGCCCGGTGCGCGGCTTCGCCACCACGCTGATCATCGGCCTGATCGCCTCGCTCTTCACCTCCATCGTCGTGACGCGCGTCATCACGACCTACTTCGTCCACGGCCGCAACGCGCAGACGGTGTCGGTCTAGCTGGCCCCGAGGGAAAGCAGATGCTGAAGACTCTCAACCAGATCCTCAAGAACAAGACGAACATCGACTTCATCGGCAAGCGCAAGCTCGCCATCTTCATCTCCACGGTGCTCAACCTGGCGATCCTCGTCGGCATCGCCATCTGGGGCTTCAACTTCGGCGTCGACTTCGCCGGCGGCACGGTGGTCGAGGTGAAGTTCGACAACGGACATCAGCGCGGCGGAGGTGCGCAAGCGCGCCGAGGCGGGCGGGCTGCACGACGTGTCGGTGCAGAGCATCGGCTCGGACGGGCGAGAACTCGTTCCTTCTGCGGCTGGGCGGCGTCACCCAGCTCACCGAGGAGAGCGCGGCCAAGGCCCAGGACGGCCCTCCAGGCGCTGGGGCCGGCTGAAGAGCATCGACGCCGGACCTGGCCAACGGCATCATCAACTTCCGCTCCGAGCA
This sequence comes from uncultured delta proteobacterium, assembly GCA_963771175.1. Classification (GTDB taxonomy): domain Bacteria; phylum Myxococcota; class Myxococcia; order Myxococcales; family Myxococcaceae; genus Archangium. The sequence continues at coordinate 226,835 of CAVYSY010000040.1, forward strand.
GGACGCTGAGCGCCGAGCAGATCGAGCAAGGCGGTGGAGGGCTCCGGCACGGGCGTGGAGGAGGTGCGCGCGCTGGGCCAGGCGCAGGCCGGCGGCTTCGACTACCAGGTCGTCGCCAGCGGCATGGCGGACCGGATCACGCGCCGCGCTGATGCCAGGGCCAGGACAAGCCGGACTTCGAGATGCGCCGCATGGACTACGTCGGCCCGCAGGTCGGCAAGCAGCTGCGCAACCACGGCATCATGGCGCTGCTGTACTCCGATGATCGCCATCCTCGTCTACGTGGCGTTCCGGTTCGACTTCAAGTTCGGCCCGGGCGCGCTGCTCGCCATGCTCCACGACGTGATCATGGTGACCGGCTACTACCTGGTCAGCCGCGCGCGAGTTCAACCTCACCTCCATCGCGGCGCTGCTCACCATCGTCGGCTACTCGGTCAACGACACCATCGTGATCTACGACCGCATCCGCGAGGACATGGCCAAGTACAAGGGCAAGCCGCTGCGCGGAGATCATCAACATCGCGGTCAACGACACCCTGTCGCGCACCATCCTCACCTCGGGCGTCACGGCGCTCTCGCTGGTCGGCCTGCTCATCTTCGGCGTGGGCGAGATCTGCGACTTCGCCGCGGCGATGCTCGTGGGCATCGTCGTCGGCACGTACTCGACCGTGTACATCGCCAGCCCGCTCACCATCTGGCTGGACGAGCGCGCCGCGGCGCGCGAGGCCCGCCAGAAGGGCGGCGAGCGATGAAGCACCGGCCAACGTGCCGGGATGAAGGCGGCCTGAGCCACTCCGCGGGTGAGGGGATGACCCGCAGCCCGCGAAGGCCCTCCGCTCCGCGAACTCGCGGGGACGAGGGCCTTCGGTTGTTTCAGGGGGCAGCGGCTTAGAAGCGGCCACCCACCGTGAGGCTGGCGTCCAGCAGGCCGCCGCTCGCGTCGCCCGGCACCGCCGCGTCCGCGAAGTCCTCGTCCACGAGGATGCGGTAGGTGCCGCGGATGCCCGCCGTCAGGGCCCCCGTGTTGAACTCGACGCCCGCCGCCAGCGGCACCTCCTCCATGAAGTCCGACTCGTACGGGCCCGTCGACCTCGCCGTGACGCGTAGACGTAGGAGACGCCCAGCCCCGCGCCCACGAAGGGGCGCACCTTCTCGAGGAAGGGCGGCGACAGCTTCACCAGGCTCGCTCGCGCCGTGGCGGATGAGCGAGGGCGCCTCGGCGGCCCGGAAGCGGTCGTCCGTCACGTCGTTGCTTGCGAGCCGTCGTAGCCCACCTCGAAGCCCGAGCATGTTGTAGGGCTGGAGGTTGAGGGTGACGCCCCAGGTGGGCCCCGTCGCGGTCAACCCGCCGAGGTCCCCCGTGTACCCGCCGATGCCGCCGCCCAGGAAGACGTTCACATCCCCTTGCTTCTGCTGCGCCATCGCGGTACCGGCGAGCCGCCAGACCGAGCGCGAGTGCCGCCGCTCGGATGCCCCTGCGCGCCATGCCGACCCCCTTGTCGACTGGTTTGCACTTCAAGCTGCGCATCGCGTCGCAACGCGCGCGACCGGGCGGGCATCCGAGCGGGGCTCGGTCGCTCGCCTGCTGCACGGTCGACAGGGCGAGCCCCAGGTCGGGCTTCCCTTGGCGGAGACTTACGAGGTAGACTCGGCGTTGATTCTCTGCCTCGGGAGCCCGTGGGGGGCACGCCGACGAGGGGTTGCGAACGTGCGTTGGCTGATTCCGGAGGTGCCCCAGGAGCAGGCCGCGTCGCTGGCGTCGGAGCTCGGGCTGCATCCGCTCGCGGCGCGCGTGCTCGTGCACCGCGGCTCGCGCACCCCGGAGGCCGCCTCGGCCTTCCTCTCGGACAAGCTGGCCGACCTGCCGGACCCGTTCCGGATGAAGGGCATGGTCGCCGCGGTGGAGCGGCTCACCCGCGCCATCCGCGCAGAGGGAGAAGATCACCCTCTACGGCGACTACGACGTCGACGGGGTGTGCTCCACCTCGCTGCTCTCCCTGTTCCTCCGCGAGCTGGGCGCGCGGCCCGGCCACCTACATCCCCCACCGGCTCGACGAGGGCTACGGCCTCAACCTCCAGGCGGTGGAGCGCATCGCCGCGGACGGCACCCGGCTGCTGGTGACGCTCGACTGCGGCATCACCTCCGTGGCGGAGATCGCGCGGGCGCAGGGAGCTGGGCCTGGACGTGGTCGTCGTCGACCACCACACGGTGCCGCCCACGCTGCCCCCGGCCGTGGCGGTGCTCAACCCGCACCAGCCCGGCTGCGAGTACCCCACCAAGCGCCTGTGCGCCGCCGGCGTGGCCTTCAACCTCTGCATGGGCCTGCGCAAGACGCTGCGCGAGGACGGCTGCTTCGCCACCCGCACGCGAGCCCAACCTCAAGGCGCTGATGGACCTGGTGGCGCTGGCCACCGTGGCGGACGTGGTGCCGCTCACCGGCGCCAACCGCATCCTCGTGCACCACGGCCTCGCAGGAGCTGAGCCGCGGGTCGCCGCCCCGGCGTGCGCGCGCTCAAGGAGGTCGCCGGAGCTCGAGGCCGACAGCCCCGTCACCGCCGGGCAGGTGGGCTTCCGGCTCGGGCCCCGCATCAACGCCGCCGGCCGGCTCGATGACGCCTCGCTGGGGCTGCAGCTCCTGTGCTCCGAGACGCTGGACGCGGCGCGCCCGCTGGCGCAGGTGCTGGACCAGGCCAACGCCGAGCGGCAGGGGATCGAGAGCAGCATCCTCGCCGAGGCGCTCGCCCAGGCCGAGGAGCGGGCCGAGCAGGCGCGCGGCCTCGTGCTCTACGCCGAGGGCTGGCACCCGGGCGTCGTCGGCATCGTCGCCTCGCGCGTGGTGGAGCGCTTCCACCGGCCCACGGTGATGGTGGGGGTGCAGGACGGGGTGGGGAAGGGCTCGGCGCGCAGCATCGAGGGCTTCCACCTCTACGACGCGCTCGGCGGCTGCGCCGAGCACCTGCTCGCCGCTTCGGCGGCCACAAGCACGCCGCCGGCCTCACCGTGGACGCCGAAGCACCTGCCGGCCTTCCGCGAGGCCTTCGAGCGGATTGCCCGTCAGCGGCTCACGCCGGAGGACCTGATTCCCCGCTGCAAGGTGGACGCGGTGGTGGGCGTGAGCGAGCTGGACGAGCGCGCGGTGGAGGCGCTGCAGCGGCTCGGGCCCTTCGGACAGGGCAACCCCGAGCCGGTCCTCGTGCTGCGCCACCAGGTGGCCCGCCCGCGCGTGCTGCCGCACAAGTCCGGGGGCGCCGGCCACCTCAAGCTGGCCCTGGTGGACGCACCCGCCGTGGACGCCATCGGCTTCGGCATGGCGGACCGGCTGTCCCTCACCGAGGGGCCGGTGGACCTCGCCTTCCAGGCGAGCTTCGACACCTTCCGCGGCCAGCGGCGGCTGTCCCTCAAGCTCAAGGACCTGCGCGCCGCCGCCTGAGGTCCGCCTCTCAGGCGATGCCCCAGCGCACCCGTCCCGGCGTCAGCAGCGCTCCCGCCTTCGCCAGATCGTTCATCCGGAAGCGCGCGGCCTGACGCTCGAAGGCGTTCCGGCACCGCTCCGAACAGAAGAAGTACTTCCGCTTCTTGTACTCCGTGGATGGACGACCGTCGGGCGCCTCCAACTGCTTGCCGCAGATCGGATCCAGGTGTCGCTTCTGAACGTCAGTCATTGTCCCGCGCCTCCCCCAACCAGACTCGCCTGGGAGTCCAAAGCAGCGGGCGTGCCAGCGGCCAGCCTCGTGGATTCGAGGGGTTGCGGGCAGCGGTGTGTCGGGAGAGAGGTGACGCGCGGCCCGCGAAGGGAAAAACTTTCGCGAGCCGCGTGCCGCGCCATTCCAGTTCAGCGCCGCCCTGGACGGGGGAGGGCCCCCGTCCAGGATGCGCCGCCCTGGCGCGCTCGCCTGTCCAGGCTCAGGGCGTCACGGACATGATGGTGCCGGCGCGGGTGTTGTTGTCCTCGAGGAGCTCGGGGCGGCTGTTGCCCGGGTCGGCGGCGGCGCCCAGGTACCAGGCGCCAGCGGTGGGGACCCACGCGGAGACGCTCTGCGAGAGCGTCTGGCACTGCCCGGGGTTGAGGTAGCTGGCGTACAGCATGCCCAGGGGCTGGTCCGTGGTGGGGCCCGGCGGGTTTGGCGGGATGATGGTGGCGTCCGAGGACAGGTACAGCTCCACGTCCGCGGAGTCACCCATGGTGCCCTGGTTGCACACCGTCACGGTCGCGGTGAATTGCTTGCCCATCGCCACACTCGAAGGGCCGACCACCGAGGTGATGATGAAGTCCGCCTTGTTGCCCACGCCCATGCGGGTGCCGGCGCGGGTGTTGTTGTCCTCAATCAGCTCGGGGCGGCTGTTGTACGGGTCGGCGGCGGCGCCCAGGTACCAGGCGCCCTCGGAAGGCACCCACGCGCTGACGTTCTGCGAGAGCGTCTGGCACTGCCCGGGGTTGAGGTAGCTGGCGTACAGCATGCCCAGGGGCTGGTCCGTGGGGGGGCCCGGCGGAGTGGCCGGGGTGATGGTGGCGTCCGAGGACAGGTACAGCTCCACGTCCACGGAGTCACCCATGGTGCCCTGGTTGCACACCGTCACCGTGGCGGTGAACTGCTGGCCCGGCGTGACGCTGGCGGGGCCCGTCACCGAGGTGACGATGAAGTCGGCCTTGTTACCCACGCCCATGCGGGTGCCGGCCAGGGTGTTGTTGTCCTCAATCAGCTCGGGGCGGTTGTTGTACGGGTCGGCCACGGCACCCAGGTACCAGGCGCCCTCGGAGGGCACCCACGCGGAGACGCTCTGCGAGAGCGTCTGGCACTGCCCGGGGTTGAGGTAGCTGGCGTACAGCATGCCCAGGGGCTGATCCGTGGGGGGGCCCGGAGGCGTGGCCGGGGTGATGGTGGTGTCCGAGGACAGGTACAGCTCCACGTCCACGGAGTCGCCCATGGTGCCCTGGTTGCACACCGTCACGGTCGCGGTGAACTGCTGGCCCGGCGTGACGCTGGCGGGGCCCGTCACCGAGGTGACGATGAAGTCGGCCTTGTTGCCCACGCCCATGCGGGTGCCGGCCAGGGTGTTGTTGTCCTCAATCAGCTCGGGGCGGTTGTTGTACGGGTCGGCCACGGCACCCAGGTACCAGGCGCCCTCGGAAGGCACCCACGCGGAGACATTCTGCGAGAGCGTCTGGCACTGCCCGGGGTTGAGATAGCTGGCGTACAGCATGCCCAGGGGCTGGTCCGTGGGGGGGCCCGGAGGCGTGGCCGGGGTGATGGTGGTGTCCGAGGACAGGTACAGCTCCACGTCCGTGTAGTCGCCCATGGTGCCCTGGTTGCACACCGTCACGGTCGCGGTGAACTGCTGGCCCGACGTGACGCTGGCGGGGCCCGTCACCGAGGTGACGATGAAGTCGGCCTTGTTGCCCACGCCCATGCGGGTGCCGGCCAGGGTGTTGTTGTCCTCAATCAGCTCGGGGCGGTTGTTGTACGGGTCGGCGGCGGCGCCCAGGTACCAGGCGCCCTCGGAAGGCACCCACGCGCTGACGTTCTGCGAGAGCGTCTGGCACTGCCCGGGGTTGAGGTAGTTGGTGGCCAGGAAGCCCAGGGGCTGATCCGTGGGGGGGCCCGGAGGAGTGGCCGGGATGATGGTGGCGTCGGAGGACAGGTACAGCTCCACGTCCGTGTAGTCGCCCATGGTGCCCTGGTTGCACACCGTCACCGTGGCGGTGAACTGCTGGCCCGGCGTGACGCTGGCGGGCCCCTTCACCGAGGTGACGATGAAGTCGGCCTTGTTGCCCACGCCCATGCGGGTGCCGGCCAGGGTGTTGTTGTCCTCAATCAGCTCGGGGCGGTTGTTGTACGGGTCGGCCACGGCGCCCAGGTACCAGGCGCCCTCGGAAGGCACCCACGCGCTGACGCTCTGCGAGAGCGTCTGGCACTGCCCGGGGTTGAGGTAGCTGGCGTACAGCATGCCCAGGGGCTGATCCGTGGGGGGGCCCGGCGGAGTGGCCGGGGTGATGGTGGCGTCCGAGGACAGGTACAGCTCCACGTCCGCGGAGTCGCCCATGGTGCCCTGGTTGCACACCGTCACCGTCGCGGTGAACTGCTGGCCCGGCGTGACGCTGGCGGGCCCCTTCACCGAGGTGACGATGAAGTCGGCCTTGTTGCCCACACCCATGCGGGTGCCGGCCAGGGTGTTGTTGTCCTCAATCAACTCGGGGCGGTTGTTGTACGGGTCGGCCACGGCGCCCAGGTACCAGGCGCCCTCGGAAGGCGGCCATGCGGAGGCGCTCTTCGAGAGCGTCTGGCACTGCCCGGGGTTGAGGTAGTTGGTGGACAGGACGCCCAGGGGCTGATCCGTGGGGGGGCCCGGAGGAGTGGCCGGGGTGATGATGGCGTCGGCGGACAGGTACAGCTCCACGTCCGTGTAGTCGCCCATGGTGCCCTGGTTGCACACCGTCACCGTGGCGGTGAACTGCTGGCCCGACGTGACGCTGGCGGGCCCCTTCACCGAGGTGACGATGAAGTCGGCCTTGTTACCCACGCCCATGCGGGTGCCAGCCAGGGTGTTGTTGTTCTCGATGAGCTCGGGGCGGTTGTTGTACGGGTCGGCCACGGCACCCAGGTACCAGGCGCCCTCGGAAGGCGGCCACGCGGAGACGCTCTTCGAGAGCGTCTCGCATTGCCCGGGGCTGAGGTAGTTGGTGGACAGGAAGCCCAGGGGCTGATCCGTGGGGGGGCCCGGCGGAGTGGCCGGGATGATGGTGGCGTCGGAGGACAGGTACAGCTCCACGTCCACGGAGTCACCCATGGTGCCCTGGTTGCACACCGTCACGGTCGCGGTGAACTGCTGGCCCGGCGTGACGCTGGCGGGCCCCTTCACCGAGGTGATGACGAAGTCCGGACCCGAGCCCGCGGCCTGCTCCGCGCTTCCCAGCGAGGAACTCGCGTCATTCCCAGGTTGCCCACACCCGCCCAGTCCCATCAGCATCACGGTGCTTACGATCCCGGTTTTCCAGGCTCTCCAGTTCATGCTCTGTCCCATCCAAGAAAGAAATTTGATGATTGCAGAGAATCACTGTTTTGCTGGAAAAACTCAAGCGCTTCCCGCTTGAACGAAAAGCCCCCAGGAGGCGTGCTCCCGAGGGCCCTTCGGCTCACGTCGACTTCAGTGCGCTCGGGACTAGTAGGTGCCCGTGAGCGAGACGCTGGAGTAGGCGCTGTAGCCGCGCAGCATCACGTGGAAGCGACCGGTGGTCGTCTGCGCGGCGATGTTGCACGTCTCGTTGTTGCCGCTCAGGTACGGGCGGCAGTCGTACGAGGTGGTGGAGGGCTGCGAGCCGAACTTCACGTACATGTCCGCGTCGCCCGTGCCACCGCTCATCACGAAGGACACCGCCCGGCCCGCCGGGACGTCCAGGTAGTAGAAGGTCTGCGAGCCCGAGGCGCCCGACAGGCCGGTCTTCGCCACGCCATTGGTCAGCGCGGTGGCCGGCGCGGACGGAGTCGCCACGCCCACGGCCTCCCAGGCCTTGCTGACCGAGGTCTGCTCGGCCGAACCCGTTCCATGGAGCATCGCGGCGGCCTGCTCGGTGTACGTCTTCGCCTGGGCGAAGGTGGTGCTGGCGGTGAAGAAGTCCGTGTTGGCCTTATAGAAGATGGCGCCGGCCTTCTGGATGCCGATCCCCGGCACGTTGACGGTCGTCTTGCCGCGCGGGTGCGTGCCTCCTTGGCCCAGCAGGTGGAAGGCCAGGTTGGAGATGCCCGAGTTCCAGTGCACGCCGCCGTTGTCGGAGGTGCCCGTGTAGCGCTCGGGGTAGTAGTCCTTCGACGAGCCGTCCTGCGTCGGGTTGGCCATGTAGCGCAGGGCGTCACCCGCGGTGGCCGGCGTCCACACGTCCTCGCCGATCTTCCAGACGTCCGGGCTCATGAACCAGCTCGTCGTGCTCCAGCTCTCGCAGTAGGCGGAGAAGATGTCGCTCAGGCTCTCGCTGAGCGCGCCGGGCTCGTGGGCGTAGGTGAGGTTGGACTCGTAGCTGGTCACCGCGTGGGTGAACTCGTGGTTGACCACGTCCATGTCGTTGCACAGCGGGCCCGACTGGACGCCGTCTCCGTCGCCGCACACCAGGTAGGTGCCATTCCAGAAGGCGCCGACGTAGTTGGTGCTGTAGTGGACGATGGCCTTCAGCTGTGCGCCGGCGTTGTTGTACGAGTCGCGGCCGAAGTTGGTCTTGAAGCAGTTATAGAAGATGCCGAGGTTGATGTAGGCCGTGTCCACGATGGGATCCCCGGTGCCCACGCCGCCCTCGCTGATCCTGAGCGTGCCAGGCAGCGTGGTGCCATTGTTGGCCGAGTACACCGCGCGGTTGATGGCGTCGTGGATGTCGGTGAAGCGCTCCACGATGGAGCCCGCGAGGGCATCGACGAAGACGTGGTCCTGGACGGGAGTGCCCGCGTGCTCGCCCGTCACGAGGACCTCGAAGGCCAGCTTCAGCCGCTCGTCCGCGCTGGAGCGGACGTAGACGAGGCGAGGCTCCTGCTCGGCACGGACCTCGCCGGGGGTGGCCTCCAGCGCCGCGACGCGAGCGGATTCGGGAGCGATGCGGGCCCGGAAGGGGAGGTGCTCGCCATCACGGGCCGAGCCGTTGGCCGCGTAGACGGTGCCATTCGGGTCCACATGGATGATGAGCTCGTGGCCCACCACCGGAAGCCCGTTCTTCGTCTGGTCATAGCGGAGGTGTGTGTGGCCCTGCTCGTCCACGGAGAGCCGGCGCACGACGAGGTCCGAGGCATTCAGGCGGAAGACGGGGGTGATGCTGGCGAGGGCCGTGCCGACCTGCGCGTGGGCCTCGGCGGCCGAGAGGCCTCTCGGGGAGGTGCTCACCGAGCCGAGCTGGCCGCGAATCATGTATGGGACCCCGTCCGCGTGCACCCCCAGCACCTCCGCCGAGGGCAGTGCCGCGAGAGCCGCCTGGACATCCCCGGTGGAGACGAGGTCGGCGGAAGGGTCCAACGGCTCCGTCTCACAGCCCGTGAGGGCGAGCGCGAGGCAGGTGGCGAGCATCCGGGTACGCATCCAGTATTACCCCCTTGAGTGGCGGCGGTGTGCCGCCGAGGTGGGCAGGATGAATGCCGGACAGAACAGCAATCAAGGTAAAAGCTGGAGCTGTTGGCTGAAGGATGTTTCGGTGGGGCCTCGGCATGGGGGCTCCCATCCATGCCGAGGCCCTGGCGCGGGTTACACCCCCGAGCCGGAGCTCGAGCTGCTCAGAAGCCCGCCCAGATGAAGTCCAGCGTCGGCAGGAAGTCGTTGCTCCGGACGCGGACGCGCTCACTGAAGCCGTCACTGCCCTCGCTCACGCGCGTGGCCCCATGGTCCGCGTTGGCCCACAAGACACCGGCGGTGATGCGGCTGTGCTGGAAGACGGCGATGTCGAGACCCAGGTGGGCCGTGACCACGAGCGGGGACACGGTGGCAATGGGCCCCACGTCCTGACCCGAGACGACGAGGTTGCCCTGGGGCCCGGTGACATGGAGGTTGAGCTCTCCGCGCAGGCGCAGACGGTCGTTGAAGGCATGGTCATACGCGCCCCCCACCCGCGAGTGGAAGCCCGTGAGCGGCGCCGCGAGCACGAGGTCCAACGGGGTGAGGAAGGAGTTGAGGGGAGTGGCGCTATTGGGTCCGAGCGGAACGCGGAAGGCCGCATCCGCCTTGAGCGTCCACACATCGTTCGCGAGCACATCCCCCGAGAGCAACAGACCCGCCCTCGGAATCAGCATCCAACCGATGTCGCTCTGGCTGGTGGCCCAGTTGGGGAAGAAATAGCCCTTCGTCAGACGCAGGGCGAACGTGGGCACCGACAGCCCGGCCTCCGCCGTCAGTCGGAGCGGCGAGCGCACCAGCGCGAAGCGGGCATCCACATGGGGGGCCATCAAGAAGAGGAGCGGGTGGGTCTGGAGCTCGACCCGGTCGTGGACCGCGATGCGCAGCGGGTTGAACACGCCCACGCTCCAGGCGCCCCGAGGACCCACGTCCGCGGTGTCCCGGGCGGGCAGGGGTTGGGAGAAGGCGAGGGTGCTTCCCAACAGGACGAACAGCAGGACGGCTCTCATGGCAGCCTCCAGGTACCGGCGACGGGGGCATGGTCGGACAGCCGGCTGGCATCGCTCTGGACCTCGAGACGCCCGGGGCCCTGGATGACATCGGTCGCCGTCCACACCTCTCCCTTTCGGATGAAGAGGTAGTCCAGCGTGCGGTTCCAGGTGCCGCGCGTCCCCTGCTTGTTCTCGCTGTCCGGGCCGAGCACCGAGTGCGTGAAGTAGGCCCGTTGGCTCTCCTCACCCACGCCGTAGCGGGCCAGGGATATGAAGGGCTCGAAGTCGTCGTAGAAGGGCTTCATGACGCTGGGCGTGTAGGGCGGCTGTTCGTACTCGGTGCCCTGGCTGCTCTCGTCCTCGTCCAGGAAGCCCACCAGCCGCAGCTTGCCCTCGCAGGAGTCGGACGCGCCCGCGGTCGCTTTCTCGTTACACACGGGGGGCAGCTCGTTGAAGTCTCCTCCGAGCACCCAGGGCAGCGTCTCCGCCTGGACGACGTCGTGGATCTGTCGGATCTGCTTCTGCTTGGTGCCGTCCCGGTCATACGCCTCGGTGTGCACCACGTATGCGGCGATGGTCCGGTCGCCCAGGTCCACCTCGACCCGGCCGATGGCGCGCTTGATGTAGAACGTCGACGTCACCGGATCCTGATCCGTGCGATCCTCCTGCCGGATGCGCTCGGCCTTGGTGATGGGGTAGCGCGAGAAGATGGCGTTGCCCAGGTTGATACGACCCACGCCCTCGGACGGCACGTAGCGCGAGTCCCAGGTGGACATATAGGCCGCGTAGCGGAGATGGGTGTTCTCCAGCAGGAAGCGCACCTGGTCGATGTAGGCGCTGCGCTTCGAGTCGACCTCGATCTCCTCCGTCATGAGGATGTCCGGGTCGTACTCGCGGATGAGTGCCGCCACGCGCGTGAGGCAGTCCGTCACCTCGGAGGTGGACATCTGGACGCGGTCACCCCAGAAGTCGAACCAGAAGTCGATGCGGCAGGCTCCGTACTTCACGTTCCACGCCATCACCTTGAGTGAGGTGGGGTTCGCCGCTGGGGCGGGGTGTTCCGCCCGGGCCTTGAACCGCGGGACCTCTTCTCGGGTGAAGGACAGTGGGTCGGCAACCCATTCGCAACTGGCCAGCAATGGGAGGAGGAGGAGCCAAGGGAGCGATCGTCTCATGCGGGGCGCGAGGGTACTCCGACTCCGACTCCGGCGCTCGGAGGGGCGATGATTCCAGCGCGAAAAGGCGAAGGGCGCTGCATCGACGCGGCGCGGTGTGAGTACGTCGAGCACGGCTGAGCGGGGCTCGGACTCCTCGCATTTCCGCCCACGAATCATGGGAGGGGACATGCCGGACGCGAAGGTGGGAGACGGCTTTACCTAAGTCGAGCTCTCGCTCTTCCAGGTGCTGGAGGGCCTGCGCTACGCCTTCCCCAATGCCTTCAAGGGCCTGGAGCCCCGGTGGGGACGGGGGCCGCAGCGGCGAGGGCCACGGGGGCGTGGCGGGGATGGCTCGAAGAAGGACGGGAGCCACTGGCACCACCTCGCCACCAACAAGAACGACATCTCCGGTGCCAACGGCGGCCCGTGGACTCCTGCCTTCAAGAAGATTTTCGACAAGGCGGGGATGAGCCTGGAGGCGAAGGAGAACCTCGTCTATCTCCAGGGCCACCAGGGCCCGCACCCCGAGGCGTATCATGCGGAAATCTTCGACAGGCTCCAGGACGCAACGGAAGATTGCAGGAGTCAGATTGAGTGTCGGAGCAGTCTGGTGAAGGAGTTGGACAAGATTGCAGGAGAGGTCTGCACTCCTGGCTCATCGCTTCATAAGATTCTCACGAAGAAGCCATAGCACCGGAGCACGAGGATCAGACATGTCCAGATACTTCATGCTTCGTGACCACATGAGTTTTCCGGGGCGCTGGGTGCTGGATGGTCCCTTCGATGAGCAGGGAGAGGAGATCGACTCCTGGCAGTTCAAGAAGGGCCGGCGCGTGGAACTGGCCGGGGTGGCGTATTTCCCCATGTCGCATCGAGGGTGCGCGCTGGACATCAGCCAGACGGGACTGGGAGTCCCCGTGGTGCATGGCCGGGTGGCCGACATCCTCGAGCGCCTCTGCGGCCAGGACGTGCAACTCCTGCCAGCCAGGGTGGAGGGGCAGAGCGACTCCTGGTTCATCCTCAACCTGCTGCGAGTCATCCGCTGCATCGACGAGGCGCGGTGTGAGTACGTCGAGCACTGGAAGCCCGAGGACAACCGGCCGGACAAGGTGGGGGAGTGCCGCAACGTCCGGGGGCTGAAGGTGGACCCGGCGAAGATTGGAGATGCCCACATCTTCCGGCCCTGGGGATGGCGCGTGGTCATCCTCGTCTCCGAGCCGCTCAAGCTCGCGCTGGAACAGGCGGGCATCACCGGCATGAAGTACATCGAGGCCTGACGACCTCAAGTGACTCGGGTCCTGCCGCGTCGCGTGCTGCCCCTGCGTCAGCCCTCGATTCCGAGCCCTTCCTCGTCGGCGCTCGCCCACCGTGTTGAGCGCGCTGCCAGAACGCAGTGCCGACGCTGGCGTCCACGAGTCAAGAAGCGCCTGGAGGCGAGGGTGGGACTCACACCGGCAGTAGCTGCCGTCCAGCGGTCGCGGAGGGTATGGAGAGCTCCATGCCTCCGCGAGCGCCCTGGTTGTTTCAACTCGTACTGCTGGCGACAACGGGCACGGCCCTGATGGCGACGTCGGCGGGAGCGGCCTCCGCACTGTCGAGCAGGATGGTGCAGGTGCGCGAGGTGCCGGGAGGGGTGAGGCTCCTCTTCGAGCCGCAGGGGAGGGCGGCGGAACTGGAGAAGCTGACGGTGGAGCAGGCGCGCGGAGTGCTGGCCGCGTTCCGCGAGGACTTCGGCCCGGTGCCGCCCAGCCGACCGGAGCGGGTGGTAGCGCTCGCGGCCGTGGCGTGCGGGGCGGTGGCGTGCGGACCGGGAGAGGAGTGGGAGAAGCGGCTGCGAGCGGCCTACGTCGCGAGGTACGGAGTGCCGGAGGTGGAGCTGCCGCCGCTGGCGAGCGACAGGCTGGCGGGGGTGTTGAGGCTGTCACCGCGGTACATGAAGGAGGGGGTGAGGGAAGCAGCGGTGGAGTTGTTCGGAGACCCGCTCTTCCTGGCGGGGGTGTCCACGTCGGTGGTGGCCTATTTCCTGGCGTGGGCAGTGCCCGAGCCGTTGCTCAGCAAGACGGCGGCGGTGGTGGTGACAGTGGGACTGGTGGCGGCCTTCGGAGTGGCGGAGCTGCACCAACTGGGAGTGGCATGCCTGAGGCTCTACCGGGAGGCGGAGGCGGCGAGGACGCCCGAGGAGATGGAGAAGGCGGCCGAGCACTTCGGCAAGGCAGTGGGAGGAGTGGCGTTGAGGGCGCTGGTGATGGCGGCGAGCGCCGGGGTGGCCAAGGGGCTGCCGAAGGTGCCGAAGGGAGGGCTGTGGGAGAGCGTGGCGCCCGCGAGCCAGGCGCTGCCCGGGGGGCTGACGCTGAGCGTGTCGACGACGGCGCAGGTGGTGGCGGACGGGACGGTGGTGCTGATGGGGGCGGCGGTGGGAACGGGGGCCGCGGCGGCGAGGGCCACGGGGGCGTGCGGGGATGGCTCGAAGAAGGACGGGAGCCACTGGCACCACCTCGCCACCAACAAGAACGACATCTCCGGTGCCAACGGTGGCCCCTGGACTCCTGCGTTCGAGGAAATCTTCGCCAAGGCGGGGATGCGCCTGGATGCGAAGGAGAACCTCGTCTACCTCCTGGGCCACCAGGGGCCTCACCCCGAGGCGTATCATGCGGAAATCTTCGACAGGCTCCGGATCGCAACGGCACGCTGCAAGACGCAGACGGAGTGTCGGAGCATGCTGGTGGAGGAGCTGGACAAGATTGCAGGAGAGGTCTGCACTCCTGGCTCATCGCTTCATAAGCTTCTCACGAAGAAACCATAGCACCGGAGCACGAGGAACAGACATGTCCAGGTACTTCATGCTTCGTGACCACATGAGCTTTCCGGGGCGCTGGGTCCTGAGAAGCCCTGTCGACGAGCAGGGAGCTGAGATCGATTCCTGGCAGTTCGGGGAGGGGCAGCCCGTGGAGCTGGCAGGTGTTGCGTATTTCCCCATGTCGCATCGAGGGTGTGCGCTGGACATCAGCCAGACGGGACTGGGAGTCCCGGTGGTGCACGGCCGGGCGGCCGCCCTCCTCGAGCGCCTCTGCGGCCAGGACGTGCAGTTACTGCCGGCAAGGGTGGAGGGGCAGAGCGACTCCTGGTTTATCCTCAACCTGCTGCGCGTCATCCGCTGCATCGAGGAGGCGCGGTGTGAGTATGTCGAGCACTGGAAGCCCGAGGACAACCAGCCGGACAAGGTGGGGGAGTACCGCAACGTCCGGGGGCTGAAGGTGGACCCGGCGAAGATTGGAGATGCCCACATCTTCCGGCCTTGGGGATGGCGCGTGGCCATCATTGTCTCCGAGCCGCTCAAGCTCGCGCTGGAACAGGCCGGCATCACAGGCATGAAATACATCGAGGTCTGATGACCCTCACCTTTGGCACGCCGTCCCCGCTCTTGTCCGGGTCGCACGTATCGCCCAGACCGTCGTGATCTTGGTTTGAATGTCCAGACACCTCGAAAAGGCGAAGGGCCCGGAATCGTCGAGGCGTGCCTCTCGATCCCGAGCCCTTCTCTGTTGGGCTCTTGCCCGCCGCGCCGAGCGCGCTGCCTAGAATGCGGTGCCGGCGCTGGCGCCCACGAAGGTGTCGTCCATGTAGCCGCGCCGGAAGCGCATCAACTCGATGCGCCAGGCCAGCCGCACGTTCGACTCCGAGGACAGCCGCGTGCGGCCCCGGAAGCCCACTCCGTACTGGATGAGCGACTTGATGCCGTCCACCGGTGTCGCCTTGCCGCCAATCTCCAGCGCGGTGTGCTCGTAGGCGATGCCTCCGCCCGCCTGCGCGTAGAAGCCGTAGTCCTTGCTCTTTCCCACGGTCAGCTCGTACGCCGGGGCGATGGTGGCGTAGTGCAGCCGCGTGTCGCCGATGATGAGCTGCGTTCCCTCGCGCATCCCGGCGTACGTGTAGCGCACGTCGAACCAGAGCGCCTCGCGCAGCGCCTCCATGTTGAACAGCCGTCCGATCTCCCAGGTGAAGCGGCCTCCCACGGCCGGCAGGAGATCGGCGAACTGTCCGCGCGGGCTGCTCAGCAGCATCGCGCCCCCGAGCACCTCGAACGCCACGCCCGTGTTCGGGTCGTCCAGGTTCGCCAGCCACTCGGCGTCCTTCTCCGCGTCTTCCTCCTCGGACACCCGACGGAAATCCTCCGCTACGTCCTCGTGTCCGGCGCGGTTGAAATCCTCCGGCGCGTCCTCGGGCCCGGCCTGGCGGCGGGGCTTCTCCTCCTCGGGCTTCTCGTCATCCGGATAGGCATAGGGCGTGTCGTCGTCCTGCGCGAACGCGGGCGGGGCGAGGGCAATCCCTCCCAGCAGGCAGGGCAGGAGCCAGGAATACACGGCGGCGGTCTTCATGGGTTGATCGACTCGCAGGCGGAGGTGACGGGGGTGCTGATCGGGCAGTCGGCCTGGGTCGTGGAGCCGTCCTCGGCGCCGGAGAGCTCGCTGGCCGGGAGCTGCAGGTGGGTGGAGAGGTTGGTGCACACCGTCGTCTTCAGATCGACGTTGCCGGGCGGGATGTGCTGGACGATGGCCCGGACCGCCCGGGCCAGCGTGAACCGCGGCTGGTCACCCAGGTACTTGCGCGCGAGCTGGGCGAAGCCGGGCTTCGCGGGATCCGTGTCCGAGTAGGCCGCCGCCACCGCGCGCAGCAGCACCTGGCGATCCGCCGGCGACCTGGCGGACTTGTAGAGGGCGCTCGCGAGGATGGTGCCCACCTGGTACTCGCGGCCGCTGAACGTGGAGAAGTTGGAGTAGAGGAGCTGCTCGCGCAGGTCCTTGCTCATGCACCAGTTCTTCGACAGGTCACGGTCATCCGCTGTCGTGCCCTCGAAGGAGGTCTCCAGCACGCGCGTGCTGCAGCCGAAGGCCGACTGGCACGAGGCCCCGTAGGCGTGGAAGTCCGCCAGGCCCTCGTCCAGCGACTTGAGGACGTTGAGGCCCGGGGTGGGCGTGGGACTCATGGCCGTCCAGGCGCCGATCGGCTCGGGAACGGCGCTGCCGCCGTACGCCCTGCGGTTGAAGACCAGGTGGGCGTACTCGTGGGCGAGGATGGAGGCGTTGATGGCCAGCGGCGCCTTCTCGATTGCCTCGAAGGGCAGCACCAGGAAGGCCTTCGCCGGCGAGAAGAAGATGGCGTTGTCGCGCTGCGGCTTGTCGCTCGCGTCGGCGAGGACGAAGTCGGGGAAGTAGTAGGCCGTCGTCTGCGGCAACTCCTCGCCCTTCACCTCGGCCACGTTGCGGAAGTAGTCGTAGGCGCGCTCGAAGTTGTAATACGTGGTGACGAGGTTCCACGTGTGGAAGTCCGCTGGCCACAGCACGCCCTGCTTGTCGGCGATGTAGCTGGCGGTGACGGGCCGGCCCTCCTTCTTCACGATGGCGGTCTGGAGCGCCTCCTCGGTGGTGGCGGCCTGGAGCTCGGGATCATTCGAGTCCAGTCGGATGCTCGCGCCGCCCAGGAGCCGGACCACCTGGCCCTCCAGGGACACGATGTCCGTGACCGTCTTGAGCTCGACTTCCTGCGGCACGTACTCGCCATTGGTGGAGCGAACGAGCGCGCGGACCTTCACGGGCGTCTGGGTTTCCGGCGCGCAGGAGGCGGCGAGCGTCGCGAGCGCGGCGGCGGCTGTCAGCTTTCGGACCATGCGGCCCTTCTTACTACGGGTCCGGTGGCCACCTGAAGCCGGGTCAGAAGGTGTACTCCGTCCCCACGGTGACGAGGCCCGAGCGCTGGGGGGCCTCCCCCTCGGGGCGGTCCGACTGGAGGGCGAGGGCGGCCCACAGCCGGAAGGTCTTCGCCGGCTTCCACGTCCACCGGGTACCCAGCACGTGCGAGTACCCCTGGCCCGGCACGTAGCGGGTGAAGGCGTAGGAGAGCTGCCCGCGCACCCGGGAGCTGAAGTGGTACGTCACCGAGGGCTTGACGTCGAAGCGGGCCGGGGCGCTGGGGAAGCCGGTGAGCGCGTTCACGCCCAGCATGCGGCTGGCCAGGTCCACGGACAGCTCCCTGACGCGCTGCCGGAAGAACTCCGTCAACAGGCTCCGGCTCTCGGCGGCGCTGGTGTAGCGGCGCAGCACCTCCGCCAGCTCGTTCTGGGTGAACTGGCCGGCGCTCAAGGGATCGCCGCTGTAGAGGTAGAGGCCGCCGCGCAGGCCCAGCTCCCAGTCCTCGAAGAGCATCAGCCGCGCGCCCACCGAGGGGCGGGCGAGGAAGAGCGGGTCTTCCCGGTGGTAGAGGGACTCGTTGCGCGCATCCTGGCGGGCGAGCACCTCCCGCCGCAGGCCGTAGCGGGTGAGGCCCAGGCCCACGTCGAACCCGTACTCCACGTCCGAGAAGCCGGCCGAGTCATAGGACGCCGCGAGCTGTGCCCCCAGGCTGTGGTAGCCGGTGCGCGTCAACAGCGCCGGCAGGTCGAGCAGTGGCCGTTCGGGCGCCACCGGGGTGACGCTCGTCTTGGGCAGGCCCACGTTGACGAGCCCCGAGAGGAGCCAGTGCTCGCCGAGGGCGTGGTCCACCCCGGCCGAGAGCTGGTGGGAGAGGGCGGTGTCCGACTCCGTGCGGGCCCCGGTGTAGCCGAGGGTGAGGAAGGTCTCGTCCTGGCGCAGCTCCACGTCGCCCAGGAGCGTCCAGGTGCGCTGGCTGCCCCCCGCGCTCGCCTCGGCCATCACCGAGCCCGCACGTGCCGATAAGGGGGCCAGCAAGCATCCGGCGGCCAGTGCCATCCACCACACGCGGAGCCGCCGGCCCCCGTCGGGGATTCCTTGACGCATCGTTTCCACGCTCTCTATGGTGCCGCCCTTCCAACTCATCTGTACAGGCGGTGTCATGGCGGTCCCGTTCATCACCGAGGTCAAGCGTACTCACACCTGCGGGCAGCTCACCAAGGCCAACATCGGCGAGGAGGTCGTCCTCTTCGGCTGGGTGCAGAACCGGCGAGACCACGGCGGCGCGGTCTTCATCGATCTGCGAGACCGTGAGGGTCTCACGCAGGTCGTCTTCGAGCCGGACATCGCCAAGGAGGCGCACGAGCTGGCTGGCCAGCTGCGCCTCGAGTACTGCATCGGCATCAAGGGCAAGGTCGTCTCGCGCGGCACCCAGGTCAATCCCAAGATCAAGACGGGTGAGATCGAGATCAAGGCCACGGACCTGACCATCTTCAACCGCTCCGAGCCCACGCCCTTCCTCGTCGAGGACAACATCGACACGGCGGAGGAGAAGCGTCTGGCGTACCGCTACCTGGATCTGCGCCGCGCGCCGCTGCAGCAGTCGCTGATGACGCGCTCGAAGATGAACGCGATCACCCGCTCGTACATGGTGGGCAACGGCTTCCTGGAGCTGGAGACGCCCTTCATGGGCAAGTACACCCCGGGTGGCGCGCGCAACTTCCTGGTGCCCAGCCGGCTCAACCCGGGCAAGTTCTACGCCCTGGCCGAGAGCCCCCAGCTCTACAAGCAGCTCTTCATGGTGGCGGGCTTCGACCGCTACTTCCAGATCGTCAAGTGCTTCCGCGACGAGGATCTGCGCCTGGACCGGCAGCCCGAGTTCACGCAGGTCGACGTGGAGATGAGCTTCGTCACCCAGGACGACATCTTCACCATCATCGAGGGGCTGCTGAAGCGGCTGTGGAGGGAGGTGCTCGGCGTCGACATCCCCACGCCTTTCTGCGGATGAACTTCGACGAGTCCATGGCGAAGTACGGCAACGACAAGCCGGACCTGCGCTTCGGGCTGGAGCACGTGGTGCTCACGGACCTCATCCGCCAGCACGGCGCCGCGGGCGGCGTGCCGATGATGTTCGAGGCGGTGGAGCAGGGCGGCATCGTCAAGGCCATGGTCGTCCCCGCGGACAAGCCGATGAGCCGCGCGGAGAGCGACAAGCTGGAGGACTTCGCCAAGCAGAACGGGCGCCAAGGGCCTCGCGCGCGCCAAGGTGGGCGAGGGCGGTGAGTGGACCCAGTCCCCGCTGTCCAAGACGATTACTCCGGCGCTGCGCCTGGCCATCAACCAGGCCTGCGACGCGAAGACGGGCGACCTCATGCTGTTCCAGTTCGGCCGCGAGTCGCTGGTGCACACGGTGATGGCGAACCTGCGCGTGCACGTGGCCAAGAAGCTCGGCCTCATCCCCGAGTACGGCAGCGGCGGCGTGTGGAAGTTCCTCTGGGTCGTCAACCCGCCCCTCTTCGAGTACGACGAGGAGACGAAGACGTGGGCGGCGGCGCACCACGCCTTCACCCGGCCGCACGACGAGGACGTGCCGTACCTGCTGACGGATCCGGGCCGCGTGAAGTGCCACCGCTACGACGTGGTGCTCAACGGCTTCGAGATCGGCGGCGGCTCCATCCGTCTGCACGACCCCAAGGTGCAGGCGGAGGTGTTCAAGGCGCTGGGCATCTCGGACGAGGAGGCGCGGGAGAAGTTCGGCTTCCTGCTGGACGCGCTCAAGTTCGGCGCGCCGCCGCACGGCGGCATCGCGCTGGGCATGGACCGGCTGGTGATGCTGCTCACGAGCGCCGAGTCCCTGCGCGACGTCATCCCGTTCCCCAAGACGAAGACGGGCACGGACCTGATGACGGGCGCGCCGGGCGACGTGGACGAGCGGCAGCTGCGCGAGGTCCACGTGCGCCCCACGCCGCCGCCGCAGAAGTGAGCGGAGCGGTGCGACCGCCTCCCGCGTGACGGGAGGCGGAGGCCCTTGGCTCCACCTGCTAGGGCTTGAAGGTCAGCGACAGGTCCACCGAGCCGGTGTGGTCATAGACGGGGGAGGCGTCGAACTTGATCTGCGCCCTCCCGCCGAAGCCCGCGTAGTAGGTGTCGGCGCCCTCGTCCCGACCGGTGGGCACCGTGTCGATGGTCAGGCTCGCCGCGCCGAGGTCCGCACCGAACCCGAGCGACAGGTCGTACTGCTTGTCCTGGTCCGTCGAGTAGACGGAGCCCGTGGCCTCGATGATGGAGGTTCCGCTGAAGGTGCCCTTCGTGGGGTTTCCCATGAGGGTGATGATGATGTCGTCGGCGCTCTTGAGGGTGCCGCTGCCCGTCGCGGGCTCGACCGTGAGGGTGTAGAGGAGCTGTCCGTTGGTGGAGAGCTTCGCCGCCGTGACGGTGCAGCTCCGGACGGTGCCCGTCACGGCCCCGCTGAAGGTCCCCGTGCAGCTTCCGCCGCCGGTTCCAGTGTCACCCCCGTTGTTGTCGTCATCGCACGCCGCGAGCGACAGCGCCGCCACTGCCGCCAGAATCCGCCAGGTGTTCTTCATGGGTAGTCCTCTCGGGCGGGCACCAGCGCCCGCGCAGCACGTCATGCGCACCCCGGGCGCCCACGTCAACACGTTCTCGTCCTGACCGGGCGGCCGTGCATGTGGGACCCGGGGCGGGGAATAACGAGTCCCGAGAGGGGAAGCGGTGCCGGGATGTGGTCACCAGTGGTGCGAGCCCTCACGACCGCTGTAAACAGGCACTTCCCCGCAGGGAGGACAAGGGCCGATGAAGACGTTCCTCGTGGTGAATCCGCACAGCGCCGGTGGGCATACGGGCAAGCGATGGGCCGAGATCTCTGGCCAGGTGACCCGGAAGATCGGCGACTTCGGCTTCGGGTTCACCGAGCGGGCGATGGATGCGGTGCGCCTCACGCGCGACGCGCTCACGGACGGCTACGAGTGCATCGCCGCCGTCGGGGGTGACGGCACCGTCAACGAGGTCGTCAACGGCTTCTTCCGCGACGGCAAGGCCATCAACCCGAATGCGGCCCTGGGCCTCATCCCGCGTGGCACCGGCGGCGACTTCCGGCGCGCCTTCGGGTGGGACCTGGACCTGGAGTCCGCCCTGGAGCGGCTGCGCACCGACAAGACCGAGCCCTTCGACGTGGGGCTCGCCGAGTACGTCAACCACGAGGGCCAGAAGGAATCGCGCTACTTCGCCAACATCGCCTCCTTCGGCGTGAGCGCGGCGGTGGCCCACGAGGTGAACAAGAGCAGCAAGGCGCTCGGCGGCAACCTGAGCTTCGTGTGGGGCACGGTGAAGGCGATGGCGAAGTACAAGGACCGCCGGGTGCGCCTGCGCGTGGACGGCGGCGCGCCCGAGGAGCTGGGCATCACCGCCGTTGCCGCCTCCAACGGGCGCTACTTCGGCAGTGGCATGTGCGTGGCCCCCAAGGCCAGCACCCACGATGGTCTCTTCGACCTGACCATCTGGCACGACTACGGCGTGTCCGACTTCATCATCAAGTCCAAGGGTGTCTACAACGGCGAGCACATCCACTGGAACAAGACGCGCTACCTCCAGTGCCGCACCCTCGAGGCGGAGAGCGACGAGGAGGTCTTCCTGGAGATGGATGGCGAGGTGCCCGGCAGGCTGCCGTGCCGCATCTCCATCCTGCCCGGCGCCATCCGCCTCAAGGTGTAGCGCCGTCCTGCCCATCTCCGTGGTGCACGCCCAGGGCCCGGTTGCCCGGGAGCCGGGCGTCCTTCATTCCGCGACTGGACCTTGGAAGTTCGCTCGTTCCGGCTTACTCTAGAAATAGAGTCCGCCGGAGCGCGCCATGTCAGATCGCGACCCTTCCCAGCTCGATCTCTTCACCGGGGCCCCCAGCCCCACGCCGACCCGTGGGCGCCGGCGCGGGCAGGAGGCGCCCGTGGGGCCCGCCGAGCAGCCCGAGGAGGTGAGGGCGCTCGGTGAGCAGCTCCCCGCGGGCCTGTACCTGGGCACCTCGTCCTGGACGTTCCCGGGCTGGAAGGGGCTCGTCTACGACCGCGAGGCCACCCCGGCACGCCTCTCCCGCGAGGGGCTCGGCGCCTATGCCCGCCACCCCGTGCTGCGCACCGTGGGCGTGGACCGCACCTTCTATGCCCCCATTCCCGCCTCCACCTTCGCCGAGTACGCCGCCCAGGTGCCCGACGGCTTCCGCTTCCTCGTGAAGGCCCACGAGGCCTGCACCCTCGCGCGCTGGCCCGTGCACCAGCGCTATGGCGACCTGCGAGGTCAGTCCAATGCCCGCTTCCTGGATGCCGCCTATGCGCGCGACCTGGTGGTGGCGCCCTTCGTCGAGGGCCTCGGCCAGAAGGCCGGGCCGCTCGTCTTCCAACTGCCGCCGCAGGATCCGCGGGACTTCGGTGGAGTGGGGCCCTTCGTGGAGCGGCTGCACGCCTTCCTCGCCGCGCTGCCTCGCGGCCCCCTCTACGCCGTCGAGCTCCGCAACGAGTCCCTGCTGACGGAGGCCCTGGCCCAGGCACTCGCGGACGTGGGCGCCTGCCCCGTGCTCGCGGCCTGGAAGGACATGCCCCCCGTGGAGCGTCAGGCGGTGCGCACGCGCGCCCTGCAGGCCCCCGCCCTGGTGGTGCGCTGGATGTTGCCTCCGAACCTCGACTACGAGGAGGCCCGCAAGCGCTACTTCCCCTTCGACCGACTGGTGGACGAGGACGTGCGCACCCGCGAGGCCATCGCCCGCGCCAGCGTCGCCGCCCTGCGCGCCGGCCGCCCCGTCTTCGTCACGCTCAACAACAAGGCGGAAGGCAGTGCTCCTCTTTCCGCGATACGTCTGGCCCGCAGCGTCATCTTACGAACGAAAAGTATCGCGAATGTGGAGTCGTGAGCCTCTTGTGTGCGCGCATGTGGCACCGTGGTGTCACGTTGGGTGAGCACACGACTTGCTAGGAGGGACGGTCATGAGATCGGTCCTTGTTGCAGCGCTCGTGGTCCGCATGACGGCGGCCGGAGGGGCCGGCGCCGGTGTCGAGGTAAAAGGGGAACGCCCGCCAGCCGGCGAGTCCTGGGAGGACGTGCGTAAACAGTTCTCCGCCCTGCGAAACGAGTTTTCCACCTTGGAGAACGAATTTCGCGACGCGCGAGAGAAGCACCGCGTCAAGGCCGAGGCCAGGCAGCGGGAGTCGGAGCGAGAGCGGCGTGGGCAGCCCTGAGCAGGGAGGCCCGGACGACACCGAGTTCGATCCCGAGGCGCCGGTGGAGCTTCCCCTGGACGGGAACCTCGATCTGCATCTCTTCCACCCCCGCGACGTGAAGGACGTCGTCACCGAGTACCTCTGGGCCTGCCGCCAGCAGGGCGTGCTTGAGGTCCGCATCATCCATGGGAAGGGCACCGGAGCGCTGCGGCGCACCGTGCAGTCCCTGCTTCCGACGCTCCCCGAGGTCGAGTCGTTCCGTTCCGCCTCCGAGTCGGATGGCGGGTGGGGCGCTACCTGGGTCCGGTTGAAGTCCTTGGAGTCCATGGGCGACGCCGAGCGTTGACGGGACTAGGTGCCGATCCTCACCATCCGGGCGACGGAGGGGATGCCCGCGTCGTTCACCAGGAAGAGCATGTAGTAGCCCGGTGGCGCCAGCGCGTTGCTCGCCGGCGCGGTGATGGTGACCCCGGTGCTGCTCCGCGTGAAGCCCAGGGTGAGCAGGCGCTGGTTCTCGTCGAAGGCGTGCGTCACCGAGCCCAGGGCGATCAACGTCACCTTCGTCACCCGGCTCGCGTCTGGAGTCCCGACGAAGAAGCTCGTGCCCGGCGTCACCACCCCTGGCGCCGAGCTGATGGTGGGGCGCGCTCCCTTGAAGAGGTAGGGCGGGGAGAAGACCTCCGCGGTGCGCTCGTGACGGCCCCCCGCGCTCAGCACGCGCCCGTCCGGCAGCAGGAGCGCGGTTGAGTGGTAGCCGCGGTAGGTGCGCTGGCTGGCGAGTCGCGTCCACCGGTTGGTGGCGGGGTTCCACACCTCGGGCTGGAGGACCGGGGCGTCATCGTTATCGAAGCCGCTGCCTTGGCTGCCACCCACGACGAGCACCGTGCCATCGGGCAGGAGCACCGCGTTGTGTTGGCGCCGGGGCGTGTTCATCGATGCCATGAACCGCCACGTGGGCGAGGCCGAGGTGAAGTCGATCTGCTCGACGGTGGCGGTCGGCGGATCCCCCCGCCGATGAGGACCACCTTGCGGTCGAGGAACACCGAGGGCCCGTAGCTCCGCGTGCCGAAGTTGCTCAGCGGGCCCAAGGTCCAGGAGCCCGTCCCCTCCGGGTTCATGAAGCGGCTGCGGCGTTGGGGCCCGGCATAGAAGAGCCTTCCGTCGGGCAGCAGATGCATCCGCGGGTAGTACGGCAGCTTGAGCGTCGCGGTGGTCATGTTCCGCCAGGTCCGGCTGGAGGCCAGGTACCGCTGGGGGAGCTCGTTCATGTCGCCAGTGCCGTTGACCTCGCCGGAGAGCACCATCACGTCGCCGTTGGGGAGCGTGGTGTTGGTGGGGTACCAGCGGCCCGCGTTCATGTCCCGGAGGCGAGTCCAGGTGGAGGTGAAGGGATCGTAGAGGCTCGCGTCGTTGAGCCCCACATGGCTCGCGATGTGCCCCCCGGTGATCAACAGCTGGCCGTCCGCGAGGTAGGAGTGGCCAGCGCAGAAGATGTTGTAGTCCGGCGCGGTCACCCGGGAGACCGCGCCCGTGGAGGGGTTCCAGAGCCCCGGGGGATCATCTCCCTCGGAGAACTCGCCGAAGAACATCACCCTGCCGTCGGGCTGCAGGTGGGCGTGGGTGGCGGTGATGGGCCAGGACATGCGAGCCGACCACTGCCCGATCTCCGCGGGAGTCTGGGCCTCCGCCGGGAGCGCCAACGCCGTACACGCGGCGAGCAACACCGCGAGTCCTCGGGGTGGAGGAAGGAATCGCTTCATCGACATGGTGGTCTCCGGATTGGCGTCTGAACCTAAGGGGGAAGGCGCGCGTGCCAATCCGTCCCCGAGTCCGAAGGAGCGCCCGCCAGGTGACGCTGGGTCTGTCATGCGCTGGCTTCTCGCCATGGACCGCCGCACGGGGTGGGCGACGGAACCCGGGTCCCCACATTGGGGAGCCATCCTTCACAGACAGGAGACACCCGATGAGACGCTGGCGTCCGCTCTCCCTGATGCTGGCCCTGCTCGCCGGCTGCGCCACGACTCCTTCCGAGGAGCCCTCCCCTGGAAGGGGAGGAGAGTGGCTCGACAGCCGCACAGGAGGCGAGTGCCGGCAAGCCCTGTGGACGCACGCCCCTCCTGCTGCAGGACATCGCTCCCGGGGTGCGGGCTCGGAACCGAGCGAGCTGGTGCACGGCGACCGCGTCCTCCTCTTCACCGTCGCCACGGAAGACGGGCGCGCGCTGTGGAGGAGCAGCGGCACGGGAGGGCCGGGCACCCGCTTCGTGAAGGCGCTTCCCTCGGGGCCGACCGGGATGGAGGCCTCGGAGCTCACCCAGGTGGGGAACAAGGTCTTCTTCGCCGCCGGGAGCGCGGAGCACGGACTCGAGCTGTGGGTGAGCGACGGCACGCCCGAGGGCACCCTCATGGTGAAGGACATCTGGCCCGGTGAGGAGGGCTCGTTCCCGGACTCGCTGTTCGAGTACAACGGACTGCTCTACTTCGCCGCCGGGAGCCCGGAGTTCGGGCGCGAGATGTGGCGCAGCGACGGGACGCCCGAGGGCACCGTCATGGTCGAGGACCTCGAGCCGGGCCCCGAGGGCACCAGCCCCAACCTCTTCACCCGGGGAGGCGACGGGGCGCTGTACTTCGTCATCTTTCGCGACCCCTACAGGATGTTGATGCGCGGAGATGGGGGGCCCGGCGCCGTCGAGCTGCGCAGGGTGCCGGACAACGCGGGCCTCCTCGAGAGACTGACGCCGGCGGGGAAACGGCTGTTCTTCATCGCGGGCGAGGAGGCCCACGACGGTACGGTCTCGCTGGAGGTGACGAGCGGGGGGAAGGCCCCGGTGCGCCTGGGCATGTTCCATGAGTTTGGCGACATGGTGGCGATGGGCGGGCGGGTGTACTTCAGCGCCGCCATGGGGGCCGCCATGGAGGAAGTGGCGCCCGATGGGGAGCTGTGGCGGAGCGATGGCACCGCGAAGGGGACGGTGCGGGTGAAGGACATCCGGCCGGGTCCCGAGGGCTCGTCCCCCAGCGGTCTGAGGGCCCTGGGCAACCGGCTCGTCTTCGTCGCCGACGATGGGACGAGCGGGCGCGAGCCGTGGGTGAGCAACGGCCAGGCCTCCGGGACGGCCCTCCTCGCGGACCTCGAGCCGGGTGGGGCCGGCTCGTTCCCGGAGGAGCTGACGGTCATCCAGGACACGCTGTTCTTCAGCGCGGAGACGGCGGGGCGCGGCCGGGAGCCGTGGATGAGCGATGGCACGCGCGCGGGCACGGTGGCGCTCGACGAGCTCGCTCCCGGGTCGGCCTCCTCGAACCCGAGTGGCTTCGTGCGCTCGGGTTGGGACGTCTTCTTCACCGCCGATGACGGCACCCACGGCCGGGAGCCATGGGTCCTGCCCTTCCGGCCCTCGGAGCATTGCGAGCGCGAGTCCCGGTGAGCGCTCTCCCCGGAAGTGGCGACCTCGGGCTTCTGCCCTGGGAAGAGGGCAGGGTGAGGGCTACGACAGCCAGAAGTAGGCGGAGGCGATGAGCGAGCGCTTCTCCGTCACCTTCGCCTTGTTGGCCAGGTCCGCCACCTGCCGGTCCTTCGCCGCGTAGCGCTTCTCCTCCTCGTTGCGCAGCGAGGCCAGCTTCTTGCGGTACTCGCGCTCCAGCCGCTCGGCATGCGCCCGAATCTTCACCCGCTCGGAGGGGTCCTCCTGCGAGCACACTTCCTTGCGCGCCTCCTGCCAGGCCTCGCGAGCCTTCTCCACCTGCTCGCGCGACTCCAGCAGACAATCCTCCGCGTAGCGGTCCGCCCGCTCGCGCGCCATGTCCAGCTCCAGCGCGTTGCGCCGCTCCGCCGCCCGGAGGATCTCATCCTTGGCGGCCATCAGCGCCTGCTCCTGCATGAGCGATACGGACACCGGAGGCGGCTGCCGGCGCCGCTCCTCCTTGGCCGCCAGCTTCATGAAGTGCTCGCCGTCGGCCAGCGGCAGGACCCGGAAGCCCTTCCCGTCGCGCTCCAGCACCAGCACCATGTGGACCATCTTCTCTTCGGCCTTCAGGCCCGTCGTCTCGAACTTGTAGACGAACCACCAGCCCTCGCAGCCCGCGAGCCGGGCCAGCCGCGCCGGCAGTCCCGCCGCGTCGAGCTGCAGGTAGTTGACGGCGTCGTGCGTCCGGTCGCGCACCGCATAGGCGGCCTTGGCCACCTGGAGCCGGCCCGAGGCGCTGTTGTTGCCCAGCACCGAGCCCGTCAGCGCCCGCGCGCCCTGCTGGCGCTTCTCCAGCGCCTCCTTCGTCACCGCCCCCGCGACGCGCAGCCGCCGCCGCACGTCTCCGTCGAAGCGCTCCATGAGCGTCGAGCGCGCCTCCGTCATGCGCGCGCTGATGCGGCCCTCCATGTCCGAGCGCAGCTTGTCGAAGGCCTTGTTGATGTCGTCCGGGTGGCGGCAGGACTGGTAGATGTCCAGAATCCGCCGCTCGAAGTCCACGCCGCTCTCCAGCGCGCCGAGGATCTCATCCGACGCGCCGAACACGCCGTCGAAGAGGTTCAGCTTCTTCTCCAGCAGCTCGTACAGCCGGGCGTCCGCGGCGTTCTGCCGGTTGAGGAAGTTGATGACGAGCACGTCCCGCTGCTGGCCGTAGCGGTGGCAGCGGCCGATGCGCTGCTCCACCCGCTGCGGGTTCCACGGCAGGTCGTAGTTCACCACCAGGTTGCAGAACTGGAGGTTGAGTCCCTCGGCGCCCGCCTCGGTGCAGATGAGGATCTGCGTCTTGTCGCGGAACTCGTTCACCAGGGCGCGGCGCTCCTCGGGCCCGCCCCCCGCGTCACCCGACAGCAGGGAGATCTTCCCCGCGTAGCCGTTGGCCGCCAGCAGGTTGAAGAGGTACTGCTGCGTGCGCTTGGACTCGGTGAAGATGAGCGCCTTCTCCGGCCAGCCCTGGCCCTTCATCACCTTGAAGGTGCGGTCCAGGGCGCGCTTGAGGGCCTCGCCCTTGGCGTTCACCTTGATGGAGTCGGCGAGGTCCGCGTACTGCTTCAGCTCCCACATCTCGTTCTCGAGCGTGCGGATGCTGACGGGCTTGGCGGGGTCGTCCGACCACTCCTCGCCCTCCTCGACGAACTGCTTGGCCTCCTCGGGCTCGAACATCTCCAGGGCCCGCTGGCCCAGGCGCGCCGCCTCGAGCCGCTTGGTGAGGTTGTCCGAGAGCCGCCGCAGGGTGGGGGCGATGGCGTACGTGGAGGAGGCCAGCAGCTTGCGGTAGCAGAGCGTGAGCAGCGTCTTCTTGCCCGGCTCGATGGCGGCCACTTCCGAGCGCTGCAGGTACTCGCTGACCTTCTCGTAGAGGTCCTGCTCCTCGGCCGAGGGCGCGAAGTCCTCCACGATGGAGCGGCGGTTGGTGTAGCGGACGTACTCGCGCACCTGCCGGCGCAGCGTGCGCTGCACCACGGGGGCCAGCCGCTCCTTGAGCTCGTTGACGGCGTCCGTCTGCAGTCCGCCCGTCTCGGCCTCCAGCCGGTAGCGGCTGCGGAAGGCGTGCTCGGGGCCGAGGATCTGCTCGTCCAGGAGCGTCACCAGCCCGAACAGCTCCATCAGGTCGTTCTGCAGCGGCGTGGCGGTGAGCAGCAGCTTGGGACGGCCGCTGAGCGCCGAGCGGAGCGCCTGGCCCGTCTTGTGGCCCGCCCGGTAGGCGTTCCGCAGACGGTGGGCCTCGTCGATGATGACGACGTCCCACGGAATCTCGGCCACCAGCTGCGCCTTGTTGGCGGCGAACGGGTGCGAGCAGATGACGGGGAAGGGCTGGTCGAAGCAGTTGCCCGTGGCGCGCACGCGTGCGGCCGTCCACCATCACCGACTCGAGGTCGAACTTCTCGCGCAGCTCGCTGTTCCACTGCGCGCGCAGCACGGCCGGGGCGAGGATGAGGATGCGCGTCTTCCCCTCGGCCACGAGCTGGGCGATGACCATGCCCGCTTCAATCGTCTTCCCGAGACCCACCTCGTCCGCGAGCATGCAGCCGCCGCGCGACAGCGAGTCGATGGCGAAACACGCCGCCTCGAGCTGGTGGGGGTTGAGATCCACCCTGGCCTCGGCGAGCGCTCCCGCGAGCCGCTCGCGCGAGTCCGAGCTCTTGATGGTGAGCTCCTCGGCGAGCAGACGCTCGTGGAAGGGCGTCAGTGGCCGACCCTGCTGCTCAGCGCCCGCGCGGACCTCCGTCCCCGACACCGCCGCCGCCGCATCCACCGCCACCCGCAGCTCCCTGAAATCCCTCGCGACCTCCGGCAAGACCCTGTCTCCGTCCGTACGTATCGAAACGTGCTCGCACAGGCGTGTAGCACGAAAGAGGGGCCATTTTGGGAAGTGCGATGGAGGTGTAAAGGGGGTCCTCTCCGAGGCCGAAAAATCGGCTCCGGAGCGATTGGCACGCTTTTTCTTCGGGAGCGTCGTCGCGCGAGCGTGTGTGCGACGGGGCGCGCGCGTGGGGACTTGACGGCGGCGGCTAGAGCAGTCCTCGCGCCTTCACGTGCAGGTAGCTGTTGACGGCGGCGGCACCGAAGCCCCTCGCCGGAGCGCGCACCACGAGTGCACCTGCATCTCGGAGGGTGAGGGCGGTGCGCCGGTAGTCCTCCTCGAGGCGCGAGGCGGCCTGGCGCGCGTAGGCGTCCTGCACGGTGGTGGGCACGGCGGTGGCGGCGGACTGGAGGTCCTCGTCGAGGAGCGAGGCCACCACGGGCAGGTGCCGGGGGCGCAGCGCCAGCGTGCGCGGCCAGCAGCGTGCTGGAGGCGTCCGGGTCCACCAGGTCCGTGAAGAGCACCACCAGCGAGCGGCGCGAGGAGCGAGCGAAGGCGAAGTCGTAGGCGCGGCCGTAGTCGCTCTCCTCGAGCGCGGCCTCGGCGCGGTAGAGGGACTCGGTGAGGAGGCGCAGGTGCTCGGAGCCCTTGCGCGGGGGGAGGAAGGCGCGCACGTCGCTGGCGAAGGCGAGCACGCCCACCATGTCCCCGGCGTCCAGGCTCACCTTGGCGAGGCGCAGCGCCGCGTCCACCGCGTGGTCCAGCTTGCGCCGGCCGTCCACCTGGCCCGCCATGTGGCGCCCGCAGTCGAGCAGCAGCAGCACGGGCTGGTTCCGCTCGGGCTGGTACACGCGCACCATGGTGCGGCCCCGGCGCGCCGAGGCCTTCCAGTCCACGGTGCGGTAGTCGTCGCCCGGTGCGGTAGTCGCGCAGGGACTCGAACTCGCGGCCCTCGGCGGAGCGGCGCAGGGTGCGCTCGGCGGGAGCGTCCGAGGCCACGGCGAGCGCCAGCGCCTCCCGCGTCAGCGCGGTGAGGTCCGGGTACACCTTCACGTCCTGGGTGGCCGGCACCCGCACCTGGCGCGCGCACAGGCCCAGCGGGCCCAGCAGGCGCAGGTGCGACGTCACCGAGGCGCAGATCTCCACGCGTGGGCGGGGTGAGGGCGTAGGAGACGGTGGCGTGGGCTGCCTCGGGGCGAGAGGGAGAAGGGCTGCTCGTGCCCGTGCACGTCCACGCCCGGGGGCACCTCGTCGCGCACCCGGCCGCGCACGGGCCGCTGGCCGAGCAGGTGCAACTCCAGCCGCACCGGGTTGGCCACGCCCGAGGAGAGGACGGGCTCCAGCACGCGCCGCACCTCGAGGTCCGAGGCGCGGGGGGCGGAGAGGAAGTCGAAGGCGCACAGCAGCAGCACCGCCGCGTCCAGGGCGAGCGCGAGCCACAGGAAGGCGGAGCCGGCGACGGCCATCGCGGCGGGCACGAGGGCCGCGGCGACGAGCGCCACGGCGAGCCCGGTGGGGACGGGCCGGCCGAGGCTCACCGGGGAACCTGGACGCGCTCCAACGTCTGGCGGAGCACGTCGTCCGCGGTGAGGCCCTCCACCTCCGCCTCGGCCTTCAGAATCAGGCGATGGTTGAGGACGCTGGGGCAGACGGCCTTCACGTCGTCCGGGGTGACGAAGTCCGAGCCGTTGAGGGCCGCTCGGGACTTGGCCGCGGCCAGCAGCGCCTGCGCCGAGCGCGGCGAGGCCCCCAGGCGCACGCGCGGGTTGGCGCGCGTCTCGCGGATGAGCTTCACCACGTAGGAGAGGATGGACTCGTCGCAGGCGACGCGTGCCGCCTGGGCCTGCAGCTCCGCGAGCGTGGCGCGCGTCCAGCACCCGCGCCACCTGGGCGACCTTGCCCTCGCGCTGGTGGAAGCCGCGCACCATGTCCAGCTCGGCCTCGGGCGGCGGGTAGCCCACGCGCACCCGCATCAGGAAGCGGTCGAGCTGCGCCTCGGGCAGCGGGTAGGTGCCCTCCAGCTCCAGCGGGTTCTGCGTGGCCACCACGAAGAAGTGGGCCGGCAGCGCGTGCGTGGTGCCGTCGATGGTGACCTGCCGCTCCTCCATGGCCTCCAGCAGCGCGGCCTGCGTCTTGGGCGGGGTGCGGTTGATCTCGTCCGCCACCAGGACCTCGGTGAAGACGGGGCCCTTCACGAGCTGGAAGGCGTTGTCCTGGGGCCGGAAGACGTTGGTGCCGAGGATGTCGCTCGGCATCAGGTCCGGGGTGAACTGGACGCGGGAGAAGTCGAGCCCGAGCGCGGAGGCCATGCTGCGCGCGGTGAGCGTCTTGGCCACGCCGGGGACGCCCTCGAGCAGCACGTGGCCGCGCGCGAGGAACGCGGTGACGAGGTCCGCCACCACGTGCCGCTGGCCGAGCACCGTGGACTCCAGCGCGGCGGTGAGGCGCTCCAGGGACGAGCCCCCGGCGGCCGGGGTGCGCGCGACTCCCGCTGCGGAAGGAGACGACGTCATGAAGCGGGCTTCTCCTTGAGTCCCAGCAGCGTGCCGACGAGGCTGACCAGCGCGCCGAGCAGGGCGAGGTACGCCCCCATGCTGGGTGTGGAGTTCATGAGGGTCGCGTTGCCCATGGGGGAGGGCACCTCGGTGGCGTCATACGAGAGCTTCATGAAGATGATGCACCAGAGGACGCAGAAGATGGACAGGCCGAGCTGCGCGAGCCAGGGGACGAGGACGTTGAGGCTCGGCATGGACCGGCGCACGCGCACGGCGATGGTGCCCATGACGGCGATGGCGCCCGACGACGCCGACGAGCCCCAGGCTCATCAGTCCGAGGATGTCGCCGTCCGCGGCCGTCTCCTTCCAGGGGAGGAAGGCGGAGAATGGCGATCGCCCCCGCGCCGCCGAAGGCGATCTTGTCGGAGAGGCCCAGCAAGCTCACGAACTGGCGGAAGTCGTCCATGACCTCCTCGGGCGCACGATCTGTCCGGAGCCGCTGCCGCTGTAGTCGCGGGACGGGGTGTAGCTGACGTCCGCCGGGTCGAGCTCGGTCTGCTGTGGGCGCCGGGGGGCGGGAGCCGCCGCACGGCCGCCACTGCCGCCGGGGCGGGGCGGGGCGGGGCGGCTGTTGGGGCTGGACCTTCCGCTCGCGGTGCGCGGGGGCGCGTTGCGGACGATCTCGTCCATGCTGCTTGATGTTGGTGGCGTCCGCGTTGGCGACCTCCGGGGCCGCGGCGGGCTGCCGGGGGCGTGAACCGGCGCCGGAGGAGGGGCGGGCAGCGGACCGGGCTCCAGAGCCACGAGCACCTGGAGCGGTGCGCACCGGACGGGACGCGGGGGCCTGCTGGCGGGACGGGGCAGGCCCGGCGCCCGTCACATCGTCCGAGTCCTGGGGGGCGTCCGCCGAAATGAACGAGGAGTCGATGATGTAGTCGCACGAGGGGCAGATGGACGTGCCATCCGCGACCTGGGTGCCACAGCCAGGGCAGTTCAGGACCGGCGCTCCTTGAGACGGTGAAGCGCCGCGCATCTTCCGGTGCCCGATGCGCTCAAGTCAAACGGCTTACGGGCTAACCCCTGGATTTTCGCGGGGAATTGGCCTAGGCGGGCAGGCCATGAGCCCTCCGCGCGCCGCCGTGCCTGCCTGTCTGCTCTGGGTCTTCGTGCTCTCGGGTTGTGTCCATTCCGCGCCGTCCCGCGAGCAGGCGGGGACAGGGGCGGAGGTGGCCGGCTGGGAGGATCGCCGCTCGCTGGCGGACGGACGGCTCGTGGCGCTCGCGACGGGTGGCTCCGTGCCGGAGCGTGTGCGGGCCCTGCGCGCACTCGCCCGCATCCAGGATCTCTCCACGCTGGAGGCCGTACTGGCCGGACTGGGTGCCGTCGAGGTGCCCGTGCGTGACGAGGCCGCCTTCGCCACGGGGGTGCTGGCGCTCGCGTGGGAGCCCTGCACGGACGCGGAGAAGGCGCGGATGACGGAGGCGCTGCTCGTCGCCGAGGCCACGGAGACGGACGAGGGCGTGCGGCGCACCCTGCTCGAGTCCCTGGGCAAGCTGGCCACGCCGGGGGCGGTGAAGCGCCTCGCGGAGCGGCTGACGGATGGACGTCCGGGGGTCGCGGGCCGAGCGGCCCTGGCCCTCGGGGTGGCGGCGCGCCGGGGCTCGTCGATGGCGGATGTGCCGCTGGAGCCGGTGGCGGTGCTGACCGAGCGCGGCCAGTCCGAGGAGTCGCGTTATGGCGGGGCCTACCTCCTGGCGAACGCGAAGCGCCCCGAGGCGCTGGGGTCCCTCCGGCGCTGCCTCGGTGACGAGGCCCCGGACATCCGCGCCCTGTGCGCGAAGGGAATCGGAGACGTGGGCGGCCCGGAGGACGCGGCTGTGGTGGGTCCGCTGCTGCGGGACGAGGTGCCGCGCGTGACGGCCGAGGCGGCGCGGACGCTCGCGAAGCTGGCCGCGCGGTGCAGCGGGGATTGCTCGCCGATGGACCAGCTCCGGACGCTCGCGCCCCAGGCCTCGCGCGTGGCTGCGGGGAGACTCCGCGGTGGGTCATGCGCTGCTCGCGGTGGCGCAGCAGGGCCTTCCCGAGGCGGGCCGCCCGGTGCTGGTGGCGCTGCGGCGCGCGCTCCAGGAGGCGGTGCCGGGCGCGGCCTCTGAGGTGGCGAGGGGAGACCTGATGAACCTCGACTGCCGGCTGGCGGCGGCGCTCGATCGGCAGACGGGGGTGCTCGACGAGGTGCTGCGCTGTGGCGGAGGTCTGGTGCCGGAAGTGCGGCGGCTGGCACTCGGCCTGCGCGAGGTGGCGCAGTCGCGAGGCAAGGGCGGCGCGAGCGGAGCGGTGCCATACCTCACGTATCCGGATTCACGGGTGCAATCGGCGGCGCTGGACGCGGTGTCGGCGCGCCCCGTGCCCGAGGCGGCCGGGCCCGTGCGCGCGCTCCTCGGCGGGCGCGACCTGGTGGTGGCGGCCTCGGCGGCGAGCACGGCCGGGAAGCTGAAGGACGTGGAGGCGCTGCCCCTGGTGCGCGCGCTGGCGGAGCGCGTGCCCCAGGAGCCGGAGCTCGCCGAGCCGGTGGCGGGTGGACTGGTGGCGCTGGCGGGGAAGGACGCGGAGCCGGTGCTGCGGACGTGGCTCCAGCACCCGCATGCGAACGTGCGCCGGGTGGCGGGCGAGGCCCTCTCCGAGCTCACGGGTCAGCTCGTGCGCGCCCGGCATGTGGAACTACCGGCGGACGCGCGCCGCCCCGAGCCCGCTCCGGCGGGCACCTCGCTCACCTTCCGCACTTCGAAGGGGGACTTCACCGTCGCGCTGGATGACGAGGCGCCGCTCACCTCGGGCAACCTCGTGACGCTCGCGCGCCAGGGCTACTTCCGTGGCATCACCTTCCACCGCGTGGTGCCGGACTTCGTCGCGCAGGGTGGAGATCCGCGCGGAGACGGGGAGGGGGGCCCGGGCTACTCCATCCGCTGCGAGATGACGCGTCGACCCTACCGCCGCGGAGTCATCGGAATGGCGCTGTCGGGGAAGGACACGGGCGGCAGCCAGTTCTTCTTCACCTACTCGCCGCAGCCGCACCTGGATGGCCGCTACACGGCCTTTGGCGAGGTGACGCGCGGCATGGAGGTGGTGGACCGGCTCCTCGAGGGCGACACCCTCCAGGCGGTGGAGGTGTCTCCGTGAGGTAATGCTTCATCGGAGGGGCGTTGCTCCTGACTGGAATCCCGTTCGGGTCCGCAACTCAGCAAGTGCCTTCAGAAGTCCCTCTCGGAGCCTGTTGCTGCGAGCGAGGCGGAGAACGCTTCGTTCGACCTCATCCAGCATGCGCCTGGCCTCGTGGTCATCGTGCCGCGGGTGCCGTCCGCACCATTGCGCGTAGAGACAGGCAACGTGGTAACGGCGCTCGACATTCGAGTAGCCCAGCCGCTGGATACGTCGCAGCGTGGGACCGAAGACCGGCCACGGGCAGTCGCGCCCGTATGCTTCGGTGAAGATCGCCTCGGCGATTCGTCGTCGTACCTCCTGCCGTTCATATGTCGTTTGGGCGATGGAGCGCAGCAGATACCGCTCCAAGGACTTGAACCTGGATTCCATCTCCTCGAAGGAGTCATCGAAGGATGCGACGAGTGTCCGGTCCATCGCTCGTGCAACTTCCATGAAGCGACGCTCCGAGCTTTGGGAAAGCCTCACCGACAAGGTCTCCCATCCCAGAGTTCAGCTGGCCAGACACCATTGTTCTGCATGCATACATCCTTGCAGGGCCAACAGAGACTGTGGCCACTGGTTCCGCTGGGTACGTTCTGGATGGGAGAGTTCAGGCACATATTGAACTCCTCGTTACACCGTTTTCTGATCTCCTGCGGTGATAGGCACTCGCTGACCTCACTTCCCCCAGTGAGCCGCTCTTCCTCTGTGCATCGCGTCGTCAGTGTCAGGACTGTAGCGGCCAGCAGGATGGCGCGGAGCGGCACGTGCTTCCTGATGTGCATCGGACGGCTCATACCTTTCTCCTCCGATAGCGACCAGCGTCGTGCGCGATCGATTCTTCCCGCTCTGGCGACGAATCTTGAACAGACAGGCTCTTCGTCTCAATCCGCGGGCGCTCTTGCTGGCTATCCTGCGTGTGGTGGCTGACAACCTGGAACTCGGGTCTCGATGATGACGCGGAGAAAGCTCCTCTGGAGCCTGGGCCTCGCGGCACCGCTGGTCTCTCTCTCTGGGAGCGTCGCCTTCTGGAATTCCCGTTCGGCACGTAGGTCGTCGGGCTCCGAAATGGCCACCTCCAGCGCGTTGCTGCACACCCGACTCGCCGCGCGAGCCGCTGCCGAAGGAGAGCTGGTTCGTGCGCGCGAGGACGCCACCGTCGCCCTGGCGGAGGTGCCCGGTCATGCTCCAGCGCTTTTCGTTCTCGCGTGCATCGCGCTGGAGGCGGGCGACTTTCGCGAGGCTCGGGACGTCATCGTCCGGTTACGAGCCCTGGCTCCAGAACAACCGGAGTTGCTGATTCTGGAGAGGCTGCTGGCGCATCGCCAGAGTGAGTCCCCAGCGGGCTGGGGGCAGGCATTTCTCGAGGCCTGGGTGGAGCGGGGCCGCCCTGAGCTTCAAGAGAGTGTCCTGTTGCCGGATGCCAGGTTCGCGAGCTTGGAGGAGCCAGAGCTTGAGAGCGCCTGGAACCGTGCCTCCTCTTCACGGGCGCGTCTCGCCGTGGCGCTGCTGTTCCCGAATCCTTCCGAGGCGCGGACACGCTGGGTCCTCCAGCAGGTGCCGGAGCTGGATGAGCCCGCGCTGCTCGTCGCGGCATTCGACCTGCTGAGCGACAAGCGGCTCGCGGCGTCATTCCGTCAGGAGGCCGCGCCCGTGCTGCGCCAGCATTTCGCTCAGCTCGCCGAGGCGTCACCCAGGGCCATGCAGCTTCGCCTGCTCCAACTCGTGGCGGGAACCGAGGGGTCCGTGCCGCTCGGCACCCAGGAAGTGGACGCGCTCGAGGCCATCTCGGTGCTCCCCATCTGGAAGGACGACTCCTTCACACCGCAGTTCCTGGAGACTCGGCGATGTTTGAAGGAGCTGGCGGTGCCCGGCGCCAGTGGTGCGGCCTTCGCCGTGACGGAGCGGGCCCTCGGCCATCGCGCCGTGCTCCTCCTGCTCCGTCGCGCCGCGGCCACCCAGGAGCACCTCTCCGAGGACATGCGCCGCGGGGTGGGGCGGATGCTCTGGCGCATCGGCAGCCGTCTCGCCGAGCAGTCCTCACTCCTGGAGCACACGGTGGGGGCCTCGCTCATGGCGTCTGGAGCGGCCAGCATGCGGCACGGCCGGAATCAGCGAGAGGCCTTCGCACGCGAGGATGAAATGCACGCGGCCGTCATGACCTCGCTCCGTGCCGCGCTCGACCGGTGGCCGCTGCGCTCGCTCACGGAGCAACTGCTGGAGTCACGGGCGCGCAGCGAGGTGACCTGGCTGCGCGCCTTCGTGGGTAGAGCCACGCTCCCGTGAGGGAGCGCGCTCAGCTGGCGACGCGGTTGGGCACCTTGCCCGGCGTGAAGCCGGCCCAGAGTGCGTTCTCCGCGTTCTCCATGTCCTCGACCTTCTTGCGGATCCGCTGCCACTCGGAATCCGGAATCCGCAGGAAGGCCTCGGCCAGCTCGGGATCGAACTGCGTGCCCGAGCAGCGCTTGATCTCATCGCGCGCCACGGACATCGGCCGGCCCTTGCGGTACGGACGGTCCGAGGTGATGGCGTCCACCGTGTCGGCGATG
This sequence comes from uncultured delta proteobacterium, assembly GCA_963771175.1. Lineage (GTDB taxonomy): Bacteria > Myxococcota > Myxococcia > Myxococcales > Myxococcaceae > Archangium. The sequence goes on from CAVYSY010000040.1 coordinate 264,476, forward strand.
GCGAAGATGCGCGCGCCGATCACGATGTCCTCGCCCTTGAGCCCCTGCGGGTAGCCCTTGCCGTCCCAGCGCTCCTGGTGGTGCAGCACGATGAGCGAGGCCTCGTGCAGGTAGGGCATCTTCGCGAGGATCTGGTAGCCGTACTCGGGGTGCTTGCGCATCTCCACCCACTCGTCGGGCGAGAGCGGACCGGGCTTGAGCAGGATGGTGTCGCTCACGCCGATCTTCCCGATGTCGTGCAGCAGCGCTCCCTGCTCCACCACCTCGAGCTGCTTCGGCCGTCAGGGCCGATCTCCTCGGCCAATGCGGCGCGAGTAGAGCGACACCCGGCGCGAGTGCCACTGCGTCTCGGTGTCGCGGTAGTCGAGCGCGCTGATGAGGCCGTCCAGCAGCCCGTTGGTGCGCTCCACCACCAGCCGCTCGAGATCGCGGTTGATCGCGGTCAGCTCCGCGTTCTTCTCCGCCACCTCTCGCGTGAGCCGCTCGTTGGACTCCACCAGCCGGAAGTGCTCGAAGGCCTGCCGCACGGCGCTGGTCAGCTCACTGAGCGACCACGGCTTGCCCAGCAGACGGAACACCTCGCCCCGGTTGACCGCCTCCGAGGCCGTACGGAAGTCCGCCGCCGCGGTGAGCATCAGCCGCACCGCGCGTGGGTTCTTCTCCCGCAGGGTGCGCAGGAGCTCCACGCCGTTGAGCAACGGCATCATGAAGTCGGTCAGCACCACCTGGAAGCCCTCTTCCTTGGCGGCCTGGGCGGGATCCGTGTGGGTGACGACCTCGTAGCCCTCCGACTGGAGGATCCGCGACAGCGCAGCGAGAATGAGCGGATCGTCATCCACCACCAGGATGCGGTCCATTGAACCAAGCCTCCCGACCCAAGAGGGACGGACGTTAGAGAACCGGGCCGTTATACACGGCTTTGCGCCCAAAGGTCACACCCGCTCCGTGTGGGTCCAACCTTCTTGCCTGGTGCACAACCTCTGGAAACCTCTGTCGTTTCCTCAAGGGTGCTTTCGAGCGCACGCACGAGCCGCTTGCCTGTCCCATTAGGGGTGGTCTATGGTGCGCCTGTTGCTGCATTGTGGTGTAACTCCTTGATTTTTGGAGAGTTCTCCGATGCCTAGAGCCTCCGCAGGGCCGGTCCCGGTGGTGGTCATGGGGCTGGGCTTCATCGGGCAGGAGATCGCCAGAGCGGCCCAGCTCTCACCCGAGGTCGAGCTGATCGGCGCGGTGGACGCCAACCCGCAGCTGGTGGGCCGTCCCCTCTCCGAGGTGCTCGGGTTGCCCGGCCTGAAGGGAAAGGTCGCCGGGACACTGGAGGCCGCGGTGGGCCGGCGCCAGGGCGTGGTGCTGCTGCACGCCACGGGCTCGCGGCTCGCGCAGGTGATGGACCAGCTGCTCGAGGCGCTGAAGCTCGGCATGCCGGTGGTCTCCACCTGCGAGGAGCTGGCCTTCCCCTTCCTCAAGTATCCGGAGCTGGCCGACAAGCTGGATCGCGCGGCGCAGAAGGCCGGGGTCGCGGTGCTCGGCACCGGCGTCAACCCGGGCTTCGTGCTGGACCGGCTGGTGGCCACGGCCGGCCAGGCCTGCGGTCCGGTGCGCCGTGCCACCGTCACCCGCGTGGTGGACGCGCGCACCCGCCGCGAGGCCCTGCAGCGCAAGATTGGCGCGGGGCTCACCGAGGACGAGTTCTTCGCCCTGGTGGACAAGGAGCAGCTCGGCCACGTGGGGCTGGTGGAGAGTGCCGCCCTGTGCGCGCTGGGGCTCGGCATGGACTGCGACGACTACGAGGAGGAGATCGTCCCGGTCTTCGCCGAGGAGGACATCACCGGCGGCGCCTTCCCGGTGAAGAAGGGCCGGGTGGCGGGAATCTTCCAGTCCGCGGTGGGGCTGGAGGAGGGGCAGGAGCGGGTGCGGCTGGAGCTGACCATCGCGGTGGGCGCGGACGAGCCGGGGGACCGCATCGAGTTGGATGCGGATCCGATGCTCGTTCTGGAGATTCGCGGTGGCGTCGCCGGTGACAGGGCCACGGCCCATACACTGGTGAACGCCGCGCCACGCGTGACGGCCGCCGAGGCCGGGCTGTTCACCGTGCTCGAGCTTCCGGCCGGTCGTTAATAGGGAGGGGACATGCTGGACAAGAACGCCATTGGCCGGGCCTCACCGCCGACCCTGAACGAGGTCGAGAAGGGCGCCATCCGCCGCTTCGCCGAGTCGCTCGGCGACTACAACCCGATCTACTACGACGAGGAGTACGCCCGGGCCTCGGGCTACCCCACCATCGTGGCGCCGCCCACCTTCCCCGCCTCTTTCAGCTCGGCGGCGGACCTGCGCGAGCTGCTGGGCGTGGGCATCAAGAGCCTGCTGCACGCCGAGCAGGCCTTCGAGTACGAGCGGCCCATCTTCGCCGGCGACCGCATCTTCGTCGCCACCCGGGTGGCGGACGTGCTCGAGCGCACCGGCCCGGCTGGGAAGATGGACGTGGCCGTCATCGAGGACGAGGGCCGCGACGAGGAGGGCAACCTCGTGTTCCGCGCCCGCCGCACGCTCGTCGTCCGCGCCGCCAAGGAGAACCCGTGATGCCCGCGCGCAAGCTCTACTTCGAAGGTATCCGTGTCGGCGACGAGCTGCCGGCGCTGGCCAAGGCCCCCATCGATCGGGTGCAGCTCTCCCGCTACGCCGGCGCCTCCGGCGACTTCAACCCGGTCCACGTGGACGAGGTGTACGCCAAGAGCGTGGGCATGCCCTCCGTGTACGCCCCGGGCATGCTCGTCATGGGCATGCTCGGCCAGCTCGTCAGCGACTGGGCCCGCGGCGGGCAGCTCCGGCGCTACCACGTGCGCTTCATCAAGATGGTGTGGCCGGGCGACACCGTGGTCTGCAAGGGCCGCGTGACCGACCGGCACGGCGAGAGCGGCCGCTACTTCGCCGAGGTGGACCTCTGGGCGGAGAACCAGCGCGGTGAGCTGGTGATGAAGGGCAGCTCCACCATCCAGCTCTTCTACTCGCTGGAGGACGAGAACCGGCAGCGCTCCGGCCAGGCCCCCATCGTCGTGGAGGTGCCGCGCGAGAGCCTCCTCACGCCTCCGCCGCCTCCGAGGGGGCCGAGGAGGACGAGGAGCGCAGGTCCGCCAGCGTGGCCGGGCAAGAAGTCGGCCCCCAAGCCGGCCGCCAAGACGGCCACCCCGTCGTTCCGCCTCCGCCGCCGCGAAGAAGGCCAAGAAGTAGGTTTCTCCCGCACGCTCGCTCAGTGGGGTGGCAAGCAGTCACTCGCCACCCAACGCGAGGCGTCAATTCGGGATTGACTCGAGAATCAGTCGACGTAACCTTTCCGTGTCCCTGTGGGGCCGCGGACCGTCGATTTTGCGGCCGTGAGCCCCCCGACAACAGGAGGGGCCATGTCCGCCGGCATCAACCGCTACAAGACCGATCTTCGCGAGCTCTTCTTCACCCTGTTCGAGCAGTTCGGCTTCGGCCAGGTCGCCGGGAAGGCGCCGTACGAGGCCTGGGGTCCGGACGAGGCCAAGGCGGTGCTCCAGGAGACCTACCGGTTCGCCAGGGAGGTGCTCGGGCCCCTCAACGCCTCGGGTGACCGTGAGGGCTGCCGGCTGGAGAACGGCGCAGGTCATCACCCCCAAGGGCTTCAAGGACGCCTGGAAGAAGCTCTACGAGCAGGGCTTCAAGACGCTGGCGGTGAGCCCGGACCACGGCGGGCAGGGCGCGCCCGATGATGCTGCAGGTGCTGGTCGAGGAGATGCTCTCGGGCGCCAACTCGGCCTTCAACATGTACCCGGGCCTGGCCTTCGGCGCGGCGGAGCTGATCGCCGAGTGCGGCACGCCGGAGCAGAAGAAGCTCTACGTGGAGCGCATGCTCAACGGCACCTGGGGCGGCACCATGTGCCTCACCGAGCCGCAGGCGGGCTCGGACGTGGGCGCGGCGAAGTCGACCGCTCGCAAGAACGCGGACGGCACCTACAGCATCCGCGGCACGAAGATCTTCATCTCCGGCGGCGACCACGACCTGGCGGAGAACATCATCCACCTGGTGCTGGCGCGCATCGAGGGCGCGGCCCCGGGCACCAAGGGCCTGTCGCTGTTCATCGTGCCGAAGATCCGCGTGAAGCCGGACGGCGGCCTGCTGGGCACCAACGACGTCTCGGTGGGCTCCATCGAGCACAAGATGGGCATCAACGGCGTCGGCGACGTGCGTGCTGAACTTCGGCGAGAACGACGCCTGCGTGGGCGAGCTGGTGGGCGGCGTCGAGAACGTCGGCATGAGCCAGATGTTCAAGATGATGAACGGCGCGCGCATCGCGGTGGGCATCCAGGGCCTGGCGCTGGCGAGCGCGGCCTACTTCAACGCGCTGGAGTACGCGAAGGACCGCAAGCAGGGCGCGCACGTCGAGCAAGTGGAAGGATCCGACGGCGCCGCGCGTGGCCATCATCGAGCACCCGGACGTGCGCCGCATGCTGCTGGAGATGAAGGCGCACGTGGAGGGCATCCGCGCGCTGCTCGTCAAGCTGGCCATGCACACGGACAAGGCCCGCATGCTGGCGGGCAAGGACGACGACCAGGCCGCCTACCACCGCGGGCAGGTGGAGCTGCTCACTCCGCTGGTGAAGGCGTACGGCTCGGACCAGGCGTTCCGCCTGTGCGCTCAGGCCATCCAGGTGTACGGCGGCGCCGGCTTCTGCCAGGACTACCCGGTGGAGCAGTACACGCGCGACTCGAAGATCTTCTCCATCTACGAGGGCACCAACCACATCCAGGCCATGGACCTGGTGGGCCGCAAGATGGGTCAGGCGGGCGGCGCGCACTTCCAGCAGTTCATGGGAGACGTGGGCGGCTTCATCGAGGCGAACCGCGAGCACAAGGTGTACGGCGAGGCGGTGAGTCAGCTCGCCGCGGCGCAGGAGGGCGTGATGGCCAGCGCCATGGCGGTGCTGGGCTGGTCCCAGGAGCCGGCGAAGATGGCGCTCATCCCGCTGTCGGCCAACCGCTTCCTGAACATGATGTCCGAGCTGGCGGTGGGCTGGCTGCTGCTGGACGCGGCCGTCATCGCCGAGCGCGTGGGCGAGAAGGCCTCCGGCGACGAGAAGGCCTTCTACGAGGGCAAGAAGTGGAGCGCCCTGTGGTACGCGCGCAACGTGCTGCCCAACGTGGAGCAGGCGGCGCGGATGATGGCCTCGAGGACGCCTCTCCGGTGGAGATCTCCGACGCGGCGTTCGGCTCCATCTGAGCGCCCGAGCGCCCTGAAATGAAAGAGGCCACCTGGGGAAACCCGGGTGGCCTCTTCGCTTGGGCGGGGAAGGGGAGTTCGTTACTGCGCTTCGCGCACGCCGATGGCGAGCTGCCCGAGCCCGACGCTCTTGGCCAGCTCCATGACCAGCACCACGGTGCCGTGGGGGACGCCCTCGTCGGCCTGGACGATGACGACGGTGTCCGGGTTCTTCTGCTGGGCCTCGGCGAAGGCGCTTCTTGAGCTCGTCCTCGGTGACCACGTTGCCGGCGAGCACGAAGCGCCCGTCGGAGAGGATGGCGACGGACAGGTCGGTGGCACGCGCGGTGACGTCCGTGGCGCCGCCCTTGGGCAGGTTCACCTTCAGGCCCGCCTGGGCGCCGCCACCGGGCGCCTGCTGCACGATGACCGAGCTCGTCACCATGAAGATGATGAGCAGCACGAGGAAGATGTCGGTGAGCGGGGTGATGTTGATCTCGGCGAAGACGACGTCCTCGCCGTCGCCGTCACCCGGGTACCTTGCCCATGGCCATGGCGCGGACCTCAGGTTTCCGGCTGGGGACGCGCTTCCGCCGAGGGCGGAGTCGCGGGGGTGGAGGTGGACGGAGGTTCAACGGGCGCTCGCGCAGCAGCTCGACGAACTCGTCACCCAGGAGCCGCAGCTCCACGAGCACGCGCGACAGCCGCGCCTGGAAGTAGTTGTAGAAGACCATGGCCTGCACCGCGACGAGGATGCCCACCGCGGTGGCGACGAGCGCCTCGGAGATGCCCGTCATCACCGCGGCCGTGCCGCCGGTGCCGCCCGCCTGCACGTCCAGGCCCAGGTCCTTGAAGGACCGCATGATGCCGGCCACCGTGCCGAAGAGGCCCACGAACGGGGTGATGCGAGCCGATGGTGGCCAGGATCCACAGGTTGCGCCGCAGCCGCAGGCCCACCTGGGCGCGCTCGCGCTCCACGGCCGCGTCCACCCCGTCACAGGCCCGGCGTGCGCTCGAAGCGGTCGAAGCCGGCGAGGAAGATGTCCGCCACCGCGGCGTCCGAGCGCTCGGAGGCGGTGCGGGCGGCGGCGACGTCGCCGCGCAGCAGGTGCTTGTGGACGGTGTCCCCGAGGGCCCGCGAGCGCTCGCTCACCCCCCAGAGGGCGATCAACCGCTCGATGGCCACGCCCAATGCCACCACGGAGGCCAGGAGAAGGAAGGCGAGGGTGAATCCGCCGATGCGCAGGTAGTGGAGGAGGTCGGAAAAGCTCATGCAATGGTGGCCAGGAATGGTCGGCTGGCGCGAGACTTAAGCCATGAACCGCGCAGCCGCAGCAATCTTCCTGGCCGTCATCTGTTCAGGGTGTCCCAAGCGCATCGATTTCGGCCCCAGCGGCCAGATTACCCAGGCCGAGGAGCGCTTCCGGCTCACCAGCGCCGTCCAGGCCCAGGGGGTGACCCTCCAGGGGGACGGGAAGCTCCGGGTGGAGTCTCCCCAGGGCTCCGGGAGCGTCTCGGTGTTCCTGGCTGCCTCCCGTCCGGGCATGCTGCGCGTGGAGATGTTTGATTTCTTCAATCGGCCCATTGCCGTCCTGGTCACGGACGGGCAGCGGTTCGGTCTCTTCCAGGCCCAGGAGAACAAGTTCTACCAGGGGCCCGCGACCCCCAGGAACCTGTCGCGCTTCCTGCCCGTGGCCCTGCCGAGCGAGGAGCTGGTGTCCGTGATGCTCGGTCAGGTGCCCTTCATCCCCGCGGAGCGGATGACGCTCGCCCTGGATGCGAAGGAGCGGCTGTACGTCCTCACCCTTCACCGGGGCGAGGTGTCCCAGGTGCTCCACATCCACCCCAAGCACCTCCGGGTGGTGCGCAGCGTGGTCCGGGGTATCCGCGCCTATGATCTCGAGTACGACCACTTCAAGGAGCACGGGCCGCTCGTCTTCCCCCACGAGGTGACGCTCCGAGCCTCCTCGGCCGACACCTCCCTGGACCTGCGCTACACCGATATCACCCTCAACGAGTCCCCGGACCTCACCCTCTTCGACCTCGCCGCGCCCGAGGACGTCCCCGTGGTCGAGGTGGATGAGGGCGGGCAGGCGCTTCCTCCCGTCGCCCTGCCGCCTGCCTCGCCCGGTTCCTGAGCGGACTCCGTCAAGAATTCAGCAACAGTTGGAATCTCAGGTAGAGTGGAAGGACGGATGGGGCCGTTCGGGCTCTCCACGATTGCGACATGGCACAGATCAAGCTTGGTGAACTGCTGATCAAGGCGAACGTGCTCCAAGAGAGCCAGCTCAAGGCGGCGCTCGCGGAGCAGGCGAAGTGGGGCGGGAAGCTGGGAGAGATCCTGGTGCGGATGAACCTCGTGTCCGAGGATATCCTCGTCCGGGCTCTGTCCAAGCAGCTCGCCATCCCCGCGGTGAATCTGGACGCGGTGAAGGAGATCCCCAAGCACGTGCTCAATCGCGTGCCGGTGCAGACGGCGCGGGACTTCGCGGTGCTGCCGCTGCAGCTCCGGGACGACGGCAAGACGCTCGTGGTGGCGATCGCCGATCCGCTCAACGTGCGGCAGCTCGACGAGCTGCGCGGCGTCACCAAGTGCCGCATTGTTCCGAACGTGGCGGGGCGCACGGCCATCGCCCGGGCCATGGCGCGCTTCTACGAGGAGACGGCCGAGCTGGGTGACGCGGACACCAACTTCAAGGTGGTGGACGCCCAGGGCCGTACGGTCGTCAAGAGCATGAACGAGGTGGCGGGCGCGCCCGCCGCGGCCCCAGGCCCGGCCTTCACCCCGGCCCCCGTGCCGCGTGGCCCCGTGTCGCGCGAGACACCGTCGGTGCAGGGCGGCAACAGTCCGGCGGACCTCTTGCGCAGCGTCGAGGAGGTGCAGCGCAAGGAGGTGGCGGCCCTCAAGGCCATGGTGGAGCTGCTCATCGAGAAGGGCGTCTTCTCTCGCGATGAGTACCTGGCGAAGGTCAAGCGTTAAGCCGTCGAGCCCCCCCGCCATGCGCAAGAAGATCGGCGAGCTCCTCATCGAGTCCGGCGCCGTCAACCAGGAACAGGTCCGCAAGGCGCTCGGCCAACAGCGGGCCTTCGGTAATGGCCAGCGGCTGGGCTCGGTGATCATCACCCTGGGCTTCGCCTCGCCCTCGGCGGTGGCTCGGGCCCTGGCGCGCCAGTACGATCTGCCCTTCGTGGAACTGCCGGAGATCTCCGAGCAGTTGCGCTCCATCGTCTCGCTCGACTTCCAGACCGAGCAGCGCGTCGTCCCGTTCCGGCTCGAGCGGGAGGGACGCAGCGAGCGGCTGCATGTGGCGGTGGATGATCCCTCGGACCTGACCGTGGTGGACGAGCTGAGCTTCCAGCTCAACAAGCCCATCCGCGTCCACGTGGCCGCCGAGGATGACCTGGATCGTGCGCTCGGCCTCGTCCGGGGCCAGGTCGTGGATGGCATCTCGCTGGAAGAGGATTCGGGCGAGGCGCTGGAGTTGGATCGCGACACCGCCGGCATGGTGTCGGGAAGCTGGCATGGAGAGGCCGAGAAGCCCGCGCCGGCTGGCTCGGACCTGTTCGACTGGGAGCTGCCCCCCGAGCCCGCGCTGCCCCTCCTGGACGAAGACGAAGACGAAGAGAACGACATCACCCTCATCACTCCGAGGTCCGCCTTGAAGCCCAAGCCCCCGGCGCCCCCGGCCCCGCCGCCGCTCGATGACGACGATGAGGACATCACCCTCATCACCCCGCGGGCCCCGAAACCGAAGTCCTCGGCCGTTCCGCCGCCTCCGCCCCCACAGGAGAGTGAGGAGGTTCTCGACGAGCTGCTCGGCGAGCCCGAGCCTGAGAGTCCGCCCTCGGCGCCTGGTGCCTCCAAGAGTTCCGTGCCGGTGGTCGTCTTCGGCGGTGCCGCCCGGGGCGTGCCGCCGCCGCCTCCGCCTCCGAACCTCTCGGACATCTCCGAGGAAGACCTGAAGGTGCTCGAGGACATCGAGCGGATCGCCGATGGCGCCGAGGCGACGCTGCACACCGAGAAGGTGAAGCCCGCACGCATGGTGGCCAGCCTCATCCGCCTCCTCATCCGCAAGCGCGTCATCCGCGAAGAGGAGTTCCTGGACGAGCTGTCCCGGAAGTGACGCCCCGGGCCGGGTGTTCTGGCCCGGCCCCGTGAGCCCCATGTCCGAGCCCCTCCTCGACGTCCGTGGCCTGAAGACCCAGCTCTCCCTGGAGGAGGGACCGGTCCTGGCCGTGGACGACGTGTCCTTCTCCATCCCGCCCGGTGGCACGCTGGGCGTGGTGGGGGAGAGCGGCTGCGGCAAGAGCGTCACCGCGCTCTCGGTGATGCGGCTGGTGCCCGAGCCTCCCGGTCGCGTGGTGGGCGGGCAGATCCGCTTCCAGGGAGAGGACCTGCTCGCGCTCCCCGAGGCGAGGATGCGCCGCGTGCGCGGGCGTCACGTGTCCATGGTCTTCCAGGAGCCGATGACCTCGCTCAACCCCGTGTACACGGTGGGCGAGCAGATCGCCGAGGCGGTGCGGCTCCACCAGGGTCTGTCGCGGGCCGCCGCGCGCGAGCACGCGGTGGAGATGCTGCGGCGGGTGGGCATCCCCGCTCCCGAGCAGCGCGTGGACAGCTACCCCCACCAGCTCTCTGGCGGCATGCGCCAGCGGGTGATGATCGCCATGGCGCTCGCGTGCGGTCCGGAGCTGCTCATCGCGGACGAGCCCACCACGGCGCTGGACGTCACCATCCAGGCGCAGATCCTGGAGCTGCTGAAGCGGCTGCAGGCGGAGCGCCGGCATGGCGGTGATGCTGATCACCCACGACCTGGGAGTGGTTGCCGAGAGCTGTGACGCGGTGGTGGTGATGTACGCGGGGCGCGTGGTGGAGCGGGCTTCGGTGAAGGCGCTGTTCCGCCAGCCCGCGCACCCGTATACGGCGGGGCTTCTGCGCTCCATCCCGGCGCTCCAGGAGACTGGGGCAGGGGAGCGCCCGAGGCTGAAGACGATTCCGGGCATGGTGCCGAGCCTCCGCCGACTGCCCGAGGGCTGCCGCTTCCGAGACCGCTGCGAGCGCGCCCAGGAGATCTGCGCGAGGGTGGAGCCGACCCTGGAGCTCAAGCGCGATGGCCAGGAGGCCGCGTGCCACAACCCGGTGCTCGCGCCATGACCGAGCCCCTGCTGCGGGTGCGGGAGTTGAAGACGCACTTCCCGGTGCGCGGTGGGCCTGCTGGGTCGCGTGCGCGGCACGGTGAAGGCCGTGGACGGGGTGAGCTTCGACGTGCGGCGCGGCGAGACGCTCGGCCTGGTGGGGGAGAGCGGCTGCGGCAAGAGCACCCTGGGGCGCACGCTGCTGCGGCTCGTGGAGCCCACGTCCGGCTCCATCCGCTTCGAGGGCCAGGAGCTGACGGGCCTCGTCCCAGCGCGAGCTGCGCCCCCTGCGCCGGCGGATGCAGCTCGTCTTCCAGGACCCCTACGCGTCGCTCAATCCCGCGCATGACGGTGCGGGACATCCTCGGCGAGCCCTTCGCCATCCACGGGCTCGCGAGCGAGGCCGCGAGCGCGAGGCGAAGGTGGCCGAGCTGCTGGACCTGATGGGCCTGCCGCGCGATGCGTTGGACCGCTATCCCCACGAGTTCTCCGGCGGGCAGCGCCAGCGCATCGGCATCGCCCGAGCCATCGCCCTGCGGCCGGATCTCGTCGTGGCCGACGAGCCCGTCAGCGCGCTGGACGTCTCCATCCAGGCGCAGATCGTCAACCTGCTGGTGGACCTGCAGCGCGAGCTGGGGCTCACCTACCTCTTCATCGCGCACGACCTGAAGGTCGTCGAGTACGTGTCCACGCGCGTGGCGGTGATGTACCTGGGCCGCATCGTGGAGCTGGCGGCCGCGGCGGACCTCTATCGCCGACCGCGCCACCCGTACACGCAGGCGCTGCTGTCGGCCGTGCCGGTGCCGGACCCCGAGCACAAGCGGACGCGCATCATCCTCCAGGGGGACGTGCCGTCTCCGCTCTCGCCGCCGACCGGGTGCGCCTTCCACACCCGCTGCCCGTACGCCATGGAACGATGCCGGCGCGAGACACCGCCCCTCTACACTCTGGGCAACGGGCACACCTCCGCGTGCTTCCTGGTGGAGGAGGACGCGCGGAAGGCCACTCCCGGTGGGCCGGAAGCGGGCTCGCCCACGAGCGAGGGAGGGTAGGGTGTTCTGGCTCAGCCACCACCATGAGGATGAGTACAACCGTACGTATCTGCTCGGCGGGGTGCGCGTGTGCGCGCGCTGCCTGGGGACGTACCCGGTGCTGCTGGCGGTGATGATGGGCCTCTTCGCCGTGCGCGCACCTCTGGCATGGCCCTGGGATGTACCGGCGGTGCTCGGTCTCACCCTGCCGGCGCTCGTGGACTGGTCGGTGGGACGCTTCCGTCCGGCCAGTGGCTCCAACGCCGTGCGCACCCTCACCGGAGTGCTGCTGGGCACGGCACTGGGCCGCTCGTTGTTCGTCCACGTCCAGAAGCCCCTGCCGGCGGTGCTGGTATGGCAGGCCGCCCTTGTCACCGTGGTCGCACTCCCCGTGCTGCTCGCGACCTCCAGAGGGCCGAAGGACGGGTAGAGGCGAGGATGGCGGACACCGATGCTCGGCTCTCCTCTTCCGGGTGGTCTCACTGGCGGCCTCGGCCGCGATGTGAGCTGGTGACGAAGCTGGCGGCCGGGAATCACACAATCCGCATGGAGTAGGTTCATTCCTCCTTCAACGGAGGACGCCTTGAAGACATACGACCTGTTCGCCCCCGCCACCCTGGCCGAACGCCATGCCCTGTTCGCGAAGATGCGGAGCGAGCCGGGGCTCTGCCGCGTGGAGCCCTTCGGCGCCTTCGCGGCCGCTCGCTACGAGGATGCCGCCGCCATCCTGAAGGATCCGCATCGCTTCTCGTCCGAGGCGCTCGCCGTCGCGGGGGAGCCGCCCTGGCTCGGGTTCAACCCGTCGGCCCAATCGATGATCTCGAAGGATCCGCCGACCCACACCGTATTGCGTGCGCTGATCAACCGGGCCTTCGGTCCCGCAGGGATGGCCCGGTTGGAGGCCCGGGTCCGCCAGGAGAGCGAGGCGCTGGCCGAGGCCGCCGTGCGCCGCGGGGAGGTGGAGCTCGTGGATGCCTTCACCTTCGTCCTGCCGCGCAACATCATCGGCTCCATGCTGGGCCTGGACCCGAGCACCTTCTCGGAGTTCAAGCGGTGGTCCGTGCAGATAGGCCTGCTCGTCTCCGCCACGACGCCCGAGCAGCAAGAGGAGGTCCGGTCCGTGGTGAGGGAGATGATCGCCTACCTGACCGAGGCCATCGAGGCGCGCCGCCGTCAGCCGGGCGATGACATGGTGAGCGACCTGCTCCGGGCTGAAGTGGACGGCAGGGCGCTCACCAATGCCGAGGTCCTGTCCTTCCTCTTCCTGCTGCTCCCCGCGGGCATGGAGACGACGACGCATCTCCTCGGCAATGCGGTCATCCAACTCGCCCAGCGCCCCGAGCATTTGGAACTGGCGAGGGCGGACAAGGCGCACATCCCCCGCTTCGTCGAGGAGGTGCTGCGGTACGATCCGCCCATCCAGCTCAGTTTCCGCCTGGCCATGCAGGACGTGGAACTGGCCGGGACGAAGATACCGGCGGGGAGCCTCGTGCTGGGGCTCGTGGGGTCGGCCAACCGCGACGAGCGGGTGTTCGAACGGCCGGACGAATTCATTCCTGGTCGGGAGAAGGGCACCCAGCACCTCTCGTTCGGGTATGGCGTGCACTTCTGCCTGGGCGCACAGCTCGCGCGGATGGAGGCGCGGCTGGGCCTGGAGGCGCTCCTCTCGCGCGTGCGAGGCATCCGGCTGCGCTCGCCGGAGGTCCAATGGAACCCCGGGTTCTTGATGCACGGGCCCGCGGTGCTGCCGGTGGACTTCGTTCCCGCTTGAGTGCACCCAGGACGCGCCAGCCGGCCCGGTCGCCAGGCAGGCAGCCCGTGACAGCCGGAGCGCGCCCTGTCATTCTCGCCACTTACAGAGGGCCAAAAAACGCGTAGACCCGAACCGCCCATCGTCCGTTGAAGGAGATGATGGAGGGGTAAGGACAGGTACGAGGCCCTGGAATGGGGGAGTGTTGGGACCGGAGACCTCAGACGAACGGCTGATGCTCGCCTTTCGGGCGGGGGATGCCCGTGCGTTCGAGGTGTTGGTGCGCAAGCACCGGACACCGGTGTTCAACTTCATCCTTCGCTTCACCGGCCATCGTGCACGGGCTGAAGACGTGCTTCAGGAGACGTGGCTGAAGGTGGTGCGTAGCGCGCCGGAGTACGAGGCGAAGGCGAAGTTCACCACCTGGGTCTACACGATTGCGAGGAACCTCTGCGTGGACAGCGCGCGCAAAGAGAGCTACCGGCAGGCGGCCTCGCTGGAGGCGCCCACCACGGGTGCCGAGGGCGATGAGGGTCGTCCCCTCGGTGAGGCCCTCCCGGACGACGGGCGCCAGCCCCGAGCGTGGCGCCTACAACGCCCGCGTGCGGCCCCTGTTGGAGCGCGCGCTGGCGGGCCTCCCGGAGGAGCAGCGCGAGGTCTTCGTGCTGCGCGAGTTCAGCGGCATCCCCTTCAAGGAGATCGCCGAGGTGACGGGGTGTCCGAGAACACGGTGAAGAGCCGCATGCGCTATGCCCTCGAGGGCCTGCGCCGACGGCTGTCCGAGCTCGGCGTGGATGGGGATCTGGCCGAGGACGGAAGGACGGTGGCGGGATGAAGCCCCAGGGTTCCCACGCGCACGAGGATCGTCTGCTGGACTTCGCCTATGGCGAGCTCCCGCCCGCCGAGGCCCGGGTGGTGGAGCAGCACGTGCAGGGCTGTTCGCGTTGCACGGAAGCGCTCGATGGCATTCGCGGTGTGCGCAGCGCCATGTCCCGGCTGCCAATGCATTCCGCGCCGGACGCGGGGCTGGAATCGTTGATGGCGTACGCGCAGCAGTCCGCGCGCCGAGCCGCCGCGGGTCCCGAGCCGGCGCCTCGCTGGTGGCGCCGCCTGCTGGCTCCCGCGCTGGGCGTGGCGGCCATGGGCGTCTTCGGCGTCGTGGTCCACCAGGTGAACCGCACCGTGGACCTCAGCCCCGCGCTCGAGAAGGCTGTCACGCAGGAGCAGGTCGCCCGCCAGGAAGTGGCGGGCTCCAATGCCAAGGACCTGCCCGCGCCCGCCGCCGCCGCCGCGCCCGTTGCTCAGATTCCCGATTCGGCCGAGCAGATGCACGCGCAGTACGACGAGCAGGTCCGGGAGGCAGCACCGAAGCCTGTGCGCCGCGCGGAGAGGGAGGACTGGTCCAACGCGACCGCGGGCAGCGCGGGTGGCTTCCCGGAAAAGAAGACCGCCTCGCTCGGAGACAAGGAGACGCGGATGCCGGTGAAGTCCAAGCGCGGCATGACCTCCGTCAGTAAGATCGAGCTCTCTGGGTCGCTGAAGCAACAGCGCGCCAAGGCCGCCCGTGACTACGACGATGCTCCGGCGGATGAAGGGGCGGCACTGGCGGCCGAGGCTCCCTCTTCTCCCGCGGAGGCCCAGGTCGCGCAGTACGTGCCGCCCAGCCCCTCGCAGATGATCGGCGGTTCCGCCTCTCGTGCGGAGCCGAAGGGGAACTCGATTGCCTTGGAGGAGGTGCGCTCGCCTCCTCCACCTCCCATGGCCCAGGCGCAACCCTCCGCGCCCGCCGCCGCCGCCGTCGATGGCTTCGAGGAAGAGATGGACGCCAAGGCCGAGGTGGCCCAGAAGCCTCGGGCGAAGTCCTCCGCCGGCCCGACGCGCTCCGTCTCTCCCGCGGAGCTCCTGCGGCAGGCCGAGGTGGCCAACCGTTCCGGGGACAGGGCCGAGGAGGCGATGCTCCTGCGCGGAGCGCTGTCCTCCGGAGCCCAGGGCGCGCAGCGGCTGGAGGTGCTCTCCCGGTTGTGTGAGGCGGAGTTCGCGCTCGGCCGCCGGCAGAGTGCCCTCGAGGCCTGCAGGTGGGTGATGAAGGAAGCGCCCGGCTCGAGCGAGGCCCGCATCGCGCAGCGCCGTGTGGAGCGTGTGCTCGAGTCCGAGGCGGACGAGGCCAAGAAGGCGAAGCCCGCGTCCATCCAGGCCGAGTAGGGAAGGGCAGCGCCCTGTCAGTGCGGGGGGTGCTCACCCTCCGCGGGCGGCGGCAGGTCCGGATTGAAGGCGCCCCGGAAGACGAGGAGCTCTCCCTTGGGATCCTTCAGGCGCCAGGGCTCGCCCGTGGACGAGATGCCCACCGCGTGGAGCTCATAGGCCGCGCCTCCCTCCATCACGTAGAGCAGCAGCGTGCCGGGGGGCGCATCCGTCGGCAGCGCCTCGGGCGACTCCACCTTCTGGATGTGGAAGGGCAGAGGCTGGAAGGTGCGCGTGCGGACCGACGTGGGTTGCCCCTGCGTCACCTGCGCCAGCGCCTTCTCCCAGGAGCCCACGTCCTCGGGGACCTCACCATGGGCCTGCAGCTCGCTCACCGTCCGGCCATGGAGGTCGCGCGCGGCCCGGAGGATCTTCAGGTTGGCCGCGTCGGCGTTACGCCCCGTCGCGAGGCCTTCCTGGTTTCCCCAGTTGGCGAGCGCCAGGGCCCCGAGGATGAGCGCGGACCAGAGGAGCCGCGCGCTGCGCCCGCGCACGCCCTGCACCAGGATGACCGCCAGGCTCACCCCGGCCGTGAACACCGCCACGAGCAGCGCCGGTCGCGGGGGAGGGCCCGCGTTGTAGGGCTGGAGCAGCACGTGGAGCAGATGCGCCACCTCCGGCCAGCCCCCCACGAGGGTGATCGCGGTGAAGCCCGCGAAGATGGCTCCGTGGAGGATTCGGAGCGGCAGCGGGGACTGCTGTCGCGCGACGGTGGAGGAGGGCTTCACGGGAACGGCAGGTTCAGCACGAAGTAGAACGAGTCGTAATAGACCTGGTACGCGCTCAGGAAGAGCTCGATGACGTTCTTCTTCCCGAACACCGGGGTGCTCATCCCCACCATGAGCCCCATGGCCAGGATGTAGTTGATGAACGAGTACTCCACCATGGCCTGGCCGCGAGGCTGGCGGCGACGGAGCTGCTTGGCGGTCACGTGCTTCTTCATGGGTTGGCCTCCTTCGACTCGGTCTCGGACTCTGGATCTTCCTGCATCCAGGCCGGCAGGTTGCTGGCCGGCTCCATCGTAATCTTCTTGTCCCTCGGGGCGGGTAGCACCATGCGCGGTTTGGCGTCCACGCCATAGTCGCGCACCTCCATCGTGTACTTGATGGCGGGGAACTCGATCTTCGCCAGGCGCAGGATGGGAATCTCCCGGCTGATCCAGTAGCGCTTGAGGACGAGCCGCTTGTGGAGAACCTCCATGGGCTCGGCCGTCACCGTGCCCGCGAGCGTCATGATGCGCGAGGGCTTGCCGCGCTGCACGGTGGTGCTCTCCCCGGCGGGAAGCTGTGCCGAGGGCGGCGGAGGGGCGGGGCGGGAGGGGTTCTTCTCGGGCTCGCCGAGGAAGAACGGCATGGCGTCCTTGTCCACCTCCTGCAGCTTCTCGAAGCCCTGGGTGATGAACAGCCGCAATGCCCTCGGCGCGCATCCCCCCGTCGCGGGCCACCAGCATGAGGATCTGCGCCATCGGCGCCTTCATCGCCGCATGCTGGCCGAACTCCACCTCCATCCACACCGCGTCACGGCCCTGGGCGTCCTTCTGCTCGGCGACGGCGGCCATGCGCATGAAGCCCTGCTGGCCTCCATCCATCTGGTACGTCACCCACTCGCCCACGCGCGCGTCCAGCCGATCCGGCGCGGCCTCGAAGAGCATCCGCCCCTCGCGCGGCAGCTCGGTCGTCGGCGCGGCACTCAACAGGGCCAGGGAGAGGGCGCAGACGAGCGCGCTCATGGCTTCTTCTCCTTCACGAGCCCTTCACGCATGGCGGCCTCGCGGGCCTCGCGCACGGCGTCCGCGTTGGGCATGCCGTCCGGGCGATCCGTTCCCACCCACGACTGGGAGACGGCCACCTGCGAGGGCGCCAGCTCCACCAGCGTGGTGATCGTCTGCTCGGCTCCGCGTGCCAGCTCGATGACGTGGGTGCGCTGGCCGTCCAGCTTGCCTCCGGTCTCGCGCACCAACTTGTAGCCCGCGGCCTCGGCCTTGGAGGCCAGCTCCTGGCGCACCTCGTCCAGCCCGCGCTCCACCACCTGCGTGCGGTGCTGCGAGCCGCCGGACTCGTCGCGCGAGCCCACGTCCGCGCTGAAGAGCGAGCCTTCCACCTGGATGAAGGGGCCCTTCCCAGCGGCAGGAGGCTTCTCGTACAGCCACAGGTCCTTCAGGACGGTGAAGCCCACCGTCTTTCCCATGTGCGTGCGCAGCACCACGGCGCGCTGGAGTCCCTCGCGCGTGAAGAAGGCCGCCACCACGCCCTCCTGCTCCATGTCCCCCTCGATGACGACCGGGTAGCCCTCCTTGCGCCAGAGATCGGCGAAGTACTTCGCCACCTTGAGCATCGGATCCTTGGTGGTGAAGTAGGCCATGCGGTGGTACTGGCCGTTGATGCGCAGATCATTGCCGATCCGCGTGTGGACGGTACCCGGGTAGACCGCGAGCTGCTGCTCCGCCCGCGAAGGGGCGGCCCACAGCAGGAGCGGCAGGAGGATGAGGACGCTTACTCGCACGAGATCTTGTTCTTGTTCTTGTCTTTGTTGAGCTTGGGATCCAGGGCGGGCGTGTTGGGCATGTCCGCCATCTGGTTCTTGCAGCCCATGAAGTTCTCGCCACGGGCCTGGAAGATCTTCCGGTACAGGGAGTCGTCGTAGTTGTTGGTGTCGCGGAAGGGCGCGGTGTCGAAGCAACGCTGCAGGTCGTTGTCGTTCCCGTTCCGATCGTCCAGACCGGGCAGGCCGCGCTTGTCCAGGTTGTGGAGGCCCTCCTGGGCGCCGTGCTTGTCGTTGTTGCAGCCCCGGGCGGACTGGGACGGGGTGTAGTTGTGGGCGACCACGAACGTCCCCAGGAAGTCCGGCAGGAAGAAGTTGGTGACGGTGCTGATCTTATCGAGCCCCACCTTGCTCAGGTAGTTGGTGACGCCCAGGAACTTCATTCTACCCACCTGCCGGAACATACCGTGCTCGGAGCCGCCGTCGTGCACGCCTGCCCGCTTGCCCTTCACGATGGCATTACCGCCGTCGGGCAGGTGCCAGCCGTTGGCGATGAGGGTGTAGCGGTTCTTGATGGGCATGTTGCTCAGGTCCTTCCCGCCCCAGTTGTCCACCGAGTAGAAGCCCTTGCTCTCCTTCTGCAGGTAGCGCCGGGGCAGCTTGAAGGCGGCGAGCTTGCTGGTGATCTCCACCTGCACCTGGCCCTTGGTGTTGAAGGCGAAGTGGTTGAGGAAGAAGTTGAGCGTCTTGCCCACCGCGGCGGAGGCCTCCTCGCCCGCGCCGCCTCCTCCGCCCGGGAACACGCGGCTCAGGTCGATGCCCGCCACGGTCTGGTTGGTGATCTTCACGTTCACCGGATCCGCGCGCAGCATGAGGGAGGCGGGGCCCGCGTTGGGCTCGATGGAGTCGAGGTCCTTGTAGCGCTCGGTGGCCTCATCCATCGAGGCCTTCATGGCGACGTCGAAGGCCTGATCGTGGTTGGCCTCGGCGTAGTCGCTCAGGGTGTAGCTGGTGAGCTCCCAGGCGACGTAGCGGGTGGCCTCCTGGAGCTTGAGCTTGGCGCGGAGGACATCGCTCAGGAAGATGCTGAACATCAGGATGGAGACCAGCAGCGGCACCACGAGCGCGAACTCGACGGTGGCCGCGCCACGCCGGGACGACTTCTGCTGGACGCGAGGGCGGAGCATGGCGGGCCTCAGTGGGTGATGATCTTCGCCGGGAAGTCCTTGACGGCGGCGGGCAACTGGTTGGACAGCGTGTTGATGAGGGGCAGCGAGTCCTTGCCCTGCCACACGGCGGCCAGACGCGGACGCCAGTAGGGGTTGAAGAAGTTGGGCTGCTCCGCCCAGTTGCCGGGCCGGTGGTAGTACGTCTGGCCGCGCGAGATGACCGTCATGCCGTCCGAGATGGTCAAGCCGCCGATCTCCAGCTTCTTGCGGTTGTTGTCCATCTCCAGGGTCGTGGACGTCTTGCCGGCGGAGAAGGAGAACTTCCCGCTGGCGTTGAGCAGGGCCGGATCGTTGTGCGTGGCTCCCGTCGCGTCGGCCTTCTTGTTGCGTAGCTCCTCCGAGCTCTTGTTGAGGAGCACCCAGGTGGAGGGCTGGTTGAAGTCGTCCTTGCGCTCGGCCATGGCGGCGATGCTGGCATTGGCGTTCTTGCCCATGCCCGTGCAGTCCGCCGCGTAGTCACCCGGCTCGAAGTGGGGGAAGGGGGCCAGTCCGGCCCAGCTGTGGTTGTTGTCCCGCTGATCGATGCGGGTGTTGGCCGAGTAGACGTCGACCTTCAGGAGGCACTTGATGATCCTGATGACGCAGACGGTGTTCTTGTTGAGGCCCACGTTGCCGTCCGCGCCCCCGGCTCCTCCGGGGAAGACCACCCGCCAGTGGATGCCGTTCCTGCGCAGATCCGTGTCGCTCATGGCCCAGATGCTGGTCTCGAGCGTGTCGTTCTTGTCCTCGCGCGGATCACCCCAGCAGTTGAGCGGGTTGTCCGACTTCTTGCAGCTGAAGGGGTTTTTCAGGGGGCCGAGCGTAGCGGGGCCGAACTTCATGTAGTACGCGTCGTCCGCGCCGATCACGTCACCCTGGGCGATCGAGCCCATGGGGCTGCCGGGCAGATTGCGGTGCTCGCGGATCTTGTTGCCACCGCTCTTCCGCGAATCACCATAACCGAGCTTGTAGGTGAGCATGCGCGTCTGGCCCCACTTGGGGACGAGCGTGTTGATGAAGTCCTCCAGCGGACTGAGCCAGCTGGGAATGGGCATCAGGTCGCCCAGCCGCCGGGAGGTGACGAACGTCTCCGGGCAGATGCCCGAGCTCGCGTTGCACGGGAAGCGCGTGGCGTTGGTGATGTTCCCCATCGACCGCTTGGCGCGCGCGACCTTGTCGGTCTCGGCCCGCTTGGTGGGATCCAGCGCGCGGAAGGGGTTGAACCCGCCCGAGATCAGCTTGCCGGGCGTGAGGTTGGTCCCATCGTTGTGCGTGCGGTTGAAGAGACACTGGTTGATGAGGCCCGCCAGGGTCTGCGGGATGAGCGCGTTCACGTTGGGATCGTTCTGCGCGATGATGGTGTTCGATGTCCCTATCACGTACGTGGATGTGGACATCATCACCGCGGCTGCCGCGCCTGCCATCACCGAGTTGAGCATCCGGTGTCCGGGTACGACGATTCTTCCTATCGCCCGGTCGATGGGCTCCATTACCCGCTTCATCAGGAGGAGCAGCTTCTGGAGGATCGTGAAGATGACATCCAGCGCCTTCATGATCTGGCCGATGACGGGGATGACGTCGAGCACGGCGCAGATGATGATCCAGTACTTCTTTCGACTGTCCTTGGGGAAGCACGGGCCGATGGTGCGCATGAACCCGTAGAGGTCCGTCAGGAAGGCCTGGACGAAGAAGATGAACGAGTTCAGCGACTGCCAGAGCATCGCCGACACGTAGTGCGACACCTGGGTGCGGTTGGTGAACGCGTAGAAGTTGAAGGCACGCGCTTCCATGGCGGCCGTGGAGTAGGCCGCGGCGTCCGCCGTGTTCTGCAGGCGGATGCGCTCGTGCACGTTGTGCCCGATGTTGACGGTGGTCATCAGCGCGATGCTCAGGATGAGCATCAGCACGCAGGCGAGGACGAGTGCCTGTCCTTCCTGACGCTGGAGGCTGCGGCGAAGGGCGCGGGTCATCATGGTGGTCACAGGCCCCAGTCGGGGTTCAGGTGCATCAGCCACTTGTAATAGAAGTTCGACTGCATCCTCATGCTGTAGGTGGCCGTCAGCGGGATGAAGTAGCGCCGCCCCACGATGTCCGAGAGCAGCGGGATACCCCCGGTGGCCAGCCCCCAGAGCACGGCCATCTCCGTCCGGTAGAGCGTGTTGTAGCCGCGCTCATGGTCGATGCCTCGCACGGGCAGCAGGCCCACGCTGCTCATGCCGCCCTTCTTGTTGGTGGCGTTCGCCCGGAAGTTCGTCGTCGGCTTGTCGATGGAGCCGCCCAGTTCCGCGCCCGCGTTGGCCGCCCACCACGAGGTGAAGATGACCCAGTTGGCGAAGGGCACGCGCAGCTCGTACCAGTAGCGCACGCGCACGCTCAGCACCGTGGCCTTGCGGAAGACCTCCTCGTCGTTGTCCGGCAGCGGGAGGTTGAAGAACTTGGCGATCTTGCTCTCCAGCGACGGCACCTGCGGGTAGGTGTCCGGCCCGTCGAAGTCCATCTCCTTCCAGTTGATGGCCGAGCGCAGCTTCCACACGCTCTGCACCGGCGAGTACCAGGACGGGTTCACCGTATCCACGCGTACCTGTCCGAAGAGGTTGGAGCCGTTGATGGTGGCCGGTACGATGGAGTTCTTGTTGGGCCAGGCCAGGAGCTGCAGTGCCTCGTCATAGAGCTGCGCGAACGCCCACGTCTTGCCCAGGTTGAACAGGGTGTCCGTGCGCCCCATGGTGGGCAGCACCGACATGATGGCCGCGTCGTGCATGCGCTCGTTGTTGCCGTTCCACACGATGCCCGTGCGCGCCGCGTTGTACGCCGCGTACTCGGTCATCAACTTGGCGTGCTGCATCATCGTCAGTTGGATGATGCCCAGGCCCAGGAAGACCATGAGCGGCATCACCAGGGCGGACTCGACCGCGGCCTGTCCGGATTGCCTGGAGTGGGGGAGGGTAAACATGGATGCTGATATGTAACGACATCCCCGTCATCCGGTGCATCGGTCAGGTGGACGCCTCGCCCGGGAGCCCCGCCGCGGTCCGGACTCGGATTCCAAGAGGATGAGAACCCGCCAGCTCGGAACAATCCGGCAGAGAGGGGTGTACGACTTTGACACCTGACGTGCTCGGTGGATAACATCCTACCCCGTTGGCGCCCCGGGCACCTGCCTCGTGTGCAACTTCCCCACCCCGACTCCCCGCCCATCGGTCGCCCCCCGCTCTGTGAGGTCCTCGAGACATGCTGAAGGGTAAGACTCCGCTCGTCATCGCATTGGCGCTCGGCCTGCTGGCCGGCATCATCGCGTGGTCCGCCATCAAGAAGAAGGAAGCGGACGTGCGCCGCGGCTGGAACCTGGTGCCGGTCGTCGTGGCCTCGTCAGGACGTGCCCGAGGGCACCGTCATCACCTTCGACATGATCAACCAGCGCTCGGTGCCCGAGCAGTTCGTCACCTCGTCGGTGGTGAAGCCGGACTCGGCCACCTACGTGGTGGGCCAGAAGGTGCTGGTGGCGCTGCAGGCGGGCGATCCGCTGCTGTGGAGCCAGTTCGAGACCACCAAGGCCGCCGAGCGCCTGTCCGCCAAGGTGCAGAAGAAGGTTCGCGCCATCACCATCGAGGCGCGCAACACCACCTCGGTGGGCGGCTGGGTGCGGCCCAACGATCACGTGGACGTGATCGGCACCTTCCGCGATCCGCAGACGGACGAGAACGTGGCGGTGACGCTGCTGCAGAACGTCATCGTGCTGGCCACCGGCAAGGTCACCGGCACCACGAACGTCAACCTCATCCCGGAGAACCAGCGCGACTACAACAACATCACGCTGATGGTCATCCCGGAGGAGGCGGAGATCCTCACGCTGGCCGCGGAGCTGGGCAACCTGACGCTCTCGCTGCGCAACGAGGAGGACGTGGACATGATCGAGGAGCGCGGCCGCGCCACCATCAGCACGCTGCTGTCGGGCGAGCGTACCCGCGTGCTCGAGCAGCGGCGCCGCGAGATCATCCAGATCATCAAGGGCGACGCGGAGAAGAGCGCGTGCCACGAGCCCGTAGTCGTCCGCGTCGTCTTCCTCCCCCTCTCGCTGAAGGAAGCCCCCGCCCATGCTGGCCGGAATCGTCCTCCTCCTCGTCACCGGGTCGTGTCTTCTTCTTCAGCCTGGTGATCTTCACCGTCCTGGCGAAGGCCTACGAGCAGTACCAGGAGCGGTACGTCGTCAAGTCGATGAACGACTTGAGCGACATGTTCCTGTTCATCGATGCGCGGCAGCTGCTGGTGCTCAACATCGCCAGCATGTGCTTGCTGGGCATCCTGTCGTACATCCTCTTCAACCCCATCCTGTGCGTGGGCGCCACGGTGTTCGGCTTCTTCCTGCCGATCATCCTGGTGAAGCACTACCGCAAGCGGCGCATCAAGAAGTTCAACGTGCAGCTGGTGGACGCGCTGCAGGCCATGGCCAACGCGTTCAAGGCGGGCCTCACGTTCCCGCAGGCCATCGAGCACGTGGCGCGCGAGGCGCAGCCGCCGCTGGCGCAGGAGTTCGGGCTGTTCGTGAAGGAAGTGAAGCTGGGCGTGCCGCTGGAGGAGGCCCTCATCAACATGGGCCGGCGGGTGGGCAGTGACGACCTGGAGCTGGTCGTGGTGGCCACCAACATCGCGCGCCAGCTCGGCGGCAACATGGCGGAGATGTTCGAGACCATCTCCAACGTCATCCGCGAGCGCTTCCGGCTCGAGGGAAAGATCGACGCGCTCACCTCCCAGGGCAAGCTGCAGGGCTGGGTGGTGGCGGCCATGCCGGCCATCCTCGGCATGGTGCTCAACTACATGCGGCCGGACCTGATGGAGCCGATGATGGACCACTGGTTCGGGTACGTGCTGGTGACGCTCATCGCCATCATGGAAGTGCTGGGCGTCCTCATCATCCGGCGCATCGTCAACATCGACATCTAAGGAGCGGCCGTGAGCGACGTCCTCACCTATACGTTGATGGGGGGCTCGGCGCTGATGTTCGCGGCATCAGCGGGCTTCCTTGGTATCGGCATCTACCAGAACTACTTCGCGCAGTTCGTCGATGAGGTCCGTGACGAGTCGGCCGGTGGCGTCAAGGGCATGGGCTCGGTCACCATCCGCAAGCTCGGGGTGCTCAACCGGCGGTTGATGTGGCCGGGCTACGAGTCCGGGATGCGCCGCAAGCTCATCAAGGCCGGCGAGCCCCAGCAGTTCAAGCCCGAGGACATCATGGCGCTGCAGGAGATCAGCGCCGTGTTGGGCCTGCTGGCGGGTCTCATCCTGGTGAACGGGGTGGGGGAGCACCTGGCCTGGTCGCTGATCTTCGCGCTCTTCGGGATGTACTACCCGCTGCATCTGGGTGAACGATCAGGTGAAGAAGCGCCACCTGCTCATCTCCCGGGCGCTGCCCTACAACCTGGACCTGCTGACGCTGTCGGTGGAGGCGGGCCTGGACTTCACCGCGGCGCTCGCCAAGGTGGTGGAGAAGGGCAAGCACGGCCCGCTGCGCGAGGAGATGCAGATCGTCCTCAAGCAGCTCAAGATGGGCAAGACGCGCGAGGAGGCCCTCAAGGCGATGATCGCCCGCGTGGACCTGCCGTCGCTCAGCACCTTCGTCACCGCGCTCATCCAGGCGGACAAGATGGGCACCAGCCTCGGCAAGGTGCTGCGCATCCAGTCCACGCAGCTGCGCATCGACCGCACCCAGCGCGCGGAGAAGCTGGCCGGCGAGGCGCCGGTGAAGATGCTCTTCCCGCTCATCGCCTGCATCTTCCCCACGGTGTTCATGGTCCTCTTCGGGCCCATCGTGTTCCAGTTCATGTTCGGAGACGTGGGGGGGTAGGGCCCTGGGGTTCCAACTCACCATCTCCAGGGGCCTGCAGGAGGGGACGGAGCTCACCTTCGAGCAGCCCGAGGTCCATATCGGCCGCACGTCGGAAAACGACGTGGTGCTGAAGGATGGCGGTGTATCCCGTCGGCACGTGCGCATCTCGGAGCGGCTGGGGCGCTTCTTCGCGCAGGACCTGGGCAGCTCCAACGGCACCCAGGTCAACGACGAGGCGCTCACCGATGAGCAGGAACTGCGCACCGGGGATCGCATCTCGCTGGGGGACGTGGAGTTCGTTTTCAAGGAAGTGGTCAGCGACGCGGACTCCACCCGGCCCATCCGGCGCAACATCAAACCCGCGGCGCGCGTGACGGATCAGGACGAGATGCTCGCCCCGGACGAGATGCAGCGCCCCGGAGGAGCCGCCCCCGCCCCCCGCCCCCCGTGCGTCGACGCGCTCCGAGGCTCGCGCCTCGGCGCCCGCGCCTCGTGCGTCGACGCGCTCCGAGGTTCCCGCCTCGGCGCCCGCGCCTCGTGCGTCGACGCGCTCCGAGGCTACCGTCGCGGCGCCCGCGCCTCGTGCTTCGTCGCGCTCCGACACTCCCGCCTCGGACGTTCCCGCGCCTCGTGCTTCGTCGCGCTCCGACACTCCCGCCTCGGACGTTCCCGTGCGGGGGGGCGGGGCACCTCGTCGGGCAACCGCAGGCGCGAGGCGTGCCGTGGTGCCCGAGTCCCAGGCTCCGGCCCGGACCGCCTCCCGGGTCGAGCTGGCTGAGTCCCCCGAGCCCCAATCCCCGCCCCTCGCTCCGGAGGTCCCGACCCGGACCGTGTCCCGCGGCGGCATGAAGGTGGCCCCCGCGTCCGACGCGGCTCCAGCGCGTGTCTCGGGGTCCGAGGGCCAGTCCGCCGCGGACAAGGCCCGGCGCCGACGCGAGCTGGGTGGCTCGATGGGCGGCCAGCTCGCGCTCTGGTGGTCCGCGCTGTCAGGGGGTGGCAAGTTCGCCATGGGCCTCGTGGCCCTCTGCTTCGTGGCGGGGATGGTGGCCGCGATCCACTTCGTCTTCGGCGGCAGTGAGGGACGCATGGGGCCCTCTGGCCCGGAGCCCGAGACGCTCGGCTCCCAGTCGCTGCCGGACTCGTTCGGACTGGGCGAGGGCGTGACGTGGGAGCAGCCGGACATGAAGTCCTTCGACTTCGAGTTCGTCTCGCCCACCCGCGCCGTGGCCGTCATCCGCTACCAGGCCCGCGACATCTCCAAGGAGGAGGTCTCCATCTCCGTCAACGCGGTGAACGTGGGCTGGGTGCCTCCCGACACGGTCAACGCGGAGAGAGAGGTGCAGCAGATCCTCTCGCCGGACGTGCTCAAGCGCAACGAACTCAACCGTGTCGTCTTCGACAACGTCCGCAATCCCCCGGGCCGGGAAGGCTGGCGGGTGTCGAACCTGCGGCTGGAGATCATCCCCGTGCCGGACCTGAGCCCGGCGGAGCTCCTGGAGACCGCGCGCGGCTACGCGACCCGGGCCCGCGACTTCTACGAGCGCAAGGACGTGGGCGCCGAGAACCTCTTCCACGCCTGGGAGAACTACCGCTCGGCGTGGATCACCCTGGAGGCCCTGGACACGAAGCCGGACCTCTACCATGACGTCCGTTACATGATGGGCCAGGTGTCGGTGGACCTGGACCATAAGTGCGGGCAGTTGATGCTGGATTTCCAACGGTACATCCAGTTCAAGGACAAGAAGCGGGCGCGCCTGGTGCTTCGAGAGGTGAACAGGCGCTTCCCTACGACCGCGCATCGCTGCAACAATCTGGCGCTCGATAAAGCCAACGAGTACGGGCTATGAGGCCCGTGCTCGCGTACCAACCGAAGTGGTGATCTCCCATGTCGAACGGTTCTCCTCCCGCACGCCGTCGTCCCGCGACGGGTTCCTCCTCGGGCGGTGGCGCTACCGGTCAGCGTCCTGCGGCACGTAGGTCGGGTGCTGCCCCGTCCGTGCGCCCCGCGCCCCTGCCGGTGATGGGGACGAAGCTGGTGGTGTCGGCGGGTCCCAACGCCGGTGAGGAGTTCGCGCTGGAGGAGGGCGAGTACGTCATCGGCCGCTCCAACGACAACCCCATCTGCATCCCGGACTCCTCGGTGTCGCGCAAGCACGTGCTGGTGCGCAACCTGGGCGGTGGGTGGGCGGCCAGTGACCTGGGCTCCGGCAACGGCACCCTCCTCAACGGTGAGCCCATCTCCGACGAGGTGCCGCTGGCCCATGGCGACGTCCTCACGCTCGGCGACACGGAGGTGGTGTTCCAGGACGCCTCCAACTCCACGATGATGATTTCGGCGCCGTCCGCGCCGCCGCCGAGGCCGGGCCGCAGTGGCTCGAGGTCCGCCGCCCCCGCTCCCGCCGCCGAAGAGGAGGGCGAGGCCGCCGTTCCGCGCCGTCCGCCGCCCCGTCCCGAGAGCCGCGCGCGCCCCGCTCGGGGTCGCGCCTCGGCGGCACCGGATCCGGCGGCGCAGAAGCGCAAGAAGCGCCTGCTGCTCATCACCGCGGCCGTCTTCGTGCTGCTGGTCGGCCTGCTGGCGGTCATCAAGGTGAAGCAGCAGCAGCAGGCCGAGGCCGAGGCCGCCGCCGCCGCCGCCTCCGAGGAGCGTCGCGCGGCGATCGGTGGTCTCTTCCAGGAAGCCAAGAACCTCATTCGCGATGGCAAGTGGGAGGAGGCCAAGGCCAAGCTGCTGGAGCTCCAGGAGGCCGAGCCCGACTACGTGCAGCTCCCGGACTACCTGGCGCGCGTGGAGAAGGAGATCCCCAACCAGGCGGCGCTCGACGCGGCCAAGGCGGCGCTGGACAAGAACGAGCTCGGCAAGGCGGCGGCCGCCCTGGCCAAGGTGGCCATGGACACCCAGCTCTTCGAGCAGCTCCGCACCTCTCGGGTGTCTCTGGACGAGAAGGCCGACAAGCGCGTGCGCGAGGCGCAGTCGCTGCTGGAGCAGAAGCAGCTCGATCTGGCCAAGGCCATCACCGACGACGTGCTGGCGGCCCTTCCCGAGCACCGGGACGGCAAGGTCATCGCCGAGCAGGTGGCGCGCGCCATCGAGATCCGCGACCGGCCGGCGCCGCCTCCGCCTCCGCCTACCACCGTCAAGCCCTGGGATCAGTCCGCGGATCGCTTCCGCGACGGTGACCAGAAGGGCGCGATGGACATCGCCACCGGCTGCGCGTCCAAGCACTCGCAGTGCAAGGTGCTCGTGTCGCAGATGACGGATTTCGGCAACCTCTACAAGCGCCTGGAGGATCTGGACGCCAAGGGGCTGGTCCGCCTGCTGGACCTGGACAAGAAGATCACCAACGGCCGCGGCAGCAAGCTGGCGCGCAACGCGGGCACGCGTGCGTCCAACATCTTCTTCAAGAGCGCCTCCTCGGCGAAGGCATCCGGCCAGTACGGCGTCGCCATGGCGAACGCCCAGCGCGCCCTCCAGGCCGACCCCAGCCATGCCGGTGCCAACAACATCGTCGCGGAGCTGCGGCAGAGGGCGAAGGACCTCTACCTGCAGGCCTACGCCCTCAAGGACACCGATCCCGAGGAGGCCGTCCCCAAGTTCCGCGAGGTCATGGCCATGACCACGTCGGACGATGAGACGCACCAGAAGGCGAAGTCCTGGATCGAGAAGCTTCAGCAGCGATGAAGAAACGGCGAGGAACCGAAGTGGCCCCGCCGACCCCCGCCGGACAGGGAGACCTTTTCGGCGGCTCGTTCGGGGCGCCGAAGCGGACAGCGGCGGTGGCGGCCTCGAAGCCACCCCCCGAGCCTCCTCCCGCGCCCGCTCCGCCCCCGGCTCCCTCGGAGCTGAAGGACGTGTCCGGGTCGCTGCCGTCGCTGCCCGGCGCCCCCTCGCGCCCGGCGCCCACGCGCACGGTGCTCACCGTGGGCGAGCTCACCCAGCAGCTCAAGCAGACGATCGAAGCGCGCTTCCCGCGCGTGCTGGTGCGCGGCGAGGTGTCCGGCTTCCGCGGCCCCAACGCGCGCGGCCATCTGTACTTCACGCTCAAGGACGCGGACGCCTCGCTCGACGTGAAGATGTGGGCCTCGCAGGCGGCGCGGCTGCGCTTCGCCCTGCGCGACGGCCTGGCCGTGGTCGCCGAGGGCAGCGTGGACCTCTACGAGCCCGCCGGCCGCTACAGCCTCATCGCCACAAGCTGGAGCCGGAAGGGGAGGGCGCGCTGGCGCTCGCCTTCGAGCAGCTCAAGGAGCGGCTCGCGGCCGAGGGTCTCATCGGCGACAACCGCCTCCGCCCGCCGCGCCCGCTGCCCTTCCTGCCCCGGCGCATCGGCGTGGTGACGAGCCGCACCGGCGCGGCCCTGCAGGACTTCCTGCGCGTGCTGCACTCGCGCAACCCGCGCCTGTCGGTGCTGCTGTGCGACGCGCGCGTGCAGGGCGAGGGCTCCGCGGAGGAGGTGGCGCGCGGCATCGAGCGCCTGTCCCGCACGGACGTGGACGTCATCGTCGTCACCCGCGGCGGCGGCTCGAAGGAGGACCTCTGGACGTTCAACGAGGAGCGGGTGGCGCGCGCCATCTTCGCCTGCCCGGTGCCGGTGGTGTCCGCCATCGGCCATGAGATCGACTTCACCATCTCGGACTTCGTGGCGGACTGGCGCGCCCCCACCCCCAGCGCGGCGGCCGAGCGGCTCGCCCCGGTGCTGCAGGACCTGGAGTACGGCCTGGCCACCTGGTCGTTGCGCCTGCGCAAGGCCACCGAGCGCCGGGTGCTGGAGCTGCGCGAGCGGCTGGGCTCTCTGCGCGGGCGGCTGGTGGATCCGCGGCGGCGGCTCTCCACGGAGCGGCTGCGGCTCTCCGACGCCGAGGACGCGATGACGCGGGTGATGCGTCAGGTGCTGCGGGAGCGGCGCGAGGCGCTCCGGGCACACGCCGAGCACCTGCAGCGCCAGCGACCCCAGGCCCGACTGGCCGAGCAGCGGGCGCGGCTGGTGCAACTCTCCGCTCGACTGAAGGACGCGGTGCGGGCGGACGTGGCGACCCGGCGGGCGAGGGCCGCCCGGGCCCGGTTGGAGCTGGAGCGTATCTCCCCGATCGCCCGGGTGGTGGAGCTGCGTGCCCGGCTGGCCGATCGGAAGTGCCCGGCTGGTTGCCCTGGAGAAGGACGCCCTGGCGTCGGCACAGCGACACTTCCAGCGCCTGGAAGGTCGGCTGGATGCCATGAGCCCCCTCAAGGTCATGTCGCGGGGTTACGCGGTCACCTTCCGGCGGAGCGACGGAGGGGTGGTGCGCTCCATCTCGGACGTGCAGCCCGGCGAGCTCCTCGGTATCAAGTTCGCCAGCAGCGGGGCGAAGACACTCCAGGCGTGCGAGGAGATTGAAGCCACCGTCACCGCGGTGAAGGGTCCGGTGGATTGCTGACGTCCGGGTGCAGGTCCCCCTGGCACCCGGGGGGGCGCCTCCTCTAGAGTCCCGCGGCTTTTTCTCGTCGAGGTGGACCGGACGTGGCGAAGGACAGCAAGGGCAAGGCGGCGGAGGAGGTCCCCGAGCAGTACGGGGACGTGGTGCAGCGTCTCGAGGACGTGGTGGCGCGGCTGGAGGGCGGCACCCTGTCGCTCGAGGACTCGCTCAAGTCGTTCGAGGAGGGCATCAAGCTGGTGCGCCGCGGCGAGCATCTCCTCAACGCGGCGGAGAAGCGCATCGAGGAGCTGTTGACCGAGGACGGCCGGGACGTGGTGGTGCCGCTGCAGACGGGCGTGAAGGCCCCGACGGTGCCCTCGGCTCCCGCTCCGGCCTCGCGGGGGAGCTCGGGCGCGTCCAGGTCCGTGCCTCCTCCCGAGGACGACGTGCCGTTCTAGTCCCTCGCGTGTAGACCTATCGGTATCCCCATGCCGCAGCCCAAGGTCACCATCGTCGACGACGACCGCGATACGCGGGAGTTGCTCTCGCTCGCCCTGGAGTCGGAGGGCTTCGAGGTCACCGCCGCGGCCAACGGGCTGCGGCTGATCTCCTCCCTGCAGCTCAAGCGGCCGGACATCATCCTCATGGACGTGAACATGTCCTGGATCGATGGCTTCGAGCTGTGCAGGGCGGTGAAGAAGAACGAGCAGTTCCGGGACATCCCGGTCGTCTTCGTCAGCGGGCGCGGGGAGCCGGAGGACAAGCGGCGCGGCATCGAGGCCGGCGCCGCCGACTATTTCGTGAAGCCGTTGGATCTCAACGCGCTCATCAAGCGGCTGCGAGGGCTCATCCCGCCGCCCGCATCCGAGGTGCCCTGACATGTCGTCTTTCGATCTCGAGTCGTACCTGCGGACCCAGGTGGCGCGGGTGGAGAAGCTGCTGGGCTCGCGCTCCGAGGAGATGGGCGCGCACGTGCCGCCGCGCCTGCTGGAGTCCATGCGCTACTCGCTGCTGGCCGGCGGCAAGCGGCTGCGGCCGGTGCTGTGCCTGGCCTTCGCGGAGGCCGTGCTGCGCCAGAGCCGATCTCCGCGCGTGGTGGAGGACTGCGCCTGCGCGCTCGAGTTCATCCACACCTACTCGCTGGTGCACGACGATCTGCCGGCGATGGACGACGACGACATGCGCCGCGGGCGGCCCACCAACCACAAGGTGTATCGGCGAGGCCATGGCCATCCTCGCCGGGTGACGCGCTGCTCACCGAGGCCTTCGCCCTGGTGGCGGGCGGCCCCGAGCCGGTGCGCGGCACGCTGCTGCCGCGAGCTGGCCGTGGGCTCGGGCGCGGCGGGCATGGTGGGCGGCCAGGTGCTGGACATCGCCGAGGATCGCCCGGCCGAGATCGACTACCTCACGCGCATGCACCGCCTGAAGACGGGCGCGCTCATCCGCGCCGCGTGCCGCATGGGGGTGATCGCCGCCGGTGGGGACGCGGACGCGCTGGCCCGCGCGGACACCTACGGGGACGCGGTGGGGCTCGCCTTCCAGATCGCCGACGATGTGCTGGACGTGACGGGGGATGCGTCCTCCATGGGCAAGCCCGTGGGCGCGGATGCCGCCGCCGGACGCTTCACCTTCCCGGCGGTGCTGGGGCTGGAGGAGTCCAAGCAGCTCGCGGCGCGCAAGGTGGCCGAGGCCATCGCCGCCGTGAAGACGCTGGAGCCCGAGGATCGGCCCGCTCGCGGCGCTCGCGCGCTACTCGGTGGAGCGACGCTCGTGATGGAGCGGCTCCTGCCGCGCATCCAATCTCCCGCGGACGTCCGGGCGCTCCCCGAGTCCGAGCTGCCTCGCCTGTGCGAGGAGCTGCGTGAGGACATCATCTCCCTCTGTGGCCGCGTGGGCGGCCACCTGGGGGCCTCGCTCGGCGCGGTGGAGCTGGTCGTCGCGCTGCACCGGGTCTTCCACTCGCCGCAGGACGCGCTCGTCTTCGACGTGGGCCACCAGGCCTACGCGCACAAGCTGCTGACGGGCCGGCGCGAGCGCATGGGCACGCTGCGCCAGGCCGGCGGCATCGCCCCCTTCCTGGACCCACGGGAGAGCCCGCACGACGCGCTCGCCGCGGGCCACGCGTGCACCGCCGTGTCCGCGGCGCTGGGCATGCTCGAGGGCAAGCGCCTGCGGGGCCAGCCCGGGCACGTGGTGGCGCTGCGTGGGGGACGGGGCGCTCACCGGCGGGCTCACCTTCGAGGGGCTGAACAACGCCGGGGGCACGCACCTGCCGCTGGTGGTGGTGCTCAACGACAACCAGATGTCCATCTCCGCGAACGTGGGCGCCATCCCCGCGTTGCTGCGCACGCGCGAGGCCCGCGCCTTCTTCGAGGCGCTGGGCTTCACCTACCTGGGGCCGGTGGACGGGCACGACCTCGGGGCGCTCCACCGCGTGCTGCGCGAGGCACGCGCCTCCACGCGCCCGGTGGTGGTGCACGCGCTGACGCAGAAGGGCAGGGGCTTTCCCCCGGCCGAGGCGGACACGCAGACGCGCGGCCACGCCATGGGGCCCTACGAGTGGCGCGACGGGAAGCTGGTGCGCTCGCGCGGCGGCCAGCGCACCTTCAGCGAGGCCTTCGCGGCCGCGCTGGAGGAGGCGATGGCCCGGGACCCGCGCGTGGTGGCGGTGACGCCGGCCATGCTGGAGGGCTCGGCGCTGGTGGGCCTCAAGCAGCGCTACCCCGAGCGTGTCTTCGACGTGGGCATCGCCGAGCAGCACGCGGTCACCTTCTGCGCCGGGCTCGCCGCCACGGGGCTGCGGCCCGTGTGCGCCATCTACTCCACCTTCCTGCAGCGCGCGTACGACCAGGTCATCCACGACGTGTGCCTGCCGGGCCTGCCGGTGGTCTTCGCCGTGGACCGCGCCGGGCTGGTGGGCGCGGATGGCGCCACGCACCAGGGCACCTACGACGTGGCCTCGCTGCGGCCCGTGCCCGGCCTTACGCTGATGGCTCCGGTGACCGGCGAGGACCTGCCGGGGATGCTCGCCACGGCGCTCGCGCTGCCCGGGCCCTCGCTCCTGCGCTTCCCTCGCGGCACCCTGCCGACGCTGCCCCCGGAGCTGCACTCGGGCCCGGGTCCGGTGCGCGGGGCGCGCTGGCTGAAGCGGGCGCAGGAGGCCCGGCTGTCCTTCATCACGCTCGGGCCGCTGGGGCTGGCCGCGCTGGAGGCCGCTGACTCGGAGCCGGGCTGGAGCGTGCTGGACGCGCGCTTCGTCTCCCCGCTCGACGAGGCGGCGGTGCTGGAGGCCGCCGCGTGCGGGACGCGTGGTGGTGGTGGAGGAGGGGACGACGCACGGCGGGCTGGGCAGCGCGGTGCTGGAGTTGCTCGCCGCGCGCGGCGTGGGCGCCCGGGTGAGGCTGCTGGGCATGCCGGACGCCTTCGTGCCCCACGGGGACGCGCGCGTGCAGCGGGCCGAGCTGGGGCTGGATGCCGCGGGCCTGCGGCGTGCCGCCCTGGCCCTGCTCTCCGAGGGAGGTGCACGGTGAAACCACGCAAGGAGCGCCTCGACGTGCTGGTGGTGGAGCGGGGGCTCGCCGAGTCCCGCGACCAAGGCCCAGGCGCTCATCCTCGCCGGGCAGGTGGTGGTGGGCGATCAGCGGGTGGACAAGCCCGGCTCGCTGGTGCCCGTGGAGGCGGAGCTGCGCCTCAAGGGCGAGGTGCTGCCCTACGTGTCTCGCGGTGGGTTGAAGCTGAAGGCGGCCATCGACCGCTTCGGCCTCGACGTGCGCGGCAAGGTGGCCGCGGACATCGGCGCCAGCACCGGCGGCTTCACCGACTGCCTCCTGCAGGAGGGCGCCACGCACGTCCACGCCATCGACGTGGGCTACGGGCAGCTGCACGAGAAGCTGCGCACGGATCCGCGCGTCCGCTCCCGCGAGCGCGTCAACGCCCGCTACCTCACCGCCGAGGATCTCCCCGAGCCGGTGGACGTGGTGGTCATCGACGTCAGCTTCATCTCGCTGACCCAGGTGCTGCCGGCGGTGCTGCCCTTCCTGAAGCCCGGGGGCCTGCTGGTGGCGCTGGTGAAGCCCCAGTTCGAGGTGGGGCCCGACAAGGTGGGGAAGGGCGGGGTGGTGCGGGACGTGGCCGCGCGCCAGGAGGCCATCGACTCCGTGTCCGCCTTCGTCCGGGCACAGGGGCTCTCGGTGCGCGGGGTGATGGACTCCACCGTGCCCGGCCCCGCCGGCAACGTCGAGGCGCTGCTCGTCGCGGACAAGCCGTGACACGGCCTGGCTGTCTGCTGGCCATGTTCAGCGTTTCGGAGTCAGTCTCTTGCGTGCCGCTTCCATCGTGGTGACGACGTGAGAGCGCCGCACGCCGAGGTACTTCGATAGGTAGGCCGCGCCGTCACCGGGAATCACCCACACGGTGCGGGCCTTCGCACGGGTGTCGAACGCCACGAAGAGCGGCTTGAGAGCCGTGCCCGCGCCGTCGAAGGAGCGCAGATCGACGATGACGTCTTCCGTCTGGGGAATCGCGGCGAGGAACTGCTTCAGGGGCTCGAGGTGGTCGATGCTGTAGCCGGCCGCGAGCCGCACCACGCGCGGGCTGCCGCCGAGATCCTTCGCCAGCATCTCGTTCGTCAGGTAGCCCTGGACGGGTTCGATCTGGAAGGTGAGGGGGTCTTCGGCGAGCAGCTCGAGGGACGCTTCGAGCAGGGTGAGGAAGTAGCGCTGGTGGCGTGGGCCGTTGTTCTCGTTGGGGCTCCACGCTGTGAAGTGCGTCTCGCCATGGCTGGGCGAACAGACGGTGCCGTGGACGGTGATGCCGTCAGCGCCCATGCGGTCCTCTAACTGAAGCTCCCACGGCTGCAGCCCGGTCAGCTTCGCGTCGAGCGCGGTCGCCGCGGCCTCCGGCACACGCAGGGTGCGCTGTGCGAGTGTCGGGGGCTTCTTCGGCTCGGTGTACTCCTGCCAGGTGAGCCGCAGCTCCGCATCGGGCCCGCCGCGGAAGGTCACGGTGAGTGGCGCGTGGAACGAGGGCAGGTACACCGCGCGCCAGAGCGTCTGCCCTTCGGTACAGCCAGGGGGACTCCAGGTGAGCCCCAGGGCCTCGTGTGCCTTCCGGACTCGCGCTTCCCGGCTCTGCCGGAATCGCTCACGCATGGCCTCCTCCGGCCCGTTGGCCTGGGCCGTCGTCACCACGAAGCTCAGCGCGAGGGCGAGCCTGCCCCACCGTGGACACCCTTGAGGAATGGACATGCGCGCCAGTCTACCCGCGCGCCTGAACGAAACTCCTTCCCCCGCCCTGGGTAAAGGCGGGGGAGGGGTCTTCCTTCCCGCTCAGCGCACCTGCCGGTATTGCTCCAGCGCGAGCGGCTTCACCAGCTTGCGGCCCACGCGCAGCCAGAGCGTTCCCGAGTCGTCCGTCGCACCGGCGATGGAGCCGCCCGGAATCTGGTAGCGGTACAGCTCACCCTTCTCCGCCATGTCCGTGGCGACGATCTCCACCGGCCAGGGCGTCGGCAGGGCGTCGGTGGGAGCGCCGCTGGTGAGGAGGTAGAAGGCGCCGTTCGCGCCCAGCACCACCTGCCGGGGGAAGAGTGCCCCACCGGGGGAGAGCGACTGCCCGTTGTTGTTCACCACCGCCCCGGTCGACGCGTTCAGGAACCAGGTGTGGTGCGCGGCGACGACGGCCAGGCGCGAGCCGTCCGCATACGGCACCAGGGCCACCACCTGCCCCGTCAGTTCGTTGGACATCCACTGGCGGTTGGTCGGCGGATCGCACAGCGATTCGGTGAGCGTCCCGCTGATGGCACAAGAGCGGATGTACGCGTTGGTGTTGGAGATCTGCGTGGCGATGTACATCAGCGTGCCCGAGGCGTTGAACGCCACGGCGGGCGCCAGGTCTCCGGGGGTCGCCGTGGGCTCGTCGATGTGCACGAAGCGGCTCCAGAAGCCACTGATGTAGTTCAGCACGCCGACCCGGACGGTGCCGCCCGGGGTGTCATCCCCGAAGCCGTTGCCAATCGGTACGACGGCGGAGCCCGAGCCGGTGAAGACCGGATCGCCGATGACGAAGCCGCTCAGGGTGGTGGCGGGGTTTCCGCTGGTATCGGCGCTGCTGATGACCCACTTGATGGCGCCCGCGGGCGTGATGAGCCGCAGGGTGGCCGGGTCCACGCCCTCACCCGAGTCATAGACGAGGGCATCGCCCTCGGGAGTGATCGCCAGCCGATCCACCTTCACGTCGCGGATCGCCGTGGGGGGGGTGGTCGATTCGAACTGGTTCGGGCCGATGGCGAAGAGGCCCTGGTTGGGCGTCCACACCCAGCGCCAGCCGGTGTTGGCGGGCTTCCGCTCGGTGATGACCGTGCTCTCGGAGCAGGGGATGAGCATCTCCAGGCGCTTCGCGGAGGCCGTGGGGACTTTCGTCACCTTGTAGAGGCCCTGGCGCCCGGTGCCCTCCTGGGCGCAGCCGATGAACGACACGGTGCCCCCGTTGTCCTCCCTGCCCTCGGCGATGAAGTAGTTGGGCACCACCTGCTCGTTGGCGGAGGCGGGGTCGATCGCCTCGGCCACCGGGAAGAACGTGGCCGGCTGCGCCTGGGAGACGTTGGTGCGCCCGTCCGCGCAGGTGACGCGCGCCGTGAGCGACAGGTTGGCGGCGATGCCCCACGTGTAGCGGATCTCGTTCATCCCCAGCTCCACGGGAGTGGGGTTGCCGCCGTAGGTCACCTGCTTGAGCAGCTCGTTGTGGTCGAGCAGCTCCAGGACCTGCGCCTGGTCACAGCCCGACGTGGACAGGGACAGCTTGAGGCTCTTCCCCACGGTGCTCGGCTCCTCCACCACGATGCTGACCTGGGGCAGGTCCGGTGTGGGCGCCGGCGGCGGTTCGGGACAGGCGAGGGAGAAGAGCGGCAGCAGCAGCAGCGCTGGGCGGACGAGCGCCCGGGTTGGAGAGGGGATGGGCATGGTGGCGCGCAGTCTAGCGTGCGCGCCACCCGCCGGACATCAGGGCTCCGGGATGACGAGGTCCACGCGCCGGTTCAGCTCGCGGCCGCGCGGGGTGAAGTTGGGGGCGACGGGACGGGTATCGCCGTAGCCCTCGGACTCGACTCGCGCCGGCTCCAGGCCCGCCTTGACGAGGGCGTCCGCCACCGCGCGCGCCCGGTCCTTGGACAGCGCCAGGTTGGCGGCCTTGTCGCCCTGGTTGTCGGTGTGCCCCTCGATGCGGATGCGCTTGATGCCGGTGCGCACCACGAGATCGACCACCTGCGCGAGCAGCGGCTGGTTCTCCGGGAGCAGCACGGCCTTGCCCTCCACGAAGCGCACCGGCTGGGTCAGCTCCAGCTTGTCGTTCTCTCGCTTCACCAGCCACTGCTTCGGCTCGGGCTCCAGGTCGAACGCCAGGTTCAGCGCGGCGCCCTCGGTGACCTGCACTCCACGCATCTGGGCCAGGAAGCCGGGCGCGGTGACCTCCACCACGTAGCGGCCGGCCGGGAGCCGCAGCGCGTGGGACGCCGCATCGGCCTCGGTGAACTTCACCTGCCGGGACTCGGGACCCTGGAAGGCCAGCGTGGCGGACACCGGCTTGCGCTTCGAGGTGACGGCGAGGGCGAGTGTCGCCGGCTTCACCTCCGCCACGAGCGCCAGCTCCACCCGGGCGAGCTCGCCCGCCTTCAGCACCACTTCCTGCTCCAGCGGGAGGTAGCCCTCCTTGCGCACGGAGAGCTTCACCGGGCCGCTCGGCAGCGCGTACGTGAGGAAGCGGCCGTCGCGCGGGTCCGAGGCCACCGGCGGCAGCGACGAGTCCACCATGTCCACGAGGACTCCGGGGATGGGCTGGCGCGTCTTCGCGTCCAGCACCACGCCGGACACCTGGGCCGTCTGGGTCGCGGCGGAGTTCGTCATGGCGGTGGAGGTTCGCGTCACCGGGTCGGCTCCCGCACCACGCGCGGCGCGCCGGCCTGGAGCAGCGGATCCACGTTGAGCGAGGCGCCGAGGGCGAGGTTGAAGGGCGCCACGGGCGGCAGGCCCCGGCCCACCTGTCGCGTGAGACCGAACTCGGCCGCCGCGGTGAAGGTGAAGTTCGTCAGGGCCGTCACCTTGACGCCCAGCCCGAGCGTCTGGGGCGCCACGCTGCCCACGGACACGAGCGTCCCGTCCGGAGCGACGAGCTGGCCACCCTCCACGCCGAGCGGAGAGGCCAGGCCGTACTCGAGGAAGGGCGTGGCGATCGGCAGCGGCGCCTCGACCCCGAGCCCCACGGTGAAGCGGGGGTAGCGGTTGATGCCGAGGGCGTACTCCTCGGAGGCGTTGAGCCGGCTGGCATCCACCAGCGAGCCCGTGCCGTCCACGAGGACGCCGAGGTTGGCGTGGGCGCGCAGCGGCAGGGGCAGCTTCCCGCTCGCGTCATAGGTGGCCACCGCGCGGGGCGAGAAGCCGAACGCGACCTGGCTCTGGTTGCCCACGCCGGAGAACGTCATGACGCGCAGGTCCGCGCCGGCCCACAGTCCCGGAATCCACTGCTTCGTGGCCCGGGCCCCGAGCGTCACGTCCCCGAGCGCCTGGATGAGGTTGGGCGAGGAGCGCGTGTTGGTGTTGGCCGAGGCCGCGTAGGCCAGCGACACCTCGAGGAACTCCAGCGGCACGTACGACAGGGCGAAGACACCGGTGGTGCGCGTGTTCTCCGCGCCCTGCACGGGGAAGTCGGCGCTGGAGGAGCGCTCGCCCGAGAGCGAGAGCCGCAGCAGGCCCGGGCGTCCGAGGTCCGCTCCCGCCACGCGCAGCAGTCCCACCCCTCCGGTGGGAGTGGCCGAGCGACGGACGTTCGCCGGGGAGTTCCAGGCGTTGTCTCGGGTCGCGGGAGTATGGATGCCAAGGTCGGCAGGCGAGGATGCCGCCGCCTTCTCCTCCGAGGGCTGAGCGGCCGGAGGCGCGGAGAGGGGCGTCGCGGACGCCTGGGGCCCTTCCGCCCGAGCCGTCCCGACGCTCAGGAGCGCCGTCAGCAGCAGGGGGTTCAGAGGGGAAGAGAACTGCGGAACTGGCGGAAGTCGCACGGCCACCGAGTATACGCGGGGGAGTTGCTCTAACAATTCTTGCCCTGACCCCCCGAGTCCGACACGCTGGCCCCCAGCCGGCTTCAGCGGCATGATTCGGACCCGCGCATGACGGTTGACGCTTTCGTGAAATTTTTCCGGTCTCTCCATACGCCCGTGCAGGGCCTGTCCTCCCGGGTGCTCCGTTGAGAGCCGAGCTCGTCGGCGCGCGGGGTCGCGTCCTGGTGATTGGCGCGCGAGCGGCGAATGACGTCCTGCTCGCGCACCTGTCCGATGGCGGCTTCCTGTGGGACATCACCGAGGACCTGCAGGAGCTGGCCAGGCTGGGGGAGTCTCTGCGGCCCGACGCCATCCTCGTGTCGGCCACCGGCAAGCGGGCCACCGAGGCGCTCGCCGCCGTCCGCCAGGACACGCGGCTGCGCGAGCTGAAGGTGCTGGCGGATTCCACCCGCTCCCGCTCGGAGGTGCTGCGCAAGCTGCCGGTGGATGACTGGGTGCGCAGTCTCGAGGAGCTCATCCCGCGGCTGGACGCGGTGCTGCGCGAGCGCAAGATCATGGAGCGCACCCGCAACCGCATGGAGCGGCTGCTGGAAATCACCCAGGCCGCCACCAGCTCGCTGGAGCTGGATCAGATCCTCCGCCTCGCGGTGGAGAAGGTCGGCGCTGTCATCAACGCGGACCGCTGCTCCGTGGTGCTGGTGGAGGACATCTCCTCTCCCACCGCCAGCGTGGTGGCGACGATGGAGGACCCGGGCCTGTCACTGGACGTGGACCTCGCCCGCTACCCCGAGCTGCGCCGCGCCCTGGAGACCCGGCAGCCGGTGCTGGTGGAGGAGGCGCAGAGGGATCCGCTGATGGCCGAGGTGCGTCCCGCCATCACTTCCGTCGGCGTGCGCTCCATCCTCGTGCAGCCCCTGGTGTGCCAGGACGAG
The DNA here is from genome assembly GCA_963771175.1 of uncultured delta proteobacterium. Taxonomy (GTDB): domain Bacteria; phylum Myxococcota; class Myxococcia; order Myxococcales; family Myxococcaceae; genus Archangium. Next base: position 304,732 of record CAVYSY010000040.1, read on the forward strand.
CTGCTCGGGGCGCTCTTCCTGCGCATCTCCCGCGGCTCCGAGGGCTTCGGCCGGGACGAGCAGGAGTTCGCCCAGGCGGTGGCGGCGGCGCTCGCCAACTGCCTCCGCAACGCCCGCCTGCACACCGCGCTCAAGAAGAAGCGCGATGAGCTCGAGCTGGCCTATGTGGAGCGCTACCGCGAGCTGACCGAGGCCAACCGCCGCCTCAAGGATCTCAACCGGCTCAAGGACGAGATCATCGCGGTGTGCAGCCACGACCTGCGCGCCCCGCTGCAGGTGCTGCTGGGCCACGGCCGGCTGCTGCTGGAGGGCGGGCTGGATCCGCAGCAGAAGCAGTCCGCCGAGGCGATGATCCGCCAGGGCCGGAAGATCCTCGGCCTGGTCGAGTCGCTGCTGGACAAGGGCAAGGGCGACGTGGCGCGCCTGTCCATCGAGCCGCGCGTGCTGGACATCTCCGAGCTCTGCAAGGAGAGCGTCAACGAGCTGGAGATCCTCGCCGCCGAGCGGGGCGTGGCCCTGCGGGCCGAGAATCCCGAGAGCATGATGCTCATCGGCGACGAGCTGAAGCTGCACGAGGTGCTGCAGAACCTCATCACCAACGCCATCCACCACGCGCAGGACGCGGGCGAGGTGGTGGTGAAGGCCTCGCGGCTGGCGCGGCCGGACGGTGACGTGGCGCGCATCGTGGTGCAGGACGACGGCAAGGGCATCCCTCCCGAGGAGCTGCCGCTCGTGTTCGACCGCTACCGCAGCGGCTCCAAGAGCGGAGGCGGGGGCGCCGGTCTGGGCCTCGCCATCTGCAAGGAGTTCGTGGAGCTCCACGGTGGGGAGATCTGGGCCGAGGCTCCGCCCGAGGGCGGCGCGGCGTTCATCTTCACGATGCCCCTGGCGCAGGAGGTCCAGCGCGCCGTGAAGAACCTCCCCAACAAGGAGGTGACCGAGCAGCCGCGTGTGCTGGTGGTGGAGGACGAGCCGGAGATCGCCGCGGTGCTGGTGGAGGTGCTGCGCTCGCGCTACCGCGTGGACGTGGCGCGCGACGGCGCCGAGGGCCTGGCCCGGGCGCGCTCGTCCAAGCCGGACCTGGTGGTGATGGACGTCTTCCTGCCCAAGCTGGACGGCCTGGACGCCGCGGTGGCGCTCAAGTCCTCCTCGGACACCGCCAGCATCCCCGTCATCCTGCTGTCCGCCCACCAGGGCGTGGCCGACAAGGTCCGCGCGCTCAACCTCGGCGCGGTGGACTACATGAGCAAGCCCTTCAACGCGATGGAGCTGCTCACCCGTACCGAGCGCGCTCTCAAGCTGCGCAAGGCCGAGAGCAATGGAGCGCACCTCCTCGCTCCTGCGGCGCAGCGGGAACGATCCTATCACCGGGCTCTACGACCGGCGCGGTCTGATGCTTCGGTTGGATCACGAGGTGAGCCGCGGGCGGCGCTACAGCCGGCCGGTGAGCCTCGCCGTGCTTCGCCCCGAGCGCCCCGTGCGGAGCGACGTGCTGCGCGGCGTGCCGGACGTGATGCGCGCGCGGCTGCGCACCCCGGACATCATCGGCCACATGGGCGAGGGTGTGCTCGCCGTCGTCCTGCCCGAGTGCAATGTTGAAGCGGGGCGCAACGTCATCGGCCGCCTGCTGCCGGATGTCGAGAAGCACACGGGGATGGAGTACCGCTCGGCGGTGGCCGACGTGAGTCACGACAGCGAACCGGTGGAGCGCATCCTGGAGCGGTTGGGCGCACCGGTCGCACCGGTGCTGTAGGTCAGGGCACCACCTGTGCTGGCGCCGCCGCCGCGTTAGACTCGGTGGCGTGCGCCTCCCTCGAACCCTCGCCCGAGCCGTGCCCCTCCTGGCCCTCGTCGGGCTGGGTGCGGTCGCGGCCCCTCCGCGTCGGCCTCCGGTGGACCGCTCGGCCATGAGTGAGGCCATCTCCGCGGCGGCCAGGGACGAAGGCATCGCCTCGTCCGCCAGCTATGCGCACTACCTGCAGGCCAGGCTGCTGAGCCTCCAGGGGGACTACCGGGGTTCGGTGGACGAGCTGCGGCTGGCGTTGGCCACCGATGACGGCAGCCCATTCCTGCTCACCCAGCTCGGCGAGGCGTACGCGCGTGCGGGAGACCTGACGCTCGCCGAGCGCGAATTGCGGCGCGTGGTGGAGCGCCACCCCACGTACTATGCCGGCCGGCTGATGCTGGGGCGCGTGTTGATGGATGCTGGCAAGTCCGCTCGGGCCCGGCTGCACCTGCGCCGCGCCATCCAGCTCAAGCCTCGCGAGCCGGAGGCCTACCTCGTCCTCGCGCAGCTCCACCTCGAGTCCCGCGCGAACGAGCAGGCCGTGAAGGTGGTGGAGGACCTGGCGGCGGCGCTGCCCGGCGAGGCCTCCGGCTACCGGCGGCTGGGGCTGGCCCTGGCCGAGCGTGGCGATGCCTCCCGGGCCGAGCAGATGCTGGCGCGGGCCATCGAGCGCGACCCCGGGGACGTGGAATCGTTGACCACGCTCGCGCAGCTCTACGAGAAGGCCGGTCGCCTCTCCACGGCGGAGGAGGCGCTGGCTCGGGCGCTGGAGCGCGACCCGGACAACCAGGCGGTGCTGGTGAGCGCCGGTCGGATCGCGCTGCGGCTCGGCTCGGCGGTGCGGGCGCGCGCGTACTTCGAGCGGCTCCTGTCCATCTCCCAGGATCCGGAGCTCGTCGTCCGGGTGGCCTTCTCCTTCCTGTCCGCGCGTGACAGTGCCTCGGCCGCGGAGGTGCTGGACGCCGCTCGAAAGGGGAGGGGAGCGTCGCCCCGCGTCTCCTTCTACGCGGGCCTCGTCCACGAGAGGCTGCGCCACTTCGACGTGGCCGCCACCGCGTACGCCGAGGTGCCCGTCTCCTCCGAGCTCTTCGCCGATTCGCGCGCTCGCCGCGCCATCTGCCTCTCCCAGGGGGGCGACCACAAGACGGCGATTGCCCTGCTGCGCGAGGCCATTTCCGAGCGCCCCGATGACGCGGAGCTGCGGGTGCAGCTCGCCCGAGCCCACGAGCGGAGCGGCGCGCCCGACGCCGCCGTGGCCGCGCTGAAGGAGGCCCTCGCGCGGCTGCCGGAGCCGGACCTCTATGAGGCGCTCGCCTCCACCTTGCGGCGCCAGAGGCGCCCGGCCGAGGCACTCGCCTTGTTGCGTGAGGCCGTCGCTCGCCAGCCCCGCGAGCCGGCCCTGCGCTATGCCCTCGGCTCCGCGCTCCTGGAGCAGGGTGACCCGGAGGGGGCCCTCTCCTGGATGCGCAGCGTGCTCGAGGTGGACCCGGACCACGCGGCGGCGATGAACTTCATCGGCTACCTGCTTGCCCAGCGCGGCAGACACTACGAGGAGGCCGAGCGGCTGGTGCGGCGCGCCCTGGAGCTGCGCCCGGACACCGGGGCCTTCCTGGACTCGCTGGGGTGGATTCATTTCCAGCGCGGCGACTATCCGCGTGCGGTGGAGGCATTGGAGCGGGCGGCGGAGCTGGAGCCCGAGGAGCCCGTCATCCTCGAGCACCTGGGAGACGCCTACCAGCGGCTGGCGCGCGCGGGGGATGCCGCGGGAGCCTGGCGGCGCGCGCTCGAGATCCTGGCCCTGCATCCCGAGGCCGCCGATCCGCCCGAACAGCGGGCGCTCCTCGAGCGAAAGCTGAAGTTTCTGTCAACCGGTGCGGTGGATCGCTAATGTCTTCAGACCCTATGGCGCGCTTCGACGAGGGCTTCTTCACTGGGAAAGACGGGCTCCGGCTCTACTGGATGTCCGAGCAGCCGGAACAACCCCGAGCCCACGTGGCGGTGGTGCACGGCTATGGCGACCACATCGGTCGCTATCGGCCCGCGATCGACGCCCTGGCGGCCGAGGGGTATGCCGTTCACGGCTTCGACTACCGCGGCCACGGGCGCGCCGACGGGCGCCGGGGCTTCTGCGAGACCTGGCCGGACTACCTGGACGACCTGGCCGGCTTCTGGGAGCGGGTCCGCCGCGAGGCTGGTGGGCGGAAGCTCTTCCTGCTCGCGCACAGCCATGGCGGGTTGATGGCGGCGCACCTGCTGGGGCGGGGCGGACTGGAGGGCGTGAGCGGGATTGTGCTGTCCGCGCCTTATTTCAAGCTCGCCATCACGCCGCCGACGTTGAAAGTGGTGGCCGCTCGGGCGGTGGGGCAGGGTCCTCCCGTGGATGCCCATCAAGAGCGAGCTCACCCCGGAGCATCTCAGCCGGGACGAGGCGGTCCAGGAGGCCGTACGTCAGGACCCCCTCTACAATACTCTGGTGACCCCGCGCTGGTTCATCGAGTCCACTCAGGCCCAGTCCCAGGTGATGACGCTCGCCTCCAAGGTGAAGGTGCCGCTCTTCATGCTCTGTGGCTCCGAGGATGGCGTGGCGAGCGTTGCCGCCGGACGCCAGTTTTTCGATGCCGTGGGCTCCCAGGACAAGGTGTACAAGGCCTATCCCGGGATGCGTCACGAGCCGCTCAACGAGATCGGCAAGGCGGAGGTCCATCGGGACATCTGCAACTGGATCTCCGCGCATCTCTGACGTAGGTTCCAATTCCTTACAGAGCAAACTTCGATTCTCGAGGGCGCTTCCGAGGGTCACCGCATGGCACAGGCCGAGCAGACGGGCATCATCGGCAAGGGCATCATCATCCGGGGCAACCTCACCGGCGGCGGCGACCTGGTCATCGAGGGGCGGGTCGAGGGGCAGATCGCCCTGAAGAACCACCTCACCATCGAGGACACCGGCAAGGTGGAGGCCGACATCCGGGCCGAGGAGCTGACCATCAACGGCGAGGCGAGCGGCAACATCGACGCCTGCGCGCCGGGTGTCCATCAACGCCTCGGCGAAGGTCACCGGCGACATCAAGGCCCCGCGGGTGGTCATCGAGGACGGCGCGGTCTTCAACGGCTCCATCGAGATGGACGTCAAGCTGCCCGACGACATCTAAGCGGGCCTCGGAGCGCTCGCAGCACCGCTCTCGAGGAGGCGGACGGACGAACACACATGGCGAACACGGTCATCGGCATCGAGCATCGTCATCGACGGCGAGATCTCCGGCGACGAGGATCTCGTCATCCAGGGCACGGTGAAGGGCAAGATCTCGCTGCAAGGAGAGCCTCTTCGTCGAGGGCACCGGCGTGGTCGAGGCCGACATCGAGACCCAGAACGTCGAGATCGCCGGCCAGGTCACCGGCAACATCACCGCCACCGACAAGGTCGAGCTCAAGGCCGACTGCCGCGTGGTGGGCGACATCAAGGCCCCGCGCATCCTCATCGCCGACGGCGCCGCTTCAAGGGCAACGTCGACATGGACGTCCGAAGGAGCGCTGATCGCCATGGCCACTGCGAAGGAACTGGTCCCTGGTCGGGCGAGCGACAACACGGTCATCGGTCCATCCATCCTCATCAGCGGCAAGCTCACGGGCGACGAGGACCTCACGGTCCGCGGCCGGGTCGAGGGTCGAGCTCACCCTGACCAGGACGCTCATCGTCGAGCCGTCGGCATCGTGAAGGCCGAACGTCACGGTCAAGAACGCCATCGTCAGCGGCGTGGTGGTGGGCAACATCACCGCCACCGAGAGCGTCGAGCTCACCCGCGAAGGCCGCATGGTGGGCGACATCCACGCCCCGCGCGTCATCATCGTCGACGGCGCGAGCTTCCGCGGCCGCGTCGACATGGGCGAGGTGGAGCCGGGTCGCGTGCCCACGGAGCGTCCGGCGCTGCCGCGTCCGACGGCCGTGCGTCCCGCGGTGCGTCCGGGGACGAATGTCCCGGCCCGTCCGGCGCTGCCTGGTGCTCGGCCGCCGCCGCCCGCTGCTCCCATGACGGCCCGTCCGGCCGCCCCCTCGCCCGCGGCCCGCCGGCGCCGCCGCCCGCTCCGGTCGCCACGCGCCCGGTGCCGCCCGCTCCGCCCGCCCCCAGGGCGGCCGAGCCCACCCGGCCCGAGCCTCCTCGGCCGCCGGTCGCCGCGCCGGTCCCGCCTACCATGGCGGAGGCTGCTAGGAAGAAAGTCGTGGTGAAGAAGAAGGGTCGTTAAAGCGTTGTGGTGGCGCACCTTTGCGTCGCCACACGCCGAATCGACGGCCACGGCCCGGCGACGGGCGAATCCAAGGGTGCTGATGAACGCCATGAACGCCGAGAACAGAATCGACGAGGTGGACGCGCAGCCGAGCACCCCGGTGGAGGAGTCGCCCGGGGCGACCGCTCCTGAGTCGTCCGCCGCCGCCCCCGAGCAGCAGGAGGGGACGGTGGAGGCTCGCGAAGGGAGCTCCGAGGTCGCGGAAGCATCGGGCGGTGAGTCGCCGGCCGAGCAGCCCGCGCCTCCGCCGAGCCGAGCAGCCGCGTCCGCGAGACGCTCGCGCCGCGCCGTCGTGGGAACGTGGCCCCCGCCCACATTCCGCTGGAGCGGATCGACGAGGACTCCACGTTCCAGATGCGCCCGGTGGGGGAGTTGTCCGCGCTGGCCACCGATCTGGCGCGGCTGGGGCAGCTCTTCCCGGTGGACGTGCGCTTCAAGCCGCCGGACCGGTTCCAGATCATCTCCGGATTCCGCCGGGTGGCGGCGCTGCGCTTCCTCCAGACGGGATCGCGTGCTGGCCCGCCTGCACACGGACCTGTCGGACGAGGACGCGCTGCTGATGGCGCTGGCCTCGGCCATCCACTCCTCGCCGGTGAGCCGGGAGGAGCTGGAGGCCAAGCGGGAGCAGCTCGAGAGCCGAGGGGCGGCTGACGCCCATCGCCCGGGATATGCTCGAGAAGGCGCTGGCCACCGAAGAGTCGCTCGCGCCGGAGACGGTGGACGAGGAGGTCGACGCGGACGAGCTGGCCGCGGAGGTCACCCAGCGGTTGGTGGACATCAATCAGGACCTGGCGCTGCTGGCTGACGTTTTCGCCGACCTCGATGAGACGCGGAAGAAGGAGCTGCTCACGCAGCTTCGCTACTCCTCGGATCTCGTGGCCTGGCTGGAGAGCTTGTGAATGGTGGACGCGCTCGCGCGTGACAGGGCCCGCCTGCTGGAGCTGCTCACCGAGCGCTCCTTCGAGCGGCGCAAGGTGGTGCTGTCGTCCGGCAAGGAGTCGGATTTCTACATCGACTGCAAGCGCACGGCGCTGCTGGCCGAGGGGCACTTCCTCATCGGCCGGCTCCTGCTTCAGTCCGTCCTCCGCGAGGCGCCCCGAGGCCGTGGCGGTGGGCGGGCTGACGCTGGGCGCGGATCCGCTCGCCTCGGCGGTCAGCCTCACGAGCTACCTGTCCGGGGACTCCGCTGCATGCCTTCATCGTCCGCAAGGAGCCCAAGGGCCACGGCACGGGCCAGTGGATCGAGGGCATGAAGCGCGCTGCGCTCCGGGCGCGCCGGTGGCCATCCTCGAGGACGTGGTCACCACGGGCGCTTCCACGCTCAAGGCGATCGAGCGGGCTCAGCTGCGAGGGGCTGAAGGTGCTCGGGGCGTTCGCGCTGGTGGACCGGCTGGAGGGCGGACGCGAGGCGGTCGAGGCCACCGGGAACCGGCTCTTCACGCTGTTCACCCGCAAGGACTTCATTCCGTGAGGATGCAGTTGCGGCTCGTGGCGCTGCTGATGGCGCTGCGCGGGCTGTGTCTCCACGCCCGCCCACCGTGGGGGATCCGGCTCCCGTGCTGCGGGACGAGCGCCAGGAGCGCATCTACCAGCAGGTGCTGGAGCGCTACACCGCCCGCGGGGAGCTCTACTCGGCTTCGACACGGGCTCTTCTCGGCGGCCACGCTGCAGACGCCGGCCTTCCGCGAGGCCCGCATCCGCCGGGCGGCCACCTTCCAGTCGCTGTCTCCGCGAGCGCGTGGAGTCGCTGCTGGCGCGAGGAGCTGGCGGAGGCGCAGAACACGCACGAGTTCTTCCTCGGCGTCCACGTCAACGACTACCGCTACGACGACTTCGACCGGCCCACGTCCATCTGGCACATGGTGCTGGTGACGCCCGCGGGCGAGGTGCGGCCCGTGAGGGTGCGAGCGCATGGGCCGCGCGGACATGGACATGCGGGCCTTCTACCCGTACCTGGGCACCTTCTGGGTGGGCTACCGCGTGCGCTTCCCCACCACCTTCGCGGACGGCAAGCCCGTCATCCCCCCGGGCATCGAGCGCGTGGTGCTGCGCATGGCCTCCTCGCTCGGCAAGGTGGAGATGCGCGTCCACGCGCGCTAGCGCACGTGACGCTCAGGTCTGCTCGGGCCGCAGCGGGGGCGTTCTCGGGGTGAGTGGCTGTTCGACCTTCTGGAGCTGATCCAGCAGCGCGGCTGGGGACGGGTCGCAGGCGAAGGGCTGGGCGCGCGCCTCGGGGACGAAGCCTTCCTCCACCGCGCGCCGCATCATCGCCAGCAGCGGCCCGTAGAAGTCCGCCACGTTCAGCAGGCCGATGGGCTTGTGGTGGAGGCCGAGCTGGGCCCAGGTGGTCACCTCGAAGAGCTCCTCGAAGGTGCCGATGCCGCCGGGCATGGCGATGAAGGCGTCCGCGCGCTCGGCCATCATCGCCTTGCGCGTGTGCATGGAGTCCACCAGGTGCAGCTCGGTGAGGCTCGGGTGGGCGATCTCCCGATCACTCGAGCACCCTGGGCAGCACGCCCACCACCTTGCCGCCCCGCGCGAGGGCCGCGTCCGCCATGGCGCCCATGAGTCCCACGCTGGTGCCCCCGTAGACGAGGGTGAGCCCCCGCCGGGCCAGCTCCGCGCCCAGGGCCCTGGCCCCCGCGAGGTAGTCCGGCCGGGTTCCGTTGCGCGAGCCACAGAAGACGCACACCGACTTCAGTTCCATACTAGGGAATCCCCCGAATCGTTCCGGGTGGGCGGCGATGTAGACCACCACCACTGCGATGGCGAGCAGCAAGGGCGCGGCGCGCGCGAAGACACGGGGCCCGGAGCGCAGGGCGATGCCCATGGGCAGGCCGAAGAGGAAGCCTCCGAGGTGCCCGGCCCAGCTCACTCCCGGGAGGAGGCTGATCGCCGCCACCTGGACCAGCCAGAAGACGAGGCCGCGGCGGAACTCGCGCGTGGCGATGAGGAGCATGGCTCCCGCCCAGCCGAGGATCATCCCCGAGGCTCCCACGGTGGGCACGTTGAAGTTGAAGAGCAGCGCGAAGGCCGAGCCGCCCAGCGCCGTGACGAGGGAGATGAGCAGGAAGCGCCCGCTGCCGATGCCCCGCTCCAGGGGCATGCCCAGCGAGTACACCACGGACATGTTGAAGCCGAGGTGGAGGAGGCCGCCGTGCATGAAGACGGTGGTGAGCACGCGCCAGGCCTGGCCCGCCTGGACGAGCGGACCGAAGAGGGCGGTCCATTGGAAGAAAGGGCCCCGTGCTCCCCAGAGGAGCGCGCCCGACTCCCGGCTCAGGAGGACATCCAGCAGGTACAGGACCACCGAGCCGCCGATGACGACCGCGCACACCGGAGGCCAGGGCTGGCGCACGGGCGGGGCAGGGGGCTCGACGGGTCGCTCGGGCCCGGGAGGGTGCTCGTGCCCCGGGGGCGGCAGCATGTCGCGCGGATCAGTGGGGTAGGTCATCCGAGGTTCACAGCTCGCGGCGGACGACGGTGTCGCGCTTCCAGTGGTGCTCGTCCGTGTTGGGGTAGTCCAGCGTGAAGTGCAGGCCGCGGCTCTCCTTGCGCCGGCTGGCGCAGTCCACGATGAGGGTGGCCACGTCGCAGATGTTGCGCAGCTCGATGACGTCGCGCGTCACCTTGAAGCGCCAGTAGTAGTCGCGGATCTCCTCGCGCAGCAGCTCCAGCCGGCGGCGCGCCCGCATCAGGCGCTTGTCCGTGCGGACGATGCCCACGTAGTTCCACATGAGGCGGCGGATCTCGTCCCAGTTGTGGGTGACGACGACGCTCTCGTCCGAGGCCACCGCGCTGCCCTCGTCCCAGGCGGGCGGCTCCTCCGCGGGCGGGCTGTGGCGCGCACTTCCTCGGCGCAGACGGCGGCGGCCCGGTGGCCGAAGACCAGCCCCTCCAGCAGCGAGTTGGAGGCGAGCCGGTTGGCGCCGTGCAGGCCGGTGCAGGCCACCTCGCCGATGGCGTAGAGGCCCGGCACGCGTGGTGCGCCCCTGCAGGTCCGTCACCACGCCGCCGCACATGTAGTGGGCCGCGGGCACCACCGGGATGGGCTGCACGGCCATGTCGATGCCGAAGGCCTTGCAGGTGGCGTAGATGTTGGGGAAGCGCTCCGTGAGGAAGGCGCGCCCCAGGTGCGTCATGTCCAGGAAGACGCAGTCGTCGCCGGTGCGCTTGAGCTCCGCGTCGATGGCGCGCGCCACCACGTCGCGCGGGGCCAGCTCCGCCAGCGGGTGGTAGCGGTCCATGAACTGCTGGCCGTTGCGCAGCCGCAGCTTGCCGCCCTCGCCGCGCAGCGCCTCGCTGATGAGGAAGCTCTTGGCCTCCGGGTGGTACAGGCAGGTGGGGTGGAACTGGAAGAACTCCATGTTGGCCACCTCGGCCCCGGCCCGGTACGCCATGGCCACGCCGTCGCCCGTCGCCACGTCCGGGTTGGAGGTGTACAGGTAGACCTTGCCCGCGCCGCCGGTGGCCAGCACCGTCACCTTGCCCAGGAAGCGCTCGATGACGCCCCGTCCGGCGCGTGAGCACGTAGACCCCCAGGCACCGGCTCGGCGTGGCTCGGGCTCGGCCCTCCGGTCGAGGATGAGGTCGATGGCCGAGGTGTTCTGGAAGAAGGTGATGTTCGGCTGCTCGTCACACGCCTCCAGCAGGGCGCGCTGCACCTCGCGCCCGGTGATGTCGCCGGAGTGGACGATGCGCCGCTGGGAGTGGCCTCCCTCGCGGGTCAGGTCGAACTCGCCCGACACTCCGCCGGTTGAAGTCCGCGCCCAGCGCCACCAGCTCGCGGATGCGCTCCGGGCCCTCGCGCACCGTCACCTCCACCGCGTCCCGGTGGTTGAGGCCGGCGCCCGCCTCCAGGGTGTCCTGGATGTGGGCCTCGAAGCTGTCCGTGGGCGACAGCACGCTGGCGATGCCGCCCTGGGCGTAGGCGGTGTTGCCCTCGTGCGCGCTCTCGCTTGGTGAGCACGGCCACCGTGCCGTGCCCGGCCGCCTGCAGGGCGAACGAGAGGCCCGCCACACCACCGCCCAGAACCAGGAAATCGAACCGATGGGGCATGTGTCACAGCCTTAATGGCTGTAAGTGCTGGAAACAAGGCGATTTCTTGAGGACTTTCGGGCGGAGGTCTAAGGTTGGGAGCGCCGATATGCGAGCCCTTCCCTTCTTGCTGCTGCCCGCGCTGCTGCTTGCCCCCCTGGGAGCCCATGCGTCCGAGGGCATCTACAGGTACGTGGAGAAGGACGGGACGATCGTCTACACGAACGTCCCGCCGCCAGGCACGAAGAAGGCCGCCAGAAGCTCAAGGGCACCTTCTCCGAGGCGCCCGCGCACACCGCCCCGGTGAAGGGCCGGTCACGCACCCCCGAGGAGCTCGAGCCCCACATCGCCAAGGCCGCCCAGCGCTACCGCATTCCCACCGCGTTGGTGCGCGCCATCATGCACACGGAGAGCAACTTCAACTCCAACGCGGTGTCCCCCAAGGGCGCCAGCGGGTTGATGCAGCTCATGCCGGGCACGGCCTCGGAGATGTACGTGAAGGACATCTTCGACAACCGGGACAACATCGAGGGCGGGGTGCGCTACCTGCGGGTGCTGGCCAACCTCTTCCAGGGCGACATGGTGAAGATGGTGGCCGCGTACAACGCGGGGCCGGACGCCGTGCGCAAGTACGGTGGGCAGGTGCCGCCGTACCCGGAGACGCAGGCCTACGTGCGCAAGGTGCTCCAGCTCTACTTCCATTACAAAGAGCGCGAGCAGCTCACGAAGGGCGAGCCTCGCGGGACGAATTCCGATGCCGACGACGCGCGTGACGGGGCGGGGGCCGAAGAACCCCGTTGATGAGGAGTTCCTGAATCAGCTCTACCGCGGGAGCGAGCTGCTGGCGCAGGGCAAGGCCCACGAGGCCCGTCAGCACCTCGAGCGGGCCCACCAGCTCCAGCCGAGGAACGAGAAGAGCCAGAACCTGCTCGGGCTGGCCTACTTCAAGCTGGGCCTCTTCGAGAGGGCCGCCGAAATCTACGAGGGGCTGGTGCGCGACAACCCGGTGGACGCCACCCTGCGCGTCAACCTGGGGCTGGTGTACCTGAAGACGAACGCGCTCCAGCGCGCGATGCGCGAGTTCGAGTCCGCGACGGACCTGCAGCCGGACCACAAGAAGGCGCACAACTACCTGGGACTGGCGCTGGCGCAGGCCGGGGAGTACGGCCGCGCCCGCGAGCACTTCCTCCTGGCCGGCAGCGATGTCATGGCGGAGAAGATGGCCCGGGCCATCGCGGGGGACCGGTTGGCCCGGCAGCCGCAACCCCTGCCCGCTCCGGCTCCGATGCCCGCCGGGCGCCCGGCCCCCGGCGGCGAGAGTCAGTGGGGCTCCCAGTTCGGCCTGGACGAGGGTCCCTCCGCCGCCACGCCGGAAGAGGCGGCGGAGGAGATGCGAGCTCGCCGAGGACGAGGGGCCGAGCGTCCTCGAGGAGGGCTCGCTGGACCCCGGGGCCGAGGCCGCCGCGTCCTTCGCGGCGACGTCCGAGGCGGTGTCCACGAGCGAGGCGCTGCCGGAGGAGTCGCTGGAGAACGCCACTCCCGAGCTGCCCGCGAAGGTCGTGGACTTCCAGCCGGGAGCGAACGTACCGGTGCTGGCCGAGCTGGCGTCGGCGGTGGCGTTGGCGGGGGCCAGCGAGGCCAACCCCTTCCGGGTGGGCCGAGGCTCCTTCTCCGTGCTCGTGAAGGGCGAGCTGCTCACGCGGCTGGAGGGCCTGGTGGCCTTCTCCGGGCAGCTCCAGTTCGAGCCGGAGTTGAAGCGCTTCCGGGGACGTACCTCGGAGCAGCCCTTCGGCGAGGGGGCGCGGCAGCTCGTGCGCGCCACCGGCGAGGGCGTGCTCTTCATCGAGTCGGCGGAGGGGCGCTCCTTCCTGGCGGTGGAGCTGGGCGAGGAGGGCGCCTACCTGCGCGAGGAGTTCCTCTTCGCTTTCGAGGAGGCGGTGACCTTCGAGAATGGCAAGGTGCCCTCGGACGTGGCGCCGGACCTGGAGCTGGTGCTACCTGCGCGGGCAGGGGAGGGTGCTGTTGAGCCTCCCCGGGAGGCTGCGCTCGGTGGCGGTCGCCGAGGGGGGGCCGGTGACGGTCCCGCTGTCCCATCTGGTGGGGTGGCAGGGCAAGGTCGCCCCTCGAATGGTGCCGTTGCTGGCGGTGGGGGGCGAGCCTCCCCGGGCCGCCGTGGAGCTGAGCGGTGAAGGATTTGCCCTCATCGTCCTGCCAGTTCGGTAGAAGGACCCGTCATGGATCGAGCTGAGCGAGCGTTGCGGAAGCGGCAGAAGAAGGAGGAGCGGGCGCGGCGGCGGGCGGCGCGCCAGCCCAGCGTGCTCGTCCAGGAGTTCTGGAACCTGCCCAACATGCTGACGCTGGGGCGCATCTTCCTCATCCCCCTGTTCGTCTGGCTCACCTACGACGCGGATCCGCTCTCCTCGCTGCTGGCGGCGGCGGTGTTCGCCGTGGCCTCCATCACGGACGTCGTCGACGGCTACCTGGCGCGCCGGTGGAACCTCATCACCGTGGTGGGCAAGTTCATGGATCCGCTGGCCGACAAGCTCATCGTCCTGGCGGCGCTGGTGATGATGGTGCGGCTGGGCCGGATCGCGGCCTGGGTGGTCATCGTGCTGCTGGCGCGCGAGCTCATCGTCAGCGGCCTGCGCACCATCGCGGCGAGCGAGGGCATGGTCATCGCCGCCGGGCAGGAGGGGAAGTGGAAGACGTCCCTCCAGCTCGTGGGCATCATCTCGCTCTGCGTGCACTACGAGCACCTGATCGACGTGGGCTTCTACGCGGCGCCGGTGGACTTCAACAAGGTGGGCCAGTTGTTGGTCTATTTGTCGGGGGCGTTCTCGGTGTGGAGTGCCGTCGTGTACTTCCGCGCCTTCCTCGCCATGCTGGCCAGACGGGGGAGCGGAGCGGACACACAGAAGGCTTGACGCATCCGGAACCGGACTGTATATCCCCCCTCACTTTCGACGGCGCCGCGAGGCGACGGCGGAGGTTGTCAGGAGTCAGAGAAGCGGGAATAGCTCAGTGGTAGAGCATCGCCTTGCCAAGGCGAGGGTCGAGGGTTCAAATCCCTTTTCCCGCTCCAACTACTCCTTTCTTCTGCGGGAATAGCTCAGTGGTAGAGCATCGCCTTGCCAAGGCGAGGGTCGAGGGTTCAAATCCCTTTTCCCGCTCCAGTCACGAAGGCCCTCTGGGAGACCAGGGGGCCTTTTCTTTTTGCCCATCCTGCGGTGCTCCTCTGGTGGGCAGGCGCGCGAGCCACTGCTTGCTGGGATAGAGCGCGGGTGGTGCCTGTTCTCGCCTCGGGGCGCGGCTTTGCTGTATGGATAGCGCCGCATGATTCGCCACTTCCGGGAACTCTACCAGTACCGGGGGCTGCTCCTCAGCTTGGTCCAGCGCGAGTTGAAGGCACGCTACCGGGGCTCGGTGCTGGGCTTCTTCTGGACGTTCCTCAACCCCATGCTGCACATGCTCGTGTACTGGCTGCTGTTCGACGTGATGTCGAAGAACCAGGTCGCGAGCACTACCCGTTCTTCATGTTCGTGGGGCTGCTGCCGTGGATCTGGTTCTCCACCTCGGTGAGCGGGGGGGCCAGCGCCATCAGTGACCGGCGAGACCTGATGACGAAGGTCCGCTTTCCGGCGCAGGTGCTGCCGGCCACGGTGGTGACCACCAACCTGTGCAACTACGTCTTCTCGCTGCCGCTGATGCTGGTGATGGGCATCATCTTCGGGGTGTGGCCCACCTGGCACGTGATTGCCTTCCCGGTGGTGGTGCTGACGCAACTCTGCTTCACCCTGGCGGTGGTGTACGTCGTCTCCGCGCTCAATGTGACGTTCCGGGACCTGCAGCACATCGTCGCCAACCTGATGATGATGTGGTTCTTCGTCACGCCCGTGCTCTACCGGGCATCCACCATCCCCGAGTCTTACCGGAGCGTGATGGTGCTGGCCAATCCGATGGCCATCCTCATGACCGCCTACCAGTCCATCTTCTACGAGCACCGCCTGCCGGAAGCGCTGCCGCTGCTGGGTCTGCTGGCCGCGTCGGTGGTGCTGCTCTGGGGAGCCTCGCAGCTCTTCGAGAGCCGTCGTGAGGAGTTCGCGGAGTCCATCTAGATGTCCATGCACGAGAGTCAGGACGCCATCGTCATCCGGGACGTCGTGAAGAGTTTCCGGAAGAAGACCATCCGGGGCGAGTACACGACGTTCAAGTCGGAACTGGTGCGCTGGCTGCGAGGTCAGCGCCAGCCCAAGCAGAAGCTCTTCATCGACGGCCCTGCGCGGCATCAACCTCGCATCCCCAAGGGCAAGACGGTGGGCATCATCGGGCGCAACGGCTCGGGGAAGAGCACCCTGCTCAAGCTCATTACCGGCATCTATGCGCCGACCACGGGGAAGATCGACGTCAACGGGCGCATCTCCGCGCTGCTGGACCTGGGCGCGGGCTTCCACCCGGACTTCTCCGGCCGGGAGAACATCCTCATCAACGGCATCATCCTCGGCATGTCGCGCGCCGAGGTGAGGGCGAAGATGGACGACATCATCGCCTTCAGCGAGTTGGGCGAGTTCATCGACGAGCCGGTGCGCACCTACTCCAGCGGCATGTACATGCGCCTGGCCTTCTCGGTGGCCACGCACGTCGACCCGGACATCCTCATCGTCGATGAGATCCTCGCCGTGGGCGACGAGCACTTCGCCAAGAAGAGCATCGCGAAGATGACGGAGTTCAAGCAGCAGGGGAAGACGATCGTCCTGGTGACGCATGATCTGGGCACGGTCGAGCGCTGGTGTGATCTGGCGGCGTGGATCGACGGCGGCCGTATCCGTCGCGTGGGCACGCCAGCTGAAGTGGCTCAGGAGTACCGCCAGGCCGTGGCGCTCGCCGAGCAGCAGTCCATGGTGATGCAGCCGCCGGCGCTGTCGGAGGATGGGGGCGGGCTGCCCCAGGTAGCCGAGGCCGTCGGGCCGGTGAGCGGACCACAGGCCTCTCCGCAGCAGCGCTCGGGCAGTTTCCAGCTCGAGATCTCCCAGACGCGCCTGCTGGGGGCCGGGGGCGAGGAGCGCGCGGAGCTGGACACCGAGGAGCCGCTGGAGGTGTCGCTCGACTTCCTGAGCAAGGCGCCGCTGTCCGGCGTGCACTTCGAGGTCGTCTTCCGCCGTGAGGATGGCAGTCAGGTGTACACGACGGGGACTCGCGGGGCGGAGCTGGAACTGCCCTCGCCGCTACCCCAGCAAGGTTCCCTGCGGCTGCGGCTGGCACGGCTGAGCCTGCTGCCCGGCAACTACTTCGTGGACGTCTGTGCGCGCGGTACCAAGGACGAGGTGCTGGACTCCCAGCGGGGGCTGCACAGGCTGAAGATCTCCTCGCCCAGCTCCGAGGGGGGGCTCGTGCGGCCCGTCCATGAGTGGTCCTTCGAGCCACATGCGGTGAGCCCCCTCGTCCGGGAAGAACAGAGAAAGGTCATCGCCTAGGGCGGCTGGTGTACAACGGGCCGGAGGGAGTGTGCGGCGCCGGCGCGAGCTCCTCGGGCGGGGGGGGAAGTGCTGCCCGCTGTCCCAACATGCGAGGTATCTCGACGTGCGCAGTGTGCTGGAAGAGCTTTCCGAAGGAGTGCCATCCAGGACGGAGCTGTCCGCGGATGCCGCCGCGTTGGCCGAGTTGGTGGCGCACCAGCGCGCGTTGGTGGAGCGGCTGCGTCCGTGCGCCGCGGAGCACTGTGCCGAGCTGACCGCACACGAGCGCATCCTCGAGTTGTTGCTCACCACGCTGCACCGGGCGGCTCCGGCCACGGCGCCCCGGGGACATACCCCGCTGCAGAGCGCCTGGCAGCTCGTGGAACCCTTCCCCTTCTCCGTGCCCGAGTCCCACCGGCCTCGCGGCGGACGCGCGGTGACGGTGGCCAAGCGCGCTTTCGTCGAGGGCCTGTCGCCGCTGCACACCGAGGTGCTGCGCCCCCAGCGCGAGTTCAATCGGCGGCTGCTCGGGGTGTTGGAGCAGTTCTCCATCCATCGCACCCTGGGGTTGAAGGCCGAGCTGGGCGAGTGGATCTCCGGTCAGCTGGACGGAGTGGCGGAGCCCTTCCACTGGAAGGTGCGGTCGCACCGTACGGGGGCCGTGGGCACGGCGGTGATGCTGGTGAAGCGCTCCTACCTGTGGACGCTGGGGCCAGTGCTGCGGCGGGCGCTGGAGAGGCAGTCGCGCTTCAACCAGGGCATGGTGGAGGCGCTGTGCGTGCTCGCCTCCCCGGGGTCCGGAGTCGCCGAGGCCGAGCGGCGCGTGGCCTTGCTGGAGCGGCTGGCGGATCCCGTGGCAGGAGAGGATCGTCCGGCCTGGATGCGCGCCACGGTCCCCCTCTGGCGTGAGCTCCTGCGGCGGCAGGCCCGTTTCAATCAGGAGGCGGTGCTGGCGCTGGCGGACATCCTGGGCGTGCGCTCCGCGCCTCCGGCCCCTCCGTCGCTGGAGGGCTATGGGGAGTGGTGCGAGCGCCACGAGCCAGCCCAGGTGGAGGCGGCGGCCCGGGCGGCGGCTGCGTGCTCGGTGCGCCCACGCTTCTCGCTTGTCGTGCCGGTGCTGGACACGCCGGAGTCGCTGCTGCGTGCGTGTGTGGATTCGGTGCGGGCCCAGAACTACCCGGAGTGGGAGCTGGTGGTGGTGGTGGACGGCGGCGCGCCCCGCGTGTCGGCATCGCTGGAAGCGCTGGCCCGCGAGGATGCGCGCATCCGCGTGCTGCATCACGCAGGAGGCGTCGTTTCGATGACCCAGGCCGGTCTCGTCGCGGCCACGGGGGATTTCGTCACCTGTCTCGAGCCGGACGGCCAGCTCGCACCGCATGCTCTGGCCTCGGTGGCGGTGCGCCTGGCGCAGGAGCCGGAGGTGGAACTCGTTTATGCGGACGAGGATCGCCTCGATGCTGAGGGGCGGCGGCACACTCCGTTCTTCAAGCCGGACTGGTCTCCGGATCTGCTGCGCTCGGTGGATTACCTGGGCCGCTTCCTGGTTGTACGCCGTACGTTGATGGAGGAAGTGGGCGGGCTGCGGGAGGGCTTCGACGGCGCGCACGGCTACGAGCTGGCGCTGCGGTTGAGCGAGCACTCGCGCCGCATTGCCCATGTGCCCCAGGTGCTGTCCCACGGACGGGCCCGGCCGGGTGCCGGCACGCCGGGGAGGGGTTGGACGGACGCGACCGAGGCTGGAGTGCGTGCCCTCCAGGAGCACCTCGCACGTCTGGGTGAAGCCGCGGCGGTGGAGCGCGCTGCCCCCGACGCGTATCGTGTCCGCTACGCGGTGAGGGGCCGGCCCAAGGTCTCCATCATCGTCCCCTTCAAGGACAGAGCGGACCTCCTCGACACGCTCACGCGTACCCTCCTGGGGAAGACGCGTTACGAGAACTACGAGCTGCTGCTGGTCTCCAACAACAGCACCCGGCCGGAGACGTACGCGCTGCTGGAGCGGCTGACGGACGCGCGCATCGTCAAGCTGCGGTGGGATCACCCCTTCAACTACCCGGCCATCAACAACTGGGCGGCGAAGCAGGCCACCGGGGAGCTGTTGCTCTTCCTCAACAACGACATGGAGGTGGTGGACCCCGACTGGCTGGAGGAGCTCGTCTCCCAGGCCCAGCGTCCCGAGGTGGGCGCGGTGGGGGCGCGGCTGCTCTTCCCGGAGGGGACGCTGCAGCACGCGGGCGTGGTGGTGGGGCTCACCGGCTTCGCGGGGCACCCCTTCTGGCGGCTGCCGGACGGGGGCTGGTGGACGCCCTTCGGCCATGCGGACTGGACGCGCAACTACCTGTCCGTGACGAGCGCCTGCGTGGCGATGCGCCGCGAGCTCTTCGAGGAGCTGGGTGGCTTCGACGAGCGCTTCCAGGTGTGCGGCAGCGACGTGGAGATCGGCCTGCGGCTCAACGCCCGGGGCCTGCGTGTCGTCTACACCCCGTACGCCCGGCTCCTCCACCACGAGTCCGCCAGCCGCCGCGTGGACGCCATCCCCGAGACGGACTACTGGCTCTCCTACGCCGCCTACCGGCCCTACCTGCGCACGGGCGACCCCTTCTACAACCCCAACCTCACGCTGCTGGGCACGGACTGCACGCCGCGCGAGGACGCACGCCGGGGTGAGGAGCTGGCCGTTCAGACCCTCTCGAGGGATCTGCCCGGCGCGCTCGAGCCCCAGGTCACCACCCGGGCCCGCCAGCAGCGTCACGTGGCCGAGCACCTGCTCGACGCGCTCGACCACACCCCGGAGCAGTCGCGGGCCTCGCGCGAGGAGGAGCCCCGGCGCCTCCAGGCGCTCCGGGCGCGTGGTCGGCTGGAGCGGGTGACGTGGTTCGTCCCCTCCTTCGGCCACCCCTTCGCTGGCATCCACACCATCTTCCGCTTCGCCGAGGGACTGGAGCGGCGCCACGGCGTGCGCAGCGACTTCGTGGTGTACGACAAGCCGGAGGCCCAGGCGTCGGAGTTCGCGGGGCGGGTGGCCCACATCCTCGGCCGGCCGGACGCGCCCTTCCGCGTGCTGAAGCGGCCCGAGGAGGTCGCGGAGCTGCCGGAGTGCGATCTGGCCATCGCCACCTGGTGGACGTCCGCCTACCGCGTGCTGCACCACCCGAGGGCGGCGGCTCGCGCCTACTTCGTCCAGGACTACGAGCCGCTCTTCATGCCCGCGGGCACGTTGTCCGCGCTGTCCGAGCAGACGTACCGCCTGGGCTTCTACGGCATCTTCAACGCGCCCCGGCCTGAACGACTACGTCACCGCCCGCTACCCCATGACGGGATGCGCCTTCGAGCCCACCGTGGACCACTCGCTCTTCCACGACCGGCGCCCCGTGCGCTCAGGGCCCGCGCGCGTCTTCTTCTACGGCCGGCCCGGCAATGACCGGAACGCCTTCGAGCTCGGCCTGGCGGCGCTCTCCCGCCTCAAGCGCGAGCTGGGCGCGGCGGTGGAGATCATCTCCGCCGGCGCGGCGTGGACGCCCGAGGACTATGGGGTGCGCGGCGTCATCCACAACCTCGGCGTCCTGCCGTACGAGCAGACCGCCACCCTCTACCGTGAGTGCGACGTGGGGCTGTGCTTCATGCTCACGCATCATCCTTCGTATCTGCCCCTGGAGATGATGGCCAGCGGCGTCACCGTGGTGACCAACGACAACCCTTCCAACCACTGGCTGCTCGAGGACGGGCGCAACTGCCTGCTCGCGGAGCCCACGGTGTCCGGTGTGGTGTCGGCCCTGCGCCGGGCCGTGACGGAGCCCTCGCTGCGGGCTCGACTGGGGACCGAGGCCTCGGCGCGCATCCACCGCACCACCTGGGATTCCGAGGTGGATTCCGTGATGGCCGCGCTGCTGGGCCACCCGGCTCGGTCCGTCCGTGCCGGCGCGCTTTGATACCTGTCGTGCGCTGGGAACACGGATTCCCGAGCGAGAGAGCGAGCGGGAAGGGCGGTCTGGCGCATTATTCCGCCTGTCATCCATGCTTCCTTTCATCCAGAATGGGACGACGGTTTCATGCGGGACTACGTCATGGGCGCGGTGAATGACCTTGAGAAGTTGGCGGTGGTTTCGAGTGGTCGGACCTGTGCCTGGGGCGGGCTTGACCGGCACTTTGGGTGCAGATAGTTAGCCTCGCTATGGCCAGCCCCAACGACTCGCGTCAGAACGTGCCTGTCAGCGCTCTCCACCTGCTTCGCGTTCTCGCTGAATTCGCGGATGCACGTCGCGGCATGCCCATCACTTCCCACCGGGGTGGCGTCGTGGGTTCCGCAATCGTGGGCACCAAGAAGCTCTTCCGGCGCGCGTTCCAGCCCTTCCTGAACGAGGCGCTGATGCGGCAGGCGAACTTCAACGAGCACCTGATGAATTGGGCGCACGCGATGCATCGCGAGGTCCGGACGTTGGAGAGCGCCACCCTGGCCGTGCAATCGCGCCTCGACGGCCGTGTCCGTGCGCTGGAGGACCGGCTCGCCCGGATGGAGGCCGAGGTGGCCGCGAGCCGTGCCCAGTCCCCGGTCGATGGCGGCAACACGGTCGCGACGGCTTCCCTGGCCGGGACCTCCGAGGTGAACGGGCGGGCCTCACGGGTCGCCCGCTGAAGGTGCACGGCCGCAGACAAGAGAGCACAATGAGCCACAGCAACAGGAGTACTGCGGTGTCGGACCTCGAGCCAACCGACCCCCAGCACGATGAGCAGTCTCCGAAGGCCGAGCTCACCCCTCCCCATGCGAAGGCCTGGAATGGCCAGGAGGCCGTTCGCTGGATGCAGGAGGCCGCCAGGAGCGATGCCTCCGGGTTCGCTGTTCCCTCGCAGGCCGAGGAGTGGCTGAAGGCGCGGCTCGAGGCGCACCTCGCGCAGGGCCGGGACGAGGTGCGTGGCCTCCGGGCGCGCCTGGACGAAGTGCTCAAGGAAGTGAAGGAGCTCCGCCGCCCGCCGTCCCCGCCCTTCGTGGAGCCCTCGGCCTGGCTCAACCGGCTTCCGTTCCTGGGCCGCCGCGCCTCCGGGCAGACGCAGCCCGTGAGCGCGAAGCAGGCGGGCGCCCAGGTCCGCGAGCCGGAGAAGCTGAATCTTCCCTTCGGCGGTTTCGCGGCGCGTGCCTCGCACGGGACGCCGCTGGAGTTCGCGGAGGGCCGGCCGGAGGTGGTCTTGCTCTGCCACCCGGAGTGGCGTGGCATCCGGGCGGCGACCTACGGACAGGGCAGCCATGTCCTCGAGGTGCCCGGCATTGAAAGCGAGGAGCAGGCGGAACTGCTGGCCACGTTCCTGGAGCACTGCGGGACCCGGCGGCTGGTCATCAACGGCTTCCCGCCGGGCTCCGGGCTGCTTGCGCGCACGATCCAGCGCCGCCAGACGGGCACCACGGTCGATCTCATCTACCACGGCACTCCCGCGCAGGTTCACTTCCGCGAGGACACCGTCCTCGAACAGATGCTGCAGCTCGCCGATGAGGGCGCCCTGCGCAAGCTCGGCTTCGTCAAGGGCGGGCTCGCCGAGTTCTTCCGGGGCCTGGGCTATCGGGCGGAGTTCGTCATGAACTTCGCGCGCATCCCCACGCGGCCGGCGAATGTCATGCCTGGTCCGGACGGACGGCTCCACATCGGCGTGTTCGCCCCGAACATCAGCCACAAGAACGTCGAGACGCAGATCCTGGCGGCGTTGATGATCCCCGACGCGGTGGTGCACGTGTGCGAGATGCCGCCGATGGCCTATCTGCGGAATCGGGATCGCATCGTGGTGCACGGCATCCGCCCCCACGCGGAGTTCATCAAGCTGCTCGCGACCATGCATGCGACGCTCTACGTGTCGCTCGTCGAGTGCTACCCGATGACGGTGCTCGAGAGTCTGGCCATGGGCGTGGTGTGCCTGACCAGTCACTCCTCCGTGCTCTTCGACAACGCGCCGGACCTGTTCCGCGAGCTGGTGGTCACGGATCACGACAATCCTCTCGCGATCGCCCGTAAGCTCTCCGCCGCGCTCGAGCGCCGCGGAGAGCTCGTGCCCAAGGCGCAGGAGCACCTCGTGCGCTTGAACGAGCTGGCCGAGCGGCGATGGCAGGAGTTCCTGGCCGAATGAAGCACGTTGTCTTCGTGACCTACGAATTCCACCCGGTGAATCCCGGCGGTGCCGGCGTGTTCATCGCCGGTGCGGTGCGGGAGCTCGCCCGTGCGGGCTACCGGTGCACCGCGCTGTGTGACCTGCCCGGGCGCGAGATCGACGCGGCCAACGCCAGCCTCGCTCGTGACGACCTGCGTCCCGGCTCGGTGCGCGCCGTCAGCGTGAATTCGCTCACCCCCTCCTGGCAGGGGAGCGCGGACCGGAGCATCTTCGAGGACAAGAGCGAGCGCTTCGCCGAGGCGGTGATCGCCCTGCACGCGCGTGACCCGATCGATCTCGTCGAGCTCCCCGAGTACGCGGGCATGGCGCTCGGGACGCTGCGCCGGCGGCTGGTCGGCCGCGTCCTCCAGGACGTCCGGGTCGCGGTCCGCATCCACGGGTCGCTGGAGTTCATCGATCAGGCCGAAGGGCTCCCCCTGACCCATTCCCGGCTCCACATGCACCGGATGGAGCATCTGGGACTGAAGCTCGCGGACATGATCTTCGCGCCGTCCCGGTCCATGGGCAGGTGGTACGCCGACTATCACGGGTTCGATGCGGCGCGGCTGATCGAGTCGCCGCCGCCGATGAAGACGCTCCTGAAGGGATTTCACCGGACCGAGCGGCTCGTCGATCCAGGCCATTTCCTCTTCTACGGCAAGCTGCAGGAGGTGAAGGGCTGCGATGTGTTCGCGGCCGCGGCGGCCTCCCTGCTGGCCACGCGCTCGGACCAGCACTGGCGTTTCACGTTCGTGGGGCGCGACATCCACTGCGAGGTCCACCACCGGCCCATGTCGGCCTGTCTGCTGGAGATCCTCCCGCGCTCGCGACGGGACGCGTTCGAGTTCATCCCGGCGATCACGCGGGAGCAGCTCTTCGAGCTCGCGAGAACGCCCATCGCCGCGGTGGTCCCCTCCCGCTTCGAGACGTTCTGCCTGGCGGCCCACGAGCTCCGGGCGGTCGGCCTCCCGCTCCTGGTCCCGCGCATCGCGGGGTTCGTGGACTACCTCAATGAAGAGACGGGCTGTCTGACGTACGACGGCACGGCGAACGGACTCCTGCAGGCCATGCTGCGCATCCGGGAGGAACCCGGCCTTCATGAGAAGCTCTCCTCGCGGCCGACGTGCGTGATTCGTCCGTACGAGGACGCGTATGGCGTGGCGCTCGACCAGCCGCCTCGCGGAGATCCGCTGGAGCTGGAGAGCTCCCTCCGGTTCCACGAGCTGCGTGCGCTCGATGCGTTGCGTGCGCCGCCGCCCCAGCCGCACCAGCCCCCTGGCGTCCTGCGGCGCATGAAGAACCGGCTGGGTCTGGGCCGCGAGTAGCGGGGCGGGGACGCCTCGGTCTCAGCGGCGCCCGCGGCCCAGCTGCTCCGCCGTGCGGCGCAGCGCCTGGTGGACGAAGCCGATGCGCTGCTTCACGGCATCGTTCACCTTGTCCACCAGCCGGTAGCGCAGGGGCTTCTCCATCGCCTGGTGGAGCCGCTCCTGCTGCTTCTGCATCTCGCCGAGCTGGATGCGCAAGGTCCTGTTCGCCTCGGCCGGCAGCTTCGGGTGTTTCTGGTTGAGATAGGCGATCAGCGCGTGACGGGACCGCGTGGCCTCCGTGCGAGTCATCGAGTCCGGACGCATGCGGTAGTGGAAGAGGAACTCGGGGATGACCATGCCCTCGTAGCCGCGCTCCGCCATCGCGCAGAAGACGTCCCAGTCCTCGAACGAGGTCAGCCACTCGTCATAACCGCCGAGCTCCTCGACGAGCTTTCGCTCCATCAGCGCCGTGCAGGTGGAGGCCACGTTCTCCAGGCAGAGCGCGTCGCGCTCCATGCCCCAGGGCACCCAGCCGCCGATGGGCTTGCGCGGATCCTCGGTGAAGTAGGACACCAGGGCCGTCGTGTAGCCGACCTTCGGCGAGCGGCTCATCACGTCCACGGCCTTCTCGAGGAACGTGGGCGACAGCAGGTCGTCCGGATCCACCGGGAGGATCCACCGTCCCCGGGATTCACGCAGGCCCGCGTTGCGCGCCGAGCTCAGCCCGCCGTTCGGCTTGCGGATGATGCGCAGCTTGGGCGTGCCCTCCAGCTCGTTCACGAGCCGCTGGCTGGCGGGGTCCGTCGAGCCGTCATCCACCAGGACGATTTCGTAGTCCTCGAAGGTCTGCTCGCGCAGGGAGCGCAGCGTCTCCGGGAGGTAGCGCCCCATGTTGTAGTACGGGACGATGATGGAGACGTCCGGTGCCTGCCCCGGGGCCTTGCGGGGAGTGGGGCGCGGCGGCCGGGGCTGGCGGGACGCGGCCAGACGCGCGAGGAGCTCCGCGCTCCGCGCGACGAACCGCTCGGGTGCGCAGTAGGTGGCGATGCGCCGCGGTGCCTCCTGGCGCACCGTGCGCCGCAGGGACTCGTCCGTCAGGGCCCGCTCCAGCACCTCGGCGAGCCGGGCCGCGTTCCCCGAGGGGAAGAGCAATCCGCTCCTTCCGTCCTCGATGAGCTCCCCCATGCCACCGGCATCGCTGCCGACGACGACGGCTCCCTCCGACATGGCCTCCAGGCATACGTTGGGGAAGTTCTCCCAGATGGAGGGGAAGCAGCAGACGGTGGTCTCGCGGATGGCGGGCAGCAGCCCGGCGCGGGGGCGCGGCGGTTCGAAGTGGAAGCGGTCCCTCCATGCCGCGGAGATGCGGCGCTCCAGCCACTGCTGCATCGAGCGGCCGAAGGGCCCGGTGGACGTGTCGGCCCCGATGAGTCGCACCTCCACGTCGAGCTGCTTCTCCAGCAGCCGCTGGGCCGCGTCGATGAGCACGTGAATACCCTTGCGGTACTCGATGCCGCCGAAGAAGAGGATGCTCGCCCGGCCCGTCCTTTCGTGCGCGGGCTCCGTCCGCGGGCTCGTGGCGGCCTCGGTGACGAAGGGGGAGGGGATGACCGCGCTCGGCTGCTGCAATCCCAGCCGCCGCGTCACCCGCTCCAGCAGCGAGTGCGTGGGGGACAGGATGACGTCCGCCTCACGGAGGGACACCTCCTCCTGGTACTCCAGGGAGGCGCTCTCCATGTCGAGCGCCGCGATGTGATTGAGCTCCTGGCGGTCCCGGCTCGGCGTATGGAGCCGCACGGCGAGCAGCGCGGAGCCGAACTGTCCCAGCGTCCTCTTGGCCCGGATGGCGAAGGCGCCCTCGCCCCCGAGCTCCGGGAACTCGATGAGCTCGAACGGGTGCCGGGCGTGGAGGTCCAGGAGCGTCTGATGGACGCTCATGGCGTACTGCATGGGGGCATTGCGGCATGCTCCAGGCGCGGCGGAGCCGTCGTACTTCACCAGGTGGACCCGCACCGAGGGATACAGCTCGCCTGCCTGCTGGAGGCCCGGAGGGAGATCGGTGAGGACGTGGACCTCATGCCCGCCGGCCACGAGGGCCCGGCAGGCCTGTGCCACATAGGTACCGACTCCCTCTCCGTGGACGGGGGAGAACTCCTTGGAGACAAGACAGATACGCACGTTCGCCTCGCGACTGGATACGTCCTCCTACTAGGAAAGCCCCCCGCCTTCCCAGCGGAGCGATCCGGAGACGGACGCTTGCCTGCCTCATGCGGTGCCACATGTGGAACGGCCTGGTCTCTTGGGCTATACGTCGCCCCCGTTTTCGGAGAAAGCCCCCCGCGAATGACGTCCTCTTCTTCTGTTCCAGGCTCCAGATGGCCGCAGGGCCCGTGGCGTGCCGTTCCGTTCGTATTGGCGGTGGCGCTCGCGTGCTCGGTGACGTTGCGCCTGGGGCCGAGCGCCATTCGGAACTCCTCCCTGCGCTGGATCGTGATGGGGGCGCTGGCCCTCCTGCTGGTGCTGCCCGTCCGCTGGTTGGTGGAGCGCGTGCTCGTTCCGGGGTTGCGGCCGTACTCGTGGAAGGGGCGGAGCGCCTGGATCGTGGGGGCCCTGGCGGGAGCCCTGCTGCTGTGCGTGGCGATTCCGGTGAAGCCCCTTCGTCCGCGTGAGCTCCACCTGGAGATCACCGCCCTCGGGGAGAAGAATCCCTCCAGCCAGGGCACAGAGGTCTGGGTACACGGGCTGCTATCGAAAACCGATGGGCATCCCGTCTCCCTCGAGGCCAGGCGCACCGGCCAGTGGAAGGATGAGCAGGGCTCGCTGATTTCGACGGGAACGCCTCCCGCGACCCTGCGGTGGGATGGCTTCCTCGATCAGGACTCGGAACTGGTGCTCACCCAGCATCCCTGGTCGGGGTTCGTCCGCATCACCCTGAACGGGGAGACCCAGCAGGTGGACCTCTTCTCCGCCTCGGCGGGGCAATGGGTGCTGCCCGTTCGGCCCGCTGCCGCCCCGGCCTTCACGGAGGGGTGGGTTCTGCGCCGGTTGAGCCGGCTGTCGGAGATTCTGGGGATCGCCCTCCTGTTGCTGCTCGCCGGCGTCGGCCTGTCCACCTGGTCAGGGCCCGCGCGTCAGGCCGAGCCGAGCCGTTGGAGCTGGGTGGCTCCCGCCGCCGTGTGCGCGGCGGTCTGGAGCGTCTTCCTGGTGGCGTTCTGGCCGGGTCTGCTGTCCTTCGACTCGGTCGTCCAATGGGGACAGATGGTCACGGGGCAGCTCAGCAACGGTCACCCGGCGCTCCACTCGATGATGATCTGGCTCGTGACGCGCGTCTGGCACTCGCCGGCCGCGGTGGCGCTGTGCCAGGTGTTGGCGCTGTCCCTCACCTTCGGTCTGGCCGTGCGCGAGATGGGACGTTGGGGCGTGCCGGCATGGGCCCGTGGGCTGGTGACGGTCCTCTTCGCGTTCTCGCCCGCCAATACCGCGCTGAGCATCACCCTGTGGAAGGACGTGGCCTACAGCACCACGTTGCTGGCGGTTTCCACGATGCTGATGAGACTGGCCCGTACCCGGGGCGAGGCGCTGCGGTCGAAGGCCTTCGTCGGCGGGCTGACGGGGCTGCTCTCGCTCGCCATGCTGCTGCGCCACAACGGCCTGCCGGTCGCCGTGCTCCTGCTGGGGCTGCTGGCCATCATCGTGCCGCGTGAGCTGCGGCGCCGGGTGGGCGCGGTGGCGCTCGGCTGTATCGTGGCGTTCGCGCTGGTCACGGGCCCGTTCTACCGGGCGCTGGGCGTGGCGCCGATGCCGCGGGCCTTCGCGTACTCGCAGGTCTTCCACCAGATTGGTGCCATCGTCCACGCGGCGCCGGACTCCCTGTCGAAGGAGGATCGCGCGCTGCTCGAGTCCATGCAGCCCATGAAGATCTGGCGGGACGACTACGACAAGTTCTGCGTCAACTCGCTGATCTACAACAGCGAGCTCAAGTGGAATGTCTTCGACGACTCCCCCGAGCCGGGCCGCGCGCTCGTCCGTCTGTGGTTGAAGCTGCTGCCCCATCATCTGCCGACGGTGATCGAGCACCAGCTCGGTGCCAGCTCGCTCATCTGGCGGGTCCAGCAGGACGAACATGGGTACTCGTACCTGTACCAGTTCGATGTGCCCCCGAACGATTTCGGGTTGAAGCGGGACACCCTGTGGCCGCGAGGCGAGCGGGCGTTGATGCGGTGGCTGGAGGCCACGGTCGAGCTGAAGGTGTGGTTCTGGCGGCCGGCGCTCCTGCTGTACCTGAGCCTGTTCTGCGCGGTGATCGCCGCGGTGCGGCTGCGCCAGGGCTGGGTGGTGCTGGGCATCCTGCCGGCGGTGCTCAACTCGGCGGTCCTGATGGGCCTGAGTCTGGCTCAGGACTTCCGTTACCAGTACCCGATGCACGTCGCGGGTCTGGTGTTTGTGTCGCTCCTGTTCGTACGGCGCGAGGCTCAGTCGGTGGTGGTCCCCGTGGCCCATCCCGAGCAGCCCGCGGCCGTCCCGGCCGGGTCTCCGTCGAAGATGGCGGTCTGAGTCCGACCTTTGATAGCAACGCTGCTGCCTCGTCTCCGGAGTCCGTAGAATGTCGCCGCTCTTCATCGCCGTCCTCGTTGGCTTCTTCGTGCTGGTGTTCTCCCAGTTCGGAGCTCGGCTAGCTGCCCGACACTCGGTCTCGTGGTACCTGGTCAGTGCCTTCATCTTCGTGGCGTCCGTGCGGCCCCAGTGGCTGCGGCCCCTGGCGGACCTGATGGGCATCCAGCTCATCAGCAACCTGGTGCTCGCGGTGCTGACGATGTTCCTGTTCGCGCAGATGCTCGAGCAGTACTCCGAGTCCACGCGCTCGCAGCGGCAGATGGTCCGGCTCGTGGCGTCCCTGGCCGCCCAGAACTTTCCGCTTCCCACCTCGGCCCGCTCCGAGCGCCTCCGGGTGCTGGTGGTGCTGCCCTGCTACAACGAGGCGGAGAACCTGCCCCACCTCGTGCCGCAGCTCACCGCCCTCAAGCGCTCCACCCCGGAGCTCGAGCTGGATTTCTGCATCGTCAACGATGGCTCCGTCGACGCGACTCCGGTCCTCCTGCGGGAGCTGGCGCCCGCCAACCACGTCTCGCACCACACCAACATCGGCGTGGCCGGCGTGCTGCGGACCGGCTTCGAGATCGCCCGGCGCATCGGCGCCGACTACGCCATCCAGTGCGACTCGGATGGCCAGCACCCCATCACGCGCATTCCCGCTCTCGTCCGCATCGCGCAGGAGCGGGGCGTGGACATGCTCATCGGTTCGCGCTTCGCCCCCGGAGGCGAGGGGGATGGGCTGGAGAGCACCACGAAGCTGCGGCGCCTGGGCGGCATCATGGTGAGCACCACCCTGCGGCTCTTCCGGGGCGCGCGGGTGGAGGATCCGACGTCCGGCTTCCGCGTCTACTCGCGCCGGGCCATGAACACGCTGCTGCGGCAGATGCCGGACGAGTACCCCGAGCCCGAGGCCATCGCGCTGGTGGCGCTGGCGCGGCTGCGCATCGAGGAGACGCACGTCACCATGATGCCGCGCACGCTGGGCACCTCGAGCATCAGCGGGCTCAAGAGCGCGCGCTTCATGACGAAGGTGACGTCGGCGCTGCTCGGGCTGCGGTTGCGCACACTCTTCCGTGACCGGGAGGCGCAGGTGCCCGCGCCCGCTCCGGTCACCTCGCTGAACCCGCGGCCCCGGCCAGCGCCCCCGTGGAGGAGCCTTCCGCCCGGGTCTGAGTCAGCGGCGAGTAGGGACGAGCCCCTCCAGCGTCACCGTCCCGCGCGTCAGCATCAGCAGGCCGAGCGCCACCTGGTGCAGCACGGTGGCCAGCCACATCACGTTGGCGAAGGCCAGGCCCGTGCCATTGAGCACGGCCGCGGGAACGAAGAGCGAGAGGCTCACCTTCACCCCCGCCTGGAAGGTGCCCGCCATGCCCGGTGCGGCGGGGATCATGCCCCCCAGCACCGTGACGCCGAGCACGACGAAGCTCTGGAACACGTCCAGCCTGAGGGGCATGCAGCTGCCCGTCTCGCCCGCGCAGTCGAAGGCGTACGCGAGCACCAGGATGGCCACTCCGTTGACCACCCAGATGACCACCGTCATCACGGCCGTGGAGAGGAACTGCCGCAGCCCGGATACCTGGCGTACGGCGCCCACGAACGAGTCCATCAGCCCGGCTACGCGCTCGGCGAGCCCCGGAGACAGCCAGCCCAGGCCGCGGCGCACCCAATGCACCGCCAGCGCCCGCTGCCAGTACGCCAGCAGCAGCACTGCCCACAGGCCGAGGAAGGCCGCCAGCATGAGGTGGGTGCCCCAACGCAGGTAGCGCAGCGTCTCGGTGGCGTCCCCGAGCCACCACAGCGTCCCCTCCAGCAGCAGCGCGATGGCGATGCCGTCGATGATGCGCTCCAGCACCACCGAGGTGAGCGCGGCGCTCGCGCGGATGGAGGAGCGGCGCGAGATGAGCACGGGCCGCGCGAACTCGCCCAGCCGCAGCGGCAGCAGGACGAAGAGCATGTTGCCCACCGCCGTGGCCTCGTTGAGGGGGCGGAAGGGCACGCGCTCCAGCCCCGACAGCAGGCTTCCCCAGCGCAGGGCCCGCAGCCAGTGGACGCACTGGAGGAGCACCACGTGGGGCACCAGCCAGAGGAAGTTGGCCGTCCTCAAGCTGGCCCACATGTCCGCCCAGCGCAGATCATGGAAGGCCCACCAGCCGAAGAGGCCCGTGAGCCCGAAGCTCAGCAGCAGGCGCGCCGCGGCGCGGCCCCGCCCCATTCCCTGTTCCACGGTGGCGGCGGCCGCGGCCGGAGGTGTCTCAGTAGGCATCGAAGTCGAGCGCACGGAAGCGCAGGCGCGACACGTCCAGGCTCGGACGCTTGCCGGTGAGATCCCGGTAGATGAGGTTCAGCGGCGAGGGCCGCAGCCGCTCCGGGATGGTCGGGTAGAGCGAGCGCTTGAAGTGGCGGCTCGGGTCGATGCCGAGCCACAGCCGCACCGGGTTGGGGCTGAAGGGCGCGGTGCGCTCCAGGGACGTGGGGCAGAGTGGCCGCGGGAAGTCTCCGAGGATGGCCTGGATGCCGGCCTTGCCCGTGGGTGCCTCCACCCGGACGGACTCGCCCCGCTGGCGCAGGCGGTAGGCCCGGCTGGGGTTGGCCAGACGCCAGGCCAGCAGCTCGCGATCCCAGAGCACCTCGAACTCGGAGGTGAAGCGCGGATCCTGGGAGGGCAGGGGGCCCACGCCCAGCCGGGCCTCGAGCGGCGACACGAGCTGGAAGCCCAGCTTGCGGGTGAAGCCCGGGGTGCTGTTGGCATTGGCCACGCCCACCACCAGCTCATATCCCTGCGAGGCGGCGTACTGGTATGTCGCGTCCGCCAGCTTCGTGAACAGCCCCTTGCCCTGGTGCTGCGGGTGGGTGGCAGTGTTGAGCGAGAGCAGCCCCTTGCAGGCGCGGCCCTCGAGCTGGACGCGGATGGGGAGCGTCACATAGTGCGCCGCGAGCGTCTCACCCGCGAAGGCGTTGAAGCCCACGGCGGGGCCGGCGGGGTTCCGCACGTACTGCCAGGTGAGGTAGGCCTGAGTGAACTGGGCCGCGGCGGAGGGGAATACCTCCGTCAACAGGCGGTGGTAGCTCTGGAGCGACGGCTCGCTCAGATCGATCTGCCGGAGGTCGTACATGGCGGGGTTATCTCTCGCCCACGGCGCGGGCCATGGCGGGGGGCTCCCAGTGGGGGAGGCTGACGGGGGTGAGGAGGGCACGGGCGTCCGCCACGCGCTGCGGCAGGGCCTCGAAGGGGCCGAACTGGCGCAGCAGGGCGGCGAGCCGCTCCTCGGTGCGGCGCAGTTGGAAGTAGTGAATGGTCCGCGCCACGAAGGAGGTGTAGGGCAGGTCTCGCGGCTGCTCCAGATCCAGCTCCCAGGGGTGGACGTAGAGCACGACGTTGCGCCCAGCGCCCAGGTTGCGCCGCACGAGCCACTCGGTCACCGTCAGCGGTAGCGCCCGCAGGTAGAAGCCACCGCCGAAGGGCACCTTCATGCCGCCCAACAGCGCCACCGACGGGGGAATCTCCACCAGGCCCGGCGTGAGCGCGTAGGGATCCACCGGCGCGTCCGGGATGCCATAGAGGTGGTTCTTCGTCGGGAAGATGCTGGAGTCCACCTCGAAGCCCGCGGCCTCCAGCCGCTCCACCGCCCAGAGGGAGGCGCGGGTGATGGACCAGCAGGGGGCGCGGTAGGTCGTCACTGGGGCGCCGCCGATGTCCTCCAGTTGCTGGCGTCCCGCGCGGATGGCGGCCTCGAAGGCGTCCGGCTGCTGGTTGTAGACGAGCCGGTGATCCATCCCGTGCAGGCCGATGTGGTGTCCCGCGGCTACCGCGCGCCGCACCATCTCCGGGTTGCGGCGTGCGCAGTCCACGAGGAAGAAGAGGGTGGCGCGCGCCTTGTGCTCCTCGAGCAGATCCAACAGCCGCTCCATGGGAGGGGCGACGCGCGAGGGTGCATCCGTCATGTCCGGGAAGTCGGCGGTCCAGTCTTCGACGTCGATGGTGAAGAAGGCTCGTCCGCTCCTGGGCGTGGAGTGAGGCGATGCGGTATCGGTCATGACGGTAGGCGCCCTCCGTGAGCGCAAGGCGGCCACGACGTATCCGAAAGAGTGGGGGGCATCAAGTCAGAGCCGTCCGGCGGCCCGCCTCAATCCCGCCGCCCTTCCAACCGGGCGAGCCGCTCCTCCACCTCCTTGCGCCAGAGGGCCTGGGTGCGGGCCTGGACCTGCTGGTGCTCGTAGACAGTGGCCAGCGAGTCGAGGATGGCCTCGTTGAACTCCACCTGGCGGCGCAGCACCTCGTTGATGAAGGGCTGGAAGGCGAGACGGAAGGCCCGCTTGGCCAGCACGAGCGCGGGGCCCACCACCGGGCGATGCGAAGTGGCGGGCTCCACGTAGCGGCTGTCCTTCTTGTTGCGTGGCGCCTGCAGGACGGGAGGCCACTCACGCTCGACGGGGGCCTGCTTGGAGGACTCCAGCTTGCGGCGCAGCGCCTCCAGCGCCTCGGGAGGGGGAGGGGGTAGCCGGGCCACCTCGGCGGCCACGGCCTCGGGGGTGGGCGAGCGGGTGAGCAGATCTTCAGCGTTCATGGGCTTCTCCGATGCGCGCGAGCAGCCCAGCGAGCCGGGCCGCGGTGGTGTCGGGGGACGAGGGCTTCAGCTCCAGCAGGCGGGTGCCGAGCGTGCGCCGGGCCTCCGCTCGGGAGGAGTCGGGCAGGGTGGAGTCCGCCACGCCCCAGGCGCGAGAGGGGAGGCGGGCGAGTAGCTCGCGGGCGCTCGCCGTCTCCACGCCCAGCAGCACTGGCACCGCCTCCGAGCCCACCACGGCCGTCTCCAGCGAGGAGGCTCCCGGCAGCTCCGCGGAGGGCTCGCGGGAGAGCGGCTCGTCCGGGGTGAAATGCCATGTCTCGATGCCGCCAGCACACTCCACTTCGGGCGCCGGGCGGGGCGAGGGCACGCCGGGACGAAGTGTCAGCAGGCGAACATGGCCGAGCTTCTCCGCCACGCGCCGGGCCAGCCTCGCCATGTCCGAGCCGGGGTGGGGTCCGAGGGCGGGGCACACCAGATCCACCGGAGCCGGGGCCGCGGGGGCCCGGGGTGCCTCGAGCGAGCCCTCGATGAAGGGGCGCAGGGCCTGCTTCCACCGCGTGGCCACCGTGTCCTGCCCGAGCGCCGCCAGCCGCGCGCGCTGCGCCTCCAGCACCTGCCCGCGCAGGCCCGCGTTGCGCTCCACCACGGCCAGCAGCCCGGCCACCTCCAAGGGGTCCCGCGAGAGCGTGGTGAGCCCCGCGCCTCCCATCGTCTCGGGGACGGCGGCGGCGCCGTAGGCCACCACGGGGACGCCGCGGTGCATGGCCTCCAGGAGCGGGACGCCGAAGCCCTCGTGCCGGCTCATGGAGAGGTAGGCGGTGGCGGTGGCGAAGCACGCGGAGAGCTGCGCGGCGCTCACCCGCCCGAGGAAGAGGACGCGCTCGGGGCCCAGTGCGTCCCGCAGCCCATGGAGGAAGCCCCCGTAGGGCGTCTCGCGGTTGAGGTAGCCGGCCACGACGAGCCGGCTGCGGGGCTGGTACAGCCGCTGGTACGCGGTGAAGGCGCGCAGCACGTCGTCCACGCGCTTGTGCGGCACGGCGCGGCCCACGAAGAGGACGTTGGCGCACCCGTCCTCCAGCTCGGCGCGCAGCACCGGATCCGCGGGGGCGTCGAAGGCGCTCCAGTCCATCGCGAAGGGCAGCACGGACACGTGGGGGACGCCCGCGGCCACCAGCTCCTCGGCGCTGAAGCCCGAGTACGCATACGCGCACTCCACCAGGGGGCGCAAGGCGAGCAGCTCCTCGCGCGCCGCGGTGCACGCCTGGGCCACCTTGCGCTCGAAGCCCTCGAAGAGCCGGGCGGGAGTGATGTTGTGGTACACGAGTGCCTTGCGGCCGGGCGAGCGGGCCACCAGCGGCACCATCCGTGATTCGAAGCTGTGGTGGATGAGCAGCGCGCTGTCCGTGTCCGCCTCCCGGGGATAGTCCCTCGCCGGGCGGACCTGCTGGCGGCACTCCTCGTCCCACTGCTCGGCGTAGATCTCCGAGGCGTAACCCCAGCTCCGGAGGAGCGCTCGCAGGTAGCGAGCCTGGTTGCCCACCGCGTCGCCCCAGGCCAGGCGCGGCACGAGTTGGTGCACTGCTCGGGCTGGCGATGGCCCGGCGGGCCGTTTGCTTCTTGGGATGTTCACGATTCCCCTGGCCTCTACCCTCGCGTCAGTTGTTGCACAAGGTCACTATTGACGACGCGGGGCCCCTCCACTACTCACGCCGTACCCCCTCCCCATTTCGTCGAGCGTGTCGTCCATGAACGTACTGGTCACTGGCGGCTGCGGTTTCATCGGCTCCAATCTCATCAAGTACTTGCGCCGCGTGCGGCCGGACTGGACGCTCGTCAACCTCGACAAGCTCACGTACGCGGGCAACCTGGAGAACCTCAAGGAGCTCGAGGGAGACCCCCGGCACGTCTTCGTGCGCGGGGACGTGGCCAACCGGGAGCTCGTCGAGCACCTGATGGCCGTGCACCGCATCGACGCGGTGATGCACCTGGCCGCCGAGAGCCACGTGGACCGCTCCATCCTCGGCCCCGAGGCCTTCATCCAGGCCAACGTGTTGGGCACCCAGCAATTGCTGGAGGCGAGCCGCCAGCAGGGGGTGACGCGCTTCCTGATGGTCTCCACCGACGAGGTGTACGGCTCCCTCGGGCCCACCGGGTACTTCACCGAGACCTCGCCCCTGCAGCCCTCCAGCCCCTACTCGGCGTCCAAGACGAGCGCGGATCTGCTGGCACTGGCCTGGCACCACACCTTCGGCATGGACGTGGTGGTGACGCGCTGCTCCAACAACTACGGCCGCTACCAGTTCCCCGAGAAGCTCATTCCCCTCATGGTGGTCAACGCCCTGCACGACAAGCCGCTGCCCGTCTACGGCGACGGCGGCAACGTGCGCGATTGGCTCCACGTGGAGGACCACTGTGCGGCGCTGCTGGTCGCGCTGGAGAAGGGGCGCTCCGGGCAGGTCTACAACATCGGCGGCAACTCCGAGCGCAAGAACATCGAGATCGTCAAGGCGATCCTCGGCCTGCTCGGAAAACCCGAGTCCCTCATCAAGTTCGTGAAGGATCGGCCGGGGCACGACCGGCGCTACGCCATCGACGCCACGCGGATGCGCACGGAGCTGGGCTGGGTGCCGGCGCACACCTTCGAGCAGGGCCTGAAGGAGACGGTGGGCTGGTACGTGGACAACCCGGCCTGGTGGGATCGGGTGATGAGCGGCGCCTACCGCCAATACTTCGACACGCAGTACCGCACGCGGCTCAACGGTTGAGGGAGGGTTCCCGATGCGATTCCTCGTCACGGGTTCCAATGGACTGGTGGGCAGCCGCGTGTGCACGCTGCTGGAGCAACGGGGCCACGAGGTGGTGGGGCTCGGCCGGGGTCCGCGGCGCACCGGGGGCATGTACCGCTATGTCTCGTGCGACTTCACGCGCGAGCAGGACGTGGCTACGGCCATCACGGAAGCGGCGCCGGAGGCCATCGTCAACTGCGCCTCGATGACCGAGGTGGATCTGTGCGAGCGCGAGCCGGAGCTGGCCTATGCGGCCAACGTCACGGGCGCGGCGGCGGTGGCTCGCGGGGCGAAGGCAGTGGGGGCGCACCTGGTGCACGTGTCCACGGATTACGTGTTCGACGGGGAGGCGGGCCCCTATGACGAGCAGTCGCTGCCCAACCCGCGGGGCGTCTACGCGCTCACCAAGCACATGGGAGAGCAGGCCGTGCGCGTGTTCGCTCCCGGGGCCGCTATCGCGCGCACCGCGGTGGTGTATGGCTGGCCGGCGGCGGGCCGGCTCAACTTCGGCGCGTGGCTGGTGAGCACGCTGTCCCAGGGACAGCCGGTGAAGCTCTTCGAGGACCAGCTCATCTCTCCGAGCTTCGCGGACAACGTGGCGGAGATGCTGGTGGAGCTGGGCGAGCGCAAGCTGGGCGGGGTGTGGAACACCTGTGGCGCGGAGGTCGTGGACCGCGTCACCTTCGGCCGCGCGCTGTGCGAGCTGTTCGGGTTCGACCCCAAGCTCATCACCTCGGTGAAGATGGCCGAGCTGAAGCTGGCCAGTCCACGGCCCTTACGCAGCGGTTTGAAGGTGGACAAGGCGCGGGCGAACCTGCTTGCCCGTCCACTCGGGCTCCACGAATCGTTGGCCCGGTTCCATGCAGCCTGGAGGGCACGGACGTCATGAAGGGAATCGTGCTGGCAGGTGGTTCGGGTACGCGGCTGTATCCGCTGACGCGCGTCGTCAGCAAGCAGCTGCTGCCCGTCTACGACAAGCCGATGGTGTATTACCCGCTCACCACGCTGATGCTGGCGGGCATCCGGGACATCCTCCTCATCTCCACGCCCACGGATCTGCCTCGCTTCGAGGAGCTGCTGGGCAATGGCGAGCAGTGGGGCATGCGCTTCCAGTACGCCGTGCAGCCGCGCCCGGAGGGGCTCGCGCAGGCCTTCGTCATCGGCCGCGAGTTCGTGGGGAAGGATCGGGTGTCGCTCATCCTCGGCGACAACATCTTCTACGGCCACGGGCTGAGCGACCTGATGCAGCGGGCCGCGGCGCGCGAGTCGGGCGCCACCGTCTTCGGCTACTACGTGAGGGATCCGGAGCGCTACGGCGTGGTCGAGCTGGACGCTCGGAACCGGGCCATGAGCATCGAGGAGAAGCCGGCCCAGCCCCGGTCCAACTACGCGGTGACGGGCCTGTACTTCTACGACAACCAGGTGCTGGACATCGCAGCGGAGCTGAAGCCCTCCAAGCGCGGCGAGCTGGAGATTACCGACGTCAACGCGGAGTACCTGCGACGCGGGCAGCTAGACGTGGAGCTCATGGGCCGCGGCTACGCGTGGCTGGACACGGGCACCCACGAGTCGCTGATGCAGGCCTCCAGCTTCATCCAGATCATCGAGGAGCGGCAGGGGCTCAAGGTGGCCTGTCCCGAGGAGATCGCCTGGCGGATGGGCTACATCGACGCGGAGCAGGTGGCGAGGCTCGCCGAGCCCATGCGCAAGAACGAGTACGGGCAGTACCTGCTGCGGCTCCTGGAGAACAAGGGAGCACGAGGGTGAAGGTTCTCGAGACGGAACTGCCGGGCGTCCTCCTCCTCGAGCCCGCGCGCTTTGGTGACGAGCGTGGCTTCTTCATGGAGCTGTTCCACGCGCGGCGCTATGCGGAGGCGGGCATCCCGGGTCCCTTCGTGCAGGACAACTTCTCGCGCTCGGGGAGGGGCACCCTGCGGGGGCTGCACTTCCAGGAGCCGAACGCGCAGGGGAAGCTGGTGCAGGTGCTGGCGGGCGCCGTCTATGACGTGGCGGTGGACGTGCGCCGGGGCTCGCCGACCTTCGGCCGGTGGGTGGGCGTGGAGCTGTCCGCGGACAACCGGCGCCAGTTCTGGGTGCCGCCGGGCTTCGCCCACGGCTTCTGCGTCCTCTCCGAGCGCGCGGACTTCCTCTACAAGTGCACGGACTTCTACGCGCCCACCTCCGAGCGGAGCATCGCCTGGAATGACCCGGAGCTGGCCATCCCCTGGCCGGTGTCCACTCCTCTGCTGTCTCCCAAGGACGCCGCGGCGCCGCACCTGAAGGACGCGCCGGTGCTGCCCGTGTTCGCGGGCTAGTCTGGCCGCCGTGCAAGGGGAGGGAGGGGCGATGTTCTGCTCGCTTCCATTCGTGCCCGTGTTGCTGCTGTCCGCCCTGCTCGCCACGGGCTGTGTCTCGACCTCTGGCGTCCGGAGTGACTCCCGGGCCGAGTCCCTGCGCATCCAGACGGACGACGGCTGGGGCCTGGCGATGCGGCGCATCGCTCCCGAGGGGCCGGTACGCGGGCGCCCGGTGCTGCTCGTGCCTGGGCTGGCATCGGGCGACGTGAGCCTGGTGCTGGAGCCGGAGCACAGCCTGGGCTGGTGGCTGGCG
The DNA here is from genome assembly GCA_963771175.1 of uncultured delta proteobacterium. Lineage (GTDB taxonomy): Bacteria > Myxococcota > Myxococcia > Myxococcales > Myxococcaceae > Archangium. Next base: position 343,277 of record CAVYSY010000040.1, read on the forward strand.
GCCCACGGGCGCGAGGTGTGGACGGTGGCGCTGCGCGGCACGGGGAACTCGGATCGCACGGACGCGGCCGCGGGGCGCCCGCCGGGCTACGGCTTCGACACGCTCTGGCGGGAGGATCTGCGCGCGGCCCTGCACACCGTGCGCGCGCGCACCGGGGCGGACGAGGTGGACGTCGTCGCCTACAGCCTGGGAGCGCTGCTCCTCTATGCCTACCTCGCCGAGGATGGAGATGGCATCGCGGCGGCGGTGGCCCTGGCCGCGCCCACGCGGATGGACCGGAGCGGGACGTGGTTGAAGGTCCTCGCGAAGGTGGGCGACCGCTGGGTGTCTCGCGAGGACACGCTCGACATGGGCTTCCTGGCCTCGCTGACGGCCCCGGTGCAGGCGTACCTGCGCGGCAACCCGGTGGAGCGCATCGCCCTCAACGCGCGCAACACGCCGCGCGAGCGGTGGCGGCGCTTCGTGGGGTGCGTCTTCGGCGAGCTCTCCGGGGGCGTGGTGAGGGATCTCATCCGCATGCAGCGAACCGGGCGCTTCACCAACCCGGACGGGAGCCGCGACTACCGGGCGGGCCTCGGGCACGTGCGCGTGCCGGTGCTGGTGATGGCGGGCGAGGGAGACCTGATCGCTCCCGTGGACGCGGTGCGGGACGGGTACCTCGCGCTCGGCGGCCCCAAGGCGTGGCGACTGCTGGGCACCAGCGAGGGGCTCGCGGCGGACTATGGCCACGTGGACGTGCTCATCGGCGAGCGCGCCCCCTACGAGGTGTGGGCGCCGCTGCTCGAGTTCCTGGACCGGGCCGCTGCTGGCCGCGCCGTGCAGTGAGCGACGGGGCGCCGCTGCCTCGGGTGCTCCGAGGGTAGACGGGCGAGCACGCTCCCTCCGGAATGCGCATCCTTGGTCTGCCACCTGCAAGGAGGCGTGATGGTTCTCCCAGGCAAGGGGATGAGCTGGAAGGAGTTCTTCACCGAGCTGAAGAACGAGTACAAGAACGACAAGATCAGCAACGTCGCTGGCGCGGTGACGTTCTTCGTCGTGCTGGCGCTGTTTCCCTTCCTCCTGTTCCTCGTGGCGCTGGCGGGCCTCATCATCGATCCCGCCCAGGCCGAGGTGCTGATCCAGGAGTTGGGCCGGGTGGCCCCGGAGGCGGTGACGCAGATCATCGGCCAGCGCCTGCATGACCTGGCGTCGAGCGACAGCGTGGGGCTGCTGACGGTGGGCGCCGTGGGCGCGGTGTGGGCGGCCTCGGGCGGAGTGGTGGCGGCGATGCATGCGCTCAACACCGTCTATGACGTGGAGGAGTCGCGGCCCTTCTGGAAGGTGCGCGGCATCGCCCTCCTGGTGACGCTGGGCGGCGCGGTGCTCTCCATCCTCGCCTCGCTGGCCATGGTGGGCATGCCCGCCGTCGCGAAGTGGCTGGGTGAGCCACTCGGCACCGTGGTGATGTGGTTGCGCCTGCCGGTCGCCGGCCTGCTGATGATGCTGGTGTGGGCGTTCATCTACTACCTGCTGCCCGACGTGAAGCAGACGTTCAGGTTCATCACGCCCGGCTCGGTGGTGGGCGTCATCATCTGGTTGGTCGCGTCCTGGGGCTTCTCGATGTACGTGCGCAACTTCGGCAAGTACGACGCGAACTATGGCGCGCTCGGCGGCGTCATCGTGATGCTGCTGTGGATGTGGATCTCCTCGCAGGTCGTCCTGCTGGGCGCGGAAGTCAACGCCGTGCTCGAGCACCGCTCGCCCGAGGGCAAGTCACCGGGGCAGAAGCGGCCGGGCCAGGGGGGCCCCGCGATGACCAAGGGCCAGAAGCGGCAGCAGGAGCAGAAGGAACTGGAAGAGCGCCTGCGTCCCCAGCTTCCGCCCCGGCCCGAGCCGGCCCGGATGACGCCGCTGGGGGCGGCGGCCACCTGGGCCTCGGGCTTCGGGCTGGGGCTGTTGCTGTTGCGCCGCTCCAACCGCTAGCGGCACGACTCCACCTGCCGCCTAACGGCGCTGGGCGGCGTGGTAGGGGTTCTTCTCGAGGAACTCGGCGAAGTTGCCGTTGAAGTCGCTGATGGGCTTGCCCTCATCCAGGCTCCAGATGCGGGTGGCCACCTCGGAGATGAGCTCCTGGTCGTGCGTCACGACGATGACGGTGCCCTCGTACTTCTGCAGGCCCTCGGCCAGCGCGCTGATGGACTCCAGGTCCAGGTGGTTGGTGGGCTCGTCGAGCACCAGCACGTTGTCCATGTTGAGCATCAGCTTGCAGAGCAGCAGGCGCACCGTCTCACCACCGGACAGGGTGTCGGTGGGCTTCATCCGCTCCTCGCCCGAGAAGAGCATCCGGCCCATCACGCCGGAGATCTCCTCGTTGGTGAGCTTGGTGTTGATGTCGCGCAGCCACTCGAAGGCGGTGGTGCCCTTGCGGATGGTGCCGTGGTGGTCCTGCGGCAGGTAGCCCAGGGAGGCCTGGTGGCCCAGGGTGATCTTCCCCGCGTCCGGCTCGAGCTGCCCGGCGAGCATCTTCACCAGCGTGGACTTGCCCACGCCGTTGCGGCCGATGACGCAGATCTTCTCGCCCTTGCACACCAGTCCGGTGAAGGGCTGGACGACCTTCTGGCCGTCGTAGCTCTTGGCGAGGCCCTCGAACTGCAGCGTCTGCTTGCCGCTGGCCTGCTTCTGGTCGAAGCGGATGAAGGGGCGCGCGATGTTCGAGCGCTTGAGGTCATCGGTCTTCAGCTTGTCGATCTGCTTGATGCGGCTCTGCACCTGGGAGGCGCGCGTGCCGGCGTGGAAGCGGGCGACGAAGTCCTGGAGCTGGGCGATCTTCTTCTTCTTCTCGGAGACCTCGGACTCGACCCGGCTGCGCAGCTGGGACTTCTGCCTCACCATGTCGTCGTAGCCACCGTTGTACTGGATGATGGTCTCGTAATCGATGTCCGCGATGTGCGTGCAGATGGAGTTGAGGAAGTGCCGGTCGTGGCTGATGGTGATGAGCACGCCCTCGAACGCCATGAGGAACGTCTCCAGCCAGCGGATGGAGTCGATGTCCAGGTTGTTGGTGGGCTCGTCGAGCAGCAGGCCCTGGGGCTTGCCGAAGAGCGCCTGGGCGAGCAGCACGCGCAGCTTGAGGCCGCCGGTGAGCTGCTTCATCGGCCCCTCGTGGGAGGCCGCCGGAATGCCGAGGCCCTCGAGCAGCGCGGCCGCCTCGGACTCGGCGCTGTAGCCGTCCTCCTCGGCGATGACCATCTCCAGCTCGCCCAGCCGGTTGCCGTCCTCGTCGGTGATGTCGGGCTTGGCGAGGATGGTGTCCTTCTCCTTCATGGCCTCCCACAGGCCCTTGTTGCCCATGAGGACGACGTCGAGGACGCGGTCGTCCTCGTAGCGGAAGTGGTCCTGGCGGAGGATGCCCAGCTTCTTGGGGCGGGAGATGGTGCCCATGTCCGCCTCCTCGTCTCCGGCGAGGATCTTCATGAACGTGGACTTGCCCGCCCCGTTGGGGCCGGTGAGGCCGTAGCGGCGGCCGGGCGAGAAGGCGACGTTGACCTCCTCGAAGAGCTTCTTGGGCCCGTAGGCCTTGGAGACGTTGACGATGGTGAACATGGGGGGCGCTTTCTAGCGGAAGGGGTAGGCGGCCGGAAGGCGCGCGACACGTTGAATTCGCAGGGACCGGCGGTGCGGACCCCTTGTAACCCCTGAAGGCACGAATTCATGCCGCCGAAGGGGCGGAACTCGGCTCCCGGACAGGTATCGATGTAGGACACCGACCATCGACCGGGGCCCTGGATGCCCGCCTGGAGGGCTGGGAGAGGCTTGCGCGGCCGATGGGCGAGCCAGCGACAGAGGGGGCGTTGCGCGAGCCTAGGCCAGTGCCAGGGGTTCGGGGGAGATGAGGTCCGTGCCGTTGAAGATCCTTCCGTTCAAGCGGCGCGCCAGTTCCAGCGCGGCTTTCAGGAAGACATCCTCGGAGAGAACGTCGGAGGTTCCCACGACGCCGACCAACCACTTGGTCTGTGCCACGAAGTCCAAGCAACTCCTTCCTGACGGATTCGGGAAGATCCTGGCGCCGCCCGAAGTAGCTGTAGCTACCGAGGATGATCTTGCCGAACGGATCCATCGGTCCGGTGAACTCCAGGGAATTGAACGTGAGCGTTCCCTGGGCGCTCGTGAAGCTCGCGGAACTCCACCGCTCAGGTTCGCCCTCCCAGTGCAGCAACCACCCGGGAAGGACATTCCGCACGGACCTCGACGGCCTGATGAGCAACGACCGGGCTGTAGATGGTGCAACGCACGTTTTCCCCTCTCTTTACTTGGTACGTCCACCGGAGATTTCCCGGCCTCCAGAATGGCCCGTTCTGGTCAGGATGCGTGTCCCACTCATCGCTCACCGCGCTCAGGCGGCCTCGGCGGGGATCCGCGTTCGTCTACACTGGGTGCGTGCCGCTCCACTCCGAGCAGAGTCCCCCCTCGGGGGTCCGCGCCAGGCTCCACGAGGTCATCTTCGAGTCGAAGACCCCGGCGGGGAAGGCGTTCGACGTGGCGCTGCTGTGGGCCATCCTGCTCAGCGTCCTCGCGGTGATGTTGGAGAGCGTGGGCCCCATCCGCGCGAGGTACGGGGCGTTCATCCGCATCACGGAGTGGGTCTTCACCGCCCTCTTCACCCTGGAGTACGTGCTGCGGCTCATCGCCGTCGGGCGCCCCCTGCTCTACGCGCGGAGCTTCTTCGGCCTGGTGGATCTGCTGGCCATCCTGCCCTCCTTCGTGAGCCTGCTGCTGCCCGGGACGCAGTCGCTGCTGGTGGTCCGGGTGCTGCGCCTGTTGCGCGTCTTCCGCGTGCTCAAGCTGGTGAGCTTCCTCGGGCAGGCCGAGATCCTCCTCACCGCCCTGCGCGCGAGCCGGCCGAAGATCACCGTCTTCCTGGGCGCGGTGCTGAGCACGGTCGTCATCGCGGGCGCGGTGATGTACATGGTGGAGGGCGAGGAGAGTGGCTTCGACAGCATCCCGCGTGGGATGTACTGGGCCATCGTCACCATGACGACGGTGGGCTTTGGCGACATCACCCCCAAGACGGTCCCCGGGCAGTTCATCGCGTCGGTGCTGATGATCATGGGCTACGGCGTCATCGCGGTCCCCACGGGCATCGTGTCGGTGGAGCTCGTGGCGGCCTCCCGGCAGGGCCTCAACCCCGAGGCCTGCCCCGGCTGTGGTGCCGAGGGTCATGACCTGGACGCGGTGTACTGCAAGCGTTGCGGCACCCACCTCTGACCCGACTTTCCTGATGAATAAGAGGCTCTCCAGCCCCCAACGGGAGGGGGTCCTACACGGTGGGATGCCGGGCAGGGGGGCGGCCATGCGGATAGCGGGCATGTCCCGTGCCCGTCGCGGGTATAAGGCGGCGTCAATGGCCGTCCGCTTCGAGCTCGTCACCACCGACCCCTCCGGGGCCCGTGCCGGCGTGCTGCACACCCGCCGTGGCTCCATCCCCACGCCCGTCTTCATGCCGGTGGCCACCCACGCCTCCTTCCGCCACCTCGGCATGGAGGAGGTGAAGGCCACCGGGGCGAAGATCATCCTGTCCAACACGTACCACCTGATGCTCAAGCCGGGCATCGAGGTGTTCAAGCGCTTCGGCGGCATCCACCCCTTCATGCAGTGGGATGGGGCGGTGCTCACGGACTCGGGCGGGTTCCAGATCTTCTCCCTCCCCGAGGACCGGCTCATCACCGAGAAGGGCGCGCACTTCCGCAGCTTCCACGACAACAGCCGGCAGCTCCTCAGCCCCGAGTCCAGCATCGCCATGCAGCAGGCGATCAACTCGGAGATCATGATGGTGCTGGACGTGTGCATCGACTCGCGCACGGACGAGGCCGGCACGCGCGAGGCCATGGAGCGCACCCACCGCTGGGCCCTGCGCAGCCTCGCGGCCAAGAACCAGGTGGACACCGGTCAGGCCCTCTTCGCCATCGTCCAGGGCGGCGTCCACCCGAACCTGCGTGACGAGAGCGCCGCCTTCCTCACCCAGCACCCCTTCGACGGCTTCGCCATCGGCGGCCTCGCGGTGGGCGAGACGAACGAGGAGCGCAAGGCCATGACGGCGCGCGCCGCCGCGTCGCTCCCCCAGGACAAGCCTCGCTACCTCATGGGCGTGGGCACTCCCACGGACCTGCTGGAGGCCGTGCTGCGCGGCGTGGACATGTTCGACTGCATCATCCCCACGAAGATGGCGCAGCAGGGCTACGCCTACACCTTCCAGGGCCTCGTGCGGATCACCCGCCAGGTGTTCCGGCTGTCGGACGAGCCGTTGGACCCGACGTGCGACTGCCACGTGTGCAAGCACTTCAGCCGCGGCTACCTGCAGCACCTCATGAGCGGCAAGCACCACATCGGCTCGCGCATGCTGTCCGTGCACAACGTGCACCACTACCAGCAGCTCACCTGGAAGATGCGCGATGCCATCATCAAGGGGACCTACGAGCAGGCCTACCGCGAGCTGAAGCAGCTCGTCGCCACGCCCAAGGACCTCAAGGAGGCGAAGCTCGAGGCGAGCCCCGGCTCCGTCACCCTCAAGGAAGTGGGCTGAGCGCGTGGACTCCCAGAATCCTCGTGATGGCGACTTCGAGCTGGTGACGTTGCGCAACGGCTCGCGGGCGGTGCGGCACCTCGGACATGGCGAGGTGATGCACCCCGTCGGTGGGCCCGTGGCAGGAGGCGCTGCGTCTCTACGTGGAGCAGCCGCGTCTGGCCGAGCGCCTGCGCACCCCGGGAGCCCCCCTGGTCATCCACGACGTGGGCCTGGGCGCGGCCACCAACGCGGTGGCGGCGCTCACCTGCGCGCGCGAGCTGGGCGCCGAGCGCCGGCGGGCACTGGAGCTGGTGAGCTTCGAGGTGGACCTGGCGCCGTTGCGGCTCGCGCTGGCGGACGCGGCGGGCTTCCCCTTCCTGCAACCCTTCCGCGAGGCGGCCGAGGCCCTCATGCGCGACGGCGTGTGGGAAGGGGAGGGCGTGCGCTGGAGGCTGCACCTGGGGGATGCGCAGGGGCTGCTCCGGGCGGAGCTGCCGAAGGCGGACCTGGTGTTCTTCGACCCGTTCTCCCCGGCGTCCAACCCGGAGATGTGGACGACGGCGGTGCTGTCGCGGGTGAGGGAGTGCTGCCGGGAGGACGAGGAGGGGGCGCTGCTGCTGACGTACAGCGCGGCCACCCCCACGCGAGTCACGCTGCTGCTCGCGGGCTTCTACGTGGGCGCGGGGTTGTCCACGGGGACGAAGGGGGAGACCACGGTGGCGGCCACTCGCCGCGAGTCCCTGGCCTCACCCCTGGGCGAGCGCTGGCTGGAGCGGTGGCGCCGCTCCTCGTCCCGCGCTCCCCACGGTGGGTCGCTTACGCCGGAGGTCGAGACGCGGGTGCTTGCCCACCCGCAGTGGTCCGCGCGGTGAGCCCGGGCGTCGGCCACGGCCTCGGTCTGCTCGGACCAGCGGACGTGGAAGGTGGCGGACTGGCCGTCGAAGCCCTCGGGGACGACGGCGACCCGCTGACCGCCCGTCAGCTCCACCACGCGGGCCAGTACCCCGGCCGCGAAGGTCGGCTGCTCCGCCATGATGTCGTTCAGCCACACCTCCATGAAGGTGGGCCCCCGCTCCACGATGCGCACCTCGCAGCAATTGGTGCTGCTGCGGAAGCCGAGCCGGGCCTGCGCCAGGGCCCTCCGGGGACCCGCCAGCCGGACCATCCCGAGCAGCGCGCGACCGAAGAGGGTGGAGAAGTAGCCATCGATGAAGCGCTCGCCGAGCGAGTAATACGCGGCCTCGGCGGGCATCCCCGCGTAGACGTGATCCGCCGCGACGCGGAGGAACTGCCTCCACTGCTCACGCGTGTAGGTGGGAGACAGCTTCTGGTCGAGGTCGAGTCCGGCCTCACGCAGGCGCATGCGGCACGAGGGCGTGAGTCGGTTCTCGAGTGCCTTGAGGAAGAGCGCCTCGACGGTCCCTGCATAGACGAGCTTTTCGCCGGCCATAGGGTTGTTGGTATACCCGGTCGGCAGCCCTCCGCGCTACATGCTCGTCCAGGGCCCATGCACTTGTGCACAACTGGTGAACAAAAATCAGGGATTACAGTGGGGATGAGCAACTCCGGGTGCGGTTCGGGCTCACGCGGGGAACGCGGAAACTGCTGAAATGTGGGACATGCACCCCAGAGGCAGACTCCTTATGGTCTGATAGAAGGACTGAATTCAGACCGATTCAAGGTCTGTTCACGGAGGTGTACCGATGCGCTCCCTGCGAGTGTCCGAAGACATTGTTCCAGTCAGCGACTTCAAGGCCCAGGCGTCCGAGTGGCTTCGGCGCATCGGGGAGTCCGGACAGCCACTCGTCATCACCCAGAATGGCAAGCCAGCGGGTGTCCTTCTCTCTCCCCGGTCGTTCGATAGCCTGATGGAACGCGCTCGTTTCCTGGCGGCCGTCGAGGAGGGGCTCGCGGATGCGGAGGCCGGACGGGTTCACTCACATGAGGCCGTCGTGGCCGAGATGAAGGCGCGTTTCCAGAAGCGCGCGCCGAAGTGAGCCACCGGAAGTCAGGACGACGATTGAGCGAACCGGAATGGGAGGCGGTGACCCTTCGTTGCCCTCTGATGGTTCTGGACGCCGCCGTGAACTTTTCCCGGATGGCCACCCGGCCTACCGCCTAGAGTCCTCACCGTGATGGAAATGACCGATACCCGCGCGCCCCTGGCGGCGCTTCTGCCCGACCGCTCGCAGGGCCCCCTGGACTCCGATGAGATCCTCAGCCGCTTCGTCGGCTGGGTGGAGTCCACGGGCTGTCGCTCTACCCGGCGCAGGAGGAGGCCATCCTCGAGCTGCTCGCGGGCAAGCACCTGGTCCTCAAGACGCCCACCGGCTCGGGCAAGTCGCTGGTGGCCACGGCGCTGCACTTCAAGGCCATGGCCGAGGGCAAGGCGTCCTTCTACACCTGCCCCATCAAGGCGCTGGTCAACGAGAAGTTCTTCGCGCTGTGCGAGGCCTTCGGCCCGGAGAACGTGGGCCTGATGACCGGCGACGCGACCATCAACCGCGAGGCGCCCATCCTCTGCTGCACGGCGGAGATCCTCGCCAACCTGGCCCTGCGCGACGCCACGCCGCGCGCGGACTACGTGGTGATGGACGAGTTCCACTACTACGCGGACCGCGAGCGCGGCATCGCCTGGCAGATTCCGCTGCATCACCCTGCCGGGCACCACGTTCCTGCTGATGTCGGCGACGCTGGGGGACACGCACCTCATCGAGGAGCGGCTGCAGGAGCTCACCGGCCGCGAGGTGGCCAGCGTGCGCAGCGCGCAGCGCCCGGTGCCGCTGGACTTCGAGTACCGCGAGACGCCGCTGCACGAGACCATCGCAGGACCTGATCGCGCCTGGGGAAGGCGCCCATCTACCTGGTGAACTTCACGCAGCGCGCCGCGGCCGAGCAGGCGCAGAACCTGATGAGCGTGGACTTCTCCACCAAGGAGGAGAAGGAGGCCATCCGGCAGGCGCTGATGGAGGCTCCGCTTCGACACGCCCTACGGCAAGGACTTCCAGCGCTTCCTGCGCCACGGCATCGGCATGCACCACGCGGGTCTGCTGCCCAAGTACCGGCTGCTGGTGGAGCGGCTGGCGCAGACAGGGCCTGCTCAAGGTCATCAGCGGCACGGACACGCTGGGCGTGGGGGTGAACATCCCCATCCGCACGGTGCTCTTCACGCAGCTCTTCAAGTTCGACGGCGAGAAGCTGGCCACGCTGAGCGTGCGCGACTTCCAGCAGATCGCCGGCCGCGCGGGCCGCAAGGGCTTCGACACGCAGGGCAGCGTGGTGGCGCAGGCCCCCGAGCACGTCATCGAGAACGTGAAGATCGCCCAGAAGGAGGCGAAGGGCGGGAAGCGATGCCCCGCAAGCCGCCTCCGCAGAAGGGCTTCGTCAGCTACGACAAGAACACCTTCGAGCGCCTGCAGACCGGGCTCCCCGAGCCGCTGGAGTCCCGCTTCGAGGTGACGCACGGCTTGCTGCTCAACCTGCTGCAGAGCGAGATGGTGGGCGGGGCCGAGGGCTACCAGCGCCTGGTGCGGCTCATCTTCCGCTCGCACGGCTCGGACTACATCAAGCGCCGCAACCTGAAGGAGGCGGCGGCGTGCTTCCGCACCCTGCGCAACGCGGGCCTGGTGCTCGTGCACAAGGGCGAGGGGGGCTCGGGCGCGACGGTGTCGGTGGCGCCGGGGCTGCAGCGCGACTTCTCGCTCAACCAGACGCTGTCGCTCTACCTGCTGGACACGCTCAACAAGCTGGACCACGAGGCGGAGACGTACGCGCTGGACGTGGTGACGCTGGTGGAGTCCATCCTGCGAGAACCCCGAGGTGGTGCTCTACGCCCAGCTGCACGAGCTCAAGGGCGAGAAGATCGACGAGCTGAAGGCCCAGGGCATGGAGTACGACGAGCGGATGGAGGAGCTGGACAAGCTCGAGTGGCCCAAGCCCAACCGGGACTTCATCTACACCACCTTCAACGCCTTCGCGGAGAAGCACCCCTGGGTGGGCGCGGAGAACATCCGGCCCAAGTCCATCGTCCGCGACATGTTCGAGCGGTACCTGTCCTTCCACGACTACGTGCGCGAGTACGGCCTGCAGCGCAGCGAGGGCGTGCTGCTGCGCTACCTCGGAGACGTCTACAAGGCGCTCACCCAGACGGTGCCCGAGCGCTACCGCAACCAGGAGGTCAACGAGATCATCGAATGGATGCGCGCGATGATCCGCTACGTCGACCAGAGCCTGCTGGAGGAGTGGGAGCGGATGAAGAACCCGGGCGAGGTGGTCGTCCGCCGGGCCGAGGCGCCGGACCGGCGGCCGCAGGACCTCACGGACGATCCGCGGGCCTTCACGGCGCACGTGCGCAACGAGCTGCACCGGCTGCTGCGGGCGCTCGCGTACAGGCGCTACGCCGGATGCGCTGGCGCTGCTGCGGCTGGACGCGGGAGGGGAGGAGTGGACGGTGGCGAAGCTGGAGGAGGCGATGACGCCCTACTTCGAGGAGCACGCGAGCGTGGTGCTCACCCCGCAGGCGCGTCGGCCGGCCAACACCTTCCTCAAGGAGACGGGCCCTCGGCAGTGGGAGGCCCAGCAGCGGATTCTCGACCCCGAGGGCCATGGCGACTGGATGCTCGACTGCGCCATCGACCTCACCGGCCGCAAGGTGGACGACGGTCCGCTGCTCACCCTGCGCCGCATCGGGACGTGACATGCGTCCCACTCGTTACGTCGATCCGCATCTGCGCAGGGATGTCCGGCTCCTGGGCCGGATGCTCGGGGACGTCCTCATCGAGCAGGAGGGGCAGGCCCTCTTCGATCTGGAGGAGCGCGTCCGGCGCCTCTCCAAGGAGCGCAGGCGTGGACCGAAGTCCGGGCGCCGGGCGGCCGCCTCGGAGCTGGCCGCGCTGCTCCGGGAGATGCCCCTGGGCCAGGCCGAGCCCGTGCTGCGCGCCTTCTCCACGTACTTCCGCCTCGTCAACCTCGCCGAGCAGCACCACCGCATCCGCCGCACCCGCGAGCACGCCATCAGCCGCCAGGGTTCCCAGCGTGGCTCTCTGGAAGCGGTGATGCAGTCGCTGCGGCAGGCCGGCATTCCCGCCTCCCGGGTGCGGGAGCTGCTCATGTCCATGCGGGTGACGCTCACCCTCACCGCGCACCCGACCCAGGCCGCGCGCCGCACGGTGCTGGAGAAGACCTACCGCCTCGCCCGACTGCTCGAGGAGCGCGATCGCTGTTCCCTCACCCCGCGCGAGAAGGCCGATACCCGCGTGTCCATGCTCGAGGAGATCACCGCCCTCTGGCAGACGGACGAGCTGCGCCGCGAGCGGCCCACCGTGGGCGACGAGGTGAAGAACATCCTCTGGTACGTGGAGGAGGTGCTCGCCGAGCAGCTCGCGCTCATGCCGGAGACGCTCGACTGGTCCTTCGAGCGGGCCTTCGGCGAGCCGCTGGGAGTGCTCGCCACGCCCGTGCGCCTGCACTCGTGGGTGGGCGGGGACATGGATGGCAATCCGCTGGTGACGCCGGACGTGCTGGCGGACACGCTGCGCGCCCACCGGGCCCGCGGCCTTCGCGCGTTGATGACCGAGGTGTCCAGATTGGGCTGGGTGCTCACCCAGTCCGGGACCCATGCGTTCATCTCGAAGGAGCTGAAGGCCTCGCTCGAGAAGGACGCCGCGGAGCTGCCGGAGGTGATGGCCCGGTATGGCCCGCGCACCGTGGGCGAGCCCTGGCGCCGCAAGCTGCGCTTCATCGAGGCCCGGCTCCAGGCCGCCCTGGTGTACGTCGAGGGCCGTCGCGCCGGTCGCACCGAGCCCCTCTCTCCCACCGCGTACCGCTCGCCCGCGGACTTCCTGGCGGACCTGGGCATCCTCGAGCGCTCGCTCATCGAGGCCAAGGCGCGGCAGGCCGGGCTGCGGAAGGTGCGCCGCCTCATGTCCCGGGTCCATGCCATGGGCTTCCACCTGGCGGAGCTGGAGGTGCGCGCGCCCGCCGACGACGCGCGCAGCGCCGCCACTTCGTTGGAGGGTGGGCCCGCGCCGACGGAAGGTGGAGCGCGGCTGCTGGCCGTGCTGCAGCGGATGCGAGAGGCCCAGGCCGAGTCCGGCGAGGGGAGCTGCCGCACGCTCATCCTCTCCATGGCCTCCAGCGCCGAGGACGTGCTCGCGGCCTTCACCTGCGCGCGCCGCTCCGGCCTGTGGGACGAGGCGCGCGGGTGCGCCACCGTGGACGTGGTGCCCCTGTTCGAGCAGCTCGGCGCGCTCGACGACGGCCCCCGCATCCTGCGCGAGCTGTTCGCCCACCCCGAATACCGCCGGCACCTCCAGGCCCGGGGCGTCCAGGAGGTGATGGTGGGCTACAGCGACTCGGGCAAGGAGGTGGGGCTGCTCGCCGCGAGCGCCGCGCTCTACCGCGCCCAGTCCGCTCTCACCCAGGTGGCCCACGAGGCCGGTGTGCAACTGCGCCTCTTCCATGGTCGCGGCGAGACGGTGGCCCGAGGCGGCGGTCCCGCGCACGAGGCCATTCTCGCGCTCCCGCCCGGCAGTGTCGGCGGCACGTACAAGGCCACCGAGCAGGGCGAGGCGCTGGACCACAAGTACGCCCGGCCCGAGCTGGCCCGGCGCACGTTGGAGCTGGTGCTCGGCGGGGTGCTGCTGCACTCGCTCGATGCGCAGCCGCGCGTGTCGAGCGATGCGGAGGCCCCGTTCCGTGCCGCCTTCGATGAGCTGGCGGAGATGGGTCGCCGCGCCTACCGCTCGCTCGTGTGGGAGGACCCTGAGTTCGTCCCGTTCTTCCAGGCCGCCACGCCCATCGAGCAGATCGCCGCGTTGCCCATCGGCTCGCGGCCCAGCAAGCGCGCCGCTGGAGGACTGGAGTCCCTGCGCGCCATTCCCTGGGTCTTCGCCTGGACGCAGAACCGCGCCATCGTCCCGGGCTGGTATGGCGTGGGCACCGCGCTGGAGGAGTTCGGCTCCCGGCCCGAGGGCCTCGAGCTGCTCAAGCGCATGTATCGCCAGTGGCCCTTCTTCCACACCGTCATCGACAACGTGGCCATGGTGCTGGCGAAGGCGGACATGGCGATCGCCTCGCGCTATGCGGCGCTGGCGCCCGACTCCACGCGCCCGTTGTGGGAGCGCATCCGCGCCGAGTACTCGCGCACCCGCCGCTGGGTGAAGCGCGTGACGGGCGAGTCGCGCCTCCTGGAGGGAAACCAGCAGCTCCGGCAGAGCATCGCCCTGCGCAACCCCTACGTGGACCCCATCTCCTTCCTCCAGGTGGAGCTGCTCCGCAGGAAGAGGGCGGGGTGCGACAATTGCGATCGGCCGCTCCTGCTATCTCTGGCCGGAATCGCCGCGGGCATGCGCAACACCGGGTGAGCCGAAACAACCAGGGCCGGAGCCCTTGTCTTCAGTGGCTTCCGGCCCCGGGTCGCGCCCCCCCGACTCATGGAAGGGGGAGAGGCTTTACTGCACGCAGGCCCCCACTCCCGCGAAGTCCCGCAGTGGCTCGCAGCGTCCGGACGCGCAGCCCGGTTCGCCCGAGGGGCTGCGGCACAGCCGGTGGCACGTCAGTCCGGCTCCGTCGTTCACGCACGCGCTCCCCGGCCGGCAGTCGTTCGAGTACGTGCAGGGGGAGCCATCCTCCACCGCTCCCGCCGTGACGCACACCGGCCCGCTCGTCGGCGAGGGGTAGCACCCCAGCGAGCTCGCGCAGCCCTGTGCCAGCGGATCGCACCTGGGCCCCGGCTCCGCGCACACCCTTGGCAGCTCGTCCGAGCCCGTGAAGCGCAGCACCTCGATGCAGTCGCCCGGCGCCGTGCATTGCGTGCTCGCGTGGCAGAACTTCTCGCACACGAAGGTCGTGCCCCCGTCCGGTGCCGGCTGATCCACGCAGTACAGCCCCGCCTTGCACGTATCGTGGAAGTCGCCCTCCGGTGTCGCGGTGCTCTGGCAGGCCCCGCCCTCCGTCACCGTCCCGTCCGGGACGCAGCGGCGGCTCGTCGCGCCCCCCTGGCGCACGTAGGTGCACTTCTTCCCCGTCGGACAGTCCTGCGCTACCGGATCGCACTCGCCCGGGAAGCAGAGGTTGCCCTGCCCACCGTCCTCCTGCACACCGCGCAGGCAGAGCGCACCGGCGTCACAGCCCCGCTGACGCGCCACGTCGCAGCCCGAGGCCGTCTCCCCCGCATCGTCCTGGCCCCCGTCCCGGCCCGGCGTGCTCCCATTCGTCGTGTCCCGCCCGCCATCGGCCCCGGGGCCGTTCCCCGAGTCGCCGCGGCCCTGGCCGTTGCCATTCCGGCAGGCGCCCAGCAAGCCGCTGATAATGAGGATACTGGTCAAAAGAAGGACGTTCGCCCGCATTCCAATCCCCGGCTGGAGTGACGAACGTGACTAATAAGACGTCCGTGTAGAAACGGGCCCCCCTTGAACAAGACATGGAGGACAGCGGACACTTGCCGGGACAATCAAGCTGTCGCGAGGTCCTCGACCTGCCGCGTCATCTTCGTGCTTCCCACCCAGCAGAGAGCCCGAGGAATCGAGTGCGCATGACCATGAAGACGGCCGAAGCCGCGGAGTCGCCGGATATGGTGTTCGCCAACAGGAGGGCCCATGAGCGGGTGTCCGCCACGTTCGATGTTCGCTTCCTGGATGCCCGGGACGCGGCGCGAGCGCTGCGCGCCTACTCGCTCAATCTGTCGGCGGGGGGGCTGTGCCTGCGCACGCGCCGCTCCTACGACGTGGGCGCGCGCGTGCGCCTGCAGCTGAGCGTGAGCGGAGAGGACTTCGAGCTCGAGGGCATCATCTCCTGGGTGCGGGACGATGCCGAGGCGATCGGCGTGCGGTTCGTCGACGTCAGCGATGCGGACCAGTCCCGCCTGCAGCGCGTGGTGACCAGCTTCAAGCGCTGAGTGCCGGGGCTGTGACCCCGGGGCTTTCGTGGCCCCGGGGTGGCGCGCGACTAGCGGTGCTGACCCTCCAGCTTCTCGTAGCGCATCACCATGTTGTCCACCCGGACGAAGCCGCGGGCCTCGAAGAAGGAGGCCAGCTCTTCCAGGGCGTAGGCGCTCACCTCCACCCGCTTCACGCTCAGGGCCCGCTCGCCGCAACGGTCGAGCACATGCTCCATGAGCGCCTTGCCCACGCCGCGGCAGCGCCAGGTCTCCGTCACCACCAGCTCGTCCACGGTCGCGATGCGTCCGCGCAGCCGGAGCTGCGGCCGGTGCGACAGCGACACCATGCCCACGGGCCTGTCCTGCGGGTCCGCCGCCACGAAGATCTCGATCTCCGGGTGGCTGATCACCCAGTGGACCGTCTGGGCATCCGAGCCGTGGGCGTAGCCCAGCTCGCGCAGGAGCGTGGCGAGGCTCTCGGCATCACCGCGGCGAGCGCGGCGAATGCGGAAGGGGGGGCGTCCGGGGCGGGAGTTCTCGATGGCGTCGATTGCACGGCTGCTCCAGTCTACAGGGGGGCGCCCACATCGAAAAGGGACAGGGCGGCTCCGGACACGAATCCGGGCCGCCCCGTGCTTGACGACTTCTCGCGGAGTGAGAACTACGGCTGCTCGGACGCCAGGGAGCGGATGGCCGAGGTGATGTCACCCTGCTGGGGCACCGAGGCCATCTCCAGCGTGTCGGCCAGGCCGATGCCCGGCACGAACTTGCCGGCCAGCAGCCGGGGCGCCGCTACCAGCTTGTAGAAGAGCTCCTCCACCGCGCGGCGCATCAGGTGCTCACCGAAGTTGGTGACCTCGGTGTCCTCGTTGACGAAGAGCACGCGGCCCGTCTTCTCGATGGAGCCCTTGATGAGCTCCCAGTCGTAGGGCCACAGGGTGCGCATGTCGATGACCTCGGCGTCCACGCCCTCGCTGGCCAGGTCGTCCGCGGCCTTCTTGCACAGCGGCAGCGTGCGGCCGTAGCTCACCACCGTCACCTGCGAGCCCGAGCGCACCACCTTGCCCTTGCCGATGGGCACCGCGTACGCCTCGAGCTGCGGCCACTGCGGCTTCCACTGCGAGCGGTCGCCCAGCGGCGCGTCGATCATCTTCGACAGCAGCTTCTCGTCCTCCGGCTCGCCCGGAATCCGCTCCTCGCCCTTGATGCGCAGCAGCGCCTTGGGCTCCAGGTACATGACGGGGTTGATCTCCTGGCAGGCGGAGATCATCAGGCCGTACGCATCCAGCGGATTGGAGGGGATGACGATCTTCCAGCCCGGGATGTGGGTGGCCGTCGCGTCGAAGGAATGCGAGTGGTAGATGGAGCCGCGGATGCCGCTGCCCACCGGGGTCTTCACCACCATGGGCAGGTTCCAGTCCCCGTTGGTGGCCCAGCAGGTGTTGCCGGCGATCTTCAGCAGATCGATGGTGTTGTAGATGTAGTCGGCGAACTGGATCTCCGCGACGGGCCGGGAGCCGGCCATGGCCAGACCGATGGCCATGCCGATGATGCCGCGCTCGTCCAGGGGCGAGTTCCACGCCTTCTCGAGGCCCTGCGTGGCGGTGAAGACGCCGCCCAGGGGGGCGCCCACGTCCTCACCGAAGATGTCGGTGACGCCGAGGTGCTGCTCGGCGTAGTGGAGGGCCATGCGAACGGCCTGTGCCATGTTGGCCATGGGTTACTTCCTCTCCGCGAAGATGTGGTTCCAGATGGTCTCGGGGGCCGGCAGCGGCTCCTCGCGGACCTGACGGGCCATGGCGGCCATGTCCTCGGTGTAGCGGTTGCGCAGGTCGTCCATCTCCTTGCGCGAGAGGACGCCGTGCTTCTCCAGGCGCGTCTCGAACTGCGCCAGGCAGTCCTGCTCGTTGCCCACGAAGTTGGCGCCGGACGCCGAGGAGTGCCCGTACAGGCGCGACACCATGGCCTCCATCAGGAACGGCTTGCGCTCCTTGCGCACGTACTCCATCGCCTCCTGCAGCTCCTGGTAGGCGTTGATGGGATCGTTGCCGTCGATCGTCTTCGTGCGGATGTTGAAGGCCTTGCCGCGATCCGCCACGTGGGTCTCGCCGTGCTGGGTGTCCGCCGACGTGGAGATGCCCCACTTGTTGTTGGTGACGATGATGAGGAGGGGCAGCTCGCTGCCCGGGCGCGAGCTCCACACCAGGCACGAGGCGAAATCGCCCTCGGCCGTGCCCGCGTCACCGCCGGTGACGATGGTGATGCCGTCGCCGCCGTGGCGCTTCTGCGCCAGCGCCGTGCCCGGGGCCATCACGTACTGGACCTCGATGGGGGAGGACACCGGCGCGATGTTCCACTCGCGCTTGGAGAAGTGGCCCGCGAAGTTGCGGCCGCCGGAGTAGGGGTCCGCCGCCACGTTCTTCATCTGCCGCAGCGCCCCGATGGGCTCCTCGCCCAGCGCCATCATCGTGGCCGACTGGCGGTAGTGCGCGTGCAGGTAGTCGTAGGCCGGGCCCTGGCCCTTCTTCATGAGCAGGCCGAGCGGGACGTTGAAGGCCTCCTCGCCGGGGCCGCCGATCCAGAAGTACCCGTGGCCCTGCTTGTACATCTGGATGAGGCGCTCTTCGAGGACGCGCGCCTTCACCATCAGGTCGTGCATCCGGACCAGGAGCTCCCGATCGAGTGGGAGCGAGTCTTCTTCGCGATTGAGGAGGCGGGGTTTTGGCACGCGCGTCTCTCTGGGTTGAAATAGGGGGATGAGCGGGGCCCCTCATACCCCAAAGGTGCCCCGAATACTCAAGGGCCCCGTGCCGGATCCGCCGTCCCGATTTTGCCGCGCTGCGGCGTGCGCAACCCCCTGTTCGCGGCCGACTTGCCGCCTCGTGCCGCACGCCTGGGAAGGTGAGGCTGCTGGACGTGAGTAGGGTGTTTGATGGTGGGGTTGTCCGAGGACAGCGACGCCAGATGGACTGGCGGCGGGGGCCAATACCCGAAGTGGAGCCGCTCCCGCACATCCAGGCGGATCCAGCTACCCTCTAGGTTTCTCATGGAGTTGCGCTAAAGTGGGTCTCCCCACTTTACTTATCCGTAGCGCGGTCCCAGCCGCTCCGGGTGTGCCCCTTGTCGAAATCCAACCTGTCGCCCAGACCCGAATCCGCGCCCGAGCCTGAAGCGGATGGTTCCTCCGCGCCGCTCAGTGCGAGTGACTTCACTGCCACGCACACGAAGATGGCCGGCTACACCGCCACCTCCCTGTCCCCGCTGCATCCCGAGGCGACCGGCACCATCGTCGCTCCTCTAGAGGCGGGTGAGTTGCCCGACGTGGCCGCCGTGCGCGGGCTCCGGCTGGATCAGATCCTCCTCTTCACCACGGGTACGCTGCTGGTGCTGGTGGTGGGGCTGCTGGCCTTCGTGGCCACCGTGTCCAGCAAGAGCCAGTTCGAGGAGACCTCCGAGCGCTTCAAGCTGCGCATCCAGGATCAGGCTCGCGAGCTGGGCCAGACGCTCAGCCACACCCTGGCCCTCACGTCGGCCACGTCCCTGCGCGACAACAACTACGCCTTCCTCGGCGAGGTGGCGCGCTCCATCATCTCCGACAACCCCAACATCCTCCGCGTGCAGATGTACGACGCGGAGGGGTTGCTGGTGGCGGACTCGAAGGAGGACGCGAAGCTGGGCGAGTCCACCGAGCGCAAGCCGGAGCGGCGCTGGGTGAGCGCGCTGTATGGTGGCAAGCCCATCATCGAGTACCAGGAGCCCATCGACTACGGTGCCCAGATTGGCAAGGGCATGGTCGTCATCAGCTACTCGCTGGACGCGCTGCAGACGATGCTGCACGAGCTGGAGACCACGCGCACCGAGGCGCTGCGCCGCAACACCCTCACCATGGCCGGGCTGGGCGTGGGCTTCGTGCTGCTGGCCGGCATCCTGGTGGCCTTCCAGAGCCGGCGCATCACCCGACCGCTGGGCGTGCTCACCGTCAAGGTGATGCAGCTCGCCGCCGGTGACCTGAACGCGCGCGCCGAGCCGGCCCGCGGCGCTGGACGCGAGGTGCTCACGCTCGGCGTGGTGTTCAACCACATGGCCGAGCGCATCCGCGTGCTGCTGGACGACGTGCGCGCCAAGGCGCAGCTCGAGCGCGACGTGTCGCTCGCTCGCACCGTGCAGGAGACGCTGCTGCCGGGCCGCGAGGGCTACCAGGTGGGGCCCCTGCGCATCGCCGGGCTCGTGGTCACCGCGGATGCCTGCGGCGGTGACTGGTGGACGCGCTCCGCCCTGGACGAGCGGCGCGTGGTGGTGGGCATCGGCGACGTCACCGGCCACGGTCTGGCCACCGCGCTCGTGGCCACCAGCGCCACCAGCGGTTTCGCCGCCGCGATGACGATGCGCCATCCGGAGGAGATCTCCGCCCAGGGCCTCATCTCCTCGCTCAACGTCACCCTGGCCAACATCGGCCGGGGCGAGCACCAGATGTCCAGCGCGCTGGCCGTCATGGACGTGCAGACGGGCGTCATCGATTACGCGAGCGGCGGTCACCCCAGCCCCATCGTCTACAGCCGCTCCACGCGCCAGGTGGCCTCGCTGCCCGCGCGCGGCGCGCTGCTGGGCGCCTCGGTGAACTCGCAGTACGCCTCGCGCCAGGCGCAGCTCCGGCCGGGCGACATCATCGTCTGGTACACGGACGGCCTCACCGAGTCGCGCGACGCCGCCCAGAAGCAGTACGGGACCCAGCGCCTGGCCGCCGCCATCCAGGCCCACGCCCACCTCTCCGCCGAAGCCCTGCGGGACGCCATCCTCGCCGATGCGCGTGCCTTCAGTGCTGGCCAGCCCGCGCACGATGACATCACCGTCGTCGTCGCCGAATTCGCTCCCGCCTCCCCATGAGTCTCATGAGACGTCCTCCTCGTCCCCTGGTGCGCCGCCTTACGGCGGCGCTGGTCCTCATCAACTCGCTGGCTGGCACGGCCTCGTTCGCCCAGTACCGCCCACCGCCCATGACCGAGTCCCAGCGGCTCGTGCGTGAGGGTGAGTCGGCCCAGGTGGACGCGAGCTCCGCGGCCACCTCCGGCGACAAGAAGCGCGCCGACGCCAAGTACCGCAAGGCCCTGGAGCTCTTCGGCAAGGCGCTCGCCGAGGAGCCCGGCTCCGTCGAGGCCGCCGCCGGCCTCGGCGCGGTGGGCGTCGCGCTGCAGGAGCACGCCCTCGTGGTGGAGAAGGTGGGCCCCGTGTACGCCGCCCACCAGGACTCGCTCGACCTGGCCTACCCGCTGGGCATCTCGCTCTTCAAGCTGCGCCGCTATGACGAGGCGGTGCCGGTGATGCAGCAGGTGTCCGCCGCCAACAAGCCCGAGCACCTGCTCGTCCACTACTACCTGGGCAACTACTACGTCCTGGGCTCCGCGAGCGGCGACGAGGCCGTGGTCGAGCTGCAGACGTACCTGGCGCAGCGCCCGGACAAGATCGCCGCCAACGACTACCAGATCCACGAGCTGCTCGGCCGCGCCCACCTGATGCGCGGTGACGCGGCGGCGGCGCGGCTCTCCTTCGAGCGCGCCCAGGCGGGCCGCACGGAGTCCGTCTCCATCCAGATGGGCCTGGCCCTGGTGCTGGAGATGGAGGAGCGGATGGGCGAGGCCATGGCCCTGCTCTCGGGCCTCACCGTGCGCTTCCCCAATGTGCCCGAGGCGAAGGAGCGCCTGGGTCGGCTGCTGCTGGCCTCGTCGGATCTGCCGGGCGCCGAGGCGCAGGCGCTGGCCCAGGTGAAGCTGGGCAGCACGCCCACCGCGCACATGCTGCTGGGTGACGTGCGCATGGCCCAGGGCCGTGCCGCCGACGCCGAGGCCGAGTACCGCAAGGTGCTGGAGCTGGCCCCGGGCGACGTGGCCGCGCAGATGGCCGTGGGCCTCGCGCTGCAGAAGCAGAACCGCAACGAGGAGGCCATTTCCTTCCTGGATGCCGCCGTGCAGTCCGGCGCCGACAGCCTGGAGCTGTGGGCCGCACTCGGCTCGGCGAACCGCCGCGCCGGCCGCTACCAGCGCGCCGTCGAGGTGCACCGCCGCGTGGTGGAGATGGCGCCCAATCTGGCCTACGGCCACCTGCTGCTCGGCGCGGACCACTTCGTCACGGGCCAGTGGGACCAGGCCATTGACGACTACGGCAACGCGCTCAAGGCCGAGCCCGAGCACGCCGAGGCCAGCAAGTGGCTGGCCCGCGCGTTGGCCTTCCGCGCGAGGGAGCGCGCCGGGGCGAACCGGATGGATGACGCCGTGCGCGACCTGCGTCGCGCCTTCGACCTGGAGCGCGACGCGGCCATGGCCCGCCGGTTGGGCGCGGCCCTGCTGGAGCAGGGGGCCCACGCCGAGGCCCGCATGGTGCTGGAGCAGGGCGTGAAGTTGCCGGACGTCACCTGGCGCGAGCACCTGCTGCTGGGTTACGCGCGGCTGGGCTCGGGCAATGCGCAGGAGGCCCTCGCGGCCTTCGAGCAGGCCGGGCAGATGGCCCCGGACGTGGCCTCGCTGTCGGACGTGGCGGCGGGCACCGCGCTGGCGGAGATGGAGCTGGGCCGCACGGACGAGGCGCTCAAGCGGCTGGCCGAGCCGGGCAATTCCAAGCGCGCCATCCAGGTGACCAAGGCCAACCTCTCGCGCGCGCACCTGCGCCGGGCCTTCTCCCGCCTGGAGTCCGGTGACGCCGCGGGCGCCCGCCAGGACGTGGAAGCCTCCGAGCGTGCCGGCATCAACTCGCAGGCCGAGCTGGGCCGCCTGGCGCAGTTCGCCAAGGCGCTCGTGCAGGTCGAGGAGGGGCGCTTCGCGGACGCCAGCGCGGGCCTCAAGCGCGCGCTCAGCCCGACCCCAGCGTGGAGCCGGCCCAACACCCGCCAGCTCGCCGACGCCTACGTCTTCTACCGCCGCGACATGATGCCCCATGCGCGCAGGCTGCTGACGACGGCCGCCAAGCGCTCCATCCCGGAGCAGTCGCAGTGGCAGAACGCCCTCACCAGCGCCCTCCACCGCCGCGAGGCCGAGCGCGCGTACAACTCCGGCAACATGCGGGCGGCGGAGAAGGCCCTCAAGGCCGCGCTGGCCCTCGCGCCGGACAGCGCCGCCCTGCAGCACAACCTCGCTTGCGTGGCCTACCGCGGCGGCAAGTCCGCCGACGCCGTGGCCACCTGGAAGCGGCTGGAGGGCGCCGTCCCCCAGGCCACGCTCAACCTCGGCATCGACGCCCAGGAGCGCCGTCGCAGCGTGGGCGAAGCCGTGGATGCCTACCGCCGCTACGTCGCCACCGGCGGCCCGCGTGCGGCCGTCGTGCGCGAGTGGAAGGAGCGGCTCCAGATGCTCTACGGCTTGTCCGACCCCGCCCCCACTTCCAACCCCGAGCCCTCCAGCGCCACCGCTTCGGACACCACGCCATGAAATTCCTTCGCTCGCTCATCCTGGGTCTCGCGCTCGTCGGCGCGGGGGCTCCTGTTGCTGGCGCGGCCCCCAAGAAGGCCACCCTGGGCGTCTTCCTGCCCACCACCCTCAACGAGGGCCAGCAGCGCTTCCAGTACGCCGAGGCGCTCGCCGAGAAGCTGTCCACGGCGACCGGCCGGCCCACGGCGGCCAAGAGCTTCGCCCGCTACGAGGACTTCTCGAAGGCCGTCTCCGAGGGCATCGTCGACTTCGCCGTCGTGGACTCCTGGGCGGCCGTGCAGCTCGGCAACAAGGCCACCCCGGTGGCGCTCGCGCAGCTGTCCGGTGAGACGTCCCAGCGCTGGGCCATCGTCTCCACCTCGAAGAGCTCGGTGAAGGAGCTGGCCGGCGCGCGACTCGCCATCGTCAAGGGCGCGGGCGCGACGGATCCCAAGTTCGTCACCAACGTGGTGCTGGCCGGTGACCTGGACGCCAAGAAGCACTTCAAGCTCACCTCCGTGCCCAACGTGGAGTCCGCCCTCAAGATGCTGGAGGCCAAGGGCGCCGAGGCGGCCCTGGTGCCGCTGACGCACGTGCCGCAGGGCGTCAAGGTGCTCTACCGCAGCAGCAAGGTGCCGGGCGCCGTGCTCATGGGCATGCGCGGGGATGCGGATGACCTGAAGGAGAACCTGAAGAAGCTCGATGCGGTGGCCCCCTTCGGGGCCTTCGTCGCCGTGCAGGGCAAGGAGCTGGAGGACTTCGGCAAGCTGCTCCAGCGCGGCCCGCCCCGCCGTCAGCCAATGTTGGTGGAATCCGGTTCGCTCAAAGTGGAGACGAAGGCCTTCCTCGATCCCCAGTCGCTCCAGCCCGTTCTGCCCTCCTTCGCCGATGCCCTGGATGTGTCCGCGGAACAGCCGGATGACTGACGGGGTAGGGGGCGCGACTCCTGCTTCATGAAGAGATAGAGTAGTTACAATTCAACAACCCGGGCGTGAGGGACCGTCCGCCAATCCTGGCGGCGGAGGCGTGTTGCGGCGGGCAACCACCGGACACGGACTCGAGCGGCTCTCACCCAATTCGTGGGACGTCAGAGAACGATGCACTCGACTCGAATCGGTTGGCTGCGGAGCAAGGCTCTCTTGGGGCTGATGTGCGGCGTGGTCGCCGGGAGCGCCGCCGCGCAGACGAAGTCCTCCCCGTCGGCCTCATCGCGGGCCGCCGTCAAGGGAGCCTCGAAGGAGGAGCAGGTCGCCGCGGCGGAGCCGATGACGGATTCTCCGCGCGCGCCCAAGGGGCAGAAGTCGAAGCTGCCGATGCCGACGCGTGGCGCGGCCCTGCCCGATGCGGCTCCGCCCAGCAACGTGCCGCAGCGCTCGCCCTTCACTGGCCCGGTCAGCACGCGCGCCCTGCCTCCGCCCTCGAGCCTCGCCGGCCTGGACATCCCGGAGCCGGTCGCCGCCCAGGAGGGGGGCGCCTCCCTCGAGGAGTCCGTGCAGCAGCTCCTGAGCGAGGTCATGGTCTCCACCGCGTCCAAGCGCAACCAGCGCATCGTGGACGTGCCGATGACGGTGTCCTGGATTTCCGCCGAGGAGCTGGAGGGCACCGGCCAGTTCACCCTGTGTGAGGCCATCCAGTACTTCCCCGGCATGGAGTGCCGTCGCGGCTCCATGCGCAAGGCGGCGGTGAGCGCGCGCGGCCTGGGCTCCAACTACCTGTCCAACCGGCTCCTGCTGCTCAAGGATGGCCGGCCGCTGACGGACCCCTGGACGGGTCAGTTCTACGCGGACGAGACCACGCCGCTGAGCAACCTCAAGCAGGTGGAAGTCATCCGCGGCCCGGGTTCCTCGCTGTACGGCTCCAACGCCTTCAGCGGCGTCATCAACATCATCGAGCGCCAGCCGTCGGACCTGATGAAGGATGGGCGTGACTGGGGCGTGGACGCGCGCCTGCTGGCCGGCCAGAACAGGACCTGGCGGGCGCAGGCCACCGCGGCGGGTCGCGGCGGCCCGGTGGAGGCGCTGGTCAGCTACTACGGCCTGAGCTCGGACGGCCCGCAGCTCTTCAACGACCCGCAGAAGGGCATCACGGACAAGAACGAGGACTCGCTGGTGCACCAGGTGAGCGGCAAGGTGCGCGTGAAGAGCGTGTCGCTGGACGCCGACTTCACCAGCGCGGAGATCGGCCGGCCGGGTGGCAAGCAGATCACCACCACCGGCAACTGCGGCCGCTGCCACTACACGCCCAACGACGTGGAGCGCGTGCAGAACCTCAACGCGAGCGCGCAGGTGGACCAGCAGGTGACGGACAACCTGCGGGTGTTCGCCCAGGGCTATGCCTTCTTCAAGCGCCGCACGGTGGATCAGGAGAACATGATCACCGGCGACCTCCAGGCCGCGCTCGGCAAGCGCCGCCGGCTGGGGGCCGAGGCCCGCGCGCTGCTCTCCCTGGGGGACCTCTCCGTCACCTTCGGCGGTGACTTCAAGAACGACCTGGTCAACAACCAGAACGTCCTGTCCGGCCTGACCGCGGACGACACCACCCAGGACATCCTCGGTGGCTTCGTGGACGCGGAGTACCGGCCCTTCAGCAAGCTGGTGCTCGGCGCGGGTGCCCGCTACGACCGGTACATCATCCCGGAGAAGGTCTGGGCCATGCGCACGGACCAGCTCTCCCCGCGCGCCAGCGTGGTGTTCCACGCGCTGCCCGCGCTCACCCTGCGCGCCAACTACGGCCGCGCCTTCCGCGCGCCCACGCTCGCGGAGCTGGCCATCAACCAGCAGATGTACGGTGCCACGCTGCTCGGCAGCCCGAACCTGCGCGCGGAGACGCTGGACACGGTCGAGGCCTCGGTGGACTTCTGGCCGTTCGACCGCAAGGTCCGCATGACGGGCACGGGCTTCATCAACTACGCGAAGAACTTCATCAACCAGGAGTACCTCTTCGGCTCCACGTCGCAGTTCAAGAACATCGGCAACGCGCAGGTGCGCGGCTTCGAGCTGGAGGCGGCGGCACAGGTGGCCGCCATCAACTCCTCGTTCGACGTGGCCTACCAGTTCCTGGATGCGCGCGCGCTGGCCTTCGATGGCAGCACGTCGGGGCCGCTGGACTACGCGCCCAAGCACCGCATCTACGCACGCGGCCGGACGAACTTCGGCAAGGTCGCCTTCGCCGAGGTGTACGGCCTGTTCGTGGGTGAGCGCTTCGATCCGGGCTTCCAGGTGGACTCCACCACCGGCGAGGCCAAGCGCGTGTCGCTGCCCAGCTACGTCACCGCCACCGCGCGCGTGGGAGCCAACATCACCGAGGGCCTGTCGGTCTCGCTGCTCGGCTCCAACCTCTTCAATGCGCAGTACGAGGAGTCCCACGGCTTCCCGGCCCCCCCGCTGAGCGTCTTCAGCGAGATCAAGTACCAGTACTGAGTCGTTCCCTTGAGATTCGCCCTACACCCGGAGGCCGCCCCCGGCCTCCAACTCATCGCAGATGTCTCCCTGGCTCCCGCCGTGCTGGAGCAGGCCGCGCCCGCGCTCGTGCGCAGCGGTCTGCCCCTGGTGTCGGGGGCGGGGAGCTCGCGTGTCCCGGCGCGCGAGTTGGTACTTTTCGACGGTCGCCTGGGTCCGTCCCACGCCGCCCTGCTGGAGCGGGACCCTCCGGCCCTGCTGCTGGCCACTCGTGAGGCGGGGGGCACCCCGTCCGAGTGGGAGGCTCGGGTGCTGGCCTCGCTCGTGCGGGGCGAGTCGCTGCTGCCCCCGGACGCGGCGGGGGCGAAGCTGTGGCTCGAGCGGGTGGCTGATCTCAAGG
Source organism: uncultured delta proteobacterium (assembly GCA_963771175.1). Classification (GTDB taxonomy): domain Bacteria; phylum Myxococcota; class Myxococcia; order Myxococcales; family Myxococcaceae; genus Archangium. The sequence continues at coordinate 369,888 of CAVYSY010000040.1, forward strand.
TCGCCTCATCCGAGGTGGCCGCGCTGGTGGAGTCTTCCGGGGGCAGCCGGAGCGCGGCGAACCTCGCGGCCGACGTGATGCACGAGCTGGCGGCCAACGCGCTGCTGGACGCGCCGGCGGATGCCCAGGGCACGCCGTACTACGCCCACCAGCGCGATTCGGTGGTGGCCGTGGCCCCCGAGCACGTCTGCCAGGTGTCGATGGCGGTGGGGGAGGGCGGCATCTACCTGGAGGCGGTGGATCTCTTCGGGCGGTTGACGCCGGAGCCCATCGCGAGGGCGGTCTCCTCGCTGGGCGGGCGAGCGCAAGTGAACGCTTCCGGGGGTGGGGCGGGGCTGGGAATGCGCCGCATCCTGGAGCACTGTGATCTGATAGCCGTACGCGTGGTGCCCGGGAAGGAAACCCGGATGCTGGGCGTGGTCGGTTTCGGGGAGGCGCGACGCCGCGCCGCGTTCCCCAAGTCGTTGCTGTACTTCAAGTCGGAATGAGGAGCGGGACCGTGGAGACGCAGTCTTCCAACGCCACTATCAGCCGCGTGCGAGTGGGTACCATCAACCACGTTCGCATCGCTGGCGTCATCGACGAGACGTTCCCGCTGACGGCATCCTCTCCGGACCTCGGTGGGCTCATCATCGTCGACCTGGGCCAGGTGGAGCGCATCAGCTCCTTCGGCGTGCGGCGGTGGATCGAGTTCGCCAGCAAGATGCCCCCCGGGGGCATTGGCTCTACGTGGTCAACGCGCCACCGGTGATGGTCGACCAGCTCAACATGGTGGAGGGCTTCTCCGGCGTGGCGCGGGTGCTGTCGGTGCTGGCGCCCTACACGTGCCGCGCCTGCGACGAGGATCGGCTGCGCCTGGTGGATCTGCAGGCGGAGGCCGCGGTCATCGCCGACGGCCGCGCGCCGGAGCACTCCTGCCCGGTGTGTGCCGGCAAGCTGGAGTTCGCGGATCTCCCCGAGCGAGTTCTTCGACTCACGCCAGGCGCCAGCAGTTCGGCACGGTGGATCCGGTGGTGATGCGCTACCTGCGCGCCACCACGCCGAGCGCGCCCGCCGCGCTCACCACGCACCTGAAGATCATCCAGGACGACATCACGTTCATCTCCCTGGCCAGCGAGCTGAAGGGGGACCTGAACGTGCGCCGGCTGGCCTCGGGCCTGGAGGGGCGCGTCGCCTTCGACTTCGCGCACGTCACCAAGGTGGAGCCGGAGGCCGTCGGCAAGCTGGAGCAGGTGCTGGCCACGGCGGCGCAGGGGGCCAAGGAGGTGGTGCTGTGCCGGCTGCCACCGCCGGCGCTCAATCGCCCTGGCGCGCTTCACCCGGCCGCTCACCGCGAAGATCGCCACGTTGTGGCTGCCGTGCGAGTGCCGCAACTGCGGCCATGAGCACCAGCAGCGCGCCCTCGCTTCCGAGTACCTCGCCAAGCTGCGCGCCAACGCCAGCCCGGAGCGCGAGTGCCCCATCTGCGGTGGCACCGCGCGCCTTCCCTCCGTCCCCCAGCTCCTGCCGCTGCTTGGACGCTCGGCGCTGGTGGACCGGCCGATGGACGACATCGAGGCGCTCGAGCCGCGCGCCCTCAGTCAGTACCTCTTCGGCTCCACCAACGTGGACCCGAGCGCCAACAAGGGCACCACCTCGGACATCAGCAGCTCCATCGACAACAAGCTGCAGATCATCCGCCGGCTGGGCCAGGGTGGCATGGCGGAGGTGTTCCTCGCCAAGCAGGTGGGCGTGAAGGGGTTCGAGAAGTTCGTGGTGATGAAGAAGATTCTCCCGCAGTTCGCGGAGAACTCTGAGTTCGTCGACATGCTCTTCGCCGAGGCGCGGGCCAACGCGCGCCTCACGCACCCCAACGTCGTGCAGACGTTCGACGTGGGCATGTCCGGTGGCGTGGCGTACATCCTCATGGAGTACGTCCGCGGCCCGGACCTCAAGAAGCTGCTGAACGAGCTGCGGCGCAAGGGGGTCGCCCTGCCGCTGGAGCACGCGCTGCGCATCGTCGCCGAGACGGCCGCGGGCCTGCACTACGCGCACAGCTACGTGGATCCCGCCGGCGTGCCCCACCCGGTGGTGCACCGCGACGTCAGCCCGCACAACGTCCTCATCTCGCTCGACGGTGCCATCAAGCTGAGCGACTTCGGCATCGCCAAGGTCCAGGGCGAGGAGAACACCCAGGCGGGCGTGCTCAAGGGGAAGATCTCCTACATCTCCCCGGAGGCGGCGGCCGGCCGGCCCCTGGACGCGCGCAACGACGTGTTCGCCCTGGGCGTGGTGCTCTTCGAGCTGCTCACCGGCCAGCTGCCCTTCAAGCGGGACCACGACGCGGCCACGCTCAACGCGATCGTTCGCGAGCCGGCGCCCATACCCTCGCAGCTCAGGCCGACCATCCCCCAGGACGTGTCGGACCTCATCCTGCGTGCCCTGGTGAAGGATCCGGCGCGCCGCACGCCGTCCGCCGCGGCCATGCGCGAGGAGATCGAGGCGGTGATGGCCCACCACCGGCTCAACTCGTCGCCGGCGGCGGTGGCCCAGTTCTTCAAGGTGACGCTGGGCGAGCGGCTGGCGGAGTTCGGCCCCGTCACCAGCGGCCCTCATACCGGCTCGTACCCGAGTGCGGGCACGGGCAGCGGTGCTCGTCCGTTGGCCCCGGGAGGAACGGGGGAGATGATGGCACCCGCGGACTCGTCCCTGCGGTCCGGGACGGGCTCGCGGCCCAGCGCGAGCGGCACCGGGCAGTATGGCGGCTCCGTGCCTCCGCCGCCTCCTTCGGCGGCAGCGCGTCCGGTGGCGCCTCCACCGCCCGCTTCAGGGTTCCCCACGGAGGATCGTACCGAGGTCTACCGGCCCGTGCAGCAGGGCCTCATCGCCCAAAACGCGATGTCGCCCGAGCCTCCGAGGGCGAACCCGGCGGCCCCGCCCGCGAGGCCCTCGCAGTCCGGCATGCCTCCCATTCCGCCTCCGCCTCCGCCCACTGTGGCGTCGCGTCCGGCGGTCACGGCTCCGCCCGTTGGTGCTCAGGGCGTGCCCATGGCGTCGCGGCCCTCCGGCTCCGGGCCGGTGGCGCCGCCCCGTCCGTCCGGGCCCGCGTTGCAGCCGGCGATCCCGGTGGACACCCGCACGACGACCCAGACGGTCCCCGCGTCCGTTCCCGTGGCCGCTCCTCCTGCTGCCCACAAGGCTCCGGCGGCCCCCAAGGCTCCGGTCGCGGCGGCTCCGGCCCCATCCGCACCATTGCCCGCCGCGAAGTCCTCGGCGTCCAAGTGGATCGTCATGGGCATCACCGGGCTCCTGCTGCTCGCCGGTGCCGGCGTGGTGGTCTCGAAGATGGGCTCCGGGAGCGGCATCGAGGTGATCAACCTCGAGGCGGGTGAGCAACTCTACGTGTCCGGCGTCCAGACGGATCCGAAGAACGTGAGTCTGGAAGGCTCCGGCATGTACGTCATCTCCACCGCCATGAACGGCCGCCTGCGCCGCTTCGGGACGACGTCGCCCAAGGATGTCATCGACGTGCGCACCCTCCCCGAGGCGATGCCTCAGCAGGGGAGCACGGGGACGGTGCACATTGGCGGAAAGGCTGGCTGCTACGTGAAGGTGGGCACGGAGATGCTCTCCGGTTCGACGCCGGTGAAGGCCAACATCGAGGCCGGCCGCGAGCTGGAGATCACCGTGACCTGCCCCGGTCAGTCCCTGTGGATTCAGCGGGTGCTGGCGGTGCCAGGGCAGGAGCTGGAACTCACGCCCACGCCCCAGTAATCATCGTGGAGTCGCTTCGCGGTGCCGTGCTCGGATGTGGTATGCGCGCGTCCGGGCCAGAAGTGACTGGCCGAAAGAAAGGCTTGGTTCGATGGCATCACTCACCGAGGCACTCACCAGCGGAACCAGGAAGGCGGCGGTCATCGACGACTGCTGCGCCCTCATCGACGCCGAGGTCGCCGACAAGGGCGGCATCTCGGGCTTCGCCATCAAGGCGGGCTACAGCGCCGTCAAGGGCATCAAGCCCGGCTTCATCCGGCATGCCGTGGAGGATCTCCTCCCCGAGTTCGCCAAGGCGCTCGAGCCGCTCTACCAGGAGGCCAAGGCGGGCGGAAAGCCGGTGGCTTCCCACATCACGTCGAACGCGGCGCGCGCCGCTGACGCCCTCCTCTCCATCACCGACACGAAGGTGCGCCACGCGCAGAGCGGCCTGGTGAAGGGGACGTACGACAAGCTGCGCGGCACGGCGAAGAAGAACGTCGAGTCCGCCATCCCCCGCATCGGCAAGCTCATCGAGAAGCACGCGAGCTGAGCGCGGCTTTTCTCCGTCCGCGAGTGTAGCGTCCCGCTCTTGATGGAGCGGGGCGGGCTGGCCGGGAGCAGGACCTCACGCACATCACCGATGAGGATCGCGAGGGGGTCGGCATCGAGTTCTATGCCGTCGTCCTGGAGAAACGGTAGCGGACCCCTCGGAGGGGGGACCGAAGCCCCCCGGAATGTGCTCGAAGGACACCACGCTCTGCGTCAGTGCCGGGAAGCCCAGCTCGCGTGAGAGTCGCCAGAGCTGTTGCCGGAACACGGGCTCGGAGGGCACCGGCTCCTGGGTGCCCACCAGGATCAGATTGTTGCTCTCCGCGGTGCCGCGCAGCAGGGCGCAGTCCTCGAAGGCCCGGGCGAAGGTCTCGATGCGCGAGGCCACGGTTCGGGGATCCTCGAACGCGACGTTGCGCACCGCGACGCCTCCGGGGGCGAGCCTGTGCCGGACGTCCTCGAAGAAGCGCGAGTTAGTCAGGTGCTCCGGAGCCCCGCTGTCGGAGAAGGCGTCGAGGAGGATGAGATCGTAGCGAGGCCCCTCTTGTTCCATGAAGCGGGCCCCATCCTCCTCCACGATGCGAAGCCGGGGATCCTCGGGGACGCCGAAGAAGCGATGGGCGACCTCCACCACCACCGGATTGAGCTCCACCACCTCCACCACCATCTGGGGCAGGCGCTGGTGCAGCATCAGGGGAAACGAGCCCCCGCCCAGGCCCACCACCAGGGCGCGGGAGCGGCCCTCGGTGAGCGCGAGCCCGGCGATGGCCCGGCGCACATAGTTCAACGGGATCGCCCGGGGGTCGCTCTTGATGAGGACGCTCTGGCAAGCCCCCTCGGGGCTGCCGAAGTGGAGCGAGCGCAGGTCGCCCTCGTCCACCACGAACACGGGACCGAAAGGGGATGGGGCCTCGTGGACAACCATCAGGGCGCCTGGGTCGGAACGGGGTCAAGGGCCCGGTTGTGGAGAGCGAACAACCCGAGAGTCCTACGTGACATGGTCTCCTCGTGAATGGGGGTCGCCCACCATAGCGGTTCCTGCAAGGAGGGGTGGGAACTCCGAGGCGATACGCGGCTCATCCCGGGGACGGGGAAGTGTCGTCCGGGGCGGCGGGCAGCTGGACGCGGAAGCAGGTGCCCTTGCCCACGGTGCTCTCCACGGAGATCTCCCCCTTCATCCCGGTGACGATGCCGTGGCAGATGGCGAGCCCCAGGCCTGTCCCCACGCCCACGGGCCGGGTGGTGAAGAACGGATCGAAGATGCGCTCCAGGTTCTCCTGGGCAATGCCCTGGCCGGTGTCCCGGATTTCGATCACCACCTTGTCGCCCTCCGCCCTCAGGTGGGCCTCCACGGTGTTCCGCTCGGGAGCGCCCTCCGGGATGGCCTGGGCGGCGTTGAGCAGCAGGTTGAGGAACACCTGCCCCAGCCTCGACTCGTTGCCGAGCGCCGGCGGCGCGTCCGCGATGTGTCGGACCAGCCGGGCCCGCGACCGGAGCTCCGGCATGGCCATGTTGATCGACGTCTCCAGCGCCCGCCGGACATCCGCCTGCCCCTCGGAGAAGCCCGAGTCCTCGCCTCGCGCGAACATCTTCAGGTCGCCCACCACGTCGCGGATGCGCGTGGTGCCCTGCCGTGCATCGGTGAGCGCCTCCACGCACTCCTCCAGCGTACGCTCCAGCCGGGCGAGGTCCGACGGCCCCTTCGCGCCGCCCAGGGCCTGCCGCAGCTCCTCCAGTCCTTCCGCGACGAAGTTGAGGTTGGAGGAGATGTAGCCCAGGGGGTTGCTCACCTCGTGCGCCACCCCGGCGGCCAGCGTGCCCAGCGCCGCCAGCCGATCCGCCTGGAGCAGGCGCAGCTCGAGCGTCTTCCTCTGGGTGATGTCCCGGACGAGGCAGGCCACGCTCGCGCGCTGGGGCACCGGCAGCGCATCGGCGCCGAACCAGCGGCGCCCGCCCGGCATGTCCAGCGAGTACTCGAAGTGCTCGGCCTCGCCCGTGGTCAGCACGCGCTGGATGCACGCCTGGAACGGCACGCCGATCTGTGGGCCGACGACCTCGGTGATGGTCCGTCCCAGTATCGTCTCGCGAGGCGCGGCCAGCATCGCGTCGGAGCGGGTGAACACCGCGAGGTAGCGGCCGTCCACGTCGAACTCGAAGACGATGCTCTCGGTGAGGCCGAGCACCACGCGCAGCCGTTCCTCGGCTGCTTCCAGTTGGAGGGGCAGGGCCTCATCGGGAAGCGGCGGGGGGGCGCTCGCTCGGGGGTCGGTAGAATCACCCATGGATGTATTGTCGCGATTTCCGCGACAATTCACGAGGCCTCCCCCTGGCTCCAGGGCTCGGCTGGTGGCCTGCTCTGCGAGTTGCCCTTTGCGCCCCAATTACCAAAAGCCGTGGAGGTCAGGAGGGCTGTGCTCGAGGCGAAGACGCCGGGGCTGCACGAAAGGCTCGTTTAGGGGAGACTGAGGGCGTCCATGAGCACCTCGGCTCCGGGAGAGTCCCCGGTCCTGTCCTTCCGACACCTGCTGTCCGACGCGGTCGGCTCGTTCCTCCATGAAGCCGGGCTGGCGCCCGCGCAGGTGGGGGACGCACTCAGTGAGCTCATCGTGACGCTGTCTCGCTACCGCGAGGAGGGCGAGCCGCTCTTCCCCGTGGCCTTCCTGGGCGACGACCTGGAAGAGATGCTGCGCGTGCTGGGCGGGAGCGAGCCGGTGTCCATTGGAGTGGGCCCTCGGACGCGGGAGACGATCCAACGGGCACTCAAGCAGTGCGCGCCCCTGGGGCAGGGGCGGTGGTGGGGGCTGTACGTGCTGCTGGTGCCGGAGGGCTTCGCCTACGGCGTCTTCCGGACGGACCCCTCGCCGCTGGTGGAGACGCCCCTGGAGCGGATGCGGCGGGCCGGAGATCGCTCGCTGCGCATGGTGGGCGTGCTGCAACTGGCGGAGAACGTCATCGAGCTGCGCGGCATGGGAGGCCTGTATCGGCACGTCTTCCTGTCCGGCGCGCGGTTGGAGTCCTCGCTGCCCACGGTGGCGATGGACGAGCTGGCGCTGTCGCTCACCGCGGACGTGTTGGAGCCGGCGCGGAGCCTGACGCGGGACTTCTACCGGCGGGTGCTCTTCGAGGCCATGCAGGCCAAGCACGGCACGCTGGTGGCGGTGCTGCCGAAGGGCAGCGGTGACTCGCCGTTGTTCGTGGATGGTGTGCTGCTGGCGCAGCCGATCGACATGGTGGCGCGGGTGATGCGCTACCACGAGAGCCCGGACGTGGAGGCGGCCTCGGCGGTGAGCGCGGCGGCGCAGCTCCTGCGCGGGATGATGGCCACGGACGGCATCACCGTGCTGCGCTCGGACGGGTTCATCCTCGGCTACAACGTCTTCATCCGGCACCCGGAGACGCTGATGCGTGCGCCGGGCCGCGTGGGCGGCGCGCGGCGGCGGACCTACGAGGTGCTCAGCGCCTGGGTGGGGCGGGAGCTGACGGCGGCCTTCTTCCGCTCCCAGGACGGCGCCGTGGCCTGCTGCCGGGACTGAGTCACGAGCCCTCTCCCCGTGGGAGCGGATAGCCGTCCCCGCTCTTTCCTTCCTGGAGAGGCGCGGGCTCCGGCGGCTTCCACGCGGGACCGCGGAACACGTACCCGAGGCGGACGCGGAGCGGGTTGGGCCGGAGCACGTCGCGGAGGATGGCGGCGTACTCGTGGAAGGCGATGCGCAGCGGGTTGTACGTCTGGATGTTCTTGGTGAGGCCGTAGACGGGGCGCTCGTCCTCGGGCTGGAAGGTACCGAAGAGCCGGTCCCAGATGATGAGGATGCCGGCGTAGTTGCGATCCAGGTAGCGCGGGTTGGCGCCGTGGTGGACGCGGTGGTGCGACGGCGTGTTGAGCACCCACTCGAGCGGCCCCATGCGGCCGATGGCCTCGGTGTGGATCCAGAACTGGTAGAGCAGGCTGATGGCGTGCTGGGTGAGGATGAGCGCCGGGTGGAAGCCGAGCAGCGCGAGGGGGGCCCAGAAGAGCAGGCCCGTCATGGGCGTCCACGTCTGCCGCAGGGCGGTGGAGAGGTTGTAGTGCTGGCTGGAGTGGTGCACCACGTGCGAGGCCCAGAAGAAGCGGGACTCGTGATGGACGCGGTGGAACCAGTAGTAGCAGAGGTCCTCGGCGAAGAAGAGCAGCACCCAGGTGAGCACGCCGGTGCCGAGCCGCAGCGGCGAGGCCTCGTAGAGCAGGGAGTAGAAGGCGTACTCCACGCCCTTCCAGAGCATGTAGATGAGCGAGTAGCCAATGCCCATGGCGAGGCTGGCCGCCGTGTCCTTGACGGCGTAGCCCACGTGGCCTTCCTGTCGGTGCCGGGCGAGCCAGACGCTCTCCACGACCATCAGGAGGATGAACGCCGGAGTTGCGAGCTGGGTGGGGTCGAAGGAAGGAAGGTCCGCCATGGGGCGACTCCCTAGGGTTGGGGTGGAGAAGCGAAGGCGCGACGGGCGAACTGGACCAGCAGCGCGAGCATCTGCCGGTGATCGGGATTGGCGGGGAGCGCCACGCCTCCGACGGCCGCGCCCTGCACGGCGTTGAGGATGAGCTCGATGATGGCGTCGAAGTCGGGGTGGGTGGCGGCGACGTCGGGGAAGAGCTCGCTCGCGACGCGGTGGAGGTGGCGGCGGTGGGGCGGGTCCACTCCGCTCAGCGCCGAGGCCAGCTCCGGATCGGTGCGCGCGGCGACGTACAGCTCGACGGCGGCGAGCAGCTCCGGGCGCTGGTAGATGGACCACAGCCGCTCGATGGCCTGGGTCACGCGCTCCTCCTCCGGAAGCGAGGTGACATCGAGCCCGTCGCGGTACTCGGCGATGAGGCGGGGGAAGAGGTGCTCGACGGCGGCCCCGAGCAGCTCGGCCTTGGTGGGGAAGTGCTTGAAGAGGGCGCCCTGGGAGATGCCGGCACGCTGGGCGATCGCGATGGTGGTCGTCTGCGCGTGGCCGAGCTCCACCAGGCACTCGACGGTGGCTTCGAGCAGCTTGAGGCGGGTGGCATCCCGCCGTTCCTGCTGGGTGCGCCGGACGCGGGGCGCGGCCGCCGGAGCCGGAGACGGGTCGGACATGCCAAGACTGTAGTAATCCCACTTCGAAAAAGAAAGTGACTGGTCACTTTCTAAGTTCACAAAGGATGCTTCCCCAAGGGGAGAGCGGGGAGGCAACCCCTCCCTCTGGTGCCTATCCCTCGGTGAGTGCGTGCTCGGGGTGGGCCTCGGCGGAGGCGCGGGTGGCCTGGAAGAGCTTCCGAGCATCCTCGGCGGAGACACCCCGGAGGAAGTACGCGCGGGCGGCGGCGCCGAGGGCCAGGGTGCCGGCGAAGGCGACGGCGCCGGAGACGACACTTCCCCCTCCGGGGAAGACGAACTTGATGAGGGCCCGCGCCGTCTCGCGCAGGGCGAAGGCGGCACCGACGTTGATGCCCAGGGCGGTGAGGAACTCGCTGGAGGCCTTGAAGTCGAGCTGCCGGCCGGAGATCCACGCGATGCCGACGATGAGGCTCACCTGGGCCGAGGTGATGGGGACGATGTCGGCCATGGGGATGGGCACGACGGCGATGCCCATGCAGAGGGTGGCCACGGCGCGGGTGAGGGTGGTGGCCAGCTCCTCCTGGAGGGCGCGCACGCGCGTCACGCGGGCGAGGACGAGCCGTCCCTGCTCCGGCAGCTCGCGAAACAGCACCTGGGCGAGCTCGCCCAGCCTCCATCGCTCGTCCGAGCGGATGCTGCCGTCCGTGCGCCAGGACAGGTAGGTGGAGACGCCCATCACGGTGACGAGCTCGCCGCGCAGCTCCTCGCGGGAGCGGAGCTTCTCGCGCAGCTGGCGCTCGACGGCCTCGACGTGGCGGAGCTTCTCCTGGAGCTCGGCGGGATCCTGCGCCTCGGGCCGGTGGAGGTCGGTGCGCTTGGGCTCCAGCAAGTCACAGTGCGTGGCGACGCCGAGCAGGGGCGGGCGCGTGCCGTGGGCCTGCTCGACGGCGGAGACGATCTGCGCGAGCACATCCAGGTCGGCGTCGATGGCGGCATCCACCTCGGTGGCCTTGACGAGGAAGAGGAGTGCATCGGGCGCCTTGCGGCGGACCTCGGCGAGGATGGAGTCGAGAGGGGTGTCGGCCTCATCGGCCTCCTCGGGGCGCGAGCCCTCCTGGATGCCGCGCGTGTCGAGGATGGACAGGGTGCCGAGCTCGCCCTGGACGTCGAACCAGCGCCCGCGGCCCGTCTGCGACTTCACATGGCCCACCTCGGCGACCCGGGCGCCAAAGAAGGCGTTGATGAGGGACGACTTGCCGGCGCCGCGACGGCCGACCAGCACCAGGTTGGGCGAACGCTGCTCCAACAGCAGGGCCCGCAAGTGGGCGATCTTCTGGCGGATCTCCCGGGCAAGCGGATCCGGGACCCGGTCCAGCAGCTCCTCGAGCCGACGGATCGCCTCGGCGATCTCCTGGAACGTGGGTTCGTTCGGGTCTGCCATGGGTCCCCTTCTGGATGCGGCCATACCAAACGATATGGATGTTGCACGTGCCACCAGGGCTGAGCCTTTCCGGCAATGCGCGTTTTTCGCTAGGGTAATCACTGCGCAACATTCGGACAGGGTCGCAAGACAATGTCTGCAGAGGGGGGGGGAGTCCAGTTCCTCCTTGAAGAACAGTCCAAGCAGTTTTCCAAAAGGAGCAGGTGGGTCATGAAGATCAATTCCGGCAATCCGGTTCGTCACACGTCCATCACGGGTCCGAAGCACGACTCGAGCGCCTTGATGGCCATGGGCGAGCTGAGCCTGATGTCGCCTCCCATCTCGGGTGAGGCGATGAAGAACGCCATCCTCAAGGGCATCGCCGACGGGGACAACAAGGCGGCGTCGGGCGAGTTCAAGGTCGTCCAGCAGTGGGTGGACAAGAACGGGGACAAGCTGTCGCCCGAGGCGCGGAAGATGTTCGACGTCTACGCGTCCTATGCGGGCCGCGCGCAGGCCGCTGGCCACCCGGGACTGTCCCAGGCCGAGATGAGCCGGATGCAGGCGGACATGAACCGCACGCTGGTGTCGGGTAACACGGGCTGGGTCCCGCCCACGCACACCGAGATTCCGCCCGGTGGCATCATCCGCCGCGACTTCGACGCGAGCGCGGCGGCGGCTCTGGGCAAGCTGGACAAGACGCCGGGGATGATCAACGGCGACGAGATGATGGAAGCCATCAAGGAGGGCATCCAGGACCCCGATGGCCACGGCGCCTCGTCCGAGTTCAAGCAGTTCATGGACTGGGCGAAGAAGAACCAGAGCCGCCTGTCGCCCGAGGCGAAGCAGGTCCTGGGCATCTATCAGCGGCACGCCGTCATGGCGAAGCTGACGGGCCAGGAGGGCATCCCCGCCGCTGACTACAAGCGGATGATCGACCAGATGAAGAACGTCCAGGATGCCAGCGTCGCGTCCACGCTGGGCGAGCTGGACAAGACGCAGGGCCCCATCAACGGGGACCAGATGGCGGCGGCCATCGAGAAGGGCGTGCAGGACCTGGACGGCAAGGGCGCCACCGACGAGCTCAAGCAGTTCATGGACTGGGCGAAGAAGAACGAGAGCCGCCTGTCGCCCGAGGCGAAGCAGACGCTGGCCATCTACGAGAAGTACGGCAAGGCGGCGCAGGCCAAGGGCCAGAGCGGTATCAGCATCGGTGACTTCAAGAAGATGGTCGCCGAGATGAAGAACGTGAAGGACGCCAGCGTCACGGCGGCCCTCGGCGGGCTGGACAAGACGCAGGGCCCCATCAACGGGGACCAGATGGCGGCGGCCATCGAGAAGGGCGTGCAGGACCTGGACGGCAAGGGCGCCACGGACGAGTTCAAGCAGTTCGCCGACTGGGCCAAGAAGAACGAGTCGCGCCTGTCGCCCGAGGCCAAGGAGGTGCTGGCCACCTACGAGAAGTACGCCAAGGCGGCCCAGGCCAAGGGGCAGAGCGGCATCTCCGTGGCGGACTTCCAGAAGATGACCGCGGAGATGCACGCGGTGAAGGACGCCAGCGTGTCGGCGGCCCTGTCCCAGCTCGACCGCGGCTTTGGCCCCATCAACGGGGACCAGATGGCGGCGGCCATCGAGCAGGGCGTGCGCGACCTGGACGGCAAGGGCGCCACGGACGAGTTCAAGCAGTTCGCTGACTGGGCGAAGAAGAACGAGTCGCGCCTGTCGCCCGAGGCCAAGGAGGTGCTGGCCACCTACGAGAAGTACGCCAAGGCGGCCCAGGCCAAGGGGCAGAGCGGCATCTCGCTGGGTGACTTCTCTCGGATGGTCGCCGAGATGAAGAACGTGAAGGACGCCAGCGTGTCGGCCGAGCTGTCGCGGTTGGACCGCATGCCGGGCCCCATCAACGGGGACCAGATGGCGGCGGCCATCGAGCGCGGCGTCAGCGACTTCGACGGCAAGTCGGCCACGGACGAGTTCAAGCAGTTCGCTGACTGGGCCAAGGCCAACCCGAACAAGCTGTCGCCCGAGGCCAAGCAGGTGCTGGGCGTCTACGAGAAGTACGCCAAGGCGGCCCAGGCCAAGGGCCAGAGCGGCATGGCCCTGGTCGACTTCAAGAAGATGGTCGCCGAGATGAAGAACGTGAAGGACGCGAGCGTCAGCGCGGCCCTCGGCGAGCTCGACAAGGCCAAGGGCCCCATCAATGGGGACCAGATGGCGGCGGCCATCGAGAAGGGCGTGCGCGACCTGGACGGCAAGGCGGCCACCGACGAGTTCAAGCAGTTCGCCGACTGGGCGAAGAAGAACGAGTCGCGTCTGTCGCCCGAGGCCAAGCAGGTGCTGGGCGTCTACGAGAAGTACGCCAAGGCGGCCCAGGCCAAGGGCCAGAGCGGTATCTCCGTGGCGGACTTCAAGAAGATGACCGCGGAGATGAACGCGGTGAAGGACGCCAGCGTGTCGGCGGCCCTGGCGCAGCTCGACAGCCAGAAGGGCCCCATCAACGGGGACCAGATGGCGGCGGCCATCCAGAAGGGCATGCAGCGACCCGGACAACAAGGCGGCCACCGACGAGTTCAAGCAGTTCGCCGACTGGGCCAAGAAGAACCAGAGCAAGCTGTCGCCCGAGGCCAAGCAGGTGCTGGGCGTCTACGAGAAGTACGCCAAGGCGGCCCAGGCCAAGGGCCAGAGCGGTATCTCCGTGGCGGACTTCAAGAAGATGACCGCGGAGATGCACGCGGTGAAGGACGCCAGCGTGTCGGCGGCCCTGGCGCAGCTCGACAACCAGAAGGGCCCCATCAACGGGGACCAGATGGCGGCGGCCATCCAGAAGGGCATCAGCGACCCGGACAACAAGGCGGCCACCGACGAGTTCAAGCAGTTCGCCGACTGGGCCAAGAAGAACCAGAGCAAGCTGTCGCCCGAGGCCAAGCAGGTGCTGGGCGTCTACGAGAAGTACGCCAAGGCGGCCCAGGCCAAGGGCCAGAGCGGCATCTCCGTGGCGGACTTCAAGAAGATGACCGCGGAGATGAACGCGGTGAAGGACGCGAGCGTCAGCGCGGCCCTGGCGCAGCTCGACAACCAGAAGGGCCCCATCAACGGGGACCAGATGGCGGCGGCCATCCAGAAGGGCGTGCAGGACCTGGACGGCAAGGCGGCCACCGACGAGTTCAAGCAGTTCGCCGACTGGGCCAAGAAGAACGAGTCGCGCCTGTCGCCCGAGGCCAAGCAGGTGCTGGGCGTCTACGAGAAGTACGCCAAGACGGCTCAGGCCCGCGGCGAGTCCGGCATCCCGCTCAGCGAGTTCAAGCAGATGGTCGCCGAGATGAAGGGCGTCCAGGACGCCGGTGCGACGAAGGAGCTGGCTCGACTGGACCGCATGCCGGCCCCCATCAACGGGGACCAGCTGGCGGCCGCCATCGAGCGTGGCGTGGGTGACAAGGACAACAAGGGCGCCACCGACGAGTTCAAGCAGTTCGCCGACTGGGCCAGGAAGAACGAGAGCAAGCTGTCGCCCGAGGCCAAGCAGGTGCTGGGCGTCTACGAGAAGTACGCCAAGGCCGCCCAGGCCAAGGGCCAGTCGGGCATCCCCGAGGCCGAGTTCAAGAAGATGGTCTCCGAGAATGAAGGGCGTCCACGACGTCGGCGCGTCGAAGGAGCTGGCGAAGCTGGATGCCCACAAGGGCCCCATCAACGGGGACCAGCTGGCGGCGGCCATCGAGCGCGGCACTCGTGACCTGGACGGCAAGGCGGCGTCCGACGAGTTCAAGCAGTTCGCCGACTGGGCCAAGAAGAACCAGAGCCGGCTGTCGCCCGAGGCCAAGCAGGTGATGGACATCTACGAGAAGTACGCCAAGGCGGCCCAGGCCAAGGGCCAGGCGGGCATCGCCCCGGCGGACTACAAGAAGATGGTCTCCGAGATGAAGGGCGTGCAGGACGCGGGCGTGGCCCGCGAGCTGGCGAAGCTGGACTCCCACAAGGGCCCCGTCAGCGGCGATCAGCTCACCTCGGCCATCGACCGGGGCGTGCGTGACCCGGACAACAAGGCGGCCACGGACGAGTTCAAGCAGTTCGCCGACTGGGCCAAGAAGCACCCGGCCAAGCTGTCGCCCGAGGCCAAGCAGGTGATGGACATCTACGAGAAGTACGCCAAGGCCGCCCAGGCCAAGGGCCAGAGCGGCATCGACCCGGCGGAGTACAAGAAGATGGTCTCCGAGATGCGCTCGGCGTCGCGGCCGGGCAACTCCGGAGGCTTCAACTCGTACGTCATCCGCTAGTCTGCGGTAGCGGACTCACCTTGATGTAGGGGGCGGGTCGGTATGCAGCCGACCCGCCCCTGTACTTTTCAGGAGGACTCTCCCCTGGTGTCAGTCGAGCCTCAGTCCACCAGCATCCTGATCGTGGAGCACGTCCCGGCCGAGCTGCTGGACGTGGAGGCCACCCTGTCGCCCCTGGGGTATCGGCTGGTGAAGGCCTCGTCCGGCCGCGCGGTCCGAGAGCTCCTCCCGCGCATGGAGTGGAGATGCATCGTGGCGGACGTGCAGGCGCCGGACCTGGACGTGCTCGCGACGCTCCTTCCTCACACGCCCCTCTTGTTGCTCACGCCCACGCCTCGGGACGAGGCCGCGCTGCTGCGGGGTCTCTCCTTCGGGGGCGTGGAGTACCTGCTCAAGCCGTTTGCCCCGGACGTGCTGCGCGCTCGGGTGGCGGCCCTGGTCGAGCGGTTCCAGCGGGTCCGGGCGCGGGAGGCGCTCTTTCACGAGCGCGAGTCCGAAGCACTCTGGCGGTCCGCGAGAGAGCAGCTCTACGCCGTCCTGCAAGAGGCTCCCGCGCTCATCAATCTCTTTCACGGGCCCGAGCACGTCCTCGAGTTCGTCAATACGGCGGCCGAGAAGATCACGCCAGGCGTGAAGGCCTTCCTGGGCCAGCCAGCCCGGCTGGCCCTGCCGCATCTCGAGGGGCAGGGGTTCTTCGAGCTGCTCGACCACGTGCTCCAGACGGGGGCGCCTGCTGTCGTCCTGGAGCCCTCGCTCTGGCTTCCGTTGGAGGGTGGGGGAGCGGAGACCCGTTCCTTCCACCTCGTGTACCAGCCGCTGCACGGGCTGGATGGCCACGTCGAGGGAGTGGCCTTCGTCGCCATCGAGGTCACCGAGTTGGTCCGCGCGCGGCAGCGGGCCGAGGCGCTCGCCGATGACCTGCGCCGCAGCGAGGAGCGGTTCCGCACGTTCGCCGAGGCCACGTCCATCATCCTCTGGAGCGCCGACCACACGGGCAACATCGTGGAGGACTCGCCCTCCTGGAGGGGGTTCACGGGCCAGGCCTACGCGCAGTGGCGGGGCGATGGGTGGCTTGACGCCATCCACCCGGAGGACCGGGCCAGGGCCGCGGACGTCTGGCATCGTGCCTATGCCTCGCGCACGCTCTACGCGGTCGAGTACCGACTGGCGCGGAAGGAGGGGGGCTACAGCCACGTGCTGATGCGGGGCGTTCCCTTGTTCTACCCGGATGGCTCCCTGCGCGAGTGGGCGGGCACCATCGCCGACATCACCGAGCGCAAGCAGGCCAGCGAGGAGCGCGAGCGCATCCTCGGGGAGCTGGCCGGGGCCGTGCGGGCCCGGGACGAGTTCCTCTCCGTGGCCAGCCACGAGCTGAAGACCCCGCTCACCCCGTTGAACCTCAAGCTGCAGCTCCTGGCGAGGGCCGTCGGGGCGGGGGGCGTCACCGCCGAGCGGCTGCTGGGGGACATCGAGGTGTTGTGCCGGCAGGTGAAGCGCCTGGCGGACCTGGTGAACGATCTGCTGGATGTCTCGCGCCTCTCCGCGGGGCGGCTCGTGCTCGACCTGGAGCAGGTGGACCTGTCCGCCGTGGTGCGCGAGGTCGCGTCCCAGTTCGAGCCGCAGGCGGCGAAGGCGGGATGCCGGCTCGAGTTCCAGATGGAGGAGCGGGTCGTCGGCCACTGGGATCGGCTCCGGTTGGAGCAGGTGGTGGTGAATCTCCTGTCCAATGCCATCAAGTACGGCGCGGGCAGCCCGGTCCACGTTCGGGTCGAGGCGGACGGCGAGCGGGCCCGCCTGTTGGTGCGAGACGAGGGAATCGGCATCGAGCCCGAGCACCTGGAGCGCATCTTCGGGAAGTTCGAGCGCGCGGTGTCGGAGCGGCACTACGGAGGGCTCGGGCTGGGCCTCTACATCACCCGGCAGGTGGTGGAGGTGCTGGGAGGCACCGTGAGCGCGGAGAGCCGCCCGGAGCAGGGCGCCTCCTTCCGCGTGGAATTGCCCCTCCGAGGGCCGGCGGAAGCTCAGCAGCCGCGCAGGGAAACTTGAGTCCAGGTCCACCTCCGCCGTCCTCATCCGGGGCAGGCTCACACGTTGACGGCCCGTGCCTCGGAACGTACGGTTCTGGTCTCTTGTCGGAGGCGGCTTGAAGACCCACGCGCCGAACGGTCGTCCCTCCCGGACGGAGGCGTCCCGCGAGCCCGCGCGCCCAACCCGTGAGCGCGTGAGCGAGCATTCCGCGTCGACGCGCCACGAGGCTCCGTCCGTGGCGCCGCCTTCGCTCGACTTCCACCTCGCCAGTCTGTCCATCTTCCCGCCGGACAGTGCTCCCTCGCCCGAGAGCCACCCCGATGTCGCCAGCGCCCTCGCGCGGCGCGGTGGCGGACTGCCGCTCGCGCCGGAGTTGCGCGCGGAGCTGGAACCGACCCTCGGCGTGGTGCTCGGTGGCGTCCGCGTGCACGACGGGCCCGCCGCGGCCGCCGCGGCCGCCATGCTCCACGCCGACGCCTTCACGGCGGGTCACGACGTGTTCTTCGCGAGCGGCCGCTTCGCTCCGGAGAGCGCTGATGGCAAGCGCCTGCTGGTTCACGAGCTCGCGCATGTCGCGCAGGTCGGGCGCGGCGCCGCCTCCGCGGGTTCGCGCCTCAGCACGCCGGGCGAGCCTCTGGAGCGTGAGGCGCGCGAGCTCGCCGCGCGCGGCGGCGAGGGTGTGGCGGATCGCGCGGCGGCGCCGCTGCGTCCGTTGCTGCCCGTGCCCGCGCAGGTGCCGATCTTCCGCGACGCTCCGAAGCCGCTGTCGATTCCGCGCATCCACCTGTCGCAACAGGGCGAGCTCCTCCAGCTCACCCTGAACGGCGTCATCATCGCGGTTGGCGAGGGGCCCGCCAACGGGAGCGCCTCCGTCAGGACGGTCCTCGTCGAGGGGCGCTTCGGCCTGGTGGTTCAGCTGGGGCCGGGGCAGACGATGCGGTTCCTGCGGCCCCAGGTGACGCAGTCGCTCGGCGCCGTCGCGCCCGTCTACGGCGCGGTGATCCTCGCGCCTGGGCTGCCTCGCGGTGAGCTGGACCTCGGTCCCTCGCTGGAGGTCCTCGACAAGGTGCAGTCGTCGATGGCCCCGTCCGGCGCCGCGAAGACGGCGGACAAACCGCGTCCGCCGCCGAAGACGAACCAGGAGTCCAAGGCGAATGCTACCGCCGCCGCGCTCGCGAGCGAGTTCCCGCTGCTGACCGGCGAACCCGAGGAAGTGGCGCAGGAGCCCGCGCAGGTGCCGGACGAGGACACGCTGCCCGCGGGGGCGCTGCGGCCGCGGATGCCCATCGAGCTCGATCCCGCGCGGCCGGATCGCTTCCTCGTCCCCGAAGGCTACACGCGACCTGAGATCGCGGCGGCGCTGCTCGGTGACGCGAGCGCGCTGAACCTCTTCGAGGTCGAGGAGGGGGCCGCGCCGACCACCGCGGAGGGCACGCCGCGCCGCTACGTGCGCGTCACGGCGCCGGACCGACTCACGGGTGACGCCCTCGAGAAGGTGCGCGCGCGCCTCGAACAAGACCTCCGATCCGACGTCGCCTGGACCCTCGCGAAGCTCTCCGAGGGGACGATTGACGATGCCGACGAGTGGGAGCTCGTCGAGCGCGCGCTGCGCTGGTCGCAGTACTCCGGGATCCGGGATGCGGCGGGCGTGAGCTACTTCGACCGCTACCTCGACGCGCTCGCCGCGCGCAGCCTGAAGCAGCCGCACTGGTACACCCTCACGCTCACCAGCGCGTCGCACACGGCGCTGGAGTGGCTCCTCATCGAGACCGAGGAGAAGGCCGAGCAGCTCCAGAAGGCGATCGCGCTCCGCTCGAAGAAGCACAAGGTCGCCTACACCGTCACCGATGCCGCGCCCGCCCTGGCGCGGGGTGACGTCGCGGGCCGTTTCTTCTGGTCGAGTGGTGGCGGCATCCAGATCCACGTCATCACCCAGCTCGCCGACGAGCCCACGTTGGAGCGCGCCGACATCCGCACCCGCAACTCAACGGTGTGGGGCGGCATGCGGATCCTCATCCCCGGTGCGGACGGCCGCTTTCGCGGCTACGGCGTGGACTTCGCGACGATCCTCGGCAACACGCACCCGCTCGACGACCCCAGTGGCCACTTCGCCTGGTACTACCCGGGGACAATCTTCATCCGCCCCGGCGAGACCCGCCTCGGGCAGGGCGCCGGCGAAGGCGACGCGCTCGCGTTGCGGCAGTCGATCGTCACCGACGCGCTCGCGCAAGCGACGGTCGAGAAGCCGTGGCCGCTGCTCGGGCTCGACTACGACGTGCTGGAGTTGTTCACGCCGGCTCAGCGCGCCGAGGCGTTCGAAAAGGTGATCGGCGGGCCAGGCCTCGAGCACCCGAACGGCATCGGCTTCCTCGCGCGCGTGCTCGCCTCCACGTCGGATCGGGACTTCCCGCTCCTCGAGCGCAAGCTCACCGACGGCGGCGTGCTGCTGAAGCTGATGGCGAGCAACTCTCCGGCGAAGATGGAGCTCGGCCAGGCCTTCACCCTCAAGGCGCTCGCCGCCGAGCCGCTCGCGCTGGACTCGCTCGACAAGCTGCCGACGTTTCACCTCGGGCGCGAGGGCGAGACGACGCACATGTTGTCCACGCCCGTCGAGCAGGTGAGCACTCAGCTCGTCGAGCCGGGGAAGTGGGATCCGATGCAGGGCGTGAGCCTGCGGGCGGAGCCGGCCGCGCCCGGTGAGACGCCCGGTCCCGCGACGCGGACCGCGCTTCGCTTCCAGCCCGTGACGCACAGGTTCCAGGCGCGCTACACGTCGACGTCCGAGCTGGGCGCGAAGAGCAGGGCGCTGCACCCGTTGGAGCTCGTGCGCGTCGAGCTCCACGGCCCGAAGCCGCAGGTCCGCATCATGACGGCGATGGAGCTGATGCTGACGGCTTCCATCGCCGACCCCTCGCTCATCTGGTCGGCCGTGGGCCGCATCGGTGAGATGCACATGATCTACGGAGGCGTCTCCGGGCTGGCGCGCGGCCTGGCGGCGGCGCCGCTCACGGCCGAGGGGGCGCTGGCCCGCGCCGAGGGTGCGGTCGCCGCCGAGGGCGTGGCGGCGGCGCGCCAGGCCGCCGTGCGACAATTCATCGGCCGTGCCCTGCTCGTCTCGACGATGGCGGCGGTCGACACCTACCGGGACGAGCTGTCGAAGACGGAGGAGGGACGGGCGTTCCTCGCCGTCTACGACGTGGCCATGGTGGCGCTCGCCGCGCGCGACATCTACAGGCTCGCGTCGTCGGGGATGCTGCGCGAGCTGGTGGTGCGCGGCGAGGCCCTGCTGCGGCGGCTCGGCAGCGGCGCGTCCGCGTCCCTGCGCGAGGCGATCGACTCCGCCAAGGCGCTCCAGCTCACCATCGACCGCCTGCTGGCGGAGAAGAAGATCTCGATCACCCCCGAGGGCGTCGTCTGGAACGTCGCCGAAGGGGAGGGGGCCTTCAAGCAGATCTTCTTCTCGGTGCGCGCGGAGCTCGCGGCCGGACGCACGGTCAGCGGCCTGCGTGCGGCGGGCCTCTCGACCGCGACGGCGGAGCGCACGCTCGAGGCGTTGAAGGAGCTCGCCAAGGAGAGCGAGGAGGCGGCGCGCGCGTACAACGCGGTCGCGCGTCGCGCCGCGGGAATGCCGGCGGCGGAGGCAGACCGGTACCTGTCGGCGATCGACTCTCTGCGCTCGGCGACGCCCTCGACGCTGCGAGGTGGCCTCCCGTCCATCCTCCGCGCGTCCGGCACGGCGGCCGCCGCGGATCCCGTGGCGCTGCTGCAGGACGCCGAGTGGTTGTTCAAACAGCCTGGGCTCTCCGCGGACGCCGCGCAGACCCTCGCGGCGAAGGTGGCCGAGAGCGCGCTCGACCTGCGCTGGTTGCGCACGACGAGCCTCACGATGGAGGACCTGAACTTCCTCGCGCGCGATCCGAAGACGCCGTGGGACCTCCTGCGGCGCGCGGCGGCGGACCCCAACAATCGCGCGCTGCAAATTCTCGCCCGCACGCGCCTCCGCGGCATCGCCGGCGAGGTCGTCACCGAGCGCTCAGCGAGCAAGGTGTTCCCTGGGTACCGCCTCACCGGGCGCCAGGTGGATCTGCCCGGCGGTCACGTCGTCGACTTCGAGCTGGCGGCGACGGACGGCACCGGGCTCCGGCACGCGCTCGAGGTGAAGGGCTGGACGCGCGACGTGTGGCGCGATGCGCTGAACGCGTGGGTGGCGGCGGGATCGCCGGTGGGCGAGGAGGCGATGGTGCTCGCCGCCGCGAACGTGTCGAAGGATCAGGCGAGGCTGCTGAAGCAACTGGGGGGGCTCGTCGCGCAGCTCGGGGACGCCGCGAGCGCGCCGCGCGGCAATCCCTTCCTGGTGGTCACGTCGGGGCTGAGTGGGCCGACGAGCACGAAGCTGCGCGCCTTCCTGTCGAAGATGGCTCCTGGCGTCGAAGTGCGCGCGATCAGCGAAGAGGAGATCCTCGCCGCATCGCGGCGGCTGCGAAGCGCGTTCGGGCTGCCGGAGGCGTTGCCGGAGGTACCAGAATGAGCAGACTGGAATGGGCCGTGATCGTGCAGGGGGAGCCGGGAGAGATCGCGCGGCGGGTACGCACGCACTTCGAGGCGCTCGACGTCGAGCCCGCGTTCGCCGTGGCACCGGGGACGACCGGCTGGCACCTCGTGTACGGCACGGGGCATGGCCATTTCGGCCGCGAGGGCGCCCTGGCGGACGAGCTCGCCGAGACGGGCAGCGAGGTGGTGTATGCGCTCGCCCTCGGCGACGACGAGCCGTATGCGCTGGCGATCCGGAGCGGCGGGTCGACGGAGGTGGTGGGCCTGGCGCCCGACGAGTTGGCGCGGAGCCTGGGATGCCCGCTCCCCGATGCTGGCGGACAGCCGGCGGCGGCCACGCCGCGCCCGGAGCTGCATGCGGTTGCGCTGCTGGAGGGCCTCGGAGCAGACGAGGCACGAGCGGCGTATCGGTCCGCCCACGGGCAGCCGCCGCCGCCTGACCTCCAGTTCGACGCGACGCCTGGCGGTGTGGTCCTCCACGGTCCCGCCTGCGACAAAGGTTTCGCCGACCTGTCGATGTCCGAGGTCTTGCCGGAGGTGACGGTCTACCGCGTGACGACGTCGGCGCGGCTCGAGCCGTTCATGGTGCAGATCGTCCGCGGCGGCGAGCCCGTGGGGCATTTCGACCTGCCGCCGTGGCACGATCCCTTCTCGCCCGCCGTGGAGGAGGTGAAGGGCTCGCGCGAGCCCGCGGCCATCCTCGCCGCGCTCGGCATTCCACCGGCGCGCTTCGGCGCCTGACTCACGACTTGCCGCGGCCCTTGGGTTTGGGCGGAGGCACCGGCTTGTCCTGAGTGGACGGCGTGTCCGGGACGAGCGCCCCGGTCGAGGCGAGCCGGGTGGTGGGCGGGACGAACTCCACGTGAAGCATGTAGCGCTTCAGGTTTTCGCCAGAAGCGGTGACGTCCGCGATGATGCTGTCCGTCGAGCTGCGCAAGGAGACCTGGGCTTGCCCTCGCTTCAGTTGTACCCGCCGGTCGGAGAGCGTCCCGCGCGTGGTGTGCAGGAGCACCAGGTCATTATCGCTCTCCTCGGTCATTGGCTTGCCGTCCGCGCTCTTCTTGGAGATGAAGAGCGTCGTCGTGGAACGGCCATCCGCCGCAATCGCATGGGTGTCGTTGTGGTGGCTGATGTTGGGTGCATCCGCGGTGAGCTCGAGCCGAGCTGGCCGGTGGGCGCGTGGCGTGAGCTGCACTCCGCCGATGGATGCTCGCTGCTTGGGCTGTTTGGCGCCGGGGGTGAACAGGTCCATCGTCCAGCCCAGATCCGTGCGATAGATGGACGAATCCAACGAGGACAGCGGGACCTCGACGATGTGGCCGCCCTCGCCGGCCTTCCGAACCGTCCCCGCGGACGCCGTCTGGATGCTCACGATGACCTGGTAATGAGGATCGGTCATGTAGCGGTCCAGCTCTTGCGTCTTGGGGATGATGGACGAATTGCTGGTGACGTAGACGACTTGCTTGGATTTCTTCTCGATGACGAGTGCGATGTTTTCCATGGCGGTCTAGGTGTTCGAGGCCTTGAAGGCCCACCAGCGGATGCGGTCGAAGAACTCCATCGTCCCGGTGTTCGTGAACAGCTTGAAGGTGCCGTCGTAGGGCTTCGTGACTTCGGCGACGACCTGGAAGGAGGTGCCGTCGATGCCGGTTTCGCGGAAGGCGTAATACCGGTCTACCTTCCGCTCGTAATTGGGCGCGCCCGGATTCTCTCCGAAGTCCTCGAGGCCGATGGTGATGGCCACCGGGACGGGCCCCAACCCGTGGGTGATGTAGGCCGTGGCACGCGCCTCTCCGATCTTGCTCACGCCAGGAACGTTCGCCAGGGTGAATCCGCTCTTCTCCACCAGGCCCGTCACGGGGCCTTTCGAGATCACGTACTTGGCGACCGCCTGGCTCGTCGGGATGACCTGCGTCGCGTTGGGGTCGAGCGCCCCGTTGGAGAACTGGGTGATGGCGAGTGAGCCGCCGGTGCCCACCTTGAGGGTCCCGGTAATCTCCGCGTCGGTCGTGATCTTCAGCGGCGACGAGCCGTCATCGGTGATGCGGGCCTTGTCGAGGGTGTTGGTGCCGGTCCACTTGACCAGCGTGTTGGCGGCTCCGCTTCCGAACCCCCTGTCGGTGATGTACTTGGCGACCGCCTGGCTCGTGGGGACGACTTGCGAGCCAGTCGGGTCCAGGGCCGCGTTGGTGAGCCGGGTGATGGGCTGCGAGTCGACGGCGGTGCCCACCTTCAGGGTGCCCGTCAGGAGAGTGGAGCCGCTCACCTCCAGGTTGCGGCCGTCGAGCTTCACCTTGAGGCCGTCGTCAATGACGCCGGAGTCCTGCAGCATGGAGGGGTTGCTGGGTTGCCACCTGGGCAAGACGTTCGCGGTGCCCGAGCCCGTGAACGATGCCGCCCGCGCCGCTTCAAGAGGCTGCGGAGCGTGGGGAAGACGTCGCGCAGGTCGCGCAGATCGGTCATCAGGTTCGCCACCGTGCCGTTCGCCTGGAGCTTCACCAGCGCGAGCGGCGCGTAGAAGTGCTGCTCTCCGGCCGGGGATTGGGGCGTGCCCTCGACCCAGTCCTCCAGGCCCGAAACGGTGCGCGCGGGAATGAGCCAGTAATCTCCGGTCCGGTACAGGGCCGTATTGCTGTTCGCGAATTGTACCGTGAGGTCGCGCTCGAGCAGGATGCGAGGACCGGGCTGGGTGTAGTTCGGGCCCACGTTCACCAGCGTCACGCCGGGGAGGTCGGGGTTCCACAGGTTGTCCCAGCGGCGGACGGTGGGGATCGTCGCGTCCTTGCGCGAGCGGGTTCTTGGTCGGCTCGGTCTCGTTGAACGGCGCCGACTCGGGGAGCTCCAGGTGGAGGGTGGCTCCCACGACGCTGGTGACGCTGCCGAAGATCCCCGCCTTGCGCTGGAAGACGAACTCCTCGTTGCTCAGCTCCACCATGTGGCCGGGCAGGAAGCTGCTGAAGCTGTCCCGGACCGACTGGTCGAGGGTGACGCTGAACTGCCAGACCTTCGTGGACTTGCCGTTCCGGATGACCGTGGCCAGGCTCGGCTGCGAGTAGGCCGACACCCGGGCCACCACGGTCCCGTTGTCTCGTGACCACTTGAAGGAGGCGGTGCTGGCGTTGCCTCCGCGGTGGACCTCCACGCGGTAGAGCTGGTTCTCCAGCGGAGTGCTGCCGGCCTTCACGTTCATCGAGCCGGTGCTCTCGGTCCCTTGCGGCTGCCAGGCGGGGCCGTAGACGGCGGGGTCGAGGGTGTAGATGTCGAGGGACGTGGAGCCCACCCACTCCATCCGCGCTTGCCAGACGAGCTGGCCCCGCGTGCCCGAGTCGGCGCCCGCCAGCGCCACCTCGCGGATGTCGGGATCCTCGAGGAAGGTGATGTGGCGCCTCCAGACGTCGAGGTAGAGGAGGTACGCACCGGGGCCCTTGGCCGGGGGGAGGGAGGTGCCGGGCTGGTCGACGTAGGCGACCGTCTCCTCGTTCTCCACCAGGTGCCCGTCCACGTAGTAACGCCCGGTGTTGATGAAGAGCTTCTCGGCGCTCTGCCCATCGTAGTAGACGACGAAGGGGGGCTTCCCCGCGATGCTCAAGTCCTGCGGCGCGCCGGTGGGGCCGATGATGTCGAGCACCTGGAGGCGATTGCGGTAGGCGGCAATCATCACCTGCTCGTTCCAGTCCGCGTCGGTCTGGACGCGGCCCTGTTGCATCAGTACGGAGTCGTAGTGCCTTCCGGGCCTGAATGTGAAACGTGTAAAATCACCCTTCATGGTGTCTCCTCAGGTCACGAAGATCAGCCCGGCCTCCAGGCCGAGGCGTAGGTATTCGGTGAGCGCCGCGCGGAGGTTCAGGATGCGCTGCGACTGCTCCAGGTGGTTGAAGGCTCCCATCTCGCCCTCGTCGCTCGCGCCGCGCAGGATCTCGTCCGGCATGTTGACGGCGAGCTGGCAGTAGCCCGGCTGGCCGTACTTCACGGACGTGAAGCGGGGATTCTGGCGGTAGAGGATGGCCTCCCGCTCCGTCGAGGTTGCCCCGTCCGGGAGCTGCGGTTGGCACTGGAACCGCGGCGGGAGCTCCGAGCTGAACGGCGCGTAGGAGAAGCGGGCGCAGCCGGGTTGGCGCCGTTCGCTCGTCACCGGCCCGGTGAAGAGCATGTCGCTGGCCAGCTCGAGCACGTCCACGCGCGTGCTGCCGAGGACCGTGCTCGTGCGCGCCCGGAGCACGCCGCCGTGGTCGATGGCGTGGCCAGCGCCCTGCTTCTGCTGATCGACGATGCTGTCCTCGAGCTCCAGTGTGCAGCCGGGGCCCAGCTTCTCCAGCGCCAGGGGGCCCACGATGCTGCGGCGCACCGCGCAGCTCACCGAGAGCGGCGGCTGTGAGCCTCCGGACTGGAGGATCTCCAGTCGCGAGCCGGCCGCCTGGGCCGACCCGGGCATCAGCGTGCAGTGGAGCAGCGAGACGGCCGTTGGCCCCTCGCGAGCCACCCGCACCACCACGCCGCCGCCGTGGATCCACAGGCCATTCAGCGTCACGCTCGCGTGTCGGCCGAGGGTGATGATCAGATCGCCCCCGAGGCTGAGCACCGGGCGCTGCCGGTTGGCCGCGCGGATCTCCAGGTGCTTGCCCTCCGGGACGTCGATCGTCAGCTCGCCGGTGGCGAGCCGGTAGACGAAGTTGTCGTGGAGCTCGACGACGGCTCCGGCCGTGTTGGGCTTCTCGGCCGCCCACGCCGCGAGCTGCTGTCGCAGGCCCGCTGTCTGGGCGTGCTCGTAGCGGACCGGGTAGCGGCTGAAGCCCTCGCGCTCGGGGAGCTCGGCGTGGCGGTCATAGGTCCCGCCGCCGAGATCGCTGCTGAAGCCGTAGTGGTAGCTGACCAGCACCTGCGTGCCTTGTTCCGGCTGGTTCCCTGGCGTGAACACCAGGCGTCCCAGCTCGGGGTCCACCACCGCGGTGATGTCCTTGTCGTCGAAGCCTCCCACCGCCCGGTAGTACCTGCGTTGGTGGGGATAGGGGCTCCACTTCGCGGCGTCGTCGCAGTCGCTCAAGTCCGCGATGAGGATCTGGGATGGGGGGATCTCCCGCGGCGGCTCCTTCACGCCCTTGCGCGTGTAGACGCGGAAGGGGGGTTGGTCTCCGAACCAGGCCGGGACGGGCTCGACGCCGTCCACCTCCGCCTGCCGGCGGGTCTCGAGCTCCAGGAAGAGGGCGCTGCGGCGGAGCTGACCCGGCAGGTGGTGCTCCTGCGTCAGGCTGGCCGCCTCCAGCTTCGTCTGCGGGAAGTTGAAGAGCGGGATGTCCTGCCCGAGCTGGTTGAAGTGGTACCAGGTGTCGGACGAGGGCCCGCTGCCGACGACGTTTACGTGCGCGGGGGCAAGGGTGACCGGCCAGGCCCGCAGGCGCCAGAGGAACAGGCTCACGGTCTGGAGGTTGTAGCGGCCGCGGTCCCGCCGGGTGAGCACCATCACGGGCGCGTCCGGCGGCGGCTCGGCGCGGAGCTGACCGGGCGCCGGATCCCGGTTCAGCCCCCGCACGTCCAGCGTGTGGCTGGCGCGCTCGAAGGGGCCGTAGACGCGGTCCATCTCGTCCGTGTTGCGCAGCGCCGGCGTTCGCAGGGAGCCCAGGCGGGGATGCTTGACGTGCTGCGTGGTGGAGACCTGCTGGAACATCTCCAGCACGCTGGCGTACCAGCCGGTCACATCCTGGGCCACCTGCTCGAGCGCGGCCGGCGTACCCTTGCGCCGGCGCAGCGCGATCGCGTTGGCGACGTAGGCCCGCAACGTATACGCGCGGGGGTTCATCGCCCTCAGCCGGGCCATCCCCACCAGGTCGCCCACGTAGGGCACCAGCCACTCCTGGCACGTCTCGATGAACCAGTTGCGGTACAGGCTGCCGACGTCGTCGTGGAGCTGGCTGCCGACCTGCTCCACGACGGCCATCAGCGCCCGCAGGGCTCGCCCTGCTCGCGATCCCGGATCCGGACGTGCGCCGGCAACCACGAATACAGGAGATCGGGATCCAGGCTCATGGCTGCGAGTTCTCCGGGTTCTGGAGCGTGATGCCGTGGGGGGAGGGATCCAGCAACAGCAACTCGGCCGCGAGGAGGGCGTTCGGCGCGGCGGTGTCCCACCGCGCCGACTCGGCGGAGATCCACGCCTTCACCGTGGTCGGGATGTCGGGCTGGCTGGGAGCGCTCTCGGCCAGGCCGTTCAGATCCACGAAGTCGACGCCGGGGACGCCCTGGAGCAACGCGACCACCTCGGCCGCCGAGACGCCTTGCCCGAAGGCGCGCCGCTCGAAGGCGAAGGCCCGGGTGAGCGCGGCGCGGGCCGCCGCCACCACGTCCTCGAAGAGGTAGTCGGGGGCCGTGCGGAGGGTCGCGGCCACGCGGAACCAGAGGGGCCTGTAGCCGGCCAGCTCGACGGGCACGGTGGTGTCCCGGACGGCGTCCATCGCCGCCCGCAGGTTGTCGAGGAGGACCGCCTCCGCGGGGGCGGGGCTGCCGTCCGCCAGCGCCAGCGTGAGGTGGAGGCGCTGCGTCTCGCCGCGGCGCAGGAACGCGGCGCGGGCCTTGCCGATCCCAGCGAAGGACTGGGCGAAGGTCTCGTAGTCCGTCACCGAGACGATGCGGTCCAGCGTGAGCACCGAGGCCGGCACGTCACCGCGGGCCACCGCGCCCGTGTCCGGCGCCTCGGCCCCGGTGGCCGCCAGCGGATTGCTGACGGCGCGCAGCCCGAGCGGCCGGGTCTGGAACAGCATGATCTTCCCGGCGCCGACGGCGCCCTCCGGCCCGGTGCCGATCCGGTAGGTGGCGACGACGTTCTCCTGTCCGGTGGGCAGCCGCGCGCCGTGGACGCCGTCGCCGAAGATGACGGTGGTGCGCCCGTGCTCGTCGCGCTGGGCGAGGTAGACCCGGCTGTTCGCACCCTGCTCGTGGAGGGACGACACCTCGTGCCACAGGACGCCGTCCACCCGGAGCTCCAGCGTGCTGCGCCGGCCGCTGGGGGTCGCGGCGGAGATCCACGTCACCGGCTCGCGCCGGAGGGTGAAGCGCTGGTTGGCCTGGCTGCCGTTGCCGCTGCCGAGCACCTCGCTGCACGGTCTCGCCGTGGGTGGCGACGGCGACGTTGCCGTGGATCGCGACGGTGGCCCGGTCGTACCAGTGCTTCAGCGGCGCCATGAAGCGGAGCGTTGTCTGGACCGGGGTGTGCGAGACGGTCTCGAGCGTCACCACCTCGGCGATGGCTGGATCCTTCGCCTGGGCCGGCTCGAGCGTGAGCGCCTTGGCCGGCAGCGTCACGGTGCCCTCGAACCCGGCCGCATCCACGAGGCGCCACTGGTAGTGCGTCCCCGGCGGCTGCCCGCCTTGTGGTGGAACCTTGACCGGCCAGGTGGAGACGAAGACGGTGTCTCCGTTGGCGCAGCGCCTGGTCACGCCGCTGGGGGCGGTGAGGGTGATGCCGTTGTCGGCCCGTACCCGCGCCCGGAGCCGTTTCCCGGTGACGACGAGGGTCCGTCCCGCCTCCAGGCCGGGCACCACGCCGTCCACGGTGACCTTGTCCTCCTCGTCGAGCCCCGTCGAGTCCTTGGTGGGGCGGAGGTCGGGGAAGGGGGCGAGGATGTGGGTTCCCCAGGTCTCGTTGACGAGGGGGCGCTCGGCGGTTGGCACTGCGTCGCCCTGGCCCAGGACGACGACCGTGCGGCGCGCTCCCGCGAACGCGCTGATGTCCCGCGGTCCCGCTGCCGCTCGGGGTGGAGTCAAGCTCGGGCGAGGAGCAGCGCGCCGTCAGTGCGTAGTTCGTGTGGCTTCGCGCCTCCACCGATTGGACCCAGTACAGCTCGAGAGTGGAGCCCGCGACGAGCACCAGCCACGTCTTGGGCAACAGGCGCGGGTAGAGGTTGTCCAAGTAGAGGCGGCTGCTCTCGAGGGTGAGGTCGAAGGCCGGCCAGTTGGTCTTGTCGGCGCGGTTGTTGTCGGAGTCGTACTTCGCGTTGTACTGGGCCTGGACCGCGGCCGGCATCGTCAGCCAGTCCGGCGCGTTGTGGCCGAAGGCGGCCATGCGCTGGTTCATCAGGTAGATGGTGCCGCGCCCATGAGCCGGCTCCGGTTCGCCCGGGGCCCCCTGCTGCGGCACCAGGTGCACGCGGACGCGCCCCGCCGCCGTGTCCTGCTCGACCGAGGCCACGGTGCGCAACCTCCAGCGGTCGCTCTTCTCGTCCGTCTCCCGCGTGTGGCTGACGAGCAGCAGGAGGTCGCCCGGCACCAGGTTCCCCTGCGGCAACCGCAGCCACAACTCCTGAGCGTCCAGCGAGAAGCGTTGCGGCACCGAGGTGATGGGGCGGAGCTGGTTCCACTCTGGCCGCGCCACGAGCTGCTCCACCGTCTCGAAAGTCTGCGGCCGCTCGTCCTGGCCGGGGACGCTCAGCATCCGCACTCCGGGCTTGACCAGGACCTGCGCGGGCGCGCCCGCCGCCTCCTCCACGGTGAAGGCGAGCCAGGCGCTCGCGGCCAGACCGGGGCCCAGCTCGTAGCCGACGGCGCGCGCCAGCTCGAGCACGGACCGCGTCTCGGTGGCGGTGCGCAGGAAGCCCTCGTTGACGATGCGCTCCTGGTAGAAGGTCAGCACGTCCGCCACCACGGCGAAGGCGTCGAGCAGCGCCACGGTGGGGTCCCGAGGGCTGTGCGTGGCCAGGTTGGCCAGCGGGCGCGTGCTGGCGTAGGGGCCGTCCGGGAGGGTCTGCCAGGGCAGCCGCTCGAGCATCTCCCGCAGGAAGTCCGAGCGCGTGCCGAGCCGGTAGCTCAGCGCGGAGCGCTCGGGAGGGTTGGCCGGGGGTCCGGATGACGACGAGGTCGACATGTTACAGGCCTCCCTCCATGTAGAGCTCGAGCCGGCCGTTCTCCGGGCGGCCCGCGTCGTTGTCCAATCGGGCGATCTCCAGCGGGCCGATGGGGATCATCCCCTGGGCGAGCTCGCCTTGCGGCGGCGTGCCCCAGCGTTGGAAGCGCTGGACGTGGAGGGGCGGCGGGTTCGCGTTGCGGTTGTCGGTGAAGTCGAGCCAGGTGACGCCGGGCACCGCCATGGCGGTCGCGATGAGCTGGCTGAGGAGGACGGGCTGCCCGAACGTCCAGCGGTCGGGGTGGAAGAAGCCCTGGGTGCCGTTCGGCCGCACGGTGTTGCTGAACGCCTCCAGCAGCGCCTTGCGCACGGTGCTGCGCAGGTAGTCCTCGGCCACGTGCACGGAGAAGGCGATGTCCAGCGGGACGTAGCGCGGGCTCTCGATACGGACGTCGTGCCGGGTCATCCGGTAGCGCTCGAGGAACGCGATCAGCCGGGCGCGGAAGGCCTCGTCCACGGGGTAGCCGCCCACCCGCTCCACGAAGATGAAGACGGTGTGCCAGCTCCCGGTCCAGCGGAAGACGGCGGCCGCCTTCTCCACCTCCGGGTGTCGCTCCGCGATGGCGCCGTAGTCTGCCTCCGTCACCGCCCGCTCCTGCGTGCGGAAGGTGGTGGGGGCCAGCAGGCGGACCTCGGCGGCGCTCTGCGGCTCGCGACCCCCCACGCCAGGGAGCGGGTTGCGGACCCGGAGGATGCCCGTGTCGGGGTTCGTCTGGGGCAGCGGGCCAGCGTAGACAGCTCCCGGGAGCGGGAAGAACAGCACGTGGCGCAGCGCCTCGGCGCTGATGTTGCCGCGGCTGCCGTTGCCCACCCGGTACTGGGCGGCGAAGCGCGTGCCCGGGAGCGGGCGGCGGCCCTTGAGGTCGTCCCCGAAGCGCAGGGACGTCCGCTCCTGCTCGTCCACCTCCACCACGAACTCGGAGGCGAAGCGGTCGCTCCCGAGCAGATCCCGGCGCGGGTACCAGCTCTCCCGCGCCGGGCCGCCGCTCTCCGCCGAATCCTCGGGCAGCTCCAGCAGCCGCACCGACGGCTGGACGTCGCGCAGCTCCCACTCGAGCGCGTGGGAGGCGGGGGCCTCCGGGTCCACCGGCACCAGCACGCCGCGTCGATCGCGGACCCGGCCCTGCTGCGTCAGCGGCGCCTGGGCCAGGCGTGGCGCTTCGAGCTCCACGTTGTCCACCGTCAGGCGCTCCTCGGGAAGCACCGTCCGGCCATGGTCCACGAGGATGACGTTGCCGCGCGCGACGCTGATCGGCAGCGGCCCCGAGCCGTCCCGGGCCGGCAGGGTGCCGAGCTCGAGGTCGAAGGCCAGCGCGTCGGCGTCCGACCAGCCCACCTCCGCCACCTGCAGCGGGTCGGGGTTGGGGGCGGCGAGCTCGTAGCGCTTCCCCGTGGCCTCGACGTAGAGCGGATCCGAGGTGTACGTCACCGACGTCAGCCGGACGACCTGCCGGCGATCCGGCCGGGCGTCCCGCTCCTCGCCCGTGACGGGGCCGCGGATCTCCTCGAGTAGCAGCAGATCCCCCACGGCGAGCTGGAGCCCGCCGTTCTTCTTGTTGCCGCCCGCGTTGCGCAGGGTGGCCTGCGTGGCGCCCCGGCGGAGGACGGTCGTCGCGTCGCCCCAGGTATAGAAGGGGATGGCGTTGCGCTCCTGGCGCAAGAGCGCGTCGTGCAGGGGCTCGAACACCTCCGCGCGCGTGGGCACGGAGGGATCGAACTGGCCGGCGCTCGCGGCGGGCGGCAAGGTGTCCACCGTGGTGAGAAACTGCACCACCACGTCCGGTCCCGGAAACAGGTACAGCGGAGCATTTTCGGGCGTGGGGCCCACCTCCAACGCGACGAACGTCCGCGCGTTGCAGCCGTCGTGCATGAGGTAGTCGAGCAGGCGGGCGTGGCGGCGGACGGAGATGCGCCGGCGCGCGGTGCCGAGGTACGCCTCGGTCGCGACCGCGTCCTGGTAGTAGCTGAGGTAGTCTCCCGCGGCGGCCAACGTCTCCACGAGCGTGATGCCCAGATCCGATGGGTTGCGCTCCGTCCAGTCCGGCAGCAGCGTGGACATCCGGTCCAGCATCAAGCGGCGGAAGCTGGCGTAGTCCTTGGCGAGGTAGTCGATCTCCGGCTCCTCGGCCACGGCCCTCGCCGGGGCCGGGGTGGGGCCGCAGTCGAACTCGCTCTCGTCCACCTGGAAGGAGAAGTCCACCGTCTGGAGCTGGCGGTCGATGAGCGTGTCGGGCGGGGAGGTGAGGGCCAGGGTGTACGTGGCCAGATCGCCGCGGGTCCAGGTCCGGACCACGAGCACGCGGTCGGGCACGTCCGTACCGAGCTGGCCGCGCTTCTGGAAGTACGCCGAGAGCGCCTGCTTCTGGGACGCATTCCATCCCGGCGGCCAGCCCCCGCCCGCGAGCAGCGCGGTGGCGGGGGCGGTCCACTGGACGGCGACGCTCGTGAGCCGGCCGCCGCCCCGGATGGACACCAGGCCGGGCGCGATGGAGGTCAGCCCCACCGCCTTCAGCATGTAGACGAGCAGGGTACCGCTCGTGTCGTTCTGGGCCGCGGGCGGCAGCAACTCGAGGAAGTCGATGCCGTTGACCACCTGCTGGCTCTCGCGGACCTGGTGGCGACGCGCCTCGCTCCCGGAGGTGTAGACGGTGCCCATGTCAGGCCTCACGGGTGAACTGCGCGACCTGTCGCTGCTGGGTGCGCCGGACCACGTACTGCACCGTCACCTGGAGGGTCGATTCCATCGCCTGCGCCTCCACCGCGGTCACCTGGATGACGTCCCCCAACCACTGCTGCAGCGCGCCCTGCAGCATGAACTGCGTGGCCGAGGCGATCTCGTCGTTCCCCGGGGAGAACACCAGCTGCCGGATGGCCGAGCCAAACGTGGGCCGGTTGATCCGCTCGCCCGGCGCGGTGAACAGGAGCTGCTCGATGAGCTGCCGGATATGGGCGTCGTCGTCCGCGCCGGCCGTGCGCCCGCGCCCGTCGATCCGGAAGGGAAAGCCGAAGTTCGCCATCACATCCCCCTGACCCGCACCTGCGTGGCGATCACCGTCAGCGGGGTGCCGTTGGGCACGCAGATCGCCTGACTGTCCTGGAGCAGCACCGGCTGGCCGTTGGAGCGCACCCGCGTCGCCGCCACCGTCCACTGGGCGGTGACGCACGGGCTGGGGGCGCCGCTGACGTTGAACGCGCAGCCGCTCACCGAGTACGTGCTCGACTGCACGACCGTGAGCTGGCCGCTCACCTTGACCCGCGGGTTCGGCACCATGGGCTGGGCCTGGCCGGCGTGCGCGCAGATCACCGTGGCTCCGGCGTGGAGCAGGAAGCCGGGCATCACATCACCTCCAGGGCGCCGTCGTTGAGGTTCACGCTCGCGGGGGTCAGCTTCACCTTCGCGGCGCCGTTGGACAGCTCGATCCCGGACGCGTCCAGGACGATCTTGAGCGGCGTCGCCACCACGGGTGGCGAAACCTCCAGGGTGACCCCGCCGGCGCCGGGCAGCTCGCTTACCGTCAGCGTGATGCCCTGCGTCTTGAAGACCTTCATCTCCGCGATGGCCGGCTGCGCGGGGACCTCGCCCTGGCCCCAGAAGCAGCCGCTCCAGATGGGGTAGTCGGGATCGCCCCGCCTCGAACTCGACCCACACGTTGGCTCCGACGGGCGGCAGCATGAAGAACCCCACGCCACTGCCCGCGAACGGCACGCACGGCAGAGCCCAGCTCGAGCGTCCCGTCGCCCAGCACCGCGGGGGCGCTGACCTGCAGGCGCCCCAGCATCATCGGGTCGACGTTGTTCTCGACCTTGCCGCGATACTTTCCGTAATAGCGATTCATGGGAACACCACCGGAGTCGTGGAGCCGTAGCCTTCGCGGATCAGGGTGAAGCGCTGCTTGTAATCACCCCGCCGGATCGAATGTGACACGCGCTTGACGTAATAGAGGCCGTCGTGGAGGTAGCCCACCCCGCGGACCCCGACGAGGCCCCGCGGCTGGAGCAGCGCGCCGTAGCGCAGTGCGTCGAGCTCGCCGGAGGCCGTGAGCACCCGATCCGCCGAGGCGTCCGTGCGTCCCTGGGCGCGCGCGAGCGCCTGGGTGTAGGTGAGCCCGCCGGTGTTGTCGAGCGGCTGCTTGCGGACGTTGGGTTGCTGCACCAGCACCGCCGGCATCGCCGCCAGGGGGGGCAGGCGCAGGGTCGCGAACGTCTGGTAGGGCATGGACTGGTTGAACTGCCGGTCCTGGACGTTGCCCGCGACGGTGGTCTGCTCCAGGGCGTTGTATTGGAAGCTGGATGGAGTCCACGTTCGTCGCCGCGCCCATGTTCACCGAGAGCGCCGGCTGCGGCGGAGCGAAGCGCTTCGGCGGCCCCCACCAGGCGGTGTTCGTCATCGGGGCGGGCCCCGGGGCGACGTAGAAGACGTAGCCGTGCCGGGCGGCCAGCTCGCGCAGGAAGCCGAGGTCCGTGTCCGCGCTGGATCGGCGTCCGCTCGATCGGCAGCGGCGGATCGATCACGACGGTCGGCGGCATCACCATGGGGATGAGACCGTACTGGGCGTAGCTGCCGATCAGCTTGAGGGCGATGACCGTCTCGTCCTGGGCCGGGTGCTCGGCCTGCTTCTGCTCCAGGTCCATCATCACGCTGACGTCCTCCCCGGTCAGCGTCAGGCGCGACTCGCCCGGCTCGGCTTCCGGGGGAGAACTGCACGTCGGTGATCACCCCGTCCATCAGCACCTGGGGCATCAGGTTGAACGTCACCACGAGCACGACGCGGTTGAAGGGCTTGAACAAGCGGGTTCGCCAGCAGCGGGTACTCGAGGAGCGTCGCCCTGCCCGGAGCGGCCCACCTGGAAGGTGAGCTGGAACCCGGAGCGCCCCTCGTCGCCGTGGGACACCTCGACGGCTCTCCAGCGCCTCCACCACGGGCAGCGGGGACCGGCACCGCGACCGTCGGGCCCATCATCATGGTCAGGTGCACACCCAGCACGGCTCACCTCAGGCTGCGGCATCGGGATCGCGGAGCGATCCGCTCCGGTCTCTTCCAGCAGCTCGAACGGGCTCAGGGCGTTGTTCGCGTCGCAGATGCGCCAGAACAGCTCCGGGTCGCCGATGGTGCGGGTGGCGAGCAGATCGAGGCGCTCGTTCTGGGCGGGGATCACCTCGCTCAAGGTGAGCGGCTCCGAGGCGAGAGGGCACGAAGCGGCGGCGCTTGTAGGCGCTCAGCCGGCCATCCGGCAGTCGTCGAACGTCGCCGTCTCGAGGCTGTAGTAACGACTCTTCGCGTCGAACATGCGGCACCTCAGAACAGTCGGGTGTTTCCGCCCAGCGCCCGGGACAGATTGCCGGCGCTCTCCACCGTCGCCATGGCTTCCTTCACGACCTGGTGGGCGAGGAAGAGGGCGTAGCCCGGGTGCGTCAGGGGCAGATCGCTGTAGGTCAGCACGCGCAGCGACAGCGAGACGCGGGCGCGCAGCGGATTGAGGTTGTTGTCGTAGGCCTCCTCGGTGATGGAGAAGTCGGAGATGCGGACCGGCAGCACGCGCCGGCTCCCCCAGATGAAGAGGGTGAGGGGCGCCATGGGCGGGACGATCTCCAGGGTGCCCACCGCCATCAGGATGCTGTTGGCGATGACGAGCGAGCTCTTCGGATAGAGCAGCATCTCCAGCGCGGCGAGCTTGGGGTGGATGCCCGCGGACGTGGCGACGGGGTCTCCGGTCTCGAGCTGCTCGGTGGCATCGAACTCGACGTCGAGCTTGATGGTTTCGACGGGCGCGCCGTTCAGGCGCAGGGCTTCGGGGCGGGCCCCGTTGTCGCTGGGGCCCTGCGCCTGGAGCGAACGCGTGAGGGTGTCGGGGTTGTATTGGAACAGGATGGTGCTGGGGACGGGGTTGAAGACGTCCACCGAGACGAGGGCACCCCGCAGCATCCGCGGCGAACGGGACGAGGAGGTCATGTCACTTCCACCCTTGATGGATGGCCCGCGCCACGCTCTGGCCGAGCTGCGCCGGCCGCGCTTCCGGCGCGAGGGTGATCGGCCCGGGGGCGACCCGCGCGGCGAGCTCCGGCCGGGCCAGCAGCGTGGAGATTCCCTCGCGGGCGACGAGCGCCTGCAGCTCGCGCTGGAGCGCGTCCGCCACCGCGTGCCGGTCGGCGGGATCCACGCCGTGCAGCACCAGCTCCTCGATGTGGATCTCGATCTGCCTCGGTGTCATAGCCATCCGGCCACCTCCGCATCGGTCAGGGGCTTGTCGAGCTTGGCGTACTCCATGCGGGTGGCCCGGAGCAGGTGGGCCATGCCGACGGGGGCCGCCCTCGGCGGCGGCCATGAAGGCGGCGTTGAGGGCGATGTTGCGGATGTTGCCGCCCGCGATGTTCAGCGCGCGCCAGGCGTGCGTAGTCCAGGCCGTCCAGCGGTGTTCGCCTGCGGGAAGACGCGCCGCCAGATCTCCTGCGCGCTGCACCGCGTCCGGGAACGGGAACTGCACCACGAAGCGCAGGCGGCGCATGAAGGCCAGATCCAGCGCGCTCTTGAAGTTCGTCGTGAGGATGGCCAGCCCGCGGTAGGCCTCCATCCGCTGCAGCAGGTAGCTCACCTCGAGGTTGGCGTAGCGGTCGTGGCTGTCCTTCACCTCGCTGCGCTTGCCGAAGAGCGCGTCCGCCTCGTCGAAGAGCAGGATGCGCCCCGCCCTCGTCGGCGGCGTCGAAGATCGCGGCGCAGGTTCTTCTCCGTCTCGCCGATGTACTTGCTCACGACCTGGCTGAGATCGATGCGGTAGAGATCGAGCTCGCAGCTCGGCCGCCAGCACCTCGGCGGCCATCGTCTTGCCGGTGCCGCTCGGCCCGGCGAAGAGGGCGCTGATGCCCAGGCCGCGGCGCGTGCGGTCGGCGAAGCCCCAGGTGTCGTAGACGCGGCCGCGCTGGCGGACGTGGGCGACGATCTCCCGGAGCAGCTGCGTCCTGCGGCTCGGGCAGGACGAGGTCGTCCCAGGTCGCGCAGGGCCTCGATGCGCTGCGCGAGATCCTCCAGCCGCGGGCGCGACTGGCTCCGGCAGGCGGCCCAGAGCGCCTGCTCCAGCCGGAGCGCTGGGCCGGAGGCCGCGATCGCCGAGGCGGTCGCGGCTTGAATCGCGGTGGGCCCCAGGTGGAACTGGGTGGCGAGCTCGTCGATTCGCTCCTCCAACCCGGTGGCGGCCGTCCCCAGGTACCGCCGCCACAGGAGGCGTCCCTCCTCGGCGCGCGGCGGCTCCAGCTCGAGGCGGACGCTCGCGCGCCCGTCCAGGTGAAGCGCCGTCCGGGCACCGAGTACGAGGGGACAGCGGAGCGCCTGGGCCAGGAGGGTGGCGGCGCGCCGGAGCTCCGGCGTCTCGTCCTCCGGCCACTCCAGGAGCAGGAGGCCGTTGGACAGGAGCGCCTCGCGCTCCCACAGCCGCTGTAGCCACACGAGCTCCTGGTGATTCGTGGGCAGGCCCGCCGGCCGCAGCCGGAGCAGGGTCATCCCGATCCGCCGGGCGGCTTCGGCCGTGATGGCGGCGCGCTGGACCCGATCCCCGCCGCACAGCAGCGCCACGGGCCGGAGGGCCGGAAGCGCGGAGGACCAGAGGGCCGCGAGCCGCTCGATCACGGGCTCGTGGGAGGGCGCCAGCTCGCCCTCGCCGCTCGCGGGCTCGGCGGAGCTCTCGAGCCGGGCGTCCAAACCCTCCAGGCCGACGAGGTAATGCAACACCCGCTCTTCGATCCGCAGCGGGCTCTGCATCAGGCTCTCTCCGGGCCCCACCTCCACGAGCCGCCAGCGCCGCAGCGGCGCGGCGGGGACGAGCGCGCTCCAGTGGGCCTTCGGCAGCAGGGTCATGCTCAGGCCGAAGGTGGGATGGATCCGCCGGGGATCTCCGTTCGCCTGGGCGATCAGGCCGGGCAGGCTCCCGTCCAGCTCCACCGCGGCGCAGAACAGCAGGATGGACCGCTCGAAGGGCGAGAGCCCGAGGACGCGGGTGAGCCGATCGAGGTTGGAGACGAAGCCGGGCGCGTGCGCCTCCGGGGGCGGATCGATCGCGGGCGCGCTCCCCGCCGGCGCCAGGTGACGCTCCAGATGGCCGCGCAACGCCTGGAGCTCCACCACCAGGTAGCGCTGGTTCTCCTCGTGCCAGGTCCCCTCGGGGCGGGTCATAGGATCTCCAGCGTGGGCCCGGTGAAGGAGGGGGGCGTCGTGGTCTTGTCGACGATGAGGCTGTCCACGCCGTCCACGCGCAGCCGAGGCCGATACGTCCCGGCGCCGAGCCCCACGAGCTTGAACTGCAGCGTGGCCGTCTGCTTCGTGAACGCGGCGGGCTTGAGCTCGCGATTGCCCACGAGCAGGGAGACGCGCTGGCCGGGCAGGACCTGGGGCGAGACGCCGACGGTCAGCGCGAGGGTGCCGCTCTGATCCAACTTCCCGGAGGCCGGATGGATCGAGGTGATGGAGGGGGCCAGCGAGAAGGTGAGCTCGTTGGTGAAGACCTCTGGCTCGCCGAGCCGGCGGGTGATGCCCAGGGAGAGCGTGTACATGCCCGCGGGAAGGTTGGCCTCCGCGTCCTTGCCGGCGGGGAGCAGGAAGGAAACGCCGCGAGCCGAGAGCGCGCTCGGGCCGAGGTAGCGAGCGTCGCTCCACCGGCTGTGCGTGATGGCGACGCGAACCTGCTCTCCCGCCAGGAGGTGGCCGTTGAGCTTCAGGAGCTCGCCCAGGCGGACGCTCGCCTGCCGAGCCGGAGGCGCGAGCGACTCGAGGCCCGGCGTCACCGGCTCGAGGTCCGATTGCACGGAGACGCCGGAATTGCCGGAGCCCACTGTGAGGACGGGCAGCGGCGCGCGGACGGAGCGGGAGCTATCGATGAGCACCACCGAGACCTGCCAGGCCACCGAGATGTTGTAGGGCTTCTGGAACATGCTCCAGAGCTTCGACATCTCCTCCACCGAGAGCGTGTGGGGGACGAGGCGGATCCGCTCCACCTGCTCGTGGACGTCCGAGTGGAGCAGGGCGGCCTGGAGCTCTTTGGCGCCGAGGACGGCGTGATCGTGCAGGACGCTGAGCGCGCGGCCGAGGAGGCGGTGGGCCTCGACACCGTCGTTGTTGGGCGCGTAGGCGGTGAGCAGGTAGTAGAGGTCGAGCGCGAGCGGGGGGAAGCCCGTCTCGCCGTTCTTCACCTGGCGGGGGAGAACCTCGTTGCGCCACGCCGCGTTCGGGACGGCCTGGTAGAGGAACAGGTTGATCTGATCGTGGTTCTCCAGGGACGGCGGGCGCGCCTGATCGGGAGGGCTGAGGGTGACGTTGAGCTCGTAACTGAAGCCTCCCGGCGAGCTGTTCTGGAGGCCATTGAGGAGCAATTGCCGGAGGGTCGCGGTCACGGCGGCGATGGCCAGGTAGTTGCTCACGGCTCACCTCCCCGCCGTCGCTTGAGGTAGGCCTCGAGCGACATGCCCGGTGACGGTCGCGGTGTCGGCTTCTGCGGCGCGGGGGCACTGGGCCGCGTGGCCCGGACCTCGAGCCGGCCGATGGTGATCCGGACGACGGGCGGCTCCGCCGAGGTGGCCTGGGGTTTGGGCGCGGCGGGCGGGGCGTCGGAAGGCCTCGGCGCGGCGGGCGAATGGGGAGCGCCGGAGAGCGCGGCCTCGGGAGGCCCCGCCTGCCGGGGGCGCAACGGAGGCCCGGACCTCGTCTCGCGCGCGGGAGGGAGCGCCCGCGTCGCCCCGGAGTCTTCTGGAGCGGTGAGGGGACTCGGCGAGGCCGGCTTCGGTGGGGGCGCCTCCTCGCGCGGCGGATGGAGCGATGCGCGCTCCAGCGGAGGCTGGGACACGAGAGGGGCGGCCCCGCGCGGCTCCGGCGACAGGCGCGGCTGCGGATCGACGCGCATTGACCGTTCCGGCTCCCTCGCCGCCAGGGAGTGTTGCTCGTCGCGCGTTGGAGGGGGGGGCACGTCCGCGGCCGCGACCCGGTTGTCCCCGTGAAGGAGAGCGCCCGCGTGTGGCGCGCCGGGCACCCCGCCAGAGCCCGACGCGGCGCGCACCTCGCTCGTGAGTCGCGGCTCGAGCGCCGGTGCTTGGGAGCGGGCGGGTTCCGCTGCCCACCGGCCCTCCGAGCCGCCATCCTCTCCCGGAGCCTGGGCTCCCGGATGAGGCGCTTCACCCCGAGTGGGCGGAGTCGGCCGCGTCTGCCGCGCTGGCGGCCGTGCCTCCGGCGTGGGGGCGGCCCCGCGAGGTATTTCATCCACCGAGGGGACCCCCGCCTCGAGCCCGACGCGTGGCGCTCCCGGCGTGAGGGCGGGCCCGCGAGGCGCGGCGTCGACCGGAGGGGCACTCGCTTCGACGTGCTGCTCCCGAAGTACCTCGTCCCCGGCCGTCGGCTCGGCGCGGAGCGACAGACCCAGGGAGGGCATCTCCGGCAGAATCGCCGGGGACGACGCGTTCTCGAGCGAGGCCGCGTCCGCACCGAGCGGCTCGAAGCGGCTGGGCAGACGAGGGCGGAGTGGAGGCGCTCCCTCTCGCGAGGGGTTGAGCAAGCGGGTCAGGAAGTCGCTCATCCGTCTACTAGGTCGAGATAGATCTGACGCTTCCATGGGCTCATCGCCGCGATGCTCTCTTCACTCCAGCCGTACACCTTCGCGATCGCGTGAACCTCCCCCAGCAGCCGGCGGACCCAAGCATCGAGCCGCGCCCACAGGAACGAATCCACCTCCAGGGCCGACGACCACGCGTGGCCGCAACTGCCGCACTGCAAGCCGAAGTCGAGGGCCGCCAGTGGATCGTACTCCTCCATCCGGGCGCTGATGCCCGCGGCCACCTCGGGCGGCGCCAGGGAAATGCTCGTGGCCTCCTGTCCGCGGCGGCACGTGATGACACACCGCTGGAGCAGCGTGTCCCTCGCCACCGCCACGTCGCGCTCGCCCTGCACCGCATCCACATCCGCTTCGGTCGGGAGCCGGAACGAGACGTCCCACTTCCCCACTTGGAGCTGCGCGGGCTCCGCCGGGGCGACACGCTCCTGCGCCAAGATTTCCTCCGCGTCGAGCTCCAGCTCCAGCTCCTCACCGCAGGCCGGACAGGTCGTGCTACAGGCCAACCGCAGGCCGAACATCGCCGTGTGCAGGCGCAGGAGCTGGGCGTTGGCTCTTCCGATTTCG
The DNA here is from genome assembly GCA_963771175.1 of uncultured delta proteobacterium. GTDB lineage: Bacteria > Myxococcota > Myxococcia > Myxococcales > Myxococcaceae > Archangium. The sequence continues at coordinate 411,534 of CAVYSY010000040.1, forward strand.
AGCTGCTCGGGAGCGCGCCCGCCGGGGGAGCCGGCGGCGGTCAGCAACTCCCGGCGGCGTCCGCGAGGAGGACTGGACGCCGCCCGCTCCCACAGCTCCAGCCACGCGAGGGCGCCCGTACGGCTCACTCAGGCTCACCGAAGCTGGGCTCGCTCGGCTCCTTCACCTCGTAATCCCGCTCCCAGCCCTCGTTCTCCAGCTTGATGTGCTGGATCGCCACCGCGTTGGCGTTGGCATCCAGATCCGGCAGCGCCTGGAACTCCGAAACCCAGCAGCGGTAGAGCTTGTAGGAGATCACCAGCTGCCCCGCCTCGTTGTACATCTCGAGGATGATGTCCTTGCGGAAGTCCTTGAGCGAGACCTCCGAGCCCAGACCCGAGCCGAGATTCCAGATCTTGTTGGCCCACTTCTCGAACTCGGTGTCATGCGTCACACCGCGCTCGAGCGGTGATGGCGTCGTACTCCGTCCGTCCGGGAGACTTGCGGCTGGAGCTGGGATCGCCGCCGTCCCGGTGCTTCACCACCTCGGTCGTCCGCTTCAGGGCGCCCACCTTGCTCACGCCCGCGACGTACCGCCCGTCCCACTTCACCCGGAACTTGAAGTTCTTGTACGGATCGAGCCGGTACGTATTCACACTGAACGTAGCCATGACGTGATGTCTCCTCAGGCCTCGAGCTGACCGGCGATCTGCTGCAACTGGATGATCACGAACTCCGCCGGTTTGAGCGGCGCGAAACCGACGACGATATTGACGATGCCGCGGTCGATGTCCGCCTGGGTCGTCGTCTCGTTGTCGCACTTGACGAAGTAGGCCTCCGCGGGGTGACTTGCCCTGGAACGCGCCTTGCCGGAAGAGACCGTGCATGAACGTGCCGAGGTTGAGCCGGATCTGGGCCCAGAGCGGCGCGTCGTTGGGCTCGAAGACGACCCACTGCGTCCCGCGGAAGAGGCTCTCCTCGATGTACAGGGCGAGCCGCCGAATGGGCACGTACTTGTACTCATCCGCCTGCTGATCGGCGCCACGGGTGGTGCGGGCGCCCCAGGCGATCCGGCCGTAGACGGGGAGCGAGCGCAGGCAGTTGATTCCCAGCGGGTTGAGCACGCCGTTCTCCGCGTCCGTGACGTTATAGGCGAGGCCCTGCACGTTGATCAGGGTGGCCTCGGTGCCCGCCGGGGCCTTCCAGACGCCGCGGGCGCTGTCGATCCGCGCGTACAGCCCGGCCACGGTGCCGGACGGGGGCAGGCTCCGCAGCCGGTAGTTGTCGAGCGGATCTGGCACGAGCACGTTGGGCCAGTAGAGGGCCGCGTTGCGCTCCGGCGTCAGCTTGTCCGTCATCCACTCCTTGATGCCTTGGGTCGAGCCCGAAACGGCTGTTCGGCTGGTGGGGGGATCCACGAGGAAGAAGGCCCGCCGCTTCGTGCAGTAGGCGGTAGCCTGGGAGATGACGGCCAGGGCGTCGGTTTCTCCCAGGTCGGCCGTGCGCGGGATGCACAGCAGGCTGAAGAAGTTGACGTCCTCGAGCGCGTACAAGCCGGTCTTGGTGGACTCCTCCCCGATGAGCTGCGTGCCGGTGGGGGCCGATCCGTCCATGCCGGGCGAGGCGCCGGCTTGTCGTCCGTACGTCCCGCCCACGCCCACCGAGTAGCGCTGGACATTGGAGTTCTCGTTCAGCTTCAGGCGCGCGAGCAGACCCTCGGAAGCAGGCTGCCCCTGGCCGAGCTGGTCCGCGAAGGTGCTCAACGCATCCGTCGTCTCGATGCCGGAGAGGATCTGGATGCGCCTGCCGACGACGCGGACCGTGGCCCGGGTGAAGGCCGGCAGCGTGCTGGAGGCCCGGATGAGAGACTGGAGGGTGCTGGCCAGCTCACCGAGCTCCGCGAGCGTGTAGCTGGTCTTCGAGCTCGCCAGGCTGAACGTCGTGGTGGCCGAGGTGGCGCCCCCGGCGACCGCCACCGTCATCTGTACGGTGTTCTTCGGGAGGTTGGTCAGGTCGGCCGTGGTGAGGTCGGCCGAGGTATTGCCGCCCGGAGCGGGGCGCAGGGCCGCGGCGGCCTCGCTCTCGCGTCCGCCGTTGGCCAGGCCGAGCTTCAGCAACTGCGCCGCGTCGGCCTTGGGGGCGCTGAAGACGCGGACGGACGAGCGCTCCTGCGCCGCGCCGGACACTGCCCCGGCCGTGAAGCGCAGCCGGTTGTTGACCGCCTGCGCGGCAAATTTTTCGTAGGCGGCCGAGCCCGGCTTGATGGCCTTCACCCGAGGGGTGAGAGCGGCGGCCAGCCCCGTCAGATCCGCCGGCTTGCTCGACGGATCAAACAATTGGATGACGCTCGGTGTATCTCCGTTGATGGAGATGGAGATGTATTGATGATTCGCGTCGAGATCGGCAAAGGAGAGCTTCGAGAGATCTCCGGATTCGCTCCAGCCGGACGAGAGGCCCCCGAGCGCCGTCGAGTCGATCTGCTCGTCGCGGGCGAGGGTGATCAGCGCGGAATTGTTGTTGACGGTGCTGACCGCGTACTGAGCGGAGTTTGAGTCCATGCCCAGGTTGCGGTGCGACTCCGTGCGGCTCACCACGAGCTGCGTCCCGTTGGACTTGTACTCGGTGACGGTGAGATTGAAGGTCGAGTCTGGATTGCTCGTGGCGTAGTCGACATCGAGCCGGAGGTTGTTGCCCCAGGCGCCCTCACTGCGCGCCGTGACGGAGAGGACGGACGTCCCGCCGAGGCTCTTCAGGGTCAGCGCGGCCTTGGAGGCGCCATTGGCGGTGCGCACCACCCACGCCTCGCTGCCGCCGTTGAGGAAGAATTGGCGGACCGCGTAGCTCACCTCGCTGTCGCGGCTCAGCCCACCGAAGGCCCGCTCGAAGTCACCAAAGTTGAACAACTGTATGGGCTCTTCGACCGGCCCCTGGGCGGTGAAGCCGACGAAGGCCGTCACGGAGGTACCCACTCCCGTGATGGTACGGACTCCGCTCGGAATCTCCTCGACGTAGACTCCCGGGTACGTGGGCGCGACAGGCATTTGCGTTTCCCCCTCGATGCGCGTTCCACGTCGTCAACCAAAGCTAAACGCGCTAGCCCGGATCTCTATAAAAAAGCCGGGTTCTACTGTCAATCGATGAAGTGAGCACGAGGACCCCGCATCACCTGGCAAAAGCCCGGAGCGCCTCATCCCAACTCAGCCGGGAGCACCGCTCCACCCACCGCGCCACGGTCTCCGCTCCCGTTCTCGCGGCCAGCGCCACCACGGCGGCCTTTTCGAGCGGTGCATCGAAACGCTCGCGCGCGTCCCTGGCCAGCTTCTGCACGTCCACGGGGCTGGTCAGGTATGCCACCGCCAGGCCTCCCGGTCGGGTGAGCGCCTCGTAGGCGCGGCGCAACCGCTGGAACCCCTCCAGATCCTGGTGAGGTGGGTGCCGCGCCAGCGCGGCGAAGTATGCGCTCTTGACGGCGACCGGGTCCATCGTAGGCGCCAACCCCAATACGGCGAACGGCTCTTCGGGCGTCATATCAGCTGCTCTCCTCCCCTTCCTCCGGAGAGACAGCCTTCGGGGGGCTTCTCTCGGACTCCTTCGGTGGCGCCGCACCCTCCGCGGCGGGCTTCTTCTTCGAGCGTGACGCACGGCGCGCCGTGGTGCTCGCGGCCTTCTTCTTCCGCGAAGCCCCGCGCTTGCGCAGCCGGTGCCCATGCTCGTGCGCCAACGCCTGCGCCTGCTCCACCACCGGGGCATGGAGAGCGGGTAACTGCTCCGACAGGGCCCGCATGAAGGCCTCCAGCACCGGGTGGAGGTACTTGCAAGGGGTGTTCATCCTCCCGGCGGCCACCACCGCCTCGGCGAGCGCCAGCACATTGGCGGCGCGGCGCTCCAGCCAGCGTTCCAGAATGCGCCTGGCGAGCGCCTCCCGACCGAACACCTCCATCGTACGGAGCGCCTCGATATGCCCCGTGTTCCCAGGATGGGCCTCCAGGTACCGCACGGCGGCATCCCATGCCTCGGCATCCGAGGAAGCATGGCGCACCGCCTCCTCGAGGAACTCCACCTGGTAGGTCAGCACCCTGGGAGCGAACCGGCGCCAGATGCGCAGGCCGTTCCCGGTCAGCTTCATCGAGGAGTAGACCTGCTCCATCGCTCCCTCCATCCCCATCAGCATCCGCTCTGCCTCCTCCATGTTCCGCGCGCCGCGCAGCAGCCGCTCCAACTGCCGTCCTCCCTGCTTCATCCGACTGCGGTCCAGCAGGATACAGACGGCTTCGCTGAGTTCCCTCCGAAGCTCCTCGGTCGCGTCCTCCCAGCAGACATCCACCCATGACTCCACCAGGTCCGGTGCGCAGGTAGAGGCCACGCACTCGATCAACTCCATCCGCTCAGAGGGCACGGCCCCACCCAGCCAGGACAGCAGGGAAGAGGCCTCCGTAGCGACCAGCCGGCCCAAGCCCTCCTGGAGCCACCCGGGTGCGTTTGGCGCCTCGGGGTTCTGCTCGCACCAGGCCAGGAAGGCCCGCGCCCAGAGGGGCGCGTTCGCGCTCCGGGCCAGCAATTCCTGGTAGAGGCCCAGCGCCCGCGGCAGGGCCGCCCCCTCGAAGCGGAGCCCGGACACCGCCTGCACCACCCAGGGCTGGGCCGACGGTTGGAGCGCCGCGGCCTGAGCCAGGGTGCATAGGGGCTCGGCGTCCTCGATGCGCGAGACGACCGTCTGCGCAAGCCCCGCGGCTACCACCCGCAGCGCCTGCAACGTAGGAGCGGACAGGGCCTCGGGGGCTCCTCCCTCACGCACCGCCCGGGCCAACAGCGAGGCTGACTCCGAGAGAGCGGCGTGCCCCTTGCCCTCCGCCGCCCGGAGCCACAGCTCTCGCGCCGCCAGCTGTCCCGCCAGCTCCCATACCGCCCGAGCTACCTCGGCGGGTGCCGCTCGTGCCCACGCCTCGGCGCGGCTGGCGAAGACGGGGAAGGGCTCGAGCGCGCACAGGGCGAGGAGCGCCCCTTCCACCTCCTCCAGCGAGCGGGGCGGCGGCAGCGAGACGCGCTGGCTCGGCGGTTCGATTCCCAGGAGCGAATCCACCGGGGGCAGGCGCTCGAGCGCCGGGGCGATGAGCTCTGGAGAGGGGCTCCCCTCGGAGGAGAGCCAGCCATCCATCGCCCTGGCCAGAAGGGGCGCATGCGCTCGCGCCGGGTCGGTGAGGGGTTGCCACAGCCGCCGCGCGCGCTCCCAATCGCGGGCGCGGCCCGCCGCCCATACCAGTGGCCAGTACGTGGCCCAGGCCTCCTCTGGAGCCGCGCCTCGCTCCACCAGGCCGGGCTCGGCGTCCACGCGCACGGCCTGGGTGCTGAGCGTCCTCCAGGAGCCGCGGCGGTGCTGCTCCCGGACGGCCTGCCGGAAGAGGGCGGCGCCGCTGGGGAGCAGTTCCTCCCGCAGCGGCGGTGGCAGCCGCAGTAGCGCGGACAGCATCCCCTCCAGGTCCCCTCGTTCCTGGTACTTTCGGGCCTCCTCCAGCCACTGACGGTGCTGGCGCCCGGTGCGGTCGTGCTTCACCATGGCTCAGGGCTCCGGGAGTCCCGGCCCGTGTTCGAGATTGAGGAAGAAATCCAGGAGCGCCTCCTCCGCGCGCTCGCGCGCCACGCCTTGGGCCTGCGCGTACTGGTCAAGAAGCCGCTTCAACTCGGCGCGGAGCCCGGGAGGGAGCCGCTCGAGCAGGGCATGCCCCTTGCGCTCCACCGCGCTCTGCCCCGGCGCCAGGGCCGGGACGGCCTTGCCCACGTCCGCCACCGAGAGGGCCACCGTCTTGGCGTTCGCCGTGCCGGGCTGGCTGACGGATACCTTCACCACCCCGTTGAGGTCGTAGGCGAACTCCACCCGCACCGGTGAGTTCGCGGGCCGGGGCTCGAGCGGGAAATCGAAGGCCCCCACCCGCGTGTTCTCCGAGACTCGGCGCGACTCGCCCTGAAACACCTCCACCTCGACGAGCTCCTGCTCGGGCACCAGGGTGTAGAACTCCTCCACCTTCGTTGTCGGCAACACCGTGTTGCGGCGGAGGACCGGGGCGAAGGTATCCGGCGTGGTGCTCCCGAGGTCGTCCTGTCCGATGACGCGCATGCCCAGGCTGTGCGACGCCACATCCACGAGGATGCGTCCCACCGGCTCGCCGGACAACATGCCGGCCTGGATGGCCGCGCCCAGCCCCACGGCCAGGTCTGGATCCACTTCCTCATGGATGTCTACTCCGAATGCCTCCTCCAGCATCTGGCGGACCCGAGGGATCCGCGTCGAGCCTCCCACCAAGCATATCTTGGACAGCGATTGCCCCTCGAGCCGGGCCTCCGCCAGGGCCTGGCGGGTCAGGGCCACGGTGGACTCGAGCAGCGGCTCGATGAGCGCCTCGAAGTCGCGCCGCCGCACCTCCAGCTCGAGGTGGATGGGCCTGCCTTGCGCCTGGGTGAGGAACTCCTCCTTCACGTGCACGGAGATGTCCGCGGACAGACGGATCTTCGTCTCCTCGGCCAGCTGGCGCAGGCGCGCCATGGCCCGCACGTCCTCGCGAGGCTCCACGCCCTGCTTCTTGAGCTCCTCGAGGAAGAGCTGAACGAGCTTGTCGTCGAAGTCGTCCCCGCCCAGGTGGGTGTTGCCCGCGGTGGAGCGCACCTCGCGCACCCCCTGGAACACCTCGAGCACCGACACGTCGAACGTGCCGCCCCCCAGGTCGTAGACGAGAAGGATCTCGGGCTCGGCCACACGGAGGACCTCGGGATGCAGCACGCGCTCATACAGGAGCGAGGCGCTGGTGGGCTCATTGAGCAGCCGCAACACGTGCAGCCCCGCGCGCTGGCCGGCCTCGAGGGTTGCGCGGCGCTGGGCGTCATCGAAGTAGGCAGGCACGGTAATGACCACGTCACGCACGGGGACGCCGGTGGCCTTCTCGGCTCCCCGCTTGAGCGCGGACAGGATTTCGGCGGAGACCTCCTCGGGAGACACCTCGCGCCCGGCGATGGAGTAGCGGTGGAGCGTCCCCATCTTGCGCTTGGCCGAGCGGATGCACCGCTCGGGCCTCAGCAGCTCGAGGTTGCGCGCCTCGCGCCCCACGACGACACGATTGTCCTCGTAGAGCACCACCGAGGGGACGATGCGACTGCCTTCCACTGGCACGGCCACCGGGCGGCCCTCCACCAGGTGGGCGATGACAGAGTTGGTCGTACCCAGATCGATTCCAAAGACATGGCTCAAGGGGTATTCCTCACGATGATGGCTTCGCCCTCGCGAATGAGGCGCTCCCCCCGCAGGGCGGCGGCGCGAACCACGCGGGCAATGGCGCCCTCGGCGAAGCTGGGGTGGGGCTGAGTGCCTACAATCCGGAACAGGCGCCCGTCAGGAACGTGGCCGATGGAGGCCAGGCGCGTGATCCCGGAGGAGTTCAGAAAGCGCTCGATCCGGGCCGCCACCCCCATGAGTCCCGATGCGAGCGCCGCATCCGCCGCGACGCGGGAAGCCTCTTCGAGCAGATCCAGGGCATCCAGGAGCTCGTCCCAGGGGGGCTCGCGCCCCGAAGAGTTGCCCGACGTAGCGCCGCGGAGAGAAGAGAGCGAGCCCCTCAGCTCCGCGAGTCCCCCTTCCAGCTTGCGCTCCAGATCCTCGACATGGAGGGCCAGACGGGCCTGGGCCCGGGAGGACTTCTGGACGGCATCCAGAAGCAGGGTGCCCCAGGTGGGAGGCGTCTCGGCAGGTAGTGTGGCCCCGGGCACTCCTGAACGTCCAATGAACAGGCGTCTCAGCCAGGTGAACATCAAATCAACGCCGCTCGTTTCCGACCGGCGCTCCATGCAAAGCAGAATCAGAGCCACGGCTTCAGTTCACGCACCAACGCTCGTGGCCGCGCCAAACAGCTCACCGCAACGCGATGACCCCTCCCGCTCGCGCGGATGTGTCTCCCATTCTTCTCTCGATACGGGCATTCCTGGGGCCTACTTCTCCCATGGGGCTCCATGACATGACCTCGCCCGTCATGTCCAGTACTTCCTTCTCGCTTCCATCCCCCCTTGGGAAGGCCCTCTCCCATGAGCGGGTACAGGTAAAGGATGTCTGTTGTTGAGAGTGAGACGGAGCGAAGCCGCAACCGCGGCGGCAACTGCCCCCTGCTCCGGCTGCCACTCCCGGAACGGTCTCGGCGAGGCGTAGCGGGCACCGCCCTTCGTTTCCTCCCGCTCCGGCCTCTCACTGGCGGCTACTTCCAACAGGGCGGCCTGCTCCGGCTTCTTCCTCGAGGTGGTGCTCACCCTCGACCTTCAACCAGAACTCGCCTTCCCCCTGAAGGACCACCTGGGGCGTCTCCCCTCTGGTCCACCCTATACGGTGGGGTGCTCCGTCAGTCCTCGCGTGCCACGGGCTCCCCACACGGCATCCTCCTTGCGGGCTGCCGCCACAACGCGCTCACGCCCGTCCACCCGCATCCGTTCATCTTGGGTACGCAGCGGCTGCATGTCCCCGTGATCCCTTCAGGAGACGAGCTTCGATCCGATGAAGCGCAGGAGCGACGAGAGCCAGACCAGGGCGTAGGCGATGGGAGGGCGTTGGCCGGACGCGATCTTCGCCACCTCGTTCCAGTCATCGGACAACTGCCCCACCGTCAGCTCGGACTCGGGAGGAGGGGAGTACACCGAATACAGCCGCTTCTCCGGGATGTTCCAGTAGAAGTCCTCGGTGACGTCGATCTCCGTGCGGCCTGTTCGCTCCAGGTGATCGAACAGGGCATCTGCCGCCCGTCGTAGGTCGGAAAGCTGGATCCTCACGGGGCCCTCACCAGCCACTTCTCGCCAGCAAGGTCGGACGGAGCGAGATCCGCCAGGGCCTTCAGGAGTTCGGCTTCGACATCCGCGATCGCGCTGGCCAATTTGTCCGGGATGAGGTCGGCCACATCTTCAAGCTCGGTGGCCATTCCGAGCCTGTCATGTCGAAGAGCATTTTAAGGTAGGCGTACATCGCCGCGTATGCTTCCTTGAGCGTGATCTTGTCATCCATGCGATGCCTCGACATCAGTTTCGAACTCGGCATCGAATGCGGCGATTGCTTCTTCAGAAGTCCTGTGGGTCGGTCCATTCAAAGTCTTCATCTCCGCCAGTCCTTGCGAGAGTTCAATTTTTCACCCAGTCTCGTGATGAGATCCTGGAGGGCCTCTACTTCTGTCCGTCCGAGTCCTGCCTCCCCATCGGGAGTGCCATTGGCATTTTTTACACACACATTGGCAACCGCGAGGAAGCCCCCGGAGCCTTCTTCGAGAACCTTGATCTTGTATTTGGTCCATGGAATACCGCGCATGTCGCGAATCTCGAAGACGTTGACCACCCGCGAAATGCTCGCGGCACCATGCAGATCGATTGCCCTCCAATCCATCTGATTTCTCCCTTCTGGTTTGTCCTACCGAGACCCGAAAGATAAGATTCGCCCATCTGGCGCGAAATCAATATACCGGCCGTTCTTGACATAGCGAATCACACCATCGGTGGCGCCTTCAACTGGGAGTTTTTGTGCGCCCTTGAGTCTCTGTGCGAATTCAAGGGCCTTCCGTAGATACTGTGCGACATCCTTGGCATCAACCTCTGCTCCATGTTTGTTGAAGTGGGCCTGGAGTGACTTCGATGGAGAGTCGTAACTCCCTTCATGCCACCGCGTATTGACCTGCTCAAGGTCGTCCCCCTTCGGAGTGCCGCCACCGCTCGTGCCGCTTGATGTCATGGCCACCGCACCTGGCGCGAGGGCGATGGTGACGGTCTCGGCACTCACGGCAACCGTCTTCACTTCCCCCACCGCCGCGAGACGGATGCCCACCTGCGTCTCGGCTTGTACGGCCGCCTGCATCGAGCCGGGCAGCTTCGGCACCTTCGCGGCCAGCCCCGGCGCCGTGTTGCCAATGGCCGCCATGGACAGCATGGCGAATGCTCGCGCCGCGTTCCGGCCCATGAGCTTGCCGTACCGCTCGCCCGCCGCGCGCAGTTCGTTGAACGTGGTGGCCCGGTCCGCCTCGTCCATCAGCCGTTTGAAGCCGACGACGAGGCCCCAGAAGGTATCGACGCCCACGTAGGAAATGATCGTGGCGGTCATCACGGCCGCGAGGCCCTTCGAGATCGTCACGTCGGGAATGGAGACGAGGACCATGTACGTCGTCCAGGTCCAGAGAACCGCCGCCACCATGGCGTGAGGGTCGGCCATGTCCTTGAACGCCTCCAGCATCTCGTCCAGCACGGCGCCCTTGGCCAGGGCCATGGCCAGCGCGAAACGACCATCCCCGTTGACGGTGGGGCTCTCCGTTAGCAGGCGCAGACAGTCCCCGGGCCTGCCGGTGCGCTCGCACCAGCGCAGGTAGTCGCGCGTCAATTCCACCTCCGGTGTTGTTGACTGCCCCTCCAGGTGCTCGCCCGGCTTGAGCGGAGTGATGCGGCGGCTGGGGGTCTCGTACGTGTACGAACCGCTCCGCGCCTCCACCTCGAACAGCCGCCGGGCGGCTTCCTGGGGCCGAGTGGGGGGCCGAACATCCCGAGCCAGTTCCGACACGGCATCCTCGAACTCGCCGTTGCCCAGAGTCACCGGCGTGGCGCCGGAACGAGGGGTGAAGACGAGGGTGTCGGTCTGGCCCGTGTCCAGGCGCACGACCCGGGATGCAGTGCCACACCCGACGAGGAGAACCAGCACCACCGCCGTGCAGCTCAGCTTCAAGGGGATTCCTCCCGGCCACCCCTCTATGGGTAGCCAGTCCGGAAGAATACCCAATGGGTACGACAACCCCTGGAGCGGGGGTCACGGGAAGGTCACTCCGCCCAGGGTGACGAGCCGGCCTCCGTTCTCGTCCCACAACTTGAGGAGGGGAAACGGGTCGGTAGGACAGAGGAATCGAACCTCCCAGGGACATGTCTCCATGCCCCCCACCGGTTTTGAAGACCGGGCCGGCCACCAGGTCCGGAGGCCCTACCACTGCGCGATTACTGCCGGGCCTCGTGCGCCGCGTCAATGTCGCGCTTCAGTCCAGCCCGCGCTCCCACAGGTCGTCCTCGTCGAGCCCGATCAGGTGCCCCACCTCGTGCATCACGGTGATGCCGATCTGCTCGATGAGCTCCTCGCGCGTCCGCGCGAAGCGCTCCAGGTTCCGCTGGTACAGCACGATCGCCGCGGGGAAGTGGTCGACCGCGCTCAGTCACGCTGCGCTCGCCCACCGGCGTGCCCCGGAACACCCCCAGGATGGACGGCGACAGCGGCGGCGTCTCGGCGAGCAGGTCCTCGTCCGAGGGGATCTCCTCCACCGCGATGGTGACGTTGTCCAGGTACTCCTTCACGTGCTCGGGCAGCGCCTTCACCGCGTCCTCCAGCGCCCGGTCGAACTCCTCCTCGCTCAGCTCCACCGGCGGAGGGAACTCCTCGGGCGCGAGCGCCCGCGCCTTCGCGAAGCGCTGCTTCGCCTCCTTCGCGTCCCCGCGCCGCTCGGCGATCAGCCCCAGGTAGTGGTGCGCCCACGGCTCGTCCGGCGCGTCCTCCAGCACCCGCTCGAAGGCGGCCTGCGCCTCCTCGAAGCGGCACAGCTCGAACAGGGCGATGCGCCCGCTCCAGCCTGCGCCTCCACCGAGCGCGGCACGTGCCCCAGCGCCTCGTCCAGGCTCGCCAGCGCCCGCTCGCACTCGCCCAGCTGGTTCAGCGCCATGCCCTCCAGCAGGAGGAACTCGAAGAGCAGCTCCACGTCGTCCGGCCCGCTGGGCCAGCTTGCGCCCCCGGGCGCACAGCTCGAGGCCCTCCTCCACCGCCTCGCGGTCCTCGCCCGCCCGGCTGACCAGGCAGCTCGGCCGCCCCCAGCAGCAGCTCCAGGTCGTCCGGGGCCACCTTCAGGGCCCGCCCGTAGGCCTCGGCCGCCTCCTCCAGCTCGCCCAGCTCCACCAGGGCGGCCGCCCGGTAGTGCAGGGCCTCCGGGAGCTCGGGGGCCTCGGCCAGCAGCGCCTCCGCCCCGGCCAGCGCCTCCTCGAAGTGCTCCCGCGTCGAAGGCCTCCGCCACCGCGTCGAGCCGCCTCCACGTCCGCCGGCGCCGCCCGTTTCGCGTCCGCTTCCCCATGCGCGGCCACATACGAACCCGCTTCCGCGCGTTGTCAACGCGCGGTGCGCTGTTACGTTCCGCCGCCCCGTCACCCCTCGAAAGGGCCCGTGAACATCCTCGTCGTCGATGACGATGTCGAGCTGTGCACGATGCTCTCTCGCTTCCTCGAGACGCACGGGTACACCGTCTATTCCGCGCCGACGCCTTGCAGGCGCTGGACGTCCTCGAGCGGCACACCGTGGACCTGGTCATCACCGACTACCGGATGCCGCACATGGACGGCATCCACTTCACCGAGAAGCTCAAGGCCGACCCCCGCTACAAGAGCACCGCCGGTCATCCTCATGACCGCCAATGCCGACGGCAACGTCCTCGACAAGGGCATGCGCAAGGGCGTGGCCCTCACCCTGGCCAAGCCCATCGACTTCGATCAGCTGCTCAACCTCGTGGGCTTCGCCGAGTAGCCCGTCCAGCATCCCGGCCGTTTGCTCCCCCACAGGCCCGCCGTTCCGTGTTGACAACCCGGGTCCGGCTCTTATGTTGGCGCTCGCCCGGGCCGAGTGCTAACCCGGCACTCCGGCCCCCGTAGTTCATTCCCAGTAATTTCAGGAGGTTATGATGGCAGCGAAGGAGATCTACTTCCACCAGACCGCGCGCGAGGCGATCCTGCGCGGCGTGCGGACCCTCGCGGACGCGGTGGCGGTGACCCTGGGGCCCAAGGGCCGCAACGTGGTCATCGAGAAGTCCTTCGGCTCGCCCACGGTGACCAAGGACGGCGTGACGGTCGCCAAGGAGATCGACCTCGAGAACAAGTTCGAGAACATGGGCGCCCAGATGGTCAAGGAGGTCGCCACCAAGACCTCGCGACAAGGCCGGTGACGGCACCACCACCGCCACGGTGCTCGCCCGGGCCATCTACGAGGAGGGCCTGAAGCTGGTGGCCGCCGGCCACAACCCGATGGACCTCAAGCGCGGCATCGACAAGGCCGTGGAGACCGTGGTGGCCGAGCTGAAGAAGCTCTCCAAGCCCACCACGGACAAGAAGGACATCGCCCAGGTCGGCATCATCTCCGCCAACGGCGACGAGACCATCGGCAACATCATCGCCGAGGCGATGGAGAAGGTCGGCAAGGAGGGCGTCATCACGGTCGAGGAGGCCAAGGGCCTCGAGACGACGCTGGACGTGGTCGAGGGCATGCAGTTCGACCGCGGCTACGTCTCGCCGTACTTCGTCACCAACCGCGAGCGCATGGAGGTCGTGCTCGAGGACCCCTACATCCTCATCAGCGAGAAGAAGATCTCGGCGATGCAGGACCTCATCCCGCTGCTCGAGCAGGTGGCGCGCTCCGGCAAGCCGCTGCTGATCATCGCCGAGGACATCGAGGGCGAGGCCCTGGCCACCCTGGTGGTGAACAAGATCCGCGGCGTGCTGAACGTGGCCGCGGTGAAGGCGCCGGGCTTCGGCGACCGCCGCAAGGAGATGCTCAAGGACATCGCCACGCTGACCGGCGGCCAGGTGGTCAGCGAGGAGCTGGGCACAAGTTCGAGACCCTCACCCTCAACGACCTGGGCCGCGCCAAGCGCATCACCGTCGACAAGGACAACACCACCATCGTCGACGGCGCCGGCAAGAAGGCGGACATCGAGGGCCGCATCAAGCTCATCCGCGCGGCAGATGGAGACCACCACCAGCGACTACGACCGCGAGAAGCTCCAGGAGCGGCTGGCCAAGCTGGTCGGCGGCGTGGCCGTCATCAACGTGGGCGCGGCCACCGAGACCGAGATGAAGGAGAAGAAGGCCCGCGTCGAGGACGCGCTGCACGCCACCCGCGCGGCCGTCGAGGAGGGCATCGTCCCCGGCGGCGGCGTGGCCTACCTGCGCTGCCTGCCCGCGCTGGAGAGCCTCAAGCTCGGGCGGTGAGCAGGACTTCGGCGTGGAGATCATCCGCAAGGCGCTGCAGGAGCCGCTGCGGAAGATCGCCTCCAACGCCGGCCTCGAGGGCGCGGTCGTCATCAACAAGGTCCGCGAGGGCAAGGGCGCCTTCGGCTTCAACGCCCGCACCGAGGTGTTCGAGGACCTGGAGAAGGCCGGCGTCATCGACCCGACCAAGGTCGAGCGCACCGCGCTGCAGAACGCGGCCTCCGTCGCCTCGCTGCTGCTGACCACCGAGGCCATGATCGCCGAGCGCCCGAAGAAGAAGGCCAAGGGCGCGGCCGGCGGCGGCGCCCCGGACTACGGCGGCGACGACATGGAGTACTGAGAAGCCCTCGAGCTGAGTTGAGCTCGCGGCCCCGGGTGCCTCCCTCGCGGAGGTGCTCGGGGCCGTGGTGTTTTCACGGGAACTGGAGAGGGAAGACCCTCAGCCCAGCGCTTTCAGGGCGGGGGCGGGGGCGTATCCCAGGATGCGGGACAGCTCGTGGCCGAGCTCGCGCGCCTCCAGATCCCTCGCCAGGCACCCGGACGCCCCGGCGCGCAGCGCCTCCAGCACCGTCTCCAGGGACAGGTACTCGGCGAGCACCACGAAGGGCGCCCCCTGGCCCAGCTTCCGGGCCAGCTCCAGCGCCTGCCGTCCGTAGGCGGTGCTGAAGTCCCAGCTCACCACCACGGCCGCCGGAGGTTCCGCGGCGGGCTCTCCAGGAGCGGCCGACAGCACCCGCGCCTCCAGCCCCAGCTGGGCGAGCGCCTCGGTGACCTGTCGCGCCGAGGTCGGGCTGTCATCGAGCACGTCCACGCGGCGGTTGTCCGGCCGTCGCGCGTGCCGGACGGGGACGGCTCCATCGAGGAACTCGCGCAGCTTCGCGCGCACCTCGCGGATGTCGTCGAAGGGCTTGAGCAGGTAGTCGAGCAGTCCCAGCTCCAGCGCCTGCTGCGTCGTGACCAGCGAGGGGTAGCCCGTCATCAGGATGACGCGCGAGCCGGAATCCAACCGACGCGCCTCCTGCGCCAGCTCCAGGCCCGTGCGGCCCGGCAGGTTCTTGTCGGTGACGATGAGGTCCACCGGCCCACGGCGCAGGTGCGCGAGCGCCTCCTCGACGTTGGCGGCCTCGAGCACCTCGCACTCCCGGCCCATCAGGTCCTTGAAGACGCTGCGGATGATCTCCTCGTCGTCCACCACCAGCAGGCGGCGGCGCGAGGTGACCGGCGTGGGGGCAGGGGAGATGCTGGCGGGGGCGGGAGCCGGGACGGCGTCCGGAGCGGGAAAGAGGACGCGGAAGACGGTGGTGGGCGCCGGCTGGTCCGGCAGCACCGAGGACGGCACGAGCTCCAGCAGCGCGTGGTGCTCCAGCGCGATGCGCCGGCACACCGCGAGCCCCAGTCCGGTGCCGCGCTTGCTGCCCGTCACGTAGGGCTCGAAGAGGCGCTGGCGCACGGCCTCGGGCACTCCGGCGCCCCAGTCCGCCACGTACATCACCGGTGACGCGCCCTCGCGCGCGCACCACCACCTTCACCCGGCCCGGCCCCGCCATCGCGTCGCGCGCGTTGTTGAGGAGGTTGAGGGTGAGCTGCTCCAGCAGCCGGCCGTTGCCCTGCACGTCCCAGCTCCTCGGGGGCGTCCACCTGCAGCGTGACGCGGGCCGAGTCCGGGTTGAGCGCGAAGGCGCGTGCCGCCGCCTGCACGTGCGCCACCAGCGACACGGGCTGCTGCGGGGCGGGGCGCTCGCTGGCCAGGCGGGTGAAGTCGGAGATGATCTGCTCCATCCGCTCCACCTGGACCAGCATCTGCCGCAGTGGGCCTCGCGAGCCGATCTCCTCGGAGAGGAGCTGGGCGTAGGCCTTGACGCCCGAGCAGCGGCTGGCGCAGCTCGTGGAGCACCTCGGCGGCCAGCTGCGTGGTGCCCGCCTGGGTCCGCTGCAGCTCCGCGGCGGCGGCCCTGGCCGCTGGGAGGTCACCTGCCTCCACGGCCTGCAGGAGGATCGCGAGAGGTGCCGGGATGTCCATGGTTCATCAGCATGGCCGAGCCACCCGGCTGGCCGCAACGCAAGGCTCCGGATTCCGTTGACCGGTGGCCTCCGGGACGCGGATGCTTCCCGCTCCCACACGTTCCGCTCACACTGGCCGTACGCCCCCGGGAGCCCTCCATGCCACAGACCAATCCGTTCCACTCGATGGTGCCCCGGAAGCTGACGGACTCGGAGCTGGCCCGCGCCATCCGGCTGGACATGGAGGCGGAGCTGGACGCCATCAACCTCTACGCCGCCCACATCGACGCCACGGACAACGCGGAGGCCAAGGCCATCCTCCAGCACGTCATGGACGAGGAGCGCGAGCACGCCGCGCTCTTCTGGGAGCTCATCGCCCGGCTGGATCCCGCCCAGGCCGAGCACATCAAGGTCATGTCGGAGAAGTTCCGGCTGATCATCTCCGGCGCCTCGCACGAGGCGGTGGAGGCGGTGGGCGAGGGCAAGGGCGAGCGCCGCGCGTCGGTCGAGCCCGGCCTGGACAAGCGCCTTACCGTGGGCTCGCTGCGGCGCTGAGCCCGGACGCGCTTCCGGTGGGCTGGCTGTGCCGCGTCGAAGGCGTGGCCTCCAGGTCCTTCGCGGCCATGTAGACGACGTTCCGGGTGCCCTTCTTGCCCCGGTACATGGCCCGGTCGGCCAGGTCCAGCAGCGTGGCCTTGTCCCGCGCGTGCTCGGGGAAGCAGGCCACGCCGATGCAGGTGGAGAGAGCCAGGGCGTGCCCCTCGCGCGCCAGGAAGCGGTGGGTCTCCACGGTGCGCCGGATGCGCTCGGCCACCTTCAGCGCGCCGCCCGAGTCGGTGTTGCGCAGCAGCACCACGTACTCGTCCCCGCCGTAGCGCACCGCCACGTCGCGGTCGCGCACGCAGCCCTTCAGCAGGTGGGCCATCTCCACCAGCAGCTTGCGAGCCCACCAGGTGCCCGTGGGTGTCGTTGACCGTCTTGAAGTAGTCCAGGTCCAGGAAGAGCAGGCTGAAGGCGCCGGGCGTCTGCTGCGTGCCCTTCAGCTCCCGATCCAGCACCAGGTGCAGGTAGCGCGTGTTGAAGAGGTGGGTGAGGTCGTCCAGGTAGGCCAGGTCCTCCACCTCGGCGATGCGGCCCATGTTGCGCAGGGCGAGCGCCAGGCAGCGCGCGAGGAAGCCCGTGGCCTCGGCGATGCCCTCGGGCGGCGAGCCGGGGTAGAGCAGGACGGTGTGTCCGAGCAGATCCTCCCCATCCACCGCGGGGACGACGAGGGCGCGCGGCCAGGGGCCCGGGACTCCCTCCAGCACCCGTGCCTCCCGGGACACGCCCAGGCGCGGCGCGAGGAAGGCGAGGTGGGGGGCTTCCCGTCCTTCACTGGACAGTCCCTGCGCGCTCAGCAGCCGCGAGCAGCCGGTGGCGTCGCGCTCGAACAGCACCACCGCGCTGGCCGAGCCCATCCCCTGGAAGGCGGCGCTGGCGGTGTTCGCGAGCCGCTCCCGGTCGAGCGTGGTGGAGATGCGCTGTCCGGTCTCCAGCAGCGAGACGTACTGGCGCAGCGCGGCGTTCTCCCGCAGCAGCTCGCGCGTGGCGAGCGCCCGGTGGATGGCGTGCTGGAGCACCTCCGGGGCCACCGGCTTGACGAGGTACTCGGCGGCCCCGCTCTTGATGGCGCGCACCGCCGGGTCCACCTTGTCCAGGCCGGTGATGACCACCACCTCGATGCCCGGGTGGTGCTCCCGGGTGTGACGGAGCACCTCCATCCCATCCCCGCCGGCGAGGATGAGGTCCGTCACCACCGCGTCGTAGGGGTGGCGGGCCAGCGCCTCCTTGACCTCCGCGATGCCGCTGACGGCGGTGACCTCGTGGCCCGCGTCCCGCAGGTAGTCCTCGTACAGGGTACGGGCGAGCTTTTCGTCGTCGACGAGCAGGATGCGCGCCATCGTCGAAGGGCTTAGCACCAAGGTCCAGGGGCTGCTAGCCTGCCCCCGTGTCTCCCTACGAAAGCGGACGCCGGCTCTGTCTCCTGATGGAAGCGGGGGAGACGCGCTTCTCCGTTGAGGCCACCTCCGTCATGGAGGTCGCCGCGCCGGGACCCGATGAGACCAGCCTGCGTGGCGTGCTGGAGGTGAAGGACCTGTCCGTGCTGCTCGGCGGCGAGCCGGAGCAGGGCCCGGGCATGGTGGTGGTGTTCGACGTGAGCCCCACGCTGGCGGTGCGCGTGCGGTCCATCGTCGAGGTGGTGGACGTGGCCCAGGCCCCGCACTTCCTGTTGCCCCCCGGGCTGGGGGACACCCTGGCCGCGCTCAGCCACAGCGCGGTGCTGCACAAGGATCGGCTCTACCTGGAGCTCTCCGCCGAGGCGCTGCCCCATGAGCCGGGCGCCATGAGCCCTCCGCCCGAGCACCGCGTGGCCCTCACCGAGGCACCGCCCGAGCGCTCGCTCGTCTTCGAGTCACAGGGGCGATTGTTCGGCCTCCCGCTGTCTCCTGGTGTCCCAGGTGGTGGCGCGCGGGCCGTCCTTCAGCGCGCTGCCGGGGCAGGGGGGCGCGGTGGCCGGCGTTCTGCCCCATGCGCAGGCGCTCTGGCCCGTCTACTCCGCCCCGGCGCTGCTGGGGGCTCCCGCCCTGGCCGAGCCCCTCATCGTCCTCGCCGAGGCTGGCGGGACGGAGCCTGGGGCTGTGCGCCTCGCGGGTGCTGGGCGTCCATCCGCACTTCGAGCCCACCGAGGAGCCAGGGGAGTTCCGCGCCCCGGGATTGCCGGCTCCCGTGCTCTTCCTGGACCTGCAGCGCATGTTTTCTTGAGCTTCCGCTTGTTTTCTTGAAGGCCCGGGTGGCGAACCGTAAGCTGCCCGGCTTGACAGTGGGACTTTCCGTCCCGATTTCTCACCGAATTCTGGGGGGTTGGAATCCCCCGAGGCCCGAACCGATGCCCAAGAATCTGCTGGTCGCCGACGACTCGCTCACCATCCGCAAGGTGATCGGGATGATCTTCGCGACCGAGGACTTCCAGGTCACCGCGGTCGACAACGGGCTGGACGCCATCACCCGGTCGCGCGAGCTGCGTCCGGATGTGGTGCTCGCGGACGTGATGATGCCGGGCAAGAACGGCTACGAGGTCTGCGAGGCGCTCAAGAGCGATCCCTCCACGCAGGGCATCCCCGTGCTGCTGCTGGCCGGCACCTTCGAGGCCTTCGACGAGGCCCGCGCCCGCGCCGCCAGGGCCGACGACCACATCACCAAGCCCTTCGAGAGCCAGGTGCTGCTCGACAAGGTGAAGGCGCTGGTGGGGCAGAAGTCCAACACCATGCCCGCCTCCGCCGCCACGCAGGTGACGCCGACGTGCCGCGGCCGCCCCTGCGCCCGCCGCAGCCGCGTCCTCCCGTGGCGTCCCGCCGCCCGGACCGCGTCCGCCGGGGCCCGGTATGCCGCCGGGGCCGGGCGCTCCGGGCATGGCGCGTCCGGGCGATGCCGCCGGGGCCGGGGATGCTCCGGGCATGGCGCGTCCCGGGCATGCCGGGGCCGGGAATGCCGCCGGGGCCGGGTGCTCCGGGCATGGCGCGTCCGGGCATGCCTCCGGGGCCGGGGATGCCTCCGGCGGGGTCCGCGTCCGGGCATGCCGGGGCCGGGTGTTCCGCCGCCGGGCATGGCTCCGTCCGGGCATGGCCCGCGCCGGGGGGCCTGCCTCCTCCGGGGCCGGGTGCTCCGCCGCCGGGCATGGCTCGTCCGGGAATGCCTGGACCGGGCGCTCCGCCGTCCGGGCATGGCCCGTCCGGGCATGCCGCGGGCCGGGCGTGCCGCCGCCGGGCATGGCCCGTCCGGGAATGCCCGGGCCGGGCGTGCCTCCGGGCGCCAGGCGGTCTGCCCGCGTCCGCCGGGTGCCGCGCCGCTGCCCGGGCCCCGCGCTGCGCCCGCGCGCTCGCGGCAAGGATCCGTTCGGCCTCGGCTCCGCCCGCGGCGCCGCCAGCCCGCCGTCGAGGCGCCGGCGCCGGCTCCGAGGCGAGCGGCCTGGAGGATCTCTCGCTCGACGAGCCCGAGGCGCCGATGCCGGCTCCGACGCCCACCCCGGCGCCCGCCGTTCACGCCCGTCCCGCTCCCGCCGCGGATGGCGGCGAGGCGCTGCTGCGCGAGGCGCTCTCGAAGGCCTCCCGCGAGGTCATCGAGAAGATCGCCTGGGAGGTCGTACCCCAGCTGGCCGAGACGATCATCCGCGAGGAGCTGGAGCGGCTGATCAAGGACCGAGAGACGCAGCACTGAGCTCGAGTCGTCGTAGCCTGGCTTCTGGACACCGACCGGCCCCCGTCGGGCCGGTTCTCGCACCACCGGCCCGCGCGGGCCGGTTCGTCATGTTTCAATGACCGACACGACCGAACTGTCCCAAGGCCTACGACCCGAACGAGGTCGAGGCTCGCTGGTACGCCTACTGGATGGAGCGGAACTACTTCCGCGCCGAGGCCACCTCCGACAAGCCCGCCTTCTCCATCGTGCTGCCGCCGCCCAACGTGACGGGCAGCCTGCACCTGGGCCACGCGCTCACCGCCACCATCCAGGACATCCTCATCCGCTGGAAGCGCATGAGCGGCTTCAACGCCCTCTGGCTGCCGGGCACGGACCACGCCGGCATCGCCACGCAGATGGTGGTGGAGCGCGAGCTCAAGGAGACGGAGAAGAAGAGCCGCCACGACCTGGGCCGCGAGAAGTTCCTCGAGCGCGTCTGGGAGTGGAAGGACAAGTACGGCAAGCGCATCAGCGAGCAGCACAAGGTGCTGGGCGCCTCGCTGGACTGGAGCCGCGAGCGCTTCACCATGGACCCGAGCGTCCTCGGCCGCGGTGCGCGAGGTCTTCGTGCGCCTGTACGAGGAGGGCCTCATCTACCGGGCCCAGAAGCTCATCAACTGGTGCCCCTCCTGCCACACCGCGCTCAGCGACCTGGAGGTGGAGCACGAGGAGAAGACAGGGCTCGCTCTGGCACATCCAGCTACCCGGTGAAGGGCAGCGACCGGAAGCTCACCGTGGCCACCACCCGCCCGGAGACGATGCTCGGCGACACCGCGGTGGCCGTCCACCCGGAGGACGAGCGCTACACGGGCCTGGTCGGCCAGTCGCGTGGTGCTGCCGCTCACCGGCCGCGAGATCCCCATCATCGCCGACGCCGAGCTGGTGGACCTGGAGTTCGGCACCGGCGTGGTGAAGGTGACCCCGGCCCACGACTTCAACGACTACCAGACGGGCCTGCGGCACAAGCTGCCGATGATCACCATCCTCGACGACGCCGCGCGCATCAACAAGGAGGGCGGGGCGTACGCGGGCCTGGAGCGCTTCGAGGCGCGCAAGCAGGTGCTCGAGGATCTCACGGCGCAGGGCCTGCTGGAGAAGGAGGAGCCGCACAAGCTCTCCGTCGGCACGCTGCCAGCGCTGCGGCACCGTGGTGGAGCCGCGCCTGTCCCCGCAGTGGTTCGTGAAGATCGAGCCGCTGGCCAAGCCCGCCATCGAGGCGGTGGAGCAGGGCCGCACGAAGTTCGTCCCGAGAGCGTGGACGAACACGTACTTCCACTGGATGCGCAACATCCACGACTGGACCATCAGCCGCCAGCTCTGGTGGGGCCACCAGATTCCCGCCTGGTACTGCCCGCCTGCAGCCCGCGGCAGGGGACGACACGGACCTGCCGCTGGAGCGCCCACATGCGCATCGGCGGATCGACTACTCGCGCGCCGAGCCCATCGTCGCGCGCGCGGCGCCCGAGAAGCTGCCCCAAGTGCGGGGCTCGCGCCTTCGAGCAGGACCCGGACGTGCTCGACACCTGGTTCTCCTCGGGCCTGTGGCCCTTCAGCACCCTGGGCTGGCCGCGAGCAGACGCCCGAGCTGAAGACCTTCTACCCGAACTCCGTCATGGAGACGGGCCACGACATCATCTTCTTCTGGGTCGCCCGGATGATGATGATGGGCCTGCACTTCATGGGGGACGTGCCCTTCCGCACCGTGTACCTGCACGCGATGGTGCGCGACGAGAAGGGCGAGAAGATGTCCAAGACGAAGGGGAACGTGATCGATCCCCTGGACGTCATCCGCGGCGCTCCGCGCCGAGCAGCTCGCCCCCAGCCTGCGCAACAAGTTCCCCCAGGGCATGCCGCCCCACGGCGCGGACGCGCTGCGCTTCACGCTGGCCTCGCTCACCCAGCAGGGCCGCGACATCAAGCTCTCGCTGGACCGCGTCGCCGGCTACAAGGCCTTCGCCAACAAGCTGTGGAACGCCAGCCGCTTCGCCCTGATGAACATGGGCGACTTCCGCTCGGACGGCCGGCCCATCCGAAGGAGCGCGAGCTCACGCTCGCGGACCGGTGGATCCTCTCGCGCCTGCAGCGCGCCATCGCGTAGACCCGGCACGTCGCTGGAGGCCTACGCCGTTCGGCGAGGCCGCCACCACGCTCTACCAGTTCCTCTGGGCCGAGTTCTGCGACTGGTACATCGAGCTGGCCAAGGGCTCGCTCTACGGCGAGGACGCGCAAGGCCAAGGACACCACCCGCGCGGTGCTCGTGTACTGCCTGGATCGCATCCTGCGGCTGCTGCACCCGTTCATGCCGTTCATCACCGAGGAGATCTGGCAGAAGCTGCCCATGTCCCGGCCGACCGAGTCCATCATGATCGCCCCGTTCCCCGAGCCGGACGCGCGCGCTCGAGGACGCCGCGGCCGAGGCGGAGATGGCGCCGGTCGTCGCGGCCATCGAGGGTCTGCGCAACATCCGCGGCGAGAGCAACCTGTCGCCCGCGGCCGACGCATCACCGCGTACGTGCAGAGCCCGGACGCGCGCACCCGCGAGCTGCTCGAGCGCTGGCGCCGCTACCTCATGCCGCTGGCCGGCCTCTCGCGAGCTGCACATCGGTCCGCCGGGGGCGCAAGCCGCGCCCAGGCCGCCGCCTTCGTGGGCCCGCAGCATGGAGGTCTTCGTGCCGCTGGCGGGTCTCATCGACTTGGACGCCGAGCGCGAGCGCCTGCGCAAGGAGATCGCCCGCATCGGAGCAGGAGCTGGCGTGGCATCCAGCGCAAGCTGGACAACCCCAACTTCGTCGCCAAGGCGCCGCCGGACGTGGTGGAGAAGGACCGCGCCCGCGTCGAGGAGCTGGAGGCGCGCGTCGCCAAGCTGCAGGACAACCTGACCCGGCTCGCTCCGGAGTCCGCCACGCCCGGCGGCCAAGAAGGAAGAGCCGGCGAGCGCTGACGAAGAGCCTGCGCCTGCCCGTACCCCCGAGGCCAAGGCCGGCAAGGTGGAGGTCGTCCAGGTGGAATCGGACACGACCGAGGGCGTGGTCGTCCGGGCCGAGTCGAGTGTCGTCGAGGTGGCGGTTGTCGACATCGACGAGGACGAGGACGTCCACGAGGTCGGCGTTGCCGAGGTCATTGAAACGGAGACGACGCCGGAGCCCCCCACGGCGGGCATCGCCCCGGGCGCGGTGAAGGCCAAGGCCGCTCCCAAGGCCAAGGCCACTCCCGCCAAGAAGGCCGCTCCGGCGAAGAAGGCCGGCTCCCGTGAAGAAGGCGGCGGCCAAGAAGGCCCCGGCGAAGAAGGCCGCTCCGGCGAAGAAGGCGGCGGCCAAGAAGGCTCCGGCGAAGAAGGCTCCGGCGAAGAAGGCCGCCGCGAAGAAGGCGGCGGCGAAGAAGGCCCCGGCGAAGAAGGCGCGGCCAAGAAGTCCGCGAAGAAGGCGGCGGCCAAGAAGGCCGCGCCGAGAAGGCCGGCGAAGAAGTCCGCGCCGAAGGCCAAGGTGCCTGCTCGGGCTCGGCCAAGACGAAGGTGAAGCCAGCGGCTCGCAAGGGCTCCGCCCGGAAGAAGTCGGCGGCCTCCCGTGTAGCCAAGGCCCGCCGCTGACCTCACTCGGAGACGCGACTCGAATGGACGCCTTCCTGGATCGCCTCATCTCGCTCGCCCTCGAGGAAGACCTCGGGGCGGCGGGGGATATCACCACCGATGCCCTCGTCCCCGTGGACGCCCAGGGCACCGCCGAGCTGATCGCCAAGGAGCGACTCGTCCTCGCCGGGCTGGACACCTTCGCTCGCGTCTTCCAGCGCGTGGACCCGGACGTCCACGTGGAGCTGCTCGCGCGCGATGGGCAGGAGGTCCAGTCCAAGGCGATGGTGGCTCGGGTGCGCGGGCGCATGCGCGCGCTCCTCACCGCCGAGCGCACCGCCCTCAACATCGTCCAGCGCACCTCGGGCATGGCCACCATGGCTCAACAGGTCATGGCCGCGGTGCGCGGGACGAAGCTGCGCATCCTCGACACGCGCAAGACAGCCCCCGGCATGCGCTCGCTGTCCAAGCAGGCCGTGAAGGCCGGTGGCGCCTTCAACCACCGCTTCGGCCTCTTCGATGGCGTCCTCATCAAGGACAACCACATCGCGGCCGTGGGCGGCTCCGTCCGCGAGGCGCTCCGCCGCGCCCGCGCCAACGCCCCTCAGCTCGTGAAGATCGAGATCGAGGTCACCAACCTCGAGCAGCTCGCCGAGGCGCTCGAGGAGGGCGCGGACGTGGTGATGCTCGACAACATGGACGACGAGCAGATCCGCCGCGCGGTGGAGCTGACCGCCGGCCGCCTCCCGCTCGAGGTCTCCGGCGGCATCACCCTGGAGCGCCTGCCGCGCCTGGCGAAGCTCGGCGTGGACTTCGTGTCCATGGGCGCGCTCACCCACTCGGCGCGCGCCATGGACCTGTCCCTGGAGATCGTCCAGGGGCAGTAGTCCGGCCGCTCAGCGGCCGACGGTGATCGCCTCGTAGCGGGGGACCCCCTCGGCCGAGGCGGGTACCCCCATCTCCAGCAGGGCCGACACGGTGGGCGCCACGTCCGTGGGGCTGATCTCCTGCGGGTACGTGCCCGGCTTCACCCCCTTGCCCGCGAGGACGACGGGCACCTGCTGGTCGTACGCGTACGGGGTGCCGTGGTTGGTGCCGGTGGGCTCGGTGCTGATGACGTGGAAGGGCTTCACCACGAAGAGCACGTCGCCGCTGCGCCCCGGGTAGTAGCCGCGCCGCAGGGGCTCCACCAGTCCCGCCACGTCCGGCGCCGTGTAGAGGTCATCCCGCGCCACCGCGAGGGAGATGGCCGGCTGCTTCCCCAGCCAGGCCGCCGTGGCTCGCCGCACCGCCGCGCCGTCCACCTTTCCGCCCTCCAGCGTCTTGCCTCCCAGGTACACGTCCAGTTCCTCGATGGTGGCGGTGATGTCCCCGCCGAACTGTGCCCGCAGCGCCTCGGTCAGCCCCTTGGAGAGGGCGGTCGGGTTCACGCGCTCGGCGGCCACTCCCGAGGCGGCCCACTGCTCGGGCACCGTTGCCCCACCGTGGTCGGCCGAGAGCACCACGAGGAGGTTCGCCCGGCCCCCCGCGGCCTTCTCCGCCAGGGCCACCAGGTCTCCCACCGCCTTGTCCAGCCGGTAGAGCGTGTCCTGCATCTCCCACGAGGTGGGCCCGTACTGGTGGAAGACGCGATCCGTGGCGCTGAAGCTCACCGCGAGCAGGTCCGGCACGTCGTCCTTGCCCAATTCCTCGCCCGCGATGGCGGCCCGGGCGGCCCGCACCACATGGTCCATCGCCAGCGGGGAGATGGCGAAGGCGCTGTACGCCAGAGGGCCGGGCGCGCTCAGGCCTCCGGTGAGCGGATGGGGGAAGGTGCGTCCCAGCCCGTAGTGTTCGCCTTCGTAGGGCCGATCGTCCTCACCCACGTATGCGGTGCTCGGCTGCACCAGCGCCCAGGGCTTGCCGAACCAGGCTTCGGGCGGGTTGCTCGCGTTGAAGTCCTTCAGCCAGCCGGGGAGCTCCTTCGTGTACCAGGTGCCCGTGACGAACTTCCCCACCGTCTCGTCGTACCAGTAGGCCTGCCCGAGCCTCCCGGCCAGGGGGATGGCCGAGCGCGCCTTGCCCGAGAACGCGATCGCCTTGCCGCGCTCCTGCGTGGACAGCCGCAGCCGGTCCGCCAGTGTCTCGGCCATGAGGTTGGCCGGGCTCACGTCCTCGTTGGACAGGGGCGCCTCCAGCACCGGGTGCGCCGGGTCCGGGAAGACGCGCTCGGGCTTGCCGGTGGCCCGGTCGATGATCCGGTTGTCCACGATGCCGTGGCGCCAGGGGTTGGCACCGGTGGACAGCGTGGCGTGGCCCGCCGCGGTGCGCGGCTTGGCGTACGCGTACTCCGCGTATGGGAAGAAGGCGCCCGAGTCGATGAGCTGGCGCAGTCCGCCCTTGAGGCGCGGTTTGCTGCGCAGCAGCAGGTCCGTGCCCATCGCGTCCACGGTGATGAAGAGCGTCAACCGGGGCGGCTTCGCCAGGGCGGGGAGGGCGAGGAGGAGCAGCAGGAAGGGGAGGGGGCGGAACATGGGGAATCCGATCCTCCACGCTCCGTGCTCAGAAGCAACCAACACCCGAGCACCATGCTTTCCGGTCGGACACTCCCCTGTTACGGTCGCCGCGACCCATGGTCGAGGCACGACTTCGAGTGATCTACGGCGACACGGACCAGATGGGTGTCGTGTATTACGCCAATTATTTCCGCTACTTCGAGTTCGCTCGCAGCGAGTACTTCCGCTCTCGCGGAGGCAGCTACCGCGAGGTGGAGCGCGAGGGGCTGATGCTGCCCGTGGTGGAGGCTACTGCCTCCTACAAGTCGCCCGCTCGCTATGAGGACGTCCTGCTCATCCGCACCCGCGTGAGCGAGGTAAAGCGGGTGTCGCTGACCTTCAGCTACGAAATCTTTCGGGAGGGGGGCGCGGACACCCCCCTGTGTACCGGGCGCACCGTCCACGCCTGCGTGAGCCGAGAGGGCAAGCCCACCCGGCTGCCGGACGCGGTCGTCCGCCTGTTGCACGAAGGGCCCTGAGTTCCCACTCTCTTCAGTTCGTTTCAAGGAGACACCCACAATGGATCGCAACCTGGCAATGGAGGTCGTGCGCGTCACCGAGATGGCGGCCATCGCCTCCGCCCGTCTGATGGGCCGCGGTAACAAGAATGAGTCGGATCAGGTCGCCGTGGATGCCATGCGCCGGGCGTTCGACTCGCTGAACATCCAGGGCACGGTGGTCATCGGCGAGGGGGAGCGCGACGAGGCCCCCATGCTCTACATCGGCGAGAAGGTGGGCCGGCGCAATCCGGAGGACCCGGAGGTGGACATCGCGCTGGATCCGCTCGAGGGCACCAACCTGTGCGCCTACGGCCGTCCGGGCGGCATCTCCGTGGTGGCCATGGCTGGCAAGGGCATGCTGCTCAACGCGCCGGACACCTACATGGAGAAGATCGCCGTGGGCCCGCGGGCCAAGGGCGCCATCGATCTGCGCCGCTCCCCCACCGAGAACCTCCACTCCATCGCGGAGAGGATGAAGGTCTACGTGGCGGACCTCACGGTGATGATCCTCGACCGTGAGCGGCACGCGGACCTCATCAAGGAGGTGCGGGCCGCGGGCGCGCGCATCCGCCTCATCGATGACGGGGACGTGGCCGGCGCCATCTCCACCTGCTTCGAGGACGCGGGCGTGGACGTGCTGATGGGCATCGGCGGGGCCCCCGAGGGCGTCATCGCCGCCGCGGCCATCCGCTCGGTGGGCGGCGACATGCAGGGCCGCCTGGTGCCTCGCAACAACGATGAGATCGCTCGTGCCAGGCGCATGGGCATCACCGACATCTCGAAGATCTACACCGCCGAGGAGCTGGCTGGCGGCGAGGTGATGTTCGCCGCCTCCGGCGTCACCACCGGCGACTTCCTGCGCGGCGTGCGCTTCTTCGGCGGCGGGTGCGAGACGCACTCGGTGGTGATGCGCAGCAAGACCGGCACGGTGCGTTTCATCCAGTCCCGGCACAAGTTCGACACGAAGCCGGGCTATAACTTCTAGAGCACCCCCACCCAGGAGACTCGCACCATGCCCGGCGCCTCTCGGAGCATCGTCATCAACGCCCCCCAGGAGAAGGTCTTCGACATCATCATCAACTACGACCGCTACCCCGAGTGGCTCACCGAGGTGAAGAAGATCCGCACCTCGGATCGCAAGGGGAACGAAGTGAAGATCCACTACGAGGTGGACTTCAAGATCAAGACCATCCGCTACACCATCCTCGCCCGCGAGGAGCGCCCCCAGCGGATGTCCTGGTCCTTCGTGGAGGGCGAGGTGATGAAGGACAACAAGGGGAGCTGGATGTTGGAGCCGGAAGGAGAGGGGCGCACCAAGGTCACCTACAGCGTGGAGGTGACCGTGGGTCCCCTGGTGCCCAAGTCCATCCTCAACGCCCTGGTGGATCAGTCGCTGCCGAAGATGCTGGAGGCCGTCAAACGCCAGGCCGAGGGCGCCTGATTTCTCGACGCCTCGCGGCAAGCCCCCCGGAGCGACCGGGGGGCAGGCGGGAGAGCGGCCCGGGTCCCCGTTAAACCCGTCACTCTGGATGTACCGGGTGCTCTAATCGGTTGGACTGCTTGCGGGGCACGCTGGCTGGATTAGAATCCAGTCAACATTCTCGGCGTCTGGGGGTTACAACCACTTCGGCTGACGGACACTTCGTTGGGTCTGGCTGTCGGAGGGTGGACGAGCAAGCGTTCGAGGTTGCTGGCGCGTACCCGGAAAGGAACCAGGGCCCTTACTTTGCATCTGAAGGACATTGAAGCCGGAGTGGTGGCGGGAACACGGGAGCGGGTGGCGGGCGTACATCGGGGTACGTAGGCTGAGTGGAGAAATCAAACCCATGCTCGACGCCTTCATCATCGAGGAAATCAAGCGCCGGGAACGGCACCGGGAAGAGCGGGAGCGGCCCGCGCTCGAGATTCCACTGCCGGTACCCGAGGATCGCCCCCGGCGTCGCTCGGACGCCGATGACGACGAGAAGCCCCAGCGCGGCGTCGTCATCATCGACATGCTCGGCTGAGCGAACGCTCCGCTCGCTGTTTCAGGCCCGCGGTGGACGTCCCTCGGACACGGGACGAACCACGCGGGCCTTGTCTTGTCCGCGCTCCGGGGCGGCGCCTCAGTCCGGCGCCAGCAGCAGCAGGTGCCGTGGGTGCCAGGTGGTGCTCAGCGGCCCCGAGCCATACGGCCCCAGCGCCTCCAGCACCCCCTCCTGCCAATCGGAAGGAATCTCCTCCTCGCCGTGGAATGCGCCCAGCAGCGCTCCGGCGATGGCCCCGTTCGCATCCGCATCTCCGCCCCGGTTGACCACGTCCACCACCCCGGCCTCGAAGCTGGGGGCGTGGAGCAATTCCCAGTAGGCCAGCCGGAAGGCCACCCGGACGTGGTTCGACTGTAGATGCAGGTGCAGATCCGGCCCGTAGAGCATCGGGTCGTCCCGCTGCGCGGCGGCCAGGTCGTCCTTGAGGGCGGCCGTGGCGGCGGACACCTCCTGAACGAAGTCAGCGGCCGAGCGGCCCAGCGATGCGCTGGCCAGGGATAGCCCGCTCACCGCGGCGGTGATGAGGTCCTCCACCTTCAGCTTCGTGCCCGCGGTGATGGCGTGGGCGATGGAGCCATTGAGGGCGGCGCACGCGAGCTGGCAGCACGGATCGAAGTGCGTGAGCGCGGAGTCCGCGAGCGAGGCCTGCACCCGCGCCTGGGTGTCCTTGTGGAAGAAGACGCCGATGGGGGCGGTGCGTGCGAGGCTGCCATTGCCCGCCCCGCGCCGGAAACCGCGCAGCCACACGCGGCGCGCGGCCGTCGCCCGGGGCAGGCCGGACTCGGCCATCTCGGTCAGCACCTCGCGGGTGGCGTCGCTCATTCCGGGGGCATGCCCCATCCAGGCGAGGTAGCGGCGCGGCATCTCGTCCGCGTCATAGCACCCGCGCTCGCGCAGGCCCGCGCCCAGGACGCCTGCCTGCTGGCCGCTTTCCCCCACCTGGCCGCGCCGCAGCTCGAAGGGGCCACCCCCCTTCAGCTCCCAGTAGGGCCCATCCGCGAGCTGGGGGAAGGGTGGGGCGACGAGGCGCCTTGTTCTCAAGGGGACACCGAGCGCATCACCCACGGAGAGGCCCAGGAGAGCGCCTCGGCTGCGCAGGCGCGGGTGCGGATCAGGAGCGGGGGCGGAGGGTCGTCGCGGAGGCATGGTGAGGCTGGCGGGGCTTCAGGGGGCTGACAGTGTAGCAGTCCCACCGTCGAGCGGGCTTGCGAGGGCCGGAAGCGTCCTCTAGAAACCCGCGCCATGACCGAGATCGCTCAAATCGTGGCGCGTGAAGTGCTGGACTCCCGCGGCAACCCCACCGTGGAGGCCGAGGTCTTGCTGGCTGGCGGGGCCAAGGGTCGTGCGGCGGTGCCCTCGGGGGCCTCTACCGGTGAGCACGAGGCGCTCGAGCTGCGGGACGGGGAGAAGGAGCGCTACCTGGGCAAGGGCGTGCGCAAGGCCGTCACCAACATCATGGAGACGATCGCCCCCGAGCTCGTGGGCATGGACGCGGCGGACCAGTACGCGGTGGACATGCAGATGATCGAGATGGACGGCACGCCCACCAAGAGCAAGCTGGGCGCCAACTCCATCCTCGCGGTGTCCATGGCCACGGCGCGCGCGGCGGCCGACGCTTTCGGCATGCCCTTCTACCGCTACGTGGGCGGCGCGCAGGCTCGCACCCTGCCGGTGCCGCTGATGAACATCCTCAACGGTGGCGCCCACGCCGACACCCGCGTGGACGTGCAGGAGTTCATGGTGGTGCCCGCCGGCGCTCCCTCCTTCTCCGAGGGCCTGCGCTGGGGCGCGGAGATCTTCCACGCGCTGAAGAAGATCCTCAAGGGCCGCAAGCTGGCCACCGGCGTGGGCGACGAGGGCGGCTATGCCCCGGACCTGCCGGCCAACGAGGAGGCCCTCAAGCTCATCATGGAGGCCATCTCCGCGGCGGGCTTCAAGGCCGGCGAGCAGATCTTCCTCGCGCTGGACGTGGCCGCCAGCGAGTTCTTCGACAAGGGCTCCAAGAAGTACCGCCTCAAGGGCGAGGGCAAGGAGTTCGATGGGGCCGGCATGCTGGACTACTACCAGCAGCTCGTGGCGCGCTACCCCATCGTCTCCATCGAGGACGGCATGGCCGAGGACGACTGGGACGGCTGGAAGCGCCTCACCGACGCGCTCGGCAACAAGATCCAGCTCGTGGGCGATGACCTCTTCGTCACCAACGTGGAGCGCCTGGGCCGCGGCATCCAGGGCGGCGTGGCCAACTCCATCCTGGTGAAGGTGAACCAGATCGGCAGCCTCACGGAGACCTTCGAGGCGGTGCGCATGGCCCACAAGGCCGGCTACACCTCGGTGATGAGCCACCGCTCGGGCGAGACCGAGGACACCACCATCGCCGACCTGGCCGTGGCGCTCGACTGCGGGCAGATCAAGACGGGCTCGGCGTCGCGCTCGGACCGCGTCGCCAAGTACAATCAGCTCCTGCGCATCGAGCAGGAGCTGGGCTCCGGTGCTCGGTACGGCGGCATGAAGGCGATCAAGGGCCTGCAGGCGAAGTAGGGAAAAGAGAGAGACGTGGCCGACAAGAAACCTCGCATCCTGGTCTCCAATGACGACGGCTACTTCTCCGATGGCCTCCGCTCCCTCGTGGAGGCGGTGAGCCCGTTGGGGGAGGTGTGGGTGGTGGCGCCGGACCGCGAGCAGAGCGCGGCCTCGCACTCCATCTCCCTCAACCGCCCCCTGCGCATCACCGAGGTGCGTGAGCGCTGGTTCGCCGTGGATGGCACCCCGGCGGACTGCGCTTATCTGGCGATCAATCACCTCATGAAGGATGATCGCCCGCGCATCATGGTGTCCGGCATCAACCACGGGGCCAATCTGGCTGACGACGTCAACTACTCGGGCACGGTGGCGGCCGCTCGCGAGGCGGCGTTCCTGGGTATTCCGTCCATCGCCTTCAGCCTGGTGTCGCGCGCGCCGTTCGACTTCCAGCACGCGGCGCGCTTCGCCCGCTCGTTGGTGGCGGCCGCGCTCGCCCAGCCCCAGTTGCCGCCGAGGATGCTGCTCAGCGTCAACATTCCCCGGGGTGAGCCCCAGGGCTACGCCATCACCCGGCTGGGTCGTCACTCGTACGGGTATGACGTGGTGGAGAAGGAGGATCCGCGCGGTCGCAAGTACTACTGGATCGGCGGCACCTCCTACGAGCACGAGGACATCCCTGGCAGCGACTGCAACGCCGTCCACCAGGAGCGCCGCATCTCGATGACGCCGCTCCACTTCGAGCTCACCGACACGCGGAGCATGGCCGAGCTGGCCGGCTGGTCCCTCGAGGGCTTCCCGCGCTTCGACATGGCCAAGGGAGGCGACTGAAGTTGGCGGGGGCGGGGGCCAGTTGGGCGCGGCCTGCGCTCCTCGCGCTGCTCGCGCTCCTGGGCACCACGGGCTGTGTGCTGGTGCCGAGGGCCGGCCCCCGTCCATCCGCCGAGCCCGTCTCCGAGGCGCCCCCCCTGGTGCTCGGAGAGCTGCGCGAGCCCCACCCGGAGCCGGAGCTCATCTCCGTCCGGCACACGGTGGCCCCGGGCGAGACGATGTACCGGATCGCCAAGAACTACGGCATCACCGTGGAGGAGTTGTCCGAGGCCAACGGGATCGATGACCCACGCACCCTCTCCGTGGGACAGGAACTGCTCATCCCGGGCTTCGAGAAGCCGGTGCCGGTGGCCACCGAGTCCTCGCCGACTCCGGCGCCGGGCAATCAGCGACCCACGCCGAGCACGAAGCCACCCGCGGCGGGAGACCCGGCGAGGACTCCGGTCATCGTGAGGGCTCCAGCTTCGCGCGCGACGACACGGCCCGGCTCCCAGCCACCCTCGTCCCGCCCCGTGCCGGAGACGAAGGGGATGTTGGACTGGCCCTTGCGGGGCGTGCTGTACGCCCGGTTTGGCAAGAAGGGGCGCGAGCCGCACGACGGCATCGACCTGGCCGTGCCCGTGGGCACACCCGTGAAGACCGCCCAGGAAGGGGAGGTGCTGTATGCGGGCGAGCAGCGCGGCTACGGGCTCATCGTCATCATCCGGCACTCGGATCGTCTCATCACGCTCTATTCCCACAACCGCGACCTGCGCGTGAAGAGCGGCCAGAAGGTGCGGCGCGGGCAGGTGATCGCCACCGTGGGAGAGTCCGGCAAGACGAGCGGCCCGCAGCTCCACTTCGAGGTGCGTGTCGATGGCAAGCCGGCGGATCCGCTCGACTACCTGGGGCCTCTGCCGTCGTCCTGAGCGGGCACCCCCAGCGCTGGTCGCATGGCTGGTTGCTCGAAGACACTCCACGAATGGCATGCCCCTGAGTGGCCCCCGAGCGACCAGGCGCTGACCGGCGAATCCCCGGGCCCTTCCTATCTTCCGGGAATGAATCCTTTCCACATGCAGCGGATGGGCCGGGTGCTCGGCATGGCCGCCTTGCTTGTGCTCGGGGCCTCGGGCGCCAGGGCCGCCAACCCGTACCTCTCTCTTCGCACCCCGGAAGGCGTCATCGTGGCCCGGGTCTCCGAGGCGCGCATCGTGGGTCCCGATATCCGAGTCACCCGTGACGTGAAGACGCTGCGCGGGAGGGCCTTCGGCCAGACCGTGTTCCTCGGGCTCAACGGCAATGAGGTGGGGGGCACGGTGGGCAGGAACCTGTCGCGGCTGAGCTTCGAGCACGAGGGCGAAGTCCTGAAGGCAGAGGGGGCCTTCTACGGCAACCTCGCGCGGTTGAGCCTCAGCGCGCGGGGACTCTCCGGCTCGGTGGGCGCATGCAGCTACGAGCTGAATGCCATCGGGCAGGGGGTCTACCGGGGCTCGCGCATCTGCGGCCCGCTGGAGCAGTCCGTGCCCGTGGTTCTCGTGGTGCCGCACACGCTCGTGGGGCAGGGCCCCGCGATGACCCTGGCCGCGCTCATGCTCCTCCTGGGCGGCTGAGGCAAGAGTCCGCGGGAGCCCCCCTCGGAGCGCCCCCGGCGGCCATCCGAGCGGGCAGGGCGTCCTGCTGGCTGGCTTCTCACCGCCCACGGTCGGCTGTCTGGTACTAGAGTACGGCCCCCGTGAGCCGCTTCCTGCCGCTGCTGCCCGTACTCCTGCTCGCCCCGATTTCTCGGGCGCAGTCGTCCTCCTCGGGTCCGGAGGTGGCCTCCCCCGCTGTGGTGGTTCCTCCTGAACCCCTGGAGACCTCCGCGCCCGCGGCGGAAGCTCCCACCGCTGTCGTCGTCGCCATCCTCCCCCTGGAGGCCAATGAGGAGGCCCGGGAGCAGGCCCCGGGTCTGACGGCGCTTCTCGTCAGCCGGCTCGCCGAGTCTCCCCGCGTCGCGGTGTCCTCCCGCGCGGATCAGGAGGCCGTACGCGCCGCTGGGGTCTGTGCCGACGGCTCGTGTCTGGATGCTCCCCCGGGTTCACCCGGCTCCGGCAAGGCGCGTTACGTCATCACGGGCCGGCTCGATGGCTTCGGCTCACGCTACATCTTCACCACCAACCTCATGGACTCGGAGAGCGGGCGCGCCCTGGCCCGGCCTCGCATCGAGGTGACCGCCAAGGAGGCTTTGCCTCGCGCCGCCGTGTCGCTCGCGGATCAGCTCCTCGCGACGCTCGTCCCGGATCCCACCGAGCGTGCCTCCTCGCCGGATCCTTCCGTGTCCTCGAGGCCGCGCGCCAACTCGTTCGTCGTTGGCCTGCGGTTCAACAACAGCCTCATCTCCGACTTCGGCTCGTTCAATCCCGGTGGTGACGTGGAGCTTGGCTTCCACTTCCATCCCGAGTGGGTCGTCTTCGGCCAGGTGGGCCTCACCTATGTCACTGGCGAGGCGGAGGGTCGCAAGGGCGGCCTCAACGTCCTCCCCAGCGTGCTCGGTCTGCGCCACTACCACAATGCCGAGGGAGCCATCCGCCCGTACTGGGGGCTCGGCCTCGGCATCCAGTTGTCCTTCGGCGAGTACGGCATCTTCCAGCAGACGGGCCCGCTGCCCACCGTCATCGGCTTCACCGGCCTCGAGTTCCTCGTCGCCGGCCACCTCGGCATCCAGGTCGAGGCCTCCACCAACATCGCCCAGGCCACGCTCGGCCTCACCGATGGCGGCCTCGGCAGTGGTCTCAACCTCGATCTCAATGCCGGCATTGCCTGGCACTTCTGAGTCCGGAGTCTCCGCACATGCACCCGCGCTGGCGTGTCCTTCCCCTGCTCGCCCTCCTCGCCGCCGGTTGTGAGGATGGACCCAAACCCCCCGGCCCCAAGGAGCGGGCCGAGGGCTACTACATCAAGGGCACCACCGAGTACCTCCAGGGCAGGTTCGACGAGGCGCTCGCGTCCTTCAACGCCATGAAGGAGATCGTCCCGGACGACCCCCGCCTGCCCGCGGCCTACGGCGAGCTCTACCTCTCCATGGGCCGCATCAACGACGCCGCCACCTGGTTCGAGCTCGCCCTCCAGCGCGATCCCAAGCGCTCCACCAATTGGAGCCGGATCGGCTTCATCCACGCTCAGCTCGGCAAGCTCGACGAGGCCCAGAGCGATCTGCGCAAGGCCATCGCCCTCTACCCCAAGGACTTCAACGCCCTCGAGGGGCTCGCGGAGCTCCACCTCAAGCGCGGCGAGAAGGATGCCGCCGTGAATCACTTCACCCTCGCCGCCGAGGCCAGCCCCGACGGTGCCAAATCCGTCCTCGTGCTGCGCGCCGTCGAAGTGCTCACGGGAGATGGGCGCCACTCCGAGGCCCTCCAGCTCCTCGGTCAGTGGGCGGCGAAGGGGGTGCGGACGCCCGATCTGCTCACCATGCTCGGGGACGAGCTGGTGCGCGCCGGTCAGCTCCTTCCCGCGGCCGAGTCCTACCGCGAGGCCGCCAGCCAATCGCCGAGGGATCCCACGCTGTGGGAGTTGGTCGGGGAGATCTACACGCGGCTCGACAAACCGGGGGAGGCCCTCGCGGCCTACCGAGAGTCCCTGCGCGTGAAGGACCGCGCCATCGTCCATGTGGCCCTCGCGCGCATCCACCTGGGACGCAACGATCGCGAGGCCGCCGAGGAGGAGCTGGGGCTCGCCCTCGAGTCCGTCTCGGGCGCCGACGTGCGCGAGCTCTCCGAGCTGGCCGCGCTGCTCTCCACGCTCGGGCGCAAGCCGGATGCCCTGCGTATCCTCACCAGCCTCAGCGCCGAGCCGGACCACGCCAAGGACGTGGAGCTGCAGCTTCGCACCGCGGGTCTCGCCCAGGAACTGAAGGACGAGGCCACTGTGCGCACCGTGTGCGCCCGCATCGCGAGCAGCGGGGCGAAGGTCAAGAAGTGCCCCTGAGCCCTCTCTGAGACGCAATCAGGGCGGAATAGTGCGGTGAGGCCGCCGGCTGCGTTTCACTTCTCATCGATGAGGAGTGAAACGGGGTAGGGCCATTCCGCTTCCTCATCGATGAGGAGTGAAACGGGGCAGGGTCATTCCGCTGCTCATCGATGAGGAGTGAAACGGGGCAGGGTCATTCCGCTGCTCATCGATGAGGAGTGAAACGGGGTCCCTAGATCTTTCCGCCCGGCAGCTTGCGGTACACGCCCACCACCTGGCCCAGGAGCATCGTCGAGCGGAACTCCGCCTTGCTCACGTAGATGGGCTGCATGGTGGCGTTGGCCGGCTGGAAGCGGATGCGGTCGCCCTCGGGGTAGTACCGCTTCACCGTGGCCTCGTCCTCGATGAGCGCCACCACGATGTCCCCGGCTGCGCCTGCGGCGTCTTGCGCACGAAGAGGTAGTCCCCGTCGAAGATGCCGTCCTCGATCATCGAGTTGCCCTTCACCCGAAGTGCGAAGACCTCGCGCCCGCTGGCCGCCCAGCAGGAAGCTGTCGATCCGGACGGAGTCCTCCGACGTTCTCCTGCGCCAACGCGGGAGCGCCGGCCGCCACCTTGCCCAGCAGCGGTACCTCCACCATCCCCGATTCCTTCTTCACCCCCAGGCCCAGCACCAGCCGCGCTCGCTTGGTCGGTACCAGCGACCGGCTCTGCTGCTCGCCCCGGTTCAGGTAGCCCTTGCGCTCCAGCGCCTTGAGATGGTCGTTCACCCCGTTGGTCGAGCGGATGTCCATCTCCTCGCCAATCTCGCGGATGGTCGGCGGGAAGCCCCGCGTCTCCGTCTCCTTGACGATGAAGGCCAGGATCTCCCGCTGGCGTTCGGTCAGCTCTTCCATGTCTCGCTCCCTCGTCTGGTGGGCAGGCCACCAACGAAACAGGCTTTCAGTACCGTCATGCTCCCTGAACATACGTATAGAGTCAATTCGTTCAAGGATGAGCACGCACAACCCGTGTGGGTTCTTCACCGCCCAACAGGTGCCTGCGGTCCAGTGTCTTCTGCGCGTAGAATTCGAAGCACCTTGTCCGAGCCCCGACACACCCTCCTGCTGGTCGACGACGAGCCCGACGTCATCGACCTCCTCGTGCGGATGTTCCAGCGCCGCTACAACGTGTTGTCGGCCAGCTCCGGTCGGGAGGCGCTGGGCCTGCTGAGACAGCACGCCGTGGACGTGCTCATCACCGACCAGCGCATGCCGGAGATGACGGGCATCGAGCTGGTGGCCGCCGCGCGGGCCGAGGGCATCGACGTCACCGCGCTGCTCCTCACCGGCTACACGGACCCCGAGGACATCATCGCGGCCATCAACCGCGGCCAGGTGTACCGCTACATCACCAAGCCCTGGGACCTGAACGACCTCGTCATCACCGTGAAGAACGCGGTGGAGCTCACCCAGCTGCGCCGCGACAAGGAGAGGCTGCTGCGCCAGCTCAACCAGCGGGTGGAGGCCCTCGGCGTCCTCTACGAGGTGAGCCGGGCCAGCGCGGGGGAGCCGCTCGGCTACGACGCCATCATCGACCGCGTCCTCTCCGCGGTGGCGCGCGTGCTGCCCTATGACTGTGGCGCGGCCCTCATCGCGGTGGGCTGGGACCGCACCGCCACGCTGCGCCTGCGCTGCCAGGGCACCACCGTGGGCGAGCAGGCCCTGCTGGGCGTCAAGGAGTCCATGCTGGCGGCGTGGGGCCAGCGCTCGGGGCTGGTGCTGCCCGAGGATCGCGTCATCACCCATGTCACCGGCACCATCACCCAGGACGCCGCCGCACAGGCTGGCTGGGGCAGCCAGGTCACCGTGGCCCTCACCGCCGGGGGCCGCCCCGTGGGCCTGCTGTCGCTCTTCTCCCACCGCCCCAACGCCTACTCCGAGGAGGACGGCGCGCTGCTCGACACGCTGGCCAACCAGACGGCGGACGCCATCCAGTCGCTGCGCGCCTCCGAGGAGGCCTCGCGCCAGCGCATGGAGCGGATGGTGGAGTCCATGGCCGACGGCGTGGTCCTCACCGACGAGCGCAATGAGATCGTCGTGATGAACCCCGCCGCGCGCCGTCTGCTGAAGCTGGGCGAGGGCCCCGTCACGGACCCGGCGCGACGGCTGCGCGAGAAGCTGGGGTTCGATCCCTTCGAGCTGGTGCGCGGCTGGGAGTACGGCGGCCCAGGTGCTGCGCGAGGAGCTGAAGATCGACGAGCGCACCATCCACTCCACCGTCACCCCGGTGAACGACGCGCGCGGGGTGCTGCGCGGGGTGTGCGTGGTGCTGCGCGACGTCACCGAGCAGAAGCAGCTCGAGGAGCGCAAGGACGAGTTCGTCTCCATGGTGAGCCACGAGCTGCGCACGCCGCTCACCTCCATCTCCGGCGCGTTGGACCTGGTGCTCAACTTCCTGGCCACCGACATGAACGAGAAGCAGCGCCGCTACCTGATGCTGGCGCGCGACTCGACGGAGAAGCTCAACGCCATCGTGGACGACCTGCTGGACCTGACGAAGTTCGCCAAGGGCCGGCTGCGGATGAACTTCGAGTGGGCCTACGTCGACGAGCAGGTGCGCCGCGCGGTGGAGAAGTATGGCCCCGCCTTCATGGAGCGGCGTGTGAAGGTGTCGGCCGGTCTGCCCCAGCACGGGTTGCGGGTGCTGGCGGATCCCAACCGCCTCACCCAGGTGCTCAACAACCTGCTCACCAACGCCGCCAAGTTCACCCCCGAGGGCGGTGAGGTGCGGCTGGAGCTCAAGTCCACCTCGGCGGTGCCCGGCTATGCGGTGCTCACCTGCTGGAACAGCGGTGAGCCCATCAACGACGAGAACCTGGAGCGGATCTTCGACCGCTTCGAGCAGGCGCGCACCAGGGCCAATCGCACCGTGCGCGGCACGGGGCTGGGCCTGGCCATCTGCCGCAACATCGTGGAGGCCCACGGCGGCCACATCTGGTGCGAGCCGTGTCACGACGGCGTGCGCTTCGTGGTGGTGCTCCCCGTGGAGCCCCCCTCCGAGTACCTGCGGCCGGACGGTCTGGACTTCACCCAGAAGCGCAAGCCCGAGCGGCGCGGCGGGCTGGTGCTCGTCGAGGCCGAGCCGGACATCGGCTACATCACCAAGGCGCTGCTGCGCGCGCGCGGCTACGAGGTGCGTCTGGCCACCAGCGCCGAGGAGGGCCTCACCCTGGCGCGCGCCCACCATCCGGACGCCGTGCTGGTGGACACCCGGTTGCCCGTCATCGACGGCCTGCGGCTGGCGGAGATCCTCCGGCACGACCCGGACACGCGCCAGTCGCCGCTGCTCGTGTTCTCCGCCTTCGACGAGCGCCAGCGCGCCTTCCGGGCCGGGGCGGATGCCTTCATGCCCATGCCGCTGCAGGCCGATCGGCTGCTGGCCACCGTGGACTCATTGGTGCGTGGGCGCGCTGGTCAGCACCACGGCCGCGTGCTGGTGGTGGACGACGACGCGAAGATGGTCGCCATCTGCCGCGAGGTGCTGGTGAGCCTCGGCTTCGAGGTGGAGGTGTCCGCCACCCTGGAGGAAGCGCACCGGGCCCTGCGCGAGCGCCGCCCGGACGTGCTGCTGCTGGACGTGCAGCTGCCCGACGGCGACGGCTTCGACTTCCTCGAGGAGCTCAAGGCCGAGCGCGCCAGCGGCTACATCTCCGTCATCTTCATCTCCGCTCGCACCGAGACGAGCGCCAAGGTGCGCGCCCTCAAGCTCGGCGCGGACGACTACCTCACCAAGCCCTTCGACGCGCTGGAGCTGGGCGCTCGCGTGGAGACCGTCCTGCGGCGCAAGGAGCAGGAGCTGGGCGCCTCGCCCACCACGCAGCTTCCCGGCTCGGGCGCCATCGAGCGCGAGGTGCTGCGCCGCGTCGCCGAGCGCAGGCCCTTCGCCTTCTGCTACCTCGACCTCGACAACCTCAAGGCCTACAACGACTACTACGGCTTCGCGAAGGCCGACGGCGTCATCCGCCAGACGGGCGATCTGCTGCGCGAGATCTTCACGCAGGAAGGCCACTCGGGGGACTTCCTCGGGCACGTGGCGGGGGACGACTTCGTCTTCGTCACCGATCCGGACAGCGTGGATCGCATCTGCCAGCAGCGCCGTCGAGACCTTCGACCGCATCATCCCGCTCTACTACGACAGGCAGGATCGCGAGCGCGGCTACATCGAGGCCGATGACCGCTTCGGCGAGAGGCGCCAGTTCCCCATCATGAGCGTCTCCGTGGTGGCGGTGCTGAGCGACGGCATCTCCTCCGACCACGCCGAGCTGGCGCGGCGGGCCGCGGACATGAAGAAGCGCGCCAAGGCCATTCCAGGCTCCGTCTACCTGCGCAGTGATCGGGAGCTGGCGGTCATCCGGACGGCCACTGGATGAGGCTCTACCAGCAGCTCGTCCTCTTCATGCTCGCCGCCACGGTGCTCCCCCTGGCGGTGGTGGGCTTCCTGTTGCTGTCGCGCGCCGAGGCGGAGCTGACCGAGCGCATCGGCGCCGAGCAGCGCATGCTCGCGGCGACCACCGCCGAGAGCGTGTCCGCCGAGCTCATGGAGACGGTGGACGCGCTCGCGCGCTCGGCGGAGCTCTTCGACTGGGAGCGCGTCTCCGCCGAGGAGTTCCAGGGCGGCCTGCCGCTGCTCTACGGGCAGTCACCCGCCGTCAGCGCGGTGCTGCAGCTCGACGCGGAGGGCAGGCCACGGGGCGCGCCCGTCTTCCAGCCCGAGGGCGTGGGCGAGCACCCCGGGTTCGATCCCAGGGCGGTGAGAACGCTCGTGGAGGCCGTGCCGGTGCAGTCCCTGCGTCGGTGGCAACAAGGGGCAGGCGGCCCTGGGCCGTGTCTATGCCCACGCCCTCAGCGGCCAGGCGGCGGTGGCGGTGGCGGTGAAGCTGGCGGAAGGGGAGGACGCTCCCTTCGCTCTCGCCGAGATCGTCTTCTCCGACCTGGAGGCCCTGCTGGAGCGACGCGCGGGCGGCAACCCGGGGCACATCGACCTGGTGGACTCCTCCAGGGGCGCATCCTGGCCAGCTCCCTGCCGGAGCGCCGCCTGAAACCGCTGGAGCCCGCGCTGTTCTCCCTGCTCGCCCCGGGCGACCCGCAGGCGCGCAGCTTCCGGGTGGAGCCCCCGCCATACGGGTGAGCGCCGCACGGGTGCCCCTGGTTCCCAGCTTCCATGTGGTGGTGGCCGTGGACGAGGCCGTCGCGCTCGCTCCGGTGCGCGCCATGCGGCGCACGGTGCTGCTGTCCACCGGCGTGGCCCTGGGGGTGCTGCTCGGCCTGGGCGCGCTCTTCACCCGCCGGCTCAACCGCCGACTGGCCCACGTGGTGGCGGGCGCCGAGGCCTTCGGTCGCGGCGAGCTGGACAAGCGCGTGACGGTGGAGGGCGATGACGAGCTCACCGAGCTGGCCTCCACCTTCAACCGCATGGGCGCCGAGCTGGAGGCGTCTCGCGCCAGACTGCTGCGCTGGAACGACGACCTCAAGCGTGCGGGTGGACGAGGCCACCGCCGAGCTGAGGGCCGCCCAGGCCCAGCTGCTCGAGGCCCAGAAGCTCGCGGCGGTGGGGCAGCTCGGCGCCGGCGTGGCGCATGAGATCAACAACCCCCTGGCCGGCATCCTCGGCAACGCCCAGCTGCTGCTGCTCGACCGCGACGAGGAGGATCCCGACTTCGAGTCGCTGCGGAAGATCGAGCAGAGCGCCAAGCGCTGCAAGGAGATCACCCAGAACCTGCTGCGCTTCTCCCAGCAGCGCTCGAAGCGCCGAGCTGCGCCCGATGGACCTCAACGCCGTCGTCCGCGACGCGCTCTCGCTCACGGAGAACCAGATGCAAGGGCGAGGGCATGCCATCGTCACCGAGCTGGTCTCCGCGCGCCGGTGCGGGTGAAGGGAGACCCGGGACACCTCTCCCAGGTGGTGCTGGCCCTGGTGTCCAACGCGCGCACCGCGATGATGAAGACGCGCAGACGAAGCGGCTCGTCGTTGCGCACCGGCGAGCGGGACGGGCGCGGTTTCCTCGAGGTGGAGGACACCGGCAAGGGCATCGCCCCCGAGCACCTGCTCGCGCATCTTCGAGCCCTTCTTCACCACCAAGGACGTCTGGTCCAACGTGGGCCTGGGGCTGTCGGTGGCCTGGCGGGTGATCAGCGAGGCGGGCGGTACCATCGACGTGGCGCACGGAGGTGGGGCAGGGCACCTGCTTCACCGTGTGGTTGCCGAAGGCGTGAGATATGGTGC
The DNA here is from genome assembly GCA_963771175.1 of uncultured delta proteobacterium. Classification (GTDB taxonomy): domain Bacteria; phylum Myxococcota; class Myxococcia; order Myxococcales; family Myxococcaceae; genus Archangium. Next base: position 453,952 of record CAVYSY010000040.1, read on the forward strand.
TCGCCTGAGGTAGGTTCGGGGTCGCATGGATGCCCCCCGCTCCCGCCGGCGCAGCACGCCGTTCCTCCTTGGCCTCATCGCCATCCTGGCGGCGCTGCCGCTGGGTTATTTCCTCTTCCTGCATGAGCCCCCGGCTCCGCCGCCTCCGCCCGTGGTGGAGGCCCCGCCCGTGCGGCCCCAGGAGGAGCCGAAGCGCCCGGCGGAGCTCAAGCTGGAGGAAGTCAGCGGCACGGTGGAGGTCCGCCGCGGCGCGGGGGAGTGGCGTCCCGTCAAGGCCGGCGAGGCGCTGCGCCCCTCGGACTCGGTGCGCACCCTGCATGGCTCCTACGCGGTGGTCATCAATGGCGAGGCCGTGGAGGTCCGCATGGACGCCGGTACCGAGCTGACGATCGAGGAGCTCACCCACTCGCTCTCCCGCTTCCTGCTGCGCAAGGGTCGGACGACGACCCGCGTCCGGCCCGGCGCCCGCCAGACCGTCGAGGTGACGGCCGCTGGCAGCGACGCGGTGGCCCGTACCGAGGGCGGTACCTTCGCCATGAGCAACAACGGCGCGGGCACCGTCGCCGTGGCCACCCGGGAGGGCGAGGTCACCTTCCTGGGTCGGGGCAAGGTGGTCATCGTCCGCGCCGGCCAGCAGTCCATCGTCCTCCCTGGTCGCGGTCCCTCGGATCCCACGCCCATCCCCTCGAGCCTCCTCCTCAAGGTGAGCTGGCCCGCCCGCTCCACGGTGTCGAAGCGCCAGCTCGTCGTCTCCGGGCAGACCGAGCCCGGTGCCCACGTGGACGTGGCGGGGGAGTTCGTCCTCACGGACGAGCATGGCCGCTTCTCCCGCCCCGTGTCGCTCCAGGAGGGTCGCAACACCATGCAGGTCCAGGCCCTGTCCGTGGGGGGCCTGCATCAGCAGGAGCAGCACGACCTCACCGTGGACACCCGGCCTCCGGACAAGGTCATCGTGGACCCAGGAATGTGGAGTGACCCAGCCCCCAAGCGCGACTGATGACGACCGCACAGACGAGAGCCTTGCTGCTTGTCTGCCCGGTCTGCAACTTGCATACTCTCAAGGTCTGAGAGTCACCCTGTACAAGGGCAATCCAGGGCGAAAGCCTTGGTGCGCAAAGCCGTGGGGCCTGAAGTAGGGCCGGCCGTGGTTGCCGTGGAAGCTGGCGCCCTTGGGCGCATGGGGGGGGCGGAAGCCCTGGAGCGTCCTTGGCCAGGGGGTGTGTCTCGCCCTAGGTCCAACTGGAGGTCAGCCTCGATGCTGCGGACGCTCATCCCCCTCGCGTGCCTCGTACCAGCGCTGGCTTTGGCCCAGACCGCGGGGTTCCCCCTGCGCGGCAGGTCCCTGGTGGTCAACAACGGGCCGGGAGACCAGACGGATCCCCACGTGAGTGGTCCGGTGGTGGCCTACACCAACCAGCTCAGCCTCAGCAGCAGTGAGATTCGCGTCCACGATCTCGTCACGGGCGAGGACCGGGCCATCCCCACCCAGGGGGGCTACGACTCCATCTCCGACGTCAGCGGCGACACGGTGGTGTTCACCCGCATCACCAGCTCCAGCCGCGTCTTCCGCTTCAATGTGCGCGAGGGAGGAGGGGCCCAGGAGCTCGCGCCTCGGGAGGGCGCGGACCGGCGCGCGGCCACCATCGGTGGCCAGACGGTGGCGTGGCAGGAACTGGGCTACATCGGCAGCTCCCAGCAGCCGGAGATCTTCGCCTACCGCCTGGACTCGCCCGCGCTCACCCGGCTGTCCGAGGACACGTCCGTGGACCGGACGCCCGCCGTCAGCGCGGACGGGACGACGGTGGCGTGGACGAAGTGCGCCACCAGCATCGCCGGATGCGACATCTGGGCGGCCCAGGCGGTCGAGGGGGGCTATCAAGTCGCCCAGCTCACCGGGCTGGAGGGAGAGGAGTCCCAGCCGGACACCAATGGCGAGGTGGTGGCGTACGTGACCCGGCGCACCGTGGACGGCGTGACGGAGGCGGACATCGCCTGGCAGCCGGTGGTTGGTGGCGAGGCCCGGCGCCTCCCGCTCCCGGGTCCGGACTCCAACCCCAACGTGAGCGGTCCGCTCATCGCCTTCGAGCGGCGGGAGGCCTCCAGCACGTCGTCCAACTTCGACATCATGCTGTACGACCTGCGCACGCAGACGTTCTACCGCCTCACCGAGACGCCGGAGAGCGAGTCGCTCAACGACATCAGCGTGGAGCCGGACGGGATGGCGCGGGTGGTGTGGTCGGTGCGGGAGAATGGTGATCTCAACGTGTACGCCTACACGTTCCGCCTGCCTCCGACGGATTGCGCGCCGCAGCCCACCGTCGAGGCTCCGGAAGAGGTGTGCGCCTCGCCCGGCACGCGGCCGTTGTTGGGGAGTCTGCAGGTCACCCGCTCCACGGGGAATTCGGAGGTGCTCTCCACCCAGTTCGCGGCCAACGGCACCGGAGTGCTGTGTGTGGACAATGGCTTCGAGGGGTCTCCCGCCACCGCGGGCTGGGTGTGGCTCGGATTGGGTCTGAGCGTGGGGCCCGAGGACTTCGGGCAGGACGTGAAGAGTCTGGCCCTGGTCATCCCTCTCCAGGGGGAGAGCACCCTGTCGGCCCAGGTGGAGGGCGCGCCTGGAAGCGCCTTCCGGGTGCGCGTCTATGGGGAGTCGTCGTGTGAGTTTCCCCCGGTGGACGACGGACTGACGGGCGCGGAGTCCCTCCATGGCCAGTTCGTGCCCTCCGAGCCCGTGGGCTCCGGGTCGGAGAAGGCGCTCCTGTCCTCCTACTTCGTGCGGAGCGGCTACGAGGGGCGGCTGGAGTCGCCGGGCCGCGGCGAGGAGACCGGTGGGGCGGTGAAGGGAGGCGAGCCGGTCATGGCCGACGGGACGGTCCACCCGCTTCCGGAGAAGTCAGTCCCCGGCTGCAGCGCGGGGAGCGGTCCGGTGTCCCTGCTCGGGGTCTGGATGCTCGCCGCGTTGCTGTTCCGTCACGGGCCCGCCCGGGCGCGGAGCCGGGCTCCTGGTGCCTCGCGGCGATAGCATTTCGAGTGCGGCGCGGTCGCTGATAAATTACCGACACTCTGAACCCCCTCTTGCCAATGCTGCTCCTGGTCGCCACGGCGGCGTCCGGGGACACGCTCGACATCCTGGGCCCGTCCGCGGCCGTGCCACCCGAGGGCTTCTCCATCGCCCTGGTGCGACGGGAGGCCGCGGGTGCGCCCGTGGTGGCCGAGGGGGTCTCGGTGTCCGCGCGCGGGGCGAAGCTGGTGCCTGGGCCCGAGCAGAAGCCTCTGCGGACCTTCATGGTCATTCCGAACCCGGGCACCCGGGAGGTGCGGGTGGAGGCCGAAGGCTCGGGGCTGAGGGCGGAAGCCCGGTACGAGCTGGGCCCGCCGGCCACCCAGGTGTCGCTCGCGGTGGAGCCGCCCGCTCCCGTGAAGGGGCGGGACACGGAGGCCCGGCTCACGGTGCGGATGCTCCGGCCGGATGGCTCGCCGGATGACACCAGCGCCCCGCCCGTGCTGCGGGCCAACGTGGGTCGCGTGGAGGGCCTGACTCGCACCGGGCCCGGCGCCTGGCAGGCCCGCTACGTCCTGCCGGAGACGCGCTACCCGGAGGTGGCCATCCTGGTGGCCCTCTCGGCGTGGCCCCACCCTCAGTCCATCCACGGCGCCTACGGCAAGGTGCTGGTGCCGCTCTCCACCTCGGTGGAGCTGCCGGGTCGCACCTCGCCGGACGCGGAGATCTCCGTCACCATCGCCGGCGTGCCCTTCGGGCCGGTGAAGGCCGCTCCGGACGGGCGCTTCCGGCTGCCGGTCATCGTTCCCCCTGGCCACCGATTCGGGGAGAGCCGCGCGGTGGACTCAGCGGGCAACGTGCGGCGCTCGCGGATCGACCTGGCGCTGCCTCCCACGGATGGGCTGGCGTGCGTCCTCAATCCCCAGCGGCTCCCGGCGGACGGCGTCTCGCGGGCACGCCTGCTGTGCGCCACCAGTGACGACTCTGGCCGGCCCGTGCTGGACGCGCGGGTGAATGCCTCGGTTCGCCATGGCTCGTTGCGTGGCCCGACGCGGGCCGAGGGCGGCCTGCTCGAGTGGATCTACACCGCACCGAGCACCCAGCCCGCGGGGCCGGATGCGCTGGTGGCCACCTGGCCGGAGCGCGGGGCGAGCTCGCGCGAGGAGTTGTTACTGCAGCTCGTGCAGGGGCCGGTGGCGCGGGCCTCCTTGGCCCTGGCCGAGCCGCTGGTGCACCTCGGCTCGACGACGGCTGTTACCGTCACCACGCAGGACGCCTTTGGACGGCCGAGGCCGGGGGCTCGGGTGGTGCTGGAGTCGCCGCTGGGCACGTTCAACCCGCCGCGCGAGGAGTCTCAGGGCGTGTTCACCAGCTCCTGGGTGTTGCCACGGCAGGGGCGGCCGGGCGAGACGGTGGTGAAGGTGCTCGCGGATGGTCCTCCCGGCACGGAGCCGGCGCGCCTTTGGGTCTGGGCGCGAGGGGGCGTGCTGTACGCGGGCGTGACGGACCTGGCCGGGCTGCCGGTGCCGGCGCAGCCGCTGCGCGTCGGGGGAGAGGAGCGGGTGACGGGCGAGGGCGGGACGGTGGAGCTCGGTCCCCTGCGTCCGGGCCGGCTGGAGGTGGTGCATGGCCAGTGGCCGGGCCTGCGGCAGACGGTGCACGTGGTGGCCGAGGGCGGGCCGGTGTTCCCGCTGGAGCCGCCGCTCGTGCCGGCCCTGGCGGAGCAGTCGGTGCGGCTGGCGCCTCCCGTGCCGGTGAACGTGCGGCTGAAGGTGGAGGGCCCGCGCGTCACGTTCTGGGTGGAGGACGCCTCGGGGCGGGTGCTGGAGGGCCGCAACGTCCACGTGTGGCTGTCCGCGGGCGAGCAGGGCCCCGTGGATGTCCGCGAGGGACGGAGCAGCTTCCGGGTGAAGCATGAGGGGCCGGTGACTGTCTCCGTGGCGGACGTGGCCACCGGGGTCACCGCGCTCGCCGAGGTGCGGCCTTGAGGGGCGCGGCCTGGGCGTTGTGCGTCTTCCTGCTTCCGGCCGCCGCATGGGCGCAGCTCGCGAGGGCGGATGCGCAGGAGCTGGCGGCGGCCATCGTCGGGCGCGTGTGTCGAGATCTCAATGAGGACGGACGCTGCGCCCCCGAGGAGCCGGGCCTCGCCGACATCCGGCTGGTGCTGGCCACCGGCCGCGAGGTGCGCACGGACGCCCAGGGGCGCTACCACTTCGCGGGAGTGGACGCGCGCGCCCCTGACGTGACGGGCGGCGTCCACCTGCGGCCCGGCCGGCACCGGGTGCGGGTGGATGCGAGGACGCTGCCTCCCGACAGCGAGGCCTCGCCCGAGGCCGTCACGGTGGAGGTGCCCTGGGCCGCCGTGGTGCTCCAGGACTTCGCGGTGCGCACGCGGCCCGAGCCCCTGCCTTCCATGGCGCTCTCCTATGCTGCGGCGCCCCCCTCGGCGGCGGTGGTGCCGGGCGGAGTGGAGTTCCTCGTCGCCGGGCACTCCTCGCCAGGGGACGAGGTGACGGTGGGCGGCGTCGCGGCGGAGGTGGACGAGCGGGGCGACTGGCGCGCGCGCGTGCGGCTCGTGCAGGGGGAGAACGTGCTGTCCCTCTACGCCCTCGGGCCCGAGGGCACGCTGCGACTCTTCCGCCAGCGCATCGACGTGGTGTCGCGTGACGGGGGGTTGCTCGTCATTCCGCGTGAGCCCGAGCCCGCCGGGACGCTGCGGTTGCCGGGGCGGAGGGGCGAGCCCGCGGCGAGTGGCGCCTCCTCGTTGAGCGCCGAGTTCCCCACGGGCACGCGCGTGCGCTCGCCCCTGGGAGAGGTGACGGTGGGGCCGGAGGGCTTCGCGCTGGTGCCATTGGTGCTCATCCCGGGCCGCAACCCGGTGGTGCTGGAGGTGCAGCCGCCCGGCGAACCCGCGCGGACGGTGACGGTGCAGGTGGAGGCGGTGTCTCGCGCCTTCGCGGTGGGGTTGCTGGACGTGGAGGCCACGTTCGCGCCCGGCAACGGGGACTTCCGGCTGCGGGGGCGAGGCGCGGCCCACGGCGAGGCGCGCCTGGGGCCCTTCTCCCTCGCCGGCGAGTTGGATCTGCGGGACACCGACGTGGACGGCCTGCGCGGGCGGCCCGTGGCGGACTGGCTGCGCGCTCGCCTCCCGAGGTTGGACAGGGCACCGGATCCGGACCTGGCCATCGCCGAGTGGGGAGACGAGTCCGTGGGACTCACACCCAACCCCGCCGAGGGCCGACTGCGGCTCGAGGTGCGCCACGACCAGTTCGGCCGGGTGGGCCTGGGGACGTACCGGGTGCTGCAGGCGGAAGGGGAGGTGGGCCGCTACCACCGTCCCATCTTCGGCCCCTACGCGCAGCTCGCGGCGGAGCTGGGGCGGCTGCGCGTGGGCGTGGACGCCTTCGCCGGAGGGCTGGAGGACCCGACGCGGGCGCTCTCCTCCGTACCCGCGTACGAGGAGCTGCGCGCCACTGGCGGCAGCCTCTACTACCTGGGCTCGGGCTCGGTGGCGGAGGGCTCGGAGTTGTTGCGCGTGGAGGTGCGCGACGGCGTCACCGGGCTGCCACTCGGCGAGCGCCACCTCATTCGGGGCCGGGACTACGACATCGACTATTCGGCGGGCCGCATCCTCCTGGCGCGCCCGCTGTCCATTCTCGCCGGGGCGCCGCTGCTGCGCGCGGATCCGCTGACGGCCGCGCCAGAGCCCGTCCTCACCGTGCAGTACGCGGTGATGAGGCTGGACGATGCGGCCGACACCGCTGGAGGCGAGGCCTGGGCGGAGTGGACGGGCGGCCGGGCCTCCGTGTCCGCCGTGCGCGAGCAGCGCTCCGGGAAGCCCTACCTGCTCTTCTCCGGGCACGCGCGCACCACGCTGGGCGGCTACACGCTGCGGGCCGAGGTGGCCCGGAGCCAGGGCGAGGCCCTGCTGGCGGAGCTGCGCGGCGTGTCGGACGACGGCGGCCTCACCTTCCTCCGGCCCGATGAGGAGGCGGAGCTGGGGAGCGGGCAGGCCCTGGGGCTGCGCCTGAGCGGGCCGGGTCTCTTCGGGGCTGGCTCCGTGGACGCGGCCTTCCGGTGGCGCTCGGCGGGCTTCTCCGATGGCACCCACGCGGACACCGCGCTCTTCCGCCAGGTGTCGCTGCGCGCCGTGCAGCCGCTGGGTCGCTGGCGCCTCACCCTCCTCGGGGATGATCGGCGCTCGGCGGACCCCCGGCTGCCCTTCTCCGAGACGCCGTTGGAGGCGCGCACGCTGGGCGTGGACTTCGGCTACGAGGGGGACGGATGGGGCGTGGGCGTGGAGTTGCGCGACGCCAGCCTGCGCGCCAGCGAGGTGCCCGGTGAGGGGCCGCTGCTCGACGGAGGCCGCACCTCGGCGGGGCTCCATGGCCACCTGCGGGTGAACGACTGGCTGGGCGTGTCGGCCAGCCACCGGCAGGCGCTGGTGCGGCGCGGTGAGGGCCCGGGTCGGGTGGACGACACCTTCTCCTCGGCGGGCGTGGACGTGACGCTCGACGACGAGGCCGTGGTGGGCGTGCGCGGGGGCTGGGGCCCGCGGTTGGGGCCGCTGGCGTGGGTGCAGGGCACGTGGCGCCGGGGGCAGGACGTCTACTACGGCGGCTACTCGGTGGACGTGGACGGTCCGGACTTCGGCGCGGCCCGCGCGGTGAGTGGGGCGAGCACGGAGCTGGGAGCTGGAACGAGCCTCTTCGTGGAGGACGTCGCCTCGCATGACGCCAACGCGGTGCGCCTGGCGCGGGCGGTGGGCTTCCAGCAGACCGTCTTCGACGCGCTGCATGTGGGCGCTCGCTATGAGCGCGGCGTGCGCCATCCGCTGCTGGACGTGCCGAGCCCGCTGCGGCGCGACGTGGCGAGCGTCTCCGGCCAGCTCGTCCTGGAGCGCTTCCGGGCCGACGGGCGCATGGAGATGGGCTTCACGCGGGGCTCGCCGGTGCGCGGCGCGACGGAGCCGGTGGATCGCATCCAGGTGGTGATGACGCTCGCGACCGAGGCGGTGCTGCGCGAGGACCTGTCGCTCTCCGGCCGCATGAACTACAGCCGCACCTACGACCGCGAGACGCGGGAGGCGGAGGCGCGGCTGCTCGAGGGCTACGCGGCGCTCGCCTGGAGACCGGAGCCCTTCCTGGTGGTGGCGCGTTACGGCCTCACCCGCGAGCTGCTGCCTGGTGAGCGAGCGGCCTTCGGAGAACGTGCCCAGCATATAATTTCACTGCTGCCGGCGGTGCGACTGGGGGACCGGTTCGCACTGGCGGCGGGGCTTCATGCGGGCCTCAGCAAACTGGAAGATGTTGAGATATGGGTGCTGACGGGTTCCCTGCGTCCGTCGGTGCGGGTGGTGGGGGGCTTGGAGGTGGCGGTGGAGGCGGCGATGAGGTCGGTGGCGCCGGATGGGGAAGAGTTGGGTTCGCTACGTGGCGAAGTGGCGTACCGGGTGGACGAGCGACTGCGTGTGGCCACGGGCTATACGCTGCTGGGGTTCTCCGGGACGGGCTTGCCGGAGGAGGCACGCGATGGTTCCGACAGGCTCTATCTTCGGGCAGAGCTGGCGTACTAGGTGGGGCGCGCGCCTGAGGCGCGTGGGCCTGGGCCTCGTCGCGAGCCTGGTGCTGCTGGTGGCCGCGAGCGCGCACGCCGACTGGCAGACCCAGCTCTCCCTGCCCGCGGATGCCGGGACGCCCAGGAGCTTCGTGGAGACGTGGGCACCCGGGACCTTCTCGGTGGGCACCTCCACCGAGGCCGTGCTGTTCGTGGACGGTGTCTATTCGCGGTCTCTGCCAGGCACCTCGGCGGGTACCTTTTACGATGCGACGGCGGACTGCTTCACCTCCGTCCTGGCCTCCGTGGACGGGGCTCGCCGCAGCAGCAACGCTCTGGGTACGCCGTGTGGAGGGGGTACTCCCATCGCCTCGTTCACTTCGGCGGGGCCCATCGTCCGGGCGAGGCAGTCCGCCAGCGGTGGGGGAGCCGCCGCGGTGGCCTCGGGCTTGACCTCCGACGTGTACTTCGCGGATGCCGGCATCTCCGGCGCGCCCGCCTTCCAGTGGAGAGACGCCGAGGATATCGAATTCAAATCTCTGCTCGGTGTGGTGCGGGCGGGTGACATGCTGTATGCGCTCGTCGGCACGTCGAGCGACGACGCGCTCGTCTACTGGTTCGCCGCTCGGGAAGACCTTCGGTTCTTCTCCCAGGGCAACCCGGGCGCGGGAAAGGTGCTGGCGATCGACCTGTTCACCGCCGATGGCGGCTCCGTGCCCTATGCGGTGGTGGGCACGGAGAAGGGATTCTTGCAGGGGGCCCCCAAGGAGCTCGGCCGAGAGATCCTCCCGGTCCAGATGCTCGACGGAGGCCTGGGCGTGGTGGACGTGTCCCTGAACGTGAATCCCGGGGGGGCGAACGGACGCGGGTTCGGCATGGCTGTCGTGGCGCTGACGGACGGCGGCTCTTCCTCGGTGATGGGCGCGGTGCCCATGCTCGACTACACGCAGGCGGGCACCCGCTGGCTGTCGAGGCCCCTCCCGCCGGAGTTCGCGGGCACCCCCCTGAAGTTCGTCTCCTGTACGGGCGCGAGCTACTGCGTCGCCGCCGGCGAACAGGGCTCGAACAACCTCCTCATCTACACCAACGACGCGGGCCCGCGGATCTCGGACACCGTGGTGGAACTCGGCGAGAGTGATGCCGGCCAGTTCACCTTCACGGCGACCGACACGGATGGAGACCCGGTGCTGCTGACGCTCCCCTCTTCGGGGAGCGTCGGGGCGTCGTGGTCCCTGGAGCAGGTCGACGCGGGAGTGGATGGCCGGTGGCAGCCGGGAGACCCGCTCGTGGTGAGGGTCACCAGCGGCTCCGTCTGCGAGAGCGGGACCGTGGGCTCCTTCGAGGTCCGCGCCGCGGACGGTCTGGCGGCCCATGACACCGCGAAGGTGTTTCCGGTGTTCGTACGGCACACCCGGGCGCCGAGCATTCCCCCGGTGAGCATCCCCGATGGGGGACTGGTCGCGGGACGGTTCGAGCCCTGGCGGATGGAGGTGCTCGGCGACGTGACGGAAGCGGGCTGCGCGCTCACCGGATTCGGTTGGAGCACGGATGCGGGGACGGTGGGTCCGTCGCTGGAGCAGCAGAGTGGGGGCCGCGTCGCGGTCCTCAAGGCTCCGGCCACCCTCTGCGTGGCGGGTGGGGCGGACTTCCCCTTCACGCTCACGGTGAACGACGACGCGGGCCTCTCCAACTCCAAGGAGTTCAAGGTCCACGTGGCGCCGTGGGGCGATCCGAACGCCGCCTTCGATGGGGGCGTGGTGACCCTGACCGCGGGGCAGTCGCTGCTCGTCGCGCCTGAGCAGCCCCTTCACGTGTGCGAGACGAGCGGCGGTTTCCCGGGGGTGGAGACCACCTGGGAACTCGACGGCGGCCCCGTGCTCCCCGAGGGCATCACGTTCCGGAGGACGGACACCGGCGAGGTGGTATCGGCCTTCCCGGTGCGGGCGCCAGGGCTTCAGGTGGAGGCTCGGGAGTGCCTCGATTCGACCCGGCTGACGTTCACCGCGGTGAACCAACTGCAGACCGCGGAGGCCCTCTTCTCCAGTTCGCCCACGGTGCGCGAGGTGGACATCCAGACGAATGTGAGTCCGATGGACGCGGGCGTGCTCCAGCTCGCCCCGACGCCGCTGCTCCCGGACCCGGTGGTGGAGGTGGGGTTGGGCTCGAGCAACCTCAACTGCCTCGATTCCCGTGGACTGGTCGCCGAGCTCCGGCTCGAGCACCTGGACGGAGGCGTGGTGGCGCGGGAGGCGGTGGATTTCTCCTCGGGCAAGTGGCTCGTCGACACGGGCACGGGATGTGAGGGAGGTCGCTTCCGGGTGGCGGGCTCGCTGGAGGACAAGTCGGGCGGACGCACCTCCGAGGCATCGGTCGATCTGGAGATGCCCCGGGTGGCCGCGGGGCTGGAGGCGCTGCCGGAGGACTCGGTGCTGGTGGCCCGCTGTGGCGAGGGGGCGCGTGCCTCGCTGACGCAGGCCTTCCCGAAGGACGCCTGCCAGAAGTCGGATGTCACGTGGTCGCGGCTCTCGGGTCCGGAGCTCGCGCAGGACTTCCTGAGCGGTGCCACGGTGTCGCTGGCCACGCGGGACACCGAGCTGGACTCGCTGGTGGGCGAGTCCGTGGTGATGCAGGTGACGGCGAACGCGGGCCCGGGCAACGAGGCCTCGCTGCAACACGTGCTGCCCATCACCGTGGAGCCCTTCGTGCGGGTACGGCGTCGCACCGAGGTGCCGGCCGCCTCGGATACGGGGCTCGTGGGCATCTCCCTCACGCTCACCAACACCACCCCCTGCGCCGTGAAGGACGTGAGCTTCGTGGAGCGGCTGGCGGGCCTGACGTACGTGGAGGGCAGCGCGCGGTACGAAGGCCAGCCCCTGGAGGCGAGCTGGGTGGATGGCGTGCTCACCGTGAAGGGGTTGTCGCTCGAGGGAGGCGGCTCCGGAAGGCTCACCTATGTGGCGCGCCCGCACCTGGTGGGCGAGCGCCGCATGGAGGGCGAGGCCCGGCTGCGCGAGGTGCTCATCTCCATCCGCGACGCCTCCGGCCCCCAGGTGCCCGATTCCGGCTGCGGCTGCACCAGCTCGGGTCCGGGCCCGGTGCTGTTCGCGCTCGGGGCGCTGGTGGCGGCCGTGCGCCGCCGCCGCCGACGGTAGCGGGCCCTCGTCCTACAGGCCGAAGCTGATGCGGCGCGGCGCTCGGCGTCGTCGCGCCGCTCCTCCACCAGGCCCAGCAGCTCGAAGGCCCCGCAGCGCGGCCAGCACGTCTCGCTCGGGCAGGTCCGTGAGGGTGAGCAGGTCCTCCACCGTCTTGCTGCCGTCCGCGTAGGCGAGCAGCAGGGCCTGGCCGTCCGCTGCAGCTGGAACTCGTGCAGCCCGTAGGGCGGGTCGGCGGTGGGGAACAGCTTGCGCTCGGCGCGCATGCTGCTGGCGCAGGCGTCACCAGCGGCTCGGTGTGAGCATGCCCTCGAGGATGAGGTCCCCGGGGAAGACCGAGAGCCGCACCAGGTCCGCGCGCTGGCGGGCGCTGCGGGCTGAAGCCGTAGGCACCCTCGGTCCAGGAGAAGGTGGACCAGAGGATCTCCTTCACCTGTTGCTCAGGACGAGCTGCTGGCGCCGCTGCGGCGGTCATGAGGCCCAGGCGGATCATCGCCTCGCCGGTGCGCAGGCTCTGCTCGCGGGCGAGCGCGAGCACCTCCTGGAGGTCCGACTCGGGGACGCACGCCGCGGCGCACGCAGAAGCGGGCGAAGCGCTCGTGGGCGAGGTTGGAGGCCGCGTACACCGGGCGGCCGGCCTCGAAGTAGACGACCTTCAGCACGGTGCCGTGCTTCAGCTTCAGCTCACCGCCGTGGCGGGCCTCGTAGTAGGCGTTGAGCAGCCGGGGGACTGCCGTGGTGGCCAGGTCTCCCGAGAGCTGACCACTCGGGCGTGGAGCGATCCGGGCAGCGGACGTGCGCCGTCTTGGTCCCACACCTTCTCGCGCTCGCCGAAGGGCAGGGGGAGTCCGGCGGCGGGCTCGGAGGCGCTGGCCGCCTGCTCGGCCGTGACCTCGGCTTCGTTGAGCTCCTCCAGCACCCCCAGCTCCTCGAGGTCCTCCGTCCCGACGGTGACGGGCGCGTCCTCCTGGAGGTCAGCGGACTCCGCCGCGGGCGGGACGAGCTCCTGCTGGGAGGACTCGGGCTCGTCCACGCCGGGCACGGGGGCCTCTCCGTGTGGATCCTCGTGCGGAGCGGGCGAGTCCTGCCTCGGCTCGGTGGGAGCGTCGTTCACGACAGGGGCGTGCACCTCCACGGCCGGAGCGGGCTCCTCCCGGCCGGAGGCGGGCTCCTCCTCGGCCAGGGCGTACTCTTCCTCGGCCGGGGCGGGCTCCTCCACGGCCGGAGCCGGGTTCTCCAGGGTCGGAGCGGGGAGCGGAGCCGGGGCCTCGTCCATCATGGGGGCCTGGACCTCCTCGACGAGCGCGAGCCCCTGCACGACAGGGGGCAGCTCCCGCGAGGGGGGACTGAAGACGGGCTCGTCCTCACTCTCGGAGGAGAAGAGGGGCTCGTCGTCCACGTCCAGGAGGGAGGCGTCCTGGAAGACGACCACCTCCTCGTCCTCGTCGGAAGGGGGAGGTGGCAGGGGGCGGTTGAGGCCGCAGAGCTCCTCGACGGACTCCAGGAGTGGCAGGAGCTCGAAGGGCTTCTCGAAGAAGGCGCGCGCGCCGTGGACCTCGGTGGCCTCGCGGGCGAAGCGCTCCCCCTTGTAGACGCCGCTGACGGCGACGGCGGGGATGGCGTGCTCCCGGAGCGCGGACAGCACGGCGCTGCCGCGCATGTCGGGCAGCAGCAGGTCCACGATCGCGGCGTGGAAGGCCGCCGGACGCAGGAGTGCCAGCGCGGCTTCGCCGGTGTGGACGGCCTGGGCCTCATGACCGCGGCTCTCGGCAGCGGCGACCATGAGGGAGGCCAGTTCAGGATGATCCTCGACGATGAGCAGTCGCGCCATGGGGGGCGGGCACCATACCATTCCATCCATGGACGTTCAGGGCTTCCACCATTTGGCCATCCAGGTCCGGGATGTAGAGAAGGTCACCGCTTTCTACCGGGAGGTGCTGGGCTTCTCTGAGCTCAAACGGCACTACCGGGCGGACGGCTCGTTACGCAGCGTCTGGGTCGAGGTGCCGGGCGGGGGCTTCCTCGCCCTGGAGGAGGTCACGGGCGAGCCCGAGCCCGGCCCCTTCCGGACCGAGCGACCCGGCCTGCTTCCTGCTCGCCTTCCGCATCCGTCCGGAGGCTCGGGCCCGAGCGGTGGAGGCCTTCGCCAGGGCGGGGGTGCCGCTGGAGAACGAGACCCGGTGGACGGTGTACGTCCGGGACCCCGAGGGGAACCGGGTGGCGCTGAGCCACCACCCGGAGGATCCGGTGTCCTGAGGAGGGGGGAGCGGCTCCAGGCGCTTCTTGCGGAAGGCGATGGGGGGCGGGTACAAGCCGTGCGGTCATGCGCCTGGGCGAATTGCTCCTTCAAGAACAGCTCATCACTCCCGAGGCGCTGGAGGAGGCGCTCGAGTCGCAGGTCGTCCACGGCGGGCGGCTCGGGACGAACCTCGTCGAGCTGGGGCTGGTGTCCGAGCAGGACCTCGCGCGGGTGCTGGGCAAGCAGCACAACGTGGCGTTCGCCTCGGGCGAGATGCAGCCGGATCCGCGCGCGCTGGAGATGGTGGACCTCAACCAGGCGGACGAGAAGGACTTCCTGCCGATGCGGGTGGACGCCACGCGGATGAGCGTGGCGGTCATCAACCCCCACGATATCGAGACGCTGGACGCGCTGGCCTTCAAGACGGGCAAGCGCGTGGTGCCGGTGGTCATCCCCGAGTTCCGGATGAACCAGCTCCAGCGGCGCTACGCGAAGGCGTTCCGTGCGATGCGAGCCATCGACATGAACGTCGTGCGGCCCACGCGCAAGCAGCAGGAGGAGCAGAAGGCGGCGGCGAAGGTCGAGGACCTGATGAGCGAGGAGGAGTTCCAGTCGCTCTACGCCCAGGCGCTCACCGGAGGGGGCTCGGAGGCGGAAGCGGAGCAGGTGCTGGAGCTCGTGGAGGCGGCGGAGGAGGTGGTGCCCGCCCCCATCGTTCAGGGGTACGTGCCCGAGGTGCCGCAGGTGGCCGCGCCCCGCGTGCCGGCTCCGCCGCACATGCCCGAGGCGCCGGTGGTGCAGGGACGCCCATCGAGGTTCCGCCCCCGGTCCCCGACGAGGCGCTGCCGGTCGCCCCCGTGGCGCGGCGGGTGCCGGTCGCGGCGCCCCGGTCTCCGGTGGTAGCGGCTCCGGAGCCGCCGCCCTCGCCGCTCACCTTCGCCGAGGCGCAGGCGGAGCTCGTCCCGCAGCTCGGATCGCGAGGAGGTGGCGACGACGGTGCTGCGCTTCGCGCTGGGCAAGTGGAAGCGCTGCCTGCTGCTGTAGCGTGCAGGGCAGATCTGGTGACGGGCTGGCACGAGGCATGGGGCAGGGCGTGCGCGAGGCGGCGGTGAAGCGCATCGGCATCGGCCTGCAGGCGCCGAGCACCTTCCGGCTGGTGCGCGACACGCGCTCGCACTTCGTGGGGCCGGTGCGCGCGGGACGCCGCGGCGGCCGTCTTCTACAAGCTGCTGGGAGGCGGGGACACCCGACGACGGCGGTCATCCTCCCGCTGCTGGTGCGCGGCAAGGTGGTGCACATGCTGTACGTGGACAACGGGCCCGGCCAGCTCACCCCGCCGGACGTGGGCGAGCTGCTCATCCTCTCGCAGAGCGTGGGTCGCTCGTACGAGGCGATGATCCGCCGCCGCAAGAGCGCGTGAGCTGTGCGGCGCTGTACGAATCCTCTGACACCCTCGATGTGGTACGAGCGTGCCATGTCGAACTCCTCTTCCGCGCGCCCTCTTGCCGTGCTGGTAGGCGTCCAGCTCCCCGGCGTCTCGGACACCGAGCACGCCGCCGACCTCGCCGAGCTCGGGCGACTGGTGCACACCCTCGGCTACGAGGTCGTCGCGACCGTGACCCAGCGCCGCGAGCGGCGTCGCGGCGGGGACGGTCCTCGGCGACCGGAAAGCTCAAGGAGCTGGCCGAGCTCACCGGCGGCAGCGGCGTCGTGCCTTCGGGGGCGCAGGAGCGCAAGTCGAAGGCTCGCGAGCGCTGGGAGGCCGAAGAGGAAGAGACGGCGGAGGAGGCGGCGGAAGAGGAGGGCCCCGTGGAGGAGCCGGCAGCCGAGGCCGGCGAGGCGCCAGCCGCGGCGAGGCCCACGGTGGTGGTGGTCGACCACGAGCTCTCGCCCAGCCAGGCGCGCAACCTCGAGCGGGCCACCGGCGCACAGGTGCTCGACCGCACCGGCGTCATCGTGGAGATCTTCCACCGCCACGCGCGCAGCCGCGAGGCGAAGCTGCAGGTCGAGATCGCGCGGCTCAACTACGTCGCCCCGCGCCTGCGCGAGTCGACCGGGAAGCCGCGAGCGCGCAGCACGGCCAGGGCGCCGGCGAGTCGGCGCTCGAGCTCGATCGCCGCAAGATCCGCGACCGCATCGCCGAGCTGCGCGAGGAGCTCGCGGCCATCCAGCAGGACCAGGATCACCGGCGCTACGCCCGGAGGGACCAGCTCCGGGTGGCGCTGGTCGGCTACACCAACGCCGGCAAGTCCTCGCTGATGCGCGCCCTGACCGGCAGCGAGGTGCTGGTCGCCGACAAGCTCTTCGCCACCCTCGACACCACGGTGCGCGCGCTGCAGCCGGAGACCCAGCCGCGGGTGCTCGTCTCGGACACGGTCGGCTTCATCAAGAAGCTGCCGCACGATCTCGTGGCCTCCTTCCGCTCGACGCTCGACGAGGCGCTCGAGGCCTCGCTGCTGCTCTACGTGGTGGATGCCTCCGACCCGACCTGCGAGGCCCAGCTCGAGGTCACCCGCGGCGTGCTCCGCGAGATCGGCGCCGCAGAGCGTGCCCGAGCAGGCTGCTGTTCAACAAGGCCGACCGGCTCTCTCCCGAGGCGCGGCAGGCCCTGCGCCAGCAGCATCCCGAGGCCATGCTCCTCTCGGCGCACTCGCCGGAGGACGTCGCGGCGCTCCGGCAGGACGATCATCGACTTCTTCGAGGCCTCGATGGTCGAGGCGGACCTGGTGATTCCCTACGCCCGGCAGGCGCGCATCGGCGAGGTCTACGAGCATGCCCGGGTCATCTCCGAGGCCTTCGACGAGAGCGGCCGGCGGCTGAAGGTCCGGGCGCTTCCGGCGGCGATGGCCAGGTTGACCCGCGCCTTCGAGACGTGAGCCCGAGCGCCGCCCGGCACGTCTTCGTGTAGAGGTCGCGGAAGAGGTTGTTCGGGTCGGTGAGCTGTTTGACGGCCTGGTAGGTGTCCTTGTTCCAGATGCTCCAGAACGTCTGCTCGTCGTAGTAGTTGTACGAGATGAGCGTCTTGGTGCCGTTGACCCCCGCAGCTCGTCCTCGAACTCCTTGTAGAGGTTGCGGCCCGGCTGCTGCTTGAGCCCGTAGACCGCGAGGTCGAGGAACAGCGGATCGTTCACGCCGGACCACCAGCGGGACGAGAGCCACTCGTAATCGTGCATTCGCCGGTAGGGCACGCACCACACCGGGTAGAAGTGCAGCTCGCGGTGGTACCAGTCCATGAACTCGGCCGTGCGCGAGAAGGGGACGAACACGTCCACGATGACCGGCGGGTTCTTCTCGGCAGGAAGCGGTGGAAGCGTTCCGCCGCCCTCAGCACGCTGTCCGAGTGCACCAGCTTGCCGAACAGCGCCCGGCCGACGAGGCTCTTCGGCGAGACGTGCGTGACGCCCCGGTCGTAGCGGAAGAGGTAGTCGTACGTCGTGAGGTAGTCCTCGGCG
The DNA here is from genome assembly GCA_963771175.1 of uncultured delta proteobacterium. Taxonomy (GTDB): domain Bacteria; phylum Myxococcota; class Myxococcia; order Myxococcales; family Myxococcaceae; genus Archangium. The sequence goes on from CAVYSY010000040.1 coordinate 471,352, forward strand.
CGCTCGGGATGCTCTCGCAGTACGCCTTCAGCCAGTCGTAGCGGCTCGTGTACGGGGCGCGCTCCATGAAGCGGCCCACGCACAGCACGTGCTTCGTGGGCGAGAAGATCTGCCCGTCCATGTAGTCCACGTCCTGCGCCGTGAAGTGGCGCCAGATGGCCTGCTGGAAGGCCTCGAGCGTGGCGTAGGTCTCGTACGTCACGTGCACGTAGGGCGCCGCGCGCACGAGCTTGAACTTCAGCTTCGACAGGATGCCGAGCGTCCCGAACGAGCCGTGGATCATCTGGAACACGAGCGGGTTCTCCGTCGGGGTGCAGCGCAGCACGTCGCCCTTCGCGGTGATGAGCTCGTACTCGAGGCACGTGTCGTGGAAGCCGCCGTGCTGGAAGGACATCGACTCGATGGAGCAGCCCGCGACCGCGCCCCCGAGGGTGATGGTCTTGTGCTCGGGGACGATGATGGGCACGAGCCCGTAGCGCATCGTCGCGCGCACCAGCTCGTCGAAGGTGACCGCGGGCTCGGCCGTGCAGGTCGTCGCCACGGGGTCGATCTCGAGGATCTCGTCGAGGTCGCTCAGGTCGATCTTCTCGTCGGTGCGCCGCTGGTCGTAGCGCTTGGGGACCTGGTGTGGCGGCGTCTTCTTCTTGAGGGACACGGGCCGCGTGCTCGTCCGCTGCCGCAGTTGCCGCGCGATCCTCTCGACCTTCGCCGCGTGACGCGCATCGTGCCTCGCGGGTTCCTCGGGCGAGCGCGCGCGAGGAGCAGACTCTCGTTTGCATTGCATTCCTCCGCTCCCAGAGGGCTGGGGAAGCCGCGGGCGCCCGGTGGGTCAGGCCCGCGGAGTAGACCTTCGCCGGGCCACAGGACGCATTGCCGTACGCGGTTGGGAAGGTTCAGAGACACGGTTCATGCCCTTCGTCGCCCGCCTGCTCTCATGGGGAGTATGCTGGACCGGATCTCGACGAGCTTAATCAAGCGGGTACGGTGGTTTTTCGTGGTGTGGATCGCTTGGGGGGTGCGTGCCTGCCAGACTCCCTCCAGGTGTTTTACGCCTCTATTCTGAAAACCCTCCCGAGAGCTTGAGGGCCCCATGCGAGACTTCGGGTCGTTCGATTCGTCCTGGGACGCGATTCTCGCGGCTTGCCCGGTGATTCGTCACAGCCCCGAGCAACCGCCGGTGATCGGGAGGACATGCGGCTTCGGTTCGTCCTGGAGAGCCTGCAACCGAGTATTGCGCATGGCTGTACTACACACCAGATGACAAATTGAACGGAGCATGCTGGCTGCAGAGCTCTGTTACTACTCCTCCAGATGAGCAGGGCGAGAGAGGTCCCGGACATGCCCGCTTTCGTGGATGACAAGCGAGACCCGCCACGAGTCCTCGGAGAGGACGTCTGACGTCCTCCACAACCACCCCGCCGCCCCACCGAGCTTTCCGAGAAAGGACATCGCCGCCATTGCCAAAGTGGCGAGAATTCATGGCGAGTTCGTTGAAACGAAGGAAGGGTAGATTTCTCGTGGCATCGTCGCGCTTCTTCTCCAGCACTCCGCTATGCTTCGAACCCCACCGCATGCGATGGCTTTTTCGAAGACAGCATGGGAAGCAAGAAGGCGGCGAAGTGGATACTGACGAGCACAGTGGCAAGTGGCGCCGGGAGAAGGCTGGCACCGTTACCTGGATCAGCAAGACGGAGTTTCCAGTCTCGACCCGAAATAGGATGGTGCCTGCCGGAACGCGTGTGAAGGGTGCTCCATGAGGAAGAAAACCTGACCCTTGGGCTGGCTGTCATCCTCGCCAGTTGCGCGCTGTCTCAGCGCCCGGTGCCGGTGGAGGACGACAGATTCGATTGTCTTCCCAAGATTCTTCGAGCACTCCGCTGTCGAGGTTGGCGCGGGCGGTGCGGCATACGAGCTGGACGGCGTGGTTCTTCGAGCCGTCATGATCGCCGCCAATGACTTCCTACCCCCTGGCTCCAGGAAACGGCCGTGTGTGGAGACGCAGGAGGCACATCGCTATCGAGTCATTCGTCAGGGCAACATCATCTTCGTTCGAATCGATCGAGAACCTTGAGTTCTGCGGGTTGCAGTATGTGTCATTGGATACGGGAGTGACCTACGCCATCAGCGAGGAGGGGCGCATCCTCCGGCGCGTATTCGAGGGTCAACCTGACCAGCCTCTTTACGCGGAACCGCCTGATGCCGGGCGACAGGGCAGCCCGACGACATCGGGCGAGTCTCCTGCCGTTGATGCCGGCCAGAGCGTGCCGTCGCGCTCACTAGGCGCCAGAGGAGCAGGACGGGGCGCTCCTTCGTCAGGTCCGATGCCCCCTCCTGCCGCGCCTGCAATCACGGATGGTGGTACTCCGGGAGTGCCGTAGACGCGTTGGCGTTCACGGCTCCTCGTAGGCCACGTCGAACGTCACCTTCTGGCGGGGCTGCAGCCGGAAGGACTTCTCCCAGCGAGCCTTGCCGGTGGTGACGACGAGCTGGTGCTCGCCCTCGAACAGAGAGAGCTTCGGGCCCGCCTTGCGGCCGTTGAGGAAGATGCGCGAGCCCGCCGGGGCCTTGACCAGCACGGTGCCCCTGCCGAGGAGGATGCGCTGCTTCGTCGTGCCCTGGGGGCGAACGGTGACGGCGCGAGTCGTCTTCACGCCCTTGGTGGGGTTGCTCAGCTCCAGCATGTACGGGCCAGGCGCGAGCGGTACGGCCAGCGGCGTGCGGCCGAGCCGCTTGCCATCGAGGGACACGTCCACCGGCGGCATCACGACGAGCTGGAGCTTCGTCGTCACCGCCGCCTGCTCGGTGGAGGGCGCCGGGGGGGCGTCCTTGCTCCCTGCGGTGGGAGGCACGGCGGGGGCCGTACCCGAGGCGGGCGCCACGGAGCCCCCCGGAGAGGAAGGCGCCGAGCCACTGGCGAGCACCACGGCCGGAGCCGTGCCCGCGTCACCGCCCGGAGCGGCGGCCACGTTCGTGCCCCATCACCGTGCCGAGCTTCGCGGTGGCCGGCCCGCCGTCACTCCCGCATCTCCCTTCGGGGCGAGCGCGAGTCCCCCGGCATTCGCCGGGACCGCGGGCGGAGTCTGGGTGGCCCGGGGTGGAGTGGGCGAGGCCTGCGCGCCGGCGGCCATGTCCGGGTCCGCGGGCTCCGTGCTGGCCTGCTGACGCTCGTTCCACACGAAGAAGCCAGCGGCGGCGGCGGCGGTGGCCAGCGCTCCCACGATGAGCGGAACGCGCGAGCGCTGCTTCTTGGGCGGGCTCTCGTCTTCCACCTCCTCCGGCTCGATTTCCTCCGGCTCCTCGTGACGAGGCGGACGGGCCTCCTCCGGAGGCGCGAGGGGGCGGGCTACTCCGGGACGGGCGTGCCGGCCAGTCAGCTCCAGCACCGTGTCGATGGCATTCGCGTCTTCCTCCTGGAGAGCGACATCCAACGGGATGTCGTCCAGGTCCACGGGCTCGGCGGAGGCGACGGGAGGCGCCTCACCGGAGGGCCGCACGGGCGCGACGGAGGCGGTGCTGCCCGAGGGGCTCGCGGGGAAGGGCGCGGGCTGCACGGCCGGAAACCCCGTGCCCGAGACGCGGCGACTCACGTCCGCGAGGCCGATCTCCAGCATCTGGCGCCGGGTGGCGCGCGCGTCGCGGTCGGGCGGGAAGAGGGTGGAAAGGAACTCGGAGAAGGTCTCCGCGGAGGGCAGGCCCTGGACGGCGGCCACCACGGCCTCACGGAACTCGAGGGCGGTGGAGTAGCGCTCGTTGGCGCGCTTGGCGGTGGCGCGCTCGCACCACCTCGGCGAGCGCGCGAGGGACGTCCGAGGGCAGGGCCGGCAGCGGGCGGTTGATGATGGCCTGATCGGGGTCCTGCGCGTCCTGGAAGGGCACGCGCCCCGAGAGGCACTCGTAGAGCAGCAGGCCCAGGAGGAACACGTCGGTGGCGGGCGCCCATGGCCTCGCGACCGCCGATGAGCTGCTCGGGGGCGCTGTAGTTGCGCCGGTTGCGCCACGCGGCGGCCGTTGCGCTCGCGGGGGGCGACGCTCAGGGCGCCATAGCCCGTCACCTTGCACACGCCGTCGAAGGAGACCATCACCGTCTCCGGGCGCAGGTCTCCGTGCACGAGCGGCGTGCCGTCATCGTTGCCGGCCAGGTGGGCGTAGTGGACGCCCATGGCCACGTCCGAGGCGATCAGCGCGGCGAAGGCGGGCGGAATGCGCGGGCGCACCTCCAACATCCGGCGCAGCGACTCGCCATCGGCGAACTCGGTGACGCGGGCGAGGCCGGCCTCCAGGGACACCAGTCCGTGGACGCGCAGGATGTTGGGGTGCTCCAGCACGGAGGCGCGTTGCGTCTCACGCTGCAGCCCGGCGGACAGCTCTGCATCCTGAGCCACCTCGGGGGGCGCCCACACCAGCACCACCGGACGGGGAGCAACTCCCTCCTCGAGCGCCAGCCCGAGGAAGGCGCGGGAACCCTCGCCCGCGAGCAGCGGGCCGAGAGGCTGATAGCGAACCTGACTCATTGGGGCCCCATGCTAGAGGCCCCGGCCGGAGGATCGCTAGATCCCCATCCCTAGAAAGGCAGGGTGACGTGGTACCTGTAGCGCCCGCGCTGCACGAGCAGCAGGACGCTCCGGGAGCCCCGGGCGCTCAGGAGCGCCTCCTGGAAGGAGGCTGGCTCGGCGACCGGCTGGTTGTTGACCCGGGAGATGCAGATCCCCGGGCTCCAGCCCCACCTCGTCGGCCACGGAGCCGGGGCGAACGGCCTGGATGGACATGGCGCCGCGCACCGGCTTCACCCGGAGTCCCAGCCGGTTCCAGGCGAGGGCCTCGATGAGCTGGGGCGGGAACTCCACGGGCGTCACCTGGAGGGTGCGCTGCCCGCCCTCGCGGAAGACGACGAGCGGGAAGGCGGCCCGAGCGGGGTAGCCGCGGGCGCGGGTGACGTAGTCCTCGGCGTCGGAGATGCGCGAGCCGCCCATCTCGGCCAGCACGTCGCCGCGGCGGATACCGGCCTGGTCGGCGGGGCTGCCCGGCTCCACGTCGCTGACGACGGCGCCGTAGGTCCGGTCCCACCCGAGCTGCCGGGCGAGTCGCGGCGACAGGTCCTGCGCTTCAATCCCCACCCAGGCCGGGCGCACCTTCCCGAAGCGGGTGAGCTCGTCGACGATGCGGCGCACCTTGTCGGCGGGGATGGCGAAGCCGATGCCCTGGGCGCTGGCGAAGATGGCGGTGTTGATGCCGATGACGTCCCCGTCCACGTTGAGCAGCGGCCCGCCCGAGTTGCCCGGGTTGATGGCCGCGTCCGTCTGGATGAAGTCGTTGTAGGTGCGCCCGTCCGCCTTGAAGGTGCGGCCGGTGGCGCTCACCACGCCCGACGTCACCGTCTTGCTCAGGCCGAAGGGGCTGCCGATGGCCACCACCGTCTCGCCGATCATCAGGTCCGAGCTGGTGCCCAGCTTCGCGGCGGGCAGGGGCTGCTTGGAGCTGACCTTGAGCACGGCCAGGTCGTTGTCGGCGTCGCTGCCGATGACGTCGGCTTCCAGCTCGCGCCCGTCGGCCAGCACCACGTGGATGGCGGAGGCTCCGCGGATGACGTGGTCGTTGGTGATGATGATGCCGTTGGGATCCACGATGACGCCGCTGCCCAGGCCCTGCTGGCGCTGCCTCTGCGGGGGCACGCCGAAGAACTCCTCCATCGGCGAGCGGCGGCCCCGGAAGGGCGACTCCGCTTCGCTCTCGGTGCCGATGAAGACGACCGCGGGGGAGACCTTCTGGACCACCTCCACTATCTCATTGCGGCGTCGGGCCTGATCGGCGCGGGCGCTGGTGCCCTGGGTGAAGGCGAGCATCACCGCGAGCAGCAGTCCCCACCGGCTCACTGGGTTCTTCACGTCAAGTCCTCCCTCTGTGCGGTTGCAATGTCGGGTACGAGACGTCCTGAATGTCGGGAACCGCGCAGCATTTCCGACATTCCCGAGGACCGGTCTGGACGCGCCGCACCGGGTTGAATGGAATGCACCCATGAGTCTCGTCCTGGTAGCGGACGATGAGCCCGCGGTGCTCGAGGTGCTGAGCCAGGTCGTAGAGGACCTGGGGCACGATGTGATCCAGGCGCGTGACGGCGAGGAGGCGTGGAACCTCGCGCGTGCGCGCCGGCCGAACCTGGTGGTCACGGACCACATGATGCCGCGACTGAGCGGCCTGGACCTGTGTCGCAAGCTCAAGGGCGACGAGTTCCTCGGCCGCGTGCCCATCATCCTGTTGAGTGCGGTTCTCCCACATGGTGCGCCCGGAGGCCCACGCCTTCCTGCACAAGCCCTTCGAGATCACGGACTTCGAGTCGCTGATCCGCCAGGCGCTGGCGGAGGCGCCGCAGCCGAAGGCCCTGGAGGGCGGGAAGGCGGTGGCGGCGCTGGGCGACTGGGTGGCCCTGGGCTTCGAGGGGCCCTTGTCCTCGGCGAGCGCGCAGGTGGAGCGGCTGAAGGCGGAGGGCCGGGCGGACGGAGGGGCGCTGGAGACGCTCGGGGCGCAGCTCCAGGTGATGGAGTCGCTGTCGCGGGAGTTCCGAGAGGCGGCGCACCTGGCGGCACGCATGGTGATGTTGCGGCCGGTGAGGGCTGACCTGGGGGTGCACCTGCGCCACACGCTGGACGCGTGGAGGCAGGCAAAGCCCCAGGTGCGGTGGACGCTGGAGGCCCCGGCCTCGCAGGTGGAGCTGCGGTTCGATCCGGCGCGGATGGGCCAGGTGCTGGACGCGCTGCTGGGCCATGCGGCGCGGCATGGGGGCGAGGTGCGGGTGGAGCTGGAGTCCACGCCGTCGCTGGTGTCGGTGCGGGTGAAGGACCAGGGTCCGGGCATCTCGGACGAGGAGCTGCAGCACCTCTTCGAGCCCTTCCGACCCGGAGGGACGGGGAGTGGGCTGGGGCTCTACATCGCCTCGGAGCTGACGCGACTGCATGGCGGCGGGCTCTCGGTGGAGTCGAAGCGGGGGCAGGGCACGACGTTCAGCGTGATCCTGCCCCGGGGCTGAGTGGCTCTACCTGGACTCGGACTTCAGCATCCAGCCGATCATCTTGTAGAGCAGCCGGGCGCCGACGTTCCCATCCCACTCGCCGCCGTCCGGATCCGGGGCGACCTCGGTGAGGTCGAACCCGACGATGGTGCGGCCGGAGCGGACCACGCCGGAGATGAGCGCGACGGCCTCGGGGAAGGACAGTCCGCCGGGGACGGGCGTGCCGGTGTGGGGGCACAGCACGGGATCGAGCCCGTCGATGTCGAAGGACAGGTAGACGTGCTGGGGCAGGCCCTTGACCATCTCATCCACCTGGCGATTCCAGGGGATGCCGTCGAAGCGCTTGTGGTTGAGGTCCGAGTCGAAGAAGGCGCGGACGCGGCCGCCGGAGGCCTCGATGTAGCGGTGCTCGTCCTCGCTCATGTCGCGGATGGCGACCTGGACGAGCGACTTCACGCCAGGAATCCGCTCGGCCACGTTGTGCATGATGGAGGCGTGGGACCAGGAGAAGCCCTCGTAGGCGTTGCGCAGGTCCGCGTGGGCATCGAGGTGGAGCACGCCGAGGCCGGGGTACTTCTCGGCGTGGGCGCGGATGATGCCGAAGGAGATGGAGTGGTCTCCGCCGATGGCGCCCACGCGCTTGCCCTTGGCGAGCCACTCCTGGGTCGGTGCTGGTAGACGGCCTCGTGGAGCTGCTCGCAGAGCTGGTTGACCTCGGTGGAGGCGGCCGGAGCTCCGGGTTGGAGGGGTCGATGCCGCCGGCCTCGATGATGGGGACGGCGCGCTCCTTGGCGCGGGTGTTCCAGGCGCGCCCTGCTCGGGCTCGGGGAGGAGTGGCGATGCCGCGCTCATAGGGGCGGCCGGTCTCGACGTCGAAGAGGTCGACCTGGCGGCTGGCCTCGAGGATGGACGAGGGGCCCTCGGAGGTGCCACCGCCGTAGCTGGTGGTGGCCTCGAAGGGCACGGGGATGAGGACGACGTGGGCCTCATCGGGCGAGTGGGGGAGGCCGAAGATGCCGGAGCCGGGGGCCGCGGCGGCGCTGGGGTCGAAAGCAGCAGGCATGGTGGCGGCGGAGGATAAGGGTCCGTGTGCGCTAAGCAACGATCCTCTGCACCGGAACCATTTCCCCGCCCCCGAAGGAGTCGCCCGCTGGGGGGACCCACGTCAGGGGCCCTGTCTGGAAGCTCCCTGGAGCGCCCTGACTCACTCCCAGCGGAGGACGAGCTTGCCCACCGTCTCGTTCTTCGCCATCCGGGTGAGCGCCTCGCGGGCCTCGCGCATGGGGTACACGGCATCCACCACTGGAGCGAGCGCCCCGGACTGGAACAGGGGCAGGAGACTCCGCTCGGCGGCCTGGGTGAGGGCCATCTTCTCCTCGGGGGGCCGGCTGCGGAGCACGGTGCCGGTGATGCGCAGCCGTCGGGTCAGGATGACGCTCAGGTCCGTCTGCACCTGCGAGCCGGCCACGAGGCCCACGAGCAGCACCCGTCCCTGGGGAGCCATGGCGCGGAGCGTCTCCGGGAGGTAGTCGCCGCCCACGAGGTCCAGCGTGAGGTCCACGCCGCGACCCCCGGTGGCCTCCCGGAGGGCGTCGGCGAAGCGCGGAGGCGAGGAGTCACACAGCACCGTCTTCTCCACGCCCCAGGCGGAGGCACGGGAGAGCTTCTGCGCGTTGCGCCCCGTCCCGAAGACCCGGGCGCCCATGGCGCGGCAGAGCTGCGCGGCGGCGGAGCCCACGCCACTGGCCACGGCGTGGACGAGGACGGACTCGCCCATGCGCAGCCCGCCCTGGAGGACGAGCGCGTCGAAGGCGGTGAGGTAGGCCTCGGGGAGCGCGGCGGCCTGGGGGAAGTCGAGGTTCTCCGGCACGGGGAGGGCCTCGCGCTCGTGGGTGACGAGCTGCTCGGCGAAGGCACCTCCGCCCACCAGTCCCATCACCCGGTCCCCCACCTTGAACCGGCGGACGAGCGAGCCGATGGCCACCACGTCCCCGGCGTACTCGAGGCCGGGCACGTCGGCGGGGACGCCCGGAGGAGCGGGGTAGCCGCCGCGGAGCTGGAGGAGATCGGCGCGGTTGAGGGCGGTGGCGCGCACGCGCACGAGGAGCTCCCAGGGGCCGGGAGCAGGAGCGGGACGCTCCTCGAAGTCGAGCACCTCGGGGCCGCCGGGGCGGGTGATGCGGAGGACCTGCATGGAGGGCACCTCAGGGGCTGTTGAACCGGGGCAGTGAAGCACGGATGCTTCCGGGCCCCCTACCTGTCAACGCGTCGAGGTGCTCATCGTGTCCGCGCGGAAACTCGCAGTCGTCCTCCTGGGGGTCATCGGCTGCGCGTGGCTCGGGTGCGCTACGGGCGCCCCCCGTGGGAGTCTGACGAGCGGCTTCGGCCTCCACTCCCGGCCCGCCTCGGTCCGTTCCAGTTCCGGCTCTCGGCAACGGGTCGCTCCCGTGTCGGCGGAGGCGGTGGGAAGTGGAGGCGGTTTCCCCGCACTGAGGCCGGACGTCGCGACAGAACCGCTCCTCGTCGTCATCGAGGAGATGGCGGAGGCCCCGGCCCCTTCCAGCTGCGGAGGCCAGCCGCTCCCCCCGGGATGGCCTGATCTGTCCTCCAGCGATGCGGAGGCGCTCCTCGCCCCATTCCTGGCGTGCACGCCCGCGGAATTCGTCGGGTTGCAGGACAGGGTGGACATGCCCCGGCTGGTGGAGAAGCTGGATGACTGGCGCGCCGTCCGGCTCGGTGCCCTGGGGCCCGTGCGCGAGGACGCCGCCGGTGTCCTCAACCGCAAGCGCGCCTCCTTCCTCGTCCAGGCCACCGAGGAGTATGGCGCCGCCAACGCCGAGGTGTTCGCCCTCTTCCTCCTCCACTCGGCCTTCGACGATGACCTGAAAGAAGTGCTCCTGCTGCTGGCCCGGGACAAGCGACTCGGGGAGACGCTGGGGGACATGGCCGCTGTCGGTGAGGAACTGGAGCGGCGGGGCTTGAGACTCTCGGACCATCCGGACCGGGACTTCGAATGGAGCGACCTGGCCCGGGGAGCGGGCCGTGCCGGCAGGGACTTCCTCAACAGCAGTCTCGTGAGCAATGGGGCGGGAGGGCTCAACCTCTCGTGGCTACGAGGGCAACTGCCTCCGCCCTACCAGCAGGCCCTCGACGAGGTGGAGCGGGCACGAGTGCAGCGGCACTTCTCTCCGGGCAACGTGGCGCTGGGGAGTTTCGACGAGCTGACGTTCGGCGTACCGCTGGGCTTCTACAACCTCGCGGCCGGGACGGGTCACGGGCTGTACTCGCTGTCCCAGGGCCAGTACGAGCAGGCCACGCGTGAGCTCATGCCCGCGGCGCTGCTGGCGACTTTGTACGCTGGGGGCAAGGGCGCGCGGTACCTCTCCGAGGCCAGGGGAGGCACGGGCACCGCGCCGGGAGGCGTGCGGCGACTTCAGCTGCCGGAGCAGCGGCTGAGGGCACTGAGGGAAATGGCGCGGCGGTTGGAGGCGCGGCTGGGCGTGGACGGCCTTCGTGAGTTGGCCAGCGACATCCAGTCCAGCCGGGAGGCGGGTCGTCTCGTGGCGGTGGGAGGCGTGGACGCCGCCGTTGCCCTTCGCGAGGCCCGGGGCGATGTGGCCAGGGCGCAGGCGTGGTTGTCACAAGCGAGGCCCGAAGCAGCGGGCCCCACTTCGGCGAGGGGCGGTGCTGGGAATCGCCCTGGGGGTGTGGCCTCTCTGGTGGACGAGGCGGCGGGCTCCACTCCGAGGAGCGCCAGTGCCGGGAAGAGCCTCGGCGGCCTGGCCTCGCTGGTGGACGAGAAGGCGGGCCTCACCCCGGAGGTGGTGGAAGCCAAGCTCGCACGGGTGGAGCTCGACTCCGCGGGCCCGCGCCTGTCCGGGGACGTGGCGACCTTGAGGAAGCACAGCCCCTCCCTCGACACCCCGCGACCAGGAGCCAAGGGCAACCCGCGCTGGAGCGAGTACGTCGCCTACTACGAGAAGCGAGTCGCGGAGCTCGAGCAGGGCATGGCGGTGAAGTGGCCCCTCGAGTGGGCGGGCTACGAGCGGATGCGGGGGAACTTCGCCCGAGGGCTTGCCTTCGAGCGCGCCTTCGTGGAGTTGCTACGCGCCGACGCGGCCCTCCCTCGCGCCATGCGCCGCTACCTCCAGGACTTCCACAAGCCCCGCGTCGAGACGTACGTGGGCGTGAAGAAAGAGGGCACCGGCCTGCGCTTCGCGGATGTGCTCATCATCGAAGAGGGCGAGCTCGCCGGCCCGCTCCCTCGCGTGGAGACGTTCAGCTTCAAGAGCCGCGACCTCTCCCTGCTGGAGCGAAGTCCGTTGGAGTCGCAGATGAAGGCGGACGCGCGCGAGGCCCTGCGCTATTACGGCGAGATGTTGAATGTCCGCCGGCCCGCTC